>NZ_JAHVAA010000005.1 GCF_019264485.1 Sediminibacterium sp.
TCTATGTGCAAGCACAGAACCTGGCTATCTGGAGCCCATGGAAAGGTCTGGATCCTGAAGATGGTAACAATATCAGCTTGAACGAATATCCTAACCCTAAAATGTTCGTAGCTGGTCTGGATATTAATTTCTAATTCAATAAACTAGGCATTAATATTCATTATCGAATTTCTAAAACAATGACAATGAAAAAAACGAAAATACTGATCCTCACTGCGATGCTGGTGTCTACGCTTTTTTCCTGCCAGAAACTGGTAGAGATTAAAGAGACTGACCTGATTGCAGGTGATATCGCCCTGAAAACAGTAACCAACAATGAACAAGGTATCATTGGTGCGTATGCTGCGATGAACGTAGAAATGGGCATTTTGCTGAATGCTGTATTTGCAGATGAAGTAGTATCGGCAGATTTTTACAATGCTGCTACTGTTCACGAATGGCAGTACAGCTCAACAGATATCTCTATCCGTGATAGTTATACAGCTTTTAACCTGTACTATCGTATCATCGACCGTGTAAACCGTGTGTTACAGGCATTACCAAATGCAACAGCTGCCAATGCTGCTGATGAAACTAAACGTTCAAGATTAAGAGGTGAAGCTTTGTTCCTGAGAGCTTTCTGCCATTTTGAACTGTATCGTTATTACAGCAATAGTGCTGTAGGTACCGATCTGGCTATGGCTTATATGGAAACACCTTCATTACAGCCACAGGCCCGTATTACGGTAGCTCCTTATTTCCAGAAATTAAAAGCTGATCTGGCTGCTGCCAAACCATTGCTACCTACTGATTTTTCAGGTACCAATGTGTACAGAGCAACACGTCCTGCCGTTGCTGCTTTACAGGCCCGTGTTGCATTGTATCAGAAAGAGTGGAATGATGCCATTACATTCAGCACAGAATACATCAATGCGGTTCCTTTAGCTACACGTGCTAATTTCCCAGGTATCTGGACTGATGCCAATAGCAACGAAACTGCTTTCAAATTAAGCCGTACCGCTTCTCTGGGTGGTCGTATCGGTAGCTTATGGCGCGGTACTTCTGCCAGTGCAAGCAATATCGGTGCTATTACCTGGACCATCGCTCAGAAACTCTGGGATATGTACGATCAGACAAATGATGTTCGTTTTGGGGCGTATGCTAAAAACGAGCCATTGCTTGTTGGTACAGGTCGTAAATACACTCGTCTGATCAAGAAATATGAAGGTACTACCTATGGTACTGCTACTGAGAACGTAGCTGATGCCAAAGTGTTCCGTACTGGTGAAATGTACCTGATCCGTGCTGAAGCCCGTGCAGAAAACAACGACCTCGTTGGTGCTGCTACAGACCTGAATGCACTGAGAACTGCCCGTATCACTGGTTATACACCTGTTGTATTAGCCAGCAAAGATGCAGCCATCACTGCCATCATGGATGAGCGTTTCAAGGAACTGGCTTATGAAGGTCACCGTTTCTGGGACCTGAAAAGAAGAAATCTGCCTGTTGTTCGTTTAACTGTTGATTTGCCTCAGGTGAACGCTGCAACTACATTAGCTGCAGGTAACTTCCGCTTCCTGTTACCTATTCCAAATGCTGAAATTCAGGCTAACCCTGTTATCCAGCAGAACCCAGGTTATACCAACTAATAGAATCTAAAATAAAAAGAGACTATCCGTAAACCTTTCGGATAGTCTCTTTTTATTTGTCAATCGGTTTATTATCCCCGTAGGTATTTTGCCATTCCCAATATGATTGATGAGGTATCGATTTTCAGCATTACACTCATGATACCCGTTGTTATCTCCGCTGATTACACAATGAAATTATCCTGCATTTTTCTGTTTGCGCTAACCAGGGTTTCATTTTTATTGCTATGATGTATTAACTTGTCACGGCTGAGAAGTAACTAGCAGATGATATAGCTACTTCAAACAAGAGCATCAACCATTAAGTATCATGCACATGAATCGAAAGACATTTATTACCTCTTCGGGCATGGCCGCAGCGGCTATTGCCATGGCGCCTGTAAATAACTTACTGGCATCGGCCAACAAAGACAAGGTTCGAATGGCAGTTATTGGCGTTGGGTTAAGGGGGCAGAACCACCTCGACCTTCTATTACGCCGGAGTGATGTGGAACTGGTTGCCATCTGTGATATTGACGACAGAATGCTGGCAAGTGCCAAAAAAATGATTGAAAAATCGCAGAAAAAAATGCCGGAAATATTTACCGGCAATCCTTATGCATGGAAAACCATGCTGGAGAAATCGAAATTAGATGCCATCCTGATAGCCACACCATGGGAGTGGCATAAAGAAATGATCATTACCTCGCTCGATGCTGGTATTAAATATGTTGGTACCGAAGTAATGATTGGTATTACCCTCGAAGATCATTGGGAAGTAGTACGTGCTGCTGAACGAAACAAGGGGCATGTAATGATGCTGGAAAATGTATGTTACAGACGAGATGTAATGGCGGTGCTGAATATGGTGCGGCAGGGACTGTTTGGAGAGCTGGTTCATTTACAGGGCGGCTACCAGCACGATTTGCGTGAAGTGAAATTTAATAACGGCATTGATGCTTATGGGAAAGGCTGTGAATTTGGTGATAAGGGCTGGACAGAAGCCAGGTGGCGCACCCATCACAGTGTTTACAGAAATGGTGATCTGTATCCCACACATGGAATAGGCCCGATAGCACACTATATCAATATCAATCGGGGAAACAGGTTTGTGAGTCTGAATTCATTTGCTTCAAAAGCAAGAGGACTGCATAAATATGTGGAGGATCATTGCGGAAAAGATCATCCCAATGCCAAAATTGAATTTAAACTGGGTGATGTAGTTACTACAACACTGCAATGTGCCAATGGAGAAACCATCCTTTTACAACACGATACCAATTTACCAAGACCCTATTCATTAGGCTTCAGGGTGCAGGGAACAGAAGGTATATGGATGGATGTAAATAAGAGTATCTACATAGAGAAAAAAGCAGCAAAAGCACACCAGTGGGATACGGCCAAAGAATGGCTCGATAAATACGATCATCCCTTATGGGCAAGATGGAGCAAAGAAGCAGAAGGATCGGGTCATGGAGGAATGGATTTTTATGTGGTGCATTCTTTTATTGAATCGGTAAAACGCAATGTAGCTACAGCAATGGATGTGTACGATGCGGCTGCATGGAGTGCCATTACACCTTTAAGTGAACAGTCTATTGCCAACGGCAATTCAACCATAGCTTTCCCCGATTTTAGCGGCGGACAGTGGATGTATCGAAAACCAGTATTTGCATTAACAGATGAGTATTAAGCTACCGGAAATATATACGCAGCAATCTATACCCTCTGCTGTTGCCGATTCATTTGAACAGATTACAACTGCTGTACACATTGAAAGGATGGGTAATGGACTGATCAACTCCACTTGGAAGATTGCAGGTGCAGATGGTTCCTATATTCTTCAAAAAGTGAACGACCAGGTATTCAGAGACCCGTTTATCATTGAACATAACCTCAAAAAAATTGCTGAACATATTCGCCTGCATTATCCTGCATATGCACTGCCATTGCCTTTGAAAAACAGAGAGGGCAAAGAACTTCTGTATGTAGCGGGAAACGGCTATTTCAGGATGTTTCATTTTTTAGAAGACTCTGTTTGTAACACGGTGGTGAATAATTCGAAGCAGGCTTTCGAGGCTGCCAGACAGTTTGCCGGATTTGCCAGAAGACTGAATGCACTTGATACAAAGGAACTCGGAAACCCCATAGAAGACTTTCATAATCTCACATTGCGGTATCAGCATTTTGAAACAGCAGTAACAACAGCTCAGCCATCAAGACTTATGGCTGCAAAGGAGCTGATTAATTTCTTACAAGAACATTCAGGTATTGTTACTCAATTTCAAAACATGGTGAAATCTGGCAGCATGCTTCTTCGCCCCATGCACCATGATACCAAAATAAGCAATGTATTATTCGACCAACAGGATCGCGGACTTGCTGTGATAGACCTCGATACGGTGATGCCCGGTTATTTTATCAGCGACCTCGGCGATATGATCCGCACATTCACCTGCACTGCCAATGAAGAAGAAACAGATTTTAATAAAGTTACCATCCGCGAAGATTTTTTTGAAGCCATTATAAACGGCTATCTCTCAGAAATGAAAGATATACTCACCGCATCAGAAAGAAATCTTTTAGTGTATGCAGGAGAGTTTATGATTTATATGCAGTGCCTGCGTTTCGCTACCGACTACCTCGAGAACGACAGGTATTATGGTGCAAAATATCCTGATCATAATTTGAACAGGGCGCTTAATCAAAAGAAATTATTAGAGGAGTTGATACAAGCAAAACCGGTGCTTGAAAAGATTATTGAAGCTGTTTTTCAGCGGATTAAATAATTCGGCTACCATAGAGCCAACAAAAAAGACCCAACTAATGGGTCTTTTATTGCGAATTAATGTGTGCGGATGATAGGAATCGAACCTACATGGGTCACCCCGCTAGATCCTAAGTCTAGTGCGTCTGCCAGTTTCGCCACATCCGCTTATTTGTTTAGATCGGGTGGCAAAAGTAGGGGATTTACGCAAAAAATACGCGCTAATCATTTCCTTTATTTAACCGGTAATGCTTCAATGATCTTTCCAATTACAGCATTCTGCGAACGGCTGTCGATCCAGCGTATTACGGCCACCAGTTCATGCTCAGGATCAACATAAATCAAATTATTACCGTTTCCAACATGTGTAAAGGCGGTTTCGGGGGCACTGGGTAAAAACTTTTTACCCGTATTTAAAAACCAGTTCATATAACCATAATCTGTTTTGGGAGCGGTAGGTGTTAATGACTGTTTAATCCAGGTTTCGCTCAGCAATTGCTGACCATTCCATTTACCACGGTTTAAAGTAAGCCATCCAAATCTGGCCATATCATATGCATTAATAAACATACCACCACCCCAATGTCCGCCACCACTAACCGACTGTACTGGCTGTCCGTCCAATACAATCCATGCATTCCGGTAACCCGTCCAGCGCCAGGTATTCGAGGCGCCGATGGGGTCCATGATATATTGTTTAAGTGCCTGAGGTAATGGTTTACGCCACACACCTGTTGCGGCCAATGCCAGTGCATTCACCCGAACATCATTGTATTCGTAAGTAGTGCCTGGCTTGTTTCGGGTTCTGTTCATCCATTTAGAAGCATCTGCATCTGGTCTGTCGGCCCAGTCGGGTTTACCCCAGAGTGTACCTTCCCAGTCGCTGGTTTGACGAAGCAGATCGTCCCAGGTAATGGTTTGGTTATGCGGTGAAGAGAAAGGGAAAAGCATTTGCGGCTGTCCAATTGCTTCAGCAGGTCTGTTTACGGGTTGTTGCGGCTGGTATAATTCAATTGGTGGAACATATCCGGCCACAGTGTCTGTTACATTTGTAATCAAACCCTTGTCAACAGCAACACCTACAATGGCCGATAAAAAACTTTTGGTAACACTATGTGTCATATCGCAGCGATCGGGTTCACCCCATTGCGCTACGATATATCCTTTGTAGATAATAATACCTGTTGCCTCGCCACGATCGGCAAATGGACCAATACCTTCTCCAAATGGTTCTTTACCAAATGTGCGGTAATGGTTGAGCTCCATACTGCGCGGATTTTTTGATTCGCCCGCTTTGGCAAGCGAGATGGCATCATTCAATATATTTTCTTTAATACCAAGGGAGGATGGAACACGCTGCTCCCATTTTCCAGCCGGAGGAAAATAAACGGCTGTTGATTTTTGTGCAAAAGAAAAACTGCAGGAGCATACCAGCAGTATAAATGCAAAAAAGCTATTTCGCTGATTCATGTTACTAAATTAGCGAAATAGCTTTTATCCCTATATCCTTGTTCCTTGAACCCTGAATCTTGACTCTTGATCCCTGATTCTTGATTTCTTTCTCCTAGTCTCTTCTTTGTCTTTGCTGGCCATTACCAGCATACCTTCTGCTGTCGCCACCTCTGAAAGACCTGCGCTGACCATTATTACCCTGGCGGTTATTACCCTGGCTTTGTTTGGGAGCCGGTTTAAAATTCGTCAGTGAAATATCGTTCATCGCATAAGGCTGGTCAATTACCTGTGGTATTGAAATGCCAATCAGTTTCTGAATGTCTTTGAGGTAGGCTTTTTCTTCTGCATCACAAAACGAAATGGCAATACCCGATGCACCTGCTCTGCCCGTTCTTCCGATACGGTGAACATAGGTTTCAGGAATATTAGGCAATTCGTAATTGATGACGTGCGATAACTGCTCCACATCAATACCTCTTGCTGCAATATCTGTTGCAACCAGTACCCGCAGGTTGCCTGTTTTAAAATCAGTCAAAGCACGCTGACGTGCATTCTGCGATTTGTTGCCATGAATAGCCGCGGCACCAATACCTGCTTTATGAAGGTCTTTTACCACTTTATCGGCACCATGTTTGGTACGCGTAAAAACCAGTACGGTTTCAATAGTCGCATCCTGTAATAAATGATTCAACAGTAAACGTTTGTTTTGCTTCTCAACAAAATAAACCGACTGTTCAATTTTTTCTACGGTAGAAGAAACAGGTGTTACTTCTACTTTTACAGGATGGTTTAAAATACTGTTGGCCAGTCCTGCAATTTCAGGCGGCATGGTAGCTGAAAAGAAAAGTGTTTGTCTTTTCGCCGGTAATTTGGCAATTACTTTTTTAACGTCATGAATAAAACCCATGTCGAGCATACGATCGGCTTCATCCAATACAAATAATTGTAACTGATGTAAATTGATAAAACCCTGTTGCATCAGGTCAAGTAAACGACCCGGTGTAGCAATCAATATGTCTACACCTCTTTTTAAAGCCTGTGTTTGTGGTAACTGAGATACACCACCAAAAATAACAGTATGTCTGAGTTGTGTATAACGACCATAAGCAGCAAAACTTTCATCGATCTGAATAGCCAGCTCTCTTGTAGGTGTAAGGATAAGTGCTTTAATACCGGGTGCTGCATTTTTCTGCTGTACCAATAGTTGTAAAACAGGAATGGCAAAAGCGGCTGTTTTACCTGTACCTGTTTGTGCGCAACCCAGTAAATCTTTTCCTTCTAATACTACCGGAATAGACTGTTGCTGGATGGGCGTAGGGATAGTGTAACCTTCTGTCTGGAGCGCACGTAAAATGGGCTCGATCAGATTCAATGAATCAAATGTCAATGGAATAAATTTTTAATACAACACAACTGAAATCGCTCAGTTGTTATATAACCTTCCTACTGTGGATGCTTGTAGCTACCTGTTAAAAGACTGATGAACTTTGTCACGGAAGGAAATCGGTCGTGTAGAGAGAGTATATGAATGATGCAAAGATAAGGGAAAAATGTCAGATTACGTGAAACGTGAGAGGTGAGACGTGAGAGGAGCGCCCAATACTACTCCCTCTTTGCGCAGCAGAGAGGGCCGGGGTGAGTTGAGGAAGTGAGTAGTGAGTAGTGAGTTTTTAATATCTACTCACTACTCACTACTCACCACTCACCACTCACTAATTTAACAATCTCCTCCAGATACCGCTGATCCACTTCATCAAATTGATCCAGTTCGCTGGCATCTACATCTAAAACACCCAGCACTTCTCCATTTCTGATAATGGGAACAACGATTTCAGATTTTGACAGACTGCTGCAGGCAATATGTCCGGGAAATTTTTCAACGTCGGGAACAATCAGGGTTTTGGCTTCTGCCCAACTGGTGCCACATACACCTCTTCTTTTACGGATACGTGTACAGGCAACAGGTCCCTGAAAAGGCCCCAGTACCAGCTCATCATTTTTCACCCAATAAAAACCAACCCAAAACCAACCGAACTGTTCTTTTAATGCAGCGGCAATATTGGCGAGATTGGCTACCAGGTCTGTTTCGCCTTCCAGTAATGCTTTTATTTGAGGGATAAGCGACACATATTGCGCCTCTTTATCGCCTTTAATGATACTTAAGTCTTCTGCCATAGCACAAAGATAAAAAACTTAAGTTTGGCAATGCTTCATCAGGGTTTACGTATTCAGAAAATAAAGAACAGCAATGAGCTGGGTAACTTTATAAAGCTGCCCTCAAAACTCTATAAAGATGATCCCCGCTGGGTACCACCACTGTATGCAGACGAATACCAGTTTCATGACTCCCAAAAAAATCCTGCCTTAGCCTACGCCATCGTTGAGAGATGGATCGCTTATAAAAATGATGAACCTGTAGGGCGCATCATGGGTATTATTCACCAGGAATACAACCGCCTGCACGAGGAAAAAACAGCCAGATTTTTCCAGATGGATTGCATCAATGATTTGCAGGTAGCATCATTACTCCTGCAAACAGTAGAAGAATGGGCAAGTGAAAATGAAATGCATCAACTGATAGGTCCATTTGGTTTTTCTGATAAAGATCCACAGGGTTTTCAGATAGATGGACTGGAGCACTTGCCGGTTATTGCTACACCAGCGCATCCGGCTTATATGCCCTTGCTATTAGAATCATTGGGTTATAGTAAGTATCTCGATTGTGTATCGTATCGCATACCCATACCCGATCAACTACCTGCATTGTATGAACGTGTATTGACAAGGGTTGCACAAAACACGCAGGTGCATCTGCTGGAGTTCAGGAGCAGAAAAGAACTGAAACCTTATGTACTACCCGTGTTTCAGCTCATTAATGAAACATACAGATCGCTCTTTGGTTTTGTTCCGATGTCGGATAGTGAAATAGATAAAATGGTGAAACAATACCTGCCTATACTCAATCCTTCTTTTGTAAAAGCAATAGTGGATGATAAAGGAACATTATTGTCATTTGTAGTGGCTATGCCCGATATGAGCAAAGGTTTACAAAAAGCAAAGGGAAAATTATTTCCTTTCGGACTGCTGTATATTCTTTCAGCTATGCGAAAGAGCAAACAACTCAATCTTTTACTGGGTGCCGTTAAAGAAGGCTATCGTGGTAAAGGGTTAGATGTGTTTATGGCTATGGCATTGATCAAAACAGCTTCAGCAAAAAGAATGACACATATGGATAGTCATCTCATTCTTGAAACCAATCGTACCATGCGTGCAGAATGTGAGAAGCTCGGTGGAGAACTGTATAAACGGTTCAGGGTTTTTATAAAAGAACTTAAATAATACTACCGCGTACTCATGTTCCCTGCGGTAAACAATTGATAAAGTTTAACGAAGAACAATTAACTTTTTTCACTGCTGCTAATATTGCCCCAGGCCAGTTTTATTAATTCTCTTGTAAGGGGTATATGAACATTCTCCAGGTTAAAAAGGGTACACCCACTTCTGCCCCAGGCACCCGATGCCGCATAGCATATATTGCCGGGTGATTGCAGGTAAACCGATTGTTGTTCCGGGGTTAGTTTAACCATTGCCAGTAATGTTTCTGGGTGAACGGAAGCAAATATCTTTTTGTTTTTCCTGAAAGCCTGTTTATCAAAATGAGGGATTACATCTGTATCCGTCATTGACAAAGCGATCTCTCCGAATTTTTTGGCTGATACCATAATATTTATTTGATGTATTTGCCAATTACCGGCATCTTTTTAAATTCTTTTCTTTCTACCAGTAAAATAAACCAGCCGAAAACACCCAGCAGTAAGAAGCCAAAAGCTATGCCAAGCCAGAATTGCGGAAGAAAATACACAAACAATTGGTGTATTAAAAACAGCAGTATAACAATAACAAGATAGGCAATCAGTTTTTTTGTAGCATAGGGAATAGGGTAGTGCTTTTGTCCGAGTTTATAACTCATAACCATCATAAAAGCATAACAGACAAAAGTGGCCCAGGCACTGCCATTATAACCAAATAGTGGTATCCACCAGATGTTGAGCAGAATGGTAATACCGGCACCGGCTATTGTAATCCATGCACCTGTAAGTGTTTTGTTGGTAAGCTTATACCAGACACTCAGGTTATAATAAATACCCAGAAACACACTGCCCATGGCGAGTATAGGAACAATGGAAAGACCTTCTCCATACGCTCCAGCATTGGTGCGATAGGCAAGGTATTTGATCAGGGGAAGGTTAACAACAATGGCCAGCCACATGAATGCACAGGCAATCACAAAGAATTTCATTACCCTGGCGTAAGTGCGTGGTGCATTTTCTTCTTTAGACTGGTTAAAGAAAAATGGCTCTGCCCCCATTTTGAATACCTGAATAAAAATGGTGATCAATACAGCCACTTTATAGTTGGCGCCAAAAATACCCAGTTGACGTAATTCTTCATCGCGCGGCAGATCCAATACCCTTGTGTACACTAACCTGCTAAGCATTTCATTGATCATGCCTCCCAATCCAACAATAATTAATGGGTAAGAATATTTCATTACAGCTTTCCAAAGATTAAAATCGAAAGAAAACCGGAACCCCCATAATTCTTTAGTAAGTAATAGCAGCGTAAGTACGGCGGTAATTACATTGGCAATAATATAATAACCAATACCGACGGATGGATCGTATACCGATAACCATATGCTTTCAGGGTTTTCCCGGTATAATTTGGGGCATAGACCAATAAAGAATAATACCAGTAAAACATTTACCACAATACTGAATACTTTGATAAAAGCATACATACGTGGTCGTCCTTCCTGTCTTAGTTTAGCAAAAGGAATTACAGAAAGGGTATCAAAAAAAAGAATCCATGCCATCCAACGGATATATTCAGGATGTTCGGCAAAATCAATCATACCAGCCACTGCTGGTGCCTGCCATAATAAAAGACCCGTTAAAACAACCGTAGTTACGATAATGGAAGACAAAAAAGTATTGAACACTTTTGTTTTATCATGATCCTGTATAAACCTGAAATAACTGGTTTCTAAACCGTAAGTAAATAAGATATTTAAAAAAGGAATCGCTGCATATATCTGGGTGATGCTTGCTGTACTGCTTGGTTCATACCACCAGAACAAAAGAATATTTAAAGCATAGCCCAAAAAACGAACGGCAATGGTGGGTACCCCATACCATAATGTTTGTCCTGCTAATTTTTTGATACTGCTCAATGAAGTGTTTTTAGTCCGAAAGTCTGGAGACCGAAAGTCCGAAAGACAGGAAATAACCAATAGTGAATTGCTTGCAGACTTCCTGTCTTCCGGTCTTTCGGACTCATCTCACAAACATCGCATTTCTTCGCTTTAAATTCAAGAATAGACCGGAACATTCATTATTTATTATGAATATCTGCAGGCGCAGTAGTGCTGATGCCTTTGCCGGGAGCGGCAAGATGTGGATTCTGGAGAAAACTACTGTCGGTAAGTGTGTACAGAAATGCCGTAAGCTGCCCAATCTCGAAATTAGATAATGGAAGCCTGTTTCTTAATAAACTGTCGGTAGTGGCACTGATCACCATGTTTTTCCTGTAATGCTCCATTACACTGAGTACGGAAAAGAAACGACCGTCATGGCCATAAGGAAAAGTACGCATTACATTTCTCAGACTCGGTACACGGAATTTTAAAGAATCATTGCTTTCACTGGTGATTTTCATCCGCCCCAGGTCTTTTAAAAACGGATCAACAGGCATGCCAATATTTCTATAACTGTAGTCGGTAAAAAAGGGCTCTGTATGACAACTCACACATTTTTTTTGGAAAATTTCATAACCCAGTTTCTCGGGAAGGATAAAACTATCCAGCCCCATTTTAACACGATCGTATTTACTGTTACTGCTGATAAAAGTGAGCAGAAACTGGCTGATAGCCCTGGTTAAACGTTGTGTATTGATCGTTTCATCACCAAACGCCGCTTTGAATAATTTCCGGTATTCTTTTTCTGCCTGTAGTTTTTTGATCACAGTAACCAGACTTTCGGCCATTTCATTTTCTGCAGTAATGGGGGCGAGTGGCTGAAGATCGAGGTGATTGATGCCACCATCCCACATAAATTCTTTTTGCCAGGCCAGGTTAAATAAACCCGGAGCATTACGTGTAGTGAGTGAGTTGTTAAAACCATGACTCAGCGGATGGTCATAGGTATTGAAAGCCCCAAACTGCTGGTGACAGGTGCCACATGAAATAGTACCATCTTTACTTAAACGTGTATCATAAAATAACTGTCTGCCCAATTCAATTCCTTCTTTTGTGAGAGGATTCTCTTTAAAATTATATACGGGCTGTGGCCAGCCCTTTGGTACGAGGAAGCGAACAGGTGTAGGCGCGAAATAATTTCCCATATACATCCAGCCGGTACACAGGATACTCAATAACAAAAGCGCGATTATCGTTTTCTGGTATCTCATTCTTTTACTGCGATGGAAAACATTTTACTGTAATTGTCTGCAAAACGAACAGCGAGGGTACCCGGACTGTGGCAAACAGGTTCTTTGGAAATATTGATGCCATTGAACCATTTTGCTGCGTCGGCAATGATGGTGATTGAATCTGTAAATGCTGGTGACTGAAGTTGAATGAGTCTGGTGGTATTATGATGCTTTCGAAAACCGCCAATATGATAAGTAAACTGTTTACCTGCAATCATGGAACTGCTGGCTGTGCCTTCTAATTTGGCCATTATATAGCCACTGTTCCAGGTCCAGAACATGCCATGTAATGGATCGAGCGCCTCAGTTTGTACGCCCGAAACATTACGGATACTGTCAACCCCTAATAAAAAACGGATGCCTGTATATTTTCCTTCTGGTATATTCAGTTGAATCGATAAACTTTTTTCATCTGCAATATCAACAAGAAAATATTGGTTTTCGGGAATAATGGTTTTACCCTCAGTATTCGTAAGCTGAATATTTGAGATATAATATTTGAAACGATTAACAACTAGTGTATCGGTATTATTTAGTGAATAGGTTTGTTCAGGAAGCAATTGTTCATTGCCAAAGCGATTGTTGAAACGTATGGTAAGTGTCTGTTTTTTTTGTGCAGACACCATCAGAGACTGACAGATAAATAGGAATATGAGTATTGCAGTTCTTTTCACAAATCAGAGATAATCGTTCTTGTTGATTCTTTTTCTTAGTTCCTTGTTCCTTGTATGTTGTTTCTTTGACTCCAGTCTTTTCTCTTTCGCTGCTTTGGTGGGTTTGGTGGGCTTTCGTATTTTCCGTTTAATCAGGGAAGTCGTTATCAGCTGTGTTATTTTGCGGATCACTTCATCCTTATTACCCAGTTGCGATCTTTCAGACTGCGATTTCACCAGCAAATAACCATCGTCGGTAATACGATTACTGAGCCTTTCTATAATCAGGGCCTTTTGTTCAGCAGAAAAAAATACAGAATCGGCCACTTTCCAACGGCCTTCCACCATGGTTTCCACCTTGTTTACATTCTGGCCACCTTTGCCACCGCTGCGTGCAGTCTGAAACAATATCTCAGTTCTAATATCTATCTTCATTTCAAAATAAAGTTCGTACAAAAAGCGGAATCAATTATGAGAATTGTGATACAAAGAGTGAGCGAAGCGTCAGTAAGGGTAGATGGAAATATTACGGGCAGCATTGGGAAGGGGTTACTGGTACTGATGGGTATTGAAGATGCAGACACAAAAGAAGACATTGAATGGCTGAGTAATAAAATTGTGAATATCCGAATTTTTGATGATGCCGACGGTGTAATGAATCTCTCTGTAAAAGATACCGAAGGCGGAATTTTACTTGTAAGCCAGTTTACCCTGCATGCAAGTACAAAAAAAGGAAACCGGCCATCGTATATAAAAGCATCGAAACCCGAAATTGCCATACCGGTTTATGAATCCATGATAGCTCAGTTATCGCTTGATCTGGGTAAACCTGTTCAGACAGGTATTTTTGGCGCCGATATGAAAGTGAGTCTGCTGAACGACGGTCCTGTAACCATTGTCATGGATTCGAAAAACAAAGAGTGATGGATATTGAAAACAGAGAAGATATTGAAAAATTGATGCGTGTATTTTACGCAAAAGCCATTCCAGATGAAATCATTGGTCACTATTTTACTGAAGTGATTCAAATGGATCTTGAACAACACCTGCCGGTAATTATTGATTTCTGGGAAACGGTATTATTTGGTGTTGCCAGGTATAAATCGAATGCTATTGCAGTTCATCAGCAGCTGCACGCCAAGTCTGCTTTTACCGATCAGCATTTTGAAAGATGGGTAAACCTATTCCAGTCAACAATCGATGAATTATTTTCAGGTGATAAAGCAGAGCTGGCTAAACAAAGAGCTTTATCTATTGCAACGGTCATGAAAATAAAAACCATACATGGCGAATTGACCATCAATACAAAACAATAATACCATGACAATACAAGAGGCGCAACAACAGGTAGATCAATGGATCAACACAACAGGTGTTCGTTATTTTAACGAGTTAACCAATCTTGGCATATTGATGGAAGAAGTAGGAGAGCTGAGCCGGCTGATGGTGCGGCAATATGGAGAACAGTCGTTTAAAGAATCAGATAAAGGAAAAGAAATCAGCGATGAAATGGCCGATGTACTATGGGTGCTCATCTGTTTGGCCAACCAAACCGGTGTAAACCTGACGGAAGCGCTGGAGAAAAATTTCAACAAAAAAAATATCCGCGACGCAGAGCGGCATAAGAATAATGAGAAGCTGAAGTAACAGAAGAACAGAGAAATGTCGAATATCCAATGTTGAAGTGCGATTTTACTTCGACGTTGGATATTCGACATTTCTCTGTTGGTTATTTTCCAAAAATGCTTTTCTGCTTCGCCATTTTCTCAATTTCCGCTACAGAACGGGGAGAAGAGGCAGAGAGGTTACGGTGACCGTCTTTGGTAATCAGGATATCGTCTTCAATACGAACACCGATGCTCCACCATTTTTTGTCGCACTTACTTCCCGGTGGAATATAAATGCCGGGTTCTACTGTTAAGAAAACTCCTTCCTGTAAAGTACGTGGTCCCATATCGTGTACATCCAATCCGAGATGGTGAGATGTACCGTGTGGGAAATATTGACGTGCTTCCTGTTCATTGGCTGCAATACCCAGTTTAATGAGTCCGCGATTGATGACACGACGTGCGGCCGCATCAACAGCGCCAAATGCATTGCCGGGTTTACAGGCTGCAAAACCAGAATCCTGTGCTTCGAGAACCAGCTCATAAATGATTTTTTGCTCGGGAGTAAATTTGCCATTTACCGGAATGGTTCTGGTAACATCAGCCGTATAGCCATGGTATTCTGCTGCACAATCACTCAGTAGCAGATCTCCATCTTTCATTAAACGAAGATTGGTAACATAATGAAGAACGCATGCATTTTCTGAAGATCCGTTAATGCTGGGATAGCCGGGATATTCAGAACCATTTTTCTTGAAATTATATTCCATGATGGCCTGGGCCTGGTATTCTGTCATGCCGGGTTTAATTGCACGCATTACATCATTATGACCTTCGCAGCTCATGAGTGTAGCTTTTTCCAGCAACCTGATTTCTTCTGGTTGTTTAATACCTCTTAAAGCAGACATAATCCTGTTGGTAGAATAACGAGGATCAGCAAGTTTTTTCCCGGAATTGATGACATTATCTATAATACCAGCCATCCGCGATAATTGGTCGCCGGTACTGTATTTCGAGAGAATACCTTCCCCTTTGTATAAACTCAGGATAGAATCAACTGTATTAAAGTCGAAAGTACTGGCCGTGAATTTATCGTTGGTGAATACGTTTTGAATTTTGTATTTATTCTTTACACCTTCTACACCCAGAATTTTACCTGTCCACATTTCCTGTTGTGGATTGCGGTTTTGCACAAAAATGAACTCGGTTCCTGTAGCACCCAGAATGGTTACTGGTTGTTTGAAGAGGAGTAAAAGAGAATTGGGCTCTTCCAGTCCAGTGAAATAGTAGAAATTTTTACTTTGTGCATATTGGTAGTCTACATCATTGTTTCTTACCCTTACCTGGGAGGCAAAAAATACGCCTACGGAGTTATTGGGCATCATTTCCCTGAAAGCGGCACGGCGACCGGCATGAAACTCGGGGCTAAGGTAATCGTTAGGGTACTCTGTGGTTTGCTGGGCCAAAGCAAAGGCCGGCATCAATAAACAAAGCAGCCTGAAGCATGTTTTTCTGAGCATGTTGTATTTTTTTTGAGCGCATTAAAACTATAGGTTTTCAGTGAGCCGGGCTAAAAAAAATGAGGAAAGGCCAGGAGGGAAGCTACATGCCACAAGCTGCAAGCCACAAGGTTTGGGTTAGAATACTTGTAACCTGTCGCTTGTAACTTGCCCCCACTTTCTTATTCATATTATCTTTTTTACACTACTTGTTGCTTGTCGCTTGCAGCTTGTAGCTTATTCTCTTACTTTTGCCCCGTTATGAGCATACAACAAGACAATCGTTTCCAGGCCATTATATCACATGCCAAAGAGTATGGATTTGTATTTCAGAGTAGTGAAATTTATGACGGGTTAAGTGCGGTATATGACTATGGTCCGTATGGTAGCGAACTGAAGAAAAATATCCGTGATTACTGGTGGAAAAGCATGACGCAGATGCACGACAATATTGTTGGTATCGATGCGGCCATCTTTATGCACCCCACCACATGGAAAGCCAGCGGTCACGTAGACAATTTCAGTGACCCGATGATCGATAATAAAGACAGTAAGAAAAGATACAGGGTTGATCATTTGATTGAGGCCAAAGCGGATCAATTACGAGAAAAAGGTGCGGAATCAGAAGCCGATGCATTGATTGCGCAAATGGATCAATTATTGGCAGCAGAAGATTTTGCGGGACTAAAACAGTTGATGACCGACCAGAAAATTGTTTGTAGTGTAAGTGGTACAGCCAACTGGACCGATATACGCCAGTTCAACCTCATGTTCTCAACCCAACTGGGTTCGGTGGCCGAAGATGCCGATACTATTTACCTGCGTCCCGAAACGGCACAGGGTATTTTTGTGAATTTCCTGAATGTGCAGAAGACGGCGAGAATGAAAATACCTTTTGGTATTGCACAAACAGGTAAAGCATTCCGTAATGAAATTGTGGCACGCCAGTTTATCTTCCGCATGCGTGAATTTGAACAGATGGAAATGCAGTTTTTTGTTCGCCCCGGCACACAGATGGAATGGTATAATTACTGGAAACAGGAAAGACTGAATTGGCACAAGAGCCTTGGCATTCCGGCAGAAAAATACCGTTACCACGATCACGTAAAACTGGCGCATTATGCCGATGCAGCGTTGGATATTGAATATGAGTTTCCGTTTGGTTTCAAAGAAGTAGAAGGTATTCACAGCAGAACCGATTTCGACCTGAAGAGCCACCAGGAATACAGCAAGAAAAAACAGCAGTATTTTGATGCTGATGTTGATCCTTCAACAGGGAAACCTTATGGCAACTATATTCCCTATGTAGTAGAAACATCCATCGGTCTGGATCGTATGTTCCTGTTGGTGATGAGTCATGCGTATGACGAAGAAACCCTTACCAAAGAAGATGGTTCAACAGATAGCCGGGTAGTGATGCGTATTCCGGCAAAAATTGCACCCAACAAACTGGCCATTCTTCCGCTGATGAAAAAAGATGGTTTGCCAGAAATTGCAAAAGAGTTACTGGAAGAATGCAAACCGCATTTCAAATGTTTCTATGAAGAAAAAGATGCCATCGGAAAACGTTATCGCCGCCAGGATGCCATCGGCACCCCATTCTGCGTAACCATCGATCATCAAACCAAAGAAGACGGCACGGTAACCATCAGGCATAGAGATAGCATGATGCAGGAAAGAGTTGCGATGAAAGAGGTCAGGAGAATTGTCACAGAGGCGTTGTAAACAGAGGAATAAGAAATAGGAAATAAGGAATAAGAAAGTAATATGAGTAGCGTATTTATACACAGTATAAATACGCTACTTTTTTTTAAGTATATAGATGAAATTTGTGTGATAAAGCTGTTGTATGGAAACCAGATACAAATTTGATCTTGAAGACAGGTTGATTCAATTTGCAGTTTGCTGTATTCAGACGGCAGAGAAACTTCCGAGGACATTTGCAGGAAATCATTTGGGAGGGCAATTGACCAGAAGTGGGTCAGCACCGGCTTTGCATTATGGCGAGGCCCAATCCGCAGAATCCAGAACCGATTTTATTCATAAAATGAAAGTCGCACTCAAAGAATTGCGCGAAACAAGAAATTGCCTGGCTATTATAGAAAAATTGAACTGGGAAATTCCAATTAACCTGTCAACAATAAGACAAGAATGTACAGAACTCGTATTTATCTTCCTTAAAAGCATTGATACCGCCAAAAAGAACAATACCCGAAAACCCCTCCCTTCCTGATTCCTTATTTCTCTATTGACTTTCTTATTCCTTATTTCTTATTCCTCTGTTTCCTCACCCATACAGTTCCAGATGAATATCTTTCTTCTCATACCCCATAGCAATAATCCGTTGCTTCGCTTCATCGATCATATTTTTCCAGCCACAGAGATAAAAATGGGCGGGTTTTTTATTGATGCGGAGTAATTCTTCGTACACACCGTGAACATATCCGGTATAGGCGCCATCAGGAACCAATTCTTCACGGGAGAAAACAGGATGGTAGTAAAAACCCGGTTCATCTTTTTCCAACTGTTTTAATTCAGGACCATACAGGCAATCGCCATGTTTGCGGCAGCCGAAAATAATATGTATTTCCTGGTGTGGAAGTTTGTGCCGGTGAATATGATGTGCCATGGAACGGAAAGGTGCAATACCTGTTCCGGTACATATCAGAAAAAGATCTTTCTCAATCATCTCAGGTAAGGTAAATACACCCTGTGGACCACGAAGTGTTAATTCACTGCCTACCTGTATTTCTTTAAATAAATAATTAGTGCCTGCGCCATCTTCGAGTAATACGATGACGAGTTCAATAATATTGGTTCCATCCGGTGCCGAGGCAATGGAATAGCTGCGCCAGCGTTTGTTCTTTTTTTCATGAATCGGGAGATCCAGTGTTACAAACTGTCCGGGTTTGAAATCAAAGGAAGCCAATTCCGGGATCTCGATCCAGAAACGACGTGTAGAATCGGTAGCGTCTTCAATCCTGATGACTTTTCCGGTGCGCCATGGTTCAAGCATACGAATGGTTTTACACAATATAAGATAATTTGTTCAAGGAACTCCTGTGGAGAAAATGAGGCAATTTGGAAATTTGGAAATGGGGGGATTAAACAACGCAGTTGTTTAATTTTTTAACCAGCCACTCAAATTTGTACTCATTTCCAAATCTCCAAATTCACAAATTTCCAAATTAAAAAAGGCGCAGTAAATAGTTACTGCGCCTTTTAATAGAGATAAATCCTGCTTTTATTTAGGATCTAATGCTCTCTTTATTTTCTCAGCGAGGTCCTGTAAATGGATCTTGCTCATTCTGTCGGCATTGGTAGCTGCTGCTGCATTTACCTGTGCACGCAACTGTGTAAGTTGGGCACGTGCAATGCTGTAAACATCACTGCGACTGTTTGCGCCTGAAGCATAAGGATTGTTGAATCCGCCACCACCAATAATAATTCCTGTTACGGTAATATTAGGAGGATTGAGTAAATTATTCAGTTTCTCTACATAGCTCTTCTGCAACATTCTGCGATAGTTGTCGATAGCTTTATTTGATTTCAACTCACTGAATAATTCATTCTGCAGATCGCCCATCATTTCCAGCGCACTGTAAGCTTTATCAGCACCAAAACGTTCTGCACTATACTGCATACGATTCAGTCTGTCGAGTGTCAGCAAACCAGCCAATGTACCTTCCTGTGTTGCTGCTAAAGGATCAGCAGTACCCGGTGCATTAATCTTGTTCCAGATTTTTTTATCAATCAACCAGGTTGGCGTCTGGAATACCTGACGGTTCAGGTAACCCAATGCATCGCGCTGCATGGCTTTTGGAGTAGGCTCATAAACAGGCTCATCCTGCTCAGCTACTTTAAAAGTTTCATATACACCACCAATGTTACGGGTAACATGACCAACATAACGACGGAACTGTCCTAAAAGCTGACCATACATGGTAGCAATATTTTCATTCTGATCGCCTTCTTCTTTGGTCCACTCATTCAGGTTAGTCAGGATACGCTGTAAGTTTTTTACACCATAATCACTTGCCTTAACTGCATTATCACTCAGGTCTTCGCTCTGGCTTCTTGGGTCGGCCTGATTGCCAGACTCATAAGTGCCAAACCATGTGCGTGGATTGGCTTTCAGTGTTTCAGTAACCAGTTTGTTACTGTTCTTTTTTACCTCTTCCTCAGTAGCACCTGGAATATAGCCATAACCCCAACGCATGGCCCATGCATCATAGTCGCCAATACGTGGATATAAACCTGCTTTAGAAATATTGTCTTCAGGCTGAGCCACATAGTTAAAACGGGCATAGTCCATGATAGAAGCAGTATGTCCATTGGCTTCAACCCATGCTTTATCACGTAATTTATCAACCGGTGTCTTGCTGCTGCTCCCCATGTTGTGGCGCAGACCGAGTGTATGTCCTACTTCATGTGATGACACAAAGCGAATCAGGTCACCCATCAAATCATCATCAAATTTCATACTACGGGCACGGGGGTCTGTAGCAGCGGTTTGAATCATATACCAGTCGTGTACCAGTTTCATTACATTATGGTACCAGCCAATATGGCTTTCAAGGATCTCACCACTTCTTGGATCGTGCACATTAGGTCCGTATGCATTTTCTGTTGGAGAAGCGAAATAGCGAACTACAGAATAGCGCGCATCTTCCAGACTCATGGTAGTGTCGTTCTCTGGCCACTCTTTACCGATGATGGCATTTTTAAAACCGGCTTTTTCAAAAGCTTTCTGCCAGTCATTAATACCGAGGATCAGGTGTTTTCTCCACTGCTTGGGAGTAGCGGGGTCTATATAATAGATAATGGGTTTCTTGGGTTCAACCAGTTCACCTCTTTTCCATTTGTCGGCATCTTCGTCTTTGGGTTCCAGTCTCCAACGAACAGCAAATTCCTTGTTTTCTACTTTCTGCTGATCATCGCCGAAGAGTACATAATCATCTGTGAAGAAACCAACACGCTTATCTGCAATTCTTGGTGTCATTGGTTTTTCAGGCAGTAATAACATGGAAGTATTCAGTTCAATGGTAACGGCACCTGAGGCACTTGCTGCCGGGATATTGCTACCACCGCCGCCACCAAGGCTGATCACGGCTCCGCCGCCACCTGCACTAAAGGTTTTAACCGTTCTGATTTCGGTATTAATGGGGTAAGTACTGATTTTCTGGATATAAGACCTGTCGCCGGCAATCGGACCAAGACCAAAAGAACGTTTGATATTGGCATTGATACTAACCACCTGGTTATCGCCTTTAAAATAATCGGTAACATCCAGTACCACAGAGGCACTGTCTTTACCAAATGCCGCGATGGGGAAAGAGGCGGCAATGGCATTCAGGTTAGAATTGGTAACAGCTTTATAGATATCATCTTTAGGATCTGCTGCGTTGATCAGTGTAATGGTACGCAGAAAGATATTGCTGTTAGGGCCTTTTTCAAAAGCCAGGGTTTGCTGGTTGGCCACTTCACCACCATAGGCACCACGACCGGCACCAGAAATGGCAGGTACTTTAATGTAACGTGTAACTGCAAGAATTTCACGGCCTAAGATGGTATTGGGTACTTCAAAGTAGTATTTATCATCTACTTTATGAACCGTAATCATACCTTTCTGTGATACTGCTCTGCCTGTAATAACGTCTTTGTAAGCCCTCGGGCCCTGACGTGGAGCACCGCCGGTAAACCCTCCGGGAAGATTGCCGATCTGAGGCGTACCAGCCGGGCGGGTGGTGTCTCTGGTTTGGGCAACCGACACAGTAGAAACCAGCATTGCTGCTGCGATAAAATAATTTCTCATTGTTTCAGTTAAATGGTTTTGAATAATCGTTAAAGATAGCATCGTAAATTAATCAACAATTTTTTTTCCGATAGTGTTGGATGAAAGGTAAAATCTTTAATTTGGGTCGGTGAAAAGGTAATTCAGGTTTTTAAGAAACCCCTTATCTTGCCCACCCTTGAAAGTGTACAGCTTTGCGGCTTTTTGCCGAATCAAATTTGCCGCTTTCAGGAAAATACCTATTTTGTAACCCCTTTCGGACTTTTGAAACAATGTTTGACCTGTGAATTACATTTTTCATTAGCATTGCGAGGATAATTTTTTAACTCAACTGTTATTTTAAAAAACAAAAATCAATCGAATCATGGCTGAGACAAAACCAACTGCAACAGCTCCAAAAAGCTCCACGTCTGTTCAACCTAAAAAGGACAGTAATTTAGTTGCAACACTTGCCCCCATTTTATGTATTCTGGGTGGTTATTTTATCTGGCGCATAGTGTTAGGAAGTGCTGGTAATTTTACCAATCCAGATCCTGATCCAAGTCATTGGTTCTGGCCTGCACACCAGGGTCCAAAAGGTACTTTCACAAAAATGTATGAAGGTGGTATCGTAGTACCGATCCTGATTGGTTCATTCCTGATTGCAGTTACTTTCAGTATCGAAAGAATGCTCACTATCTCTAAGGCAACTGGTGCCGGTAATATTGCTGAGTTTATCCGTAAAGTACAGTTCCACCTGGCTAACAAAGAAGTTGATAAAGCTTTGGCTGAGTGCGATAAGCAAAAAGGATCTGTAGGTAATGTTATGAAAGCAGGTCTGCGTAAGTATAAAGAAATGATCAGCAATACTGAACTCGCTACCGAGCAGAAAGTATTGAATATTCAGAAAGAAATTGAAGAAGCTACTGCACTGGAATTACCAATGCTGGAAAAGAACCTTGTGTTCCTTTCAACCATCGCTTCTGTAGCAACCCTGTTGGGTCTGTTCGGTACCGTATTGGGTATGATCCGTTCATTCTCTAAACTAGGTGATGAAGGTGGTGGAGAAGCTGCACGTGAACTGTCTCAAGGTATCTCTGAGGCCCTGTACAATACTGCACTGGGTATCGGTACCTCTGCGATTGCGATCATTATGTATAATATGTTTACCACTCGTATCGATGGTATCACTTATGGTATCGACGAGTCTGGATTCACTTTAACTCAAAGCTTTGCTGCCAACTATAAATAATCGTTGATTATTTATATGGAAAATGAAAAGTTTTGAATCTTAATTAGTGAATGCTATAAATAAATAACAATGGGAAGAGCCAAATTACCTCGTAAAAGTACCAATATCGACATGACAGCCATGTGCGATGTGGCCTTTCTCCTGTTGTCGTTCTTTATCTTGACTACAAAGTTTAAACCGGCTGAAGCCATTGCTGTAACCACTCCTAATTCAGTGGCAGCAAAAGTGGCCCCCGATAAAGACATTGTAATGATTACGATCGACAAGGATGGCAAGGTATTTATTACGATGGATGAAGAACAAAAGAAAGAAGCGGTGTGTAATGCGCTGAACTCGCAATTGAACCTGAATATGGATGTTGCTGCATTCAAAAAAGCAGGTTTTTATGGCGCACCCTTCGGACAGATGGCCTCTTTTCTGGCATTACCTGAAGAACAGCGTAAGGGCGAAAAATTACCCGGTATTCCTGTACTGGACTCAACCGATAACCAGATGGTTACCTGGATGAGGGCTATTACAGATGCCTACCTGGGCGATAAAATGAACCTGCTGGTAAAAGGCGATAATGCGGCCAAGTATCCGGCTTTTAAAGCTGTGATCGATGCTTTCAAGAAAACAGATCAGCTGAAATTCCAGATGATCACCAATCCTGAAAGTGTTCCAACAGGCACCGAACTTTGGAAAAAAACCATGTCGGGAGAGAAAAGAGACGAATAAATACTGTTGAACCAGTAGTAAGTAAACAAATTACTCACGAAAACTAAATTCTACCGTTATGGCAGAAATGGATACCTCGAGTAGCGGGGGCCACAAAAAGGGCCCCGGGGTCAAGAAAGGGAAGAAACTCTCTACCCGTGTTGATCTGACGCCCATGGTTGACCTGGGCTTCCTGCTCATCACATTCTTTATCTTCACCACAACGATGAGTCAACCTACGGCTATGAAGCTCTTTTTACCAAAAGATGCCGAAAATCCGGAGGATCAGAATAAGGCAAAAGAATCAGGTGTTATTACCCTTCTGTTAGGAAAAGACAATAATGTCTTCTACTACGAAGGTCAACTGGCACCGGATGGTTCTAACTTCAAATCATCCACTTTCAAGGAAATTCGTACTGTACTGCTCGAGAAAAAAGCACGTACCAACGAAAAAGACCTGGTTGTGGTATTGAAGCCTTCATCTGAAAGCACTTATAAAAATGTGGTGGATATTCTGGATGAAATGACCATCAATGTGTTAAAGCGCTATGCGCTGGTGGATATTTCCCCTGTCGAAGAACAATTGGTAAAGTTGTCTGATGCCGGCGGCGGCGCTTCAGCTTCTAATTAATTGGTTTTTTGGTATGGAAAATACCACAACATGAATCATACATTTTAAAGACCTAACAATGGACGTAAATAAAATTTTAACCGCGGATATCCTCGATATCGTTTTTGAGGGTAGAAACAAAGAGTACGGTGCGTACCAACTCCGCAGAACCTATAATAAGCGTATTACTTACGCTATCATAGGAACTGTGGTAGTGTGCCTGCTTTTCCTGGGAGGTTCATTGATTGCCAACTCATCCGACAAAGAAAAGACCCAGATCCTCGTACAGGATATGGAGCTTGAAAAAGTGAACCAGGATGAGAAGAAGCCTGAACCACCACCTCCGCCACCACCACCCAAACAGGAGCCTCCTAAAGTGGAGATCACCAAATTCACCCCTCCCAAAATTGTGAAGGATGAAGAAGTGAAACCCGAAGAGGAAATCAAGGAAGTGGAAAAACTGGAAGATACCAAGATCGGTACCATCAACCAGGAAGGTATTAAAGATGAAGGTATCGTTGCTCCACCCGTGGAAGTAAAAGGTACCGGTGTGGTAGAAGCCCCCAAACAGGAAGAAGATTATGATAAAGTATTTACTGTGGTACAGATCCCGGCGGAATTCCCCGGTGGTTTGCCTGCCTGGACCAAATACCTCGAACGTAACCTGAACAGGGACCTGCCCGTTGAAAATGGTGCACCTCCCGGTAAATACACGGTGATCGTATCATTCATCGTTGATAAAAACGGTGGTATCAGTGAAGTAAAAGCTGAGAACGACCCCGGTTATGGTACCAAAGACGAAGCGGTACGTGTAATTAAACGCGGACCCAACTGGAAGCCAGCCGTTCAGAACGGACGTCAGGTAATCTATCGTCACAAACAAAGTATCACATTCATGGTATCGGAAGAGTAATCTCTTTATCTGATAAATTTTAAAAAAGCCATCACGTGTTAAGCGTGATGGCTTTTTTTTAGTGAGTAGTGAGTAGTGAGTAGTCAGTGAGTAGAAAAAAACTCACTCACTACTGACTACTCACTACTCACTCTCTCTTATGGAATTTCCTCCCCCAGGCGTCTCATTAAAAACACAACGCTATGGAAAAGAAATTCAGCCAGCGAAATGATATCCTCGAGATATTATTTGCACATCGCAACAAAGACTATGGTGCTTATGAATTACGTGTGATGTATAACAAACGCATGAAGTATGCACTGTCTGCCATGTTCATCTTATGCTTATTATTTACAGTAGGTTCTATTCTCGCCAACGCAAAAGATGAAACAAAAAAACTGGTTTATACAGGTCCTGAAATTGAACTGAGTAAAGTAGATGAACCACCGGTAGAAGAAGTAAAACCACCCGAACCTAAAATTGAAGAACCACAAACAGCTACAGAAGTATTAACACCGCCAAAAATTGTAGAAGACGACCAGGTGAAAGAAGAAGATATAATGCAGGAGGTAGAAGCGTATAACGACGTAAAGATTGGTTTGGAAAAAATTGAAGGAACGGCAGACGAGGGAATTGTAGCGCCCCCGGTTGAAGTAAGCACCGGCCTTACGAAAGGCATAAAATCGAAAGACGATGAACTTGATGCTGAATTCAAAACCGTTCAGATTGCGGCCGAATTTCCGGGAGGCATAAAAGAATGGCAGCGTTTTCTGGAACGGAATTTAAACAGTGATTTACCCACCGATAACGGAGCACCGGTTGGTGTATATACGGTAACAGTTTCATTTGTTGTAGATACAGAAGGAAAAGTAAGCGATGTAAAAGCAGAAAATGATCCAGGTTATGGTACCAAAGATGAAGCGGTAAGGGTCATCAGAAAAGGCCCTAAATGGATACCCGCCAACCAGAACGGAAGAGCAGTGGTATACAGACATAAACAGATGATTACATTCAAGGTATCGGAGCAGCAACCCTAACGTGAGACATTATAAGAAACACTCCGTGAAACGCTGTGCCTGACTCTGTGTAACTCCGTGGTTAACCACAGTGTACACAGAGTGAGGCACAGAGTTGCACAGAGAACCGATCACCCTCCCCTTTTTTTCACCTTTCACGTCTCACGTCTCACCTTTCACGATTACCGTATCTTCGCAAAAAAGGAACCTCCAAAATGTCCATTCACCTATCAGGCTGGGATGATACCATTGTTGCATTGGCTACACCACAGGGTATTGGGGCCATTGGTGTGATAAGGGTGAGTGGAAAAGAAACTTTTACTATTCTCAATCAGTTATTTCCATCCAAAGATTTGAATGTACAACCATCGCATACAATACAGGTGGGTTTTTTAAAAGAAGGAGAGCAGGTATTGGATGAAGTGGTGCTGTCATTGTTTAAAGGTCCGCGTTCTTATACTGGAGAAGATGTAATAGAAATAAGTTGTCATGGTTCTCCATTTATTCAGGAACAGGTAATCAATGCCATTACAAAACTGGGAGCCAGGCTGGCCAAACCAGGAGAGTTTACGCAGCGTGCATTTTTAAATGGTAAACTCGATCTGGCACAGGCAGAATCAGTAGCCGATTTAATAGCCAGTAATACAGAAGCCAGTAGAAAAACCGCCTTACACAATATGCGTGGAGGCTTCTCATCCGATCTCAAACAATTGCGGGAACAACTCATTCGTTTTTCGGCGATGATAGAACTGGAACTCGATTTTTCGCAGGAAGATGTGGAGTTTGCCGATCGTACTGCATTGAAACAACTGATTGATGAACTGGATGGATCAATACATCAACTCATCAGATCATTTTCATTGGGTAATGTTATTCGCAATGGTGTACAGGTAGCTATTATTGGAAAACCCAATGCAGGAAAATCTACTTTACTCAATGCGCTGCTGAATGAAAACCGCGCCATTGTAAGTGATATTGCCGGTACTACACGCGATACGATTGAAGAAGTAATCAATATTAATGGAATTCTGTTCAGACTGGTTGATACGGCAGGTATTCGAGAACATACAGCTGATATTATTGAACAGATAGGCGTGGAGAAGAGCTTAGAGAAAATGAATGCTTCTGATATTGTATTGTATCTCTTCGATGTAAATGAAACGACTGCAGAAGAGTTGAAAGCATTTGAAGAAACACTCAAGGCGAAAAACATACAATGCCTGCTGGTGGCCAATAAAACCGACACCGCCAACCTCGGCACTCTTCAGACCATGGACCATGGACCATGGACCATCTACATCTCTGCCAAAACACATACCGGAATAGACCTTCTCAAACAGGCCCTCACGCAAAAAGCCATCAGTGGCGATGTAAATACCGAAGCCACCATTGTAACCAATGCCCGCCATTACGATGCCTTATTAAAACTCTCCCAATCATTAACCGATGTACGCAATGGCATGAACGACCAGGTACCCGGCGACCTGCTGGCCCTCGACATACGCCAGTGCTTACACTACCTCGGACTCATTACCGGTGAAATAACCAATGAGGATCAGTTGGATTTTATATTTAGTAAGTTTTGTATCGGGAAATAGCCAACAACTTCCTCTCTTATCAGCTAAAGGTTAAATAATGGAAATGGTAATTTCCACGCAAACGGCTGTTTGTACACAGTTGTAAGTACCTGATTACTTTTTTAAACAAGATTGCCGTAAAAAACCTAATCTGTAATTGTTTTAAGCATAACCGATAGCGCTAAAGCCTTGAGCTGTTATGCCCTTAACGAATGTAGTAGTTCAATTCATAACTTATTCATAAGATGGTCAATATAAAAATTACCTGGAAGTATTGTCTGGCTTTTTATTGTATGATAATGCTTTATTCCTCCTTACATGAATTGATACATCATTTTTCCGGATACATTTTATGTGGCGAATGGGGCTATAAAACCTTTAATTATTTTCAAACTGCCTGCGAAGCAAACGCTGTTTCTTATATGGCTACTTATGCTGGTCCGGTTTTTTCATTTGCCATGATGTGGGTAGGCGCATATATGTTGAACAGAAAAGAAGCATCTCCTTATAAACAACAATTTGCATTTGCCCTCATTTTTGCTCAAATGCCATTGCAGCGAATGGTGATGTGCTTTTTTAAAATGAATGATGAATATTATGCCTCATCAAAATTATTCGGAAAAACGGAACTGGTATATTGGATAGTAATTATAACAGTGTGGATTTGCTGTGTGCCACCACTTATTAAAGCGTATAAAGCCATAGAGAATAAGAACAGGTTATGGTGGTTCTTGTTTTATCTGGTGCTCTTTCCCTACCTTTTATGGGGCCCCGTTTTTATGTTGCTGGAATATTTGTTGGTGGAAAAACAGGTAATGAATGGAACCGTAATTGGTATTGCAAACCTGTTTATTTTGAATGAGCTAATTACAATTGCAGGGTATCTGTACTTCAGAAAATATTTGAATACAACAAGGCTTAATCAAACATCTCCGGTATAAAAGGATGAAGAAGTTACAACCTTTAATAAACACCTGAAGATTTTCTGGAAGAGTTTGAATCTTGAGTGTCAACCATTTTGCAACACCCTCATACCTTAGCATAAATTTGCATATTTCAATTTTTCTTTTTATCTTACTATTCCCCCATTGACAGTTTTGCATAAACTGTTGTTTCAAGAAATCCAATAAATACTTTCTCTGATGCACCATTTTTTTGGTTGCTTGGCGAAGGTTATTTATGGATTGTTTCGCCAATTTGATAGTTGGCTGAAAGCACTCTGTAGCACCCTAGTACTTTAAAGCCCATAAAACATGGCCAAAAAAACAAAGCAAACTGACAGTTCAACGACAGAAGTTGAAGTGCAGACTTCCAAATTATCCAAATTGATAATTAAAAATTTCCGATGTATAGGATCAACACCTGTTACGATTGACTTAAATGAAATTGTTGTTTTAGTCGGCGCAAATAATGTTGGGAAAAGCTCAATTCTGAAAGCCTATGAAATTATAATGTCAGACAATTCAAAAGGAATAGAACTCGAAATTGAAGATTATCCTAATCACGAAATAGACGAGGATAATTTACCCGAAATAGAATTGCATTTAATTGTCACAAGTTCAGGGGTAAGTGAAAAATGGCTTCAACCTACAGATAACCCTAATGAATTTTTAGTTCGAGAAAGGTGGACATGGGATATAGAAAGAAAATCAAAAAAAGTAGGCTGGAATGTAAGCATCGGAGATTGGGATAAAGATAGCTACCCTTTTGGACCTGGAGGAATTGCAAATGCAAGACGCCCCGAACCTCATCCAGTTTACGCCTTTTCCGACCCTAAAGTCCAAGCGGATAACATTACTAAATTGCTCAAAGCTTTTTTAACTGAAAAGGTAAACTCCCTTAAACCAAAAGAAGGTGAAGAAAATGAATTCACAAAAGTCTTAGCTAAAATTCACGAAATACAAAAATGGATTTTAACAGAAACAAAAGCACAAATTGATACTGTAAATAGTGAGTTAACATCACTAATTGAAAAAATATTTCCAAAACATAAAGTCGACTTTGATGTAAAAACGGATTCAGCAATCGACCCCACTGCTATATTTTTTAAAAGCGATTCACAGTTATTGATGGGTACTGACGATCATTTGAGTCCAATTGAAAAGCAAGGTAGTGGAGCAAGAAGGACACTTTTGTGGGCAGCTTTAAAATATATCTCTGAAAATAAGCCCAAAGCTACTAAAGCGAAAGAAAAAGAACTTGCCGAAGTTTCTCAACCCAAGTCTCATTTGCTTTTGATAGATGAGCCAGAAATTTGCTTGCACCCAACGGCAATTCGAGATGCATGTCATGTTTTATACGAATTACCAAAAACTGGAAATTGGCAAGTCATGGTTACAACTCATTCCCCAATTTTTATTGACTTTTCAAGAGACAACACAACTATCGTTAAAGTAGAAAGAAATAACGCTGGCATCATTGAAGGAACAACAGTGTTTCGCCCTGATAGAGCACAATTGGGTGAAGACGATAAAAAAAATCTGAAGCTCCTAAACCTTTGCGACCCTTATGTTGCCGAATTCTTCTTTGGCGGAAAGGTAATTGTCGTGGAGGGCGATACAGAATATACTGCATTTAATTATATCATTGAGAGCAAGCCAACTCTATACAAGGATATTCACATTATAAGAGCGAGAGGTAAGGCTACAATTGTTTCATTAATTAAAATCCTTAATCATTTTGGCTCTAGTTATTCAGTTTTACACGACAGCGACAGACCAAAAAATAAAAATGGTGATGGGAATCCAGCATGGGGCAATAACCCAAATATTCTAGCAGCAATAAACTCAAAACCTGTAGGGACTAAATCACGTTTAATTGCTTCATTACCAAATTTTGAAGAGGCATATTTTGGGGAGGCGATATCCACTGAAAAGCCATATAGTGCTTTAACAACAATCTCTACAGACACAAAGAAGTTTGAAATAATTGAAAAATTACTACAAGCATTAACGAATCATGACAAATCACTGCCAGAAAATTGTACTGAATGGTCGTCAATTGACGAACTAGAAAAAAGTTTAAATTCAGTGTTAACTACTAAGTAATGTAGCTTCAGCCAACAAAAGATTTGCCGCAAGGCTGGCGGATGGAATAACAATCGGCAGGTGGAACAGACATGCTTTAAAAATTATTAGTTTAGTTATCTTCGCAATCTTATCTTCATTGACTTGAGTATAGTAGTGCTGAATATCAACAGATTAAATCATCTTTTGACACTTTATGGAGTGACAAGGGGTGAGTTGTTGAAACGACTCAACGTTAAAAGGAAAAATCCTTTAAAAGAAGCCGATGTTTTTAATAAAGAAATAAAACTCAGTATTCTAAAAAAAATTGATTCGGTCTTCCATAAGGGCTTGTCTTTTTATATTGACCCAAAAGAACCAACACAATCAAAAGAAGAGAGTATTTTTTTTAGGAAGGACAATTTTAATGCTAAACTTAATCTTGGTGCTAAACAAATTGTAACAAAATTTGAGGAGGAAAAAATTGCCTTCTCTACTTTAGCAAAGCTATCAGATTTTAAAATAAAAAGAAATATTCCTGTATTTAAAATAACCGACAATCCAGAAGTTGTTGCATCTGAAATACGGAAGACACTTTACGCTGAATTTAATATTGACAAGAAGGAGTTTTTAAAAAATTTCATTTCAAAATTTGCCGATAATAATATTCTTGTTTTCGAGTTTGTTGAAACGCACAATAAGAAAGAGAAAGCCAACATTAACGGATTTTATCTAACTCCTAACGTTATTGTTTTGAAAAGGAATCAAAAATCTTTCTCCAGAGAAATATTCACCCTTGCTCATGAACTAGGACACTACCTACTGAACGAAGAGGAAATTGATGATAATGTTAGTGAAATTAACGTTGAGTACAATAAGCTCAATAAAATTGAAAGATGGTGCAACGACTTCGCTTACTTTTTTTTAGCTGGGCAATATTCTAAGGTGATTGAAAAGTTAGACGCTGCTAATAGCGGTAACGATTATCATCATGAAACAATTAATGAAGTTTCAAAACATACCCATCTAAGTACAATTTCACTGTACACTCGACTATTGCTAAGTAATAAAATTTCTCCGTTTAACTATAAACAAGTTACAGACGAAATACTTGTAAGTATAAAAGATTGGGAAGAACGAGAAAAAGAAAGGCTTGAACGAGAAAGACAGAAAGCAATCGATGAGGGCAGAACCCCTCAGGCATCTGCCCCAAAGCCTATTATTTCACCATTGTATTTAAAGACACTTCAAAGTGCATTATATAACAACCTTATTAATGAAGCCGACTTTTGTCGAAAGCTAAATGTTAAACCCGAAAAAGTAGGAAAATATCTTACATGAATGCAATTATAGACACATCGTCATTATTGGCATTCGTAAGATATTACTTGCCTTTTGACAAAAGCGGAACATTTAAGGGACTATTTCAAACAAAGTTTGAAAATGGTGAAATAATTATTTTAGATAAAGTCTTTGATGAATCAAGGTATATTTCACAAGGTGTTATTCTAAAAGAACTAGAATTCATTAATGATAAGAAAAAACATATCAATACAAGTAGCTTAATTCCAAGTAAAAAGTTTTTTAATTTATTAGAAAACCATTTTTGTAACAAAGATATTGTTCGTTTAAAGGGGATTACTGAAGTTGAATTTGAACAAGAAAAGACTAGATACTTAACTACTCCTGACGCAAATTTGCTTTTATACTCTTTATCAATAAAAGCTAACAGTCCAATTGTTGTAACCGAAGAAACCAAAACAGCTAACGACAATAAAATTTTCAAAAAAATTCCTGAAAATTGTAAAGAGATTGACATTGAGTGTTGCTCTTTGCCCAAACTGCTAAAAGACCACTTCAAAATTGACATCAGTAAGCTAACAATGTAAGCCTATATATATAATTATATGATTAACTTTTGGAAAGTTCCGAAACCTTTCACAAGTTGCATCGATCTGGGTTAAACATTACCAATACAATACCCTCGCCTGTAAAGGATTTTCATAACAAAACACTATCCTTTCACTATCACTTCACTATAGTTTCGCTATCATTCTCTTATGGTTTCCTTATGGTTCTCTTATGATGCTCGTATCTCTGCCTATACTCACTCAGTGGGTAGTCTGTACCTAAACTTATTGTTGGCAGTACATTCCTGCTTCGAAGAGTTAATAAAATAAAGCAATAGAAATCCCCCCATCCCCCAAACCCTTACGCTCCTGTACAAATATTTCCTAAGTTGGTAATAGTTTAATTTGTTTGCCAAACAAAAGCATGAAGCTAATCCCACAAATATCGCTGTACTGGAAATGCCAGTTAATGGGCTGGTCGGCAGCGGCATTGTATTGGGGGCTGCTGGGTTTTCTCGGAACGGGTTTTAGCTGGTCGCTGGCCATCCTGCATTTTCTGGCCGATCTCTCCATCTATATCGGCTTATCGCACTTGTATAGAAATTGTTCTATTCAACTGGGCTGGCATAAACTGGCCATCAGGCAATTAGTATGGCGGCTGCTGCCGGTGGTGGTAATGCTGGGTGCCGCATTTATGTTACTCACGGTATCTAAAAACTACCTGCTGCGTTACTGGTTTGAGCCGGGTTTTTCCATGCGGTTTACCGAACAGTTAGCGGCGCAATGGCTGGTGATAATGGCAACAGGAATGCGCATCATGAGCATCTGGCTGCTGGCCTATTATGGATATCATTTTGCCATGCGTGAAATCAATGCGGTAAAAGAAAGCAGCCGATTGGCAATGATGGCCAAAGACGCCGCATTTAATAACCTCACGGCACAACTGAATCCGCATTTCTTTTTTAATGCACTCAACAGCATCAAAGCACTGGTACCCGAAAATCCGCAGGCCACCAGGAGGGCCATCGATCTCTTGTCAGACCTGCTACGCAAATCCTTATACCGGAAAGAAGCCGGCTATATATCCTTACAGGAAGAAATGGAAATGGTAAAAGATTACCTCGAACTGGAGCAGATACGCTTAGAAAAAAGACTACAAACCAGCATTACAGTAGCCCCAGCTTTGTTGCCGCAACCACTGCTGCCATTCAGTATACAGGTAATGGTAGAGAATGCCATTAAACATGGTATAGCCAACAGCAAAGAAAGCGCCGTGCTCAGCATCAGTGTAGAACAGGAAGGCAACAACATGCGGGTAGAAGTGCAAAACCCCGGCAGGCTGCAAGAGGCTGCCACCAATGGTCTGGGTATAAAAAACCTGCAGGAGCGGCTGCAACTGCAATACGAAGGCAATGCCTCATTCCGCTTAACACAACATACAGCAGATACCGTATTGGCCACACTTAAAATTCCCTTATCATGAACAGCATAAAAGTGTTGGTGATAGACGATGAGCGACTCGCAAGGGAAGAGCTGAAAAGACACCTGCAAAATCATTCCGCATTCGAACTGGTGGGCGAAGCAGCCGATGCCGATGAAGCAGCAGCATTAATTACCGAACTAAAACCCGACCTGCTTCTATTAGACATTCAAATGCCCGGCAGAACAGGTTTTGAATTACTCGAATCGCTGGAATGGGTACCTGCCGTTATTTTCACCACCGCTTTCGATGCCTATGCCGTAAAAGCCTTTGAAATAAATGCACTCGATTACCTCGTAAAGCCCATACGCGATGAGCGGTTTGCGATGGCAGTGAATAGAGTAAAGGAGCAAGTTGCAAGGGGGCAAGGTACAAGGGAGCAAGATACAAGGGAACAAGATATAAGGGGACAAGGTACAGGGGAGCAAGGTGCAAGGGAACAAGGGGGGCAAGATACAAGGGAGCAAGGTACAAGGGAACAAGGTACAAGGGTAGGGATGCAGCATCTTTTTGTGAAAGAGGGCGACCGTTATTACATGATAAAAACGGATGAGATATCGCTGATTGAATCGGCGGGTAATTATGCAAAAATCTATTTCAACCAGCAAAAAGTATTGATCAAAAAATCTCTCAACCAATTAGAGCAAATATTAGACGCAACTGTTTTCTTCCGGGTGAGCAGACAGGAAATCATCAACACCACATTCATCAGTCAAATGCAGGCATTGCCCAACGGACAATTATCCGTTAAGCTGAAAACCGGTAAAACGCTTACCGTATCGAACAGGCAGTCGGCACGTTTAAAAAACAAATATGGAAGCCTGTAGCATACAGCTTCACTAAAAAAAATCAACAACGATATGATCAAACTAATCATGGTGGCAGCCTGCTGTCTCGGGGCATCGCTTTGTGTAAAAGCCAGCAACACAACAGGAAGAGATACATTAATTAAAGGAGCGTACTACCGTGTGTACGACAGTGTTTTAATTCCTGGAAAAGATGGTGTAGTTATTTCTGCATTGGTGGTGCTTAAAAAGGAGCAGCAACAACCACTACCCGTTATTCTCCAGTTCACCATTTACGCCCGCCATACCGATATTAAAAAAGCCATTGAAGCGGCAGAGAAAGGGTATGTAGGTGTTATGGCTTATTCGCGAGGCAAGCGTTATGGCACCGGCGATATTATGCCATACGAACACGATGCAAAAGATGTGTATGAAGTAATAGACTGGATCAGCAAACAAAACTGGTGCAATGGAAAAATAGGTATGTATGGAGGTAGTTATAACGGCTTTACCCAATGGGCCGCCACCAAACGTATGCACCCCGCACTAAAAACCATTGTGCCCTCAGCCACCGTTGCACCGGGTTTAGATGTGCCGATGATGAATAATGTTATCATGAGTTTTCCTTTCTCCTGGACCTACTACGTATCAAACAACCGCTTTCTCGACACCGAAGATTATAACAGCCCCAAATGGAAAGAGCTGGAATATAAATGGTTTCAGCAAGGGCTGGCTTATAGCGCCATGGATAGTTTGGTGGAGGGCAGACCACGCAATAAAATATTTCAAACCTGGTTACAACATCCTACCTATGATGCATACTGGCAACAAATGATTCCGTATAAAAATGAATTTGCCAATATTGATATACCCGTACTAACCACTACCGGTTATTACGATGGCGGACAGGTGGGTGCTTTGTATTATACACGCGAACACAACAAATACAAGCCGGGTGCAGAACATTATGTAATCATTGGTCCTTATGGTCATTTCGGGTCACAGGGTTTTCCAGATACTGTTTACCATGGTTATACCATTGATGCAGTGGCCAATATTTCCATCCACCAAATTATTTACGAATGGTTCGATTATATACTGAAGGGAAAACCCAAACCCGCTTTTTTAAAAGACAAAATCAATTACCAGCCCATGGCTTCCAACGAATGGAAACATGCTGCTTCGCTGAAGCAGGTGAGCAACGATACACTTACCTTTTACCTCGACAATAAAAAGGAAGGTTTGCTCAACCTCAAAAAACCAACGCAACCCGGTTATGCCAATATGGAACTTGATTTTGCCGATCGTAGTTCTATGAACAGTTATTTCTACGAGTTCCGCATTATCTGGGATAGCCTCTTTAGCGGCGGTGGTGTAATGTATAAAAGCAAACCCTTTGAAACAGCAACAGAGTTTACCGGCTCTTTTACCGGCAACATGAAAGTTACCATCAACAAACGCGATATGGATTACAGCGCCGTGCTGTTTGAACAATTACCCGACGGTCGCTATTTCTACCTCAGTTATTTTATGGGCAGGGCCAGTTATGCAACAGACAATACTAAACGACAATTGTTGACCCCGGGTAAAAAAAACACGCTGCCATTCACTAACAGTTATTTTACCAGTAGAAAAATAGCAAAGGGCAGCAGGCTGGTATTAATAGTGAATGTAAACAAAAGCCAGTCGGAACAAATTAATTACGGAACGGGTAAGGATGTAAACAACGAAACCATTCATGATGCAAAAGAACCACTGAAGATTAAATGGCACAATGATGGGTTTATTAAAATACCGGTGAAGAAGTAATATCAGTTTATAAAAAGAGCGGTACATCATGTACCGCTCTTTGTTATTCGCCATCTGAAGCATTTCTTTTTCTCAACTGCTTCGGACCATCGCCACACATTTTTACAATTTTTGGTGCAAAGCTGCCTACAACATCCACCAGTTCTGTCTGCTCAGCCATTACCGCATGAATATCTTTATAAGCAAACGGCGCTTCATCGAGTCCACCGCCTAATAAAGTTACACCTGCTTTGTCGAGTGCATCCCTCATGGCTTTGTGTGTAATAGAACTGATAGCTGCTGATCTGCTCAATTTTCTGCCGGCCCCATGCGCCGCAGAATGAATAGCATCAGCCGTACCTCTGCCTTTTACAATGAAACCATTGGCCGACATACTACCCGGAATAATACCCAGTACATTTTTACCGGCCGGGGTTGCACCTTTTCTGTGAACAATTACTTCTTCACCATCCAGCATTTCTTTCCAGGCAAAATTGTGGTGGTTCTCTACCATCTTTATAGGTGTTCTGCCTAGTTGTCTGGCAATTTTCCTGTGAATGATGTGGTGGCAGGCACTTGCATAATCACCTGCAAGGTTCATGGCCAGCCAGTATTCTTGCCCTTCAGCTTCATTTAAATCGAGCCATGCCAGGTTCTTTGCATCGTTTGGCAGTTTCCTTTTTTCAATGGCCAGTTTGGTATAGTGGTTGGCAATATTGGCACCTAATCCTCTTGAACCAGAGTGCGATAAGAGACCGATATATTTTCCGGGTTCAATACCCAGTACTTCATCTTTCTCCGAAATTTCAACCACACCAAATTCTACAAAGTGGTTACCACTGCCAGATGAGCCCAACTGTTTCCATGCTTTACCATGCAATGATCTAAGCAATGGGGTGGAATGGAATTCATCCCTGTCCATTATTTCATGCTCTTCGGCTGTTTTAAACTGTGCACCACTGCCAAATAAAGTAGCTTCATGAATTTCCCTTGAAAAAAAAGATGTTCTGCTTTTCAGCAGGTCGGGGTCCATGTCGAAAACTGATAAGCACATCCTGCAACCAATATCAACACCTACACCATAAGGTATTACCGCGTTTTTGGTTGCCAGTACACCACCAATAGGTAAGCCGTAGCCATGGTGTGCATCGGGCATCAGTGCCGCTTTAACGGATATGGGTAGTTTGGCTGCCATATGAATCTGGTGTAACGCACCCGCTTCAATATAGTCAGGTCCAAAAATGCTTACTGGTACACCCGATTCTCTTAGTGCTATGCCGGTTGCATGGGCTGCTTCTTTCGGAAGCAGTTTTAATGCAATACTCTCAAGCATGGGATCATTTTTATAGTCGGCAGGTTGAGCCAATACATTTTTTAATAGCTCAATCACATCCTCTTTTTTGCTGAACTTATAAAACTTATCTACTACCGACATGGCCACAGGAATTACCGGACTCTCCGGGAACCCGATGGCCCTTAATTCTTTTGCTGTTATTTTTACTTTTTTCATTGTTTAATTGTTAAAGTAAGCTGCATACTTGTTACTATCATAAAAACATGCAGCTTACAGGTTGTTATACAACATCAACTGCTGTATATTTTTGTTCATGTTCCATTATTGGTGCCCTTCTGAATCCAATTACTGTTTGTTGAACAGGCTGGTGGAAGTTATCATCAGGATTCATGATTTCGGCCAGTGTCATAGGTTTAACCACCAGTGTGTCCTGACCTAATTTCTGACTAAGCGCCTGCGCTTTTTTCACAGTTAGCTTGTTGAATTCATAAATCGCAATCAGCCTTCCCTTTCTCATTAAAGCACTATCAATCATATTTGCTGAACTGTTAAACGTACAGATAATCTGTACATTCAAACAGTCGCTGAGCAAACCATCACTGATATTGAGTAGGTTGCTTACACTACTCTGGCTGCTGTGCCTTCTGTCCATGATAATGTTTTCAGCATCTTCTATAATCAAAACAGCATTCGGGTTATCGAGTAAGAGGTCCATGAATTCCGGGTTCATTAAATTACCGGCAACACCAGGCGATACAAAGAGTACTTTTTTCTTCAGTCCTCCGATCAGGTGTCGCAGATAAGTTGTTTTACCTGTACCCGGCAGACCGTGTAATAACACGATACCTTTTTCATTTTCTTTACCCAACCGGTCTTTGATCACCGCATCTACTTCTTTGAAGTCGTCGTTATAATACAGATCGATGTCCAATTCAGTGGGTTTAATAGCCAGTGATTTCAAATCCAGTCCATAAGTAGATTGTGTAATGATATTGATTTCAAAATCTGCTTCTTTCTGTAAAGCTTTGTGTTTACTGAAGGCAAGGATCATGTTATTGGCTTTATCATAATCGGTATTGCAAAACAGTATTTCAGCACAATCTTCACCCAGCATAATCATCATCCGCTTTTCGAGCACCACCAGTGTTTTGGTGAATTCAATTCTTTCTGCCTGCCAGTTATAATAATTTCGCTGGTAGGTAGCTATCGGTTCACCAAACTGCTTTTCATTGATCATAGTTAATACTGCTTCGGCATTTATATTGCCAATAAAAGCTATTGCGGGAACCTTATTAAACTCTTTCAGATAAAGTGCTTTTGGTTCAACGAAATAGCTGTCGAACAATTGTGTCTGTTTATTACCCTGTTTGTTGATCTGCCTGATCAGCCTGCGATACAGCCATGGTAACTTACTGAGCAGCCAACCCAGCAGGTACATCCCCAGCGTTAGTATTATGAGTGTTCCCATACAGTTCGTTTTAGAAGAATTCGATTTGTTGAATCCTTTTGTTATACAATAAAAAACCCGGCCTGTTACCAGACCGGGTCATACCTCCTTGCTGAAATTAATTCAGCTAAGCAGTTCACAACACCACGGTCGGTTTTGTTTTTGCAGTTGATCTTGTACAGGCATAGTAATCCCCGTAACCATCATGCGATTGATGGTATCAAATGCGAATATGTGTTTACATGTTTTCATGATCGGTCAATAAAAAACCCCGCAATCAGCGGGGCTTCGGTATAATTAGTTGTTATAATCAAATTATAAGACCCCGCAAAACACATGATACCCACTGGCATCAAAATTTTGAGTTGATTCGATATGTAATTTTTTGCGGAGCATTGTTTTATTATTTCGAGTGCAAAGGTGTATTCTTTTTCTAATAAAAAAAATTTTTTCAATTTTATTTTCAATATTTTTTTTGAGTGACGTATTAAGAAGTGTAATGTCTAACCTTAAAAGAACACACATTTATGCTGATAGTTTGATGTTTAGTGATGAAAATCTGTTCTAAGGATTCATCTGAATAATGATTTTTTACAGCGTTTATCTTTTGTACAACAGTATGTGCTTACCTGATAACAATCTGCTTTCAATCTTTTATCAGCCGATCAGTAAAAAAATTCCTGATCATCCTGTAACTTTCCTCTTCTCTCTCAGTTTATATCTCAAACCATGTAAAACTAACCCGAGATTGGCCAGCGAATCCATTGATAATCAACTCATGTTCAGGGTAAAAGAAGGCAACCTGGATCAGATGGGACTACTTTTCGACAGGCACCATCGTTCCCTGTATGGCTTTTTCCTGTACAATACGGGTTTAAAAGAGGAGAGCGACGACCTGGTTCAGACGGTGTTCATGAATATGATTCGCTCCCGGGCAACCTTTACAGGTTCGCATAAGTTTGAAACCTGGATGTACAGTATCGCCAGGAACGCATTGAAAGATCATTACAGGAAAAATAAAAGATCATCGGCTTTTGTAGATACCGAACAGGCAGAAGAGCAGTTGCAAGACAGTACAACCGCCGATGATAAAATAAACAGAAGGGAAGAAGAAAAATTATTGAAACGGGCATTGGAGCAACTCAATGAAACAGACAGGGAACTCATCATCCTATCGCGGTATAAAGAAATGAAATACCAGGAGATAGCCCTGTTACTTAACCTTTCTGAAGGAGCCATTAAAGTACGGATACACCGTGCCATAAAGCAACTAAGAGAAAATTACCTGGAACTCAGCCATAAAACCATTTTATCATGAACTGTGTATTCGACAAAGAGCAATTATGGTCACTGGCACTGAATGAACTCAGTGAAGCAGAAAAAACAGCAGTAAACCTGCATGTTACCTCCTGTGATACCTGTAAAGCAGAACTGAATGAGATCATGGCTTTCTGCAGTATTACCGCAGCCCTGCCCGAGCCGGAAGCACCTGCCGGTATGAAACAACGTTTCATGACCGAGCTGGAAAACTATAAACAGCAACAATTATCGCATACCAATGGATGGTCGGTGTGGAGAGATCGGCTCAATGCCTTTATTACAAGTATTACAACTCCCAAATTTGGATATGGTCTGGCCATGTTGGTTGCAGGTGTATTGGTGACTACCGTTTTTTTCAAAACAAAAGATAACGGTGCTTCTGAAGTACAACAGTTGTCATCGCAGGTAAAAGAAATGCGTGAAATGCTGGCGCTGAGTTTACTGGAACATCCATCGGCTTCAGAAAGGCTAAGAGCTGTGAGTTATGTGGAGGAGATAGATACGGTTGATGCCCGTGTAAAAGATGCTTTGCTCACTACATTGAATAATGATGAAAATGTAAACGTTCGTCTTACAGCACTCGAAACCTTATCGAAAATGACTGTTGATCCAAAAGTAAGGGAAGGACTGGTTCAATCTATAGCACACCAGGATTCACCATTGATACAATCGGTACTGGCCGACCTGATGCTTAAAATGCAGGAGAAAAAATCGGTACGTTCTTTTCAGCAATTGCTGAAGAAACCGGAAACCAATGAAGCCATAAAAACAAAGATCAAAGAAACCATACATCAACTGAGTTAATTCATTTCATAAAACCCCCAGTAACATGAAACAAATCTGCAACCTGCTCTTGGCGGGAACGCTATCACTATGTGCCTGCACTGACCTGCCTGCACAGGAATTCAAGGAACATGTATCCAAACAGTTTACCGTAAATGCAAAGAGTACAGAAGCCGTGCTTGCTGTATACAACATTTATGGATCCATTAAAGTAGAAGGATATGATGGCGATAAGGTAGTACTTGAAATCGATAAAAAAGTAACAGCCAAATCAGCCGAACAATTGGAAATCGGCAAAGAAGAATTTAAATTTCAAATGGAGCAGATGGGAGACAGTATTCTTGTTTACATATCTGCACCCTACGATTCAAGACCAAAACAAAACTGGAACAGAAATGAGGATCGTAGAAATATCCGCTATAAATACTATCTCGACATGATAGTAAAAGTGCCCAATGCCATGCGTTTAAGGGTATCAACGGTCAATGATGGCAATATTAATGTTGCCAATGTATTTGGTAATCTCTTTGTAAGCAATGTAAATGGGTCGGTTGATATTGACAATGCAAAAGGTATTACCAAAGCAACTACTATAAATGGCAAACTCAACGTGCGTTATGCGGTGAATCCACCTGCGGCTTCAACCTATCATACCATTAATGGCGATATCACGGTATATTATAAAACCAATCTCGATGCCGAATTGTATTTCAAAAGTATGAATGGCAGTTATTACACCGATTTTGATAATGCTGAGCCCATTAGTAATACCGTTGTAAAGAATGCCGAAGCTAAAGAGAATGGAACAGTGTATAAAATTATAAAAAATGCAGGCGTAAAGATTGGCAGCGGCGGGAAACAATTTCATTTCGAAACCCTGAACGGAAACGTTTATATCAAAAAATCATAAAATCAGTATATGAAACAGATCAAGTATGTAGCAGTGTTGGCGCTTTTATTCATGACTACCGGCATGATGGCGCAGTCGACAGACAAAGAACAAATTACCGTTGCATTAAGCAGCCCCGGGAAACCCTATAAACTGAAAGTAGACCTGCTGACAGGGTCGATTAAAGTAACGGGCCATGCTGCAGATAATATTGTAGTGGCAGTAGAAGTAGAGGATGATAAAAACAATAAAGGAAAAGAAAAAACAAAAGATGGACTGAAAAGAATCAGCGGTGGTTCAGGATTTGAGTTAAAAGCGACAGAAAAAAACAACGAAGTAGTAGTAGGAAGTGGTAGTTTTTTCAGGAAGATGGATATTGAAATAAAAGTGCCCCAAAATGGAACATTGGTTTTGAAAACAGTAAACGATGGCGATATTGTAGTTAGTAATGTGAGAGGTGAGTTGGAGGTTAACAATACGAATGGGGATGTTAATCTCTCTGGTATCGCAGGATCGGCAATAGCAACTACTATTAATGGAGATATCAGTGTTTCGTTTACAAGTGTAACAGATGGCAAGCCCATGGCTTTCTCAAGTTTTAATGGTGATGTGAATATTACACTGCCTGCTTCAACAAAAGCCAACCTGAAAATGAAAACAGACCAGGGAGAAATATTCAGCGACTTTGAAGTAGCTGTTGAGAAAAGTGCAGCAGCACCCACTAAAACCAATAGCGGAGGTGTTTACAAAATCAGTAAAGACTCATGGGTACTCGGTAAAATTAATGGCGGAGGGGCCGAGCTGATGATGAAGAGCTGGAGTGGCGATCTGGTTATCAGAAAAGCAAAACAATAATAATACCCCCTATAACAATTCTCATGTGCATCAGCTATCTTAACTGTTCAGCAGTGAAAGATATCCTGAAGAGAACGGCACCATTCCTGGTGCTGTTCTTTTTTTGAAATAACCTTGGGCAGGGATACTAATAAAAAGGCCGGATCATTTTTTGATCCGGCCTTTTTGGTAAAGAATTAGTATAGATTAATAGATGGTGAACTCAACACGTCTGTTCTTCTGACGACCATCTGCAGTTTTATTACTGGAAGCGGGTTGCGATTCGCCATAACCCATTGCTTCTATTTTTGAGCTGTTAGCTCCCTGCGATACGAGGTATTGTTTTACTGCCTGAGCCCTGTTTCTTGAAAGTGTCATGTTAGCAGCGTCTGAACCTACATTATCTGTATGCCCTGCCAATTTGAGGCTGATTCCTTTTTTGGTCAGTAATTCAGCTACTTTATTCAGGTAAGGTAAAGAGCGTGCCCTGATGGTTGATTTTCCAAAATCAAACTCCAGATTGCGAATGGCATCAGTTACCACTTGTCTGTCTTCCGCTGTGATTACATAAGTAGTATTTGTTTCAACTTTGTAAACAGTATCTCTTTTAACCGATACTTCAGGAAGTGCACAACCTGCACCATCCACTTTTACATTGCGTGGAGTACCCGGACATTTATCAAAATAATCACTCACACCATCACCGTCGGTATCTGTTTTCATTCTGTTCAATTCATCCTGTAATCCATTTAAAGCAGCAAGTCTGCTATTATACCTGGCTTCACTGGCTGCAAGAGAAGCTATCATAGCATCATCAGCAGATTTCATATTGCCGGCAAGTTGTGCAGGAGGATTGTGACGGGCCAATTGTGCTTTATTAGATTTACCCAACGCAAATTCGAGACCAATATGGCCATATGAAAACCTGTCGCTGATATAGGGCTCTTTATAATAACCATCCAAATCGTCACCGTCAACCAGGCCGATCGTATAACCAATATCCAGGTTTACAGAGCGGGAAAGATTTGCTTTAAAGCCAAGCCCTATCGGTACATAAAACCTGGTTATGCTACCTGATGGTTTGAAATTTATAGTTGTTCCGGCAGTGTTTACTAAACTTGGATTAAAATTAATGGCACCTCCACCCAATGAAAGATAGGGCTGAATAGACGTATGTAATTGAGACCAGTTAATATTACCCAGTGTAGCAACCAGGCTTAAACTAGTAGCCCAATGCACATCTGTTTCAAACGATTTATAGGGGCTAACAGGTGGTGCGCCTGCCCATAGTCTGTCGTTATTGGCTTTGAGGGTTCCTCTCAGGAAATCGGCCTGAATACCGAAAACATGTGAAACCTGTGCTTTAATATATCCACCATATCCCAATGAAGGTTTCCACTTTGAAAAATCATTGCGACCGCCAAATGCAGAAGTAGGAACGAGGGCGCCTGCATGTAAACCAAATGACCATGTATTGAATCCTTTGTTACCAGAGAACAAAGGTGGAGCTACAACTGTACTAATACGGTTTGTAGTGTCTTGTGCACAGATTCCTGAAGTAACAAGAAACATAGAAGCAAAAAGGAAAAAGCTTTGAAGTATTATTTTTTTCATAACAGTAAATTGATGACCATCTTTTTGTAGGTAGTATCAGTTGTGTAAAGATGAACCTTATTGAATCGCTTAGCATTACACTCTTTTAACTTAAAATTGTATGAATCACATATTGATAGAGGGTTAATCACTGATTTACTGTAAAATAAAAACCCACCTGCATAACAGGTGGGCAATTTGGGAAACAAAATATCAATCAATCCGCCTACACAGATATTAGAACGTGTATCGCAAGCTGACACCGCCATCCATATAGACGTAGTTCTCCCCAAAGAAATCAATAAACGGTTTTAAATCCATACTGATGTTAATGGGTGCTTTGTTGAATTTGTAATCAAGTCCAAGTATACCATCAATACCTAAAACGGTTGAAGAAGTATAGGTTCTTCCATTATTATAATAATAACTTCCACCATCCTGGAAGAAGCCAACGTGTGCGCCAAAACCGTATACAAATTTTAATGAACTGTTTTTATCTGCAGCGGCATGTTTTTCATATAAACCGGTAATCAGAAAGTTTTTCCGGCCAACACTCAATATTCCTTCAAGTGCAGTAGTGCTGTTGGTAAAATGTTTAAGGGTAATACCACTTGTAAGTCCGCCAAACCTTAAACCCAGCCCGGTTTTGTAGGATTGTGCTGAACTGTTTGTTACAAAAAATATCAGGCTAAACAAGCAGGTAATAATCAGGTGTTTTGTTTTCATAATAAGTTGAGATTTTTTCAGGCGATGAGGTATAGAATAAATTATGCTACTGTTTAAAAGCCATCAATTCTCAGGTCCAAAGGTCTGTTGATATGCTGGAAAATATATTACATATGGAAGGATAATACTTGTATCATTCCAAGGTGAGAGGCACATTGAATCAAAAAATCTTGCCGCCTTTAATAAACCGGAGAAGAATAGCCACTACAGCTATAAATAATAAAATGTGAATGACCTGCCCTGCATTATAGGCAAAGTACCCTGTAGCCCATATAATCAGTAAAATAATTGCGATAATGTATAGAAGATTGCTCATGTTGTTTTTTTATGTGTAAGAGTAAAGTAAAAAGCACAGACGTTTTAATGTCTGTGCTTACCAAAAACCCACTGTATAAGAGAAACGTGTATAATGGTTTATGTACAGAGTAGTATCAATGCATTTCTTTTTCAAGAATTGCAGTAGTTTCTTCCAGGCTTTTATTCAATCGCTTACCAACTTTTTCCAGCAATTCTGCTTCTTTTCCTGTTGCAAATTTCAGGTCATCATTGGTAAGACTTGGAAACTTAACTTTCAATTTTTCTATCTGAATTGACCAGTCGCCTTTCACTTTAAATGGAACTACTGCGGGTGTAACATTTTCTGTTGTCATGTTGTTTCGTTTAATGCATTGTAAAGGTGAAGACTTTACTTCTCATCTGTGTTACATATACCTAAGTGATTGTTGCAGATATAACTGCTTTAGATCTATTCCTCGTAACCGCTTTTAATAATTGTGCTTAACATTTTGAATTGTTCCTCAGCTGTGAAATTATGTTTAGCATGAGCCGGGATAATGATACCATCACCTAATTTCAAGTGATATTTGCTGTTGTTTATACTTAATCTGGCATTGCCATCAATAATTTGCACATAGGTATCGAAGGGTGTTGTTTTTTCAGACAATTCTTCTCCGGCATCAAAAGAAGAAATAGTGATATTGCCAGTTATTTTTTTGATGATCGTCTTGCTCAGTATTGCATTGGGTATATATTCAATGATTTGTACAATAATGTGAGATTTCGATTTCTCTAGTTCGAGCGGATCAGTTATCCTGGGCATTTTCTTTAGATTAATTGAATGAGTAATAGTAAAGTATAAAGGTGCTCTTTATAACAATAGGCAGTATTACACAAAACAATTGAAGAATTACAGGTTTTACAGATTTTCCAGATGCTGACTTCTTTTTTGTTTTAGTTTTTTATAGAACGAAGGGGAAAGACCAGTAATTTTTTTAAACTGGTTCGAGAGGTGTGCTACACTGCTATAATGTAATTTGTAGGAAATTTCTGTAAGATTCAGTTCGTCATATAGAAGCAGCTCTTTAACACGTTCAATTTTATGCAATATGATGAACTGCTGAATGGTGATTCCTTTTACTTCCGAAAAGATATTAGACAGGTAAGTGTAGTCTTGTCCTATTTTCTCACTGATATAATCAGAGTAATTGGTATCAGGAAGTTCATCGGAATAATGAACCATTTCTGTGATGACATTTTTAATTCTTTCAATCAGAATACTCCTGTGGTCTTCTAAAAGTTCAAGCCCGGATTTTAGGAGATTGATTTTAAACTCCGCCCGCTGTTCATCTGTAATGTCTACCAATAATTCTACCATACCCAGGTCGAGCACAACATAGTGTATACCCAGTTTTCTGAGTTCTTCTTTTACCATCATTTTGCAACGAAGGCTAACCATATACTTTATATAGAGTTTCATTCTTGAGATTGGATATTGAGTATATAGGCAGACAAAACCTTTGTAAGGTAGTGCTTATATCCTGTAAAGTCTGTTTATTTAATCGTGTAGCAATAATGCCTGATGGAGTCTCTCCATCCGTGTTGATCCAGCTATATTTTGAGCCAGAGATTTTTATGCACTGCAAATGCGTAACTTCATGAGCAGTAAGGGCGTACGATTGAAAATATACAAACTATAGTTTAATTTTATCAGATTGCAGTGACTACTATCAGTATTATTATACCAACCTTAAATGAAGCTGCAGTAATTGGATCGTTGATTGTTTTTTTGAAGGAACATAGCAATGGTTTGGTTAAAGAGATTATTGTGAGCGATGGAGGAAGTACTGATGAAACCGTAACCCTGGCCCTGGAAGCCGGAGCCAAAATTGCACAATCTCCTGCGAAAGGAAGATCAGCGCAAATGAATTTTGGCGCTGGTATTGCTACTGGTGAGCTGTTGTATTTTGTACACGCAGACACATATCCCCCGTCGTCTTATGCAAAAGATATTAGCGAAGCAGTTGAAACTGGGTATTCATTCGGTCGATACCGCACAAAATTCAATTCCAGTAAAAAAATATTATTACTGAATGCATGGTTCACCAAGTTCGATCTTTTCATTTGTTATGGCGGTGATCAGACATTGTTTATGAGAAAAGAATTGTTTAATCAGATCAGTGGATTTAACAAGGATATGCGTATTATGGAAGATTACGATATTGTAGTACGTGCCAAAGAAGCAAAAGCCAAGTATAAAATCTTTAACAAGTCTGCACTGGTATCGGCCAGAAAATATGAAACCAATAGCTGGTTAAGGGTACAAACAGCCAATTATATCATTATCCGCATGTATAAACAAGGAGCTACCCAGGAAGAAATGGCCATCCGGTATAAAACCCTGCTGCAATACAGATAGCAATTCAACTTTTTAAACACACGCTTCGTATATTCCATAAAAATGGGCATGGCTGAATATATAACAGGCATACAGCAGGTTGGAATAGGTGTAGCAAATGCTACGGAGGCAAAATATTTGTACAAAGACCTCTTTGGTATGAGTACGCTTGTTTTTGACGATAAAGCATCAGCAAACCTTATGACACAGTATACAGGTCAACAGGTATACCAGCGAAGAGCCATACTTACCATGAACATGAACGGGGGTGGCGGTTTTGAAATATGGCAGTTTACCAACAGAACACCATTGGCTGCTGAGCAGGATTTTATTATGGGGGCACCCGGTATTAATGCGGTAAAAATTAAGGCATACAATATTCATGCAGCACATAAACATTTATCAAAATACCCTGACCTGAAATTATCAGCGATAGCACTAAATCCCAGGGGTGAATCCTTGTTTCAGGTAACTGATACATATGCTAACAGGTTTCAGGTAGTGGAAGCACATGAGTGGTTTAAAAGAGATCATTTCTGTATGGGTGGGGTAACAGGAGCTGTTATTGGTATAAGAGATATGGAGAAAGCAATTCCCTTTTATCAGAAAATTTTAGGAAATGCTGAGCTGATATATGATATTACAGAAACAAATGAAGGGGAAATTTTTTCAGGCGGGCTACGCAAAGTTTTACTCAGGAAAAAAATGTCGGCATCAGGTGCTTTCAGTCGCTTACTCGGCGGCATAGATATTGAACTGGTGCAGGCTGTGAGTGCAGATTACGATCATTTATTTAAAAACCGCTATTGGGGAGATTGCGGTTTTATACACCTTTGTTTTGATGTAATGGATATGGATGCACTAAAGCAATCAATGCAGCAGGATGGTTACCTGTTTACCGTAGACAGCGCAGCATCTTTTGCCATGCAGGATACATCCGGTCGATTTTGTTATGTAGAAGATCCCGATGGTACATTAATAGAACTGGTTCAAACACACCGGGTGCCTGTACTGAAAAAAATAGGCTGGTATATCAATCTCACCAACAGGAAATCGAATAAACCATTACCCAACTGGATGGTTGCCATGCTGGGTTTGAATAAAGTTAAATGAGTTAAAACTGCTGCGGTATTCTCAGCAGCAACCACCTCCATCATAAAAGAAAGTAGAACCTGAGATAAAGATATCTTTTCTGTTCAGCCTGCTCAATGCACCCGCCGTTTTATCGCAAACAGCAAGTGGTTGATTGGGTAGAAGGACATGTCCTTTTTCATCATCAAAATATTCTTCCTTACCATAATAGATGGCTGTTTTACCGGTGAAAACACAGGGTCCGTCATCCGGCATAGGGTCTTTAATGGCACATACTTCAACGCTCTCAATATAAATAAGTGAATCAGTATCATAGTTTTCCGGATCAAGAATGCGGTAAGGTCTTTTTGCGCGTATTTCAACAGTGCCAAAACCAATATCGGTAATCATATTAATATAATCCTGAAGTGGTAAGGCCCCACTCAAACATAATGCCCTTAGTCTGGCATCCTGTTTTAAACTTTCCGGCATCGCCTGTTCGCAGGTAGGATCGCTTAATACCAGTCTGCCCCTGGGTTTAAGTACGCGGTACATTTCTTTTAGCGCCTGTTTAAGTTCTGCTTCTTCAAAAATGTTGAATAAACAATTCTGAGCAGCCACATCAACACTGTTATCATCGATGGGCAAACTCAATGCACTCCCTTTCCTGATGTCTACAAACTCACTGCTGAACCAGGAATTTTGTGCTTCAGCTTCAATCATATTTTCCTGGCAGACTTTGATCATTTCATCAACAATATCTACACCTATAATAGCTTTATTTCTTCTGCTGAAATAAGAAAACTGCAGCAGTTCCATCCCCCCACCAATACCTACATATAAAACGGTAGGGCTATTAACCATATCTCTTGCATTCACTGTACTACCACATCCATAATTCATCTCTAACATCTTTTGTGGTATGGATAAACCTGGTAATAACCATACAGGCGTTGTGGTACAGCACAACCCTTTCTGCGGATTCTCAGCGGCCTCTTTGTATACATCATAAGTTGTTTCGAGGTAATTAGACATATTCAATCGTTTAATTGTTTTTTGATTTTGTATTGGTTCCAGTCTTCTTCGGTATCAATATCATGTAATACGGGAAGTGCAGTATATGAAACCTGATGCTGTAAAAAATCATTTACCGTGTTTTCATAAACCATATCCGTACTCCAGGATTTATTGATAAACAAAAAGGGGTAATTTTTTTTCATTCCGAGTAAATAGTATCCACCATCCGCTGAAGGACCAATCACTGCTTCACGCCTGTTCAATGAATCAAATGCTTCTTCTATTATTGACGCATTCAATTCAAAACAATCGGATCCTATAATTATAACCTTTTTATAGCCCTGTTTAAAAAGATAATCAAAAGCATTTTTCATTCTGGTACCCAGGTCATCACCTTTCTGGTTCAGTTTTGAAAATGAGGAAACATCCCATATATCATTTTCTGAAACACCATCTGCATAAAATACATACCGATCACAATCAACTTGTCTGGTAATATCAGCGGTATGCAGGAGCAGTGATTCATAAATATGCAATGCCCTTTCATTACCAATGGTGGATGCCAAACGGGTTTTTACTTTCCCTAAAACAGGGTTTCTGGCAAATATGATAAGCGCTTTTTCCAAAATAGATCATTAAGTAACAGAGCCGCCACAGCTCGATCCCGAACCCGCAGTACAGCCATAACAATGTTGGTTTAAAATAATACTGCGTTTATTGATAAGGTCAGCCGAATACACAGATAAATGATCCGACTCTTTACAAGCCACTTTTAAATCAAGCATCTGATTAAAATCGCAGTCATACAAGTACCCGTCCCAACCCACCGAAATAGTATTCCTGCACATAACATTTGCAGCAGCGGCAGGGTTAAATGCCTGAACCAGTTTATCCATATACGATTCATAATTGCCACTTACCAGTAAATAATCCAGGTAGCGGCTGATAGGCATATTGGTAATAACATACAGGTTGTTAAACTGAATATTATACTGCTGTAACAATGCTTCTTTATATTCTTTTTCAAGTGCAGCCTGAGCTGGAGGCAGAAAAGCGCCGGCAGGGTTATACACGAGGTTGAGTAATAAACCGCTATTGGCTGTACCATACCCTACAGTATTGAGCATTTGTAATGCTTTAATGGAATCTTCAAACACCCCGTTCCCTCTTTGCCTGTCTGTTCGGTCCTGTGTATAAAAAGGAAGTGATGAAACTACTTCTATTTCATGGTCTTTAAAAAACTGAGGGAGGTCGTGGTATTTTTTATTGGCGAGAATGATGGTGAGATTGCAACGCACAATAATATGCCTGTTCAGTTTTTTGATGGCTGTAACAAACCACCTGAAATCTGGGTTCATTTCCGGTGCACCACCAGTGAGGTCAACTGTTGTGAAAGAAGTATTTTTTTCCAATACTTCCAGGCAAAGCAGCATGGTTTCCCTGGTCATGATTTCTTTTCTGTCAGGACCGGCATCAACATGACAGTGTTTGCAAACCTGGTTACACATTTTACCAACGTTTACCTGAAATATTTCAGGTTGCACGGGTAATAATGGAAAGAGACCAGCCTGCTGCATCCTGTCTGTAAAAAGAGGCAATTTTTTATCATGCTCCAATACGTCTAACTGATGACCAGCATCGGCCAGTGCATGTTGTAATGCTTTTAGTGATTTCATTTGATTCCTTTGTAGCGATAAGATTGTATGGGGTTACATGGAAATAGCTTTCACCTTATTCATCATCTGAACACCATGTACCAGCGCCGCACCACCTTTAATGGCTGAGGCAACATGAACAGCTTCCATCATCTGTGTTTCACTCCATCCTTTTTCATATGCATCGCTGCTGTAGGCATCTATACAGTACGGACATTGTACAGCATGTGCCACTGCCAATGCAATCAATGATTTTTCACGTGCACTCAATGCACTGTCTTTAAATACCTCACCATACCAGGCAAAAAATTTATCAGCCATATCTTTTTGGTATTCTCCCACGGCGGAGAATTTACCAAGGTCTTCTGCATTGTAATAATGATTAGCCATCTTAGTCGGTTTTATAATTGTCTAAATAAAGATTCCAGTCATATTTTTTAAATGAAACAGATGGATTTGTATCCGTTGGGATAACACCCGTTTTCTTTAATAGTTCTTTCATTTTTCTTTTACCGCCAAAATCGCCCCTGAACCAGCCCATAATGGCCGGTAATGCAATATGGTTACGCTCAGCATCATAGGTTGATTCGCTTTTTAAATAAATTTTGGTAGCCAGGTCCAATTGTTTGTCGAGTTGATCGGCTTTGTAAAAAGCTATCGGAGGGCAACTCCTGGCACCGCAGTTCAATGCAAAATGTATCCGGTAATCTACAGTGTCTACACGGTTCTCTTTTTCAAAAGTGGAAGGGAAAAGCCTGTTTATATAACCCATGCTCCATTTTGTCTTCGACCTGCGAAGTAACCCATGTTCAATTCTATCGAGGCTTAATAACTGCCCGGCAATATTGATCTTTTTATTGCCAAAAAACTGACTTCTTTTTTTATACTGATCAGGATTTTTAGAAAGAAATAATTGAGTGAAAGCATTATAAATATTTAACCAGAAAGCTTTTTTTCTGCTATCTGTATTTAATGCGGCCACTAATTCGGCAGGCGTTATTTTCTGAAAATAAAGCACCAGTGAATCAGCCGGTTCACGCTTTTTTGCAAGAAGGAGTAATTGTTGAGATGCTTTTGTTATGCTGTTTTCTTCATTGTATGAAGGGGTATTGGCAATAAGCTTTTGGTTAACCGTAACCTGCAAAAAGAAAAAAATAAGTAAGAGGAATGATTTTTGCATACGATAAATACGTTCAGAGAACACAGATAGTTTTATTTTACAGAACGAAAAATTACTTGTTATTATGGACAATATGTTGCAAAAGATTAAAGAGACCGCTTCATTCCTGCTTTCAAAAGGATTTGTGGCCCCTGAAACAGGCGTTGTATTAGGAACAGGGCTTGGTGCATTTGTTCAGCATATGAACATTGAGTGCAGCATACCCTACCATGAAATACCTCATTTTCCCATAGCTACGGTTGAATTTCATAAAGGGCAGTTGTTGTTTGGAGACGTGAATGGTGTAAAAGTGGTGGCTATGCAGGGACGCTTTCATTATTATGAAGGGTATAGCATGCAACAAATTACCTTCCCCATCCGTGTAATGAAGGAACTGGGTATAAAATTTCTGTTATTAAGTAATGCGGCTGGCGGCATGAATGCTTTTTATAAAAAAGGAGATATGGTGTTAATCGATGATCATATCAATATGTTACCCGAAAATCCACTTCGGGGTCTGAATGATCCGGCATTTGGAAACCGGTTTGTAGATATGTGCAGACCCTATGATGAAGAGATGGGTCATATACTGGTTAAGGCAGCCCATACAGTGCAAAAAGAATTATTACATGGAGTATATGTATCCGTGCAGGGTCCTAACCTGGAGACAAGAGCAGAATACAGGTACCTGCGGGCATCGGGTGCCGATATGGTGGGTATGAGTACAGTACCGGAAGTAATTGTTGCCAATCATATTGGATTACGCTGCGCAGCAGTGAGTGTAATAACCGATGAATGTGACCCTGATAACCTTTTACCCGTAAATATTTCTGAGATCATTGAAGTAGCCGGAAGGGCCGATGAAGGGTTAAGTACCATTTTTGCAACATCCATAAAAATGATGAAGTCATAATAACTGCCTGTCAATAGAAATATTTTGTACCTTTTTCATCCAAAATAAATATGATGAGAAAAATAGGCTGGCTGTTTTTATTGATTTGTTATACCCAGGGGTTTTCCCAAAATGAAACAAGCCGCTGGACCAGTTTATTCAATGGCCGAAACCTCGATGGATGGAAGCAGTTGAATGGAAAAGCAAAATATACCGTATCAAACGGAGAGATCGTAGGTACAACCGTTTTTGGTGAACCCAATTCTTTTTTAGCTACAGAAAAAAAATACAAAGATTTTATCCTCGAACTTGAATTCAAACTCGATGCTGCCATGAATTCAGGCATACAGTTCCGGAGCGAAAGTAAAGCCGAATACCAGAATGGACGTGTGCATGGTTACCAGTTTGAAATAGATCCATCGCCGCGCGCATGGACGGGTGGTATTTATGACGAAGCGCGCAGAGACTGGCTCTATACCCTGGATTATAATCCCTCAGCAAAAACTGCATACAAAGCCGGAGAGTGGAATAAATGCCGCATTGAATGTATTGGAAACACATTAAGAACTTTTGTGAATGGAATACCAACCGCCAATGTGGTTGATGATCTCACTGCAGAAGGTTTTATTGCATTGCAGGTACATTCCATCGGTAAACAGGAAGAAGCAGGTAAGCAGATCAGGTGGCGTAATATTCGTATTAAAACCAGTAACCTGCAAGGCGCTGCAACAGACAAGGTATTTGTAGCCAACTTTATTCCGAATAATGTATCGGAACAGGAAAAACAAAATGGTGTGCAGTTGTTATTCGACGGAGTAAGCACAAAAGGCTGGCGTGGAGCGCACAAAAAAATATTTCCTGAAAAAGGCTGGGAAGTAAAAGAAGGAATATTACGTGTATTACCCGCTGCCGGTGGTGAATCGGTAAATGGAGGTGATATTGTAACAGAAAAAGAATATGGCGCTTTTGTGTTTCAGTTCGAATTTAAAATGACAGAAGGTGCTAATAGTGGAGTAAAATATTTTGTGACAGAAAGTGAAAAAAATATGGGTTCCGCTATCGGGTTAGAATACCAGGTGTTGGATGACGAAAAACATCCGGATGCAAAAATGGGTTCTATCAATAACAGAACACTGGCATCTTTATACGATTTAATTCCTTCTGTTCGGGAGCCAAGGGCAAGAAGAAAAATAGGAGAGTGGAATAGGGGTATGGTCATCGTTCAGCCAAATGGTCATGTAACACATTACCTCAATGGCTGGAAAATGCTCGAATACCAGCGTGGTGCACAATACTATTATGCGCTGGTGGCTAAAAGTAAATATGCACAGTGGCCCAATTTCGGAATGTCGCCAACGGGCAGGTTATTGCTACAGGATCACGGAAATGAAGTGTGGTTTAGAAGTCTTAAAATACAAGAACTAAAATAACTCGCTCATATTTTATATATCTAACAAAGAAAGCAATGATGGCTCCGGACTTTCGGTCATCTGACTTTCGGACTAAACAAACAAATATGTCAACCAACAGAAGAAAATTTATCCAGCAATCACTGAAAGCATCAGCAGCTGTATATGCAGCATCGATGGGTATGAGTGCTGCCAGTTATGCACGAATTATAGGAGCCAATGACCGTGTACGTGTAGGTGTAGCAGGTTATTCGGAACGGTTTAAGTTTTCATTGCTTCCCTGTTTTCAGCATCATTATAAGGAACTGAATTTTGATATCGTAGCTGTATCCGATTTGTGGAAAATAAGAAGAGAGGAAGGGCAGGCCTTTATCAAAGAGAAAATGGGTCATGATATCATGGCCTATAGAAATAATGAAGAACTCTATGCATCAAAATCAGTAGATGCTGTCATCATCAGCACAGCCGATTTTCAACATGCATTACATGCTATTGAAGCAGTACAGGCCGGTTGTGATGCATACGTTGAGAAACCTTTTGCAGAAACGATGGAAGATAATAAGGCAGCGATGAAAGCGGTAAAAGCCTCCGGTAAAATTGTGCAGATAGGTTCGCAGCGAAGAAGTGGAGTGAACTATAAGGCTGCTGATGAATTTATTAAGGCAGGAAAGTTTGGGAAAATAACCATGGTAGAATTGAGTTGGAACGTAAACCAGCCGGGCCGTTGGCGCAGACCGGGTCTGGTAGCACAGTTAAAAGAATCGGATACAGACTGGAAACGTTTTTTGATGAATCGTCCTTTTGAAGCATGGGATCCGCGTAAATACCTCGAATATCGTTTGTTCTGGCCCTACTCATCCGGAATGCCTGGCCAGTGGATGTCGCACCAGATTGATACCGTACACTGGTTCACCGGTTTAAAACATCCGAGGTCTGTAGTGGCCAATGGTGGTATATATATGTGGAACGACGGCAGAAGAAACTGGGATACCACTACTGCCGTATTCGATTACGGATCAAATGAGAAAGATGGTTTCCAGGTAATATTTACATCACGCATGCACAATGGTGATGAGAACCCTACAGAGATCTATTATTCCAATGGCGGGGAAATGAACCTCAATACCAATAAAATTTCACCTAAAGGAGGTCTGAGAAAAAATCATGCAGATGCCATGCAGATGCAGCCGAATTTATTACCTGAGTTGAATCTTACAGACAATGCCCCGAAAGTAGTAGCATCAGCCAATACAGGAGGTGATGTACTTACTTCTGCACATATGCGTAACTGGATGGAATGTGTAAGAAGCAGGATGCAACCCAACGCACCTGTAGAAGCAGGATACTATCATTCCATTGCCAATATCATGACCACCGCTGCATCGCGCACCGGCATGAAAGCAACATTCGATGAGGTAAAACAGGAAGTGATGGTGGGAGGGAAAGTGTTTAAGTATTAGTGAATGGTTGATAGTCAATAGTCCATAGTCAATAGTCCATGGTAGGAAATAGATTGCTTACCATGGACTATTGACTATTGACTATGGACCATTAGCTATAGACTAATACTACAAGGATCCTCCTTGCACCAACAACGCATCAACCAGTAATTCTTTGGGATCAGCGTTTCCGTTGATGCAATCGAGCATATGGGAGAAAGCCAGATGTCCCATTTTTTCACCGCTGGTTTCTATATAAGTAATCTGGGGGTGAAACAGTTTTGGAATGGTGCCATTGCTGATGGTGAGCAAGGCAATATTGTCTGGATAACGCAATCCTTTTTCCTGGATGGTTTTTAATACACCAATCAATACTTCATCACTCATACAGAAAATAATATCGGGCAGGTGTTTGTTCAGCATACTATTAGAAATGGTCCTGGCTTCATCCGAATTATGGGCATGTTCAATCAGCAACTGTATGTTTGGGTGTGATTGAAATGCCTGTTGCAAAGCAGCTTCTCTTTTTTTGGTGATGGATAATTGCGGGTTACCAAAAATGGCGAGTATGGATTGATAAGGGTGCTGTAGAATAAGTTCGGCGGCCAGTTGCGCACTTTTCTCATCGGCCATACAAATCTTGTGAATACCCGATACATCGGGTACATTGTCAAAAAACACCACAGGAATATCCATTTCACGCATACGCTCAAAACCTTTTAAATCGGTGGTGGAAGAACTTAAACAGGTAAATACACCCGACACCCGGTTCTGGCGAAACAGTTTCAGGTTATCCAGTTCAATAGCAGGGTCGTTGCCAGATTGTAAGATCATGACTGAATAACCCTGTTTGCGGGCATCTTCTTCAACGGCTGAAATAAATGTTTCATAGAAATAATTAGAAACAGTAGGTACCATAAGTCCAAGCAGCTTGCTGTTTTTTGTTCTGAGTTGAACGGCGCTGGCATTGGGTTCATAGTCGAGTGTTTCAGCCAGGTCAATTACTTTTTGCCTGGTTTTCAAAGAAATGTCTGGGTGGTGTTTTAATGCCCTCGAAACGGTAGAAATGCTGATGCCGAGGATCTCGGAAATTTTTTTAAGCGTCGTATTCTGCATTAGAGGGTCTGTTTGAAAATGGAATGTAAATAAAATTTCCACAACAAACATTTCCGCAAACCATTGCGGAAATGTTTTTTATATTCTTAAAATGCTGATAATCTTTTAGTTAAGAAATAATCACCTGTAAAAATTCGTCAGTATCCATTAAACTGTGCATCTTTTTGGAGAACATATTGGTCTTGTAATGGGTACAGGTATCATTTTTCCCAGAAAAACAGAAAATTTTAAGAAAAAATTTTGTTTCTGAAAAAAATGTGTACTTTGTACACGCTTAATAACCAATAAACTGCCATTTATGAACCTTTCGAAGCTTGTCAGGCCCACGCTTGTGGGTTTACTTGCTTGCGTATTTACCCTATTCGCGCAGGCACAAACGAAAACGGTTACTGGTAAAGTAACTGACTCCAAAGACGGATCGCCTCTGGCTGGTGCGTCTGTTTTAGTAAAAGGATCAACGACTGGTACACAAACCGGTGCCGATGGTACTTTTAAACTCAGCGTTCCATCATCAGCAAGAACTGTAACTATTTCCTTCTCAGGATATAGCGCTGTTGACGTGAACATTTCTTCATCCAATACTGCCAATGCCTCGCTTACTGCTACTGCAGATGCGCTGGCCGATGTGGTAGTAATTGGTTATGGTACCAGAAAATCGAAAGATGTAACTGGTTCCGTTTCCCGTGTAACTGAAAAAGACTTTAACAAAGGTCAGATCGCTTCTCCTGAACAATTGTTGCAGGGTCGTACAGCAGGTGTGCTTGTAACACCATCAACCGGTGAACCCGGAGCTGCTGCTACCATCAACATCAGGGGTACCGGTTCTATCAGTGGTGCACAGGAACCTTTGTATGTTATTGATGGTGTGCCCCTTATTCAGGGCGGTACACTGGGTACCAATGGTAGTGGTGTTGAAGGCGGTACATCTGCTAAAAACCCGCTTATCTTCCTGAACCCTACTGATATTGAAAGCATTACTGTATTGAAAGATGCATCTGCTGCCGCTATCTATGGTTCAAGAGGTGCCAATGGTGTAATCCTCATTACAACCAAACAAGGTAAAGGTGGTAAAGGTGGTGTTTTCTCTTACGGAGCATCAACTACCATCGCAAAAACTGCACGTCGTTACGACCTGATGAATGCACAGGACTTCCTCTTGGCTGCTAAAAAAGCCAATATCGATGGTGGTGCAAACCCAATCGCTGCAGAAGCTGCGGTAGTAAGTATCGACAAAGGTGCCAACACCGACTGGCAGGATGAAATTTTCAGAACGGCTATTTCACAGAATCATAACCTGAGCTGGTCAATGAGCAGCAAGGGAACTACTGCACGTATCAGTGGTTCATATGATAACCAGGAAGGTATTGTAAAGAATACCGGTCTGAAAAGATTAACAGGTCGTGCCAACCTCAGTCAGAAATTATTAAACGAAAAACTGAAGCTGGAAGCAAATGTTACTATGTCTAGAACAGAAAACTCTTATGCTCCGCTTTCAAATAACGCAGGTTATCAGGGTAGCTTGTTAGGTGCTGCTTTGCAGTTTAACCCAACCAACCCTGTTTACAATCCAGATGGTTCATTCTATCAGCCAGGTGACCAGCGTAACCCAAGTCAGATGCTGGCTTATTTTACTGATAACGATGAAATCAACCGCTTCCTCGGCAATTTCTCTGCCAGCTACCAGATTACAAAAGACCTGAGCTATAAAGTAGTACTCGGTCTGGATAATTCTAAGGCTGAAAGAATTTCTTTTGCTGACCCACGTCTGGGTACAGGTGCATATGGTGGAACCATCAATGTATTTGGTAAAGATTATGGTAATCAGATCCAGGGCAATGGTCGTACAACCAAACAAAACCTGGAGACTAAATCTCAACTGATCGAGCATTACCTGACTTACGACAAAACCTTCAATAACAAACACGCAGTGAATGCTATTGCCGGTTATTCTTACCAGAGTTTTGAAAATCGTTACAAAGCCGCTTTTGGTTGGGGTGTAAAAACACCTGTTGTTGGACCTAAAGATGTATTTGTAAAAGATTATGCAGCGTTTAACAACTATGCCAACTTTGTTCCCGGCTACGATAGAAACGAATTACAGTCCATCTTTGGTCGTTTAAACTATACATACAACGACAAATATTTCTTAACTGTAACCGTAAGATCTGATGGTTCTTCTAAATTCGGTTCAAACAACCGTTATGCTACTTTCCCGGCTTTTGCCTTTAAATGGAGAGTGCTGGAAGAGTCATGGGCACAGAAAGCATTTGGTGGTTTCCTCAGCGACCTGAGCTTCAGGGCTAACTATGGTAAACTGGGAAGCCAGGATAACTTAGGATCTTATGCCTCATTGAACCTGCAGCAGACATTTGATGTAGGTGCTGGTCCTGTAACCCGTTTCATTCAGCAGGGTAACCCTAACCTGAAATGGGAAGAAGTTGCTACAACAGGTGTTGGTGTTGACTTCACTACCAAAGACAGAAGATTGTCTGTAACCGTTGATTACTATAATAACAAGAGAACAAACATGCTGTTCTTTGCTCCAACACCCGGTGGATTTGCACCGACTGCCAATTGGTGGATAAATTTAGATGGTGAAGTAATCAACAAAGGATGGGAAGCAAGTGTTAATTATCGTGCTATCCAGGGTAAGAAATTCAGCTGGGATATCAACTATAACATGACCACCGTTAACAATAACATCGAAGGTTTACCAACACCAATTAATACAGGTGGTGTAAGCGGACAGGGTCTCACAGGTGCATTTGCACAAACCCTTACCAATGGTTCACCCATCTTCACATGGTCTATGCCAGTGTTTAATGGTTTCGATGGTAATGGTAATGCCCGTTATGGAAACGGTGCTTCTAACCAGTTGGTAGGTAGCGCTTTACCGAAGTTTTTTGCCGGTTTAACCAACAACTTCTCTTATGGCAGATGGAATTTAAGTGTGTTTGTGAACGCAATCACCGGTTTCCACGTATATAACAATACGGCCAATGCCCTGTTCCTGAAAGGTAGCTTGCGTAATGCCCGTAACGTAACCAATGCGGTAGGTAAAGGACCAGAAAATCCATTCAACCCAGGTTCAGTATCAACACGCTTCCTGGAGAAAGGAGATTTTATCCGTCTGGCTAACGTAAACCTTAGCTATGCATTCAACCTGAAGAAAACAAGTCTCTTCAAGTCTATGTCGATATATGCATCAGGTCAGAACCTGGCATTGATTTCAGGTTATTCTGGAATTGATCCTGAGGTGAACGTAGATAAGAGCATCAATGGTATCCCTTCACGTGGATTTGACTATACGCAATATCCAAGACCAAGGGTAATTACTGTAGGTGTTAACGTTGGATTTTAATCAATAAAAACTGAAGAAATGAAAAATATCATTAAAAGTAGATTTATACCGGTGCTTACCGCTGTAACTGTACTTACCATATCATGCTCCAAGCTTGATCCAAAGCTTGAAGCACCCAACTCAATCGCACCCAATGCCGGAAGTGGAGCTCCTACTCCTCCTTCTATCTCTGCGGTGTACGAACAATTAAACCAATTAACCGGTGGCCAGGGTAACTGGTTCGGTTTACAGGAACATTCTACCGATGAAATCATGGGCCCAACACGTGGTACCGACTGGGATGACTTCGGTACATGGCGTCGTTTGCACCTGCATACCTGGGGTCCTGATCATAACCAGATCAATGATACCTGGAATGGTTTGAATGGTGCATTGTTCCAGACAACACTGGTTGCTGAAACTGCAACAGGTTTAACAAAAGCAGAAGGACAGTTTCTCCGTGCTTATTTCCGCTTTCTGGTTTGTGATATTTATGGCCAGGTTCAAACACGTCCGGCAACTGCTGCAGCCAATGCCATCCCTACTGTAATGACAAGGTCTGAAGCAATTGATGCCATTATTACAGAACTGGAAGCTGCGGTACCTGCTTTACCTGCATATACTCCAGCCCTCCGTGGTCAGGTAACCAAAGAAGCTGCATGGGCATTGCTTGCTAAAGCATACCTCAATAAAGCTGTTTACAAACAAGCACCTACTTCACCTGCCGGTCCATTTACATTTGCCCCAGCAGATATGAATAAAGTGATTGAATATTGTAACCTGGTGGCTGCCAATGCCAGCCTCAGTATTGATCCTAACTACTGGGATAACTTTAAATGGGATAATGGTACACAATCATCTGAAAACATCTTCGTACGTAAAGCCGGTGGAGATGCAAGAGCAGGTAATGGTGCCAACCTCGTATGGCAGACTTGTCAGAGCTGGCATTATAATCAGCGTCCTTCAAGCTGGAACGGTTTCGTAACACTGTCTCAGTTCTATGATAGCTTTGAAGACAATGACGTTCGTAAATCAACACCTCTGGCTGGTTATACCAATCTGGTAGGTGCTAATGCAGGTTTCCTGGTAGGTCAGGCACGTGGTCCGGTTAAAGCCAGCAATCCTAAAGAGCCTGGTGTAATTGGTGATCCAATTGGTGATTTATACGACAGAAGTGGTAACCCATTGATTTTTACACGTACAGCTTCTATCTTCTTTAATGGAGAAGCAAGTGGTATCCGTGTAAACAAATTCCCACTCGATCCTGCTACCATCAACGATGGTGCATGGGGTAGTACCAATGAGTTTCCTTTCTTACGTTTCTCAGATGTTCGCCTCATGAAAGCTGAAGCATTATTAAGAGGCGGTACTACAGGTGCCAATGGTGAAACACCATTGACTATTGTAAACAGTATCCGTCTGGTAAGAAATGCTACACCTGTAACAGCTGTAACACTTACATCATTACTGGCTGAAAGAGGTCGCGAACTCTACCTCGAAGGTCACAGAAGAACAGATATGATTCGTTTCGGTCGATTCAACGCTCCTGTTGAAGAAAGACCAAATGCATCTGATGCATACAAAGCGGTTTATCCAATTCCAACAACGGCATTGGCTTCTAACCCTAACCTGAAACAGAATTTCGGTTATTAATAGATGTGCGAGAATAGTTGTAAAAGCCGGTCAGATTTTCTCTGACCGGCTTTTTTTATCGAGTCATGAATTGACAAGCAGACAGTATTTATGTTATTTTAGCGTATGATGATGCTGAACAGAAAATGGCTGCTGATTGCCTGTATATCCTTGCTTGCAGCCTGCAAAAACGCAGAGAATAAAACATTATTCTCACTCGTTACCGACTCAAATATCAATTTTAAAAACACACTCACCGAGTCGGAATCATTTAACGTATTCAAATACAGAAATTTCTATAATGGCGGTGGTGTAGCTACCGGCGACCTGAACAACGACGGACTGCCGGAAATTTTCTTTACCGCTAACCAAAGTGCCAATAAACTTTACCTGAATAAAGGGGATCTGAAATTTGAAGACATCACACAAAAAGCAGGAATTATTTATAACAATGAATGGAGCACGGGTGTTGTTTTTGTTGATATCAACGCTGATGGCTGGCTCGATATTTATGTTTGTAACGCAGGTAATATGCTGAATAAAACCCTGCGTAAAAACAAACTCTATATCAATAATAAAAACCTCACGTTCACTGAACGGGCGGCTGAATACGGATTGGATAATGATGGATACTCTACCCATGCATCATTCTTTGATTACGACCTCGATGGAGACCTCGACTGTTTTCTCGTTAATAACAGTCCCATTCCGGTAAATACGCTCAACTACGCCAATATGCGCAGCATACCAGATGCAGAAGCGCCTTATGCTGAGTTTCTTAAAGGTGGTGGTGATCATTTATACAGAAATGATAACGGGAAATATACTGACGTAACAAAAGAAGCAGGCATTTATGGAAGTATCATCAGTTTTGGACTCGGTGTAACCGTAGGCGATATTAACCTTGATGGTTACCCGGATGTATATGTATCGAATGATTTTTTTGAAAAAGATTATCTCTATATCAACCAACGTAATGGCACATTCAAAGATGAAATTGAAAATCGTACACAGCATATCAGTTTCTCCTCAATGGGGGCCGATCTTCAAGACATCAATAACGATGGTAAGCCGGATATTTTTACTACAGACATGTTACCCGGCGATGATTACCGCTTAAAAACCAATACATCTTTTGAAGGGTACGACACCTATAAACTGAAACAGAACCAGAATTTTTATAACCAGTTTACACAAAATGCACTACAGGTAAATAATGGTGATGGACAATTTCTTGAAACAGCATTCTACAGCGGTGTAGCCGCCAGCGACTGGAGCTGGGGAGCTTTGATGTTCGACGCCAATAACGACGGGCTATCTGATATAATTGTATGCAACGGTATTTACCGTGATGTAACCGATCAGGATTTTATCGACTTCTTTGCCAACGATGTGGTGAACCAGATGGTATTAAAAGGGAAAAAAGAAGAAGTAAATAATGTGATTGATAAAATGCCTTCTGTACCTATTCCCAATAAAGCATTCAAAAACCAGGGCAATCTTCGTTTTAGCGATGCAGGAAAAGAATGGGGACTCGATCAGGCTACTTTTTCAAACGGCGCATCTTATGCAGACCTGGACAATGATGGAGATCTTGACCTGATCATCAATAATGTAAACCAGGAGGCACTGGTATATAAAAATAACAGCAGGGTTGATTCTACTTCCAATTATATGGCAATGCAGTTGCAGTTTAATCAGCAAAACCCTTTTGCAGTAGGCAGCACCATTAAAATTTTTGCAGCAGACCAGGTAATTACCAGGGAACTGATACCCAGTAAAGGCTTTCAGTCATCGGTAGAATATAAACAAACCATCGGATTGGGAATGTTTAAACCAGATTCAGTGCAGGTTCTCTGGCCCAATAAAACAGTATCTACTATTCTCAAGCCATCAGTAAATCAGTTGCTGAAAATAAAATACGACAGTGCTGATGTCCGTGTAAATTTATTTCAACATCAACTGCCCCAAACAACATTACTTAGCCAACTAAACCTCCCTTTCGAATCGCACAAAGAAGATGAACATGTAGATTTTTACCAGGAAAGAAATATTCCCTTCATGCTCTCCAAACAAGGACCTAAAACAGCTGTGGCAGATGTGAATGGTGATGGAATGGAAGACATATTTATTGGTGGTGCAGTTGCGCAGCCTTCACAATTATACCTGCAAACAGCAAACGGCTTTTCTAAAAAAACGGTCCCTGACTTTGAAAAATTTACTTTCAATGATGTAACCGCTGCCTTTTTCTTTGATGCAGACCAGGATGGTGATATGGATATTTTTGTGGGCGGTGGTGGCAATTTTGCACCCGCCTCATCTGAAAAATACCAACACCAGCTTTACCTGAATGATGGTAAAGGAAATTTCACTTTACGATCGGGTACTTTTCTGGTAAGTCATACCAATACAGGTGTAGCTATTCCATTAGACTACGATCAGGATGGGAAGATGGATATTTTTATCGGCAGCAGAAGCGAACCGCAGAACTATGGTATAACACCCAGGAGCTTTTTATTTCATAACGAAGGCGGTGCAGTTTTTACCGATGTTACAGATAAAGCGGCCCCTTTCTTACAGTCACTGGGTATGATAACGGGAGCTGTATGGACAGACCTGAATGCCGATCAACAAAAGGAATTGGTGATAGTGGGTGAATGGATATCACCAAAAGTATATGCATACAAAAACAAACAGTTTGCAGAACAGAAAACAGGGTTGGAGAACGAGTTGGGCTGGTGGCAGTCGGTAACAGTTGGTGATCTGAACGGAGACGGTCATCCCGATTTATTGCTCGGCAACCTCGGGCAGAACTTTTACATGAAACCAGATGCGGAAAACCCTGTAAAAGTGTGGATTAAAGACTTTGATCAGAATGGAACCATCGATAAAATTTTCAGTCATTCGCTTAATGGAAAAGAAGTACCCGTATTTCTGAAAAAAGATATTACGGAACAGATACCATCCCTGAAAAAATCAAACCTGCAACATGCTGAATTTGCAGATAAAACCATTCAGCAGGTATTCAAAGACGGGTTAGCAGGTGCCAGGGTATTAACCGTAAACAATGCGGCAAACTGTATTGCCTATAACGACGGGAAAGGGAATTTTAAACTGGAGCAATTGCCCTTTATGGCACAGCTCTCATCGCTACAGGCAGCTGTTATCAGTGATATAAATGAAGATGGTAAAAACGATATCATCTTTGCCGGTAATTTCTTTGACCTGCTTCCCCAATTCTGCAGTATTGATGCTTCTTACGGCCAGGTGTTACTGAACAAGGGAGATAACCGTTTTAGTGAAGTATCCTCTATTGCTTCCGGGTTATTTGTAAAAGGACAGGTAAGAGATATCGCACAGGTAAAACAAAAAACTAAAACAGGCTTATTATTCCTGAGAAACAATGATACACCGCTGTATTATCAGGTCAATACCAGGAACAATAAAAAATAACCATTGCAGGTAAATGAAATACATGAAACAAAAATCGTTCTATAGTATCGTTGGTTTGCTGATGGTTATCATGGCAGGATGTTCGCAAAAAAAAGCAGCTTCTGTATTTGTTCCACTCAGCCATGAACAAACAGGACTTCAGTTCAGTAACAAATTGCAACCCACACCGGCATTCAACCTGTTCTCCTATATGTATTTCTACAACGGAGCAGGGGTAGGAGCAGGCGATTTTAATAATGACGGGCTGATAGATCTTTTTTTTGCAGCCAATCAGCAAAACAATGCCTTATACCTCAATACGGGAAACCTGAAATTTAAAGAAGTAACCAAAGAAGCACATATACCTGCCGATGGTGCATGGAGTACCGGCGTATCTGTCGTAGACATCAATAATGATGGTCTGCTGGATATTTATGTTTGCCGTGTAGGCAAATACAAAACATTAAAAGGAAAGAACCAGTTATTGGTTTGTACTGGTATTGGTCCGGATAAAATACCGGTATATGAAGACCAGGCCAGTGCTTATGGATTAGATTTTTCCGGTTTCAGCACACAAGCCGCATTTCTTGATTATGACGGCGATGGCGACCTCGATATGTTTCTACTAAACCATTCTGTAAACCATGATGGTAATTATGCGCCAAGAGAAAATTTCATGAATACTTATGATTCTCTGGCAGGTCATCGTTTGTACAGAAATGATCAGAAAACTATGCAGGATGGCAAAATCGAAATAAGGTTTACCAATATAACCAAAGAAGCAGGAATCAATGGAAGTAAAATAGGGTATGGGTTGGGTGTAGTTGTGGCAGATATTAACCTCGATGGCTGGCCTGATATTTATGTAGGTAACGATTTTCATGAGAACGATTATCTCTACATTAACCGGCAGAATGGCACATTTGCAGAACAAGGTGCTCAGCAGTTAATGCATACAAGTCAGTTTAGTATGGGTGTAGATGTAGCGGATGTGAACAATGATGCTTATCCTGAAATCATTTCCATGGATATGTTGCCTTATGATCCTTATATGCTGAAACGATCAATGGCAGAAGATGATTACAATATCTTTCAACAGAAATTGCAATACGGGTACACACATCAGTATGCAAGAAATAATCTTCAATACAATAGAAAGAACGGGCATTTTAGTGAAGTTGGTCAGTACGCAGGTATTCATGCCACAGACTGGAGCTGGGCCTCATTGTGGATGGATTTTGACAATGATGGTTTAAAAGACCTGTTTGTATCGAACGGTATTCCCAAGCGAATGAATGATATTGATTACATCAATTATGTATCAGGAGGTGAGCTGCAGGGAAAACTAAAAAATAATACCATACAGGACAAGGATATTGCCCTGATTAATAAGTTTCCGGAGATTAAAATACCCAATCAGTTTTATCGGAATAAAGGCAATCTCTCTTTCGATAACCTGACAGACAGTATCGACAATAACCTTCCCACATTTTCAAATGGTTCTGTTTATGCCGATCTCGATAATGATGGTGATCTCGATCTGGTCGTAAATAATATCAATGATCCCGCATTGATTTATGAGAACAAAACAAATACGGATACAAGTTCAAAAGATTTCGCACAACTGAAACTGACAGGCAGTACGGGGAATAAAAATGCCATCGGCGCCAAATTATTAGTCTACAGCAAAAAACAGGTACACAGTTATGAGCATTATCCCGTGCATGGTTTTCAGTCAAGTATGTTGTTGCCCATTCATGTAGGACTCAAAAATATTACTGTGGATTCGGCTTTGCTGATATGGCCCGACAGAACTTATCAAACGGTTCAGCTGACAAAGGGAAGAAAAGAAACGGTTGTCTACTCACAGGGCTTGCCCAAATTTGATTTTGAAAAAAGACTGACTCAGCAAAATCAAATAATGCAGACTGATCTTGAAGATATAACGCAGGCAACAGGCATTAACTATCAGCACCAGGAAAACCTATTCAATGATTTCGACAGAGAGCCATTAATACCACATATGCTCTCAACAGAAGGACCCGCATTGGCAGTTGCAGATATTAACCACGATGGTTTGGAAGATGTATTCATTGGCGCATCAAAAGGATATACCAATGCGGTGTATGTTCAAAATAAAAATGGCACATTTAGTAAATCAATTCAACCGGCCCTTGACCGTGATTCCATGTGGGAAAACGTAGATGCTATTTGGGTGGATGTAAACAATGATAAAGCCATAGATCTGGTAATTGCCAGCGGGGGCAATGAATATTATGGGGAAGATGAACACCTTCAACCACTTTTATACCTGAACGACGGAAGAGGCAACCTGAGAAAAAAAGATGTTGCTTTCCCGCGTGGCATGAATACACAAAGCAAAGTAATAGCCAACGATATTAACGGAGATGGATATATGGACCTGTTCTTTGCCGGCCGATCTGTTACTTATGCTTATGGAATGCCCGCACGTTCATATTTATTATTGAACGATGGGTATGGAAATTTCAGCGATGTAACACCTGCTTTTGCAAACGCATTGATACAACCCGGCGGTTTGGTAACTTCTGCACAATGGGTTGATTTGAATAAAGACGGACAGACAGATTTATTGCTTTCCTATTTGTGGGGAGGTATAGAGGCATTTGTAAAACAGGATAACCAGTTTGTTCAACAAACCATTACAGCAAAAAAAGGCTGGTGGCAATCTGTTTTTGCTGATGATATAGACGGTGATGGAGATATTGACCTGGTAGCAGGTAATTTCGGGAATAACAGCCGTGTAAAAGCCTCCGAAAAATACCCGGTAAGAATGTACATGAACGATTTTGATGATAACGGAAGGGTAGAACAGATACTCACTTATTATGTGAATGGCTCTGAAATGCCATTGGCCAGTAAACTGCAACTCGAAAAATCGATTCCATTACTGCGGAAAAAATATTTATACGCCGCCGATTTCGCAAAAGCAGATTTAAAACAATTATTCGCACCGCAAAAATTTGAGAAAGCCTATCAGTTAGAAGTCAACTGTTTCGAACATGTATTGTTGACGAATGAAGGTGGTATGAAATTTACAGCTTCTGCCTTGCCATTTGAAACGCAGTTGAGTCAGTTAAGGTCAATGCTTCGTATTGAAAAAGACGGGCAACCACAATGGCTTGCAATGGGTAATTTTTATTCGAACAATGTAGAAATAGGCAGACAGGATGCCGACTTTGCAAATCTGTTATCTTATGAAAAGGGTAAGGGGATGAAGATAGCTGGTTTGGGTATGCCTGCCATTGCCGGACAGGTTAGAAATGCAAAATCCATCACCATCAAAAACCAAAAAGCCTATATCCTTGCCCGTAACAATGAAACTGTGATAGTGCTGGGAAAAAAGTAAAACTAGCATGCGTAAACGCTCTGTTCTCTGCGGTGATTTTTCGAGTAAATTCACCGCAGAGAACATGAGGGAATTGAGTTTGCGCAGAGAGAGGTATTATTGAAATACAGGGTAGTTGATGGTGGTTAGCCACTGCGAGCTGTCGGTAGTTAAACGATTACTGATCATTCTTTCAAACGCTATTGCAGGTGAAATTTTCCTGAAATCATTTACATAAAACTGAACGGCCTGTCTACATTTTTCAATGTTTGCCGGGCCGCCTTTAACCTCGGCCACCACAATATTGCCCAGCATCATTTGTTTCAACATGAATTTTCCTTTGGTAGGAATATCTTTATCAGACGCTACTGCAACCATAGCAGTGTATAATTTGTTATTTTCCTTTACAATATTGAGTATGGGGTCATTGACTACTTTACTGTTTTCAGAAACGATAAAAGCCTTCACCTCATCAATCATTTTATACAACTCTGTATTATCAGGGTAGTGATCAAAATCCTGTTTAACAGATACATAAGAAGAGTTGGGTACCTTACCCATCTTAATATCAAAGCCATACACTTTCTTTATATCTGAAAGCGTAATTTTCAACTGCTCAAATAGTGCTGCAGCAGTTTTTTCTGTATTGCCAACAGACAGGTATTGAAAAACTTTTATAAACGGGTTGGCAGATAAGTAAACCTTAGTGGTTAACGTAATAGCAGTTTCAGCATTATAAGTAGTAACAGACTGAAGATCAAAATAAGTATTTCGATTATCCTCAATTATTGTAGCCTTGAATCCATTTAACAGGAGGGTATTGATGACAATTTTTTTCTCATTAAAACTTACGGTACTGTCATTAATGATTGTACCTGGCCACCAGTTTTTCCATAAATCCTTGTTTACAATCACCCTCGATATACCATCAAAAGGAACAGGAGAATTGACAGTTTGGATAAAGGTTTTCTCTTTGGGGAGAAAGAAACCGACTGCAAAAATGAGAATGATGATAACAGAAACAGCAAGCAATAATCGCTTCATAAGTAAAACCACATTTAATGTTCAAATTTACCGTTTAGCGGCTTTAGTGGTTCAAAAATATTTGATTATAGTAGTTGCCGATTTGCTGACCCTGCTTTTGTCCGTTAATAACGGCTGAACGATAGTGAATGCCACCATACATACGACTCATACTCACTTCATCGGAAGCCGCAGCCAGAGAAGAAAAACTTCTTTCCAGGCCGAGGTACTTCAATTCGGTGGTATCATGAAAAGCCGTAGTGTTTCCAAATACTTTTGATAATACAGTTGCAGCCGCGGCTGAGATCACACTATGACCACTGCTGTACTCCGGAAAAGGAGGTGTTTGTAATAACGGGTTCCATTCTGAGGAAAGGTATTCTCTGATTACAGTTACGGGCCTGATGGTTTTACTGCTATATTTTTCTTCCCAGGTAGAAATAAAACCATCAAAAATTGCTGCCGAAGCCAGCGCATAAGCCTGGGCAATTTCCATCTCCGACTTCTTCGACTGTTTGCTGAGGATGGCCGTAATGCCCATCCAGTGACCCACAGGGGTTGTCTTTTTATTGGCATAGGTAAGATGTCCCTTGTGTTCAGAAACAAAGGGATTGTCATCCCAGAAACGGGCAATCAGTTTTTGTTCTTCGGTCAGCGACTTACTCATTTCATAAACTTCCACCACTTCTTTATAATATTGGCTGGATGGGTTTATGCTGAATGCAGGTGGTCTCACCGGTTTAAATTGAGCAGCAGAATCCATTAACAGGGGTTGAATATATCTCCAGTTGGGTTCAACCGCTTCCTCGTAATCGGGAGGTGTTTGTTGCCAGATACCGGTTTCTTTCAGCACGCTGAATTTCGGCATACCACGGGTTAATTTATAACCATCTTTTGAAACCCTTTCTAAAATAACAGCCGCTACTTTCTCACCCCAGTTAACAGAGGATATTCTCATATCTTCATCCATCGCAAAATCCTTGAGTAATATTTCCCTGCTTTTCCTGATACTGTCTTTTGAAAAAACCAATGCTTCTGCCACTTTCATAAAAGCCACCACTGCCGACAACCTGAAATCGTATTTGGTGGTACTGTCTGGTAGCTCAAGCGCTTTAAAACCTTTGAGCAAAGGGAGTAAACTGCCGAACTTTTTATCTATGGGCCGTAATGCTTCGTAATAAGCAATATTGCTGTAGGTATACATTCTACTGGCAACCGGAGGATTAACAATATCATATACAATTACATCTGTTAACTGCTGTAGACAGTGATGCTGTAAATCTGCTGCGCTAAAACTGCTGCTTTTATTTTCTGTTTTGCAACCGTTGACGATGACATATAAACCAGTGCATACAATCAACAACCATTTCTTATATTCTTTCATACAGCTCATGGTTTAAGGGTCCTGCTCTTTTTATTTCCGGCAAAAATATCTGCCGATACAATAAAGGTATTGAGCGAAATAAATCTTGAAGATTGTGAAAGAAATCCCTGTCCGAATGGATACTCTTCTTTTCTCTTGCTGCCATCTTTCAGATAAACTATTGCATGTGTTTCATTTGGCGCTAACCTGATAACAGACTGGTTCTTATTATTCGAACGAAACAGTTTGAGCATATCCCTGTTTTGTCCTGCTGCAACAGCAGGTTGATTCTGTACCATCAGCTCAACCAATGCCCTTCCGTTGGCCGGGGTATAGAAACCCGATTCAGCAATGGATAAGGAGCTGAACCCCTGTTTACCTTTATTCAATAAAACCAACCCATTTAATGCATCCTGTCTGCCGAGGTAAGCAGCCATCGAAAATTCATTACCGGTTAATACGAGGTCAGTCCAGCCATCGCCATCAATATCGCGGGCTGTTATACCATACACAGGGCCAAGTTGTGCAGCAGCAGGTAATGGATGTATTTCAAAATTCAGCTGGCCTTTATTTTCAATCCAGCAACTTTGCAAATAAGTAGCAGTTGTTGTATAGGCATCTTTTAAAACATCGGGAGTCAACAACAGGCTCATATCTGTTTTGGCATAAGCTGCATAGTTGGGGAAACGTTCTTTCATAATACTCATTTCTCTCAGCAAGAGGTCTCGCCCGGCTATCGGAAATTCTTTTTTCTCACCATAAATAGTAGCAGGCAACCAATGACTGAACAATGCATCAAAGCTGGAATTGTTGTCGAAATCTTTTGCATAAGCGGTAAGCGGATATTGATCCGATGCCTGTAAAAAACCGTTGATACCGTAATTACCCGCTACATAATCCATGTCGCCATCATTATCCATATCAGCAGCAATAATGCTGTTCCACCAGCCTTTGAATGAATCTAAGGCTGTTTTTGTTTTCGTAAAAGCCTTACCCGTATTTTTTAATAACTGAATACTGCCCCAGTCGGTAGTAAGCAAGAGATCGGTTTTACCATCCGCATCCGCATCAGACCACACAGCAGCAGTAATCATTCCAATATTTTGTAAATCAGGGGCTAACTGTCTGGTAACATCTGTAAAAGCAATTTTGTCTTTTTGTGAATCATTTCTGTAAATAAAACTGCTGGCAGGCATCGGATAACTGCCTGGTATTACCCGTCCGCCAATGAATAGATCAAGGTCACCATCCTGGTCATAATCGGAAGCAATGACACAGCTTTTGGTAGAACGGTTATTTGTAAAATCGGCGGTTATTTCAGAGAAATTTCCTTTGCCATCGTTGATATAAAAATGATCGGTATAAGCTTTTGTCTGAGGTTGGTTTTCTGCACCACCAGAAACGATAAATAAATCAAGATCACCATCAGAATCAGCATCCAATAAACTGATACCCGCATCGTCCTGTAATTGCGGACTGGTATGACCCGGTAAGTATTTTCTGTTGAACCGCCCATCTCTTGTTTGCATAAAAACAGAAGCATGAAAAGGAGAACCACCACCGGTAACCAAATCGTCTAACCCATCGCCATTTACATCACCTGCGGCTAATGAAGGACCGTATTGTGTGAGCTTATGTAACAGTAAACGTTGAATATCGAAATCAATAAAATCAACTTCTGAAAAACCATAGTTAATACCTGCTTTTGAAGTAATATCACTAAACAGTGAAGAATCAGGTATAACAGAAGCTGCTGTAACTGAAGTTGCCTGAAGAGCAGAGAAGAGAATGGTTTGATTGCTGCTGATGTTTTTTCTGGTCTCCATTTTCCCGTCAGGCCATATCACTTTAACCGAATCAATGGTGCTTTGTTTCCCCACACCAAAATGAATCGTTTGCTCAACGGTAGAGAGATAACCCCTGTATGGAGAATACTCCAGTACCTGATGGGCGTCTTTGGTAAATACATGTACCCATGTGCCAATACCCGATTTATTATTATCGGTACCCTGCAATCCAATGCGTATATAATGAGGGGCTTCTTTTTGTTCCTGTTGTTTGTTTTTGAGTAAAGTAGCCGGCATATTGGTATTGTTGATCACAATATCAAGATCACCATCTCTGTCAAGATCAGCATAAGCCATGCCTGCAGAAAAAGTCGGAAAATCAATACCCCATTCTTTTGTGCGGTCAATAAAACGCAGATCGCCATTGTTCTGGTACACATAGTTACTGATTTTTACTACGGGTAACTGATTCAATACTTGTTCCAGCGGTGCGTTGGCTACTGCATTTCTACGGTAAGCCATAAAGTCTTTATCAGACATGTCTTTGGGTAAACCGTTTGTTACAAACAAATCTCTCCAGCCATCATTGTTTACATCAAATAAAAGAGGGGCCCAGCTCCAGTCGGTATGTGCCACTCCACTGAAATAAGCGATCTCACTAAACGCAGGTCTTGCAACCGTATCATACCCTGCAGGTAACAAACCCTGATTGAGTTGTAAGGTATTTCTCGGGTATTGATAAATATAACCGAAACGGTCACTGTTCTGAAAAGTCTGGTAACTGATATCGGAATGCATCATCTTCTGCCTGTAATTATCTGCAGGCATCATATCTGTTTCAATAATATCGGCCAGACCGTCGTTATTGATATCTGCAATATCATTACCCATCGCATTTTTACTGGTATGTTTCAGGTAAGCAGCGCACTGGTCGCTGAAAGTTCCGTTGCGGTTGTTGATATAGAGTATATTATTCGACAGGTAATCATTACTTACATAAATATCTTTCCATCCGTCCTGATTAATATCTGCAATACTTACACCCAGACCATGACCTTCAATTAAAATACCAGCTTTGGCAGATACATCTTTATACACCGGGTGATGAAGACTTGAATCGTAATTATTTTCAAAGAGCTTATCAGTATTGGGCCAGCTGCCATTTTTTCTGATGGGGCGAAATTCGTTCGGATAAGTGCCATCCAGGTCGTTTATTAAAAGATAAACATCAAGATCACCATCATTATCATAATCAAAGAAAGCGGCCATATGCGTATTGGATGCATCAGCAAGACCATATTCCTCTGCCATTTCTTTGAATACAGGAATACCTGTTGTACGGTTCGCACCCTGGTTAATGTATAAAAGATTTTTTTTTGCATTGCTGTCAGATAAAACAGCCGCACAAACATAAATGTCCATCAGACCATCATTGTTAATGTCGATGATACTCGCACCTTTGCTCCATTTGCCGTTACCGCCAACAGAAGCCTGTTCAGTAATATCTTCGAATTTGAGATTGCCTCTGTTCAGAAAGAGTTTGTTGGAAGTTCTGTTACCGGTAAAATAAATATCTGGTAAGCTGTCGTTATTGAAGTCGCCAATGCCCACACCACCACCATTATAAATGTATTCGTAATTCAATACATTCAGTTCTTCTGTTTCGGTAATAAGGTTGTTGAATTGCAGCCCGGATTTTTCAGGATTTATTTCCTCGAATAGAGTAGTCTGTTGTTTGCATGACATGGCCATCATGCAAACGATTGCGGCAAGAAAAATGTGCTTCATACAGGGTTTTAGAATAAATTTGAGCTAACTCAAGTACTTGCAAAATAAGCATTATGAAACGATTGCGCCTGATTTGCCAGCTATTCTTTTTTATGGGTATCGGACTTGCCAAATCGCAGGATCCATGGAAGCTCACAGTACCCTCAGTGAACCCCGCCAATTACTATGGAGTAACAGTTGCCAATGGAATGATTGGTATTGTTTCTTCACCTGAACCGTTTAAAGTAAAGGAAGTGGTTTTAGCAGGAGCGTATGACCAATATGGCCGTGGAAGAGTGAGTAATTTCCTCCGGAGTTTTAACCTGCTCAATATGCAATTGGGTATCGATGGCAGAAATATTGGTGCAGCTGATGTGCGCAATATGAAACAGGAACTGGATATGCAGAAAGCATCATTCACCTGCTCTTTTGATTATGGTGATAAAGCCACTGTAACATATACTTACTATTCACTCCGTCATCTTCCCTTTACGGTATTAATGGATGTGGCTGTAACAGCTAAAAAAGATATACTGGTTAATTCAGCCAGTGTAATGGAAGCACCGGATGCATTGAAAGATGTACAGAATTATTACAATGAAATTGATCGTCCGCATGTAACCATCAGCCTGCTTACTTCATCTGCAAAAAGTCCAACCGGAAAATTATTGATGTGTGCATCCAATACCTTTCTTTTCTCCGAACACCATGGTGAAGAGCCACGTGTAATTCATGAGATGTGGGATAATAATATGCACCTCATGAAATTCAATAAAACAGTAAAAGCAGGAACTACATACCGTTTCTCTGTTGCAGGTTCCTCCATCACCAGTGCGCATCATGATGATCCGTTGAATGAAGCTGAACGTATGACCATTTTTGCAAAGCTCGAGGGAAGAGAACGTTTATTATCCTTTCACAGCAAGGCCTGGAGCGAATTATGGAAAAGCGATATTCAGATTGAAGGCGATGCACAGGCACAACAGGATGTTCACAGTATGATGTATCATCTCTATTCTTTTGTGAGAGAAGGAACAGATTATAGCCCGTCGCCCATGGGTTTGAGCGGACTCGGTTACAATGGCCATGTATTCTGGGACACAGAATTGTGGATGTATCCTGCATTGCTGGTGTTACAACCAGACATGGCAAAAAGTATGGTAGAATACCGGTACAACCGATTGGCTGCTGCAAAGAAAAATGCATTCAGTCATGGTTATAAAGGAGCCATGTTCCCCTGGGAAAGTGCCGCCACAGGTGTAGAAGAAACACCGGTATGGGCATTGAGTGGACCGTTTGAACATCATATTACAGCCTGTGTGGGTATTGCAGCATGGAACTATTATTGCGTAACACAGGATAAAGAATGGCTCAAAGAAAGAGGCTGGCCCATCTTGAAAGAAACAGCCGATTTCTGGGCCAGCAGGGTAGAAAGAAATGGCCCGGGTAAGTATGATATAAAAAATGTAGTAGCTGCCGATGAGTGGGCCGAGAATGTAGACAACAATGCATGGACCAATGCTGCGGCCAAAGCAGTATTGAATTATGCTACCGAAGCCGCTGTACTGATCGGAGCAAAAGCAGATGCCGATTGGTTACAGGTGGCAAAAAATATTCCCATTTTAAAAATGGAAAACGGGGTTACACAGGAGCATGCCACTTATAAAGGAGAAGGTATTAAACAGGGCGATGTAAACCTGCTTGCTTATCCATTAAAAGAAGTAAGCGATCCGAAACAGGTGCTGAAAGACCTCGAGTATTATGAAACACGTGTACCCAATGAGGGTACACCTGCCATGACACAGGCCATATTTACCCTACTCTATGCGAGGTTGGGTAACGCAGACAAGGCCCTTAAATTTTTTAAAGACTCTTATGAACCCAACCTCAACCCGCCGTTCAGGGTGATTGCAGAAACCAAGGGCGGAACCAATCCTTATTTTGCTACAGGGGCTGGCGGTATTTTACAAAGTGTGCTGATGGGTTTTGGGGGTATTGACATTACCTCAAAAGGAATTACACAGATTAAATCGGTACTTCCCAAACACTGGAAAAAACTAACACTTACAGGTATTGGACCCGACAAAAAAACCTTGATTGTTCAATAAAAACTATTATTTTTAACTGCTTGAAACGACTTGCCACGATAGTATCTCTCAGTTTACTACTCTTTAGCCTTGGTGGCTACAGGATGTTGTTGGGTTATATGGAAACGGCTTCCGACAACGCATTTCAGGCTAATCTGTACAATGATATTTATGATGAAGCCATGTTGCTTCACCTCAAAGTTCCGGCCAGTACACCTTATGGTGCCAATTCGCCACAATACGAAAATGCAACGGGCGAGGTTGATATTAATGGCGTGACTTATCATTTTGTAAAAAGACGTTTCTACAAAGACTCACTTGAATTATGGTGTGTGCCCAATATGGAAAAAATCGGTATCCGGAATGCCCGGGATGATTTCTTCCGGTTAGCGGGAGACTATAATGCAAGTTCATCCACACAAAAATCTTCCAATCAGCATACGGTTCTTAAATTCTCTGTTCTGGACTTTACCGGGGATCATTCTTTTTCCTGGCAGTTTAGGAATGCAGCACCCAGACAGGTTCATTATTTGAATCAGGAAACCGCTTATCTGTCTGATTATATAAATCGTTTAGAGCGACCTCCACAAGCTTAATGCTGGTTCATTAAGCATTATTCTTTTCTTTTTATCTGAATTTATTGAAATAACCTGGTTTTATGAGAAAGCTCTTATTGGGGCTCGTAATTGTTTTATGTGCACAGGCATGTAAACCATCTACCGAGTATAAAACATTTTTACACGATCCAGCTTTGTTTAGCAATACCGTATATGAACTGAATACGGTAGTGATGGGGAATAATTTTCCTCCCATGGTAGCATCGCGTAATTATGTATATGCTGCTGTTGCTGCTTATGAAGTGGTAGCCGCTGCTTATCCCAATGAGTACGAATCGCTGGGCGGACAATTGAAGGGGTTACAGAAACCGCTTGTACCAACTATTACAGCCGATATGGATATTGAACTGGCTACCCTGCTTGCTTATATGAAAGTGGGAGAGACGGTAACTTTTCCGGAAGGCAGTATGAAGGATTATGAGGATAGTATTTTACAGGTTGCCAGAGATAAAGGCCTGAGCAGCAAAGTAGAAAAAGCATCGCGTATGCTGGCAGACAGTATCAGCATGCACATCATCCGTTGGAGCAAGAAGGATAATTACCTGCAGACAAGAGGTGCCGAAAAATATGCGGTGAAAAATATACCGGGTCGCTGGGTGCCAACACCACCTATGTATGCCCCGGCTGCAGAACCACACTGGCATGAGATAAGACCACTTGTAATTGATAGTGCAGGCGTTTTTGATCCACCACCTCCACCTGTCTTTAATATTACAGATAAAAAAAGCAAGTATTATCGGGAAGTAATGGCCATTAAAAATGCCGTTGACAGCTTAACACCTGAGCAGAAACATATTGCAGAATTCTGGGATGACAACCCGTTTAAGATGAATGTAACAGGACATGTAATGTATGGCAGCAAAAAATTCTCTCCTCCGGGTCACTGGATGAGTATTGTGGGTATTGCCGGACAAAAAGCAAAAGCCGATTTCGCCACACATGTATATGCCGTTGCCAAAACATCTATAGCCTTATTTGATGCATTTATACAGTCTTGGTATGTGAAATACAAATACAATACCGCCAGACCGGAAACAGTCATCAATGAATACATCGATCCAAACTGGAGACCCTATCTGCAAACACCTGCTTTTCCTGAATATACCTGCGGACACTCAACCATTTCATCTGCCGCTGCCGAGGCGCTAACCAGCGTATTCGGTGATAATTTTTCTTATACCGATTCTACTGAACTGGAATTCGGTATACCCAACAGAAGCTTTAGCTCGTTCAGGGCCGCTGCTGAAGAAAATAACTGGGCCAGGTTTTATGGTGGTATCCATTTCCACAATTCATGTATCATCAGCACCGATTATGGTCAACGCGTTGGACGAATGGTAGTTGACCGTTTGAAGATGAAAAAATAATCGATGCCAATGTTGGTCGCTGACCACCATTGAAAATTGAAATGATACAGTCAACAAACGAACCAGTGTTGACCAGACAATCAATCGAATAATCACCATATTGGCGAGACCAATGATGCTGATTTGTTGTAGGTAACAATCAACTAATAATTGCTAAAGAAACCCGGCTATTGATGATCAGTGATCAACAATGGCAAATCAAACCTAATCTAACATGAGACCAATCATATTTTTACTGACAGTTGTTTTTCTTATTCAAACAAAATCAAATGCACAGGGTTGTGTGGCCATCAGAAGTGTGGGTGGCATGTGTACTATTGATAATCTTTTTGGTGCAGACTCTGTTCAAAGCAAATGGAGTTTTAATGCCAATACCCGCTATTTCAACTCCTTTCGCCATTTTGTTGGAACAGATGAGCAAAAGCACAGAATGCAGAATAAAACAGAAGTAATTAATCACAATGTTACAGTAGACCTGAGTTTAACTCGCATACTTAACAGACGCTGGTCAATAACATTTGGCATACCTGTTATATCCAATACACGCACATCCTTATATGAGCACGGAGGAGCAGCACGTCACCTTACCAGTTCTTTCGGATTGGGTGATGCTCGTATTACTGCCTACCACTGGTTAACCGATCCTGCCAAAGCAAGAAAATTCAGTTTGCAGGCAGGCCTTGGTATTAAATTACCTACAGGCGATTTCAGGGTACAGGATCATTTTTATACCAGTGCCGGTGCAAAAGTATTAGGTCCGGTAGACCAGTCTATTCAACTCGGCGATGGTGGAACAGGTTTTACCATGGAGCTGAATGCTAACCATATAATTTCAAGAAGGGTAAGCTTATACGGTAATTTCTTTTACCTGATGAATCCGCGTGAACACAATGGTGTATCAACTGCAAGAGGTGGAACACCTTCTGCTACGGCCATTCAGTATGGCAGTGATGTAATGAGTGTGCCCGATCAGTATATGATTCGTTTTGGGGCCAACTTTACTTTCAATCGTTTAACATTTTCTGCCGGTTACAGAAATGAAAGAGTAACAGCGAAAGACCTGGTAGGAGGTAGTTATGGTTTCAGACGTCCGGGTTTTGTAGCATCCATCGAGCCGGGTGTAACCTATTCATTAAAGAAAATGAACCTCTACGCTTATGTACCCTTTGCTGTTCAGCGCAGCCGTATACAGAGCTATGCTGATCTTGAAAGAACAAGAATCACCGGTGTTCGCGCACAGGGCGATGCAGCATTTGCCGATCTGGCAGTGAATGTGGGAATAAGTGTAAGATTTTAGGAGGAGGGATTAGCTATTAGGTATTAGCAGAGATTTTATTATTTCTTCCTAATCCCTAATGGCTAATAGCTAATAGCTAATCCCTAACCCCTCTCAAATTAATTTATTGACTAAACGAAACATGATGCAAAAAATAAAAACAAAGCTATGCCAGATGGCAGGCCTGTTTATGATAATCGTTTTAGCACATTCACCATCAAAAGCACAAACAGAGATTGATGGTATAATGATGGCGAAAAATAACTACTGCTCCGGTATTATGTACAACTATAGCAGTTGGGATCAATATTGGGAAGGAACTTTAAAAAGAAACAACCTCAATCTTGGTACCGTATCAACCAGCATGCTCGCATACATGGGTAACTATGGTGTTTCTGATAAACTGAATGTATTATTTGGATTGCCCTATATTAAAACCAAAGCAACTGCCGGTACACTCAGCGGTATGAGTGGTTTACAGGATTTATCACTCTGGGTAAAATGGATGCCTTACGAAAAAGAATTTGGCAAGAGTACGCTTTCATTTTATACCATTGGTGGTGTTTCTCTGCCCGTATCAGATTATACACCCGATTTCTTACCCATGTCTATCGGACTGAGAAGTAAAACCATTTCATTAAGAGGAATGGTCGATTACCAGTATGGCAGTTGGTTTACTACTGCTTCTGCTACTTATGTAATACGTGATAAAGTAACACTCGACAGAGAGTCGTACTACACAACCCAATTACACAATACAAATGAAGTGGCCATGCCCGATGCATCATCTATTAATGTAAGGGCAGGTTACCGTACCGGCAGAATGATTGCAGAAGCCGTATGGAACAAATGGACCACACTCGGCGGTTTTGATATTACCCGCAACAATATGCCTTTTGTAAGCAACAGAATGAATGCAAGTATGCTGGGTATTAATCTCAAGTATAACCTGAAAGGAGTGGATGGATTATCGCTGATAGCAAATGGCAATATTACACTTAGCGGAAGAAATATGGGACAGGCATCAACTATTGGTGGAGGTGCTTTTTATATCATTGACTTTTCACCCAAAAAGAAAAAGGAAAAAACATCCACCACCGATAAAAAATAAGCCATGAAAAAACTACTTACCATATGCTTATTGGCAACAACAATATTGGTGCAGATGTCATGCTCCAAAAATGTTCCCAATACAACTGATGATGCGCCGATGCTGGCGCCAACAAAAACAGATATTGATGCAGGTATCTGGAAACCTATTTTATTAACCGGTCCAACGGAATTTCCGGTGGCAGCACCGGCAGCCGTTAGTTCTGTTGGTTATATCGCAGAATTAAATGAAGTAAAAGGATACCAGCGCGATCTTACTGCTGAACAGGAAGCCGCTATTAAATATTGGGGAGCCGGTGGTGTACTGAGATGGAATGAACTGATGCGTGAACTCGTGGCAAAATATAACCTGCCACCCTATCAGAATCCTGATGGTACATATCCATTCCCCAGTGCCAATAATCCATTTGCTTATCCTTTATTTCCATTTGCCAATCCACCCTATGCAGCAAGGGCCTATGCCTATATCAGTGCGGCACAATATGATGCATTGGTGGCTGCATGGCATTACAAAAAACTGTACAACAGACCGGCACCGTATAAAACAGATGCGAATATCAAACCCAGGTTACCACAGTCTGATCTGCCATCCTATCCATCAGAAGATGCAGTACTGGCAGGTGTAACAGCGGAGATGATGAAACTGTTTTTCCCTGGTGAGATTGCATTTATACAGAAAAAAGCAGAAGAGCAGATGATGTCAAAACTCATGGCCGGTACTGCTACCAGAAGCGATATAGAAGCAGGAGAAGCATTGGGCAGGTTAGTGGCACAGAAATTCATCACCAGAGGAAGAGCCGACAGGGCAGGCGCTGCAGCCGGAAATGCTACAGACTGGGCATTGCTCGAAACACAAACCATTGCCCGTGGTGAAATACCATGGATCAGTAAGGAAACGCCTAAACGTCCACCCATGTTGCCACTCTTTGGTCGTGTAAGACCATTCCTGTTTGATGAAACAGTTACGCCAACACTTCGTCCGGCAGCACCCCCATCTACATCGAGCGAACAGATGAAAAAGGAAACAGCAGAAATCTACGATCTGGTAAACAATACCAACGCAGAACGAATTCGTATTACACATTTATGGGCTGATGGTATTGCTACCGCTACACCTCCGGGTCACTGGGGTGCCATTGCAGATGCAGACTTTATCAATCAGAAATTCAGTGAAGTACGTTGGGCAAGAAATATGGCATTATTGAATATGTCGATGATGGATGCAGCAATTGTATGCTGGGATACCAAATTCTTTTATTTCAATCCACGTCCATCGCAATTGAATCCAGCTATTAAAACTATTACAGGCTTACCTAATTTCCCGTCCTATATTTCCGGACACTCCACTTTCAGTGCTGCCGCGGCAACTATATTAAGTCATATTGTACCATCAAGGGCACAGGCTTATGATGCCATGGCCCGAGAAGCATCTATATCGCGTATGTATGGGGGCATACATTACAGAAGTGATTGTGAAAAGGGACTGGAAACAGGTAATAAGGTTGGTGCCTATGCCGTTACCAGAGCTAAAACCGACGGAGCAGATTAGAGGAGCTATTAGCTCTTAGCCATTAGCTACTAGCGATTTGGAGGAGTAAGAGGATATTCAATTTTTTCTTACTCCTCCAAATTTACCTTCTACCTACCAATGTCTAACCCCTAACAGCTAACAGCTAATAGCTAATAGCTTCCAGTAAACAAAAAGAATAAGGTTCTATAATGAGGTATTCGTAATCTGCACCTACACTCAGTCGCTGGTCATTCCAGTGATCGTATAAGTTAGTCACTCCAAAACCTTGTTCCTTAAACGCATACCAGGTAAGATAAGCCGCTTTATCGCTGTAGTTGAATAAGCAATACAGGTGATCCTGATCCATTGATCTGATAAAACCTGCTACATGTATATTATGCGGCGTAATCCAATGAATATTTTTATAGTCGCCTGTAACCGGTAATTGTTTGCGAAGTTTCAATAACTTTTGTGTGCCACTGAAAATCAGGTGTTCAATGGTGCCTTGTTCTTTTGTTTTTTCATTTTTTTTCCAGTCAATTACAGGCCGGTGCATCCAGCGGTTATCATAGGTTTTACCTTCTTCTGTGAGATAGCTATAATCATTGGTATAAGCCGCTTCATCGCCATAGAATAACATGGGAATGCCACCAATAAAAATACTCTGCGCCTGCATGAGTAATATTTTCTTTGCTGCTGTTTCTATGCTTTTTTCATTACCCGACGCAATTGCTTTTTCTAATCCGCATAAAGAAGCCAGAGAACCACTGATACGTGCATCCTGTGTTTTAGGATTCACTGAAAACAAAGCACCCGTTGCAGAGGAGGAAGGATGTACACCTGAATAATATTCTTTCAAAAATTTCCGGTGTTCATAAGCATTAAATCCTGCCGCGGCAATCATGCTGTCATCATAACCCAAACCAATATCATCATGACAGCGGGTATAACTGATCCAGGTACAGCCAAAAGGTTTTTGTAAAAGATTATGTTGAGCTGCCAGCATAATGCGGGTGTCGCCGGTAGCCAATGCATCCCATTGCAGGGCCATCTGTGTAGCATTATAGGCTACATCACATTCTTTGGCCGTATATAAATCGGTGCCGAAATATTTCATGATTTCTTTTGGAGCAACGATTGCTTCGCCCAGTAAGGCCATTCCCGGCGTGGCTACTTCCACACATTGACGTATGAGGCGCAGAATGGTATGTGCTTCTGGTAAATTCTGGCAGGTAGTGCCTAATTGTTTCCATATAAAAGCAGGGGCATCTATGCGAAGAATATCAACACCGAGATTAGCATAGAATAAGATATTGTCCAGCATATCCACCAGTACAGAAGGGTTGGTATAATTAAGATCCCACTGATAATTATGAAATACCGTCATTACCCATTTGCGTGACTCTTTATTCCAGGTAAAACTACCGGGTGCAGTCTCTGGAAATATTTCGGGCATGGTCGCATCTAACTGATCGGGAATGCTTCTGTCGTCGTACATGTAAAAATATTCCTGGTATACAGGATCGCCATTCTTTGCCTTAACCGCCCATTCGTGATGATGCGAAGTGTGGTTGAGTACAATATCGAGCATGAGGTACATATCTTTTTCCTGCATGTTTTTTTGTACAGCACGTAAGTCATCAATGGTACCAAAGCGACTGTCTACTTTTCTGAAATCGGAAACCGCATAACCGCCATCGCTCTCACCTGCCGGACTTTCAAAAATGGGCATCACATGCAGGAAATTAACGCCCAGCGATTCGAGATAAGGCAAACGTGCAGGCAAATCTTTTAGTGTACCACAGAAGCGATCTACATATAAACTCATACCGCATATTTCATTGCTGAGAAACCATTGCCCTTTGTTGGCTTTGGTAATATCGCGTGCACGCAATTCCTTATTTCTTTGTTGATGACCGCGTATAAGCGTAATCAGCAATTGTTCAAACAGAGCATCAGCCATAAGGTGATTGCTGTATAAGGATCTATACAAACTCTCAATAGCCGTTGCATTAGCAGATAGTCTGGTATAAAACCCAAGATCATCGCCACTAAGCAGCAGCCCCTGTTGTTGGCAGATGCGGGTAATTCGTTGGTGGAGGGTGAAATTGTACATTTTAGCTTCTGGCTGCTAGCTGCTAGCTACTAGCATATTCATTTTAGTTCTCGTAAAACATCTTACTAGCAGCTAGCAGCTAGTAGCAGGCAGCTCAATCGAAGATCGCGCTGCTCAAGTGCTTAAACGCTTCCATCGCACCTAAGTACTCACAGGTTCTGGCACCGGCTTTGTTGGCATTATGAATAACCTGCTTCCAGTCGGGTAATGATAATTGTATGATATCGTTTAATGTTTTGTTGTGTAACTGGTATAATACGGCTCCTACAAAAGCATCGCCTGCACCGGTGGTGTCAACAGGTTTAACAGCAATACTGGCAATGGTATAAGTGTTGCCTTTATAACCCAATAAGGTTCCTTCCTTGCCGAGGGTGATGGTAAAAACTGCATTTGTTTTCTCCAGTAAAACGGCCGCTGCATCGGCCACCGCATAGGTGCCGGTGATGAGCATGGCTTCCTCATCACTCAGTTTGAAGAAATGGCAGGACTGTAAAAAATTCCACGACTGATCAATAAAAGTCTGCGTATCGTTCGGAAAAAGCAGGTGACGGTAATTGGGATCGAAGCTGATGAATATATTATTCTGTAACAATGCTTTTTGCAACATACCCTGATAAGCTGCCTGTAAGGGGCCGGGCAGAAAACCGGTAGCCGAACCAAAATGAATGATGCCAATATCATCGAGTGGAATGGCTTCTGTTTCATCGCGGGTGAGCATGCCATCGGCGCCACGGTTGAATACAAAATCTCTTTCTCCATCTTCCATTAAGGAAACAAATGCGAAAGTGGTAAAAGCCTGTGGATCTTGCAGCATCCAGCGGGTAGAAACACCAAATTCCTGCATCACGTCAATGAGTTGTTTACCAAAAGGGTCATTACCTACTTTGGCAGCCAGCTCAACCTGTCCACCCAATGCTGCAATGGCCGCCGCCACATTGGTTGGTGCGCCTCCGGGTTTCTTGAGGAAATGCTGCCCATTCGAAAGACTGCTGCCCTTATCGGTGCAGATCATATCAATAAGCGCTTCTCCAATGCATAGTATTTTCATATTTGGCAGAATTACTCCGTGCCACCCCGTGTTCGACTCCGTGTAACTCTGTGGTTAGTATGAGCTCCAAAATAAAGCAGGCATTTATTCGGGAAAGTTAACCACAGAGTTGCACAGAGTCAGGCACGGAGTTTCACGGAGGTTTCATTTATTGGTTAAGCTAAGTTTAATCATCGATTTTATAAACTTCTACCATACCACATCATCTCTCATCTTCAAATTTCCAAATCTCCAAATTATTAATGCCCGCCACTAACCGGCATATCCACTTCTTCCTCATTTTTAGCAACACGCATTCTCATCGTTGCAAATGCAGCAATCAGCAATAGCCCTCCTGCAAATGTGATGGCATTGGCGGGGTTGCTGTTAAGGAAGGATTTATAGATATAACCAAAGGAAAGGGTTTGAATAATCATTGGTACCACAATCATCATGTTAATGATACCCATATACACACCATATTTCTCTTTCGGAATACTACCTACTACCATAATGTATGGCACACCCATCATACTGGCCCAGGCAATACCAAAGCCAATCATAGGAGCAAATAAGTAGTATTTGTTTTCAATATGAGGTAGAAGGAACAAGGATAAAGAGGCAAGGATCAGGCAAACAATATGTACCTGTTTGGCGCCGAATTTTCTGGCCATCCATACCAGTCCGAAAGCCGAAAGAAAAGTAATGATATTGTAAAAACCGTTAACGAGACCTGTCCAGCCAACAGCTTCTTCGTAGAGTTGCTGGTTGGTTTCTGCGGTGGTATGCCAAACAGATTGTGCAATGCTATGCGAAATAAACTGCCAGTAACAAAACATGGCATACCATTGAAACAGGTACACCAAACCTAATTGCCATAAGGTTTTGGGCATATGAACAATGGAACTGAATATTTCTTTAAAAGGGGTGAAGAAACTTTTATGTTCTGCGCGCAGTGCTGCCAGTTCTGCATCAGTAGGCGGTATCTCCGGTGTTTTAATGACCGACCATGCCACAGAAGCAATAGAACATACTGCCCCAACAAAAAAGGAACCATACACCCAGTAAGGAATACCGGGCTCCCCTGTTGAAGTGGTTGACTGACCGGTAATTAGTTTCTGAAAAAAGAATAAAGAAAGATTGGCCAGTGTTATACCCAATCCTGTAAAAAAGCTCTGTGTTAAAAAACCCATGGCACGCTGACTCGCCGGTAGTTTATCGGCAATAAAGGCACGATAGGGTTCCATGGCGGTATTGTTGGCGGCATCGAGAATCCATAATAAGCCAACGGCCATCCACAAAGCACGGCTGAAGGGAAAGGCGAATAAACAGAGACTACAGAAAATGGCACCGATTAAAAAATAGGGTTTACGCCTGCCCCAGCGCGGGTGCCAGGTTTTATCGCTCAGTGCACCAATGATGGGTTGAATAAGCAAACCAGTCATCGGGCCGGCAAGATTGAGTAAGGGAAGATCTTCCGGTCGGGCATCTAAAAAACTGTACAGTGGATTAACAGCTGTTTGTTGTAATCCGAAACTGTACTGTATACCAAAGAAACCGACATTCATGTTAATGATCTGCCAGAAACTCAGTTTGGGTTTAGCTAATGACATGGCAAGCAGTTAGGGTGTATAAGCGATGTACTGTAATATAATTGCTTTCTTTCAGCGTTTTAGCAACGAAGAAGAGATATTTTTTTCGAAAACGTTTGTTGGGGAAATGTAAGATGTCTGATCGCTGATGTCGGATTTTGTAGAACAGCAGCATGTCGAAGAATGAATAATGAAGGAAGCCGGAGGAATCATTCGATTAGTTCCGCGAATTGTTGCTCACTGTCAGCGAAGGTGAGATAGAGACAATGCTGGAGGCTACACAGATTCGAACTGATCATTACAACATGATCTTACATAGTTGAGACTAAAAGACACAGGTGAACTAAACAGAAACACGCTGGCCATAAAGTTTCCCGTCAAAAGCTTTGGCGTGAAGGGGAAATGGGATAGATTTTTTTGTACACACTATAAAATGATACCTGCTTATTTAAGTTCCGATAGAATCAGTTTTTTCTGCTTTAAGGTGTTCTTCATTGCTTTTTCCCTTACTGCAGGATCGCTGCTATGGATCAGATCAAAGTATTCAGTGGGTACAACCTGCCATGACAGACCATATTTATCTTTGCACCATCCGCAAGAGCCTTCTTCGCCGCCATTTTTGGTAAGTGCATTCCAGTAATAATCTGTTTCGGCCTGATCCTTTGTATTAATAACAAAAGAAACCGCTTCATTAAACTTAAATAGTGGCCCCGCAGCCAATATGGTAAACTCCATACCTGCTATTTCAATAACAGCGGTTTCTATGCCCGCGGCATTGCCACTTTCGGTACTATCGAAGCGGCGAAAATCTTTCAACTTACCGTCTTTAAAAATGGATAAATAATAATCTGCAACACCCTTCGCATCTTTCTCCACCCACAGATAGGGTGAAATTTTTTGCGTAATAGGGTTCTTACTTTTACCAGTGTTATGTACAGTCATGGTATCATGTATTGTGTTGTTGGTTTTATCAGACTGTTTCGGATTGGTACAGGCAATGCCAAAGCCGATAACCATTGCGGTAAACAAAATGAGTTTATACATGTGCTGTTTTTTAGCTGATAAAAGAGAAAGGCTCATAGTAAAAAATACATGGGCCGTTTTAACTGTATTTATGGTTGCCCTTTATGTCTCGGATCAAAGTCTACCATCCATTCTATACCGAATTTATCCCTGAACATACCGAAATAAGAACCCCATGGACTGTCTGCTATGGGCATTTCAACTTCTCCACCTGCTGAAAGACCCTTGAATAGTTGGTCGGCTTCTTCTTTGCTTTCTGCACCAATAGAAATTTTACTCCGTGTTTCTCTTTCATTGTGTGTGCCCAATTGTTGGGGGGTATCGCTACCCATGAGTACATTGTGTTTACCAATGGGTAGGGCCACATGCATAATTTTGTCGGCTTCTTTTTCATTATCAGGAGCGCCTTCAAAATGCATGTCTTTAAAGCGGATAAGTGTAACAAATTCGCCACCAAAGACAGATTTGTAATAGGTAAATGCTTCTTCTGCATTCCCATTAAAATGGAGGTAAGGGTTAATGGATGCCATGGTTGGTTGTTTTAAGAGTTCTAATGTACTTTTTATTGGATGATATTTCTATTATTTCACCTTGTTTTCAGCTATCAAACCTAATGCTTACGCTTTCCATACAGGAGGTAGAATCACGACAAAAAAGAGGTTGATTGTGCCAAATGGTATGTATATATGTCTGAAAGAGGCGTTTATGCGCTGTGGGTTTTCCTCCTGCGTACATGTTTCACCCAATTACCATTCCTGAAATCGGATGCCCAGTTGTGTATCTGTAATGGCAAATTCTTTTGCACCCCAGGGTCTGCGGGTAACTTTATTCAGATTGGGATGCAGCAGGTGAGGGTGAGATGAAGCTATCTGTGCATATACTTCTTCAATATTATCTGTTACAAGCCGAAGTTCAGGATGGTGTTCTTTGGCCAATTGTTCATCCTGAAAAACCATGAGGCCAATTGAATCCTTTCGCAATACACAATAGGGTTGTGCAGTATGTATATCCTGGTGTACAATGGTGAATTGCAGACAATCAACAAATAGTTTTATGCCGTCTGAAAGATCTGTATAAAATACACTGGGTACCAACTTTGTAAAATGCATGGTGGTATAATTTTTAATACGATTCAATGGGGCATTGTGATGCGCATATTGCACCAAAACCTTTCTTAAAAATACGCTTATATTACCTTGACTAAGTGACGGTATTCAATAAAATACATCAATAGATATACGGTTGCCCGAATATTTTCAATGGATGAGTCCTCCGCAGATACATGCAGGGAGGAGTATGGAACACAGATTTTCATGATGATGATGATATATCATGAAAATCATAAAAATCCGTGTTCTATTATACGCTTCCATCATCATCATTACTTCTCCGGTGAATTTATGGTTTATAATTGCTAAGGCTTTGCAAACAGATGAGTCTCCGAGGTAAACAAATAAAGTATAGTAAGAAAGTGTTCTCATCTTTAAACCTCCATACACGCTATTCACCGAAAGTAGAACGCCCTTCCATTATTTGCTTTATATTAGTTCACTCAATCCATATTCAGGAACTATATTTTAATCACATGAGAAAATATGTATACACGCTAGTAGCTATTGCTTTCACGGTAGCTGCACAGGCACAAAGCAATGCGCTTACAGCCAAAGATTATGAACGTGCAGAAAAGTTCATGAGCTATAACACAGAGCCTTTTATTGATGCAGGAACGGTCCGCCTCAACTGGCTACCCAACGATCGGTTCTGGTATCTCTCTGTTACAGCAAAGCAAAACAGTTTTATGCTGGTAGACCCGGTTCAAAAAACCCGCACCCCGGCTTTTGATCATCAAAAATTGGCCGCTGCATTATCAACCGCAAGCGGTACCAAATATGATGCAGCTAAACTTCCTTTCCAGACCATTCATTTTTCCGATGATGGCAAATCGGTTTCTTTTACCGTAGCCGGAAAAAAATGGAAATACAACCTGCAGGGCGCAACTATTACTGCTGATGATACAGCTCCGGCTCCTGCCGAAGCAGAGGGAAGAACTGGCGCTGGTAACCGTGGCCCCGGTGCTGGTATTGAAGCCATTTCACCCGATGGCAAAAAAGCAGTGTATATTAAAGACTGGAATTTATGGCTGCGTGATGTGGCTACCAATAAACAAACACAGCTTACCACAGATGGCGTAAAAGATTTTGGTTATGCCACCGATAATGCAGGATGGAAATCGAGCGAAAGAGCCATTGTACGCTGGTCGCCCGATTCGAAAAAGATCGCAACCTTTAAACAGGATCAGCGCAATGTGAGCGATATGTACCTGGTAACTACCAATGTGGGTAAACCCAGTTTACGTGCATGGAAATACCCTTTACCCGGCGATAAAGAAGTGGCCATGCTGCATCGGGTAATCATTGATATTGACGCAGCTAAAGTAATCAAACTACAGGTGGCTGCCGACCCGCACCGATCTTCTCTCAGCGATGATATCACCGTAGGTGGATCACTGGCTGATGTAGATTGGAAGGAAGACGCATCACAACTCGCATTTCTTTCTACCTCACGCGATCACAAGCAATCAAAACTCCGTATTGCCGATGCGGCAACAGGTGCTGTTCGTGAAGTATTTGAAGAAACAGTAGCCACACATTACGAATCGGGAAGGGGTGGCATCAATTGGCGCTATCTCGCTAACTCAAACGAAATCATCTGGTATTCTGAACGCGACGATTGGGGACATCTGTATTTATACGATGCCACCACCGGTAAACTGAAAAACCAGATCACCAAAGGCAATTGGGTAGTGAGCAGGTTGGTAAAAGTAGATGAGAAAAACCGTGTCTTGTATTTTACCTCAACCGGTCACCAGTCCAATCCTTATTTTTCTGAATTATATAAAATTGGTTTCGATGGTAAGAACCTTACCCTGCTTACACCGGGTGAAGGTACACACCAGGCCAGCTTTTCTCCTTCGGGCAATTATATCATCGATACCTATTCAAAACCCGATACGCCACCTGTTACACAATTGTGCGACCTGAATGGTAAACTCATCACTACACTGGAAAAAGCCGATGTATCGAGATTAGTGGCTACCGGCTGGAAACCACCAATACCCTTTACGGTGAAAGCACATGATGGTAAAACAGATATTTATGGTCTGGCTTTTACACCAACCAAAATAGAACCGAATAAAAAGTATCCGGTCATCGATTATATCTATCCCGGTCCGCAGGGTGGTAGTGTGGGTAGCTGGGGTTTTACTGCTTCCCGTGGCGATCACCAGGCATTGGCAGAGCTGGGTTTTATTGTGGTAATGGTAGAAGGTACCAGTAACCCCAATCGTTCTAAGAGTTACCATGATATGAATTATGGCAATATGGGTGAGAACACATTGCCCGACCAGATTACTACCATTCGTCAGTTGGCACAACGATATCCGATTGATACCAACCGCGTGGGTATCTGGGGACATTCAGGTGGCGGTTTTGCCACTGCTGCAGCCATGTTCCGTTTCCCCGATTTTTTTAAGGTAGGTATATCCGAATCGGGTAACCATGATAACCGAAATTATGAAGACGACTGGGGCGAGCGTTACAATGGTCTTGTTGAAAACTCAAATTATGAAGCGCAGGCCAACCAAACCATTGCCAAAAACCTGAAAGGGAAACTAATGCTGGCACATGGTATGATGGATAATAATGTGCCTCCATACAATACCTTGTTAGTGGTAGAAGCATTACAAAAAGCCAACAAGAGTTTCGACCTCATACTATTCCCCAACAGTGCACATGGGTTCGGTCAATACGGGCCTTATATGATGCGTCGCCGCTGGGATTATTTTGTGCAACACCTGTTAGGGGTGGAGCCACCACTGGATTATCAGTTAAGGCAGGCAACTGCACCGGGTGCACGCCAGTAAAATAGTTAGATTTTTATACCTTTGTAAAGCAAAAACAAGCTAAAAACATAGTTATAAAATTTGGACTGGGGTGTCCCCGATCGGCAAGAAGCTCAACGAAAGTTGGGCTTCTTGTTTTATGGGAATATCTTAATGCAGTGTCGTTTCCGTCTTTCACGTGCGATCAGAGACGGGAAAATCGTAGGGAACGATTATGAGTTTGTGATCTTTACTTTCTGTAAATACTTTTTTGCATCTTCCACTTTTTTAGGAAATAAAACCCTGTCTCTGAGTTTTGACGCTACTAAAGACAAAAGCTCAGGCTCAGGTGGCTTTACCGATTCTTTTGATTTTGTTACTTTAGTTTTCATAGTATGAAATTAATATTTTTTCTGAACAAAAATACAGAATCGTACTTTTTATACCGTTCATATGGTTGTAAAATGATTTGTTGTTCTTCATTGATACTGCCTCCAAGGAATTGATAATCAGCAATTAATTCCTCATAATTTTTGTCAACATACCCGCGATAAATGTTAATTCTCCTGTTATAGTTTTTGCACTCATCAATACAGTTTTTTTTGCATACTAATCTGCAGTTTTCTGCAAAAGCAGGTCTTCCATCACTACCCTGAACCAATAAAATATCGTTGCTGAAATTTTCGAAGAAAATAGGTATCGTACTTAAAACCGTATTTAATACTTTGTAAGCATCACCATTGTTGGTATTTATATCGTCAGTTATTGTATCATTTTCTAAATCATAATCGCCAAATCCAAGATTGTAAATATTGCGCCCATTTAATTCTTGTATAAAGGAGAATTGCACAGCTTTAATAATATCCCGCTCACCTTTGCTTATGAAAAAGAATTTCAAACCAGTTGCTGATTTGTCTTCTTTTAATTCATAAATGTTTTCAAAATTATTCATTCGGTTTTAGATGGTCACTTTAAAAGGAGAGGCATATCAATAAGGTATGCCTATAAAAATAAAAATAGAGAATAGTTACATCAAAATATTATTCAGAGAACATTAAGTGCCTGCTATTTCAGCATACTGTATGTTTATCTTTCGATAGAATTTTTTCTAAGTGTAAGATGAAAAATCTTCGATGATAATTTGTCTAACGAATATGTGTCTTAGAATTTCTTCACTGATTCTCTTTCACCAGCAATGTAGAGATTGAAAATTCTTGTGTGGTAACTTCTTTTTTATGAAAACACTGTGGGAAAGTAAACATCGTAAATCAGCCCCAAAAACATCCGTATTTGTCTTCATCCACTATTCTTACAAAATCTTTGATTTCTTTTACAGTAGGATTTGGCTTGTAACTATGCCATTTTAAATCTGCGCGCATCCAGAATATTTTCCAATGATTTTTAGATTTTATGAAAGTGGTTTTTGCTACCCGACTTTCAATAAAAACAGTTGGATTGTCCCATCTGGGTCTTATTTCAAAAATAATGATGCTTTGTTCTTCTATTCGATACATAAGATCAAGCTGTGCCCTTAGATTTTCTGGAGGCCTCTTTCTCTGTAGATAATTCTCCATTACTTCAATTACATCAACAGCCTGGATAACATCTATTTTCATTAGTACAAAGATATTAGAAACCTCAATAGATAAGCGATCCCATATTGCTTAATGGTAATCGGTAAAAGAATGCGACTTGCACAGCTATTTACTATAAACAGTGAAGAGTCACTGTTTATCTTCTCATTCATCTGATGGCTTAAGTTGGTTTAAGTATCTTGCCACATAATCTTGTTGCCACTTATTTTTAAAGTCAAACCATTGTTCCCTAAAATCGTCTGAGTCGTCGATGACATACCTGAATTCTCTAAAGGGTTTACGCTTTTGTAAAGATTCGAATAGTTGTCTTTTCAATGTATGATCAGTCAACTGATCGCTAAACGTTCTCATTATTTCAAATGCTTCATTTGAAGTCCATTTTTCTATTTCATAGTACTCAGCGATATTCTTTTCTAATGTTTCGATCTCTTCGTTCCAAACATCAGTATCAAGATCTGAATAGCTGCTGGTGTCTGGAATAAAAAGGAGTTGCCCTGTTTTCCTGTGAATGAAAGCACGGAAGCCGCAGTCAAGTTCTTCTGCAATTATCTTTATATTGTCGGGGGATGTAATATTCATAGTCTATTAATAGCAAGACTAATTTATAAAATAATTTATTCCTCGCGATCTCTACCTCTGAAACCGGTGACTCTGTGGCGAGCGTTCTTGATTAAGTAGACCTAGAGGAGAATAAAGCCCCTTGTATGAACCGCTTGTATTTTTCGTTTTCTACCGTCAGTGGCTTCCATTTCAACCAAGGGACAAATTGTCCCCCAGTTGGCGTTCAACTGTGCATCTCGCTTTTTTCTGTGACGCTGCGACGAACTTTTCTGAATTGAGTAGACTATACGCAGCATGAAGCTGCGCTCTATAAAGGATGAACTATCGTGATTCACTTGTTTTGTTCATGCACCCAAGACGTGTAGCACGCAGAGTCCCTCGTGCCTCGGAGACTATGCGACGAACTTTTTGATTAAGTAGAATCTGCGGAGAATGAAGAAAGAATGTTAGCGATTCGTTGCTTTTCTTTTGGTTTACATTCTATCATATAATTGTCTGGGTATTCCTTTTAAAATTGTCCCAATAATTTTCCAACGTTTGGTTATATAGACGATTTTCTTTTTCTTTTTTATGGCATCAAAAATTTGATTTGTTGCTTTGTCAACTGAAGCAACCCAAAATTGTCCTTCGCCTTTAGCCATGGCAGTATCTACAAATCCTGGTCTTATGTCTGTTACAAAAATATGTGATTTCAATTTTGTTGCTTTTTGTCTTAAACCTTCTAAATAGTTTATTTGATAAGCTTTTGTAGCATTATAAGCAGGTGCAATTCTACTTCCACGAAGTCCGCCAACAGAACTGATTGCAACTAAATGCCCTGCCTTTTGATTTTCAAAATAATTGAACGCCCAATTCGCAACACAAGTAAAACCTGTTACATTGGTTTCAATTGTCCGTTTTTCAATTTCATAGTTAAGTTTTTCGTTTAAGTCGCCAGTTCCAGAACTTATTATTAGTAAGTCAAGTCCGCCAAGTTGCTTTGTCAAGTCTTCTAAATCTTCAACTATTTTGTCGGTGTCACTTATGTCAAAAGTCTTGGGATAAAATAAGTTTGGCTTTTGAGATTTCAATTCAACAAGTAACTTTGTTCGTCTGCCAGTAATTCCAACAGTATAGTTTTCGTTTGCCAATTTTAAGGCAAGTCCTTTTCCTATTCCTGATGTGGCGCCGATAATTATTGCTTTATTCATATCAATATTGTCTGTCGTTATATTTTGGTGTCGCTCTGCAATAATAGCAAACTTGTTTTTAGTTCTCCGCATCGTCTCCCGCTGTCACCGCAGGTGAGCGCATGGGGACGTTGCGGTCGGCTACACAGAAACATGCTAATTATTACATAACCATCTCGCATACTATTACCCAACATACGTAGTTAAAACAAATAGAAACACTCCGGCTGTGCAGCACCGCAACGTCCCCAATCTCTCGCCTTTGGCGTGAGTGGGAGACGATGCGGGAAACTTTTCTTGAGTAAGTAGACCCTGGCTGCGCAGCACGCATAGTCCCTCGTGCCTCGTAGACATTCGACGAACTTTTTTGATTAAGTAGACTCCACGGAGAATGAATAAATGAATCTTTGTGATAGGTTAGTCGTCTACTAAATCTACGATATCAGTTCGGCTTTCCGAAAGCATCGAATTGAGTAGCTTTAGATCGTGATAGTTCAATTTAATTACATTACTCCTCTTGATGGATCGTAAAAAATCATAAAAATAATTACTGATTTGCTTTGACATTACATCTTCGGGATCTTTGTCCATCAGCCTCTTTAATAAACTAAACATTTCTCGGATTTCATCATTCGAAGGGACAATTTCAAACTTTCTTAAAAAAATAATTTTCTCATACAAGTACGTATGTGTCGAGAAAGCCCTCACCTCCAATTCTTCTCTTTTAGCTATCAAACGTAGTAATATTGTTTCGCCCTCGGCGAAAATTGTTCTTGCCAAACTAATGTTATTAAGAGAATTTGCTTGTTTGAGGTAATTTCTACCAATGGCATTTTTTACCATGTAGGAGCCTGGATTTATTACCTCTGCCTGTTTGAAATGGTTTAAAGCTTTGTCATATTCTCCTTCGGCTTGTTCAGTAATGCCCAACTGAATCCAAAAGTTATAGCTGCCGCTGAGATCGAGCTTTAGATCATAGAGCATTTCCTTAATTTCCTTAGTCTTAATTCCAAATCTTTTTCGTAAAAGCTTTTCGTTTGTAAGTGCGGCTTCTATTTGAGTCCAACTACTATGTCGATCACTAATTTGAGGCGCAATAGATAGTAGAATATTTTTTACAAGAGTTATAATCTTAGTAACTGAACAAGTTTTTAATATTGATTGTAAATAGAAAATCGTTCTTAAGCTAACATCATTATTGGAGGTGTATTTTATGAAGTCCTCTATATTTTGTAGGGCCACCTTCGAGTTGCTTCCGAAAAGTAATGATATGAGTTCTTTTGGTACGCTAGGAAGATCAAGCTTTTCAAAAAGTGCAAGAATAATGAGTAAGTCACGTTCATCAGAGTCCTTTTTTAATATCGGTAATAAAGAATCAGAGATGCGAGTTCGAAAACCTTTGCCATATGTGATTTCATAAAGAATACTTAATAAGTCATTTTTGATAGTAATAAATTTAATCCTGTCGTAAATGTCATCGAATTCCTTTAAAGACCCGAGATATCCTTTTGTATTTAGCCTCTGTGCAATTTCTGACGCAAATTCTCTAGTGATTTTAGGCTCAAGAAAATATTCTTTATGAAAAGCATCAACAATATTGTATCTTGATTTAAGATGTGAAGGAAGCCTGGATGTAGTGACTACTATAAGATGTTGTGAATGATGAATTAACTTTACTAAGCGTAGAATGTCTCTGTAATTATAGCTAGCATTGTCATAAAGTAAGGCAAACTTCTTTTTTTCAGGGTTTAGCTTTGTCCATTTGAAAAATTCATAATAGTTAAAATGCTTTCCACGGAAATCCCAAACTTCGTAGCCCAAGGAATCTAATTCGATGCCCGCTCTCAATAAAAAAGTACTTTTACCACTTAAACCTTTACCATAGATTGCAAATATTCTTGATTCTTCAGTTTTGCTTGTGTCACAGAACTGTACTAAAGATTCAATTAGATCATTGTTCTGGAAATCCCATTCGTCAAAAATATCGAGCCAATTAGGTTCAAATCCAAAATATAAATTACTTTCATATTTCTTGATTGGTAATGTTTTTGATCTAATAGTCTTGAAACTTTCAAAGCCAAATCGCGTAAGATTTCTTAATTGATTTACTAAAGTGCTATCATTTGTAGTACTACGAATTGTTGAAACAAATTGAAAGAACGATTCTGTGTCCCATTCAATTAATAAAGCACCAATCTGCTTAATTTTACTTTTAAATATTATTGAGGGGAAAGGGTTTATGAATATTAGCTTGCCTTTTGATGATTGGTAGCCAGAGTTTTCATAAAGCTTTAGATAAAAATCTATATTGTATTCATTAAAATCATGCCCAATAAAAATAATTGATTCAGAGTGCATATCTAATGAAAGACTATTAAATCTATAGTCTTTAGAAAGAATCATTGTGTCTAAATAACTCTTATTGCTAAATGTCAAACCTTCGCTAGGGTTATTAACACAGCCATGAATCTTCAGTAGTTCAATCTTTCCTTTTTCAGAAATGGTCGATCTTCTCTTGAAATTTTGAATTAATAATTCTTGATTTGTGTTTTTATAGCAAACTTCAACTATGTCGTCAATATTAGTAGTGTAAATTTTTTTCCAGGGATAAGAAGTTATGAGATGATGAAAAACAGCAGGCTTAGAATTTTTGAAATAGTCGACTAAATAATCGGTAAGATGAGCTTTGCTTTTTTCAATTTCACAAAAATCACATACTTCAGAAAGGTTGTATTTTTCCAAATCGGAGTATTCTGTGGACCCTTTCGGATACCTTAACAGTTCTGTGATAATATCAGATTTAAGCTGATTGCCTGTGGGTACATTTCGTCCTGAATGAGTTTTTGCGCCAAGAGAAAACCCAGCTCCAAGGAATAAAATGGGATCTTCTACCTCGATGATTCTCTTTAGTTCTTTTTCTTGATCAAGCATAAGGTCATATTGATAATGAAATATATTTAGACGAACAGCTTATAATTTGCGAATGTGGGGGAGTTGGTCTGTCGTAGGCTTGGCTAAATTTTTATTGATATAGCTAATTTACTGAACCCTTATCATTATTCCTACTCTTGAGCAATAAATTCTACCAACCAACTTTTACAAAATCTATGTTACATGCAGTTTATAATATTTTCTTGTCTTGAATTTTTACTCTATAGCTAAGATATAGCCACCAGATGAAGTACTAAGTATAAATGATAGGATGTTACAGTCTCCCTGAGCAATCCGCTAATTAATGAAAACGATTTTATCTATGTCTATATTTCTTAAAAAGAGAGGGTACATAAAACTATATAGTGAATGCCGTTTAGACATTTGAATACATCTGGTCAAATCGATGGCGACTTTGTTGATTATTATTTAATTCTAACAAATAAGCCTCGAAATCGTTTTTGATATCTCTAAGCAACTTGGAAGGACTAACTTTTACGTCAGTGTTACCAATAAATTCTATACTATGATGAAAGCTGTTATTTATTATCATCTTCTCTTCAACCATTCCATTGTGGAATAAACCGCATCTTGCTTGTTTATATAGGCTTCTTAATTGAACGTCTGTAAATCTATCAGGATAAATTCTCTGCAACGAAGAAACAAAGAATGCTGAACTTTGTCCATTACTGCTTAAACCCTGTCGATATTGTTCAATACCTTCAATATAAGATAAGCATATCATCAAAACAATAAAGCCTTTATTCTTTTGATGTGAAAGAGTTGTCGCAGGGTTTAGAAACCATTCTTTAACTTGTCTTTCATAGATAAGTATCTTGTGATTTACATTGTATGGGTCTAATTCATTAGTAGAGACTTCGTCCAATACATGGGGTGTATAATTATTATCAAGCCAACCAAAAATTCCTGGTGCGATATAGATAGGTTCTTGTCTAAGTTTTTTTGACATTTGGGAAGTTTATGTAAATAGCGTACAACTCATAAATTTACGCAATTCTCTTCAACATATATAAAATTTAACTCTATTGAAATTCAACACGTTATCTAAAATCAAACACTAATTAGCGCAAAACAGCATTACTGATTTTGTCTTTACTTATGCTAAACAAAAAACCTTCTGAAAAGCAAATCACTTTTCAAAAGGTTTATCTCGCAAAGCGAAGTAGTATACACTAACACCTAATATCTAACCCCCCAACCCCTCCTCATTTCACCAAACTCCTAAACGCCTCCCCAAAAATCAAATACCCTGTATTCCCCCCAATCGTTCCCTCATTCTGTCCCCATAAAAAAGGCCAGTCATCGTAGTTCTCAAAATGGTCGGGTTTGCGGAAGAGAATACCGGGGGCTACATTGCCGGGAATGAATGAGAAATCGGCGCGGTTGTTTCCATAGAAAACATTTTTGGGGCGTGTGGCACCCAGCGTGGCCACTAATGAATAATTGTGGTAGGGGTGACAACCAAATAAATAATTACTGGCTTTGTACAACTGTTTGCTGTCGATGATATCAGGAAAAAATTTATGCGCAAAACAAACCGTGGTGCCAAAGCCCACCACATCGCCACTGCCTGCCCAGTTGCCCAAACCAATGGGTACTCCGTAGGGATTGTTTTTTTCCAGACTGTCTATATAGTCTTTGTACTTCACCACATAAGGCCGGAGCTTATCTATAAAAGAAGCATTCATATACGGCACAGCATCCAATGCCGTAGAAAGGGTAAAGCTCACATTGCGTTCGAGTGCGGGCCATAAGAGTTTCAGGAATTCATCGGAATAAGTTTGTTCTCCGGTGGCAATAAAGAGTTGCAGGTAGGTGGCCATATTGGCTGAGCCAAAGGGTCCCGCATTTTCCTGCGGTTGATTAGCCATTAAATCGCTGGCTTCTTTCAGCAGTCTTTTCGATTGTTTCAATGCTCTGTCGGCCAGCCCATCATTATACCCTTTCAGTGCGCGGCTGGCAGCGGCAAACATGGTGGCGGCGCGAAAATCGAGTCGGGGGTTGCGGCTGGTAAAAGCCCACATATCATCTTTCACACCACTCGATTTTCCATCGGCAGCTATTTCATGCGCACCCAGTTTGGGGTTATAGGGCAAACCATCTGTAATGGATGCCGCATCGCCTAAGTGGTGATAATTATCCAGCACCGCATTCGACAATGTCTGCGCCATATGCCCGATAATCTCCGCCTGTGCCAGCAGGTTCAATGTACCATGTTCAATATACTGTAGTATATCGGGTGTGCCATCGGGGCGATGCAGATCAACATAACGTTGTTGCTGGTTTACAAAAGTCTGGTCGCGTTGTGGTTTAAAATATTCCCAGGTCTTTACAAAGTTTTGAACCACGCCAATATTGGCACCGGTTTCAATATCAAAATCGCCGGCATCAAAAAAGCCGCCGATGTTTAAACCGGGTATCAGTTCGAGTGCTTTGTATTTGGTATCGGTGGTTGGCCCCTGCCGGTGCAGATCGAAATGATCGGTATTGGGAGGAGCCTGCAGGTAGCCTTCTTTAAAAGGTTCGCCATGCCATATGCGGTAGCCTTCATTCACGGTCATATGGTTCATGTGAATCGGAATCCACACATCGCTGGTGGCTTTGGTAATGTTGTCGTAGACATTTTTCTCTATTAAAAAATTATTCGTCTTCACCGCACCATACTGAATATAATAAATGCCCGGAGTGGTTACCGATGAGAAATCGAATTTTACATAGTGGTATTTAAAGTAATCGCCCCATGGCACTACATTGCCTGTGAATACTTTGGTGGCAGTACCATCATCACCCAGTTTATACAGCGATGCGCTGGTTTCGGGTTTGTCTTTTTTATCGAGTTCAATCACCGAAATTTTGGGTTGCGATGGCTGGTAACCTACTTGAGAGAAACCAATATTGGGTTCTCTGATCCAGCCATCAATGGCATTGGCATCAACGGTCCAGCTCAGCACTTTACCTGTTTTACCGGCGGGCAGTGTACTGCGCACTACAAACCAGCCGTTCTGTGCGAGAATGCGTCCATCATAGAGCAGGAGGTCGGCATCGGGCGAACTTATTTTCACGAGGCGTGACGGATCATCGGGTGCCAGCACCATACTGCGACCCGTTTCGAGTGGCAGTGGATCAATAAATTTTCCGGAGCCCCTGTCATCAGATGTATTGTATCCTTTAAACTGTTTGGGTTTTTCGCTGTTGGGTTTGGCCTGGGTATTACCCACCACATAGCGGGGAAAGCGGTTGTAACGGCCATCTACCAGATAGGCTTTGTTCCAGTATTGTGAGGGGAGAAATTCGAGGTTAAACCCGGCTTTGCCCTCCAGTGCTTTGGGCAGGGGTTTATCGAGGTACACGGCAATTTCAATTGCCTTGCCTTTGGCGGTTACCACAATGCGTGAGTCGAAATCGTATTCTGCATACCGTAGCGAAGCTTCTATGGTTTTTAGCATACGGTCTATTTTCCGGTTCGAAATTACCGGCACCAGGTCCCACTGTTCGGGTGTGCTGGAGAGTCGTATGGCGCCTCCCTGTGCGGTTCGCACGCCGTGGTGTATGAGTTCTATACCGGCATTTTTTTCATCATTAAATCCGCCGGTAAAGAGGTTGCTGTAGATGAGATAATTCACGCCCTGTTTTTCAAAATATTCCAGCTCATTGAGTTTAAGCTCCTGGGCAGTGAGGATAGCAATAGAAAAGCAGGCAAATAACGTAGCAAGTATTTTTTTCATAAGGCAATTGTATGGCTGAGTGTAAATTACGCAATCGGTTGCATAAAAAAAGGTGGGAGGGAGAAATTTTTAGGAGGGGAGTCCGGGAGTCCGGAAGACCGAAAGACCGGAAGAGAATAAGGAATATGAAATAAGGAATAAGAAATCAGGAAATAAAGGGGCAAGGAATCAAGGGTTAGGAAATCAAAAAATCAAAGATCAAAAATTCAAAAAATCAGACATCCGACATCCTCCATCAAACATTTGCCTTCTCATTTCTTCATTCAATATTCGATATTCATTATTCCTCTGTTCTGTGAGATCGTTGCCGGGAACGTTTGCGTAAAAAAAGGCATTGGCAATGCTTCGGGGTTTCTCCGGTTAAGCGTAGAATTGATTAACGAAAAACGCTCCAAATCCCCCTTCAGGGGGCTAGGGGGTAAACTGCTTGCCATGAATCTGTACGAGAAACATTCACCTCTTTGTACCACATCCTGTGGTAATATACCATCATCCCTTATTATAACGAACATTAAACCGAAACGCTTCCTTTATTCCCCCTTTAGGGGGCAAGGGGGCAGAAATTGCTTGCTTATGCCAAAGAAAATGAAGCTGATGGGGCTAGCCACCCTCTTACTGCTTTTAACGGGTATGTTTACCTATGCCCAGAACAGTTTTGAAATAAAAGGCCGTGTAACCGGTGCCGATAACCAGCCACTGGAAGGAGTAAGTGTAAGGGTGAAAGGATCGCAGAACGGTACCGTTACCTCGAAAGACGGTAACTACCGCTTACTCGCCGCCAATGGCCGTGTTACGCTGGTATTTAGCTCTGTAGGTTTTACTGCCAAAGAAGAAGCAGTAAACGGCAGAAATACCATCAATGCCTCACTCGCTGCTGCTACTGCAGAAACATTGGATGATGTAGTAGTAATCGGTTACCAGACCGTTAAAAGAAAAAACCTGCTGGCATCCGTTGCCAGCGTGGGTGCAAGAGATCTGAAAGATATTCCCATTAACTCTGCAGCAGAAGCACTCAGTGGCCGATTGGCCGGTGTTACGGCTACCACAGCAGAAGGTTCTCCTGATGCTGATATCCGTATCAGGGTAAGAGGTGGTATGTCTATTACTGGTGATAACTCTCCGTTATACATTGTAGATGGTGTGCAGGTAGAAAATGGTTTATCTGCCTTATCGCCTCAGAATATTGAAAGTATCGATGTGCTGAAAGATGCAGCCGCCACCGCCATCTATGGCGCCCGTGGTGCCAATGGTGTTATCGTTATTACTACCAAAAGCGGTAAACCCGGCAGAATGGTGGTAAGCTATAATGGTTTTGTTGGGGTTAAAGAACTGGCCAAAAAACTGAAAGTGCAAACGCCCTACGATTATGTGCTGTACCAGTATGAAAGATCAAGGGGCAGTGCTACCGACAGTGCCAGTTTCGCCAGAAATTTTGGTACTACCTGGGACACTTTATCCAACTACAAAAATGTGAACACGGTAGACTGGCAGGATGAAGTGATGGGTCGCACAGGCATCATGCAAACCCATAACGTATCTGCCATGGGTGGCAATAAAAAAATCACCTACAGTTTCGGGTATACTTATAATGATGATAAAGCAATTGTACTCAATTCAAATTATCGCCGTCACTTACTCAACCTGAAAGCAGATTACAAAATATTAAGCAACCTGAAACTGGCTGTTACAGGTCGTTATACCAGTACCAATGTATATGGTGCAGGAACTTCATCAGACCAGGGAACATCTTATAACCGTTTGCGTAATGCGGTTAAGTACAGACCCTTTCTTTCTGCCGCACAGGATATAGATGATGCCGATCCGCTGGCCGATCCCAATGTGGGTAATGGTTTGAACCTGGTGAATCCTATTTCACTGGCCAATGCAGAATTCAGACGTAAAACTTCAGATGTATACAACTTTACGGCTGCCGCTACGTATACCATTCTTAAAAACCTGAATTTTAAATCTACCATCGGTTACGACAGACAGAATAGTATTGATCGTCAGTTCAGCGATTCCATCACACCATTTGCCGTGATTCAGGGTGGAAGAAAAGCGATTGTTACACTCGATACCGTTAACAGAACAACCATTACCAATACCAATACACTCACTTATTCAGTTAACGGGTATAAAGACAAACACGATTTCACCATCCTCGTGGGTCAGGAAACCTATGACCTGCGTACAGAACGTTATACCAGTCAGTTCCGCGATTATCCAACTTTTACATCTGTACAGGATGCATTAACCAAAACATCGCTGGCCAACAGGTTTGCGGGTTTTCCGAGAGTGAATAAAACAAGGTACACGAGCATGTCGTTCTTTAGTGCCCTGAGTTATTCCTATGTAGATAAATATTATTTCTCTTTCAACCTCCGTGCCGATGGTGCTTCCAAATTTGCACCGGGTAAACAATGGGGTTATTTCCCCTCGGGTTCGTTTGCCTGGAGGGCCAAGAATGAAAAGTTCCTGAAAAATGTGAGCTTCCTCAGCGATCTGAAATTCCGTGTAGGTTTTGGTACCGTGGGTAATAACCGTATTAACGATTATCTCTTCCTTACCACTTTCAGAAACGATGGCGGTTTGTATTATGGCATGAACAATGAAATTGTAAATGCTTTCTATTCTGCCGGTCTGGTGAATGAAAACCTGCGCTGGGAGTCAACACTCAATAAAAACTTTGGGGTTGATATCAGTCTCTTTAAAAACAGGCTGAACCTGAGTGTAGATATTTACAACAACAGTTCGAAAGACCTCTTACTGAATGTACCCATTGCACCCACATATGGTTATACCTCACAGTTACAGAATGTAGGTAAAACCACCAATAAAGGTGTGGAATTGCAACTGAGTACCACACCCATCCGTAACAAAGATTTCAGCTGGACCATCTCCTACAATATGGCCTTCAACAAAAATAATGTGGAGCAACTGGGGCTGAACCAGAAATCATTCTTCCCTGCTGCCAGCTGGGGTGTTTCCGGACAACCCACCGATTATCTGGTACGCATCGGAAGTCCAACCAGTGCTATCTGGGGTTTGGTAACAGATGGTTTTTATAAAGTAAGCGATTTCGATTACAATACCGGCACAGGCGTTTATACACTGAAAGCTGGTATGGTGAGTAATGCAGGTATCATCGGACCGGTTCAGCCAGGTTCTATTAAATTCAAAGACCTGAATGGCGACGGTACCATTACACTGGATAACGACAGAACGGTTATCGGTAATCCATTACCTAAATTCACAGGTGGTTTAAATCAGCAGTTCACGTATAAGAACTGGGATATGAGCATCTTCATGAACTTCTCTTATGGTAATGATGTATACAATGCAAATAAGATTGAGTTTACCAATGGTTATACCGCCAATTCAAATATGCTCGATATCATGAGCAATCGTTGGAAAGTGGTAACGGCAACCGGTCAAACAGCGCAGTATGTAAACGGCAGCAACCAGGTGGTAGGTATTGCACCAGATCAGCTGGCTGCGCTCAATGCCAATGCAACCATCTGGCAGCCGGTTCGTGGTGCAGGTGCTTTCTATCCGCATTCATGGGCTATTGAAGATGGTTCTTTCCTGCGCATCAACAACGTAACTGTTGGTTACAGCATGCCGGTGAAAAAATTAGTGGGACTTAAAATGAGTAAACTGCGTTTTTACTTAACGGCTAATAACCTTGCCATACTCACCAGCTATACAGGGTACGACCCAGAAGTGAGTGTGAGAAACAGTCCACTGACGCAGGGTCTTGATTACTCGGCTTATCCAAAAAGCAGAACATTCATTTTCGGTATCAACGCAACTTTTTAAACGATCAAATATTGCTATATGAACAATAAATATTTTAACAAACTCACAGTGATCGCAGTAGCAGGAACGATGTTGCTGACTACCGGCTGTAAAAAATACCTCGATCAGCAGCCCATTACAGATGTGGGCTCCGAGATGGTTTTTCAGGACGTAGCCAGCACGCGTAAAGCACTGGCCGGTGCTTACAGCAGACTGGTGGGTGATGCTGGATTTGGTATTCGCCTCAGTCTGTATTATACCGTTGATACAGATGAAATGCAGGGGCCAACCGGCAATGCGGATAATGACAGACGTGATATTGCCCGTTATGCGGCAACATCTGGTAATGCACAAATTACCAATCCATTCAACCAGTTGTTTACCGGTATTGAATATGCCAATATCTGTATTGCCAATATCCCTAAAATGGATATGTACAATAGTGGCAGTGAGCAGGAGAAAAAACAATTGCGGAGGTTACTGGGTGAGGCACTCACTTTGCGTGCCCAGTTTTATTTTCAGGCCATTGTAAACTGGGGTGATTTACCCACGCATTTTCAGCCCTCATCAACGGTGGCAGCAAGTGCTCCTTTCCCAACACGTACAGACAGAGACACCATCTATAACCGATTACTGGCCGATTTAAAAGTGGCGGCTGATCTGGTGCCCTGGAGAAATGAAGTTACAGGTATCGGCGATCAGTTGGATGAGCGTATCACCAAGGGAACGGTAAAAGGGTTGCGTGCAAGGATTGCATTGTTCAGAGGTGGATTTGGTTTACGTAGCGACGGATCGATGAAAAGACCTGCAGATTATCTTACCTATTATCAGATTGCTAAAGATGAGTGTAATGAAATCATTGCATCCAACCAGCATTCCCTGAACCCCAGTTTCAGGGCATTATGGAAAGACCAGGTGAATGCAAGAGTAGTGGCCGACCCCAATGGTGAACTGATGTTTCAGGCAAGTGGTATCGGAAGAAATGCAACGGCAGATACCAAACTGGCTTATTATAATGGACCTACTGTAAACAACCTGGGTAATAAAAGTATCAATGTATTACCCACTTATTTTTATGCATTCGATCAGAACGATTTAAGAAGAGATGTAACCTGTGCACCTTATAATGTGGCGGCCAATGGCAGTACTAAAATTGGTCAGGCATTGACTGCCATGTGTGATGGTAAATACAGAAGAGACTGGATCAGTGGTCCTGTTGTTTCACCAACAGATGCGGTACAATATTTTGGATTGAAATGGCAGATACTGCGCTATTCAGATGTGTTGCTGATGCTGGCTGAAGCAGAGAATGAAATCAGTGGTCCAACTGCTGCTGCTTATAACGCCGTGAATCAGGTAAGAAGAAGAGGTTTTGGAAAAGCGATCGGTACACCTGATGTAACGGTTGATTTACCAACCGGTTTATCAAAAGCAGCTTTCTTTGATGCAGTGGTGAAAGAAAGATCATTGGAACTGGGAGGTGAAGGTGTACGTAAATTTGATCTGATCAGGTGGAACCTGCTGGCAACAAAAATTGCACAGACCAAAACTGCATTGCTTGCTATGTCAACCAGATCGGGCGCTTACAGCACATTACCTGAGTTTATGTATTATCGCAATAACTCAACAGCAGATGATGCAACCTTATGGGCCAATTCATTCTATGCGCCAACACCGGGTACGACACCAGCAGCCAGTACAAGGGTAAACTGGGCACAGGCTGCAGTGAATACAACAGCATTGGCACGTTATGCAACAGGTTTTGTAACGGGTAAATCAGAACTCTTACCCATACCACAACCCGCCCGCGATGCCAACCCCAACCTAACCCAAAACCCAGGCTATTAAAACATCCCCCTGCGGCCTATCTCTGCGTTCCCTCGTTCTCTGCGGTGAAAATTCGAGTAAATTCACCGCAGAGAACGAG
>NZ_JAHVAA010000008.1 GCF_019264485.1 Sediminibacterium sp.
AAAAATTGATTACGGTAAAACAAATAGCCTCATATTGCGAAACGCAAATGAAGTTGGATGAAGCAAAAAGCTTCACCTGTTTTACCATAATCAAATCTGGAAACGCTGCATCGCTATGCGTATGTCAGTCGGTGGGGGGTAGTAAAAACGAACCTTATAATGGACAGGAAAATCCTTGACAGCCGCTGAGAAATCAATATTAAAATAAGTACTAAGAATTGCCACAAATACCGGTATATAGATACCAGTAGTATTTACGGAAACATTTTTATCCAAATCTTGAAACTCCTGCACTTCATTGGTACAACATCCGCCATCTTCTTTTGTAAGTAAGTTATTGCCATCAACGGGAATTAGTGTTGTGGGCTCGCTATCATGTTGGTGATTAATGCCATTTTCATGAACATGATTTGTTACTATTGCTGTTTCCTTTTCATGAACATGATTTTTCCCATCATCGTGAATATGCACTTCTGCAGACGCTTCAGTTTGGTTATGATGAGAGGAGGAATTAAAACCCATATCTACACCTATAGCACAGGCAAAACCTACAACTGTATTTGTTGCAAATACAACCAGTAGGAACAGCGCTTTTAGTTTTATGGATAAACTCTGTTTCATTGAATATTGCTAAAAATAAGAATTTTTAGCGAACCTCTACTCCTTTTGAAGACGAAGATATGGTAGAATGGTTTAGGAAATTTGTAAAATTATTGATAATTTTTATAAAATTTTGCTGCCACTTACTGCTACGCTTGCTTGGCTTTCCCGTTGAAAATGTAGTATTTACGTCAGCTAAACGTGTTTTTACCTCTTTTTTCCTAATAGTCTAAACCCACTCAACTAAAATTACTTAAACACCGAACTACCATCGCTTAATAACAGCCTCACAATTTTGATATTAGATAAAACGAAAATAGGTTGCCAGTCTGCTATTTATTGACTAAACCCTAAATATTTCTGCATTGCATAACTCTATTTCCCTTTTACATAAGTGGTATTACACAAAGCATGAGCACTTTTGCAATTCAAAATCATACTTATGAGTAAAAGAGAGCTTGTTTTGTGTTTAATGATATTGGCATTAAATGTAGCTACCGGGCAAACCAAAAAAGGAAATAGTGATACACTACTGATAAAAAACCTGCCCGATGTGACCGTAGTGGGTAGAAACAGCAAAAGCGATTATCAGCAAATACCGGAAATTGTTGGCACAAATATTTATGCGGGTAAAAAGAATACACTGATTGTGTTAGACAATGTGCAGGGTAATGTAGTAACAAATAACATGCGGCAGGTACTGGCAAAAGTACCCGGAATTCATATTTGGGAAAGTGACCCCAGCGGAATCCAGATTGGCATTGCTGCTCGTGGATTAAGTCCCAACCGCAGTTGGGAGTTTAATGTGCGTCAAAACGGATATGATATTGCTGCGGATCCTTTTGGTTATCCGGAAGCATACTATAATCCGCAGCTACAGGCTGTGCAACGTATAGAAATGGTAAGAGGACAAGGCTCTTTGCAATATGGCCCACAATTTGGCGGCTTGGTAAATTACATTCTCAGAAATGGTAGTGAAATAAACAAACCTTTTGAATTTGAAACACAGCAAACAGTTGGAAGCAATGGCCTATTCAACAGCTATAATGCAATAGGCGGCAAAAAAGGGAAAGTTCATTATTATACATTTTTCGACCATCGTAATGGAGACGGATGGAGAGAAAACAGTCGATATTTCACCAACGCAGGCTATGGTACTGTAACCTATAATTTCACAACAAAATTTTCATTAACGGCTGAAGTAATGCGTTCACATATCCGCAGTCAACAACCAGGTGGTTTAACAGATATACAAATAAAGCAGGATGCCCAACAAAGTTTCCGCAGCCGTAATTGGTTTGATATAACCTGGACAACCTCCGCATTAATCGCCAACTATCAAATAAATGAAAACGCCCGGTGGAATACGAAACTATTTAGCACCAATGGTGACAGGAACAGTGTTGGCTTTTTGCAATCCATCAATATAAAAGACAGTATTAACCCTGCATCACTGAACTACAACAACAGGGTGGTGAATCTTGACCAATACAGGAACTATGGAATGGAAAGCCGTATCATCACAGATTACCATCTGGGCAAAATGAAAAATACTTTATCTGCTGGTATCCGTTTATATACCGGGACTACCACCAGACAGGCCGACGGTAAAGGAACAACAGGTACAGGATATGATGTTACCATAACCGGTAATTATCCCCGTGATATTATTTTTAAGTCCAGAAACACAGCTGCATTTGCAGAAAATATTTTTCGTGTCAGCGATAAGTTTTTGATAATACCCGGAATAAGATATGAATGGCTGGAAGGCTCATCTTCTGGACGAAATGGATATACAACAGGGGGTACAGAAATAATCTTACAGAATATTACAAGAGATAGAAGTTTTGTTCTCGCTGGTGTGGGAACAGAGTACCATGTTACCAGGTCTACTGAGGTATATGCAAATTTTTCCCAGGCTTATCGCCCTATTCAGTTTGCAAATTTGCAAGCTCCACCTACAACCGATGTGGTTGACGCAGATTTGAAAGATGCCAAGGGATACAATATTGATTTAGGCTACCGTGGTAAAGCGAAAGATTTTCTCCAGTTTGATATAAGTGGATTTTACTTACAGTATGATAACCGTGTAGGGACAATTACTGTTAGCGGAACACCTTCATACCGGCTTATTACTAATGTTGGCAGCAGCACCAGCAAAGGGTTTGAGGGATATGTAGAATTTAATCCTTTCAGGGCATTCGGAAAAAACAAAGATGCAGATTTAATTATTTTTGGGTCTTACGGATATACAGATGCTAAATACAGTGGCAACCATAAAGATGCCAGTACAAAAGGTAAGAAAGTGGAGAATGCCCCAACGAATCTTTTCCGTGGTGGAATAACAGGCGGTTATAAAGGCTTTTTATTAACTGTACAGATGAGCAATGTAGGAGAAACCTTTAGCGATGCCAATAACACAGTTACACCTTCGGCAAATGGCAATAATGGTTTAATACCATCTTATACTGTAACTGATTTAACAGCTACCTATAAATTTTCAAAAGGGCTAAACCTGAAAGCAGGAGCAAATAATTTATTTAACGAAAGATATTTCACCCGCAGAGCAGGTGGTTATCCGGGGCCGGGTGCTTTACCGGCTGATGGAAGAACATTCTTTATATCTGTTGGAGCAAAATTTTAAACCAAAAGCGGCAGCAACATTAACTGCCGCTTTTTATACTGCCTTCGCTATCTTCTCCATAATATGATGGCTCTCGCCAAACTTGCACAATGCATCGCAATGACTACGTAATTCAGAAAAGAGGATGTATTTAATTATTACATTGTTTTGTTTAATTGCAGGACGGGAAAGTTGAAGACAAACATCTTTTTCTCTTTTATCAGGTACAATCAGATAGAACACTTCATCACCATCTGCAATTGTATAACTCAAATCTGTCAACCTTAAAATACCTGAATAAATACTGGTACTTTTTTCTACTTCAAAAGCAGCAATTACGTTATTTGTTCCCTTTTGAAACCAAAGAACATCTATTAGTTTTACAGTATTCAATGTATCTTTTTCCAACCGGATATCCGGGAATTGTTGTAAGCTCACAAATGAAAAACTGTTACCACAGTGTGATTTTGATCTGTCGTTAGAAGCGGCAATCACATCATAGCCTAAGGCACTACCTATTTTCAATAAATGATATTGCATCTCCGTATGCAGATTTTCTTCATCCTTTTCCTGCTGCACACTTTCCTGTCTTTTTTCAATTAGTTTTTCCAATTTCTTTCGTTCAGGCTCGGATAAATATGCATCTGTACCCAGTATCAATTTTTGAGTCCCTATTTCAAATAACAGACCAGCAATAGCGCCTAAATCGGATGACAGTTCTGAACGATACTGATTATTGGTATCAATCATTACTTCTCTCAGCTTAAGGTATTCACTCCAGCTACCTAATTTCTTTTTGTCTTTGTATAGGAAATTGAACCCATTAATAATAGCAGTGTTAAATGGAGGAATAATGGTTGGGTGAAGAAAATAAAGGATACTCGCAACAGCAGGGCCAAGACCTTTAATTTTTAAACCATCCAGTCTTATGATTTCTTTAAGAATCTGTTCCTCAGTCTTTGCATTCAGACAATTTTCTAAGAATTGTCCGAATGCCTGTTTATTGTTTTCATTCTCATAAATATCAGGAATCCTCAACTTGGGTTTCCAGTAAAATGGATGGGAAGCTCCTTCAAATACCTGCTTTTGTTCTGTAATGCAGGTAAGCACAAACTCTAACGAAGACCCTTTAAAATCAGCGGGAAATTTTTTACCCTTAATATCATCAATTACCTGCATAACGCCACGACGGATAGAACGAAACGCCTTTAGCCGTTCCTCATTATTGATGAACCAGGTGTTGTATACAGACTGATTATCTTCTTTATATTGCCGTATTAGTAGTGCTAATTTATTGTTCATATGCTGCTTAAGACAGCAAAATACACTATTTGACCCATTAGTTCACCCTTGTAAGGGTCTTGGTTTTACCAAATAGCCTCATGCCGTGGTAACCCGTAACTATAGCAGTATTTACATCTTTGAGTTTAATATAACAGCTTGCAGAATGTCCAATATCAGGTAACTGGATTTCGCCACCTTTCCACTCTTTGTCATCAGCATCATATTCCAAATTCCACAATACTCTCCTGCCGATTTCATTGTTTTTTGACATATCTTTTACCCAATAGATTTTACCAACGTATTTACCATCTTCTTTAACGACGCTTATCTTTTTACTACCATCCTGAAGCTGCCAATTACCGGTAATAGCATCTGCATACATCTGGGAAAATACAATTCCATTTATAAACAGCATAGCTGCAATGAGTAAGATTGTTTTTGAATTTTGCCGAATCTTTTTATTGAAAGGGTAGAGAAATTGTTTCCAGTAGTTTTTGGGAAAGTTCTTTTCTTCAGCAATACCGATAGCGCCTAATTCTGTTTGCATTTTCGGACTATCATACGCAGTGTTGAACAGGCGGTCCCAAATGGTAAGCCAGGCTCCGTAGTTAACCTGTGCATCTTTATAATCTGCACGGTGATGCCAGCGGTGCAACTCTGCTACACAAAAGAATTTCTTCAAAATACCTGCTTTGTAATCAAGATTGGTATGCTGCATAAACATATTTACGGCCAGAATTGCCAGCGCCACCACCACCACCGGTTGCGGAGTACCGATTACAAGGCAAAGAATAATGCCAGGTGTTCCCTCTATTACCTGGTGCAATGCATGACGTTTTTCACCATTTAAAAAGTATAATCGCTCCGAACTATGGTGAATAGCATGAAGCTTCCATAAAAATTGGTATTTATGACTCTGCCAGTGTACCAGGAAAAGAAAGAAGTCTATTATTGTAAGTGCAATTATAACCTGCATCCAAAATGGCAATTGCATCGGAAACAACGACAAAAAGCTAATACTTTCCGCCAGCCATATAAAAAGAAATTGAGCAATAAGTTTTATACTGTAATTAATGATGTAGTAAGTAAGGTCAAGGTTCCAGTCATCTTTACCACCTACCCAATTCTTTTCATAAGGCATCCATTGTTCCAATACTAAAATTAATATACCTGTAAGAGTAATGACAGGTACAGTTACAAGATATTGGTTGTACCCTGATCGGATTCCATACAAAATAATGGCGGAAGCTGACAACATGATGGCAGGATAAATTCCAAACTGAAATACTTTCTTCATGCAAAACATTTTTAGAGTGCAAAAATGCTTTACCGAAAAGTAAAAGACTTGAATAAACCTGCTATTATTTAAGAACTTCTGAAGGCGAAACTCCAAACATTTCTGTAAATGTGCGGCTAAGATGGGCTACATCTGAAAAACCCCCGCCATATGCTGCATTGGTAAACGATTGCCCTTTCATTACTTCTTGTAATGCTGCCTGCATCCGGCACCAAAGTATGTATTTACGAAATGGGATACCGGTTTGCTCCTTAAATAAATGGGCAAAGCGGCTTTCAGAAAGATGCACTTTAGAAGCGATATTTGCCAAACTTATTTCTTCATTCAAGTTTGAATGAAGAAACGCTATTGATTGTTTAATTCTTTCATCAATTTGATTAACTGAGTTTTCGCTGCCCGTTAGCTTTTCAACCAGCAAGCCAATTAGACTATGTACATTTTCCTCTTCATTTGATGCTGAATTAAACCAATTGATAAATTCAGTTCTTACAGCATCAATTTCACTACCAAAGTAATGAACCAATCCTTGTTTTTCCAGATGCATGGATGCTTCCAGCCTATGAGTGTAATTCAATTCAGCATCCAAATAAATGAAAATATAAAAATCATCCTTACCGATAAATTGATGTGGCAAGTCGGCAGCTATAATGCTGCAATCACTTTTTTCAAATTCAGTTCCATTTTTTGAAATCAAGAAAGATTTCTGGAATGACATTACAATTTCAAGGGCATGGTGTGCATGCATTTTTGTCAGCACCTGACGACCTATATAGACCGCCATGCCCCCGGAGATATGAAGTTTGAATTTTTGCAAGCCTGCTAAATTTTATCATGAAAAGATGTGTTAGCTTAAACGAATGTTTTGAAACCAGTTACTCTATTAAAATTGAATACTAGTCAAGCTGTGAATATTCCATAAGCAAATAGTTATTGTGCTTGAGTTATACAATTATTTGCCGTTAGTATTATTATTCATTTTATCTCTTCAATTGTTTACTTGGCGTATTGTTATATTTTTTAGAACTAAGTTAGGACGAAATAATTTTAACCGTTCTTCAATATTAATGAATCATATGTTGTGAACAGATTGTTCATTTCTCTTGTATTGAACGATGATTGGGGAGAGCTTGCTTTTCATCGGTAGTTTTTAACAGTAAAATATATCATTTACAGCAATCCTTTTTCCTTACAAAGAGCGCCTTAAAGATTTTCCAGAAAAATTGCCATATTGATTTTACAGTTGCCATTATAACATAGTTAGTAACATTAGTACACTCATGTAAATCATTAATAAATCCGCAAGAATGGTAATGGTACTCATGGGTAAATTAAATACAGCACCAAGGTAGGCAGATTTTATTTTCGTTTGTTAAGAACGCTTAATAAAGCTACAACAATGCTTACCGTCATTACTACAAAGGTAACGGTATTGGTAAAAATTGGATTGACCCCGGTTAAGAAAGCCAAGCATAAAGATAGCTTCTGCATATGAATTGTATATAAATCTGTTTGAATATTTAGATTATTATAGCCCAATTGAACATTTATTAGAGTTCGTTTGATGAAATATCGAAAGAGGGAGGATTTTTATTAATAGACTTCGCATAATTGATTTTTCTTAATGGCATTTTAGTATTAAGCAAGCATTCAAATTTAGGCCAATTAGGAAGACAGTTAGGCACTTGATATCGTTTAGCGGCTAAACGTATTTTACATGAAAAGAAGGAATCATCTCTATTTCGCATATACGATATTTAATACTTATTTTGATACGTATATCTTTTGCAAATCGCCATCATTTGGTACGGATAAATTAAAAGAAAGGTTGCTATTGCTTTTTAAAAAAATATCAGCTTTACATTTTCATTCCCTCCATCGGATTGGCTCCTTTATTGAAAATATATTCGCTGTGAAGCAAATAAGCCCCTTTCAATACAACAATATCCCCTTCGCTCAAACCGGATATTATTTCTATACGATCATCACTCTCCAACCCCGTCTGTACCATTAAATTTTTAAATGTATTCTTACCAGTCTGTACCCATACAGTTGCCCCTTTGCCGTCTCTTATTACTGCATCAATAGGTAAACTAAGGGACTTTCTTCTAGGACTTTTTAACAATACATAAGCCGACATACCAGGCTTCAAATAATTACCGGGATTCGGAATAGGAATGCGCACAAGATTAATTCTTGTAGCCTGATTGATTTCAGGATTTACAAATTCAAGTTTCCCTTTTATTTCCTTATTATTAAAATCCGGAAGTTGAACAGTAACCATACTGTTCTCCTGCAGATCAGCTAATTGCGAGCTATATACCTGTGCCTCTACCCATAATGTTGAAAGATCCGCAAGTTTTACAATTGTACCACCTTCCATTACATAATCGCCTTCCCGGATATCAAGCTGGGTAATATAGCCGCCCGCAGTGCTATAGTAGGTAGTTATCGGGCTTGCTTTCCTGGTATTGGCCAGCTCACTAAGTTGCATTTCGGTCAAGCCCCAAAGAAGTAATTTATTTTTCGCACCCTGAATTAATTGATCAAAATCAATAATGGCCTGACTTGAAAAAGCATTTTTCTTATCTATTGCAAGTAGGTATTCCTGTTTTGCATTATTCAAATCTTCACTGTACATTTCATAAAGTGGCGACCCTTTTTTGACGTATTCACCAAGGTTCTTGAAATAAAGTTTTTCAACTCTTCCCATAACCCTGGAACTAACAGCATATAGCTTCGATTGATCAAAATTCAATGAAGCAGTTAAAATTAACTGATCATTAATTGTCCCATTTCGGATAGTATCCACTAAAATGTTCCCTAATTGAATCTGCTGTTCACTCAGTTCCAGCTCATCTTGACTTTCTCCCTTTCTTTTTTTTACTGGTGTTAAGTCCATTTTACAAATAGGACATTTACCAGGTTTATACTCAACAACCTGAGGATCCATTGAACAGGTATAATATGTATCAGGATCGATAGGTTCCTTTATTGTATTCTTGCAAGACGAAACGAGTATTATGAATACTAGTATAAAGATGATATACCGCATACTTAGTTTTTTATTTTTATAAAACTTTCACTGTCCATAAGAAATTGAGCATTTGCTGCAACTGAATCTTTCATTGTCAATCCTTTGAGTATCTGTATCTGTTTCTCCAGAACAACCCCTGTAATTACTTTCTTTGCTCTAAAGCCCTCGGCTGTTTTTTGGAAAACCACTTTTTCTAATCCTAATGAGAGCACTGCGTCTTTGGGTAACCAATAACCTTTTATAGTATTTCCAAAGATTACTGCCTGAACCTGACTACCAATAGGTATTCTTAAACTGCTATTATTGAAGCCAACTCTTACAGTCTGGGTCTTACTTTCTTTGCGATAAAATGGCTCAACGAAATCAATGGTAGCTTTAAAGTCTTTCTGCCTAGCTGTTTCAGGAATAATCCTTACAGCATTACCTTTTTTTACAAAGGATTGATTTTCGCCATATATATTTAATATCGCCCATGCTTTATCGGGATTAAAGACTGTAAACACTGACTGACCTTTCTGTACATACATCCCTTCTTTTAATGCGAGCGCTTCGGTTTGTTGAGAAATTTTTCCCATATTATCATTTACTATGTTCATTTTATCAACATTAATGGTTTCATGAATATGCCCACTGTAATTACTGATAACCGAAATCGTGAATAAGGGTTTACCCAATTGAATCAACTCCATTACCTGTTTATTGCTCATTCCGAGTAATAAAAGTTTTTCTTTTGCCGCTTCTAATAAAGTCGAATTTTCAGGATCATTCTTTAAGAGAAACAAAAGATTCTGCTGTGCAGTGAGTAATTCAGGACTATAAATATCCATGATACGCTGTCCGTTAGTAACTTTCTGGTATTTATAGCGTACATAAAGTTTTTCGATTCTTCCCGACACCTTGGCAGAAATTCCCCCGATCATTCTTGTATCGTAGGCGATATTACCTAATGCGTTTAGTTCTATTTGCTCACTGCTGAACTCAAGACCAATAACAGGAATAGACGATATTACCAGTTCATTGGTTGGTTGGAGTAGAGCATTCAATTCAATATTTTCGTCTTTTTTATTATTGTTTTCTTTTTTAATTAAATCCATCCCGCAAATAGGGCAAGCTCCCGGTTGATCTTTAATGACCGAAGGGTGCATGGGGCAGGTATAGGTAGCATTTTTCTCTGGCTGATGATTTTCCTCCATTTTTACCAAATCCATTCCACACTTGATACATGTACCAGGTTTATCACTAAATATAGAATCCTCTGGCATAGGACAGGTATACGTTTCCTTAGAAACAGCTTGGTGATCACTATGTGTATTTTTATTTTCACAGGCAACCAAAAAGAATACCAGAACTTGTATAAAAAATAATTTCTTCATCATATATACAGCTTATATCAATTCATATTGTAACATCATGCCATCATCTTCATGTTCAAGATTATGGCAATGGAAAACAAATTTTCCTAAATTACTTTCGAACGGAATGATTATTTGAACCGTCTCCCCAGGCATTACCAGTACTGTGTCCTTCCAGCCGATTTCAGATGCTATCAGACTCCCCCTGCCACCTGTTCTTTGAAGTACCTGGAAAAAAACTCCGTGTAAATGCATAGGATGAGGCTCATCTCCTTTACTATTATCGAAGACCCATATCTCATTCGTATTGGATTTAATGCTTTCATCAATGCGACTGCTATCAAAAAGCTTACTATTAATGCGATGACGCATCCTCATACCATCATTCATAGGATATCCATGATGTTCCATCGGATTAGATATATCAAATGTTCTGCTCCTGACTGATGAAGAGGCTGGCAAACTATCGATCATTGAAAGTTTTGTGGGTACAGTGAAAGAATCTGTGACAGTAGCAGTAACTTTAAACTTCATGATCTTAAATGACTGCTTCCCTTGCGCATCTCCAGCGTTAGCAAATTCTTTACTTAGTAAGAATAGCTCTGTACCGATAGACAAACCATTAAAACTTACTAAAACATCCAGCCTTTCGCCTGGAGCCAATAAAATCTCCTTTACTGTTACAGGATTTTTCAATAAACCACCATCATTACCAATAATTATCATATCGGCATTATTACTGAATGCGAGATTATACAAACGTGCGTTTGAGCCATTCAAAATACGAAGTCTGTAATAACGGGTTGATACTTCAGTATAAGGTGAATAAATACCGTTTACCAATACAGACTCACCCATATAGCCCGACATAACTTCTTCTGCAGTAGGATTATATGTTATCCCCTGATTGGTTAATCGTTTATCTTGTATAACCAATGGAATCTCAAAACGACCCGATGGTAGATTTAAAGTTGTTTCTTCCAGATCATTAATAATAAACAAGCCTGCTAAGCCCTGAAATACCTGTTTACCTGTCTTAAAATGAGGGTGTGGATGATACCATGTCAATCCGGCTCTCTGATTCACAGTAAACTGATAGCGGAAAGTACCACCTGCATTTGCTAATTGATCTGGGTGTCCATCCATTAATGCAGGTACTTTTAAACCATGCCAGTGAATATTGGTATGTTCAGATAAATTATTCTGGAGCAAAATATTTACAACATCTCCCCTGTTTACCCTGAATGACGGACCAAGCATCCCATTAGGTTGATAGCCCAAGACAGGAATATTAGCCCCCCTAATATTTACAGTTGTAGTTTGTGCTGTGAGTGTCTGATTGGCACCAGACTGTAATGGGTTGGTAAGCATTTGTGAAAAATCATTCTCAGTAACCATAACAGGTTTTGTCATTAGCCCGTTGTGATGTTCTTTTCTGCACCCTGAACCAGCCATAAAAAATCCAGCTAAAGATCCACTTGTTATTAGGCTACCGGTACTAATCCCAGACAGTTGTATGAATTTTCTTCTTTGCATTCAGATTGGTTTAGTTTTTTTCAATAATTCTTTCAATTGTCACCTGAAGTTTCAATGCCTGACTTAGTAACTCTAATAATTCTAACTGTTTCATGTTTAGAATTTCCCATGCATCATATAACATGAATAACTCTTCTGTATTCTGCTCATAACCGAGTTGCATTGTCCTGTAATTATTACGCAATGCAGGGATTATCTGACTTTCAAAAAGTTTTAATTGCTTTTTCTTTAACCCCAGTTCGTTACGCATACCATAAGCCATCCCACTGTATTCATTCACCATCATTTCTTTCTGTGACTGAATGGCATTACTTTTCCATTTTAAGCTTTCAATATTGGCTTTATTCATTTTAGAAGACCATTTAGCCATCGGAATACGAACCATCCCCATAATAGTATACTGTAATGGCTGTCCTCCAAATCCAATCATATTATCATAACGAATACCAAATTGAGGTTTAAGGGCAGTACGCTCTGTTTCCTGTTTTAGAACAGTAAGATCAATCTCTCTATCCAATGATTTTAGGTCACTACGGTTAGTATAAAAAAGAGTGCTATCAAAAACAAGAGCTTCATAACTATTCAAGAAGTAAGTGGTATCAATATCGAAATCTGTCATGGCATTTCTACCCATAAGCGAATTGATGCGAATACGTTTTTCTTTAATGTCGCTTTCAAACATTAATTGCATATTTTTCACTTCTCCTAAAGCAGCTTTTGCTTTATAATAGGCACTTATCTTTTCAAGACCGTTTTTATAACGTATTTCTGCATTTTTGATCATGAAGTCCAATATCTTTTCATTCTCTTCCAGGATCAATAATTTCTTTTTCAGGATAATCCAATCATAATAGAACTGTTTAGCATCATTCACTAATTCATTCAGTGTTGCATTCTTTTTTTCTTTCTCAACTGACGACATAGCTTTCATGTACCTCTCATCTGCATCTAATTTTTTTCTATTCGGAAGCATTTGCTCACCAGAAATCATCACAGATCCCATACCAGGCATATCGCCCTCCCTATGCCAAAGTCGAACATCATATGGTGTCATAAATTGACCAATGCCAATTTGAGGAGGCATCCAGCTTCTTGCACCTTTTGCCGCTTCATCCATAGAACGGATTTCATGATCATACATCTTCACTACAGGATGCTTTGTTTTAATGCTATCAATGATTGTATCCAGCTTCAGGATTTGCCCATTGCCATATACAAAACCTGTCAAACCAAAGAAGGTCAGTATTAATTTATTCTTTAACATCGATTAATTCAATTTTACCGTTACGTTTTAGTTCTCTTTCTTTAATCATTTCAAAAATGACAGGAGTAATGAGTAACACATAAATAGTGGATGAGATTGTACCACCAATCAATGGAATGGTGATGGGTCGCATAATATCACTACCAACTCCTGTCGCCCAAAGAATAGGGATCAACCCAAATAGTCCAACTGAAACAGTCATGAGTTTAGGGCGCAACCTTTTGGCGGAACCTTCAATCACATAGTCTCGGATAATTGCGGGTGTTAATGTTGATTTAGAATTACCATGTTGAGCAACCATATTGTTCATGGCTTCATTTAGATAGATCGTCATCAACATAGCCGTTTCTATGGCCATTCCAAATAAAGCAATAAAGCCCACAGCGACAGCTACAGACAGATTAATGCCATAAAAATAGACCATGAAAACACCGCCAATTAATGCAAATGGCACGGTTATCATGGTGATAACAGCTTCTTTAAAAGAATGATATGTAAAATATAATACCATGAAAATGATAATGAGTACAATCGGCATGATCATTTTTAAAGTTTGATTAGCCCTGATTTGATTTTCCCACTGCCCGCTCCATTCTAGAAAGTATCCTTTTGGAAGTTTAGTGATCATTCGATTCAATCGTTCTTGTGCCTCTTTTACTGTACTGCCTAAATCTCTTTCTCTAACATTGAATAGTACTGTACCCCTAAGCATCGCATTTTCTGAATTAATCATCGGTGGGCCGTCACTTAGTTTAATGTCTGCAACAGCTTCTAATGGTATAGGACCAAAATCCATTGTCTGTACCTGAAGTCGCTTTAATGCTTGAATATTATTTCGAAAATCTTGCCCGTATCTGGCATTTACGGAAAATCGCTGACGGCCTTCAATAGTGGTAGTAAGTTTCATACCTCCTAATGCACTCTCAATTACGGTATTGACATCATCAACACTCAGTCCATACCGACCGATTTCATCACGTTTAACTACAATATCAATGTATTTTCCGCCCGTAATAGGCTCCACATATAAATCCTTTACTCCATCAATTCCCTCCAACTGCCGTTTAATAGTTTGAGCAAATGCATAAATACTGTCCAGGTTTTGTCCATATACTTTTAACCCGACATCGGTTCTTATACCAGTTGAAAGCATGTTAATACGATTAATGATGGGCTGTGTCCATCCATTTGTAACCCCAGGAATTTGCATTTTTGAATTGAGCTCATTTATAATATCATCTTTGGTTAGCCCTTCTCTCCATTCATTTTTAGGTTTAAGTAAAATGATGGTTTCAATCATGCTTATCGGAGAATTATCTGTTGCTGTATTGGCTCTTCCTGCTTTACCCAGAACATGTGAAACTTCGGGAACAGAGCGAATCAGCTTATCCTGAACCTGCAATAATCGTTTTGCTTCAGAATTGGATACGTCTGGAAGAGTTACCGGCATAAATAACAATGATCCCTCATCCAATGGCGGCATAAATTCCGAACCAAGACGAGTCATCATGATTACTCCCATAGCTAATGCCAGAATATTAAGCCCTATAGTAGTTTTTCTCCATTTTAAACACCATTTTAGAATGGGTGTATAAATTTTTTCCAGTGTTTTTGTTATTGGATTTGAATCTTCTGGTTTTAGTCGTCCTTTTAGAAAAAAGGAAATTAGAACCGGAGTTAATGTTATAGCCAATACCGCATCAATTAGTAGGATAAAGGTCTTTGTCCATGCTAGGGGATGAAAAAGTTTTCCTTCCATACCTGTAAGCAGAAATACAGGAAGAAAAGAAGCGACTACGATAATGGTAGAATAAAATACGCCGGGACCAACTTGTTTTGAAGATCTTTCAATAATCTCATTTCTTTCCTCTATTGTTAAGGGATCTTTATTTCTTTTGAACCACTTTGCCATATTTACGATTTGTCGGATAATTTAATTTTTTTAGCCTGTGCCTCGCTAATATGTCTGTACGCATTTTCCACCATTACAATGCCATCATCAACTACTACACCAATAGCAAGCGCGATTCCCGTCAATGACATAATATTGGATGAAATACCAAACATTTCAAGGAAAATAAACCCAGCTGCAACTGAAATAGGTAATTGAATCAGTATAATCACAGCACTGCGCCAATGGAATAGAAATATGAGCACTACCAATGAGACGACAATCATTTCTTCAACTAATGTTCCTTTTACTGAATCAATAGCTTCTTGAATCAGTGTACTGCGGTCATATGAAGTTTGGAACGTTACACCTTCCGGTAATCCCTTTTCAACCTCCTTCATCCGAGCTTTTATAGACTCAATGACCTTATTGGCATTTTCATTGTATCGCATTACCACTATACCACCTACCACTTCTCCTTTGCCGTCCATATCAAAAATTCCCAGACGCAAATCACCTCCCATTTGAACAGAACCAATGTCCTTAACTCTTACAGGTATACCATTGTAATTGGCAAGTGCAACATTTTCAATATCATTTTTATTCTTTATGTAGCCTAAGCCCCTGATAATGTAAGCCATATCCGCCATTTCAAATTTGCGTCCCCCTACATCATTATTATTGGCTTTTACTTTATTCATCACATCCATCAACGAAATGTTGTAATACTGCAGCTTTATGGGATCAACTACTAATTGATATTGCTTTTCAAAACCACCAAAAGATGCGACTTCTGCCACACCGGGTACTGTTTGTAAAGCAAATTTGATGTACCAGTCTTGAAGTGCTCTTTGTTCTCCCAGATCCATCTTAGGAGCATTAAGGTGATACCAGAAAATATGTCCCACGCCTGTTCCATCAGGACCCAGTGTAGGTGTTACATTTTGCGGCAGAAGACGTTGTGCAAAGTTGAGTCTTTCGAGTACACGGGTTCTCGCCCAGTATATATCAACATTGTCTTCGAAAATAACATATACAAAACTCATCCCAAACATGGATGAACCCCGAATATTCTTGATTTTGGGTATACCCTGCAAGTTGCTGACCAATGGATAGGTTACCTGGTCTTCTATAACCTGTGGACTGCGCCCCATCCATTCAGTAAATACGATCACCTGATTTTCACTTAAATCTGGAATAGCATCAATCGGATTCTGTTTCACAGCGTAAATTCCATAAGCAAATAATCCTCCCGCTAATAGCAGAATAATCACCCGGTTACGCAAAGCCAGTTCAATTAATTTTTGAACCATAATTTGATATTAATATTTGAAGCAATGTAGAAGCATTAGTTTGACCTCTTTTTTAAATCCATGCCACATTTAGTGCATTTACCAGGTTTATTGCTGGTGACATCCGAATGCATGGGGCAAGAATATATTTTCATCACTTCCATTTTCATTTTCTCTTTTGGAGAAAGTGTCAATGAGGTTCCACATTTTGAACACTTACCTGGCTTGTCACTAGTTATGTCCGGGTGATTAAAACATGAATATGTTTGAACAGATTGCTCCTCTCCTTTTAAATCCATTCCGCATTTCGGGCACTTACCTGACTCATCACTTGCCACATCGGGGTGCATCGGACAGGTATAGGTTTTCATTACCTCCATTTTCATTTTTTCCTTGGGTGAAAGATTCATTTTAGAACCACATACAGAACATTTGCCGGGTTTATCTCTTGTAATAGCTGGGTGTGCAGGGCATTCATAAAGACCAACTACCTCCATTTTCATTTTTTCTTTAGGAGTAAGGTTCCTACCACATTTAGGGCATTTTCCAGATTTGTCCATAATCACATCAGGATGCATTGGACATATATAGGTTTTTTCAACAGCTTGTTTATTTTTGTTTTTTTGTATTGTTGAAACCTGAGCAAAGACTGAAAAAGATAAGATAGGCAGCACTGCCACCATTAGCATTTTAATTGCTTTCATTTTTTCATGATTTTATTGTTGCATAACATTATACGGCAAAAAGAAACGCCTATAGCCTGACAATTTTAGTTGTCTGGCACTGCTAAGTCAATATGAAATTAAATGAGGATAGTTCTGTTAAGAAGGTATACTGCTGTCTTGCTACTTCGGGGTGGGGCATGACTTATTGGATACTCTTCAATTGAAGAGACATAGAAAATATCCGATAATGAAAAAAGGGATAGCGGTAAGTCAAGAATTGTGAGTGTAAAATTAATTGAGACTGATTCAGTAGCTTTTTGTTCTGAAACGTTCTTTATAAACTTGTTTTCATCTTTACAACAGCCATTATCTTTTGTATCGGATTCCTCCATCCCACAATTTTCGCATTTCGTAGAATCTCTATACATTAAACCCCAGTCAGCAAGTTTACCCATACAATAATGCATGCGTATAGTAGCCCCTGAGGAAGTACTCAGAAATAAAATTGCTACTATAAATGTGATAAACTTTTTCATAAACTTGCCTAAACAAATGTATAGTTTCTTTTTACAAATGGAGTTTAAAATTTTAGTTCTATGCTTAGCAATTCATCAAACTATGATTTAAATGAATATTTAATAGTTTAAAAATTAATTAATTGGCAATACATGGCTTCATTCACGGTTCTGAATTCTATAGAGCTTCTTTGTTTTACCCATCAATCTAAGGCCAGGAATACTAAATTGAGTATAAGTTTTGTTTCTAACCCAAACGGTACAATCATTACACCAAAAATATGTTTTGATTTATTCTCAATTTGAATAGTATGATACAAATCAAACTACTTATCATTTCGGCACGCTCTTAGAGATAAAGAAACGTAAATCTTTCACCCACCTTATGGATAGGATAAAAAAGCTATAAAATATCAATTTTTTAGCTTTTTTCTTTTCTTGGAAACGGCACCTTGCCCATCACCCTCATAAATTTGACTAGGGTGGTAAGTCGGAAATTCACCTCCCTTTTTCAATACGTTTTAGCATATCTACTCGTACATCACATAAATGTGCAAACGTAGATAAGGACAACTCGTGTTCCTCCCTGTATTCTTTGATGACTAAACCAACTTGCACATGATGATCATTGATAGCTTTATTCATCCTGCCAAATTACATTGAACAAAAAAAGCTTTGGCATACGATTATACACCAGTCAGAAATAAACGATTATTACGAATGCGAAATATCCTGCCCCTGAAATTTCTTAGCAGTATCAATTCTTTTTTGAGTGATAGAAAATCGTATCGTGTCTGCATGAAAGATCCGTACTGCACCTTCCTCTTCCAATAGGCTAAGACAGAAATAGATGGCTGACCAGTCAATCGGTAAACGCAAAATCAATTCACGTGGAATAAATTGGTATAAACTAGGTTGAGTAGATCCCTTAGCCATCTGTGCAAGAGTCGACAATATCAATTCTTTCTGTTCCATCTGCCGAAGATAAGGGTTGGAAAATCAAATGATAAAATGACGGGGAAACCTTTTAAACATTCACATATTTTTACACCATGCCGGAAAACTTTGAACTTCCTTTATGGTACAATGGAAAAAAAATCATGTTACCTGCTGAATTTCAGCCATGGGGATACACACACCGCATTACTGTCTATGTTGAGGACTTTCCATTTGTGTTTGAACTCGATGAAGAAAAAAATTATAGGACTATCGTATTGGAACAGGATAGAAAAAAAGCGGAGAAAATAGACCAACAATTATTACAGGCTATTGCGGAAACCTTGCAGAAATTATTTTCCTAACTATCCATTGATTTATACACTGCACTATCGAACCCTATAAAAATGCTGATATAACCTTCATCTTTAAAATGGTAACCGTATCGATAACAGAAAATAAAGTCCTTGTGCGTATGCGTATAATAATCCAGGTTAAATCCCTGTTTGATAATCTGCTCCCTTTTCTTTTTTACATACTCCTTATTCCCCAGAGCCTTACCCAGTATTAAAAAATTCTTCAAAAGAATTTTATTAATCTTTTTAATATCCGGATGGGTATCAGCCCGCCTGGGATTATGATGGGCTGCTTTGCATTGCTCATTACAGAACTTGGCATCCTTACGCATTTTAGGATCAAGTGCTTTGCCACAGCCAACATAAAGACAGTATCGTTTGGGTTGTAAGGCGTCTGTTTCCATTCATAAATCTAATCAAATATCCGTATCAGATACGGATATTATACGAAACGGATATGGATAAATACGGTTTACCTCATTTTGAAATTCAAGTTTTGCAATTCAAATCACACATCATGAAAACAAAAAACTTCGTTCAGTTGATCGGCTATCTCGGCAACGACCCCGAGATACATTTGACCATTACAGGTAGGATATTGGGTCGTTTACGATTAGCTACTGACTTCTTCCTTAAAAATGAAGATGGTACCAGTTCAAAAAAAACAACATGGCATGACATCAATGCCTGGAACAAACTGGCAGAAACCCTACCTGGTCAATTCATTAAGGGAAGCCATGTAATGGTAGAGGGAGAGATCCAATACCGCACGTTCCTTGATCATGAGGGTCACAAACGCTACGTAACCGAAATCAAAGCCGCCAACATCCTTAACCTCGACCGTTGACCCCAAATACATGCTTATGAAAACTGGCTCCATTAAATTCACCTACCGCACCCCCCAACCTCTCAAAGGTTGGGGTTGCCGGTTTGACTCTCTGACAGAACTACGTTTTGCAATTTCAGTTTTAGAAGACCATGCCTTGATTCGTTCCCCTCTTTCACTGTATTTCCATCCCGGTTCAGGTCAGTTGACGCATTTCCCAAAATTTGCCTATCGGAGATACACACCCGATTTCTTGATCCGCAATTACGAAACAAAAAAAGCCACCCTTGTTGAAATCAAACCACGGGCATTTGAAGACGAGTCTTCCCTGGCATTGCACCAAATGGTCGCAAACAATTACATCCGAACGCTGAAACTTGATTGGCAGTATAAAGTCATTTTTGATGACGAGATAATCCTATCAGCAGGACAACTAACCCATTACCATGACTGTCTGCAACTCGCAGTGAAAGACAGATTTAAGTGGTATGAAGAATACTACAAAAGAATAACCGGTAACCCACATTTAACTGCACACAAATCAAATGCAGAAATGGAATTTCTCATGCGTGGATGGTTACCTGAAAAATAACAACACCATGGCAAAATTTACCTACCATCAAAATTCGATCGCCTGTTTATATCAAGGTGAATGGCTTGATTCCATACTGGAGTTGCGCTACATCCTTTCAGTTGAAGAATCCCATTGCTGGTTGCGGGAAGATTTATCCATTTATTACAATCTGGATGAAGCGCCAGAAGGAATAAAAGGTGGCCTAAAAACATATACACCCGATTTTCTAGTACGGAATATCTACACTGGTAAAGCTACGCTGGTGGAATTAAAACCTTCAGCTTATGATGATCATTGGGAACTTCTCCGAAGAAGAAAAATCGCTGAAAATTTTATACAGTTCATGGGATTTGACTGGGATTTTAAAGTAGTCTTTTCCCACCAAATAGTATTGCCCCGTCGGGCCCAATTAAAATTTGATAATTTCCTCGACAAGTGGCGAATCGGATTTTCGCCTCAAAAATTGTATAAACTCGATTGCCAATCATTGAGCTATTCAGATTTTGTTATGTATGGTGGCTCACAAGCAATCGTAACCTGATGACATCATCCGTTGCGACGCTCCGTTCATGGTTCTGTTCCCTGATATCTCTTACCCTATTTCAAATCGCTCATTGCTACAACCAGTAGAGAGCACATCCCCTGCACAGCCTTAAACAGGGGATGCGCTCCCTACTTATTAACAAAAAAAATATTGTATGCAACCCTCAGAAAATAATTGGAACATGGTAAGTGAAATCGAATTGGTTTACAGATCAAAAATTAAAGCAACACAAAGACCTTTATTAAGATCCTCAAATGATGTTTTTGAATTTTTATTGCAACATTGGAACCATGACAAGATTGAATTGATAGAAAATGCAAAAGCGATTTTCTTAAATACCGCCTGTAATGTTCTCGGACTTCTCGACATTTCAATGGGCGGAACTACCAGCACTATTGTAGACCCCAAGATTGTTTTTCTACCAGCTATTAAACTTAATGCCAATCGCATTATACTTGCCCATAATCACCCATCCGGCAGGGTAAATCCTAGCGCAAATGACCTTTTGTTTACAGAAAATATATGTAAGGCAGGAATGTTGCTTGAGATTAAAATTATGGATCACATGATCATCTCCAAAGACACTTATTACTCTTTTGCAGACGAGGGTAAAATCTGATCCTGTCGATTTCTTATCAACCCCTCCATTGGTATTGAGAGGGGATTGATAAAAAATCTCCATTACATTTTTTTAATTAAAAAACATTTTATGCAAATCACAGGAAGGATCACAGCCGATGCAAAAATCAACACAGTAAAAGGCGACAAAGAAGTCGTCAATTTCTCCATTGCTGTTAATGACCGCTACAAAGTAAAAGGAACAAACGAGGTAAAGGAGTTCGTCACATTCATCAATGTCGCCTGGTGGATGAGTACCGGAATCCTTAAAATATTAAAAAAAGGCGCGATCGTGACAGTTACTGGTCGCTTATCGTGCAATGCTTACATCGACATGAATGGCAATGCAAAGGCAAGTATCAATTTCAACGCGGATAAGATCGATCTGATCCATTCCAAAAAAGCGGAAGCAGTGATTGAAGCGGAGACTTCTTTGATTACTGAACCGGTTGCAGACCTGCCATTTTAATCACCCAAAAACACTTCGCAAATGTCACACGAAATCAATTTTAATGAAAACACTGGAAAGCACAGCTTCTTTTCAGTAAAGGAAACGCCCTGGCATGGATTAGGGCAGGTGATTGAAGATTATCCTACCAGTAAGGAAGCGCTTCAGTTTGCAGGGCTTGACTATAAAGTAGAAAAAAGAGCCCTCTTCACTTACGATAACGAAAACCAGGAGGCAGATGAAGAAACCGGCATTAAGATTCCCGAACTGGAAGTGCCTGATCACCACGCTACCATACGTATAGATACCGAAGAGGTGCTCGGTGTGGTTGGAAAGGATTACGAGGTAGTACAGAATGTTGATGCCTTCTCATTCTTCGATTCGATCATCGGTGGGGATGGTATTCTTTACGAAACCGCAGGCGCATTGGGAAAAGGCGAAAGGATATTTATCACGGCCAAGTTGCCAGGTTACATCAAAGTGGGTAATGATGATTGTATTGAAAAATACATCTTCCTGACCACATCACACGATGGCTATGGAAGCATCATGGCAGCATTTACACCTGTCAGGATCGTTTGTAACAATACCCTTAATGCTGCCTTGTCAAATCAAATCAATTCAGTAAAGATCAGGCACACCGCCAATGCAAAAGACAGGCTGGAACAGGCACACAGGTTGATGGGCATTACAGGTAATATTTCTGAAAAAATGCAGGAGGTATTTAACCAGTGGGCGAAGATCACCGTGTCTGATGCAGAAATGAAACAGTTGATTCAGTTTGCCCTTGTGCCAAACCGTGAAGCGCTTATGGCGCTCCAACAGGGAAGAACGGACGAATGTTCAACTTACTATCAGAATATGTGTGATGCAGCCTTCCAGTATGCCATGGAAAGTGATGCGCAGCAGATGGATACTACCCGTGGAACGCTGTTTGGTCTGTACAATGCCATTACCGGCTATTTTCAGAACGTTCGCAAATACAAGGATAACACCGCTAAGATGAAATCATTGCTTTATGGCGGACTTGCCCAGCAGCGCGGACAAACAACATTTAACCTCTGTACGAGTTTTGCAGCAGGTAAACAGGAGATCAGCTAAGAAACAAAGGGCTGCTTTTAAGAAGGCTACCCTTTTCACTAAAATTATCTAAAAAATAAAGTCATTTAATATGAAACATAATTTCCACGAAAGAAAGGCAAACAGGATTGACCATGCAAAGAAGCAGGCGAAGAAAAATGAAGAGCTTTCTGATTCTTTATTTGAAAAGGCCAGTAAGATGGCTTCTATAGTCCCCATGGGTCAGCCGATACTTGTCGGACACCACAGCGAAAAATCAGACCGGAATTACCGAAACAAGATCCACAACACATTTGGCAAAGCATTTGAAGCAGAGGACAAGGCAAAATATTACCACGATAAAGCAGAAACCATAGAGTCGAATGATGCAATTTCATCTGATGATCCTGAAGCACTGGCCAAGTTGAAGGATAAGCTCGCTTCACTTCAAAAGAGCCAGGACTTTATGAAAGCAGCCAATCAGTGCCTGCGAAAAAAAGATAAAGAAGGGTTTCTCAAACTCGAAATGGCCACAGAAGGAATGTGGGGAGAATTAAACTGCCCCAACAACTTCGGATTTCCACATTACAAGTTTTCCAACAATTCTGCGGAGATCAGGAGGATTAAAGATCGCATAGTACAACTTCAAAAGATACAGGCGCTTGAAACAAAAGAAATACGCATTGGCGACTCTACAATCGTCATTAATGTTGAAGCCAACCGTGTGCAGATTTTATTCAATTCTATTCCACCGGAGGAAATGCGAAAAAAACTGAAATTAAATGGGTTCAGATGGTCTCCAACCCAGGGTGTATGGCAGCGGCATATTACCAATTATGCCATCTATATCGCAAAACAATTACTCACCGTTTAATCAATTAATATGCAAACGAATTTCTTTTCCCGGATCAAGCTACTAAATGTAACCGGCAACCTACGAATGAATATCCAGCCACAGGAAAATGGTGAACTGATTGTATCGCTCTTATTGGACACGTCACATATCAAGGATAAATCAGCGAAACTGATTCCGCCACTTGTATTAAAGGGTAGTGATAGTGACCTTGACAACGGATTTTTCCAAGCAATTAGCCAACCGGTTCAGACTACCCAATCACTCCTGGTAAACATGCAGCAGCATGTCGAAGCACTGGATAAAGCCAATAAAGAATCACGTATCGAAAAAGACAAACAGGATACGCAGAAAAAAGACAAGGATGGGAAACGGAAAAAGTTTGACGAACAGATGAAAAAAGTGGATGACTTAGTGAAGTTGAAAAAGATCGGTGAGGCCATCGGGCAGTTACCAGACCTGAAGCAATTCCCTGAATTTGAAACGGAGATCAAGAAGAAAAGCCAGGAACTGCGGGGACAGCATTCATCACTTTCCTTGTTTGCTGATGAAACTGTAATCAAAGGCAGCGAAGAAGATACAACCGAGGAAAACGAAGGCAATACTGATGTAGATGATGATAACAACGAAGACAACGATGAGGAGATCCTCGAAGAGAACGATGACAATTATGAGGATGAATACAACGCATAATTTATATACCGCTAAAACTATTATCCATGTTAATCAGTAATACTTTACCTCGTGTTTTTCTTTACGACCAGCAGGGTTCTAAACTGGTTCTTTCAGATCCTTCGATAACCATGCAACCAGAAGCGGTGCTGAATATGTACGCACAGACTTACCCTGAATTAACCACCGCCAAGATCGAAGGACCGGAAATCAAAAATGACAGGGTGGAATACATCTTCCAGGCAATGCTTGGCACAAAAGGATAACCATGAATAAAAGATGTAAAATAAGATTTGTAAAACCCGTTAAAAATCATTCGTTATGCCAGCAGTTAGCACAGATCGGGCAGTTCGCAGAAAGGTTAAACAAATTGCCGGACTCAGACGCAGTAAAAAAAGCAAAATTGCGTGCGGTACCTGTGGACCAGTTGCCCCTGATTTTTTAAGGCAGCAGTTCTTACCGATAACATTCAATAAGACCTCCAACGCTCAGAATTGGGAAAAGATTGAAAAGATGTTTTTTGCTTCCGTAAAACATTTATGCACCTTGCATAAAATTAATTTTATAAACGACCCTGATCTTTCTTTCCCAATGAACATTGCGGTTGCTTACCGCTTCTTAAAAAAAGAACTGGGAACCATTGATTCTTCGCTATACCTGTTGATCACGGAGAACAGGAATAAGACTACACTTGCCACCATTAAGTCACTGCACAAAGATTACGACCTGTTTTATGTGCCGTTAAACGCACTGGATGAATTGCACCGTGATAAGAACAAAGGCTGCTTTGATCTTGTGCTTTCAGTATTTGGTTATCTCAACCAACATGTCCGGTTGCCTTTGCTATGTGAAAACGATTACCTGAGTGGATGCTATGAGGCAATAACGGAGTGGGCAACCAATGCAGACAATGAACTGGAAGAAGCAGAGTACAACCGCTATCGTACCGATTTAAAAGCTATGCATAAAAAGATCAGCATTCTTGAAAAAGCGGTGCTTAATTCTTCCCATTTGGCTGCATTTAAAAAAAGGCTGAATGCATTTAAACCCTTTGGCAATACTGAAAGAAGATTAAAGGTGGTTGCTCGGAAATTTTATTCGCTTTACCAAGAGTTCCCAAACAGAAGTTTTCACAAAAATATTCATTGTGAACACCTGGAAGAAGAGGAAGGTGAACGAGGATATCCTGATCATTATTTTAGCTTTTTCTGGGACGACCATTGCTGGATCCACGACCACCTGGTGGAATACGTGAATTGCGACTTGCAGGAACGCTTAGAATTTGAAGTACCGGTATCAGTTCAATATTTTGACAGGAAGCAAACTTCGGTTACGCACGCATTTCCATTTGAGAACAAATTACTCACCCTGATGGACGAACTCTGCGCCGTCTTATATCGTTTTAATTATGAAAAACATCACGACTGATTTTACAAACATGCACCATCCTTACAAGGGACTGGTAGTTTACCGATCGGTAGAAGAAGCACCGGATTATTATGTGGAAGCCTATGACTTCAACGATGCTGGAAAGATGGTCAACCCACATCCACTGTCCTTGCAGGAAAGCCGGCAACTGGCGGCCACCTTACAGACTTCGTCAGAATTATCGGATAGTTACCTGCAATGCCGTGAGTTAATGCCTGCTAAACTCTTGTACACGCGTCAGGGTACCAACGGATTTGCAATCTGGTACACGCCTGCCATAACGCATTTTTTAGCATTTACACCGGACTTAAAAATACCGGATGGCGAATACCCGGTACCACCGATGCTATGGAAAGCATCCCGCACCGGTGTAACTGTGTTTGCGCTTACGAAAAATGAAACGCCGACCTTAAAAACTACGCTTTTTAAGGCTCCATTTTTCAATGTACATGACGATGGTAATGTCTGTATGGGAACGGTGGATATCGATATTGACCCACATACCCACTTGGAAGCATTTATGAGCAAATGGGAAGAGTATTTTTTCAATTCCAGGTTCTCCCATGTCCTGGGTGGTAAAAGCCCGGTAAAAGGCAACATCATTCAGCTCTGGCAATCCCTGAAAGATTCGCGCAGAAAATTTCCTGTTAGTTGTCTTCTAAAACATTCACTCACCCTTAAAAAACTGATCGCATGATTGCCCAAAAAACTGTCGTGCATTTTACGGACAACTACCTGCTGAACCCCACTAATCCAGTAACGGTAAATCTTATTGGCGCGGGTGGAACCGGAAGCCAGGTATTGACCGCACTGGCGCGGATGAGTCATTCACTGATCGCACTTGGTCACCCCGGTTTATACGTGCGGTTATTCGATGATGATGTGATAACAAAAGCCAACCTCGGTAGGCAGCTATTTTCTAAGGCTGAATTGGGGATGCACAAGTCCGCAGCTTTGATTGCGAGGGTCAACCGGTTCTTTGGCAGTAACTGGAAAAGTGTAGCCTCCAAATATGATTGGCTACCCAATCTGAAAGAGGAATTGTTTGCCAACATCACCATTTCCTGTGTCGATACAGTGAAGGCAAGGTTTACAATTGCTACTGTATTATCTAAACTGGAAAGGCAGAACAACGGCCCATATAAGCTCATTTACTGGATGGATTTTGGCAATGCGCAACAGACAGGACAGGTTATTTTTTCTACTGTATATCCGGTAAAGCAACCCGCTTCACAGATGTACGAAACAGTAAGCTCTTTGCCTACTGTAACCAAACTTTTCCGCAAACAATTGAACGACGTGCAAGAAGATGATCAGCCCAGTTGTTCGATGAGCGAAGCACTTGCCAAACAGGATCTGTTTATCAACACCTCTATAAGTGCTTTGGGTTCATCTCTTCTGTGGAATTTATTCAGGGAAGGAATGACATTTTACCGTGGCTTTTTCTTGAATTTAAAACAGTTCTCTTCTAATCCAATTCCCATCACTACTTCCAAAACCTAAGCCATGCAAAACCTATTATTCATGACCATGGAAGTCGATCCGAATGACCCGCCACAAGATGGACCATTTTATGTCATAGAACGGTTCCACGAACCGCAATTTGTTGTGGATGAAAAGGGTAATATAAAGTCCTTTGTTACTTACCCTGAAGCACTCGCAGAAGCAAGAGATTGCCAGAATGGCTATGTGATTGCTTTTTAGATTCTATAAGTTGTATTTAGCTTCACAATCGCCGATCTTTATTTACACTCACTTGCCTAAAATAAAGGCAAGCCGCGCAGGATATTTCTACCCTTTCTACATTTACATTGTAATTCCGATAGAACCTGAAAAAAGGTCGCCGGGTGTTTCCGCATGGTAGCCGACTTATCGCCGGCTGCAAGATGTACAAACGTAATACGTTTGGGATCATTTGACACTCACTCGGAACTCGTTCGTGTTGTGATTGACTGAAAACAAAAGTGATGGACAAGGAAAAACGAATGATTCGAAACAAGATCATTACACTTCGCATGAATGAGGATGAGTTTTCAACCCTGGTCAAAAACCGCCAAAAGACCACTGAGAAAACAAACAGTAATTACTTACGCAAACTTGCCCTTCACAAAGCCGTAACCGTCAAAACCAGAAACACATCAATGGATGAGCTTTCCGCAGAATTGATCATACTGCGAAAAGAAATCAATCACATCGGCCATAATTTGAACCAGGCAGTCCATAAGCTACATACGCTGGATAAAATCCCTGAATTCCGTGTCTGGGTTACAGTTTATGAAAAGACAAGGCAGGATGTTTTATCAGTGACAGTAAAACTTTGTACTGAAATTCAAAAATGGTCAGACCAATGGTTGCAAGGATAACATTCCCGGCTTCAATTAGTGAAACACTGAACTACAATGAACACAAAGTTCAAAAAGGGGTAGCCATCTGCGTTGCAGAAAACAATTTTTTATTACCGATCACAGCCATGAATTTTTACCATAAACTTGATTGGTTCAATCAAAGGAATAAATTGAATGAACGCGCCACTACAAAAACAATGCATGTGTCCCTGAATTTTTCGCCATCTGAAAATTTTCCAGTCGACAAGTTAAATTCAATCGCACAGGATTACATGGAACGAATCGGATTTGGCGACCAACCCTATCTCGTTTACCAGCATAAAGATGCAGGACATCCTCACCTCCATATTGTCGCAACAACAATACGGGGAGATGGTACTCGGATCAATACCCACAACATAGGACGTAATCAATCAGAAATGGCACGCAAACTGGTAGAGGAAAAACATGGGCTCATAAAGGCGGGGACAACGTCAAATGAACTGGCCTTGGCTGCTCCCATTCAAAACAGGTTGGAATATGGCAAATCAGAAACCAAACGAAGTATAGCCAATGTGCTGAAGCAGACCATCAATCTTTATAATTATGTTTCGCTGGCGCAGTTCAACGCGATATTGTCCAAGTTCGGTGTAAAAGCAGATCGGGGCAAGGAAGGGAGCTTTACACACCGAAAAAATGGCCTTCTGTACCGGATGATCGATAAAGACGGGCAAGCCATCGGAATACCCATAAAAGCCAGCTCCATTGCGGGCAAACCTACCCTCGCCTATCTGGAGAATCGTTTTACCCTCAATGAAACCAATCGGGATGTTTTAAAACTGCAGCTCAAAAACAGCCTTGACAATTGCCTGATGCAGAGACCTACATCCCTTGACAAAATGATCCAATTTCTAAGCAGCCAATCCGTCCAAACGGTTCTGCGACAAAATGCAGAAGGAAGAATCTACGGTATCACATTTGTCGACCATAAAAACAGAAGTGTTTTCAATGGCTCAGAATTAGGCAAAGAATATAGTATAGTAGGCTTGGCTAAAAAACTGAAAACAGAGAAACAAAAAGTCATAAAGTTGATCCATACAGAACAAAAAAATGCAGAGAAAAGTGCGCAACAAATGGAAGGCCTGGTCAATGACCTACTTCAGACAGAACCTGGAACTCAGCATATCCCCTTCCAACTAAAGAAAAAGAAACGAAAAAAACAAAGAGGCATATAAGTAAATCTATTGAGCAATGGGAACAGGTGAGAATGAACAGGGTTTGCGAAAAATAGTGGACTTAAGCAGGTGGCTTTCCGTTGGCCTTCTGCTGATGCATTTTTATTACAGTTGTTATGCTGCCTTTGCAAATTGTGGTGTGCGTTCCTATTTATCAGACCATGTGTTACAGTCCATCGCAAAAACAAGGGTGTTCGAAAGCACCCTGAAAATCAAGTCGCTTATCTTAGTTCTCTTACTCATTTCCTTTCTGGGAGCAAAAGGTAAAAAAGACCAGGAGTACAAATTAAGTGCAATTATCAGGTGGATTATTTGTGGCTTACTGTTGTTCTACCTCAGCAACTTTCTTCTCTTATCAAATTTGAGTATGGTTACTATTGCCGCCTCTTATATCCTTACCTGTAGCACTGGATTTGGATTATTGGTATTTACAGGTGCCCGGTTGAGCCGCTTGCTCTTTGACAATTTGAAGCAGGATATTTTTAATGAAGAAAATGAAACATTTCCGCAGGAAGAGGTTCCGCATGTCAATGAATATTCAATCAACTTCACTGCACAATACCGGTTAAAAAATAAAGTTCGTAAATCCACAATATCCTTCCCCAATCCTTTCCGTGGACTTTTGGTAACAGGCAGTCCGGGTGCAGGTAAATCATGGTTTGTGATCCTTCCCATGATTCGCCAGTTGATCTCGAAGGGGTACACCATGTTCATTTACGACTTTAAATATGATGACTTGTCAAAAGCTGCTTATAACTGGTTGTTACAAAACACCTCAGCGTATAAAACGCCACCTGCATTCTACGCCATCAATTTTGATAACCTCGCCTGCTCGCACAGATGCAACCCCTTGGATCCAGATTCCATGTTTGATATCACCGATGCCACTGAATCAGCCAGAACAATTTTACTGGGCCTCAATACCCAATGGATTAAAAAACAGGGAGATTTCTTTGTAGAATCTCCGATCAACTTTGTAACAGCCATTATCTGGTTTTTAAGAAAGTATGAAGATGGAGTATACTGTACCCTACCCCATGTGATTGAACTAATGCAGGTGGAATATGATACACTGTTCCCTGTTCTAAATGCTGAACCGGAAATTGAAGTATTTGTCAATCCCTTTATCACGGCATTCCAAAACGATGCAATGGAACAATTAGAAGGTCAGGTAGCTTCCGCCAAAATCGGAATGGCCAGACTTGCCTCCCCCCAACTTTACTGGGTGCTCTCTGGTAATGACTTCACCCTCGATATCAATTCGCCCTGGCAACCAAAAATCGTCTGCGTGGGCAACAACCCCGACAAGCGTTCCATTTATGGAGCCGTCCTCTCCCTCTACGCCTCCCGCCTCATTAAAATCGTAAACAGAAAGGATAAGCTCAAAAGTGCCTTGGTTTTTGACGAATTCCCTACCATCTTTTTCAATGACATTGATGGGCATATCGCAACTGCCAGGAGTAACAAAGTAGCCACCATACTTGCCGCTCAGGATTTTTCTCAGCTAAAGAAGGATTATGGTAAAGATCAGGCTGATGTAATCACCAATATTTGCGGGAATATAATTTCAGGTCAGGTAACCGGAGAAACCGCTCGATTATTATCAGAACGGTTTGGTAAGATTGTCCAGTTGCGACAAAGTATGAGTATCAATAGTAATGATACCAGCATTAGCAAATCCTGGCAAATGGATAATGCCATACCCGCCTCCAAAATTGCCACCCTCTCCTCCGGTGAATTTGTAGGAATGGTAGCAGATAATCCTGATGATAAGATTAAGCTGAAAATGTTTCACGCAGAAATCCTACAGGATACCGAGGCAATCAACAGGGAGATGAGAGACTTTAAGGAAATCCCGCCTGTTTATAGTATTTCACAACAGGATATTCAGGATAATTTCTACCAGATCAAACTTGATATCCGGAGATTAATTGAAAATGTTGTTGCGAAACTTGAAAATGAGTCTCAAACTCGTTAAAAGATAGCCGGGAGTAGATACTTTTGAGATACATTTTCCTTGTCAAACCCCCTCCGGTTGGTAAGGGGTATTGTCAAGAAAAATACAAGGATTAGATACATCTTAGCTCTCCTACAATCGAAGCCTATTCATCTTGGTGCAGCACCCAAAGCTGCTCCCCCAAAGAGGTAAAATAAGAATTACTCTCACAAATCACACTTACCTTTTGTTCAGTATCGCAAATAATATAGGTTTCTTTAAGATCTAATCAAGATCAAAGCCAATTGAAAGGCTCCTGTTTTTACACTACTATTTTTTATTATTTTGGCAATTCAAAAACAACCGTAATGTCCCATCAGAATATTCGTCTTTTCCAAGAATCTATTACGCAAGAACTAAACGTTACACAGAACCGTGTTCGTCATTTAATTGGAGATGCAAACTGGGGTGCTGAGGGGGGATATAAAGAAGCTATTTTGCGAAAAGTGATTGCTCAATTTCTTCCTGCTAATCTGAAAATCGGTACAGGATTTATATTGGGCAACAACGATCATTTACGCGGAACTGAAGGAAGAATATCAACACAACTGGACATAATAATTTATGAAGACAAAACACCCGTTATATTCAGAGAAGGTGATTTTGTGATCTTAACTGAATCAAGTGTACGTGCGGTAATTGAAGTAAAGGCAAGTATCATAAACTATTCAGCAGAGTCCGCAAATGCATTAAATAATATCATTACAAAATTAAACAGATTAAGAGATTTTCATGGTTTCAGAGAATTACCAGGGCAACGAAAAAAGTTTATAGGTGTATTTGTTTACAACTACAATGATACGTTTACGGCCAAAAGGGTTGATGAAGCATTAACTAATTCAAACGGCCTTATAAACCATATTTCTTTAGGACCAACCAATTTTATTAGGTATTGGGAAACTACTGAAGGTCTACATCCTCCTGTCAATAACAGAAACGGACGTTGTTATTTGAGATATCAATTAGAAAACTTATCATTCTCCTATTTTATCTCAAACCTGTTGCATATTGTATCAGACAATGATCCCGAAGACAGGTATTGGTTCTCATTTCCCATCGCCGGAACCAAAGAAATTCACAGGCTTGAACAAATTGTGAATCTTCCTGTCTTATAAATAAACGCACTGAATTCTTTACACAACTATCTCTATGAAACTTATTCTGGAACATGTGAAAAAGAATCGAAAAATCTGCTCAATGATTACAAGCTAATTGCGATCCCCAAGCATAAAACGATTATCGGTACAGCGCGAGAAGCATTCATTTCTGGAACAAAATCTACCAGAGTTTATTTCTTATCACTCTGGATAAATTTTGATTGTGAAAGTATCTGCTATTTTAAAATTCTTTTAATAGTTACAAACAGTACATTATTTCATTACAAAATGCATAACGAAATTGCTTACAAATGTTTACTTCAATTTTCTGTAACCCTTTATATTCTCCAAAATGTAGAAAGCACATTTCCATAGAACTACTTTGTATTTAACTGAATGATTTTAAAATCGAAACCCATACTCCGTATCTCTTTGCGTAATTCCAAAATGGAATATTTAGCGATGTTGGATTTGAAAAGTTCGACATTCCTTTTGAGGCTGCGGGCTGCTCCTGCAGTATCAGCGAATGCAAGACAAAAGCAAATATTTTTATTAAGTTTTTTCTCAAATACAGTTTTTAATCCGCGTGGATTAAAAACCTGAGTTGCCATTTTTTGCATAAAAGGGCTTTTGCTTTTTGCTCCACGCTTGACGGCTTCTTCAATCTGCTTTACATACACATAACCAGCCGTCTTATCCTGACTGATCCGTCGTGCAGCCATCAACACCTGTGAAGCAAGGTCACGGATCCTGTTGTCAAACCCTTTTTTTACATGGATGAGATGAACAAAGGTATCATCGAATTTCATTATGTCGCAAAACTCAATATTCTCAGGTGTGATCGTATCGAATACGTAGGTTTTGTCGCTCCCGATAAAATCTTCGTTGTAGTCCCGCTCTAAGCTGTGAACGGAAAAAGGTTCTGTCAGAAGTGTTTCATCAAGGCACTGAGCAATCATTTCTTTGCATTCTAAATTGAGCATTTCAATAAAATCAGGTTTTATCCTATACCAATCCCCGTCAATCAAAAAATAGGTCTGTTCGTTGTACGTGATCTCTCCGTGAAGGTGTTCAAAGAGGTTTCCACCCGTTAAGGTCTCTCCAGCCTCATCCCTGCTATATAAATAATTCTCGAGAAGCGAATACTTGAAATGGAGTTCGGTATCATGCAGCAGCCTCCCGGCTTTATTCAAACTCTTCAGTATTTCATCGAAGGACATTGGGTTATCAAACTCAACAGGGCTTTCCGAATTGGGGGAAATGAATGTAGAAGCAGTCAGAAACTTTTCAAAATCCTTATGGCAAAAATCAAAATCGGATAAGATACCAGCCTGGTAATTATTGTACAACAGCAAAATTAATGCCTCGTTGAGATATGCGATCGTCGCAGTATTGGTTTTCTTCTTTTTTGAGATTAGTTCAACGTGGTTGATGGAGAAATTGGCTTTCTTGTCTATGATCTCATCCAGCTTTGCTACAATTTTCAAAAACGTGGGAAAGTCGATTGTCTTGCTGATTTTGAATGAAGTTTTAGCAAGGCAGCCCGAAGTATTCCTCTTTAATTCCAGCTCGTTGAAACCAAAAAACGTAGTTAGGATTTTTTTATCAAGGTCTGCTTTCACCTCTTTATAAATAATACCGAATTGAGTATCGTCCGAAAGCCTTTGATCGCCGCGGTAAAATCTGCTCTGTCCAATCACGGCCCCGGTAACACCCCTGTTCTGAATGTATTTGATAACCTTGCTGTTTTTTTCAATCAGTCTAGTCAGGATTTCAATTCCGAATGTCTGGTCAGCAAACCGATCGATCTCCTGGGAAGCGAAACCGCCACAGATCGCAAAAATTCTTTGTTTGTACCCAACAAAAAGAATGAAAGCATGTGATACGTTGATGTAAGACCTAATAAAGGAATCTGGACGCAGTATCGGGCCGAGGAATGAACGCCAAGCTGGCGGGTTTTCATTCCTAGCTCTGTACAAACGCAATGAATACCCCGCAAATTTGGCAATATCCAGTTCTTCATCATATCGATCATCCTTTGTACGGGACATAATAAGTTCGACGATCTCATCATATGTTTCTTCCTTGAAAAGCGATTGATCAATAAGATAAATGCTTACTTGCATAGTTTCCTTTGCTGCCATGCACTTCGTTTTGATAAGGAAATGAGGTGTGTTAACACAGGATATTGGTCGGCAGGTTTGCCAAAAAGGGGGGAATGGTAAATTTAGGTTTTTTTTTTTAATACGGCATAAGAATCTGAATGAGGACTTCTCGTTACTTCGAGCCCCATAAATGTTAAGTTTCCTGCCAGTTATTTTTTCTGCTCACTAAACATCACTTTTCGTTTCTGTATAGCAAATAAGATTTGAGCATTTTCGGGGCTAGCATTATCGTGTTCCTAATTAATACCAGCTAAAAGCATTATATCTGAAATAAAGCGGTTCGAAAATTCCCAACCTCGGTTCACAAAGCCTCACAGAAATGTGGGGCTTTTCCTTTTAGGTAGCTCAGGGAATAGAGCATCCCGATGCAATCGGGGAGGTCATTGGTTCCCCCGATAATATCGGGACAATCCGGCTCACTAGCCTCACAGAAATGTGGGGCTTTTCCTTTTAGGTAGCTCAGGGGATAGAGCATCCCGATTTCATCGGGGAGGTCATTGGTTCCCCCGATAATATCGGGACAATCCGGTTCACAAAGCCTCACAGAAATGTGGGGCTTTTCCTTTTAGGTAGCTCAGGGAATAGAGCATCCCGATTCTATCGGGGAGGTAAAGGAAAAGTAATAGCTGTTGCACCTGACCTGATTAACAGTTATAAAAAGGTTTTAATCCAGATATCCATTTTTTCACTCTTATATCTGTTTTTTTCTTAATTTTCATCTCATCCTGCACTGCTTCTTCTAAAACCTGCAAAGAAATCCATCCTATGCAACCAATAAACAGGCTTTATTGTCTGTTTACACGTATCTGTTTCAAGTAAATGATCCATGAAAGGAGTAAACAGTTTTAGCATTATTAGGTACAGAAGTCTGCCGGCTTTTCTGCTCCTGCTCGTTTGCATGGGGGTACAAAACGCTATGGGTCAATGTCCGCCCAATATTGGTTTTGAAAAAGGAAGTTTTGAAAACTGGCAAACCTTAAAAGGACGTATTGAAAGAGACGGAACCATTAATATGAATGTGGTTGCACCAGACCCTACCAATCACCGTATACTGGATGCCAATATCAATGGCAAAGAAACCGACGATTTTGGAGGCTTTCCTGTTGTTTGTCCAAACGGCAGTGGCCATTCCGTAAAACTGGGTATGGAAGCAGGTGGTTCTGATGCACACGGACTTCATTACACATTCACCGTACCGCAAACAAATTCGGATTACAGTATCATTTACAATTATGCTGTTGTTCTGGAGAACCCTCCACACCAACCTCACGAACAACCACTGTTTGCGGTTAAGATTTTTAATGTTACCGATAATAAATACGAAGACTGTGGCTCTTTTCAATTTATTGCTGCGGCCAATTTGCCCGGCTTTCAACTGGCCAATGGTCCAAGACCCAATGTTTTTTATAAAGACTGGGCCCCCATTACATTAAAACTGCCCAACTACGCGGGCAAAACCCTGCGTCTGGAGTTTACAGTGAATGATTGTTCTTTGGGCGGACATTTTGGATACGCTTATATCGATATCAACGAAAACTGCACCACCCCCATTACAGGAAATGTATTGTGCAATGATGTTCCCAAACTCACCCTTACTGCACCTTATGGTTTTATGGGATACCGTTGGTTTACAGATGATTTTTCACAGGAGCTGGGAAAATCAAACACCCTAAAGCTGAGTCCTGCACCTGCCCCTGGCACACGTCTGGCATTAGAGATAGTTCCTTACCCCAATCAGGGCTGTCTGGATACATTGTATACCACTGTAATGAAATCGGATGATCCATTCGATTTCAAGCTCAAAGCAAATATGGAAGCCTGTGAAACACCCGGACTTGATCTTACAGTACCGGCACTTACATTAGGCAGTACACCGGGCATGGTATACAGTTATTTTTCGGATGAGAATGAATCGATTTTTGTATCCAATCCCAAAAAAATAATTACGGCTGGTACTTATTATATCAAAGCCGTTAATAAAGCCGGCTGCACAGATACAAAACCTTTTGATGCACAGGTGCGAAAGAATCCGATGATTAAAGTGCAGGGCGACCAGGCCGAGTGTATACCCAATACCATCAATATTACAGCCCCTGCTATTACACAGGGCAGTGATCCCGGTCTGGTATTTAGTTATTGGGAAGATGATAAAGCCACGAAAACACTGGCAAATCCTTCAGCCGTAGGTAAAACAGGACTGTTTTATATCAAGGGTACCAATCAGTATGGCTGTACCAATATTCAACCTATTTATACCTCTGTTACGGCGCCTCCGGTCATCATCACCAATGATTTTACTGCCTGTGGCGAATTACAACTCTCTACAGTGAACCCGGTAGCCGGCAGTGATGCAACAGCTACACCCAGTTATTGGAGAGATGCTGCTACTTCTGTTCCGATTGCACCTGATTTTATTTTTAAACAGACTACGAGTTATTATGTCAAACTCAGGTCCATCGCAGGTTGTGCCGTTACAAGGGTGGCAAAAGTTACCATCAACCCTGTTCCTGAATTTACGGTTACTCAGCCAGCCACAGTGCGTATTCCGCAGACCATTAACCTGGTGAATACAGTTCCGTTAAGTTCCAACTGGACTTATTCGTATTGGGAAGACAGTGCCACCCGTAAACCATTAATGAATCCGCAGCGGGTGTTGAAATCCGGCACATACTTTATTAAAAGCACCAATAGTTTTGGCTGTACCGCTACACATCCGGTGGAAGTAACGATTGAAGATGCGATTATAATTCCATCGAATATTTTCTCTCCCAACGGCGATGGTATCAATGATCTTTGGTCCATACCGCTGATTGAATATTATCCTGAATCGCAGATTGAAATATTTACCCGTAATGGACAGTCTGTTTACAAATCGAAGGGTTATACACCTGTATGGGATGGCCGCTCAAATGAAGGAAAGATTGTTCCGGTTGGTGTTTACTATTATGTGATTAAACAAAACAGCAAACAGAAACATATTTCAGGAACAGTTACGGTGATTTATTGATTGCTTGTGGCTGTTAGCTATTAGGTATTAGGCGGAAAGGAATGCCAGCATTTCGATGTAAATAAAGAGTATCCATTTTGCACCGATTTCTTATTACTCGAAGCTAAAAGCTGTTAGCTGTTAGCTATTAGCCAGAGAAGAATGCCAGCATTTCGATCTAAACAAAGAGTATCCATTTTACACCAATTCCTTCTTACTCGAAGCTAAAAGCCAGCAGCTAATAGCTAACAGCCACTAACCAATCTCTCCTCACATTCACGTATGGTTTCTGTATTTTCGCCAACAATCTTTTTCTGTTATGGATGTGAAGATAGAAGCATCTTGGAAAGCTGTTTTAAAAAATGAATTTACCAAACCCTATTTTTTACAGGTAGTTACACACCTGAAAACAGAAAGGGCCACTGGTGCTGTGATCTATCCGCCCGGGCAACTTATTTTTAATGCATTTACTACTACCCCATTCGATAAAGTAAAAGTGGTGATACTGGGGCAGGATCCCTATCATGGTGCCGGACAGGCGCATGGGTTAAGTTTTTCTGTTCCAGATGGTGTAAAACCTCCTCCTTCACTGGTAAATATGTATAAGGAACTGCAAAAAGATATCGGCATGTCCATTCCACAGTCGGGCAACCTGAGTAAATGGGCAGAACAGGGTGTACTATTACTCAACGCCGTATTAACCGTGAGAGCCAATGAACCCGCCAGTCATGCAAAAATTGGCTGGATGGATTTTACCGATGCAGTGATCAGGAAAATATCGGATGAAAAAAAAGGGGTCGTATTTTTATTGTGGGGTCGTTTTGCACAAGACAAACAGGTGCTGATTGATGAAACAAAACACTATGTCTTAAAAGCAGCACACCCCTCACCTTTTAGTGCCGATAAAGGTTTTTTTGGTTGCAAACATTTTAGCAGGGCCAATGAGTTATTGATGAAACAGGGACTCTCGCCCATTGACTGGAACATTTCAAACGATTAATTACATGAATCAACATCCGTCTGCAAAAACCCCTGTCTGGAAACTGATCTTCGGAAGGATCTTTGCCCTCTGGGCTCTGGTGTTATTCGTTGTTACCATGATTCCGGCAGTGCTGTTTTACCTCTACTGTTTTTTACTCAACGACCCCGCCAAAGCACGCTGGCACAGACATGTATCGAGGGTGTGGATGTGGATTTATTTACACCTGATTGGTTGTCCGCTTCGGGTAAAAGGGAAGGAACATTTTGAGAAAAATACCAATTATGTTGTTATCTGTAACCACAATAGTTTAATGGATGTACCTGTTAGCACTCCCTTTATGCCCCGTGCCAATAAAACCATCGCCAAAAAAAGCTTCGCCAAAATTCCGCTCTTCGGATGGATCTATACATTTGGCAGTGTACTGGTTGACAGAAAAAGTGATGAAAGCAGGAGACGCAGTTATGAGGAAATGAAAAAAATGTTATCGATAGGACTGGATATGGTTATTTATCCGGAAGGTACCCGCAACCGCAGCACTGATCCTTTGAAATCTTTTTATGACGGTGCTTTCAAACTCGCAGTAGACACAGGCAAACCCGTGTTACCGGCAGTACTTTTTCACACCAAAGAAGTATTGCCTGCCAATCTGTTTTTCTACCTCATGCCCCACCATCTTGAAATGCATTTTCTGCCACCCGTACCATCCATTGGGAAAACAACGGCTACACTAAAGGAGGAATTGTTTAAGTTGATGTGGAAGTATTATGAAGAGAATAGACCATAGTCCATAGCAATATACTATGGACCATCGACTATGGTCTATCCATCAACTATCCTCCCCTAAAATCTCGAATTAGAAAACACCCTGCTCCTGTTGATACGCAAATCGCGTAGTATGCCCGATTTGGGGTTGATGGTAATATTAAAGGATCGGTACAGACCGATGGGTGTAACATTGATTGATAACTGCCAGCAGTGCATTTCGCGGGTAATAAACATGCTCAATTGTTCCAGCTTTCTGTTGCCTACATCGAAACCACCAGTACCTCCCAGTTTCCATTTATCGGTAAGGCTGAAATCGCCATTAAAACTTACGGTTGAGAATGTTTCTGTTTTAAACCCTGAGAAATCGGGTTTCAGTATACGGGTAAAGTTTAATGAATAAGAAAGACTCACACTCCATGGAATATTAAAATCAGTAAACTCTGCAGGGTTAGCCTGTGCAAACTGTAATTGTCTTTGCTGTTCATCGGGTGTCATAAACGGATCTATCGGAATGTCTTTACCATTCTCATCCGATCCGTCTTTGGCCTTGCTGGAGAAAGAAGTTGATACTGCGAGGTTACCGCTGGTGATTCGTCCGAATTTTAATTTCTTAACATCAAATGCCAGTTGTTTCAAGCGATAGCCCTGTGCATCTACTTCATAGGGATCGAGGTTCATACCCGCTGTAATATTTATTTTATTAAAAAGGGTACTGCGTGCATAAAAATTAAAATTGCCCAGTGCAAAACTGTCGGCCAGTAAATTGTAAGATGAATTAAAACCAAAACCATCAATCAGTTTTACCTTTCTGGTAGCTTTGCCGGTGCTGTCTGATTTATCTTTTAGTTTCATCTCTAAAAGATTATCAATACCAAAACCAATACCTCCAAATGAGCCTTCGGAGAAGCCGGGTATCACACCCCCATCAAACTGCGAGAAACGTAATCTTCTTCCGGTTGTATCTACCTGTGTATCATAAAAATATTTCGCTGCCATATCGGGACGGTAACTGAATGAGATATTGGGTCTTACTTCATGCCTGATTGTTTTTTCATCTTTTGATTTCAGGGTATAGGTACCAAATATCCTGGTATTCATACTCACACCGAATGCCATCTGTCTGGCTGTATAAAAACCGCGTTGTATGGTAGTATCCACTCTTTTGGCAGCATCGTTCCAGTTCCTGAAAATACGCTGTCCATACCAGCGCTCTTCAAATGATATGCTGGGCGCAATGGTAATAGGGCCCAGTGAGGGCAATGAAAGTGTAATGGGTATATTGTGTTGCGCACCCCATTGCAATGTATCCAGCATTCTCCTGATATTAAAAGCCGTATCATAAAAAGACAACTGGTTCAATACATTACCGCTGTAACCAATACCAATTTTTTCATACCATTTTCCGGAACCCACCTGGTCTTTTTTCTGGAAGGGATAAAAAGTAACTACGTTGAAGTTCATCGTGGGCAGACTAAGGTTTACCAAACGGGTATTGTTATTCTGGCTATGATTGGCATTTAGAGACAGGTTGTATTTTCCTCTCCAGTCTTTTGTATAGCTGATGGAGGAGTTTAACTGGTTTTGAAAATTCTGTACCGGGTTGTTCAGCAATAACTGATTGAACCGGGTGCTACCAAAATTTACATTGGCAGAAAAACTCGTTCCCGGTCTGGCCCTGCCATCTCTGGTATGCGACCAGTTAATCATGAATGAGCGGGTTCTGTTAAACTCTTCTTTTGAAATACCTCCCCTGTTTAATATCCTTGAATTCTGTATGGTGAGGTTGATGTTACTGGTAAACTTATACCGTTTTAAAAACCTCGAATTAAAATTAACCATATACCCGCCATAGGAATATAAATTGGCTCTTGTAGTAAGATCGAGGTAATCGTTGAAGATATGGTAATAGCCAATGCCTTCCAGCCCAAGACCAAAATCTTCACTGGCAGTAAAAGCGGGTGCGATAAAACCCGACTGAGGTCCGCGGTACAAAGGAAAAATACCAAAGGGAATACCAATGGGCATGGGCACACCCTCAAACTCGGGGAATGCCGCACTTGAAATACCCATTTTATTATTGATGATTTTCATGCGGCTGGCACGAAAGGCAAAATGCGGTGTATCGAGGTTACAGGTTGTAAAACGGGCTTTGCTGGCAAATGCTTCATCGGCGCTTATTTTTTTAAGTATCTGTGCATTTACATAAATCTCTCCTTCCTGGAAAAAAGTGTTTTTGATAACACCCTTTGCTGTCTTCAGATTAAACAGGATTGAATCACTGACCGATTTTGTTTCTCCCTGTATCAGTTGTGGTTTACTCAAAGGATTACCCGTTGAGTCAAGCGACCCATAGGCTTTTACCATCTGCGATTCCTGGTCGTATCGAATGGTGGCCGCTTCCATCTGCAGATCCTTATAATTGGTTTTGGCTTTACCATAGAGAATAAATTCGCGCGTATCTATAATCAATACACCCGAATCAACAGCAGAATAATTGATGGGTGCATCAATAGAATCTTTTGAAATACGCAATGTATCTGTTCTGTTTACCAGCGAGTCATTTATTTTTTTTTGATTCAGGCTGTCTGTTTTTTTCCGGCTGCTGTCGCTGATGGCTTTAGCAGGAATAGTATCTCTCTGGGCAATATTGGTTCTTATCTGAAGAAAAGAGGGGGCTGCCTGCAGCTGCGTATGAAATGTTAATATGAGCAAATATCCACACGCAACAATAGGAAGCATGGTTTTTACGTTAATTTTACAGCGTTTGCGCATATTCACCTGACAAAAATAGTGTTTGAAGCGTGTAAACCGAACTCTGGGTATAATCCTTTAACGAATTGATATGATGCGTGTTAAATATGCTGCTTTTGTTTTGTTAAGTTTTGGGATCACTATGTTATGCTCTTTTAGCTCCAATAAGGGCAAACCCCAGCAGAAACAGGTGCTCAGAAGGATTATTGTGGATGCCGGTCATGGTGGTGCCGACATTGGTGCCCGGGGCAGGTATTCTACTGAAAGCCAGATTTCACTGGAAGTGGCACTGAAACTCGAAAAGATGTTACAGGATGCTTTGCCCGATGTGGAAATTATAATGACCCGCAAAACTGATATTTTCCACTCCGTGATACAGAAAGCCGATATTGCCAATCAGGCGAAAGGCGACCTCTTTGTATGTATACACGTAAACTCTGCGGCACCATCGAGGCACCGTGAATTTGTCGGATATAAGACCGTTAAAGTAAGGAGAAAAGGAAAACTGGTAAGCCAGCGTGTAAAAGATTACCGTACCTGGACCACCCCCAACCCTGCCATGGGTACTGAAACCTATATTTACGGGATTGATAAAACCGATGAGCGCAAAGCAGTGGCCAGTGAAGGATTGGATGAATACCTCGACAGTGTTTCGGTAAAAATACTGGAAGCACGTAAAAAAACAGATGCCAACGATCCTACCAAAACCATGCTGGCCAATATATTGACCCAGCAATACTTTCAGCGTAGTGCCAAACTCGCTATGACCATTGAGGAAGAATTCCTGAAAATAGGTCGTATCAGCAGGAAGGCCCAGCAAAGAAAAAAAGGTATCTGGGTTTTACAGGCAGTGAATATGCCTGCAGTGCTGGTAGAAACCGGTTTTATTTCCAATCCGGATGAAGAAGATTACCTGAACAGTGAAAAGGGACAGCTGGAAATTTGCCAGGTGGTTACCAAAGCTGTCCGTATTTATAAAAACTCTCTTGAGAACCAGGCGGGCATTACTGCAGCCGGTAACAGAAAATAAAGCCGCTTTAACAGGCTTTAGACAAGCCTTAAACCCAAGAAACCTTAGTTTTGCGATATGAAGATATCGAACGAAACAAAAGTGGGTGCACTTACGGCTATAGCTATCACTTTATTGATCCTTGGCTTTAATTTCCTGAAAGGAAAAACCTTATTCAAAACCGGTAATTTCATTTATGCCAAATATGCCGATACCAAAGGTATTATGGTATCGAATGGTGTATTTATCAATGGCTTTCAGGTGGGTTCGGTATATGATATTGAAAATGCCGATGCCAATCTCTCCGCTATTGTGGTGGCCATTAAACTGAAAGGCAATTATAATATTCCTGCTAATTCAGTTGCCTCTATTAAAGAAAACCCATTAGGAAATGCCAGCATTACCATTAGTCTGGGAGATGCAACTTCTTATGTAAAATCCGGGGATACCATAGTCACTTCTTCTTCTGCCGGCTTATTGGGCGATGTAATGAATAAACTGGGACCAGTAGGCGACCAGATCAAAGCAACGGTAAGTTCGCTGGACAGTGTACTGAAAAATATCAATACCATTTTCGATCCGGCCACCAAAAACAACCTGCAGGAAGTAATTGCCAATATCAATAAAACTACTGCCAGTCTGGTGGTATCATCGGCCTCTATTCAGTCTATGCTGAATGAGCAGACAGGTGCTATTACTGCTTCCATGAACAATGTAAACAGTTTTACCAAAAACCTGGCCGATAACAATGAGAAAGTTACCCGTATGATCAGCAATGTGGAGAAGACCACAGAAAACTTATCAAAAGCTGATATTGATGGTACGGTGGCTCAGTTAAAAACTTCGATTGAAACACTCAATAGCATACTCGCCAAAGCTTCGTCGACCGATGGTTCATTAGGCAAACTGCTCAACGATAAAACTTTGTATGATAACCTGAGCAATACTGTTAGAAGTGCCAATATACTGATGGATGATTTGCGTGTACATCCTAAACGTTATGTGAATATTTCTGTCTTTGGTAAAAAAGATAAAACAGGTCCGTTGATGGCCCCATTAGACTCTACGAAGAAAAAATAACAATGCGCATCAGGATCAGCCATCTTATTTTTTGCAGTTTGTTTTTATGCCTGGGGGTCTTTGGCAAAACGCAAACCAGTAATCTTCCTGCTACAGACACTACAAAACCTGTAACAGGTAAGCTATTGGAGCCACTGAGTGCGGCACGCAACAACCTCAGGAAAATTGATTCGCTGAACCAGTTTATTTCTTATGCGGGTAATGTGATCATGAAGCAGGACAAAACCCTGTTTTATGCAGACAGTGTGGTACTCAACCCCGTTACCAATATACTGGAAGCGTTTGGTAATGTTCATATCAATGATGCAGACAGTGTGCATACTTATGCGCAATACCTTAAATACCTTGCAAAAGATAAAAAAGCTTTTCTCAAAAGAAGGGTACGCCTCACCGATGGTAAAAGTACCCTCACCACCGATGAACTGGAATACGATGTAACCGTAAAAATTGGTACCTACCTGAAAGGCGGTAAAGTGGTGAATGAAAAAACAACACTTACCAGTACCGAAGGTTATTACTATGGCGATACCAGGGATATTTATTTCAAACGAAAAGTGGTGTTGATCAACCCAGATTATCGCATCAATACAGATACCCTGCAATACAATACCGATACAGAGATTGCCACATTTACGAGTCCAACTACTATTCGTAACGATAAAAAACTGGTCATCAAAACAAGAGATGGTTTTTATGACCTGAAAAACAAACGTGCCCAATTGTTCAAACGTTCTGTAATTGATGACAGTACGTATACCATGACGGCTGATGAAATGGCTTTGGACAGCATCAGTGGTTTGGGTGAGTTCAGGGGTAATGCGGTTTATCGGGGTAAAGATTCTGCCAAGGGGTTCGACCTGATTGCCAATAATATTAAAACCAACAATAAACGAAACTCATTGCTGGCTACACAGAGTCCTTTATTATTATTGAAACAGGATCGTGATTCCATTTATATTGCTGCCGATACTTTTTATTCGGCCAAACTATCCGACCTGCTGAAAATAAAACCGGTTCCGAGGGTGAGAGACAGCATCGATTTTATTTTTTCGCCCGACAGCACCAGAGAAGACAGTACCGATAAATATTTTGAAGCTTATTACAATGTGAAAATTTATTCCGATTCCATGCAAAGCGTGGGCGATAGTTTGTTTTATGCTTTAAAAGATTCTGTATTTCGCATATTCAAACAACCCGTAGTGTGGGCACAGGAAAACCAGGTAAGTGGCGATACCATTTATATGTACCTGAAGAATAGTAAACCGGAAAGATTATATGTATTTGAGAATGCAATGGCTTTGAGTAAGGTAGACAGTTCCATGTATTTTAACCAGGTGAAGGGTAATACCATCAATGCTTATTTTGATACCACGGGTCAGATTAATTTCCTGCGGGCAAAAGGCAATTCGGAAAATGTGTATTATGGTGTGGATGAACAGAAAAATTTTATCGGGGTGAATAAAAACAGTTCCGATGTTATTGAAATACGTTTCGACAATGGCAAACCCAAACGTGTGGTATTGATCAATGCTGTAGACGGAACCATGTACCCGATGCGGCAGGTAAACCATGAAGATTTAAAATTGCGTAATTTCAGGTGGCTCGATAACCGAAGACCCAAGAGCAGGTTTGATATTCTTTCGGGTCAATAACTATCCTCTGTATAATCTGTAAATTGCAAGTATGATCTTACCAAAGTTTGTGCATACCCGTTTATTGCATCCTTTAAAACAGTTTATTCACGACAGCCGTGCAATAGGTATTATTTTATTGGCATGCACTGCAGTATCGCTGATTGCTGCCAACTGGGGCAGTTGGGGCGAAGCGTACAGATCTATGTGGCATATTTCTTTTGACGGGAGTGCCGGGCATCATGCACACCTGGGTTTTTTATCATTACCCAATTCTCCCCTGCTGGTTATTAACGATGCCCTGATGGCATTGTTTTTTTTCCTTGCGGGTATGGAAATTAAAAGAGAGCTGGTTTGCGGAGAACTGGCATCCATCAAAAAATCTGCCCTTCCCGTAATTGGTGCAGTAGGTGGTATGCTGGTACCTGCCTTATTGTTTGGTTTGTTTAACAAGGGCACTGCTTATATGGAAGGATGGGCTGTTCCTACAGCCACAGATATTGCCTTTACGTTGGGAATAGCTTCACTTTTAGGAAACCGTGTACCCGTAGCGCTTAAAATATTTCTCACCGCCCTCGCCATCATCGATGATCTCGGCGCTATTGTGGTGATTGCCTTATTCTATGGCGGTGAAATTGTATTCGGGTATTTGATAGGTGTTATTGCCATAGTGGCTCTTTTATGGTTCATGAACAAAAGAAAAATGCCTTTTGGCTGGTTGCACTGGTTATTGGGTCTTGTGCTCTGGTATTGTATGTTTAACTCGGGTATCCATGCAACAGTGGCTGGTGTAATTTTTGCATTTATGGTACCTGTTCCAAAACTGGAAGAGCTGGAGCTCAAATTCCATACCCCTGTTTATTTTATCGTGATGCCCATTTTCGCGCTGGCCAATACTGCCATCGGCATTCCTGAAAACAGTTTACAGGCTTTAAACAGCACCCTGAGCTGGGGAATCATAATCGGGCTCTGTATTGGTAAACCATTGGGTATTACCACCGCCTGCTACCTGCTGGTATCGCGAAAACTGGCCGAACTGCCCTCTGGTACAAACTGGTATAAAATGATTGGTGGCGGGCTACTGGCAGGCATCGGTTTTACCATGAGCATATTCATCTCCACACTGGCTTTTACCGATACCAAAGACCAGGACATTGCAAAAATATCCGTCCTCCTCGCCTCTTTGATTGCTATGCTGAGTGGGTATGTGTGGCTGAAGAGAAAAGGAAAACAGAAGAATATTGAATAATGAATATCGAATATCCAAGGAAGTACTATCACTTCGTCATTCATTATTCATTATTCAACATTCTTCTGTTCTTTCAGCTTTCTTTCTCCATCATCAGATACGCTTTGATAAAGCCATCGATTTCTCCGTCCATTACCGGGCCTACATTGCCTACTTCGTAATCGGTGCGGTGGTCTTTGATCATTTTATAGGGATGGAATACATAGCTCCTGATCTGGCTGCCCCATTCTATTTTTTTCTTGTTGGCATTGGTGGCATTCATGGCTTCCTGGCGTTTGCGTAATTCTTCTTCATACAAACGGCTCTTGAGCATTTTCATGGCCAGTTCGCGGTTTTCTCCCTGTGTACGTGCCTGCTGACATTCTACAATAAAGCCGCTGGGAATATGTTTCAGGCGTACAGCCGTTTCTACTTTATTTACATTTTGTCCGCCACTGCCACCACTTCTGTAAAATGCCCATTCAAGATCGCTGGGGTTTACATTAATTTCAATACTGTCATCAATCAATGGGTACACAAATACCGATGCAAATGAAGTATGACGTCGGGCATTACTGTCAAAGGGTGAAATACGAACCAGTCTGTGTACACCGCTTTCTGCTTTTAAAAAGCCATAAGCGAAATCGCCATCGAACTGAAGTGTGGCGCTTTTTATACCGGCACCATCTCCTTCCTGGAAATCGAGTTCAGTTACTTTCCAGCCCTGTTTCTCACCGTACATACGATACATACGGAGCAGCATTTCTGCCCAGTCCTGGCTTTCTGTTCCACCAGCGCCTGAATTAATCTGTACAATACCCGGCAATTCATCTTCGGGTTTATTGAGTGTGCTTTTGAATTCTGCATCTTCAATATTCTTCAATGCATTTTCATAAGCCAGTTTTGTTTCTTCTTCCGTTGCATCACCTCCTTTCCAGAAATCGAACAATACGGCAAAATCTTCCACAGATGATTCCACCTGTTTGTACAGACGGAGCCAGTATTCATTCACTTTAATTTCTTTCATGATGGCCGTGGCGCGTGCATTATCATCCCAGAAGCCAGGCGAAAGAGAGAGTTGCCGATCAGTGTCTACTTTATAGTTCCTGTTATCGACGTCAAAGAAACCTCCTCAGGACAACTACACGGTCCCTTAAAATTTTAATTTGTTCTTGTGTCATAGATTAATTTTTTGATGTCAGATGTCAGATCTCAGATTTGAAAAATAAATCTGAGATCTGACATCTGACATCCAACATTTAAAAACCATAAGCCTCATAAGCCGGATTCTGTTCTTATACCATCATTTATCTGGCCTCAACATTACTGTTGCGATCTTGCTGCCTACCCTGGAACCCTCCCGACCGATGGTCGGGATCGGACGAGCCGCCCTCAATGATTCCTATACATGGCATTACAGCACCCAAGGTTTACCCGCTCTTACTGTTACCAGTAAAAACCGTGAGCTCTTACCTCACATTTTCACCCTTACCCCTACATTGCTGCAGAGACGGTTATTTTCTGTGGCACTATCTCGTCCCGATCAGATCGGGAGCCGGCTGTTCACCGGTGGGTTGCCCTTTGCTGTCCGGACTTTCCTCTCCGATGTAATCGGAGCGATGGTTCGGGCTTATAGAAAGGCAAAGGTAGTTGAAAAAGGTGGAGACCTGAGAATTCAAAAGTCAAAATTCAAAAGTCAAAAAAACGCAACATTCTTTTGAATTTTGACTTTTGGTTTTTGACTTTTGATTTACCCTAATATTGAAAGAAAATCTCCGTCGCCCCATATCCAAAACGAGGATCGTACTGGTTGATGAAATTTTTTACTTCGCGTTTGGTTTTGAGGATATCGTGTATTTCTTCGCGAAGACGCCCCGTTCCTACTCCGTGTATTACGATGAGGGTGGGTTGCCGGTGAGCCACTGCCAGGTCGAACCATTTTTCAAATTCCGATAGCTGGATACCGATGATTTCGATATTGCTTAGTTTTTCAAAATCATTGCTCAGCTTTTCAATATGCAGATCCACGACTGAACGGGCGGGTGGCAGGTGTTGGCGTGCTTTGGATGCATCGTAGATTTTATAGCCCTTGCCCGATAACTTTGAAAGGTCTACATAATCTTCTTCTGTTTTATCCGGATAGGTATCAAACAACTTGTATGAAATAGTAGGTTCATTGTTCTCTTTCATCGCTTCAATACGCTGAAACAGTTGCCTGGGCTTTAGTTTAAGTTGTGTTTCGTAGTGAGCCGCTTTCTTTTTTTCGGGTTGCAGCAATGAAAAATCAATAGAAAAAGAAGGACTGTCGTTCACCGCTTCAAAGGCTATATCATGCAGGTAAAAATCATGAAAGCCCTGCACCTGGGTGCTTAGTTCAAAATTAAGTTCCTGTGAGAAGAACTGTTTGTATACCAACTGGTAAGGCTGTGGGGTTTTGTTAACCAGGTGTACTTTCAGCAACTCTACTATTTCATCATTAAAATCATCCAGTGAAAATTTCGGGATAAAGGATAACCATACACCATCTGCTACCTGTATCTGATTGGGCTTGGGTTTTTCTTTGGGAACCTGGTCTATATACTGTTTGGGTGTTGTTTTCTTTTCTTCCGGCTGTTTCTTTTTGGTGAACCGATAGAAATAAGGGAAATCGATCTGGTCCATATAAGCAGGAAATTTCACTCCTCTTACTTCAATCAGCACCATTTTATCGTTGATGAGCTCAATTACTTTTCCCTCTTCATTGCTGTGTAATACAATGATCTCGTCTCCTACCTGGTATTTCATGCCGCAAAAATACGGATTAGGTTATTTAGTCTCTAAAGAATAACAGATTCGTATTACTCAATAAAATAGCCACAGATTCACAGATTATTAAATACAAATCTGTGAATCTGTGGCTAAAAATTCCTTACTAAGAGAAAAAGATTAAGCTGTTTCAGGAGTATTTAATATACTGTTTTTACGACCATAAAAGAAGTAAATCAACAATCCAAGTGTCATCCACATAAAGAACCAGGCCCAGCTTAGCGCTGGTATTTCAATCATCAGGTATGAGCAGGTAAATACGCCCATGATGGGTATAAAAGAATAATTGCGCATAAAAGTGAGTACACTCAATACAATGGTAATGATTACGAATACAATAAACAGTATTTCCTGGTAACCCTCTGTTGTCAGGTTATTAATCGCCAGCTGTAATCTTTCCCTGGTAAGAAAAATAAATGTGAGTGTTAATGCCGGGATAATCCATTTACCATTGATATAGGGCAGGCTGAACTTACCCGGTTCTTTTTTCACAGGTGGTAAGAGCAATACACCTCCCGATACCAATACAAAGGCAAATAGAGTACCTATGCTGGTGAGATCGGTCATGATACCTGCTTCAATAAACAAAGCACCGGCTGCTACAATGATACCTGTTACGATGGATGCAAAAACAGGCGTATTGTATTTAGGATGTATTTTCTGAAAACGTTTAGGTAATAATCCATCACGGCTCATGCTCATCCATATACGCGGCTGTCCTAACTGGAACACAAGCATTACAGATGTGGTAGCTACTACTGCACTGATGGATACGATTTTTTCAATCCAGGGTGCCCTGTTTTCAAATACAAATGCCAGTGGATCATTTACGTCTTTAAAATTGGCATAGTTCTCGATTCCGGTTAGTACCAGTGCGATAAGGATGTATAGAACGGTACAAATAACGAGTGAATAAATCATTCCCTTCGGTAAATCGCGTTGGGGGTCTTTACACTCTTCTGCTGTGGTTGATATGGCATCAAACCCTATATAGGCATAGAATACGGCAGATACCCCTTTCAGTACCCCGGTAAGCCCATTGGGCATAAAGGGTCTCCAGTTATTGGTATCCACAAAAAATGCACCGGCAATAATGACAAATATGATAACCGCCACTTTGAAGATCACCATGGCGTTGGCTGTCTTTTTACTTTCTTTGATACCGATGATGGTGATCCAGGTGATCAATGCCACTACCATAAATGCCGGCAGGTTGAAAAATATATGCATGCCACCGATTACAGGAGCACTGTTATATGCATTTATGGCAAAGCGATAGGATTCTAATTGTGTGGGATCGGTTATATTACCGGCAGCCATTGCATTGGTAGCTGTTGTAAAGGCATTGGATGCAGTTAATGGATCTACCAGCAACCAGTCGGGTAAATGAATATTGAAAATATGTACCAGCAGGTTATTGAAATAGCCACTCCAGGATATCGCTACTACAATGTTTCCGATTGCATATTCGAGTATGAGCGCCCATCCGATGATCCAGGCGATCAGTTCACCAAAAGTAACATAGGAATAGGTATAAGCACTTCCAGCAACAGGCACCCTGCTGGCAAATTCAGCATAACAAAGCGCAGAGAACCCACAGGTAATGGCTGTAATAACAAATAACAGAGAGATACCCGGTCCGCCATCATAAGCAGCGCCGCCAATGGTGGAAAACACACCGGCACCCACTACTGCAGCAATACCCATATAAGTGAGGTCGCGTACACCCAATACTTTTTTCAGTCCGGTGCCATGTGCATCTGAATGACCGGCTGCTGCGTCAGCCGTAATTTTATCGAGTGATTTTTTTCTGAAAAGAGAACCTGGCATGCTGGTTGGTTTTGGTGATGATAGATTCGTTATTTACAAGTTGAACAGGTGACAAGATAATTCAATCCGGCTAATATTCTCGCTGTATGAGAAAATTGGCCAGTTCCTGTAAAGGCTGTTTACGAACGGCTCTTACGGCAATGGCTTCGAGGTGTTCCAGTGCAGTTTGCAGGTATTTATCTTTAAGTTCCCTGGCCCATTCATCAATATTACAGGCACGGAATATTGCGAGTACTTTTTCTACTTTATCAATGGGATTTTGCTGCATCAGTTGTTCCAGTTCTTTTCGCTGTTCGGGTGTTGCCACTTCCAATGCATGTAAGAGCAGAAATGTTTTTTTATTCTGCCGGATATCTCCGCCTACATCTTTACCGAATTTTTCAGGGTCTCCAAAAGCATCCAGGTAATCATCCTGCACCTGGAAGGCAATACCTAAGTTTTTTCCGAAATCGTATAGATGCCTGCAATTACCTTCGCTGGCACCGCCGATGATGGCTCCCATTTCCAGACTGGCGGCCAGTAATACCGAAGTTTTCAGGCTGATCATTTCTATATATGCATCAAGTGAAACGGCTTCCAGTTTTTCGAAATCCATATCCAATTGCTGTCCCTCACAAACTTGTCTTGCGGTTGTATTAAAAAGGTTGAGAATGCGATGCAGGTATTGTGGATTGATTTTATTCAGGTATTCATATGCTTTAATGAGCATTACATCACCCGCGAGCAATGCAGTACTTTCTCCATAGCGGATATGTACTGTTTCCATCCCCCTGCGTAATGGGGCCTGATCCATGATATCGTCGTGGATCAGTGTGAAATTGTGAAATAATTCTACGGCTGTTGCCAGTTGCCACGTATCGGCATGAATATCATCGAAGAGTTCATTGCCCATCAGGCACATAACCGGACGGATTCTTTTTCCACCCCATGACAGAAAATATTCATTGGGTTCATACAAACTGGAAGGCTGCTCCGGAAAATGCCTGACTGTAAAATGATTCCCGAAATCTGTTACTAAATCTTTAAAACTGTGCATAATACAAACCTAAATATAAAAGCAAAAGCAACCTTAACTATTCCTTCCAGATTAGCAGGATTATTTTTGGCACGATTTTATCTAATTAGAGAAAAACACTGTTATGAAAAGAATAATCCTGTTAACCCTGATTGTTTTTACTGCTACTGCTGCCATGGCGCAGAGTACAGGTTCTACCTACAAAACCGCGCTGGGTGTGAAAGTGTACCCGGGTGCCATTAGTGTAAAACATTTTGTGAAAAGTAATGCCGCCGTTGAAGGACTGGGCTATATTTCAAATGATGGTTTCCGCTTAACGGGTTTGTATGAATACCATGGCGATTTTACCGGCGTAGACGGACTCAAATGGTATGTGGGTGGTGGTGCTCACCTTGGTTTGTGGAGCGACAGCTGGCGCAACCGTTATCCTACCCGAAACGATGGTCTGGCCATTGGTGTGGATGGTGTGCTGGGTGTTGATTACAAAATAAAAGGCGCCCCGCTTAACATCAGCTTCGACTGGCAACCCTCTTTCAACTTTATCGGCTACAACTATTTTGAAGGTGGCTGGGGAGGCATCGGGATAAGGTTTACGTTTTAAACAGAAGAACAGAGAAATGTCCAATATCCAATGTTGAAGTAGCATTTGGATATTGGACATTTCTCTGTTTCTCTGTTCTACAGTTTAAATAAGCTGTCTACAAATTCTCTTTTATCAAAGATGATAAGGTCATCTATTTTTTCTCCTACGCCGATATATTTTACGGGTATTTTAAACTGATTGGCTATGGCGAGAACAACGCCACCTTTTGCGGTGCCATCAAGTTTGGTAATGGACAGGGCGGTAACTTCTGTTGTTGCCGTAAACTGACGGGCCTGTTCGAGTGCATTTTGTCCGGTTGATCCGTCAAGCACCAGCATTACTTCATGGGGTGCATCGGGAATTACTTTCTGTATTACGCGTTTAATTTTTCCCAGTTCATCCATCAGGTGCAGTTTGTTGTGTAACCGCCCTGCGGTATCAATGATAACCACATCTGCGTTGCGTGATACGGCACTCTTTACTGTATCAAATGCTACCGCACTGGGATCTGAGCCCATGGCCTGTTTTACAATAGGTACACCTACTCTTTCACTCCAGATGGTTAGCTGGTCTACCGCCGCCGCACGAAATGTATCGGCTGCACCGAGTACCACTTCCTTTCCTGCTTTTTTATAATTGTATGCCAGTTTACCAATGGTAGTGGTTTTGCCTACGCCGTTTACACCCACTACCAGTATTACATAAGGTTTTTTGCCTTCTGGAATTTCAAAGTCTTTATAGGAAAAATCGGGTGCTTCTACCAGCATTTCCTGTATTTCCTGCTGTAATATCCGGTTGAGTTCTGTAGTGTTTACGTATTTATCTTCCTTAACCCTTTTCTCAATCCGTTCAATGATTTTGATGGTGGTATCGATGCCAACATCGGCACCCACCAGTGCTTCTTCGAGTTGATCAAGCACTTCTTCATCTACCGTGCTTTTACCGGCAATGGCTTTGGTAATTTTGGAAAGAAATCCCTCTTTGGTTTTTTGTAAACCCTGGTCCAGGCTTTCTTTTTCCTTCTTCCCGAATAACTTATCAAAAAATCCCATGAGAGATGGTTTTAGCGATGCAATTAAATACAAAAAGCCTTCCCGTAAAAGAGAAAGCTTTTAATATGTTGGGTTGAGAATAATTATTTCTCAGACATGTAATCCTTAACCTTATCCTTGTGCACAATGGCCTCTTTAAAGGTATATGCACCGGTTTTAGGGCTACGTACAGCCTTAATTACTTTAGTCCAGTTCTTAGCTTCAGCGGCTGCTTTCTGGTCTTTTACTTTCGCGTTTTTGGAAGCTGCTTTTGCCATGATTATTTAATTTCTTTATGAACGGTTACTTTTTTCAGAATGGGGTTGAACTTTTTCAATTCCATACGCTCAGGCGTATTTTTTTTGTTTTTGGTAGTGATATAACGGCTTGTACCGGGCAGACCTGTGGTCTTGTGCTCTGTACATTCCAGAATTACCTGTACCCTGTTACCTTTCTTTGCCATTGTATTAGGTAGTTTTTTCTTGTTGTTTAATTAGATCTTAGCGCCCTGGGCTCTCATTTCTTTGATCACAGTAGCTAAACCGTTCTTGTTGATGGTTCTTAAAGCATCAGTAGACACTTTCAGGGTAACCCAACGGTCTTCTTCTGCAAAAAAGAAACGCTTCTTTTGTAAATTTGGTAAAAAACGGCGCTTGGTCTTAATGTTTGAGTGAGAAACACTATTTCCAACAATCGGCTTTTTTCCAGTAACCTGACATACTCTTGCCATGACTCAAATTTTTTCGGGACGGCAAAGGTAGGGAAATGTGCCAAAATATCAATATAAAAACCTCTTTTTTTGTGAAATTTGTTCACATTTCCCGGATAATTCCTGTTTGGAATTTTAATTTGGCCGGGGTTATTCACAGTGGATAGTCCGAAAGACCGCAAGTCCGAAAGACCGAAAGTGGATCGCTGATGACATATGGTATAAATAAACTCTGTGTTTCTCTGTGCCCTCAGTGGCAATTAAATGCCACAGAAAGCACTGAAAAACACAGAAAATCATCTTTCCAACTTCCGGACTTTCTTCTATAGCCTGATAATATCCCCAAAAAACACCGCATTCATAAACAGCTTGGAGGTTCCCAGCCAGAATGCCCTGAAATTAAGGTTATCGACCATGGAAATAACTTTACCCCTTCCTACCCCATCAATATTAATAGCTGCGGTCTTTTTTACCACTTCTTTGTATCCCCTGTAGAGATAGCCGCTTTGCAGTGGGTTTTCGGTGTACATCACGGGAGAATCGTATGGATTGTTATTCTGATCCATAAACAGGGTATTCGATTTAAAGATACTGACAGACGGATCGCGGTAACCATAGGCCAATGGATGGGTAAGATCCATTTTTGCTTCGAACAGTGACCCTGCCATATCCTTCGCCCTCATTTCATCGGAACGCAGGTAATAGGGTAACTGTAGTGTAGTATCGCGTTTCTCGTCTGCATTTTTAAAGACCACTTTCGTAAACCCGTTGGTCGACAGCCATTTGGTGGCATCTTCAGTAGCTACTAGGGTGCCTCCGGCACTGATCCATTCTTTCAGTTTATCCTGTGCAGGCTTATTAAGGTTATTGTATGAACCGGATGGCATAATGATTACATTATACCTGTCTGCATTGATGGAATTAAAACGATCTACATCCACAATACTCACCGGTATATTGTAACGGATATCAATCATATGCCAAATCTCTCCCACGTCTGTAGCACTCGTGCCATTGCCACCAAACATCATTACTTTAGGTTGTTTTACATTGTTAAAGCTGGCACTTCCCAGATCAATTCCACCAGCAGCCAATCCTGTGGGCAATGCAAACACATCTATATTCGTACTGGCAGCTTCTGTTCCAATCAGACTGGCGAGAGCTGCCCCTTTTACTGTCTGGGTGGCAGTTGGAATAATGATGGTTCCATATTCAAAAGATTCTTCCTTCCCTTCTACCATCATTTTAAATTTCTGGGTGGCCACTTTTGCTTTAATCCCTTTCGATTGTAAACGATACAACACTTTCGGCGCATTGTAATCGTCCCAACGAAATGCATAGGCAGCAGCATTCGGCGACAGATTCATAATGGGCATACTCAGTGGTACTGCATTGATTACTTTGGCACCCATCAACTGATCATAACCTGTTTTTACTTCTGCCGTAGGCAGACCAAATGCCAGAGACATAGTCCAGGCTGTTACATCGTAGAAAAGACTGTCTTTATATTCAAAGGTTTTTTCAAACACCGTTTTAATGATCTTGAATTGTTTTTGTGTAGCAGGTATTACAAATGCCTGTCCGGCCTTGAATTGTTTTCCTTCTGCGGATAAATCCTGTTTCAGACTGAAGATATCTACTTCATGTCTTAGCAGCATTTGAATAAATGTATTAGTGCGTGTTTTATCGAATTGATCGCCTACTACAAAGGCTTTTACCGGGTATGCGGCGGCTTCTTTTTCTACCTCCTTATAAAAATCGCGCTGGTATTTCAACATATCAACACGTAAAGATTTTGCTGCAGCCAATGTTGACAATGCTGCTGTAAACTGGTTACGAATCGTAAATGCAAATGTCAACAAACCGTTTTCAGTTTCCTGTGCATGTCCGCGGCTACTTGCCTGCTCAAACAAAATACCTACGGCTCCATTGATATCAGGATAGGTTGATCCTTTTCCATAATAGAAATCATCGTATCCTTCCTTGGTGAAATAGAGTGACCCGATACTATCAAAGAATTTAGCGTGAAAATTACCAATGGCTCCGGTGAGTTCCTGGTTTTTCGATGGTGTATTCGGGTTTACCCTTGATGGAACACCGGGTTGAAAAAAGAAAGATGCATTACTTCCCATTTCATGATGATCTGTAAGAATATTGGGTTTCCAGTTGTGAAAAAGTTGTAACCTGTTCTGACTTTCTCTGTGCTGGGCTGGCAGCCAGTCTCTGTTTAAATCAAACCAGTAATGGTTAAAACGTCCACCGGGCCATACTTCATTAAATTCCCTTGCTTGTGGATCGGCTACCAGTGTCTGGCTTTTGTGCATATTGGCCCAGGTGGCAAAACGGTTTAAGCCATCTGGATTAAAGGAAGGATCAAGCAGTATCACTGTTTTATCCAACAAAGCATCTACTTCCGGGCCCTGTGCGGCTGCGAGGTAATACGTAGTCAAGAGCGATGCATTTGAGCCACTGCTTTCATTTCCATGGATACTATGACCAATCCATACAACAACGGGCATATCATTTACATTGAGCGAACCTGACTGTGCCGTATTGGTTAATTGAACGTGTTGCTGGCGAATCTGTTCCAGGTTCTGGTGATTTTTGGGAGATGTGATTACGAGAGCCAACTGTGGTCTTCCTTCATACGTAGTACCCAACTGTTGCAGGGTTACTCGATCGGAAGCTGCGTCAACGGCTTTCATATAATTTACGAGGCGGTCGTGTGTAACATGCCACTCTCCCACTTCATGTCCGATAACAGATGATGGTGTTGGAATAGCAGCATTATAGCTTACATTCTTTGGGAGATAATAACTCAGTTCCTGTGCATGAAGGTTTACAGATAAAACCAGTAAACTGGCCAGTAGCAGATTTCTCATGGTATTTATTTAGGGTGCCTAAGATAGTGAAAACAAAAAAGCCATCCGCTGGTACGGGATGGCTGGGTGAATTGTTTTCAAAATGACTTAAATAAGTTGCATTTTCATCACTTTGGGATCAATATGAACAGTGTCATGTTCAAAATCTAGTTTTATTCGCCATTTCTGCATCGTGGCTGCGCCTATCACTGCTTCTTCTGTTAGTCCAGGCACTATCAAAAACTCGTCACTGACCAGCACGTCATGAATAAAAAATTCAAGCCAAACTGCATGAGTAACCTTTATCTCATGTGATTCTTTTGCTGTAAGGATTGACCGGGATTGAAACAAAGGCAGAGCAGTAGCAAGATTGCCTATTTTATCCGGGTTAATGCAAGAAATACTTGCCCCACTATCAAATAAAGTATATAAACGGTCTTCACCTTTATGCCCCATAAAGAGAAGAGGAAATTTTATAACAGACATTTTATTGCATTTTAGATTACATCAATTTCAAATCCATCACCTTGGGATTAATATGAACAACATCAAGTTCAAAATCAAGTCTCATACGCCATTTCTGCATCGTGTATGCACCTATTACCACCTCCTCTGTTAAATCAGAAACAAGCAGGAATTCATCACTTACCAATACATCATTAATCCAGAAATCTAAAGCAACACGATGTGTCACTTCGATAAAATGTCCTTCACCTGCGGTAATCAGCTTTCTTGGAACACCCAGTTCAGTAGCTATTTCCAAACCATGTACAAAATCAGGATGAATACAAGAAAGATGCGCGCCGCTATCAAATAGGGTAAATAATCTTCTCTCCCCTAATGAGCCAGCAAATAATAACGGCAATTTAATTATTGACATAAAAATTGGTTGTTTAAATGTAATCTACAGTGTAATTACATTCAAACAACCAATTAGAAAAAATTTGCGGGAAATACGCTACTGCACTACGCTTCAGGCGAATTATGCATACAATTCTTCTCTTAATTCCTTCACACGTTTATCTTCCATGTATTCATCAAATGTCATCAGGCGATCAATAATTCCTTTGGGTGTTAACTCAATAATTCTGTTGGCCACCGTTTGCATAAAAGTATGGTCATGTGAGGTTAACATTACTATACCGGGGAAGCTGATACATCCTTCGTTAAAACTCTGGATACTTTCCAGATCGAGGTGGTTGGTTGGCTGATCGAGAACAACAAGGTTAGGATTCTGCAACATCATTCTGCTTACCATACACCTTACTTTTTCTCCTCCGCTCAGCACATTGGTTTTCTTCATGATATCATCACCACTAAACAGCATCTTACCCAGGAATCCACGAATAAATGGCTCATCAGCATCTGTTACATGCGATGGTACAAACTGGCGCAACCAATCCATCAGGCTCAGTCCCGCTGTAAAAAATTCGTTATTCTCAACAGGCAGGTAGGCTTTGGTGATAGTGGTACCCCATTCAAATTTTCCACCATCGGCCTGTGCCTTTTCATTGATGATTTCAAAGAAACTGGTTACTGCCAATGGATCCTTACTCAGAAATGCAATCTTCTCTCCTTTATTGATACTGAAATTTACTTTATCAAACAACACACGACCATCTACTAATTTTTTCAGGTTTTCGATATTCAGTATCTGGTTGCCCACTTCTCTCAATGGCTGAAAAATGATACCGGGGTATTTTCTGTTGGATGGTTCTATTTCTTCGATCGTCAGTTTCTCCAATGCTTTCTTTCTTGAAGTGGCCTGTTTACTCTTTGAAGCATTCGCCGAGAAACGTGCGATAAAGTCGATCAATGCCTGTCGTTTATCTTCTGTTTTCTTATTCTTATCATTGATCTGGCGACTCATTAACTGCGACGATTCGTACCAGAATGTATAGTTACCGGTAAACACTTTGATTTTAGCACGATCCACATCGGCCACGTGCGTACAAACCGTATCGAGGAAGTGACGGTCGTGACTCACAACCAGTACAATATTTTCATAATCTGCGAGGAAATTCTCCAGCCAGCCGATGGTTTCAATGTCAAGACCGTTGGTAGGCTCATCGAGCAGCAGGATATCGGGGTTTCCGAATAATGCCTGTGCCAGCAACACCCGCACTTTCATGTTGGATGGAATATCTTTCATGAGACTGCCGTGCATATCATCTTTGATACCCAGACTGCTCAGCAAGGTAGCAGCATCGCTTTCGGCGGTATAACCACCCATCTCACCAAATTCGGCTTCCAGTTCACCAGCGCGGATACCATCTTCTTCGGAGAAATCGGCCTTGGCATAAATGGCTTCTCTTTCATGCATGATGGTCCACATTTTCTGGTGGCCCATTAATACAGTATTTAAAACGGTACACTCATCAAACTCAAACTGGTTCTGTTTGAGGAAGGACATTCTTTCTCCGGGTGTAATTTCCACGGTTCCTTTATTGGGCTCAATTTCGCCACTCAGGATTTTGAGGAAGGTTGATTTTCCCGCTCCGTTGGCACCAATAACACCATAACAGTTGCCTTTTATGAAATTGATGTTTACTTCATCGAACAATACCCTTTTACCATATGCCAGGGTGATATTTCTTGCGCTGATCATTGCTTTGCTTTGTTTTCAGGGCGCAAAATTACGGTTAAAGACCGGATTTTCGGCTTTTTTCATAATGGCCTTTCTATCAATAAAAAGGGGCTGCCTTTTCAGGCAACCCCTTTATCCTATTAAAAACTGAACTCTACCTTCTTACTTTGATCAGTTGTACCACTTTGCGTTGGTTACCCTGGGTAAACTCTGCATAATAAGTACCACTTACAAAATTACCACCTACCTGTACTGTGCTGTTGGCACCCAGGTTAGCCCTGCTTTCCACTGCTCTTCCTGTTGCATCTGTAATACGCAGTTGTATCGGCGCATTGTTTTTGCTTTGCAGTTTGAGTGTGAAAATAGTTGCACTTGGGTTTGGCATTACGATTACCTGTAGCTGAGTTACCTCATTTGTTGCAGGTTGTTTAACCGTTTCTGCTGTAATCAGTGCACTTGAAGCTGTGCTGGTTACGGCAACAGTTGGTGCGGGAGCAGAACAACTGAAATTGTTCCAGATAACGTTTTTGCCCTCACTTTCTACCTCTTCGGCTATGAACAAGCCAATCATATGTACGTTATCCTCACAATCTTTTTCCCCATGTCCACGGTGATCGCAATCTCTGTGTCCATGTTTGTTGTTGTTATGCTTGCAATACTTAGAACTGTGTGCCCGATGATCACATCTGTCGTCATCATCATCATTACCATTGCCACCACGTACTTTCAGCTTACCATTTGGCATGTACACATTAGCAATCACTTTCGTGTCATCGCCTTTTACATAGAATTTCTCTTCATCACATTTCAGGTCGCCCATGTAGAACGTTACACTATGGTAATCAGGATTCACGATTACATCGTTTCCAATGCTTACATTTTTACTTACACGTACGCTGGTTGCCTGTGCAAAGCGAACATAGCTCATCGTAGTTCTTGAACCTTTATCAACTCTCAGTACTTCTATATTTACCTGTGCTGCTGTAAACCTGATACTGGCACCTTCTTCTACCTTAATACTTCCAAAGATGGTTCCGTTCAGCGTTACATTGGCGCCTTTACGAATATTAAGATCCCTGAAGTTACCATTCAGTGTTACTGTTGCATTTGAACCTACAGTGTAGTTAGGCAGGTATTTGGTTAGGCTTGTGTTATACTGCATAGCTGGTAAGCTTACAGTGGCCACAGCATTGATCTGACTCAGGATGGTTACACCTTTATCTTTATCAATTTCAGGCGATTTCACAAATGAACCCGGTCCATTCACCTTACTATACTTTTTGAAGTCTGCTTCACCTCTACTGCTCATTACACCCACACTACCTGTCTGAACTTCATTGTACGCGCCCAGTTTTACTTCTTTGTAAGCCAGGATGGTATAACTGTTGGTAAGGTTTTGTTTGTTGTACTGATAAGTAGCAGGGAACTCACTGGTACATCCGTTAGCATCTGTAATAGACAGTTTATACAATCCGTCAGGATTGGTTAATCCAAGTGTCAACACCTGAGTACCGCCTACCGCATTACCATTCAGCGACCAGTTATAAGCAAATGGTCCATTCTGGTTGCCAGATCCTGTTAAAGTGAACTCACTACAGAATACATTGGGTGATGCCGCCTGAACAGTTGGTATTGGTAAAGGATTGATCCTTACCGTGAAGCTGCAGGTTGATACATTACCATGAATATCTGTTACCGAATAAGTTACTGTTGATGTTCCAACTGCAAATGCACCGCTTGCATTGGTTCCGTTTCCTGTTCTTGTTGTAGCACCTGTTATAACATAAGTAGTGCTTGCAATACCACAATTATCAGTCTGCGTAAGAGCAGGGATGGTATAATTATTATTTCCGCCTGTATTCGCACAGAACACCTGGTTGGCAGGACAAACAATAACAGGGTTTTCTGTATCTGCTACCGTTACAGTTTGTGTAGCGGTTGACACATTACCATGAATATCTGTTACCGTCCAGGTTACTGTTGTGTTTCCAACAGGGAATACTGCAGGTGCGTTATTTACCACTGATTGCACACCACAATTATCAGCTGTTATTGCATTACCTACACTTGCTACAGCAGTACACTGACCAGCATCATTATTTACCTGAATTGCTGCAGGAGCCGTAATAGTTGGTTTTTCGGTATCTGCAACTGTAACAGTAAAGCTTCCGATGATAAAGTTACCTGCCGCATCAGTTGCCGTGTATGTAACTGTTGTTGTTCCAACAGGGAATACATCTCCGGGCTGATGTGTTGCATTCAACACAACACCAGAACAATTGTCAGTGGCAGTTGGGAGGCTCCAGATCACTTTGGCTCCACAAATACCAGCATCATTTGATACAGCAGCATTTGATGGTAATCCATTGATTACTGGTTTCTCTGTATCATTTACTGTTACAGTAAAGCTGGCGCTTGTACTGTTACCAGCCGCATCGGTTGCTGTATACGTAACGGTTGTTGTTCCAAGCGGGAACAACTGACCTGAAATATGCGATGAAGCGATGCTTGCACCTGCACAATTATCGGCAGTCGTAGCAGCAGTCCAGCTTACATTGGCTCCACATACGGCTGCATCGTTCGATACAGTAATATTGGATGGTATTCCGTTGATCACTGGTTTCTCTGTATCATTTACTGTTACAGTAAAGCTGGTACTGATTGTATTTCCATGTGCATCTGTTGCTGTATAAGTAACAGTTGTGTTACCCACAGGGAACAGATTTCCTGGCTGATGAGAAGAAGTTAATACCACTCCAGGACAATTATCTGTTGCAGTTGGAACTGTCCAGTTTACATTGGCACCACAAACTGAAGCATCATTTGATACTGTAATGTTTGCAGGGTTATTACTGATAACTGGTTTTTCAGTATCGGCAACTACTACATCAAAGCTGCAAGTTGAAGTATTACCTGATTCATCGGTAGCAACAAATGTATTGGTGGTTGTACCTACAGGGAATAATGATCCGCTTGGTAAACCTGCTGTTTGTGTAATAGTAGCTGATGATGACTGATAGCTGATAATTACTTCTCCGTTGCCATCATTCACACCTGTAATATTTACCTGGTTGTTTCCAACATTGAATGATGTACCACCGCTTACAGGTTGAGTACCTGCACCGCACAGTGTATTGTCTCCACCATTACCACCGGTATAACCACCGCCGCCACCTGGGCCACCGCAGTTACCACCGCCACCTGCACCGCCACCAAAACCACCGGCAGTACCTACATATCCACCTGCATTAGTACCACCAACTCCTGCAAGACCTCCGTTCAAAGGAGATTTGCCACCTAATCCAGGATTGGCACCAGTTCCGGCACCATTCGATAACCAGCCGGCTCCTCCACCGCCACCATTGTTGATACCGCAATTAAAGTTGCCACCCAGTCCGCCATTACCTGATCCGCCTAAAGTAGCCAGACCTGGTTTAGACTGTTGTGAATTACAGGTTCCGAGACCGGTTCCACCACCGGCAGCCAACAACAATGTGTTGCTTGCAGTGCTGTTCCATACAAAGGAACCACCACCGCCGCCGGTATTTAATACATTAGAGTTATTAATTGCATCTTCTCCGTGTCCGGCTACCAGTATTTTTAATACCTGACCGGGAACCACCGTAAAGTCGCCTTGTATAGAAGCACCTTTACCACCGGCTCCACCACCACCAAAACCATTGATGCTGTTACCACCGCGACCGCCCAACGCCTTGATATTAATTTTCGTAACACCTGCTGGAACAGTCCAGTTAATAATTGATCCGGTATAACTAAATGTAAAGCTGCCATTTGGTCCAACACAGTTGTCGGTTGCATTTACTGCATAATTTACCACGGCACCACACTTAGATGGATCATTGTTTACTGCCACATTTGGCTGACATATAATTACAGGAGGAGTTACATCTTTAACTGTAACAGTTTGTACTGCAGTAGTAACATTACCACTTGCATCCGTTACAGTCCATGTAATATTGGTCACCCCTTTCTCAAACTGAGTTGGAGCATTGTTCGTTACTGTCCATCCGGTACAATTATCTGTAATGATTGGTGTACCCAAACTTACATTGGTTGCAATACATAAGCCTGCATCCGTATTTACTGTTAGGTTAGCAGGGGCTGCTACAACAGGCGCGAGGTCATCCACCACTGTAATGGTAGTTGAGCAACTGCTGCTGGCTCCTTTGCTATCGGTAACTGTTAATACCACATTGGTTACCCCTTTTGCATAAGGACCTGCAGGTAATACTGAATAAGTTAATGCATCACCATTAGGATCACTTGAACCGTTATTGAAATCAATAGCAGCTGCAATTCCCTGACAGTTTGCATTGGCAGAAACCGTTAATGGTTTACATACCGCAACAGGAGGCTGGTTACAATAAGAACCCGGATCTGTTACTGTTACAGTAGCTGTACAACTGCTTTGGTTGCCCTGGGCATCAGTAGCGGTTAATACTACATTGTAACTATTACCTACATCAGCACAACTATAAGAAGTTTGTCCTGTGATAGTCACATTAACAGCACCACAATTATCAAAACTGCCATCATTCACTGAAGCTGCAGTAATAGAAGCAGTTCCGTTGGCATCGATGGCTACAGTAATATTTCTGCATTTTGCAACCGGTGGTACATTATCTGTAGCACCTACTACAACTGGTGCAGAGGTATTGGTACATCCGAACTGGTTAGTTACCGTTACAAAATAAGAACCTACTTGTGTAACTGTGATAGCCTGTGTTGTTGCACCATTGCTCCATTGGAATACGCTACCTGCACTCGCAGTAATTACGAGCGATCCATTACAAAGCGATGCACTACCTGAAGGTGTAGTGGTTACTACAGGAGCCGGACTAACCGTTACAGTTACCGGACTTGAAGTACCAGAACATCCGCCAGCATTGGTTACTGTTACAGAATAATTACCTGTTTCAGTTGCCACATATGTTTGAGCTGTTGCTCCGTCAATATCCACCCCATTTTTCTGCCACTGATAACTATCACCCAGGTTGGCATTCATGGTTACTGTTTGTCCTTCACATACCGTTGACTGACCAGTTACAATAACAGCAGCAGGTGCCACCGTTACTACTGCAGTACAGGTTGAAACATTGCCTGCGCGGTCTGTAACAGTTAAGGTTACATTATTGGCACCAATATCTGCACAGGTAAAATTGGTTCTGCTGAGTGCCAGTGATTGTATACCACATGCATCACTTGAACCATTATCTACCATTTGAGGAGTAATAGTAACAGTGCCTGCGGGAGAAAGGGCCACTGTAATATTTTTACAGGAAGCAGTAGGAGCCGTATTATCTATTACGGTACTGTTATTCCTGTATATACGAAGTGTATTGTAATTAATACCGCTTGTTGCAATATCTGGTACATTATCTCCATCAAGGTCACCAATCAATACACCACTGGTTTCTGCCAGACTTGGATAATCTACCCTTGTAGCAAAAGAAATGCTACCTGGACCGGTACTTGTATTTTTATAAACCGAGAATACACTTACACCACTTGATTTTGTAATAAGATCCACATTTCCATCTCCATCTGCATCACCTACACCAATACGATAGTTTGATGAAGGGCTTGTAACATTTACAGTTGGTGCAAATGAAATGGTTCCTGGAACTGAAGTATTTCTGAATACGGAAACTGTTCCGCCACTGAAATTATTTGTTGTAAAATCGATCTTACCATCTTTATCAAAATCACCTAAAAAGAGTCGGTAAGGATAAGCTGAATTGGTTGGATAAGATACAGGAGTTTGAAAAGAGAATGAAGTTGCTCCTACAGCAGTGGTATTACGCAAAGCTGTAACCCTGTTATCACTCGGACAACTGGTACCCACATCTGGTTTTCCGTCGCCATCCACATCTGCAATAGCAACACCTGTAAGGTAATAGGTATTACTAAATGTTCCGGCTGAAGCAAAGCTGATGGTGCCACCAGTAGAAGTGTTACGGTAGGTACCAATACTGCTGCTGCTTCCATAAACGAGGTCCATTTTACCATCGCCATTGATATCACCAACAGACATCTGGTATGCGCCTGATGCAGTAAGGTTGATAGGTCCTGAAAAACTAAGGGTACCGGGAACGCTGGTATTTTTGTAGATACGAATACCTACGCCATTGTCTACAACGGCAATATCAATTTTACCATCGCCGTCAAAATCACCGGGAGCAATACAACGTGTAGCACCCTGAAACGCAAGATCAAATTTGGGAGCAAAACTGAAATTACCCGGGGTACTCAAGTTGCGCATCACAGAAACCTTGTTTGCTGTAAATCCGCAAACCAACAAATCGGGTTTGCCATCCAGATCCATATCCTGCGATATCATCTGATAGCCACCGCTTACATTGGTAGAATAATTTTCTGTATTGTAGGTAGTATTGGTAATAGTTGTTCCACAAAAAATTCCATTAAAGGAAAGTGGTGAACTACCAATCAGTCCACATGCATTACGAACAGTGATCGGACCATAAGTAGCACCTACAGGTACCCTTACTTCCAATACACCAAAAGTAGCAGACAGTACTTGTGCCTGTGTAGCGCCAAAAAACACCTGGTTATTGGCTGGAATAGGATCGAAATTAGATCCGTTAATGGTTACCACACTACCAATAAAACCCGTTACCGGGGAGAAGCTATTGATAGCGGGTTTATTACATACCTGTGCCTGCAACAGGGTTGTGCAGGACAGCAGTATGACCATAAGAAATAGTAATATTCTTTTCATATCTGGGTTTTAGGATTTGAATTCAATGGCAATTTTCACCTGCGCTGGATCATAACCCTCTGGCAGGTCAATTTTCAACACGTTTGTACTCGCATCACTATTGCACTCCGCTTTAGTAATGGTTGCTTTAATTATGCTGAATGAAACTTCTTTGCTGAATTTTTGCTGTGTAGCCGGATTGGTTACTTCAATTACAAACTTGCTGACCTGGTCAACACTGCTTTCATTGAATATCATCAGGTGTACCTGACTTGCAGAGGTGCACTTGATCACACGTGCAAATACATCGATGTGGTTACTGGATTCGCCCAGTTTATCCCAGTTTTTGTAAACCACTTCATCTTTGGGCTGATAAGGCCTGGCATGAAGAGAAAAGGAAAGAGACAAAAGAAAACAAAGTACAGGCAATACAATGCCGTACCGCTTTTGAAGCATTTTCATAGCAGTTAGTTTTGATTATGGAGTATTAGCGCACCAGTTCTAAAACTTCATTTAAAAGCAGTTTGCAGTTAAAATGACGTTTTTATACCTGGCCACGTAGTAAAATCACTACGTACAGTGAATGTCTGTAATATATCATACCAGAAAACACGCATTTGATGATGCTATGAATAAAGTCGATAAAGCAGGGATCTGAGTAGACTAAAAACAGCTCTACACAAAATTGAGTACCCTGTTTATCGATGCAATTCAACAAATACTTATTTAAATTCTTTTTAGTCAACTAGTTAGTGCTTCCTATATTTACACGAATATCAATCATACCAATAGCCAGATGTATACCGTTATTATTGCAGACGATAACCTGATTGAAAGAGACGCACTTGCCTTGCACTTATCGAGAATAAAAACTGTATCAGTGGTTGCAGAATGCTCAAACGGAGAAGAAACTGCTGCCTTTTTACAGAACCAACCGGTTGATATGGTTTTTTCCGATATCGATATGCCGCGTTTAACTGGTATCGATTTACTGAGAGGCATTAACAAACCACCTGTTTTTATTTTTGTTTCCTCCTATCCTGAATATGCTGCTGAAAGTTATAACCTTGATGCCATCGATTATATTGTTAAACCTGCCAGCGCAGAGCGTGTTAAAAAAGCTGTAGACAAAGCAATAGAGTATATTGAAATAAAGAACAACACAAAACTCTACAGTGAAAAAATAGTTCCGGATATACCTTTAGTTGAATTCGGCAACCAGATATCTACTGAAAACTTTTTTTTTATTAAAGAGAATAACAATTACAATAAATTGAATATCCAGGATATCACCCATATTGAAAGCATGGGCGACTTCTCAAAAATTCATACAGCCGGACAAAAAAAGTTTGTAGTACTGGTGAGTCTTAAAAATATTGAGAAACAATTATCTCCTAAAATATTCAGACGAGTGCACCGCCAGTTTATCATTAATATTTTACAGGTTGGCGTAGTAAATAGTACAGAAGTGCAACTGCTCGATAAAACGGCAATTCCCATCAGCAGTTCATACCGACAAAGCCTGATTGAATTAGTGATTGAGAAAAAATTATTGAAAAGGTTTGGCGATTAGTATTATCCTATGTTCTCCGATATCGGCAACCACACAGTAAATACTGTGCCTTCATCGATTTTACTCTTTACTTCCATCCTGCCATTCATCATGGCAACAAATGATTTACAAAGAATCAATCCCAGACCATTGCCCTTCTCCTGCCCTGTTCCCTTTGAACTTTTTACTGAGCGGCTCGCAGCATCATTTATCAATGCTACTTTTTCAGCTCCCATACCCATACCCTCATCTGCAATCACCAGTTTTATATGTGTACCCGTGATCATTGACTCTAAACGTATGCTCCCTTTTTTGTGACTGAATTTTATAGCATTGGAAAGTAAATTTCTGATAACAGATGCCAGCATTTCCCTATCAGCCAGCACACTGCTGCCAGCGATTATATTATGTTCAATCAAGAGTTCTTTTTGTGTTGCTGCGTCTGTTAGTGTTAACAATACCTGATCTGTTATCTCACGCGGATCAACTCTTTCAATATTCGGTGTAAATCCATGCATCTGACTGGTGGCCCATTTCAACAGGTTATCCATCAGCCCCTGGGTATATCCAAGTGTATTTTTCAGTTGCGCCGCATACAGTTTCATTTTGTCTTGCGGTATGGTATCTCTCTCCAGTAAATGTGTAAAAGATATCAGTGAGTTGATGGGTGTACGCATATCATGACTCAGCGTTCCCAAAACCTGATCCTTAACAGTAACCAGTTCTTCCAGCGTCTTTTTTTGTTCACTGATTATACCATTCAGTTTTTTTGTTTTCCGCTGGCTATAATAAATACTACTTGCTGCTCCCAATAAAACCAACACAGCAACCAGGAAAAATAAGTTGAGGTTTCTGTTATACTGCAATTGCAGTTGTTGGTTACTGATTTGTTTTTGCGCAATGGCTTTTTCAAACCTGGAACGGTCTTGTTGCTGCTGAAAAACAATTGACTGCTGACGCGCTTCATTTTCCAGTTTCGACTGTTCCTGTAAAAACAATAAACGCTGAAGGCTTTTTTCTTTCTCTGCCAGTTCCAACTGATCTTTCTGACGCTCGGCTACTAACAATTGCTGTTTCAGTTCTTCATCAATCAATTGTTTACTGTATTTGTATTCTCTTTCTTTGATATCCATATCCAGCCTCAACTGCTGTCTTGTGATTTCTTTTTCTTTTTCTTCCCCGTATAAACTATCTCTTACTACAATGTATTTCTTATAATAGGCCAATGAGCTATCGAACATTCCAACGCGCTCATACAAATAACTCATTTGTTCATACAAAGCTTTGAGTGAACCTATGGCCATGTATTTTTCTGCTACCCGCATAGATGAACGGAAATAATTCAGTCCGTTCATATCATCTTTTAATTTTACAAAATGAATTCCGGTACTCAACAGATTATCTGCCGCAACTGAATAATCTTCATGCTCTCTGTCAAGCTCCATTGCCCGGTTAAAAGCCTGAAAGGCTTTTTTAGCATCCCCCATTTTATCATATATCTCCCCTATATCAGACTGTATATCCGCAGCAAGTGCCGGATCATCTTCTTTCAATGCAATTACATATGCTTTATTGTAACAATTAAGTGCCAGCGTATACTGTTGATTTGCCTTTATCCCTTCCTTGTTTAGTTCTGCCTCTGTGGCCTTCATATATGCAGCTGCAATGGCACTGTTTGCAACAGCCACGCCTCTGCTCGCGGGATCTTCTTTCTCAAATCCGGCCAGTGCTTTCTTCATATAGGGCAGCCCTTCTGAAATCTGTTTCAAATCGAGATAAGTCAACCCGATATTCATCATACAATTCAGCACACCATCTTCCCGCCCCATCTGTTCATACAAATTCAGGCTCATTTTATTGGCCTCAAGTGAATGAACATAATCTTTAATAATCAGGTATAAATCGCCCATATTTAGCAATACACCAGCTTCTCCAATTTTATACTTGTATTGTCGGCATACTTCCAATGCCTTCTCGTAATAACTTACTGCTTTGGCATATTGCGATATTCCATGATGAAGCCTGCCCGCTTTTTCATACACATAATATAATAAACTTCCCTTTTTTAGTTGTTGGGCCAGGGCAATAGCACTGTCTGTATAAGTATTGGATTCAGGCATTCGTCGCATAATACCATACTGCCTGAAGAGGTTACAATAGTGAATGACTTTCATTGAATCGCGAACAGTATAATATCTGTTAACCTTCAATAAACTATCCAATCGCTTTTGTTGCGCCGTGGAAGAAAAACAAAAAAATAAACAGATGAAGACTGCTAAACATCTCACTATCGACATACATCAGCATTAAAACAATAAGATGATAAAAAAAATGATCCTGGTAAATCATGCAGAAAAAACAGATGCAGAAAAAAAATTCTCTTCATGTGCAGTTAACATTTCGATTGGCAAGATAGTTCGTTTTACTGCTGCTTGTCATTAAAAATAGCTTGAAAAATAGTTGCCAAGAATGAAAGATTACCAGGTGGCTCTGGCAGACGGACTGGCATCCAAATCAATAAACTGCTGATCGAGGAATTTGTAGTGAGCGGTGATGGCTATCATGGCAGCATTATCAGTACAATACTCAAAAACAGGTATATATGTTTTCCATCCGAGTTTTTCACCGGTTTCCTGCAGCGCACTTCTTAATCCGCTGTTGGCACTTACACCACCTGCGATACAAATATTTTTAATGCCTGTTTGCTGTACTGCTTTTTTGATTTTTTTGATCAGGATATTTACAATCGCATACTGCACCGATGCACAAAGATCATTGAGGTGTTGTTCAATAAAACCTGGCTCCTGTTTTTGCAGGAAATAAAGTACAGATGTTTTTAACCCACTAAAACTAAAATTAAGCTCAGGTATCTGTGGTTCAGCAAAACTGAAAGCTTTGGGATTACCTGTTTTTGCATGCAGGTCAACCAGCGGGCCTCCGGGGTATGGTAAGCCCAGTAATTTGGCTGTTTTATCAAAAGCCTCTCCTGCGGCATCGTCAATTGTTTCACCAATTACTTCAAGTTGTAAGGGAGAATGAGCCAGTACAATCTGTGTATGTCCACCACTCACCGTTAAACATAAAAAAGGAAAAGAGGGTGGGTTGTCTCCAATTAGGTTGGCCAGTACATGTGCCTGCATATGATGAACACCAATAAGAGGTTTATTCAGCGCTAATGCCATTGATTTCGCAAACTGTGCCCCTACCAGTAAACTGCCAATTAAACCGGGTGCCTGTGTAAAAGCAATGGCATCTATTACCGACAAATCGTTACGTGAAATATGGGCAGCCGACAAGGCTTGGTCAACCACCGGAACAATATTTTGCATATGTGCCCGGCTGGCCAGTTCAGGCACCACACCTCCATACTGCTCATGTACAGACTGATTGGCAATATAGTTGGAGATTATTTTCCCGTCCACACATACCGATGCGGATGTTTCATCACAGGATGATTCAATGGCCAGTATGGTAACAGGTTTGCTGATATATGAGGTATTTCAATGAAATGAGGGGCAAAATTAACTGAATGAAGGATGCAATCCTTCTATTTTGTGCGGATCGCTACCACAGGATCCATTTTAGCAGCAATAGACGCAGGAATGATACCTGAAATAATACCCAGTCCAATACATATACTCAATGCAAGGATGATGATATTGGGAGCAATATATATCGGAAAAGGAAGTACAGCACTCAATACCAGCGACATCAGCCAAACAAGTCCTAAGCCAATAAGTCCGCCGATAATACACAGAAATGCACTTTCGAGCAGGAATTCGGTGAGTATGGTTCTGCGTTTGGCACCAATGGCTTTTTTTAATCCAATCTGGCTCGTTCTTTCACGAACGGTTACAAACATTATATTAGCTACACCAAAAGCTCCCACAATCAGACTCAAACCGGCAATGGCCCATCCTCCCGCACTTACCTGTCCAAAAAAGCCCCCTACCTGCTCACTGAATTGTGCTACATCATTACAGGAGAAATTGTTTTCTTCTGCAGGACTCAGTTTCCTCAACTGTCTCATCACCCCTGTCAGTTCATCGGCCAAAGCCGGCGATGGTACATCTTTTTTACCCTGCACCATAATAAACGGACTGCTGTAATCCGGATTATATACACTGGCAAAGTAGCGGTAAGTAACAATGAGCGACTGATCATAATCAAATCCACCCACAAAACTTTGCCCTTGTTTTTTAATAACGCCAATGATGTTTACACGTTTACCATTATAAGATACCTGTTTACCCACTGCTTTCTGCGGGTTGCCAAACAATTGTTCCGCTACCACATATCCAAGTACTGCAGATGTGGTACCTCGCATAAACTCTGCTTCATTCAGGTAACGGCCATAGTCTATATCAATGGTTTGAATGGCTGTGAATTCCTCTGTAATACCATAAATATTCACATTGCTGAGGATATTGTCCTTATAACTCAGGTTTACATTACTTGAAACAAAAAAACAGAGATTACTGGCCAACTGACTTTTGAGCTTGATAAAACGCATTTCCTCCACTTTCATGTTGGGACGTTTCATGTATTTCCACCAGGGATAATCGGGGCCTCCGCCGCTGTAGTCCCATTTGTCGATATAAATGGTATTGTTACCAAAAGCTTTGATATCGTTCTGTACCTTACGTTCCAGGCTGTCAACCGTTGCCAGTACCCCGATAATGCAGAATATACCGATGGTAATACCAAACAGCGATAAAAAGGTACGCAGTTTATTCACGCGTAACTCCTGTAGCGCCATCCGGAAACTGTTCCATAATATATTCAGCAGTTTGAACATATTTCAAATGTAAGTGCAGATTATGGATAGAGAAACTAAATTTTATGGGCGGGGAAGGGATGAGACCGAAAGTCCGGAAGCCTGAAAGAAGTAGTGTACTTTTGTTTGGCTTGCTATTATTTGCATAGAGGCTTCAACGTTAAACAAGTTTCTACCGGACTTTCGGTCTTTCCAACTACTACTGAACCATTCCGGCTTAAACATTGTTTATCAACATAAATGCATAAAAGTTTTTACGTTTTCGGAAAATGCTATTGCGTTCTGCGCTATTTTTGCAGCGATTTCTTCAACTATAAACTTGCAATATGACCTGGAAACAAATATTTACCTCCTCTGTTGGAAAGAAGCTGGTCATGGGCTTTACCGGTATTTTCCTTATTCTCTTTCTCATTGTACATGCCGGATTGAATGCCTGTATCTGGGCCAATGATGGTGGTGAAATGTTTTTACACGCAGCCCATTTTATGGGTGCAAACTGGGTTCCCCGTATCCTTGAAATAGGTTTATTTGCAGGATTTATCCTCCATATTATACAGGGTTACCTGCTAACCGTAGAAAACCGCAAGAAAAGATCGGTTGGGTATGCGGTGTCTTACAGCGATGGTAGCAAATGGTATAGCCGGAGCATGGGTTTACTCGGTACACTTATCCTCCTTTTCCTCATCATGCATATGTCGCATTTCTGGTTCCCTAACCGTTCCAATCAGGGTTTTCTGTTAGGACCTGAAATCAACCTGTATGAGAAAATGCAAACAGAATTCAGTGTTCTATGGGTAGTGATTCTTTATGTGATTGGCTGTATTTCACTGGCCTACCACCTTGCGCATGGTTTCCAGAGCGCTTTTAAAACACTGGGTGTTCACAATAAAAAATACAATAAAATGCTGACCAGCATCGGGTATGGTTTCTCAATCATCGTACCTCTGGTATTCGCGATGATGCCCATCAGCTTTTATTTTAAATGGATTTAGTAATAAAGTCAAAAGTGAAAAGTCTGAAGTAAAAGACCCTTCACTTTTCACGATTCACTTTTCACGTTATAAACACATCTCGTATGTTGAATGCGAAAATACCTGCCGGGCCATTGGAAAGCAAATGGACAGATTACAAGGGACACTGTAAGTTGGTGAATCCGGCCAACAAACGCAAGCTGGAAGTGATCATCGTAGGTACCGGTCTGGCCGGTGCTTCTGCGGCCGCTTCACTGGGTGAACTGGGCTATAAAGTGAAAGCTTTCTGTTTCCAGGATTCGCCCCGCCGGGCTCACTCTATTGCCGCGCAGGGTGGTATCAATGCCGCCAAGAACTATCAGAATGATGGCGACAGTGTTTTTCGTTTGTTCTACGATACCATTAAAGGAGGCGACTACCGTGCCCGTGAAGCCAATGTGCATCGCCTGGCTGAAGTGAGTACCAATATTATTGACCAGTGTGTGGCACAGGGTGTTCCCTTTGCCCGTGAATATGGCGGACTACTGAGCAACCGTTCTTTTGGTGGTACACAGGTACAAAGAACTTTTTATGCTGCCGGACAAACAGGTCAGCAGTTATTGATAGGTGCTTACCAGGCCCTCGAGCGTCAGGTGGCATTGGGTAACGTAAAAATGTACAGCCGTCACGAAATGCTGGAGATCGTTAAAATCGATGGAAAAGCACGCGGTATTATTGCACGTGACCTCGTTAGTGGTGAACTCGAACGCCATTTCGGACATGCGGTATTATTGTGTTCGGGTGGTTATGGTAATGTATTCTACCTCTCTACCAATGCCATGGGCAGCAATGTAACTGCAGCCTGGAAAGCACACAGACAGGGTGCTTTATTTAGTAACCCCTGTTTTACACAGATTCACCCTACCTGTATTCCGGTAAGTGGCGATCATCAGTCGAAACTGACACTTATGTCGGAGTCGCTGCGTAACGACGGACGTATATGGGTACCCAAAAAACAGAACGATACCCGTAAGGCTACAGATATACCTGAAGAAGAAAGAGATTATTACCTCGAAAGAAGATATCCGGCATTTGGTAACCTGGTTCCCCGCGACGTAGCATCGCGCGCTGCAAAGGAAAGATGTGATGCCGGTTATGGGGTAGGCTCATCGAAACAGGCCGTTTATCTTGATTATGCTTCTGCCATTGAACGTTATGGCCGTACAGAAGCCAATAAACAAGGTAGAAACAATGTTAGTCTCGAAGAAATCATCGCCATGGGTAAAGAAGTGGTGAAAGAGAAATATGGTAACCTGTTCGATATGTATGAAAAGATCACAGGCGAAAATCCATATGAAGTGCCCATGCGCATCTACCCTGCTGTACACTATACAATGGGTGGACTATGGGTGGATTATGAATTACAAACTACGGTTCCGGGTTTGTATGCATTGGGAGAAGCCAATTTTAGTGACCATGGTGCCAACCGTTTAGGTGCTTCTGCATTGATGCAGGGTTTGGCAGATGGTTATTTTGTTATCCCCTATACTATTGGTAATTACCTTGCCGACGAAATTTACAGCAAAGCCATTGCTACCGATCACCCCGCATTTGCGGAAGCAGAGAAGGCAGTTAGTGACAGGATCAATCAACTGATGAATATCAGGGGAAAACAGTCTGTTGAAAGTTTCCACAAACGTCTGGGTAAGATCATGTGGGACAAATGTGGTATGGCCAGAAATGAAGAAGGACTGAAACAGGCTATTCAGGAAATACAGGCACTGAAAAAAGAATTCTGGAGTGATGTGCGTATTCCCGGTGAAATCAACGGCATGAACCCTGAGTTGGATAAAGCCAATCGTGTTGCCGACTTTATTGAACTGGGTGAACTCATGTGTATAGATGCACTGAACCGTAATGAAAGCTGTGGCGGACATTTCCGTGAAGAATCACAGACAGAAGAAGGTGAAGCCATGAGAGATGATGCCAACTTTATGTATGTAGCCGCCTGGGAATTCAAAGGCGAACACCAGTGGGAACTGCATAAAGAAGCCTTGAATTATGATGTAATTAAGCCAAGCCAGCGGAATTATAAATAATTAGGAAATGTGGCAATTTGGAAATTTGGAAATAAAATTGCCCATTTTCGATAGTTGATTAGTACCCAGGGTGGAGCGTGAGAGAAAATTTGAATTGATAGTAAATTGAGATTTATTTCAATGACTTTAATTCAAGCTTATGCGGCGAGATAAGGATAATTTGATCGTAAGGAAAGCAATTGAGTTTTCTTTGAAGATCATTAGATATACTGAAGTTCTTGAACAAAACAGGAAATTTGTAATTGCGAAACAGTTATTGCGATCTGCCACTTCTATTGGCGCGAATGTTTGTGAGGCCCAGAATGCAGAAAGTAAAGCCGATTTCGTTCACAAAATGAAGATCGCCTCTAAAGAAGCTAGTGAAACTTTATATTGGCTGATCTTGTGTGAACGAAGTGATAACTATCATTTTGATGTACAGATTAGAAATGATGTTGATGAAATCATCAGGATACTTTCTAAAATAGTCTCTACATCGAAGTCGTACTAACTGCCCTCATTTTCAAATTTCCAAATTTCCAAATTTTCAAATTGTTACCATGGAACATTATACAATGAATCTGAATCTTAAAGTCTGGAGACAAAAGAATAGTGCTAGCAAGGGCGAGTTTAAACTCTATAGAGTAGAAAACATTTCTTCGGAAATGAGTTTCCTGGAGATGTTTGATGTGTTGAATGAGCAACTCATCCGCGACGGTGAAGATCCGGTTACGTTTGACCATGACTGTCGGGAAGGTATCTGCGGAGCCTGTTCCATGTATATTAATGGCAAACCCCATGGTCCATGGCAGGCCAATACCACCTGTCAGTTACATATGCGCGCTTTTAAAGACGGTGACACTGTGGTGGTAGAACCCTGGAGAGCCAATGCTTTTCCTGTAATCAAAGACCTGATGGTTGACCGTACTGCATTCGACCGTATTATCCAGGCCGGTGGTTATATCAGTGTAAATACCGGTAATGCCGTTGATGGTAATGCTTTACCGATTGAAAAAGACAAAGCAGATGCTTCCTTTGCAGCAGCCATGTGTATTGGTTGTGGTGCCTGTGTAGCAGCCTGTAAAAATAGTTCGGCCATGTTGTTCCTCAGTGCCAAAGTATCGCATCTGGCCCTGTTACCGCAGGGAGCACCTGAACGCAAATCGCGCGTAATGAATATGGTGGCACAGATGGATAAAGAAGGTTTTGGTTCATGTACCAATACAGGAGCATGCGAAGCTACCTGTCCGAAAGAAATTTCCATCAGCAATATTGCCCGACTCAATCAGGAATATTTGATGGCGGGGCTGACTGCTGAATAAGCTGCTAGCCACTCGCTACCAGCTACTAGTTTTTTGAAAAGCATCCGGTAAACCGGATGCTTTTTTAATTTTAGGCACTCGCTATAAAGAATGGTGGGGCATTTCGCTCGAAGCTCATGGCTCACAGCTTACTTTTTCTTCAGAAAAAAAGCACTGATTAAAGACACTACCAAACCTACCGGTAATATTTCCGTATAGGTGATTAAGGCATTGAAGAAGGGATTCTTATACATTTCATTGAACTTGGCTATTTCGGCTGTTTTTTTAGCCAGTTCCGCTGCTGTAGCGCCCGACTCCTTGGCTTTTGCCAGTGTTTCTTTAGCATATATTTCCGCAAAATCTGTAAATACATAGAAATATTCGAACAGCCAGGTCACCACATAAAAGGTTGAAGTAATCAATGCAATCAGCAAACCTATTTTAAAAGCTTTGCCAAAGCTGATGAGTCCACTGTTGTATTTATCTCTATAGCTTTTTATCCCAACAAAAATGAAGATAAATGCCAGGATCATCGAGGCATATCCATAGATCATCCCATTCTCGAAATCTCCTGTGCTCTTAAAATACAGGGTTGCAAGTACCATGAGTGCACTCACAATAAAACCACCAATGATGCCATTAATAAGGATTACTTTTTTCATGTAAGTTGTTTTTCGATTTAAAAGATTATTCGCAAAATCGATCCAATCCGAACAATCGGGTTCATACTTTCGGGTGATTTTAGTTGCATACCCCAATATTCACCCTTAAGTATGGGATTTTATGGAATCAACCCCAGTCTTTTCGCCTTCTCAATAGCCTGTACCCTTTTCCCTACATCTAGTTTTTCAAACAAACGGGCCAGATGCGTTTTTATGGTATTGGGGGATACAAACAATTGTGCTGCTATTTCCTGGTTACTCAAACCAGTGGCCATCAGTTGCAGCACTTCCATTTCGCGACTGCTGATGCCCAATTCATATACCAGCTTTTGATTGAGTTCAAAAGGTAAACTTGTATCGCGGTAAACGATCTTCTCCATTACCTCTGTCCTGATCTTTGGTCTCGTGAGTTTTTTCGATAACCAGATACCAATGATCAGAAAAAAAACGGCAATAAAAACGGCATACACTTCAAATGCATGTTCATATAAAAGGTATTTCAGTTCCATCCATCGCAATAATGCCAGTAACAGCGCCAGACTTAATCCATACCAAATAAGTAATTGATATTTTTTGAACATAAAAATTCACTTCGTATCTAAGATAATAACTAAGCAGGAAAGCACACTACCTTTGTAGCGTGCCCAACTCTTATTTTCAATTTAAACAGTTTACCATCCACCAGCAGCAGGCTGCTATGAAAGTATGTACCGATGCCTGTTTATTTGGGGCATGGGGGGCAAAGAAGATACAAGAAAACAAGTTTCAGGGTTCAAGATTACTGGACATTGGAACTGGAACCGGATTACTCGCATTGATGCTGGCTCAACAATTTAATGGCAGCATCGATGCCATTGACATTGATGCTGATGCAGCAAAACAGGCCAGAGAAAATGTAAATGCCTCTCCATGGAGCAACAGCATACAAGTGCATCATATGCCCCTCAGTGATTTGGATAAGAAAGGATATCATTTCATCATTTCCAATCCGCCTTTTTATGAGCAGGATTTAAGAAGTACAGATAAACAGCGAAACCTGGCGCTACATGATACCGGACTAACGATTAAAGAACTATGGAGCTATGTAAGCAAGGCTATTCATCCGGATGGTTTGTTTGCCGTACTGTTACCCTATCACCGGTTTGAAGATTGTTTGCAGCATGCAGGTAAAAACAGCTTTTCTCTTCATGAAAAAGTAGAAGTACACCAGACAGAAAACCATGCACCATTCAGGGTGATGCTTTTGTTTGGGAAAGAAAAGAAACTACCTGTTCAGAAAAGTATGGTTATTAAACAGGAAGGTACTTATTCACCTGCATTCACGGCTTTGTTACAGGATTATTATCTGTATTTATAGCATCAGAACACAATAAATATTATCATTACTAATGGTACTCTTTACGGAGTGAATGAATGGAACGCAGATCATCGTGATTCTCAAGATTTATCATGAAAAATCATGACAATCATGATGATCAGTGTTCTATTCCTGTATGCAGATTTCTCAACGAGCCGCATAATCCGACAGGTAGGTAAAATGTGACGTGAGTTGTCCGTTTTGCAAAATAGTGGCACGATCCAAAGTATCAGTCCCGCCTTTTATTATATCTTCCAGCACATATTTGATCAACTGTTCCCCAAAATATTTACTCGCATCGCGCGGTAATTCATTGGGCAGATTGCCTACAGCCATTACATCTACACTTCCCGACAGGTATGGTTCCGTTTTTTCAACACTGTTTTTATCAACACCGTATACCGGGTCGTCAATGGTTGCATCGCCAAGGTTACAGGGTATACTTCCTCCCTTATCATCAGTAATATCTGCTATGGTTTGAATGCGGAATGACGGGTTTTTCATATCATCCATTTCAAACAAACGAGGTATTTGTTGATCCCAGTAAATACCATTCATCAGTATATCAGTATGCGGATAATACTGTTTAAAAACACATTCGTATTCACCCGGTGATGCATGAAAATGATCCCGCTGATAAGTTCCGTTCTCTTTATGACGATACAAATCGGCTCCTTTCAAATGCACATAAACAGGGTAACTGAAAGAGCGGCTTATATATTCATCCGGTTCCACTTCCTGCACATCCATCAAATTCATGATCTCCAGGATACCATGAGCCACACGGCCACTACCAGTTACTGCTATTTTAATATTGGGAAGTTTTAATCCAAAGTATGTATGAATGAGTTCACGATAATCTTTTACATCTACCACCCTGTTCAACTGATACGCGCCTGTTCTGTTGCCATAACACATAATACCATTATGCGCCCCAACAATTCCTGCAAAAAAACCAAAACCAATAATGCGTTGCCCGTCTTCATGTTCCAGACACTCATAATCAATCAGGGTAATATTTTTATCGATCAGGGCATGCATCAATGCACGGTTATAGGGCTGCTTCTTCTTGGTATGAGAAAAGAACAGGTAAGTTTTATTGGCCAGTAACATATCAACCGGCACTTCTTTTATGCCCAGTAGTATGGAGCAGGCAGACAGGTCATCGGTTATTTCAATTCCCGCGTCGGCATATTCCTGGTCGCTGAAACAGCGGTTGGGAGAGCGTTGAACCAGTATCTTACAGCCTTCCACATGTTTTTGCAGCCATTTGCACTGCCCCGGCGTAAGTGCCACCCGGTTATCTGCCGGAATTTTTCCCTCTCTGATAAGTCCGATTACGAGCATTCGAGTAATTTTGTGGAAAGATAGGGAGAAGTCCGAAAGTCGGCGAGTCCGGAAGTCCGAAGAGTAGCAATAGTTATTCATCTTACTTCCGGTCTTCCGGACTGTCGGACTCCCGGACTAAAATACCATGACCCATTTCGAACTCTTCAACCTCCCGATTACCCTTAACGTTGATACCAGCGGTTTGTCGAAAAAGTATTTTGAATTGCAGCGGAAGTATCATCCCGACAGGTTTGGGCAGGCATCTGATGCAGAGCAGGAAGAAGCATTGCAGGTATCGGCACAGGTAAATAAGGCATTTAAAACGCTGAAGGACCCTGATGAAACCATTAAATATGTATTGCAGTTAAAAGGGTTATTGGAAGAGGAAGAAAAATACCAGCTTTCACCCGATTTTCTCATGGAAGTAATGGAACTGAATGAAGAACTGGAATCCGGTATGACCGATGCCATACAGGCAAAAATTGATCAACTAAAAAATGAATTGTATGCAACTGTGGAAACGATTATTACAAATTATCAGGAAGGTATTAGTACCGAAAAAGAGTTGCTGCAAGTGAAGGAGTATTATTTTAAGAAGAAGTATTTGGACAGAATGGTTGATAATTTGGAATTTTAAAACAATAGTAGTGGACTATTATGATCTTCCACAAAAGGTTTTACAATATTTTGGTAAAACTTTAAGCATTACTTCCGGGAAGGTTTATCGACTTTATTTTTTCTTGCCAATCGTATAATCCATCTTTATCAGGTATACTTCCTGCTCAATCAGTATTTGTATATCGTGCTTTATTTGATAGTAATTGTCCGTGACTTGCCCGGCATCCAGTTCTCTAACCAACGGTATATCCTTAAATCCTTTCATTTCCTCATTAATCGCATTACTGTCATTGACCAGTTCAGCATGGAACATTTTCAGTTTTATCTTTTCGTGGGGATCATCTGATACCATTCCGACAAATTCACCGGAAGACAGCCCGGATATTTTGGATGCAGGTATGGCAAAATCAAGCTGCATGGATTTGCTTACAGACGTATCGGTTCTATTGATGGAAAGGCTCTGCCTGTCCTGCATGATTTTCCCGAAACGTTCGGACAGTAATTTTGCGATGCCACCGAAGGAAAGACTTAAAAAACTGGAGGCGAATTATCCGTGGATTGTGACATATCCAAGGATCAAGGATTATATGCTGGCGGGGTATTTGGGGATTGATAAGACGACGCTTAGTAAGTACAGGCATGTATAAATATGTATAAAAAGATAATATTTTTTAAATAGATTTAAAAATGTATGTTTATTAAAAAATATATTTATGAGACATATATTTATTTGGGTACTTGGATTGATGCTTTTATTCAGTTCATGTCGCAAATCAATCATGGATTATGAAACAACTGATTCAAACCAGTTAGTGGATGTTAACAGGTTTTTTGCAGTATCAAATAATGCAAATCCTTTGGTTGTTAGCATAATCAATGATATAAAGAAAAAAAACGCGGGTTCTGATTTTCTGAAATCATTTATTAAAGAAAATGGATATCCAAGCTGGGATCATGTAATTGTCAGTGAAGACTATGCTACCGGGGTGAACACCATTGTACAGCGCAGTAGCGAAACGAATACAGGAAATTCTGGAAGAGTACCATTTGTGATCATACCTATGACTGAGAAAAATTCTAAAAGAGTTATTTCCTATACCCAATGTTATCTATTTAATGATTCAACTGTCAAATACATTACGACGCGGAAAAAAGATCTTCTAAGAAAATATCCTGAGAGTATTTATCAAAAAATCAACCGACAAATTTCGTTTACACTGTTTGCTGTCTTTGAAAAAAGGATCAACCCAAGTCAAAGATTCATATTGCCAGCACCCTATAACCAAGATTATTCAAAAGCCAATTTTGGCCGGGTTTCTGGATTGCCTCAAGAGGCAAACAGTATTAGTGTCTCGAGTCAGCATATCGAAGTCAGTACCGGGACGCCAAACAATCATGATATATATTATGTTGACAATGGCGATTACCGTATATACTATATATATCATGCCGATGGACCAAATCCTAAATGGACAATCCTTTCAATAACTATGATCTCGCAAGTTCCACAGAATGATCCTGGAGGAGGCGATCTCCCGCCTAATTATTACCCGATTTTTTATCCAGATCCTTTACCTGGATATAATCAGTATGCCGATAATATTAGCGGAGGCGGTAGTGGAGGGGGATCTATGATTAATTTTCCTCCAGGATGGTTTTCTCAGGACCCTAATGGTCCAGCATTTGCGCCAGATGTAAACAACTTTCAGGAACCCGGTGATACGGATTATATACCAAATTCTTTGTCCGGTAATTCGGCCTGGAATTATATTGCTATTGGATTGGTAAATAACAGCTTTGGTTTGATCGATTTTACCAATATTCCCTGTCCATCTAAGGAAGCATGGCTTCAGTTGGCGGCTTTTAAACCTAATCAAAGTGCAATTGATAAACTAAATACAATTTCTGCAACAATTTATTCAAGTAATGGAAGCTCGTCGATGAGTGGTTATATTGAGCATAAATATGTTGCTGCTATTCAATATCTAAGTTCAGGATTTAGTGCAACAACTAATCTTGATTATTTTCCTATAAAAATAAATACGCTGCCAACTGTGAATGGTCAACAGCTTAGTCCAAATGGATTCCTGAATTATATAAGAACTCATCTGAACCAATTTGTCGACACTACGATCTCAAAGTTTACTCCGTATAACCATTACGGCGTAAACGACAATGCCTTATGGAATTCATCAAATCCTAGTGATGCAATCGTTTCGTTAGATATTTTTGGAAATGATGGTAGTGTAATCACTTCATTTGATCCAGCCAATCCATCAAAATGGATATTTAGTACTATAAAGGATCCATATAATGGTCAACATCCAGTTAGTGGCAACCGTGAATTTAGCATTGAACCTGATCCATCAGGAGGATATATTTTATTTACAAGAGGCGTTGACAGGTTAAGCGATCCAATAGGGACTATTTTACAATTTACTTTTGGAGTTCCTTTTAATACAGCAACTGATTTATGGCAGTCTTTTCAGGCTAGAGTGAATACTTTTGTAAATCAACATGGGGGTAATGCAACTGTTGAATCACCCGTTATTGCCCGTCCCAATTGGGATCTATTAAGGGCTGTAATGAATCGGACGATGCCATTAAGTAGTATCCCATTTAAATCCCCATGTAATTAATATTCATGCCATGAAAAAAATATCTTATTTATTTAAATGGGTGTTTTTTGGATTTGGAATTGTTCCAGTAGTATATAGTCTAATCGTAAGTACGATTGAATTTAATTCCAAGCCCCCAATAAATCCAGCTTTTGAATATGATTCCATTCATTGGACCACTTTTTTTTCAAGGTACTTTTGGTTAACTATCAGTTATTATAGTTATTTTTTCTTTTTTGGTTTGCTGATTCTTGAAGGTGTTAAAGCTTTTATGAATGCCATCTCTGGAATGAAGTCAATCATAATTCAGTTATTTGTTTTCTATATTTATTTCTTTTTGTTTCAGTTAGCTGCCTTGAAAATTACGAATCTGACAACTGATTATTTTCATTTCGGAAATATCACTTCGAAGCTTGTCTTACTTGTTTTGATCGCAAGCACTTTATTTAGCTTTTTGTATTATTTACTCTTTAATCAAAATAAAGATGGAACTGTAGCCGAATAAATAATTTCTACATATAAATTATCGATTTTGAATATGGCAAATCAATCAACTAAATAGTTGCAAAATCCGATCGCATTGACCACTTCTGTCCGATTTTGATGTTCCTATCTGTTCCGATTCAAAATGACCATATCCATCTGGTACAAAATGACCAGTATCCTGTTACTTCCCTTTATCATTATTTTGAGAGCAGCACAGCATTTATTTTCGCTGCAGCATAATCTATCCAGCAACAACAACGATCGTCGATTGTATTTCCTGTATTGTATGTAATTGATAACTACAGTAATTGTATCAAGAGAAGATGAGCTAGTGAAGGTTGACAGTAATTAATGGTAGTGAAGTATCTTTAACGGGATGAGATGATCACACCTGGTATGTATCATCTGTCTATGTATATCGAATGATGATCACAAACATACCCCTTATACGCGAGCAAAAATTGTGGTCAGTTTAATCGGATTTTGCAAAAAGTTGGCAAAAGCAAAACAATCATTGAAATAAGAGGTATTGATAACGGAATTATCATGGATTTCTTTTTTGAGAAAAAGAATGGTAAATGGATCTTAGTAACTTGGATAGATAGTTCGACTTAATCATCCTATACTAATGAGATCGGCTTTTTAATAATTTGGTCAAACAAATTAAGCCTTATACCTTTTAAATATTATTTCATATTATTGACACAAATTTTGACACCTCTCTAAAACAATAAACCGCTTAAATATTGAGTTTAAACGGTTTATAAAACCTGTTTTGTAGGTTTTGTGCCCAGAACAGGAATCGAACCTGCACTACCTTGCGATAACCAGATTTTGAGTCTAGCGCGTCTACCAGTTCCGCCATCTGGGCATTGGGGTTGCAATATTAGGGAAAGAATCTGAGAATCTGACAATATACCGGTTGAAAAAAAGGGTCTTTCTTGTAAAGTATCACACAGCGCACCGTCTACATAAGTTCATCAATATTTTTTACCTGAGACTTGAGAAAAATGTACTTTACGGTACAACTTTAACCCATGCATAAGCGCGATTTTCTTAAATCAATCTCCCTGGCTGGCCTCGCACTACCCTTAAGCAGTAACGCTATGAACGAATGGATACAACAATACGATACCCTCTCTCCTGAAGAGATGGCCAATGATGAAAATTTCTGGTCTGTTATCAGAAACGGCTACAAACTGAAACCCGATTATATTAACCTGGAGAATGGTTATTATAATTTTCTACCCGAAAATATTCTCGAAGCCTATATTAAAAATATCCGGGAAGTGAATTACCAGGGTCCCTACTACATGCGCACGGTGCAGGGCGATAATAAAAAGAAAGCCAATACAGCATTGGCCGAACTGGCTGGCTGCAGTGCAGAAGAACTCATTATTACCCGTAACACCACCGAATCGCTCGATACCATCATTGGTGGTTATCCCTGGAAAGCAGGCGATGAAGCAGTGATGGCCGCACAGGATTATGGTGCTATGTTAGATATGTTTAAGCTGGTTGCTAAACGTCATGGAGTCATCAATAAGATTATTTCTATTCCGCATAACCCAAAAAGTGATGATGAACTGGTACAACTCTATGCCAATGCCATTACACCCCAAACAAAACTGTTGATGGTTTGCCATGTGGTAAATATTACCGGACAGGTAATGCCCGTTAAAAAGATATGCGACATGGCCCATAGCAAAGGTGTACAGGTACTGGTTGACGGTGCCCATGCTTTTGCACAACTCAACTTTAAAATACCCGATCTCCATTGCGATTATTATGGTGCCAGTTTACATAAATGGCTGAGTGTACCACTGGGCGCAGGTTTATTGTATGTGAAGAAAGAGCATATTCACCAGAACTGGCCATTACTCGGACCTTCGGAAGGAGAAGAGAAAACGATCGCGAGATTAAATCATACCGGCACACATCCCGTGGCAACAGATATTACCATTCCTTATGCCATTGAACACTATAAAATGATTGGTGCAGAAAGAAAAGAAGCCCGTTTAAAATACCTGCAACAATACTGGCTCAAACAGGTAAAACAGCTACCCAATATCATCATCAACACACCCGATGATCCGCAACGCTGTTGTGCCATTGCCAATGTTGGGGTAAAGGGAATGAAACCATCAGACCTTGCAACCAAACTTTTAAATCAGTATAAAATCTATACCGTAGCCATAGAACGTGCAGAAGCCAATGTGTACGGATGCCGCATTACCCCCAATCTCTACACCACAACTGAAGAGCTTGATCAATTGGTAACTGCATTGAAGAATATATGATGTCAGATATCAGATCGCAGATGTGGATTTGTTGAAAGTCTTAACTTGCATATCCAAAACATCTGACATCTGACATCTGACATCTGACATCTGACATCTGACATCTGACATCTGACATCTGACATCTGACATCTAACATCTGGCATCCGACATCTAACTTATGCAACACACTCTCTCACCCGACCAATGGATTTCCAACTACGCCGACCTGCTTTATGCTTATGCAAAACCCAGGGTAAATGATGCGCAGGTAGCAGAGGACCTGGTTCAGGAAACTTTTCTGAGTGCATGGAAAGCCAAAGATGGTTTTAAGGGAGAAGCATCGGAGAAAAGCTGGTTATTTACCATCCTGAAAAACAAGATTATTGACCATTACCGTAAAAAGGCAAAAGATATTGTTCAAACAGGTACCGAATCAGATGCCACTGATCTATTCTTTGACCAGCATGAACACTGGACAAAAACCGATCAGCCTTTAAACTGGACCGCCCCTGCTGATGGTATCAACCAAAAAGAGTTTTATACGGTATTTGAAAAATGTAAGCAAAAGCTCCAGCAGGTACAACAAAGTGTATTTGTTATGAAGTATATGGATGATATGGATGCAGCCGAAATTTGTAAGGTGTTGGGTATTACCCCGTCAAACTATTGGGTACTTATACACAGGGCCAAACTTGGATTAAGGGCCTGTCTGGAAAAAAACTGGATCAACCTTAGATAAGAACCTTATAACCATGGGATTATTTAATATCAGTTGTAAAAAAGCAACCCTGCTCTCTTCCAAAAAAGAGGAAGGCCGGTTGAGTTGGATTGAAAAGATCCAGTTGCGCTCCCATATGACCATCTGTAGTCTTTGCCGTTTATTTGAACAGCAATCACAGATCATCGCCCACCATGCCAAACATGCTGAATGCGCAGATAAACTTTCAGAAGAGGCGAAAAACAAAATGCAGGAGGCCCTACACCCAAGTAAATAGCACACAGATTATCATGATTTTTATGATTTATCATGACAAATCATAAAAATCATGATAATCTGTATGCCGTCTAATCGCAAAAAAATGTCGAACGACCTGGTCATTCGACATTTCTTATTCCTTATTTCTCTGTTTCTTATTTCTCCGAAGGATTCTTCTTCCCTGCCAGCAGTTTCTCCAGCGCTGTTTCCAGTCTGCGCTGCTTGGTTTCCTCTTTTTTGGCACCCTGTATCCAGTTTACATATTCTTTCTGGTTGGTGAATGACAGGGAGCTGAAAAATTCTTTGGCCTCTTCGTGTTTGGTGAATAATCTTTCCAGTTCAACCGGTGCTACCACCAGTCTTTTTTCAAAATCAACACCCATTTCCAGGCTCTTCACCTCAGAAAACGCACGTGAGCGGTTAGGGATTTTCTCGGTTCTTTTAAAACGGATAGCACTCCACACATGATCGAGGGCCACCATTCTTACCGATTCATACTCTTTTTTAGTAAGGCAATCCCAGCTACAGTCACGGTTCAGATCACTAACGATCTTACTGGTGGTTTTGGGATAAGCTACCCATAACTTACTGTCTTCATGCAAGGCCGGGATCACTTCGCACAACACATTATTTAACTGTTGCTGACTGATAGCAAACACCAGGGCAAAATCAACCTTTCTGCTTTTGAGCAGTGGTGTGACATTCTTAGCGTAAGTTAACTTGGCAAACTGTTTTTCGATAGCTGAAGGAAGTCCCTGAATAAGCAGGTTCTTCTCATCCTTCAACTGTAACTTTTCCAACACGGTCTGATTTGACATGCCTAAAAACAAATTAGTAGGATGAACAAAAGGAAGGCAAAGTTAAAAAAATGTTATGGGTTTCCGCAAACAAAAGCAATGTATTTTGTGTTTTAGCGGCTTTTTTAACAGAAAAAAGGCCGGAATTACTGAGATATAATTAGTAATAGTTATGTGTTAGCGGGTTATGAGAGTCAGGAAGACGGAAAGTCCGGGAGTCAGGAGTGCGAATATGAAGGTAATCTTCAGACTGCTGCAACTCAACCCGACCCTCTCCTTCGCAAAAGGGTGTAGTACTCCAACTCACTCACCACTAACTACTCACTTCTTATAATATTCCCTCACCATTACTTCCATCACTTTCTGTAACTCGGTAATACGGGTTGCATCGGCTGGGTGTGTACTGAGAAATTCAGGTGGTTTATTACCGCCACCGGCTTTAGCCATGCGCTGCCAGAAAGGGATTGCTTCTCTTGGGTCATAGCCTGCGAGGGAAGAGAACATAAGACCTAATTTATCCGCTTCCAATTCATTCTTTCTGCTGAAGGGTAATATCACTCCAACATTACTGCCAATACCATAGGAAGTCATAAACAGGTTCTGCGTTTCTTTTGGCTTATCTGCAATGGCTACCGATAAAGCCACACCTCCCAGTTGTTGCAATAAACCCTGACTCATCCGCTCGTTTCCATGGCGTGCCAAAGCATGCGCTACTTCATGTCCCATTACCACTGCCAGTGCGGCTTCATTTTGAGTGAGCGGAAGCAGACCGGTGTACACTACAATCTTACCGCCGGGCATACACCATGCATTCGGCTCTTTATTATTTACCAGGTTTACTTCCCAGGCAAAGTTTTCAATGTCCTTTGAATACCCTTTTTCGGTATAATACTTCTTAATGGAGGCTATAATACGTTCCCCGGCCCTTTGTACCATGGCTGCATCATTGTTACCAGCAGGTTTTACAACAGGATTTGTGGAAATAAACTCCTTGTATTCATTAAAAGCCATTGCCTGCACTTCCGAATCGGGCAGAAGGCTTAATTGATTTCTTCCGGTAATGCTGTTCCGGTGACAGGCAGCAAATACTGTACTCAATAACAGTAGGCAAATGATATTCTTTTTCATAGATGCGTTTTGATACAATTCAATAAAAACCGTACCAAAGATAGCATGAGTATGAGGTGAAACAGTACAGACTGATCGATAACTGTGAATGATACAATAAACCGGCTGGATTATACAAAGCACAAGCACCCCTAACCAGTTAGCGGATGCATAAACTCAATAATCTTATTGTTTAAAACGGTCTCTCCTTAATCGTCGCTTATCGCGGTGGCGGAGGATGGGCACTTTGCTTTCTGTGCCTTTGAGAATACGGGAGATATTTTTCTGGTGTGTAAGTACCACCATCAATGCTACCAGTACAGCGAAAATGCGGTATAAGGTTTCTTCTTCTTTGAAGATGAAGAGGATAAATACCATAAATGATATACCTGCAAGGATTGAACTCAGCGATACAAAACGGGTAAGGTATAATACGATCAGGAAAACACCAATACAGCAAAGCGCTACCATCGGCTGGATGGCAACGGCCATACCAAGTAATGTAGCAACACCTTTACCCCCACGGAAATTAGCCCAGATGGGGAAAATATGCCCAAGCACTGCCGACAAACCCAAACCAATCATCAGGTTGGTTCTATCCCATTCGTTCGAAAGATAATAAGGAAGGAAAATATAGAGTGAAGTAGCGAGTACGCCTTTGATTACATCAACCAGCATTACAAAACTGCCCCATTTAGAACCCAGCACACGGAATGTATTCGTAGCTCCGGCGTTACCACTTCCGTAATCGCGTATGTCTATACCAAAGAAAGATTTGCTAACCCAGACAGCGGTTGGGACCGATCCAATCATGTATGCCAATACAATGAGCAATAATTCGTTCATCGGGGGGTGGTTGAAGTTTGGAGGTACAAATATACCTAAAATGAAGATAATAATAAATTAACACACCCCGATGGGGAAAATTACCCCTTGAACCACATAGCTATCCACGCCCCCCTTTGTACTGTTTTAATATGTTGCCAACCCAATGGTTTACAGGCGCTTAATAGGTCGGTTTCATCCTCCAAAAGCAAGCCACTCAGTATAATTTCACCTCCGGCAACAAGGGCTTTAGCCAGGTGATCCAGGTTATCGAGAATGATATTTTTATTAATATTCGCAATTACTATCTGGTATGGTTTATTTGTTTTAGCAGTATCATCTTTTTGGATATCAATGAATTGGCATTTGTTAATTAAAGTGTTTTCTGAAGCATTTTCCACACACCAGTCATCATAATCAACCGCCAGAATTTCGGTTGCACCCAGTTTTTCGGCCAATATAGCCAGAATACCGGTACCTGTACCAAAGTCGAATACCGATTTATCCTGAAAATCAATCTCTTTCATCAACTGCATCACTGAAAAAGTGGTTGCATGGTGCCCGGTACCAAAACTCATCTTGGGGGTAATAACTATTTCATGTGCTACCCCTTTCAGCGGGGCATGAAATCCGGCCCTGATACCCACAAAATCATCTACCAGTACCGGCTCAAAATTGGATTCCCATACAGCGTTCCAATTTTCTTTTTTAATTACTGATTTTGAATAAGTTAGGCTATATAATTTAATTATTTGCTCCAACTCTGTTTCATCCAACGACTCCTCTCCAATATAAGCTTTCAGTGCATTTTCTGATTCTTCAAAGCCTTCAAAACCAATTTCGGCTAATTGAGCAACCAGGATATCACGGGTCGATTCTTCTGTTACGGGGATGGTTATTTGGTAGTGATTCATTGAAATTTGAAAATTTGGAAATTTGGAAATTAAACCCTGCAGAATATTAAAATGGGACCTCCTGTTTTGCAGGAAGTCCCATTTCAATATTCATTATTCAATATTCGATATTGAAAATTACTATGCTTCTCCTCCTTCCTCACGGGGTCTTGCTCCTTCGGGTCTTGGCATCAGCACTTTACGGCTCAGTTTGAATTTGCCTGTTTTAGGGTCAAGTCCAACCAGCTTCACTTTTACCATATCGCCTTCATTGAACAGTCCTTCCATGCTTTCGAGGCGTTTCCAGCTGATTTCGCTAATGTGCAACAATCCTTGTTTACCGGGCATAAACTCTACAAAAGCACCAAATTCCTTAATCCCTTTTACAGGACCTTCATATACTTCTCCGATAGAGGGTACGGCTGTAATACCTTTCACCCATGCAACGGCCTTATCAACAGAAGCTTTATCGGCAGAGAAAATACTCACTTCGCCGGTATTGCCTACTTCTTCGATATTGATAGTAGTTCCTGTTTCGCGCTGAATTTCCTGGATCACTTTACCACCTGGCCCGATTACCGCACCGATAAATTCTTTATCGATGATCAGTTTTATCATACGTGGTGCATGTGGTTTCACGTCATCGCGGTGTGCAGGAATACACTCATACATGGCATCAAGAATATGTAAACGACCCTTACGAGCCTGTTCCAGCGCTTCGCGCATTACATCCATGCTCAGACCATCTACTTTAATATCCATCTGTACACCACAGATACCATCGCGGGTACCGGTTACTTTAAAGTCCATATCACCCAGATGATCTTCATCACCCAGGATATCTGTCAGGATTGCGTATTTACCATCTTCGCGGGTAATCAGACCCATTGCCACACCACTTACGTGTTTAGGCACAGGTACACCTGCATCCATCAGTGCCAGTGAACCGGCACAAACGGTAGCCATTGATGAGGAACCATTACTTTCCAGGATATCACTCACTACACGAACAGTGTAGGCATAATTACTGCTGTCGGGCATCATCTGTTTCAGTGAACGCATGGCAAGGTTACCATGTCCCACTTCACGACGGCTCTGACCACGCATCATTTTCACTTCACCGGTACTGAATGGAGGGAAATTATAATGGAGATAGAATTTAGAATCTACAGATTTGGCGGCGCTTTCTACCAGCAGGTCATCCAGTTTGGTACCGAATGTAACGGTAGTGAGCGATTGTGTTTCACCGCGTGTAAACAAAGCTGAACCGTGCGGTGTTGGTAATGGATCTACTTCCATGGCCAATGGACGTACTTCATCGAGCTTACGGCCATCGAGACGGAAACGGTCGTCGATGATCATGCTGCGAACCACTTCCCATTTCAGGTCTTCGTAGTATTTCTTTGCGAGTTTTTTATCCAGATCGGTAATGTCTTCGCCCAGGCTGGCAATCAATTCATCTTTCAATGCACTGTAGGCATCACTGCGCTCATGTTTGGCTGATCCTTTGCGTGAGATTTCATATACACGGTCTTTGGCAAAAGCATACACTTTTGCTTTCAGTTCTTCATTCTGCTCAGGCTTTTTGTAATCGCGCATGGTGGTTACACCTTTCTTGGCTCTCAGTTCTGCCTGTGCTTTAATCTGAATACGGATGGCATCATGTGCCAGTTCCAGTACTTTAACCAGATCAGCTTCTGAACATTCTTTTGCTTCACCTTCCACCATCATGAGGTTTTTCTCAGTAGCGGCTACGATGAATTCAATTTCAGAAGCAGCCATTTGGCTACGGGTAGGGTTGATGATATATTCACCATTGATACGGCCTATTCTTACTTCACTGATGATTTCTTTGATAGGAATATCAGATACTGCCAATGCAGCAGAAGCGGCTAAGCAAGCCAATGAATCGGGCATAACTTCGGCATCGCTCGATACCAGGCTCACGAGCACCTGTACATCACATAAATAATCTTCGGGGAATAATGGACGCAATGCACGGTCGATCAAACGGCTGGTAAGAATTTCATAGTCGTTCAAACGTGCTTCACGCTTAAAAAATGAACCGGGAATACGACCTGCCGCAGCAAATTTTTCCTGGTAATCAACACTTAAAGGGAAGAAATCCTGCCCTTCTCTGGGATCTTTATTGGCAACAACGGTGGCTAAGAGCACACAATTGCCCTGGCGTACGGTAACAGCACCATCTGCCTGACGGGCCAGTTTACCGGTTTCGATGGTAACAATACGGTTGCCACCGAGATCAAAACTGACACTGATTGGTTGTGATAACATAATTAATTTTTGTAGTAGGGACCATCCTGCACAGGCGGGAAAACGTGCAGAATACCCTGGTTAGGGAAATGAGCTGAAACAGGTACTGATACAAATAACTATTCCCAACCGTTCAAAAGTACCAGTTGGGAATAGCATGTATCATAGACTGAAAAATTATTTTCTCAGACCCAGTTTCTCGATCAGTGCACGATAGCCCTGCAGGTTTGTTTTCTGCATGTAAGTGAGCAAACGCTTACGCTGGCCTACCATCTGCATCAAACCACGGTGTGTGGAATAATCTTTTTTATTGGCTTGTAAGTGCTGTGAAATGTGGGCAATACGCTCAGTCAGTATAGCAACCTGAGCTTCGATTGAACCCGTGTTAGTGGCTTTACCACCAAATTCAGCAAAAATGCTGGCTTTTTTTTCTGTTGTTAAATGCGACATCTGAAAATGTTTAATAGACTCCGGAATGTTTTCCTCTTATTTTTTATCGGCTGCAAAGGTAGGATATATCAGGCAAAATTGATAATTTTAAAGCCTGAATTTTACCCCCTCTATTTGTTACTGGTATAAATAGCCCGTTTGTTTATGCCAATCCATACCAATTCTTTGCTTTGCCAGCCTGCCTTTCGTCGGAATAAGAAAGCAATTTATTGATTTCCAACAGAATAGCATTTATTTTGTATTTATCAGACAATACCCGCAACACCTGAATCATGATGTTTGGCGTAACCATATTAGGGAATAATTCTGCCCTTCCGGCCTACGACAGGCATCCGACTGCCCAGGCTATTACCCTGAATGAACAGGTTTTTCTGATCGATTGTGGTGAAGGTACCCAGATGCAACTGGCCCGTTATAAGGTTAAAAGAGGACGTATCAACCATATTTTTATCTCTCACCTGCATGGCGATCATTATTTTGGTTTGATAGGACTCCTCACCAGCATGGGATTATTGGGCAGGGAGCAGGACCTGCACCTCTATGGCCCCCCGGCTTTAGAGCAAATCATTAACCTGCAACTGGAAGTAGCATCTACCACCCTTCCTTTCACCATTCATTTTCATGGAATTGAGAAAGAGGGCATGATAGTGGATCATCCTAAATTTTCAGTTGAATGTTTTAGTACCCGCCACCGTATTCCCTGTTTTGGTTTTATCATCAGAGAAAAAAAGAAACCAAGAAAAATAAACCGCGATGCGGCTATAGCAGCCAATATTCCCTCCGTTTATTATGAGCGTTTAAAAAATGGCGACGATTATGAAACGCGCGAAGGGAAGCTCATCAAAAACGAAACGGTTACCTATCCGAATATTCCAGGCCGCAGTTATGCTTTCAGCGCAGATACTATTTATGACCCATCTATCGCTGAAAAAACAAAAGGTGTAAACATGCTTTATCATGAAGCCACTTATCTGAAAGATCTTGAAGAACGTGCCGCCGCCCGCTATCATTCCACCACCATACAGGCAGCATCAATTGCCAAACAGGCAGGTGTTCAACAATTACTCATCGGCCACTTCAGCAGTAAATATGAAACATTAGACGATTTCCTTACCGAAGCACAATCTGTTTTCCCTAACACACAACTTGCGATTGAGGGGACAACCTATTTAATTTGAGAATTTGAGAATTTGGAAATTTGTCCGAAGGACTCATAAGAAGAAATGAAGAGGCTTTATTAATAGAGTTCAATACCATCCTAGAACTCTTTCATTTCCTCTTATGAGTCCTTCGGACAAATTAGCACATTTCCAAATTTCCAAATTCTCAAATTTTCGAATTACTACTCATCCACTTATAAAAGTCTTTAAACTCCTGTTTCCAGTAAGTTTCATTGTGCTGGCCGAGGGGGTTGATGACGGTGCGGATGATGAAACGTTGTTTCTTTTGTAAGATATCACTCATCTTCTGCAGATTCGGTACGGCATTGGTTGCTTCCTTACTTCCTGAATAGAGATAAAATGCCGGCATGGATGCAGTAGAAAAATTTTCTGCCATTTGATAGATATCATTACTTAGTTGCAGTGACGGAGAGAATACCCCCGCACCACCAAATACTTCGGGATACTGCAATACCGTATACAGACTGATGAGTCCACCCATACTACTTCCTAATACATAATTATTTTCGGCTGACTTATATGTACGGTATTTACTATCGATATAGGGTTTGAGTGTTTTAGCCAGAAACTCAGCATAAGCTTTCCCCTCTCCTTTTCCATATTGCGGATGATCCCATGGATTGTATTCGTTGATTCGTTTTTCGCCAGCATGCTCAATGGCTACCACGATACATTCTTTTTTGAGTTGCTGTTGCAAAGTATCCAGACATTCATCTACTCCCCATTCGCCGGCAAATGCAGTCTGGTCGTTGAAAAGGTTTTGTGCATCCTGCATATATAGTACTGGATAGTTTTTGGCAGCTGTTGAATAACCTTTGGGCAGGTATATCCAGATTTTTCTTTTACGGTTCAATTGTGGCATATTGAAAGCCGTATCAAGTACGCGTACTTGCGGACTTGCACTATAGCGTTTGGGTTTATCGGGATATTCATCTTTCCAGCCGGGTATATCGAATTCAAGACTGATATCATTGTTTACTTCCAGTACACGGTCTGAGATATCGCGGCCATCTGAAAGCGTTTCAACTTTATCAAAACCACCACGGGTAAATTTGAAAGCATAAGTGCCCGGTGCCATATTCTTCAGCACAATACTTTTTCTGGAGCCTCCAAAGGGCTTGAGTTTATAATTTTCATCTTTGGGGTTCCAGTTATTGAAATTACCTGCCACATAAATATCATCATTGGCTTTGGTAGCAACGGTGTTTACAATAAGGCGAACAGAAAATTGGGCATGCAGCTGTATGGCAACAAAAAAAGAAATGGTAGTGATAAATCGTTTCATACAATTAAAGTACGAAACATGCATGTTTCTGTTGCTTTTAAATGGTTAAAATCTTTTATTCTCCGGACTAAAGTCCGGAGCTGGGTTAAAAGTTTAATCGGATTATAACCTTCTCGTATTTCATAGCAGCGAATAATCAAAAAAGCAATTCTATAAACCCTGCTCCGGACTTTAGTTAACTGCTTTTGTTCTCCGGACTAAAGTCCGGAGCTGGGTTAAAAGTTTTACTGGTTATAATCTTCTCGTATTTCATAGCAGCCGATAATCAAAAAAACAATCCTATAAACCCTGCTCCGGACTTTAGTCCGGAGAAAACAAAAAAAGCCACAGATTCACAGATTGCTCATCTGTTAATCTGTGGCTTACTAAAAATTATTTCAATTAATCCAGTATCTCTACATCTTTCGGATACTTCGCCGGGTTGAAGGCGAAGAGATTATCGGCGAGGTTTTTATTAGGCACCATATTACTGAAACTTACCTGTACAGTATTGTTTCCTTTGTCAAGAATCACTGCGCGAACAATCATATTTTTTGCTTTGTCTACAAAGATGTTCACTTTAGAAAAGTTCTTTCTTGTATCAATAGGTTTCATTTCAATCTCATGCAGGTTTCCTTTTGTACCAACTAAGCGATAAATAAAATCCTTATCGTAAGAGCCGGAAAGAATTTTTTGCGGTGTGAGTGTCTGCCCGCTTTCCTCTACTGCTGATACGGTGATGGTTTTACTGCCATCGTAATTATAGGTTTTAGCACCATCGCACAGTATTTCAGTTTTACCTTCTTTCAACACGTATTTCTGTCCCTTGGTAACAATGGTTCCTGTTTTGGTGCCATTATTAACACCTCTGCTTGTAAGAGATTTGATGCTGAAACTTGCAGAAATGGTTTTATAAGCTTTAACGGTATTACTAACAGCATCCAGAATTTTTTTGGCCTTTGGATCATTCTGCGCTTGAACATTTAACACCATAGCAACCATCACCAGTACCAATGCGTATAATTTCTTCATTCTTTTCATTTGAGGGCGCAAATATAAGTTTTACTGTTTTGTATGACAGTTTGTATGCGCATTAGTTTAGAAGAACGGGCTCAGATAATGTTATAAATCGGTGAAAATGAGGCCGGGTTACATAGAATCCAGGAATTCCTGAAGTTCCATATCGGTTTTAAATAATACTTCACGTGCTTTGCTTCCCTGGTTTGGCCCCACCACCCCTGCAGCTTCTAACTGGTCCATCAGTCGTCCCGCGCGGTTATACCCCAGTTTCATCCTTCTTTGTATGAGTGAAGTAGACCCCATCTGGCTTTGTACAATCAAGCGGGCAGCATCTTCAAACAGCGGATCACGTTCGCTGGCATCAAAATCTCTTCCTTCCATCTCTTTTTCATCCACATATTCGGGCAGCAGAAATGCCTGCGGATAACCACGCTGGTCGCCGATAAATTCACATACATTTTCTACTTCAGGCGTATCTACAAAAGCACACTGTAAACGCGTGATCTCTCCGTTATAACTCACCAGCATATCGCCCTTACCTATTAACTGTTCAGCGCCACCAGCATCAAGAATGGTTCTACTGTCGATCTTACTCGATACTTTAAACGCAATACGTGCCGGGAAATTGGCTTTGATGGTACCTGTAATAATGTTTACCGACGGACGCTGTGTGGCAATAATCAAATGTATACCAATGGCCCTGGCCAGCTGCGCCAGTCGGGCAATCGGCATTTCAACTTCCTTGCCTGCTGTCATGATCAGATCGGCAAACTCATCTACTACCAGTACAATAAAGGGCAGGTACTGATGTCCTTTTTCTGGGTTAAGTTTTCTGGCAGTGAATTTATCATTGTACTCACGGATATTTCTACAGCCTGCTTCTTTCAGCAAATCGTAACGGTTATCCATTTCAATACACAAAGCATTCAATGTATGCACTACTTTTTTGGTATCGGTGATAATTGATTCTTCTTCGCCGGGCAATTTGGCGAGAAAATGTTTTTCAATCACACGGTATAAACTCAGCTCCACTTTCTTCGGGTCAACCAATACAAACTTGAGCTGCGAAGGATGCTTTTTGTACAGCAATGAAACAAGAATGGCATTCAGCCCCACAGATTTACCCTGACCCGTGGCACCCGCCATCAGCAAGTGTGGCATGGCAGCGAGGTCAACAATAAAGTTTTCATTATCGATCTTCTTACCAATAGCAATGGGCAGTGAGAAGGAGTTGGATTGAAATTTTTCACTGGCCAGTAAAGTCTTCATGCTCACTACCGTCTTACGCACATTCGGCACTTCAATACCAATGGTTCCTTTACCGGGAATAGGCGCAATGATACGGATGCCCAATGCTGCCAGACTCAGGGCAATATCGTCTTCCAGGTTTTTAATTCTGCTGATGCGTACTCCCGGAGCAGGTACAATTTCATACAGGGTTACGGTTGGGCCCACCGTTGCTGCAATTCGCTGAATAGCGATATCGTAGTTTTTAAGCGTGGCAATGATCTGGTTTTTATTGGTCTCCAGTTCTGTCGGATCATGCACAATTTTTTCACTGCCATGTGTCTCCAAAAGATCAAGACCCGGATACTTATAATCTTTCAGGTCGAGTGTTACATCGTATTTGGTATTGAGCTTTCCCGGTGCTGGAGCAGGTGTGGGTTCTTCTTCCTCATCCGGTGTTTCTTTTATTTCAAGTTCTAATCCATTCGTATCCATCTCTGCTTTACGGGGTGCGGGCGGAATCACATTAATCAATGGTTCAGGCTTCGAAATAATCTCTTCTTCATAAACAACTTCCTCTTCTTCCTCCAAATCCTCCTCATCCAGGTCTTTCTCGTTCACTTCAAATTCATTCATCGGATCGGTTTCTTCCTCTTCTTCCTGTGGCATAATCACCACCACACCCGATCCTTCTGATTTCAATTTATTTGGTCCTGCTGTTTTTTCTTCTGTTGCCGGTTCTTCTTCTATGTCTGCATTTTCATCCCATTCCTGTCTTACTGCCACTTCATCATCAATCGACAATTTAAAATCGTCTTCATGCGCTTTTACACCCGCCCCCGATTTACCAAACTGCCAGTCGGGTATTTTGAAAGTGGGGTTGAATCGCCAGATCACATAACTGAATACAGATAATAATAACAAAGCCCCTGTGCCGATATTTCCAATCCATTTTACAAACCAGGCATTGAGTAACTCACCTACGCCGCCACCCCATGAAAAAGCGCTGGCCCTCGATACAAAGGCAAATGCCATACTCAGTACTACAAGTCCTACAATCATATAACGCAGGTTCCTGGTGAGGCTGAATACTTTTTTACCGAATAATAAATTAGTACCCAATACAAAAAAGAAACTGCAGAGCAGGTAAGATGCCAATCCAAATCCTTTATAAAAGAGTGAATGTGCCACATAAGCACCCAATACGCCCAGCAGGTTATTCACTTTTACATCATCAGTAGCAAAAATGCGGATACCGAACTGGTGTACTTTATCCTGGTCTTCCTGCCAGGTAAATAAATATGAAGTGAATGCAACAAATAAGAAGATGGTCAGCAATAAGCTGGAGGCACCGAGAATTTTGGTGGTACGTTCATCTTTCACCACTTCCGTTACCGTTACTTCGGGTTCTTTGTCAGGATTCAGTTCTTCCGGACTCGGCGGAGGTGGCGTTTTCTTCTTCAAGCGATTTGCCATGAAAACAAATATAAGCTATGACAATGCCTGCATAACAGAACTACCCACCTATGTGCAAAACTGATAAAAGATGGCTGAGTTTTCCACCAATACTATGCACCCTTGCTTAGGCCCAGTGCCAGACAAACCCAGCCTGCCACGAGCAAACTGCCTCCCAATGGGGTAATAGGGCCTACCCAGGAAAGTCCCTGAATATTAGCGGCCGATTTATAGGTAAGCAGGTATAAGGAACCGCTGAACAGCACCATGCCTGTAATAAACAGAAAACCCGCAGCCTTCATCAATGACGGACTACCCGATGCGAATACCAGTGCGGTGAGTGCCAGGGCAAATACATGATAAAACTGGTAACGTACTGCTGTTTCAAATGTAACCAGCGACTCTGGTGCAACGATTTTTTTTAGCCCGTGCGCACCAAAAGCACCCAATACCACTGAGAGGGCGCCAATAAATGAGGCTGTTACCAGGAATCCTTTATGCATATTGCTGTATAATTTTTTTGAATGAAAGATCACTGATCTCCTTACCGCTTAGTATATGCTTTGCTTTCTCATATACTGGTCTACGCTCTGCGAGTTTGCTTTCGAGAAAAATTTTCAGCTCCGCATCAGATAAGGAACGAATTAACGGACGATGTTCTTTCTCGGGCTGAAGTCTTTCCACCAATGTTTCCACCGGCTCATCAAGCCATATGGTAACCCCGTTTTTATTCATCCAGTCCATATTGTCATGAAAACAGGGAGCACCGCCACCGGTAGCCAGCACAAAAGTTTTCTTCTCCCCAAACCAGCGTAAAATTTTGGCTTCCGATTTTCTGAAATAATCTTCTCCATCTTCCTCAAAAATTTCGCTGATCGTTTTCTCTTCATGAGATTCAATCAGAAAGTCGAGGTCGTAACCTCCTGTCTTTAATTTCTTGGCCAGTTGCCGGCTCCAGTAAGATTTGCCGGAGCCCATCATGCCTATGAGGAATAGTTTCATCAGACTTAGTTAGTGAGTAGTCAGTAGTGAGTAGTCAGTAGACAGAGCAAACACTCACTACTGACTACTCACTATTCACTCATTTAAACGCATTCAACCCGGTAACATCCATCCCTGTTATCAGCAAATGAACGTCGTGAGTGCCTTCGTAGGTAATGACACTTTCAAGGTTCATCATGTGACGCATGATGCTGTATTCGCCGGTAATACCCATACCACCCAGCATCTGACGGGCATCGCGGGTAATATTGGCAGCTATTTCGCAACTATTACGTTTGGCCATACTCACCTGTTGAGGAGTGGCTTTACCTTCATTCATCAACACACCCAATCGCCATACCAGCAGTTGTGCCTTGGTGATTTCGGTGATCATTTCTGCCAGCTTTTTCTGCTGCAACTGGAACCCGCCAATAGGACGATCGAACTGTATACGCTCCATGCTGTAACGCAAAGCCGTATCATAACAATCCATTGCCGCACCCAATGCTCCCCAGGCAATGCCATAACGGGCTTTGGTTAAGCAACCCAATGGACCTTTCAAACCGATAACATTGGGAAGAATATTTTCTTTAGGCACTTTTACATTGTCGAATACCAATTCACCCGTTGCAGAAGCACGCAGGCTCCATTTACCATGGGTGGTGGGTGTGGTAAATCCTTCCATTCCCCTTTCCACAATTACCCCCTGAATTTTATCATCTTCATTCCTGGCCCAAACCACTGCTACCTGTGCAAAGGGAGCATTGCTGATCCACATTTTTGCACCATTGAGAATAACGTGGTCGCCTGCATCTTTAATATTGGTAATCATACCGGCAGGATTACTGCCATGATCAGGTTCTGTTAATCCAAAACAACCCAACCATTCACCACTGGCCAGTTTGGGCAGGTATTTTTTACGCTGTTCTTCGTTACCATAAGCATAAATAGGATACATCACCAGGCTACCCTGAACGCTGGCTGTGCTGCGAACACCGCTGTCGCCTCTTTCCAGTTCCTGCATCATCAGGCCATAACTGATATAATCGAGTCCACCGCCACCATATTCAACTGGCACGGTAGGACCAAAACAGCCCAGGTCACCCATCTGCTTTACTATCTGTTGGGGGAACTCCGCTTTTTGGGCATAGTCTTCAATAATGGGCGAAATTTCTTTCTTTACATAATTCCTTACCGATTCCCGGATCAGTTTATGTTCTTCAGACAATAACTCATCTAACTGGTAATAATCGGGCGATTGAAACAGATCGGTTCTGGCAGCCATGCTGATAATATTTTAATACGTTAGGTCGGTCGCCTGTTAACCCGGCAAAAATAAGGGATGCAGGCTGTACGGGCTGTTTTGTTGCATTATTATTTGTTTCCGGGTTTTTAACATTAAAAATGGGCCGCTTTTCCAACCTTTTCCCATCCGTATACTCTTAGTGTAAAACCTTTACCTCGCATGAAAAAGATCATAACCCTTTGCAGCCTGTTAATGGCGCTTGCTTATACCAGTTTCTCACAGAACAATTATAAATGGGCCGTTACCAAACAAAAAGATTTCAGTAAAACCTACCCTATTGGCTCTGCGGTGGTAGCACTCAGGAACCAGTTTGGCAAGATGGAAATAAAACACTGGGATAAAAACGAAGTAAAAGTAGAAGCTAAAATACTGGTATCCACACAGGAAGAAGCCTATGCAAACACTTTACTCGATATGATTCAGGTTATTGAAAAGACCGGTAGTGATACCATCAGTTTTAAAACACAGATTGGTGACGAAAATAAAGGATGGAGTACCAACCAAAGTAATAAAATGTCGATTGATTACATTGTTTACCTGCCAGCCAATGCAAAACTAAAGGCACACAATAGTTTTGGTCCGATGGAAATCGGCGATCATACCGGCGAAGCAGATTTACAAAGCAGTCATGGCAGTTTAACAGCGGGGAATCTGACCAATACCAAATCATTAAAAGTAAATTTCAGCAAAGCTAAAATAGGTAAGCTGGGTAAAACCGAGGCCGACTTCAGGCATTCAACGATTGATATTGAAGAACTGACCGGCGATATAAAAGCAACTGTTACTTTCTGCAACAGCATCGATATTCCTGTAAGCAATTCAGTAAAAAATATTGACATCAATACCAGTCACACAAGCATCTATCTGCTCTTACCTAAAACCATCAGCGGCGATTATGATATTGCCACCACACATTCAACCGCTACGGGCAAAGGTAGTTTTGAATTAAAAGAAGAAAAAAATGAAGCGCTCCGAAACCGTGTAACTTTTAACCACCACTATACCGGCAAATTCGGCAATGGGGGTGATGCGAAAATTAATATCAAAAGCAATTTCGGAAGCGTAAGATTATTGTAATGGGTCCGGAAGACGGAAGTCAGAAAGTCCGAAAGAAGACCAACTCACCACAATCATCTTTCGGACTTCCGGACTTTCCGTCTTTCGGTCTTCCAGTCTTTCCTTATCTTCCCTTTTCAAACCCAACGCTATGAAAAAGGGATTATTTTTTCTTCTGTTGATAGTCATTACCACCGCTGCTATTGCACAAAACAATTCCACTACTAAAAAGCCTGAGGAACAAATCCGCAAATACTGGTTCGTGATGCTCATCAAAGGTCCGAACCGTAATCAGGATTCGGCTACGGCTGCAAAAATTCAGCAGGGACATATGAGTAATATGGATCGGCTGTATAATGACGGCAAACTGAAAGTGGCAGGTCCGTTTGGAGATGGCAAAGACTGGCAAGGGATTTTCATTTTTGATTGTCCTACAAAAGAAGAAGTAGAAACTTTACTAAAAACCGATCCTGCTATTGCGGCGGGCAGGCTTATCTACGACCTCCGACCATGGTACACTGCCCCCATCGGCAGCTTCATTCCCGGCAAACCCAAACAAACACTCTAACACATTTCTGCGTAAACTCTGCGCTCTCCTTTCTCTGCGGTGACTATTCGAGTAATTTCACCGCAGAGAAAGGAGGACAGGGAGTTTACGCAGAGCGTTTATTAATAGCATTACTTTGAATACAATTACGCAAAAGAAAACATGGTACCATACGGTACTCACCAATCTTACTTTTTATGTGCTCATTGCTATTATTGCAGGTGTACTTCTCGGACATTATGCACCCTCCACCGCCATCAAAACAGAATGGATCGGTAAAACTTTTGTAGACATCATCAAACTCTTTATTGCGCCCATTATATTTCTCACCATTGTATTAGGCATCAGCAGTATTGGTAACCTGAAAAAAGTGGGGCGTATCGGTATTAAGTCGCTGATTTATTTTGAAGTGGTAACTACACTGGCACTTGGTATTGGTATTGTGGTGGCATTGCTGGTACAACCGGGTAATATAGACCGTACCGGTCTCGATTTACAGGATGCCAGTAAATTCACCAAACAGGCGGGCAGTAGTTTTAACTGGATAGAATTCTTTAAAGCCAATCTTACTTTGCAGGTTTTACTGGTTGCGATTATTGTAGGTATACTTTTTAACTATTCAAGACATCGTTTAAAACTCATTCATCTTTTTGGACGCATTTCTCACTATGTATTTGTGGCTTTGAAATATGTAATGTACCTCGCTCCCCTGGGTGCATTTGGTGGCATGGCCTATACAGTGGGAAAATTTGGTCTGCAGACACTGGTGCCGCTCGCCAAACTCATGGCCTGTGTTTACCTGACCATGTTTGTGTTTATCTTTTTTGTGCTTGGCAGTATTATGCGTTATTATGGTTTCAGGATTGGCGCCTTTCTTAAATCCATCAAAGAAGAACTGCTGATTGTATTGGGCACATCATCATCTGAAGCGGCACTTCCTTCCATCATGCGCAAGCTGGAGAAAATGGGTTGCAGTAAATCGGTGGTAGGTCTTGTTATTCCAACCGGTTATTCTTTTAACCTCGATGGCACATCCATCTATCTATCTATGGCAGCCATATTCCTGGCGCAGTTATACAATATTCATTTAAGTGCGGGTGAACTACTCACCATTTTGCTCATACTTATGTTAACTTCCAAAGGAGCTGCAGGTGTAACGGGTAGTGGTTTTATTGTACTCGCATCTACCCTTGCAGCTATTAAAACCATTCCGCTGGAAGGACTTGCTTTTCTACTCGGTGTAGATAAATTTATGAGTGAGGCCCGCGCCATCACCAATATCATCGGCAACGGGGTTGCTACACTGGTGATTGCCAAGAGTGAAAAAGAATACGTTGAAGCAGAAGTCTGATGTCTGATGGCAGATGTCTGATTTTAAACACCCACTATTACCCTGCGAAATCTCTGTTTCCTCTCGTTCTCTGCGGTCAACTTACTCGAATTCACACCGCAGAGAACGAGAGGAAACAGAGGTTTCGCAGAGAGAGACTATACTCCGAATTGTCTTAAATGATGATCAAGATGCTTCCATTGAAAAAGAGCCCATTGATCGGGAGTAAAATGACCGAAGAAAGCATGTGGCTCTTTGGTACAGCCATCCGCTCCTCCCTTCATAAATGCTTGTATATATGCGATCAGTTTTAACTTCTCTTCTTCAAAATTATACTCGCCTGTAAAAATCAAACTTTTATCTGTGGGAGAATTTTTACCAAACGGTTTATCGTTCAGTGCAGTGGCGCGAAACAATGGCCCCAGTATTCTGCCAATAAAGGCCCTTGGAATATGATGTAGTCCCATAGCCGACTCCATCCCTTTATTACAATGTGCCAGCATCTGCGAAACATTCATTTTACCCCATTGTCTTTGTGCATCGGGAATAAGCTTACTGATACGGTTAACTAATTCATTAACATCTGAAGGATTGAAGAGATTTGGCATGAGTTCAGAATATTTAATTCTACATAATAAATGTATTATTAAACATTGAAAACTCACAGGAAAACCTCATTACATTCCTGCCCGGTATTTAAATACCGGGCAGGAATGTAATGAGGTTTGATTGGTATATTTGATCATAGTCAGCAAACAAATCAATCATGCTCAGAAGAATCATCTGCATCGCTTTTATCTTTCTGTTCTTTCAGCAAACCATACAGGCCCAGAAAGGCAGCAGCGGCAATCCTGTTATTGAAGGTTGGTATGCCGATCCGGAAGGTGTTATTTTCAATAACCAGTATTGGCTCTACCCCACTTTCTCTGCCAAATATAAAGACCAGGTTTTTCTTGATGCCTTTTCTTCATCAGACATGCTGAACTGGAAAAAGCACCCGCGTATTATTGATACCAGTATCATCAAATGGGCCTATATGGCTATGTGGGCGCCTTCGGTTGTAAAGAAAGACAATCAATATTTTCTGTTTTTCTCAGCCAATGATATCCAGAGTAAAAAACGAAATGGTGTGAAAGATGACCACAACGGGGGGATCGGAATCGCTGTAGCACCGAAACCGGAAGGACCTTATAAAGACTATTTAGGTAGACCTCTCATCAACCAGTTTTATAATGATGCACAACCGATTGACCAGTTTGTATTTCAGGATAAAGATGGAGAATATTATATCATGTACGGTGGATGGGGTCGCTGTAATTTAGCAAAACTGAATAAGGATTTTACCGCACTGGTCCCCTTTCCCAATGGCGATATCGTGAAAGAGATTACACCCAAGGGTTATGTAGAAGGTCCTACCATGTTTATACGCAAAGGCACTTACTACCTTATGTGGTCGGAAGGTGGCTGGACCAACGGCAGTTATAAAGTAGCGTATGCAAGGGCTAATAATATCCTTGGCCCTTTTGAAAGAGAAACCACCATCCTTGAGGCTGATTCAACGATTGCTACTGGTGCCGGACATCATTCGGTAATGAATATTCCGGGTACTGATGAATGGTATATTGTGTATCACCGCAGACCCATTCCCAATCTCGATCGTGACCACCGCGTGACCTGTATCGACAGGTTGTTTTTTAATGCGGATGGAAGTATACAAAAAGTAAAGATGACATTTGAAGGTGTAAAAAGAGAATTGAAGCAAGATAGTAGGAATTGATGTGTATGATATTTTTCATGAGCATTTGTTTATTAGAAATACTAAATCGTTTCTATGCAATCAAACATTGGATTGATATTAGAAGAAAAAGCAGCCGATATCGGCAATTTTATTGTGGGCAGGTTATTACCCTTCCGTCAGAAACGTGCGGTGGGGCCATTTGTGTTTATTGATCATATAAAACCCACCTGTTTAAAGGATTACCAGAATATGGATGTACCACCACATCCGCATATCGGTTTATCTACCTTGACTTATTTATTGGAAGGTTCTATTTTTCACAGAGACAGTATTGGCAGTGCCATAGAAATAAAAGCCGGAGAAGTAAACTGGATGACAGCAGGAAAAGGTGTAGTGCATTCAGAAAGAACACCCGAATATTTACGAAGGGCTGATAAATTTCTGCATGGTTTTCAGATATGGATTGGTTTACCCAAAGAACTGGAGCAGTCTGAACCCAGTTTTCACCATATCGACAAAAAAGAAATCCCTGTCTGGGAAGAAGATGGTATCAGTTACAAATTGATTGCAGGTGAAATCGTTGGCAAAAAATCGCCCGTACCTGTTCACAGTCCATTGTTTTTTCTGGAGATTAAAACCAGTACTGCACAAAAAATAAATATTGGTGAAAAACTCTTTGGTGAAGTGGGTATGTATGTATTGGATGGCACAGTAAAAATTGAAGGCAATGATTATGGTACGGCCCAATTACTGATTGCGAAAAATGCCAGCTTATGTGAATTTGAAACTAATGGAGTAACCACACTGTATTTGTTTGGCGGAGAACCTTTTGATGAGGAGCGTTTTATTTACTGGAACTTTGTAAACTCGGATAAGCATTTGATTGAGCAGGCAAAAATAAACTGGAAGAATCAGGATGTAAATGCTTTTCCTAAAATTCCGGGTGATGATCAGGATTATGTTCCACTACCTGAATTTCCGATGCATAAGAAACCATAGAAGCCTGTTGGTTTGGTTATACAACCAACACAAACTGCAAGGAATATAATCGTATCAAATAATAATTCGCAACCCTCCGTGCAACTCCGTGTTCCACTCTGTGGTTAAAAAAAATACCATAGTAACCACAGCGTTTCACGGAGTATGGCACGGAGTTACACAGAGGAGGGAGAATAAGATGGAAGAACGGTTGCCGTTGTTGATTACACCTTCACCCCAAACAAATAACCCACCAGCGCCGAAATAACCATGGCAATCGTTCCCCAGATTACAATACGGAAAATGGCTTTCTTTATACCCGACCCACCTGTTCTGGCAGAAACCGCTCCCAGTATAATTAATGACAGGATGGTAAAACCGTAGAGAAAATATTCCATTTGTAGTACCGGAGCTAAAATGGTTACCAATAATGGCAATAAACCTCCCGCAGTGAAAGCTGCACCGGAAGCAAAAGCTGCCTGTATTGGGTTTGCCTGACTAACTTCATTGATACCCAGTTCATCTCTAACATGCGCACCCAAAGCATCTACAGCCGTTAATTCTTTCGCCACCTGCAAAGCAGTTTCTTTTTTGAGTCCGCGCTTTTCATAAATCTCGGCCAGTATATTCAGCTCTACTTCAGGCATTTCTTCCAGTTCCTGTTTTTCTCTGGCAATATCTGCTTTTTCAATGTCGGTTTGAGAACTCACCGAAACATATTCGCCCGCCGCCATCGACAAAGCACCTGCTACCAGTCCGGCAATAGTAGCCAGTAAAATAGGATCTCTGGTGGTGCTGGCCGCGGCCACACCAATGGCCAGACTTGAAACAGATATTATACCATCATTGGCCCCCAATACTGCCGCGCGCAGCCAGTTACTGCGGTGTATATAATGGCTTTCCAAATAATTATCGATGGTGATGTTTTTGTTTGGGGCTTCCATGGTGGGAATGATTTTACTGTATGAAACGGTATTGTTGAAGTTAGGAAGTAAAACTCAAAATGATATGGAGGATTGAAAAGGATATTCACCGCGGAGAACGGGAGAACGCAGAGGTTTCGCAGGGGTGTTTTATAGCCGCCGATGTTGTAGGCCTGATATCAAGTGAATGAGATAAACAACCCTTCATGAAACAGGGTATCCTTCGTCCAAACACTAGTAATCAGGCGACCAACAATGGCGGAGTATTCTTAATTTCCTGATTCCTTATTTCATGTTCCTTATTTCTTATTTCTTACTCCAACACCTTATCATATACCATATACATCATCCGCCCATTGCCGCCAAGTGATGCTGCAAAGCCTCTCGATTCGTGGTTAATTTCATTTACGGGATAATAGAGACTTCTTTTCAATCCCAGCGATTCATGATAGCCGTACAATTGAATGGCCATGGCTTTTGATAAACCTTTGCCTCTGTATGCTTTGGTTACACCGATACCCAATATACCTGCTCTTGTGAATTTACCGGCGGCACCTGTAAGTAATTTAAAAATGGCACCCAAACCAATTTTTCCTTTAAAGCTCCTGAAAAGCGAAGTGAGATCGGGCAGTGCAAAACAAAAACCAACGGGTTTGCCATCGACTTCAGCAAAGAGCATTTGTTGAGGTGCGAGAATGTCTTTCATAGGGCCAAAAAACTCTATGGCTTCTGTATGGCTTAGTTTGGCAAATTCCCATTCGTCTACAAAACATTCATTGATTAAATCGGCCAGTATAGCGATATCCCTGTTCCAGTTCTTTTTAGCAACCGTTCTAATAGCTACCTGGTCATAATGCTCAAAACGTTCTTTGGTTGTTTTGTATTGATCGCTTGCAAAATCTACATCATAAATCCATAACGGGTATGCAGGACGGTAATGAAGTTTTTCTATATATGCTTTATAATACGGTGGGGTCCATACTGTAGGAAACATAGGTTCTTCATCAAAAGCCGTTACAAGTAAACCGAGACTGTTGGGTGCACCGCCATTGGCAGGAGCAATTACTTTGGTTACGCCTCTTTCTTTCAGCCATTGTTCGGCTTCTGTAATCATGGCTGTTACTGCCGGCTCACAGTTTTCTGCTGCGGCAAAAAAACCAATAAAACCTGCACCAGCCTGTTTCTGTGCCTGATACTTTTTATTGATGATAGCCGCACAGCGAGCCACATCCACTCCATTTTCAGTGGCAATAAACAAACCAAATTCCATGTTCGACGCCATGGCTGTTTTGCGGGTAAGCATTTTTCTTACATCATCATCTATTTCTGAAACATAGAGCGGATAGCTTTTCATGAGCTCACGCTCCAATGAAACAAAACGTTTTAAGTCTGACTTATTAGCTGGGTTGATTGGGGTGATGAGCGGGGCATGCATACTGTTGTTATTTATTTTGCCTTTATGGAAGTTATTTTTATCATTGGCGCCGTCATGCACTCAGCGGTAAGAAGCTGCTCTCCCATCTCCTCATAACTGATACAAACCTTAACCCCCATGTGCTGAAATTGCGGATCTATATCCTGTCTGAATACACGGATGGTAGCTGAGTCTCCAAATACCACATACCCATCTATAGTTGCACAGTTGGGGGTATAGTATAGCGTAACATCTTCACAACTGAATGCGTATTTTTTTGTACAGGCGCACAGTAGGGTTGTTATTATAATCGTAAAGAGAACTAATTTTTTCATGTCTATCCCTGATTACATATTTCGTTAAACATACTATGTGTAATTCAACCAACCCTCTATGTCTTTGTTACTCGCTTAACAAACATCAGAAAACAATCAATGTTGACAACTTATACCTAATCGTTGTTGGTCGGGCGACCAATAACGGCGAGATAGTTTGCGCCGCAGTTGTTGTGTATCGCACCTCAGTTGTTCTAATAAGACTGCCCTACATAAAATAACATATCTGTCGTCGCAGATATTTACAATACTTCTTTTATCAGGAATTACTGCCCAAAAACCACTCAATCCTCGTACACTCCGAACAAACAAAACAGGTAGCTGATCGGTCGGCCCAGTCGATACCAAAGAAAGAGCTGGAGGCTTTGTTGAGTTGTGCTTTACGCACCCAAAACAAGTTGTTGCTGCAATGCGGGCAGATCAATGATCGTCCGTTTACCTGCACAGGTTCTGGTTCGGGTATTGTTTTTTTAAAGAGGCTCATCTGCCGTATTTCAATTTGTTATTTAAACTCCACCTGTGTCAACGAATATTTTGCTTCATCACGGTATCGTTGCTTCAATCCTTCCAATTGTTTTTCTGCATCGGCTGCTGTAGGATACACATTGATATTGGAGGTACAGCCCGATTCATTTTTACATGTTTTATTTACCCAGTCGCCCCACATTTTACTCATTTCCTTGATTTTCTCAGGATCGTTAGGCATCTGTTGAATGTTTGTATAAACGACATACTGTTTTCCGGAAACCTGTTTACTACCCCATGCCCCGGAATGATAGAAATAGAACACCTTATTTTCTTCAGTTGCCACAGCCGTATCACTTACAGCGCATACAACAAGGCAAAAGCATAACATAAGCAGTTTCATAGTGCGGATTGATAATGAGAAAAATATTCGTGGGGGGAACTCTAATATAGTAATTATTCTGAATAATGCAAGCCCCAAAGAATAAGAAATAAGGAATATGAAATAAGAAACAGAGGAAGGAAGGAAGGAAGGAAGGAAGGAAGTAAAGAAAGAGGTTTTCATGAGAACACCTCTTTCTTTTCGTATACGGATTATTGCTTGTTGTTTTCCACGTATTCAAGAATATCGGCGGGCTGACAGTTTAGTGCTTTGCATATAGCTTCCAAAGTGCTGAAACGTACGGCTTTTGCCTTTCCTGTTTTTAGAATAGAAAGGTTGGAGAGCGTGAGGTCTACTTTTTCTGACAACTCGTTCAACGACATTTTCCGCCTTGCCATCATCACATCTAAATTCACTACTATCGGCATGGCTTATACAGTTAAATCGTTTTCATTTTGAAGAGCCAGTCCTCTTTTAAAAATCTGCGCTATTGCATACACTACTGCCGCCATCAGAATAAAAGCCTGGGCATCGCCCCAGAACTGGTCAAGGTTTTCGGTTAGATAACCATGATGCTGCATGGTTCTCGCCGACTGCCGGGCAAAATAACTGATCAACCCGATAGAAAAAGTATAATAACTGATATCCAATATTTGTTTGGCAGCAAAATCACTGAAAGGTTTTAACAGGTCAATCTTACTCACCAGGGTAATCAGTTTGTAGAATAAACACACTTTCATCAGCGCAATAAACAGTATAAAACTATACATACAGAAGAAAGCCCATCTACTACGCTCATACATGTCAGTAAGATCAAGTTTCTGATACAGTTTACCAACGAATGCAGGATTTACGATACTGAAGATAAAATTTACCAACAGACCGCCTGCTTCAATACTGAGACCAACAAAAATGATCCAGGCAATGATGGTTAAGGCTTTGAATAAGAAGTTGTTTGTTGTTGACATTGTTATGAATGTTTAGGTTGATAAGGCAAAAGTAATAAATATTTATTGAAAAACAATAAATTTATTTTGATAAAAGGGAATAATAATAAGAAATAAGGTCCAAAGGACTCCCAAGGAGAATAGCAAATAAGAAACAGAGGAGGAATAGAAGCATTTCAATATGTTGCTAAACACCTAAATGTTCGTCATCCTTCGCTCTCCGACTTTGCGTCTACCGGACTTTCGGTCTTTTCGGTCTGGTCCCCTACCTAAAAAAAACTGTGGCTCCCCACCGGGAGCCACAGCCCATTAGAAATCATTCTACTTTCTAATCCCTTGTATCTTGTTCCTTGTCTCTTTATTTCCTGATTTCTTATTTCTAATTTCTAATTTCTCCTCCCTGCTCTTCCATTCTGCTCCACTTCCTTATTCATCTCTTCAATATCTGTTTCTGTTCTACCGGTTTTATCGCCTAACAGGTGTTCTGCGAAATAGTCGGCCTGTCTCCAGAAGAAATACTCTGTCATATCACCATAACCATGACGCTGTCCGGGCAGAATTACCAGGTCGAAACGTTTGTTGGCACGGATCAATGCATTGGCCATACGAATGGTATTGGCAGGGTGTACGTTGTTATCAATATCACCATGCGATAACATGAGTTTACCTTTCAGGTTTTTGGCGATATCGGGGTTCTTTTCAATGCTGTAAAGGAAAGATGTGTCGCCTTTATCGCTCACCGTTTCTTTAACACCATGGTGCTGCTCACTCCACCATCTGTTATACACAGAATTATCGTGGTTACCGGCAGATGATACAGCCACTTTAAAGAAATCGGGATATACCAGCATGGCTGCGGTACTCATAAAACCACCACCCGAGTGACCATGAATACCCACTCGGTTAATGTCGATGTATTTAAAACGATCAGCCAATTGTTCTGCAACTGCTTTTTTATCGGCCAAACCATAATCGCGGAGGTTTCCGTAACCATAGTTGTGGTACCATTTGCTGCGTGCAGGGTGTCCGCCACGGTTACCCAGTGTAATTACAATAAAGCCCATCTGCGCCAAACGGTCGGTTCTGTCGAAACCACGACCAAAAGCTTTGTTTACGGCTTCTGTCTGCGGACCCGGATATACATACTCAATCAGGGGGTATTTTTTGGTACTGTCAAAATCGAAAGGCTTGTAGATGGTTCCGTAGATATCGGTAATACCATCATCGGCTTTGGCCTTGAAAATTTCAGGGAACTTATAACCCGATGCAAACAATGAAGTGAAATCAGCCGTTTCCAGGTCGAGTATTTTTTTACCTTCTGCGTTGTACAATACAGATTTCGGTACGGTGTTTACACGAGAATAGTTATCGATAAAGAAACTGTTACCATCATTCATACGCATGGCATGATCGAAATCGCCGGCATTCAGCAATCTCATACCTGTACCATCGAAGTTAATGCGGTAAGCATGCAGGTAATAAGGATCTTCTCCTGCTTCTTTTCCATTGGCAGAGAAATACAATACACGTTTGGTTTCATCCACACCCAAAACATCTTCGCAATGGAAGGCACCGGTGGTGATCTGGTTTTTCAGTTTACCATTCTCATCATAGAGATAAAAATGTGCCCAACCATCGCGCTCACTCCACTGAATAAATTCTTTACCTCCATTGATCAACGCAATCTGGTTGCTTTCTATATATGTATTAAAACGCTCTTCTACCAGTGCTTTCACAGTTCCTGTAGCCACATCTACCACGCATACATCAATACGCTTCTGATCGCGGCTGGTACGGGTAAAATAGAATTTATCTTTGGTGCCCAGCCAGATGCTTGGTCTCCAGTCATCATCACGTGTATTTACTTTTGCAGGCGTGGCCCATGCACCCACTGCTTGGTCTTTGAAAGCAGAAACATTCAGTTCCTTGCTGGTTTTATTGGCTACATCAAACAAATACATATGGTCTACAGGTGATTCTTTTTCACCGGGCATCCAGTATTTATAGGTTTCGAGTGTAGGACGTGGATTGGCCACACTGTTGATTACCCAAAGACTTTTCACTTTGCGGTTGTCTACCCTGCGCATAGTGAAATATTTTGAATCGGGCGACCATAAAGCAAAAACAGGTCTTCTTCTTTTGGCTTCTTTTTCTTTTTCTTCATCGGTCATACCACTGCCGGAAAGGTTCCCATCATTATAATAACCATATCCGTCAATACCATCTTTGGTGAGTGCATATTCTACAATGGTAGAATCGTTTTCATTCTTCAAAGCTTTTTCATAATTGGCTTTGTCCATCCAGTACACATTGTAGTTTTTACCAAACACAATGGTATTGCCATCAGGGGAAAGATTGGCCCAATTTGGTTTTCTTTTTGGCTTTTTGAAATCAGGAAGTTCTACCAGCTCACCTGTAGTCAGGTTATATTCAAAATAGAATACTTTTTTGGTGGTTGTAGTGGCTGCAGCAGCACCGGCAGCACCACGACGGCCTGTTGTAGCCGCTGTATCTTTTTTCACTTCATCCTGTGTGCTCTTCACTTCAAACTGAATCCAGTTTTCATCGCGTACAAAACGCATACTGTCAAGTCCGAGGTTCTGTGCATCAAAAGGATCTTTTACAATACGGGTAATTTTGGCAGCGAGGTCGGCATTATCAAACAATACTTTCTTCTCTCCTTTTACCGGGTCTACGATATACCACTTTTTACCTTCGGTGGTTTCGTACATATACCAGAATTTTTCGGAGTTCTTTAACCAATGTGGATCCACATTGGTACTGAAGATCATTTTGCCGAGTTTCTTGGGAGAGAAACGGGCCGCCAAAGCATAGTTGGCCTTGGTAACGGGGGTATGTTGTGCAATAGTGGCAAATGCAAACAGCATGCATATTGACAACAGCATGAATTTTCTCATACAGTTATTACGTTTTTGGAGGTCTGAAAATTAGGTGAAAGACAGCAATTCACCGACAGAGTTTGATGAAAATTCGGTAAAGGACGTTTTTCAGTCCCTGTTAAGGCCCTGCGTAACCCTCTGTTAACTCTTTTCTCTGCGGTGAACATTCGAGTAAATTCACAGTAGAGAACAAGAGGATGTGGAGTTTACGCAGGGTTGGGGGAACAAACTCAATTACACTATTTTAGCAGCAAAATAGAGCCGATGTTTGCTTTCAGCACCGATATAAGCTATGCCAAAAATGCCGACACCAACGATGAATTGGCACGGTTTAAAAAGGAATTTCATTTTCCGCAGAAAGACGGAAAAGATGTCATCTATTTCTGCGGTAACTCATTAGGCCTCCAGCCACGTCAAACCGCTACTGCAATTGAAGTTGAGCTGGAAAGCTGGCGCAACCATGCTGTTGGTGGTTATTTTGGCGGCACCCATCCCTGGTTAAAGTACCATCAGTATTGTACCCCTGCACTGGCAAAAATGATGGGTTGTAAGGAAGAAGAAGTTACGGTGATGAATGCCCTCACCGTTAACCTGCACCTGCTCATGTTGAGTTTTTATAAACCATCAGCCTCCCGTTATAAAATTATGATGGAAGCCGGCGCCTTCCCCTCCGATCAGTATGCCGTAGAAACCCTGGTCAAACATTTTGGTCTGAATCCCGATGAAGCCATCATCGAAATAGCACCGAGAGCAGGAGAAAAATTATTAAGAACAGAAGATATTCTTCAGTCGATACAGGAAGCAGGCGATAGTCTGGCCATGACCTTATTCGGCGGCATCAATTACTATACCGGTCAGTTGTTTGATATGGCAGGCATTACCCAGGCAGCACATGCTGTTGGCGCCATCGTTGGTTTCGACCTGGCACATGTTGCCGGTAATGTACCCATGCATTTACATGATATCGACGCCGACTTTGCGGTCTGGTGCAGTTATAAATACCTGAATGCAGGACCGGGAGCCATTGGCGGTGTGTTTGTGCATGAGAAACATGCTACCAACAGTAATACACCACGTCTTGCAGGCTGGTGGGGTAATGATGAACAGACCCGTTTTAAAATGGAAAAAGGTTTTATTCCAAAAACCAATGCCTCTGGCTGGAATATCAGCACATCGCAGGTGTTTAATACGGTTTGTTTAAAAGCTTCACTTGAAATGTTTGAAGAAGCGGGTATCGACAGACTGCGTAAAAAGAGCATTCATCTTACGGCCTATCTCGAATTTTTATTGAAAGAACTGAAGCATATCAATTTCAGCATCATCACCCCTGCCGATCCGGAGCAGAGGGGTGCACAATTGTGTTTGTATTTTAAAGAGAGGGGAAAAGAAATTCATGATAAGATGATCAGCAGTGGTATCATCGTTGATTACCGTGAACCCGGTGTTATCCGCGTAGCCCCCACTCCTATGTATTGTAGTTTTCAAGATGTATATTGTTTCTATGAAATTTTAAAAAACAATTTCTAACCCTTCTGTATTCCTCTGTGCTTTGAATGGCAATCTCCTCCGGACTTTCGGACTACATTGCCACTGAGGACACAGAATAACACTGAAAAACACTGCCATGACCCGTCATTACTTTAGTTATCTCGCATTAGGCGATTCTTATACGATTGGGGAATCGGTTCCATTACATGAAGGGTTTCCCTATCAGGTGGTTCAACTCCTCCGCAAAAAAGGTATTCATTTCCATGCCCCCGAAGTAGTGGCCAAAACCGGCTGGACCAGTTTCGAACTTGCAGACCATATTCTTCATACCCAATTAAATGAGCAATACGATTTTGTGAGTTTACTGATTGGTGTGAATAACCAGTACAGGGGCTTACCCCTTACCGACTTTACAGATGAATTTGAATACCTTCTCAAAAAAGCCATTCATTTTGCAGGTAATAAACCGGAAAGAGTAATCGTATTATCCATTCCCGATTGGGGTGTTACCCCTTTTGCAGCAGGCAAAGACAGTAAAGCCATCAGCGATGCCATTGATGCATTTAATAAGGTATGCGAGGAAGCCACAAAAAAAATGGGTGGTATTTATATTGATATTACCTCGCAAACAAGACAGGCCAAAAATGATACGGGTTTACTGGCAAGTGATCAGTTACATTATTCCGCTAAATCACATGCAGTGTGGGCGGAGAAAGTTGCAGTTATCATTCAAAAGACTATTTAAAATTTGGAGATATGCTAATTTCGAAATTTGGAAATGAAAAAACCAATTGAAAAGCTGCTTACCCATCTCCAAATTAGCACATTTCCAAATTTCCAAATTACAAAGCGTACTCCACCATTTTCCTATTCACACTCCCGTCTTTAAAAAACTCGAAGATTGCATAGGCAGGTGCAAAACCTTTGAAGGCACCACCCCACCAGCTACCACTTACGGCACCATTGCAGTAATAATGAATGCCTCGGTAATCTACCATATCCTGTAAATGAATATGTCCGCTTAAACAGCAGCGTATATTTTTATGGGAGCGAAAAAGTTCTGTGAGTTTAAAAGAATCGGTATGTAATAATGCCCTTGATATTTTTCTGTCACCATTATCTTCTGTTTTATCAAAGAAAAACCCTGACACATAAGATACAATAGGTATATGCGATGCAATACAGATATGCGTTTCAGCATCGGTGTTCTTTAATTCATTTTCGAGCCATTGCCATTGCTCTTCATCAATTTTAGCAATATAGCCGCCATTGTTTTCATGCGCACTGTCGAGCACGATAAATTTCCAGTTGTTTTTGGTGAAGCTGTAATAGCGACCGGGCATCTTGTGTTGCTGTACCACCCAGGTTTTGTTGTATAAGGGATCATTTTTTATTTCCGGTTCTGTCATCTGCCAGCCCCAGGCATCGTGGTTACCGATACAGTGATAGATAGGCAGTTTATTTTCTGCGTTTAATATTTTATTCCATAGATCCCACTGCTCCTGTACTTTAGCTTTGGTAGCTTTCATGGCATCCATAATGGCATCGCCACCATTGATGATAAAATCTACGGAGGGTTTGAGTGCATTCACATGTTTAAATGCCTGCTGCATTCCTTTCTCAGGAATATCACCCGGTTTAATATGTACATCGGAGATAAATGCAGCACGAAAAGAGGGTTTTGCATTTGTTTCGGCAGCTGATGCCAGTGGCAGCGCCGCCACCGCCGCAGCAGACAATGAACCCTGCTGCAAAAATTTTCTTCTGTTCATGGTTTGAATTGAATTACCAAATTACAAAACCCTGCGTAAACTCTCTGTTCTCTCGTTCTCTGCGGTGAACTTATTCGAATATTCACCGCAGAGAACAGGAGCTAACGGAGTTTTCGCAGAGTCGTTTTGAAAAAGCAGGTTGTTATTTCTTGTGGATAATCATGAAAATCTGTGTTCAATTATCTTTTAAGATGAAAGGTCATTTCGGTTTGGTAATCCTTTGCTGCTTTTTGCGCCGCTTCTGCAAAATCTTCTCCGTTGCTGGCGAAGATGATGGCACGGCTGGCATTGACGAGAAGGCCCGCATCTTTATTCAGTCCATATTTAGATACTTCTTCCAGACTACCCCCCTGTGCACCCACACCGGGTACCAGTAAAAAATGATCGGGGATGATGCCACGGATGTAAGCCAGATCGCTGGCCCTTGTGGCACCTACCACAAACATCAGGTTATCGGGTGTTCCCCATTTACAGGTGGTTTCAAGCACCTGTTCATATAATTGTTTACCGTTTTGTTCTGAAAGCGTCAAACGCTGAAAATTAAAACTGCCGGCATTGGAAGTAAGTCCGAGTACAATGGTCCATTTATCCCTGTATTCCAGAAAAGGGCGAACACTGTCTTCCCCCATATAAGGTGCAACAGTTACTGCATCGAACGGCAATACTTCAAAAAAGGTTTTGGCATATTGCGCAGATGTATTGCCAATATCGCCACGTTTGGCATCGGCAATGGTAAAATGCGTATCGGGAATATACGCCAATGTTTCGGCCATGATTTCCCAGCCTTTTAACCCCTGCGATTCATAAAAAGCTGTATTTATTTTATAGGAAACACAATGGTCTTTGGTTGCATCAATAATGGCTTTATTAAAAGTAATAACTCCATCTGGCCGGCCCTTGAGGTGATCCGGTAATTTTTCTACATCCGTATCCAATCCAACACAGAGATAGGATCCTTTTAATTTTATCTGTTCAACGAGTTGCTGGCGGGTCATGCAGCAAAAGTAAGAAAACAGAGGAACAGAGAAACAGAGGAATGTCGAATATCCACTTTTGGCCTCTTACCTGGCCATTCAATGTTTCTCTGTTCCTCTGTTCTTCTGTTTTCCTCCTACCTTTACTTTCTATGGAAAAACAACCTATGTATTACGGTACTTATCTCGGACTGGATAAGGTGTTGAATGCACAGCATCCTGTAAGTTTCGAACCGGGTAATGAACCGGCGCATGATGAAATGTTATTCATTATAATTCATCAGGCTTATGAATTATGGTTTAAGCAGATTTTATTTGAACTCGATTATATCACCGGTGTTTTCAGTCAGGAAAAAATCAATGATAATTCGGAAGACATGAACCTGGTGCGTCACAGACTGCACAGGATCATTCATATTCTGCAGCTACTTAATAAACAGGTGGAAGTGCTGGATACGATGACACCGCTCGACTTCCTCGAGTTCCGAAACCTGCTTACTCCTTCTTCGGGTTTCCAGAGTAAACAGTTCAGGTTACTGGAAGCCCGGCTCGGACTGGAACTGGATCATCGTCACCAGAAAGATTATTATAAAAGAACCAATGAAGGTGGTTTTACACAGGAGGATTATAAACATATTACTTCCATTGAGGAGGGGCATAACCTGCTGGAACTGGTAAACAAATGGCTGGAGCGTATCCCTTTTTTCAGGGAAGATTTCTGGAAAGACTATAAGGGTACTGCTTCCGGCAAACACCACCCTTTCTGGAACGATTACCGCGCTATTTATGAAGCAGGACTGACAGAAAGAGAGAAGAATAAAATCCATGATTTTGACCTTGTATTCTTTGAAGAAAAACCAGCCCATTATTCGGAGGAACAGACCGCAGCCTTAAAAACCATGTTCTCCCCAACTGCATTGCGTTCGGCACTATTTATTATGTTATACCGTGATTTTCCATTGTTCCAGACTTCTTATCAGGTATTGGATGCACTGATAGAAATTGATCACCTCATGAGTAGCTGGCGTCATAAACACCTCGTAATGGTTCGCCGGATGATTGGCATGCGTGTGGGAACTGGTAATACCTCAGGGGCCGGTTACCTGGAAGGTGCCATGAGTAAACATTTTGTGTATAGGGATATTTCAGGACTGTCTACCTACCTGATTGAAAGAAGAAAATTACCCGCATTACCGGATTCTTTGATTCGGAATTTGGGGTTTCAACTTTAGGTAATTGGGAAATGTGGAAATGTGCTAATCTGGAAATAGGAAGAACAAAGGAAATGCTGGTTTTCATTTCCAAATTTCCAAATTAGTACATTTCCAAATTATTCTTCCAAAATCCCCTAATTTAGTAATCCCCCTACCCGCTTTTATAGCGGATCTATATTTGCACTGAATCGTTCATCTTAAAAACCTTGCATGATGTTGCGCATCAAACAGACTTTGCTTTTATTGCTTGTGGTTGTTTTTGTACAGGCACAAAGCGGATTGGATCAAAAACTGGGTATTGATCCCAAAGTAAAAATTGGTAAGCTGAGTAATGGCCTTACCTATTATCTCAGGAAAAATGTAGAGCCTAAAAACAGGGCTGAGTTGAGATTGGTAGTGAATGCCGGCTCCATTCTTGAGTCGGATCAGCAATTGGGTCTGGCCCACTTTGTGGAGCATATGGCTTTCAACGGCACCAAAAACTTCAAAAAACAGGAACTGGTTGACTTCCTCGAAAAAAGCGGTGTAAACTTTGGCGCCGACTTAAACGCTTATACCAGTTTCGACGAAACAGTTTATGAACTGCAGGTTCCTACCGATAGTATGCAGGTGTTTAAAAAAGCCATGCAGATACTGGAAGACTGGGCCCACCAGGTAAGTTTTGAACCTGTTGAAATTGATAAGGAAAGAGGAGTGATTGTAGAAGAATGGAGGCTGGGTCGTGGCGCCGATGCACGTATGCGTGATAAATATTTTCCGGTAATCCTAAAAGGTTCTCAGTATGCCAAACGTCTCCCGATTGGCACCAAACAAAGCATCGAAAAATCGCCTTACAGCCAACTGACAAAATTTTATAAAGACTGGTACCGTCCAGATTTACAGGCGGTGATTGTAGTGGGCGATATAGATATTGCTGAAACTGAACAAATGATTCGTGATCATTTCGGCAAAATTCCTGCGGCTAAAACACCACGTCCGAGAACAAAATTTGGGGTACCTGCTTTTCCGGAAACACGTACTTCCATCCTCACCGATCCGGAACAGCCTTATAATGTGGTGCAGGTGTATTATCTGAGACCCGAAATTCCTCAATCCAAAACAGAAAAAGAATACAGGGCCAGTATTGTACGTGGACTCTTTAACCAGATGATGAGCAGCCGATTGGAAGAGATTGCACAGAAACCTGAAGCTCCTTTCCTGTTCGGCAGCAGCAGTTATGGTTCTTTTATTGGTGATAAAGATGCATTCAGTCTGATTGCCGTAGCTAAAACAGCAAAGGAAATTTCTGCTTCTGTTCAAACATTACTGAAAGAAAATGAGCGGGTAAAACAATTTGGCTTTGTACAGAGTGAACTGGACCGTGCGGTGAAATCTACCCTGTCGCGGCTGGAGAATATGTACAATGAAAGAGATAAAACCAAATCGGTAGAACTCTTGCAGGAATATGTTAGGAATTACCTGAAGGGAGAAACCATTCCCGGTATTGAAAAAGAGTTTGAAATGCACCAGAAATACCTGCCTACGATTAAGCTGGCAGAAGTGAATGCTTTGATTAAAGAATGGATCAGTACGCAAAACAGATCGGTGGTAATTACCGCACCCGAAAAAGAAAAAGCAGATATGCTCAGTTCAGCACAAGTAACTGCTTTGCTGAATAAACCCATTGGTAAATTGCAGCCATATGAAGATAAAGTGATGGCTGGTGCCATTCTTCCTGTACAGCCGGTTGCAGGTAAAGTGGTAAGTGAGAAACAATATCCCGCTATTGGAACTACTGAATGGACCTTATCGAACGGCGCCAGGGTAATTCTGAAACCTACTACTTTTAAAAATGATGATGTTCAGTTTTCTGCCATCAGCTGGGGCGGTTCATCGCTGTATGATGACAAGGATTTTGTAAATGCTTCTACTGCTTCTACCGTAGCCCTGTTTGGTGGCATCGGCGATCTGGATATACAAAGCCTCCAAAAAGAAATGGCCGGCAAAAACTGTTATGTATCGCCCTCTGTTGCCAATTACCTGCAGGGGTTGAATGGCAGCAGTACTACCAGGGATCTGGAAACTGCTTTACAGTTATTACATGGCTATTTCGTGGCACCACGAAAAGATGCCAATATGTTTGAAGTATTAAAACAGCAGATGCAGGTGCAAATGGCTAATAAGGACAAGGATCCAGCTTCTGTTTTTGGTGACTCTGTAAACTATATCATGGGTAATTATCATCCCCGCAGAAAACCTTTCTCTACAGAAACCATCAGCCAGCTTCAACTCGATCGTGCTTTTGATATTTATAAAGAACGTTTCAGCAATGGTGGTCAGTTTGTTTTCACCTTCGTGGGTAATTTCAACCTCGATACTATGAAACTGTTGGCAGAGAAATACATTGCTTCTTTACCCGCTTCCGATAAAAAAGAATCATGGAAAGATGTGGGTATCCGTTATCCAAAAGGGGTCGTTAATAAAACATTCAGAAAAGGTAAGGAAGCCAAAGCCAATGTACGCTTGTTCTTTACCGGTGAGGTAAATGAAATCAAGGACCTCGATGAAGTACAGTTGGGTCAGCTTACCAAAGCACTCTCTATTAAACTGAGAGAAGTATTGCGTGAAGATGCGGGTGGTGTATATGGTGTAGGAGTAAGCGGTGGATTCAGCCATGAGCCGGTAAAAAGTTACAGCATCAGCATTCAGTTTGGCTGTGCACCGGAGAATGTAAACAAACTGGTGGACCTGGTAATGGAAGAAATAAAAAATACAAAAGCCAATGGTGTACCTGCAGTAAATATTGAAAAAGTAATGGCCGAGCAGACCAGAAGTCTGGAGAATGATGTGAAAGAAAACAATTACTGGAGGTTCAGACTGGAGCAGCATTTCTTCCGTGGCACCGATCCGAATGAAATACTCAAAGCGGCAGATAAGATAAAACTGATTACCGTAGATAAAACCAAAGAACTGGCAAATCGGGTATTCAATGAAAGCAACATGGTAAAACTTATCATGTTGCCCGAACAGCAATAACCCATCTCTGCGTTCATCTTTGCGTTCTCATGTTCTCTGCGGTGAATTTACTCGACTATTCACCACAGAGAACTAGGGAGCGCAGAGATGGCCTCAGATTTTTTTTATTGACGGGTTTTCTCCATAGGCAGTTCAGGTAAGCGGCTCCACTCCTGTAAAGATCCGTCATATATTTTCATAGGGTAACCGAGTATCCTGCCTGCTATATACACTACACTCGCTGTTTGCCCGATAAAACAATAGCCAATCATTTCTTTTTGCTTATCGCTATTCACCGCATTGAAATAATTGCTTAACTGTTCAACAGGTTTGAATTTAGTGGTACTGTCGATCAGGTCTGGAAAAGGCAGGTTAAATGCACCGGTGATATGTCCGTCGCGGGGATTGCCCGTTACATCACCATCATAAAATCTTTTCAGTCTGGCATCCACCACCATTTTATTGTTGGCTCCGAGTGCCTGTTGTACATATTTTTTATCTACCAGCAATTGTCTGTAAGCAGGTTCAATATTTCCTTTTGCTACGGCCGGTGATGGGCCGCTGGCAACAGGCATTCCGGCTTTTTTCCACTCTTCCAGTCCACCATCGAGTAAACTTACTTTACCGTACAAGCCGAGGTGTTCCAGTGTAAGAAACATTCGTGCAGTAACTGTCAGATCAGTTTTGGTGAAAGCCAGAACAATATGTGAGTTTTGGTTGATGCCCATGGACTGTAATATTCTCCTTGCGGCAGCCAGATCGGGTGCATTGAAATTACCTTCCGGTGAATGGGCACCCAGCCAATCGGGCCATAGAAAATGGGCGCCGGGAATATGTTCTTTTTCAAAATCGAGACGCAGGAAATTTGATTGCAGGATAACGAGGTCTTTGTCTTCTTTGTGTTGATCTAACCAGGCCGGCGTAACCAATACCGGGTTCGCTTGTGACATGCTATCTGTAGATAACATAACACACATAACTAGCAGCAGCAGGTAGCGCATAAGTGGGTGTTTTAATAATTTAAACTACGGAACTGTGTTGAGCTGTGGCTGTTAAAAATGTTGAAAGGTGCTTTTCAACTCATCCTGCGTTTTTTCGCAGTTGTAAAAATCAAATAGGTTTAATATTTTTATTATATGAAATCAATATCTCTTCAATGCCTGGTTATCAGCTTTCTTCTGTGCATGAGCAGCGCTGCTCAAACTTATCAGGACAACAGGATAAAAGCCATACAGGCCATCAATATATGGCCCATTTCATTTAATGGCGATACAAATGATACGCTGGTTTATTTTTTTAAAAACGATCTTGTTTTACTAAGAACTTCATACACTTCCCAACATATGTTCTTTAATGGTGATCAGGAAGATGAGGACAGCTCCATCATCAGCAAACATTATCGTTATTTTCTCTACAAAAAAGGGGACACAACGGGTAAATGGTTTGAGGACTACCAGTTTTCCCCCAATAAATTTAATGAAACAGCAATAGTAGACTCAGTATTACAACGTCGACAGGGATATTTTACAATACCACTGGCAACTTTGCTTGCGCAGGACAGCATGACCTTAATCAGTAGTCGTACTGAGGGGCAGGATATTGAGAGAACCTATATTTTCAATAAACACATTCATACCAAAGGGCCAGATACGCTGATCCTGGGATTTAGCCCCAAATTTAAGCAGTCCGATTTCCTGTTTTACAATTATAAACCTATAGAAGATCATCAAGGGCTTTATAGTGTAAGGATGATTGTTCAATGCGATGAAGCCATTCAAAAAAATATGCCTGAGTTTGCGTTAATTAAAATTCATCATTACCTAAGTGAAGTGGCCCCGGCGACTATTGCAGAAGCAGAGAAGTATTTTTCACTTTTTAAACATTAAACTGCTTTTCAACTCACCCCCAAGCCTCTCTGCTTTGCAAAGAGGGAGAAGCGGTTTAAATTGCAAAACCTCTTTGACCATTCACCCAGTTCCCTCCACTTCCTGATTTCTTGTTCCTTGTTCCTTATTCCATATTTCCTACCTTGCATCCTCAAAATCAAGAAACATGAGCTTTGGTACTTTCTCCTATCCTATTCCGGCCAATGAGCCCGTTAATAGTTATGCACCCGGCACACCGGAAAAAGCAGCATTGAAAAAAGCAATCGCTGATCTGAAAAAGAAGGAAATTGATATCCCGATGTATATCGGTGGTAAAGCAGTGAAAACGGGTAATAAAGTGGCCATTCATCCTCCACATGAGATTAAGCATACCCTCGGCTATTTTCATGCCGGTGAAGAAAAACATGTGAACCAGGCCATCGACGCCGCTTTAAAAGCCAAAGAAGCCTGGGCTGCCATGAGCTGGGAGAACAGGGCGCATATTTTTCTGAAAGCTGCCGATCTGCTGGCCACCAAGTATCGCTATACCATGAATGCCAGTACCATGCTCGGACAAAGCAAGAATGCTTACCAGTCTGAGATCGACAGCACCTGCGAACTAATTGACTTCTTACGTTTCAATGTACATTTCTTAAGTGAGATCTATAAGCAACAGCCTATTTCTGCCCCCGGCATGCACAACCGTATGGAATGGAGAGCACTGGAAGGTTTTGTACTTGCGGTAACACCATTCAATTTTACAGCGATCGGTGGTAACCTGCCTACTTCTGCTGCCATGTGTGGTAATGTGGTGGTTTGGAAGCCAGCCAATACACAGATATATTCTGCTCAATTGTTTATGCGCATCCTGAAAGAAGCTGGTTTGCCTGATGGCGTGATTAATCTTATTTATGTGGACGGGCCTACCATCGGTAAAGTATGTTTCAATCACCACGAATTTGCAGGCGTTCACTTCACCGGTTCTACAGGTGTTTTCAACAATATGTGGAAAGTGATTGGTGAGAATATTGCGAAGTACCGTTCTTATCCGCGTATCGTTGGCGAAACAGGTGGTAAGGATTTTGTGATTGCACATCCCAGTGCTAATGTTGATGCCGTTGTAACAGCATTGGCCCGTGGTGCTTTTGAATACCAGGGACAAAAATGTTCAGCCGCTTCACGTGCTTACCTGCCCGATAATATTGCCGCAGAAGTAAAACAGAAACTGGTAGCTACACTGAAGACCATGAAAATGGGTACGGTAGAAGATTTCACTAATTTTATCAATGCAGTTATTGATGAGAAAGCTTTTAACAGCATCACCAAATATATTGATGGTGCGAAAAAAGATAAAAAAGCAAAAATCATCGCAGGTGGTAACTATAGCAAAAAAGAAGGTTATTTTATTGAACCTACAGTTATTGAAACCAGTGATCCGAAATACAGAACCATGTGTGAAGAAATTTTCGGACCGGTTCTTACCATCTACACGTATAAAGCCGGTGAATTTGAAAAAGCACTCGATCTGGTAAACAATACTTCATCTTATGCCTTAACAGGTGCTGTGCTTTCACAAGACAGAGCAGCAGTAGAACTGGCTACCAACAAACTACGTAATGCGGCTGGTAATTTTTACATCAACGATAAACCAACAGGTGCCGTTGTAGGACAGCAACCTTTTGGTGGTGCCCGTGCTTCCGGAACCAATGATAAGGCCGGCAGCATGCTCAACCTATTCCGCTGGTTAAGTGCCCGCACCATCAAAGAAACCTATAACCCTCCGGTGGATTATAAGTATCCGTTTTTGAATGAAGCGTAGGAGAATAATAAATAATGAATGTTGAATAATGAATATCGAAGGTTAGTAAAACCTTCTTCACTCATTCAACACTCATTATTCGATAGTCATTATTAAAAAAGCCTCCATTTGGAGGCTTTTTCATGCACATGAGAAATCAAAAATCAGAATCGTGAAACCAACATCATCTACTAAACAATTCCTTTCTTATTCCTTATTTCATGTTTCTTATTTCTTATTTCTTATTCTTTATTTCGGCAGCACCACTCCATCAATCACATGAATTACACCATTACCTGCTTTAAGGTCGGTTACTGTAACTGTGGCAACACCACCGTTTTCGTCTGTGAGGATTACTTTACCATCTTTCAGTGAAGCAGTTAATGAACCACCACTTACTGTTTTTACAACTACTTTACCTTTTCCGTCCTGAATGGCTTTAACAACAGCAGCAGCATCTAAATTACCTGCTACTACATGGTAAGTCAGAATTTTCGCCAACTGTGCTTTGTTCTCAGGCTTTAATAATGTTTCAACTGTTCCTGCAGGCAGTTTGGCAAATGCATCATTTACCGGAGCAAATACAGTAAACGGACCAGCACCCTGTAAAGTTTCAACGAGTCCTGCAGCTTTCACAGCAGCAACCAGTGTAGTATGTGCCTTGGAACCAACGGCTACATCAACTACTGTTTTCTGAGCAGATACGGTAACAAATGCGCCCATCAGCAATGCGATGGCAAAAGAGAAAAATTTCATTTTCATTTTCATGGTTTTTGTCACACTAATACAGGCATCTGCTCCAAACAGTTCATTTCATTTTTGATTTTTTATTTTTTTAACAGTGCCGTTTAAGAGATAGATGCACTCTATTCAAAAGAATTCAACACAATCATAAAGATCAAGAAACCGGCTACCCTGCAGAACCAATCGATTTTTATATTTGTTATATCAAAAAAGGATTTATCATGGCATTTCCTACAATTGAATTAATTGATGCCCTCAGAAATACAGCCTCTCGTTTAAGCAATGGCGCTGCTTATGCATGGGGTAATCATGGGGCCTGTAATTGTGGTAATCTTTTACAGGTGATCACTGACCTGTCGAAAGAAGATATTCTTACTTATGCGCATTCGGGAATTGGTGAATGGACAGAACTCGCAGAAGACTATTGCGGTGTTACCAATGCCCCGGTTAGTCTCCTGCTCAAAAAATTACAGGATACAGGTCTCACCCCTACCGATATTCACCACCTTGAATACCTCGATGACCGCCAGGTACTCAATGCCCTGCCCGGCGGCTTCCGGTGGCTGAAACGCAACCAGCGGGAAGACGTAATTCTCTATTTTGAAACCTTCGCCCAATTGCTGGAAGACCAGTTGATTGAATCTGTGCCACTGCCGAAGATGGACTGGGTGGAGGAAATGGTCTGATTGATTTAGTCCGAAAGACAGGAAGTCGGGAAGACCGAAAGATGAATGATTTAGTACCCCAGCTTTAATAGGAGTCGTGTAAACAGTAGTAATCATGGTCATTCACTTCCTCATTCCTTATTCCATATTCCTTATTTCTCTGTTTCATTCCTCTTTACGGCGGGTCAACTCATTTTTGCCACATAACCCCTATATTTGCTGCTCAAAATTTGACCAAGTGCCAACCAAATTTTCTAAAGAAACTTATCTCTATTGGTATGAGCTGATGCAGCTTATTCGCCAGTTTGAACTGAAAGCCGAGGAAATGTATAAAATGGCGGGTAAAATCCGCGGTTTTTTCCATGCCTATATAGGCCAGGAAGCCATTGCCGCCGGATGTATGACTGCCACCCAGCAAGACGACCCTTTTATCACTGCCTACCGCGATCATGGTCTGGCCCTGGCTAAAGGCGTGAGTGCCAATGCCTGTATGGCTGAACTCTATGGTAAAGCAACAGGTTGCGCCAAGGGTAAAGGCGGAAGTATGCACTTCTTTAGTGTGGAACATAAGTTCTTTGGTGGTCATGGTATAGTAGGTGCCCAGATAGGTACAGGTGCCGGACTGGCTTTTGCAGAAAAATACAGGGGCTCACAGAATGTAGTGCTTTGTTATTTTGGTGATGGTGCCGCCAGACAGGGTATGTTGCATGAGACTTTTAACCTGGCCATGACCTGGAAACTGCCTGTGATCTTTATTTGTGAGAACAATAATTACGCGATGGGTACTTCTATTGAACGTACCAGTAACGTAACAGATATCTATAAACTGGCTGATGCTTACGATATGCCCGCAGATAAAATTGATGGTATGTCTGCCGAAGCTGTACACGAAGGTGTGGCAAGAGCGGTTAAAAGAGCCAGACAGGGTGATGGTCCAACACTGTTGGAAATGAAAACCTATCGTTATAAAGGTCACTCTATCTCCGATCCGCAGAAATACCGTTCCAAGGAAGAAGTAGATGAGTACAAGGAGCAGGATCCACTTACACAGGTGCGTAAAACCATTCTGGAAAATGGATTTGCGACAGAGGAGTTTCTGAACGATATCGATAAACGCATTGATGCCGTGGTAGAAGAGAGTGTAAAATTCGCCGAAGAAAGTCCATGGCCCGATGACAGCGAAGTACTGAAAGATGTATACATTGATCAGAACTATCCTTTTATTGTAGACTAATATTTTAAACCCAACACATATAAACTCGAATAATTAATTTCCCATGAGTGATAAGCATGAAGTGACGAATGAACAACAGGCCCTCGCAAAAGCACAGGGTTTCTGGCAGCAATACCAGAAAATCATTATTGGTGCAGTAGCCGTTGTAGTAATTGGCTTTGCAGGCTGGTATGGTTACAAGGAATACATCGTTAAACCCAAAGAAGAAAAAGCGGCTGAAGCTTTATTTAAAGCGGAAGAATATTTCCGTATGGACTCTGCCAACCTGGTATTGAATGGTGATGGGCAGAGCCGTGGCGCCCTCTATGTAATTAAGAATTTTAGCGGTACCAAAGCAGCTAACCTGGCACATTTTTATGCAGGTGTAAGCTACCTGAAACTGGGTGACTTTAACAATGCAGTTAAATACCTGAAAGATTTTTCTACCGATGCCAAACAGATTCAGTTACTGGCTTTTGGTGCATTAGGTGATGCTTACGCAGAACAGAATAAAACAGATGATGCCATCAGCTACTATAAAAAAGCTGGCAGCACTTTTGAAAAAGATGACAATAATTCTGCTGAATACCTTTTTCGTGCTGCCCTGCTGCTTGAAACAAAAGGTAAGAATGAAGAAGCATTGGCTATCTACAAAGACATCAAAGAAAAATTCCCTAAAACCGACAAAGGTTTTCAGGCTGACAGATATATTTATCGTTTAAGTATTGAAAAAAACGACCTGGGAGCTAACTAATGGCAACAAAAGGAAATACTTCATTAAACAAAGGCATCCCTACCCTAAAGGATGCCTTTGTTGTTATCGTTAAAACCGAATGGAACGCGCATATAGTCAATAAACTGGAAGCAGGGGCGAAGAAAATTTTCAAGGAACAAGGGATCAGGGTTACAAGTATTGTGGTGCCGGGCGCGGTGGAAATTCCTTTTGCGGTCAAAAATTATTACGCATACAGTAAAACACCACCTGATGCCTATATTACTTTAGGCACCGTTATCAGGGGCGATACCCCACATTTTGATTATGTATGCAAACTGGTTACCGATGGTGTGCTCCAACTTAACCTTGCACTGGATGTGCCCGTGATATTTGGTGTGTTAACAGTTGACAATGAGCAGCAGGCCATTGAAAGAATTGGTGGCCAGCACGGACATAAAGGTGAAGAAGCGGCTATTACCGCCATTAAAATGATGGCTCTGAATCGTAAATTGATGAACAGAAAGTCATAAAGACCATCATGCGCGTACAAATTTTTATACCTTGTTTTATCGACCAGCTCTACCCTACCGTAGCTTTTAATATGGTAAAAGTATTGGAGAAAGCGGGCTGTGAAGTTGACTATAATCCTAACCAGACCTGTTGTGGTCAGCCTGCATTCAATGCCGGTTTCTGGGGCGAAGCAAAAGATGTATGTAATAAGTTCATTCAGGATTTCAGTGGATCGGATTATGTGGTGGCTCCCAGTGCCAGCTGTGTGGGTTTTGTAAAAAATTATTACAGTAAGCTGTATGAACATTCATCACAACAACAGGCTGCAAAAAAAATAAGTGAGCGCATTTTTGAACTCTCCGACTTTCTCGTAAATATTGCAAAAGTAGAAAACCTAGGTGCCAGCTTTAAGGGTAAAGCTACTTACCATGATAGCTGTGCGGCTTTACGGGAATGTGGATTAAAACAGGAGCCTCGCAAATTATTGCAACAGGTGAAAGGACTGGAACTGGTAGAAATGGCCGATAATGAAACCTGCTGCGGATTTGGCGGCAGCTTTGCCGTAAAGTTTGAGCCCATCAGCATTGCAATGGCCGACCAGAAAATTACCCATGCAGATGCAACAGGTGCCGAATACATCATCAGCACCGATATGAGTTGCCTGATGCATATTGATGGCTGTATCAAACACAAAGGTTCAGGTTTAAAAGTGTTGCACCTGGCAGATGTTCTTGCTTCATTCTAAATCACACAAAATAATTGTATGGCATATTGGCTCATTAAGTCTGAACCCTTTAAATATAGCTGGGAACAGTTTGAAAAAGACAAGTCTACTTTCTGGGATGGTGTTCGCAACTATGCGGCGCGTAACCACCTGCGTGCCATGAAAAAAGGCGACCAGGCTTTCTGGTACCACAGCAATGAAGGATTGGAAATTGTTGGTATTGCCAAAGTAATTAAAGAAGCCTACCCAGACCCTACTGCCGATGATGAAACATGGTCGGCTGTTGATTTTGCGCCTTTCAAAAAATTGAAAAAGCCGGTTGGGCTTGCACAGATAAAGACCGATAAAAGATTGGCTAACATGGCGCTTGTTCGTTTAGGGCGTTTATCTGTACAGCCTGTTACAGAGGAAGAATGGAAAATCATCATGGAACTTTCCGGCACTAAATAATTCTCCTACTGCGGTCTTCTCTGCTATCTCTCGTTCTCTGCGGTGAACTTACTCGAATATTCACCGCAGAGAACGAGAGCACACAGAGATAACCGCAGTTTTTTTTAACAAGTCTTATGGGGTTACATTTTCTACGCTTGAGGTATTCATAGCTACAGGCCTGTGCATTTTTTTCTTCACTGCATCTAATTAAAAAAGAAATTTATGAAGACCATCACTTACATGGCCTGTCTGGCCATACTGTTTTCTGTTGCCTGTAACAGAGGTGAACAGGATCAATTAAAAGCTAAAGAATCAACAGTAGATATTGCATTTACAGAGGCGGCTACAACAGACACCGCCTATACAGCCCCACAAATAGTTGCCGATGAAAAAGTACAGGACAATATTGCCGGAAAACCATCTGCACCCGTTTTTCAGGATTGGGATAAGAAACTCATCAAGACGGCGAATATCACCATTGAAGCAGCCAACTATTTTCGTTTCGATAAGGATATCAGAAATCTACTGAAAAGACATGGCGCTTATATCGCATCGGAAGAACAGGCTTTTTCTGACGACAGAAAACAAAATATGATGACCATTAAAGTACCCGTCATGTATTTTGAATCTTTACTGAGTGGTTTGGGTTCAGACAGCAACCGGGTGACGCAGAAATCGGTGAGTACCAGTGATGTGACTGCTGAAATGTATGACAGCAAATCGAGAATAGAAGCCCGTAAAAAAATCAGGGAACGTTATGTTCAACTATTACAGCAGGCCAGGAAAATGGATGATGTATTAAAAGTAGAACAGGAGATCAATAACATACAAGAGGAACTGGAATCGGCTTCCGGCAGATTGAATTACCTCTCACACCAGACTTCTTACAGCACCATTCACCTCACCTACTTCAGTTTGTTAACTGCCAGTACGCAAACACACAAACCAAATACTTTCTGGAACAGGTTAAAAGAAGGTTTTGCTGATGGCGGTGATATACTGGTTGAAATAATACTCATCGGTATTCGCTTATGGCCCTTAATTTTATTGGGAATATTTATCTGGTTCTTATGGAAACGAAGAAGCATACAGGTGATCAAAAAATAAAACCCACACTGGTAGTACTTACCGGTGCCGGTATCAGTGCAGAGAGTGGTATCAAAACTTTTCGCGACAGCGACGGACTCTGGGAAGGCCACGATATTTATGAAGTGGCTTCCCCCAGGGGCTGGAAAAAAGACCCTTCTGTTGTACTTGAATTCTATAACACGCGCAGACGCGATGTAGCTAATGTTCAACCCAATGCGGCACATACCGGATTAGCTGAACTGGAAGCCTATTTTGATGTACAGATCATCACACAAAATATTGATGATCTGCATGAACGTGGCGGTAGCACAAAAGTATTACACCTGCATGGCGAGATTTTTAAAATGCGCAGCGAAAAAAATGAATCACTGATTTATGATATTCGCGGCGATATCAATCTGGGAGATAGAGCGGAAGATGGCGAACAGTTAAGACCCTATATCGTATGGTTTGAAGAACCGGTACCCCTGATTACTGAAGCTGCACGTATTACTTCGCAGGCTGATATTTTTGTAGTAATCGGCACTTCATTGGTAGTTTATCCGGCAGCGGGTTTATTGGATATGGCCCCACGTCATATTCCAAAATATATCATCGACAAACATATTCCCGCAACAGCTGCTATCCCGAATCTTACACGAATAGAAGCACCGGCATCTGTGGGGGTGATGCAGCTTAGAGATTTACTGTTACGCTAATATTTTGGGCTATGAGCTACGAGCCGTGAGCCGTGAGTAATAAATTTAGCTCGAAGTTCATAGCTTCTTCTTTAGTGGAAGAAAATATACCCGATTATAATCGCCATAATCACACCAATAATATCTGCCAGCATACCCGCCCAAATGGCATAACGTACTTTTTTAATTCCTACACTTCCGAAATAGAGTGCGATGATATAAAAAGTAGTGTCGGCCGATCCCTGAAAGGTAGATGCCAGTTTACCCACAAAGGAATCCGGTCCGTGTACCTGCATAGCATCGAGCATTAATCCTCTTGCCCCACTACCGCTGAACGGTTTCATGATAGCAACAGGTAAGGCAGAGGTGAAATCGGTATTTACGCCTGTCTGCATCAGTAACCAGGTAATCCCTTCTACCATATAACCCAATGCCCCACTGTCGCGGAAAACACGGATGGCTACCAGCATACCCACGAGATAGGGAATGATTTTTATGATGACATCAAAACCTCCTTTGGCGCCTTCAATAAATGCATCAAATACATTTACTTTTTTCCATACAGCACCGAGGATAATGGTTACAACAATGATCAGCAATAACAGGTTACCGGTGATCTTACTGAATACCTCCCTTTGTTCAGGTGCCATACCCTGCACCCAGTACAACATCAATGCAACAAGCAGTAACATGGAACCAATCCAGCCAAACATCACTTTATCCCATTTCAGTTTTTGCTTGAAGCCCACCACAAATATGGAAGCCAGCGTGGTACAGATGGTTGCCAATACCAGGGGAATAAAAATACTGGCCGCTTCTTTCGAACCAGCAGCAAGCCGGTATGAGATAATCGTTAATGGAATCAGGGTAAGCCCGCTTGTGTGCAACACAAGGAACATAATCTGCGCATTGGATGCTTTTTCTTTTTCGGGATTAATCGACTGGAGTCCTTCCATGGCTTTTAAACCAAAGGGTGTGGCAGCATTATCAAGACCCAGCATATTGGCACTGAAGTTCATCACCATCTGACCCATGGCCGGATGTTTTTCCGGTACTTCAGGGAAAAGACGTTTTAAAAAAGGGTTAAGTATCCTGGCCAGCCAGTTGATGGCTCCTGCTTTTTCGGCAATATTCATCAGACCTAGAAAAAATACCATGGCACCCGTTAAAGGGAAAGCCACATCAACCACAGAACTTTTAGCACTGTCGAACATACCATCAACCAGTGTTTTGAAGATATCTGTATCATTCAGGAAAATGAACTTACAAAGCGCAATTACAAACGCAATCACAAAAAATGCGATCCATACAATGTTAAGGGCCATGGCGTTGAATTAGGAAGTGAATATAGGTAGAAAAGCAAATAGTCTATGGTCGATGCTGCTTTACCATGGACTATCGACTATTGGCTATGGACTATCAGCCCCAAAACGCTATATTTGCGGCTCGAAAAAAAGGATTATGGCTTTACAAGCAGGTATTGTGGGTTTACCCAATGTTGGAAAATCAACGCTTTTTAATGCGGTTAGTAACAGTGCCAAAGCACAGGCCAGTAATTATCGGTTTTGTACCATTGAACCCAATGTGGGTCTGGTAGATGTACCCGATGAGCGACTGGCTAAACTGGCCGAACTGGTGGTTCCCGACAGGATTGTTCCCACACAGATGGAGATAGTGGATATTGCCGGTCTGGTGAAGGGCGCCAGCAAAGGGGAAGGTCTCGGCAACAAGTTCCTGGGTAATATCAGGGAAGTGGATGCCATTATTCATGTGGTACGTTGTTTTGAAGATGAGAATGTATTACGCGATGAAGGTGCCATTAACCCTGTTAGTGATAAAGAAATTATTGATACCGAACTGCAGTTGAAGGACCTGGAAAGTGTAGATAAGAAAATGCAGCGTGTTGAAAAAATGGCGCGTGTGGGTTCTGATGTAAAAGCAAAAGCTGAATATGAAATATTATCACGCTGCAAAGCTCATCTTGAAGCGGGTAAGAGCATTTATTCACTTGGCTTGAGCAAAGAAGAAAAAGTGGCCGTAGCTGATCTGTTTCTTTTAACAGACAAACCTGTTCTCTATGTAGCCAATGTTGACGAAGCAAGCATGCATACAGGTAATAAGTTTTCAGCACAACTGAAAGCCGTAGCCGATGCAGAAGGTGCCGAAATGATTGTAATGTGTAACAATATTGAAGCACAGATTGCAGAAATGGAGGTGGAAGAAGATAAACAGATGTTCATGGAAGAATATAAAATGACAGAGCCTGCATTAAACAGGTTAATTCGTACTGCTTATACACTCCTCAACCTCGACACCTATTTTACCGCCGGTGTACAGGAAGTAAGAGCCTGGACCATTCACAAAGGCTGGAAAGCACCACAGGCTGCCAGTGTTATTCATACCGATTTTGAAAAAGGTTTTATCAAAGCAGAAGTAATTGCATATGACGACTTCGTGAAATACGGCAGTGAAGCGGCCTGCAGGGATAATGGTAAACTAAGAATTGAAGGAAAAGAATATATCGTGAAGGATGGAGATGTGATGCATTTCCGTTTTAACGTTTAATCTCAGCAATAATAAAGCCTCTGCGTAAACTTTGCGTTCTCTCGTTCTCTGCGGTGAATTTACACGACTATTCACCGCAGAGAACGAGAGTGAACAGAGTTAATACGCAGAGACTTTGTATTTTCGGGCATGGCTAGCTTGTCAATCTGGGAACAGGAATCTTTTTATGCACCAAAGGATATCATTATTGTTGGTGCCGGCTTAATGGGTTTATGGACCGCCTGGGAACTACTCCAGAGAAACCCTTCACTCCGTATAGTAATCCTCGAAAAAAACAGCACTCCACTCGGCGCTTCTACCCGCAATGCAGGTTTTGCCTGTTTTGGCAGTCCTACAGAGCTCATGAGCGATATGGAAACCATGGGCATCGATGATATGCTAGAAGTGGTTGAAATGCGTTACAAAGGCATCGAAAAAATAAAACAACATTTTTCTGATGAGGTGATTGGATTTGAACATTGCGGGGGATATGAATGTATTAACAAGGATTCAAGGTTCTGGCCTGCACTGGATGACAGGATCAGTCAACTCAATAAGTTATTAAAAGATATTACCGGTCATCGTTCCATTTTCAAATACGCAGGCAATAAACTGCCCACTTCAGGTTTACAGCATTTTGATACGATGATTGAAAACAGTACAGAAGCCGCATTACACAGCGGTAAACTGGTACAGACACTTACACAGCAGTTGATGGCAAAGGGGGTTACTATTTTATCCGGATTCCCGGTAAAAGAATGGCAGAAAGACAGTAATGGGTTTGAAGTACTATCAGCAAATGATCAGTCCATCAAAGGAACCAAACTCATTTTCTGTACGAATGCGTTTAGTAATTCCTTACTTGATTCATCTACTGTTGAGCCTGCTCGCGGACAGATCATAGTAACTTCTCCTATTCCCGATCTGCCGATGAAGGGTACTTTTCATTTTGATGAAGGTTATTATTATTGGCGTCACCTGGGTAACCGCATTTTACTGGGTGGTGGAAGAAATGCAGATTTTGAAGGTGAAAACACAACCGATTTAAATGGGTCTGATATCATTAGAAACACGCTTATTGCCTTTTTACAAAAGCACCTCTCTTCTTCCATACAATACAGCATTGAACATTCATGGAGCGGCATTATGGGTTTTACAGAGAATAAACGACCATTTACAGGTTATGTAAAAGATGGGGCTTATCTCGCTGTTGCCTGCAATGGAATGGGGGTGGCGCTTACACCTGTTATTGCTGAAACTATTGCATCAGATATACTTTCCTGATCCAAATCTCTATCCCGGCTCCGGACTTAAGTCCGGAGCCGGGATAGAATATCATTAACATTTAGATTAATTCCCGATTTCCTATTTTTAGCCTGAATTTTAAACGCATGAAACTATTTCCCTTACTGATTGCAGTAGTAATATTGAGTAGCTGTGGTGGTAATAAGAATGAACAAACTGATGCAGATAACAGCAATACCGCTGCCATCCCCACTCCTGCCAACCTTAACTATTCCATTGTAAAAATCTATCCGCACGATACCAGTTTTTATACCCAGGGATTGATATGGTATAACAATACGCTGTATGAAGGTACTGGCTTATATGGCCCCAGCAGATTGATGAAAGTTGAATTAACAACCGGAAAATTCAATCAGAAAATAAACCTTGCTCCCCAATATTTTGGAGAAGGTATTACCATTTTCAATGATAAAATTTACCAGCTTACCTGGCAAGAAAATAAGGTATTTGTATACGATCTGAAGACTTTCAAAAAAATTAAAGAATTCGACTGGAGCATGGAAGGCTGGGGCATTTCGCACAATGGAAAACAATTGATTGTGAGTACCGGCAGCAGCAATATCTACTTTGTAAACCCTGAGACCTTTGCTATTGAGAAAACATTGGGCGTTTACGATAATAATGGCTATCTCGACTCTATCAATGAACTTGAATTTATAAATGGAAGTATTTACGCCAATGTTTATAACAGAGACTGGATTGCGAAGATCAACCCTGAAACTGGCATTGTAGAAGGCCGCATTGATTTAACAGGAGTACTCCAAAAAACCAATCAGCCGATTACAGAGATGACTGATGTACTCAATGGCATTGCATACAATGCTGCTACCAACAGTTTTTATGTTACCGGAAAAAAATGGCCTGCTTTATACGAAATCAAACTAAACTAAGCACATAAATCAGGGAACTACATCTGCGTTTGTCGCCGATAGCAGCGAGGTTTGAGGATAATCCTTTGAGTAAAGCCCCTGCAAGATTGGGTTTCCCGTTTTTATATTGCTCACTCAGCATCGACACATAAAAAGCATCAAACCACATCGGGTGCATCGATTGAATACTGAATCCTTCGAGGTGCGCCAACTGCTGCATTCCGGCGGGTGAAAAATGATACAAATGTCTTGGCACATCCCATGCTGCCCAGTGCCTACCATAAGCGGCTGCATCCTTACTGGTATAATTGGGTACTGCAATCACCAATTTACCACCAGGTTTTAACAGGGCTTTGAACTGTCTGAAATAACCATGCAGGTCATGCACATGTTCCAGTACATGCCAGAGCGTGATGACATCAAAAGAAGTTGGTGGTAATGAATAAATATCATCTGCCGACCGCAATTCAATTCCATGTTTGTTTTTTGCATTTTCACGCGCAATGCTATCAGGTTCGAGTCCGGTCACTTTCCAGCCTGCCTGTAACATAGTAGTTACAAAAGCACCGGTACCCGCACCAATATCGAGTAATGCCCCCCGCTCTATACCGGTTACCCGTTGAATCAGCCGGCGTTTGGTACCCAATGTATAAGAACGTACCCAGTGATACAACCGATTAATGAACCCTTTGGCTGTATCGGAATGAGAAATATATTCAGTGGATTGATAGTAGGGTCCAATATGCATCAGGTCTGGAACAGCCTGCGTAAATCGGTTACTGCAATCATCGCAATGCCATATTTCAAATGACTCATGACTTACTGTATGATCTTTGGCAGCCAAGACGGGATGTATGGCTGCATTATTGCAAAAGGGGCAATTTTTATAATTAACAAGCGATGCACTCATTCCACTCAAAACTTTAGAGATAACGATAAGCGATGGCGGCCAGGCCTAATAATAAAAGTATGATTGCATAGATCCACCAGCCTGCGTCTTTTGCTTCAACGGTAGTATCATTTTCTGCAGTACTGGTCTTCCATATCATTCCTTCCGGTAAATCAACAGACAACTGACCGATACCTGGTGGAAATGCTTCAAACCTATATGCCCCATCAACCGTTAAACGCAGGGCGCCCATATATGGCAGTTCGGCAACAGATTCCTCCGCCAGTTTTTCTTTGGTTGATTTCACCCATTCATTGAATTTGCCGATAGCGGTTACTTCATCGGCTTCTATTTCCTGAGCGAGGAAAACAAAGAGATTTTTATCGGCCTGAACGTGTATGGATTCAAACTGTACCTGCTGTGAAGGTGATAATAAAACGGCGCCGGAAGCATCAACAGAAGCCGGCCGGCGATGAATGGTAAAACTACCAATATCAGGCAGACCCAACCGTCCGTTTAAAACAAGGTATTTATACAATAATTGCTGTATCATGGTTCCGGTTTACCGGAACGAATATACGACTCCGCCCAAAACATTCAATCCTAATACCTCATATTGGTTCCAGCGCTGGTATTTATTGTTGAGTACATTATTCAGTTGCACAAATAGGTTGAGTTTGGGCATTACTGAAAACTCTGCGCCAAGGTTCAGGTCTACCGCAGGCTTGAGCTTTAAGGTTTGCATGGTACTGTCGCGGTATTTGCTTCCATCCCAAAAGAATAAATCAGCCTTTAACTGCAGGTCTTTTAATATTTTCCATTTCAGTGACCCCGTTAGTTCAAAGGGTAACAAACCCCATGGCTCATATGATGGCATATTGGAGAAGCGACGGAAAGTTACCCCCGTAAGTAAAGAGAGTTTTTCCTGTAAAGTATAACCCAGTTCACCATGTATCTGCACCACATTCATGGTTGATTCATACAGGGTGCTGAATGTTTTTCCATCACCCACCATATTGGGAAATACCGGCTGGTTATTCAGTTGCTGAAACGATAGTCTGGCCCTGTAGGTTAAATGATTACCTGCAGACCCTTTGATACCTGCATACTGTTCCATCACTTTGGTGTTGAGCAGCATGAGCATGGGTGTATATACCCAGGGATTAAAGTCGGCGATACTACGATAACTGTTTTTATTAAAGTATCCATGCCATCCGGCTTCTGCTACCAATGGCGTTTCAGGTACTTTTACTTCAGCAGTAATATTAGGAAGTGTGGCGTATTTGCCATTGTCCCAGGAAGGCCTGATTCCTGCCGACAACCTGAATCCATTACTCACATATTCCACAGAAGGACTCACATAAAACAGGTTATTGGTTTGTTTGTACCTCGTTCCTATTCCCAATACTTCAAAATCTGTTTTAGCGATATCGGCAGTAATACCGAGGTCAATGGCAAAATGTTCTCCAAACTTTTTCTTCAGTGGAGCATTCAGCACGGCATTGTATTCTTTGTTGGAATTATTGTCGCTGAAATAATGAAGGCTCAGTTTAGGTGCATAAGTGATATTAAAAGCATTGGCTTTTTTATTCCTAAGTCCTACTTCTATTCCGGCATGGTTAAATCGTCTTAATAAGGACTCCTTTTTATAGCTGTATACCGATGTATCATACCCATAGAAATAGCGTGTGGTGTTTTTATACCAGGCTTTGGTGGTCCACTCGTTATTGTTATTGGTATTAAATACAGACAATACACTTAATCCCAGGTTGGCATATTGCTGTGCAAAGAGATTGCCTTTGTTGGTAAGATAATCTGCTGTTATGATGGTATTGCTTTTTACTCCATCACCGAAAGAAAATGCGCCTGATAAAAGAAAGCTGTTGAAATTACCCAGTCCTGCTTTCACAGAATGGTCATTCTGCCAATGGAAGCCTGTATCAACTGGTAACGCCAGCGGACGAATAGGTACGGGTTGATACGAGAAGAACAGGTTTTGCGATGGTACGCTGTAGGTTACAGGTGTTCTCGATGAATCAATAAAAGGAGATGCTGCTGTAAAATTAATTTTTGCCGCATTCTTCAAAGATGGTTTGAAGGCCGATGTTACCGTTACCACTTTGGGTGCAGATGTATCGCCCAAAGCCTCACGGTTGGTCTGCGATTCGGCATTGTCTTTTGCAGTTACTGTTTTTTTAACAGTTGTTGCTTTCCGGTTATTACGTCTGCGTTGTGCATCGGATGATACAACAGACAATAACATCAATGCCAATAAAAAGCCTTTATATGTTTGACGAATCATGTATGCTGATTTATTCTTGTTCAACCTTATTTACTTTATTCTTTTCGGCCAGTACCAGTACCAGTTTTTGCTCTGCTTCTTTTTTCAACTCTTCTACGGTTCCATTGTCTACAATACTTTTGAAAGTAGCTTCTGCATTGAACAGGTCTTTTTGTTTGAAATAGATATCACCGAGTAATAAATAACTCTTGGTTACCCAATACTCATAGGAGCCCGACTTCTTGATGACATCAAAAGCCATTTTTTCAGCCTCAGCCAGTTTATCCTGCTGAAAAAGGATTTCTGCAATCCGGTATTGCGATTCAGCTCCGTATTCAGATTTACCGGTTGCCATTACCTGTCTATAAGCGGCAATAGCCTGATCGGGTTCTTTATTGAGTTGGTGATTCTTGGCTACCACCAGACTGGCCATCATTCGGTCATCAGTAGCTATACCCGATTCTTTGAGTAGTTCCTGTGCATTGGGAGCTGCTTCTGCCCATTTCTGTGCCCTGAACTGGCAACGCAGCAATCCACGCATGGCTTCCAGCTTATTTTCCTGTTGTGTGGCGATGGGTTTCAACTGCATGAAATATTTTTCTGCCTGCTCATAATCTTTTACTTCAAAATAATTGATCCTCGCCGCCTGCAATACACTTCTTTCCGCAAACGTACTTACTCCCTTCCCTGCTACAGCTACATAGAATGGTAATGCTTCTTTCAGCGCTTTTTCTGTTACAAAAATTTCTGCCGTAAAATAATTGGCTTCTATCTGGTAACGCCCATCGGGGAATTTGGAGAGATACTCTTTGAATCCATTTTTCGAGCCGATCCAGTCTTTTACATCATACCGCAACATGGCAGATTTAAATGTAAGTGAGTCCTCTTCATTATAAGTAACCGGACGTCCATTCGCCCGCATAAATGATGCAAACTCTCCGGGTTGCTGACGTTCAACAAATAAATTACGGATATATTCTATTGCATCATCGGTTTCTGGGGCATTGGGATAGCTTGATACCAGTGTTTTAAACTGTGTAAGCGATTCCTCATTTTTATCGAGGTTAAAATAAGCGATCCCTGTTTTCAGGTACGCTTCGGGTTTCAGTGATACGGCTTTATTGCTCTTAATCAGTTTGTTTAGTGGTACCAGTGCCGCTTCATAGTTTTCATCTGCAATGTGCGTATTGGCTATTTCAAGTGCCGCATCCGATGTAAATGGTGATGCGGGATATTTCGTATCAATACTTTGTAATAAACGTAGTTTCTCTGCATTCTGGTTCATAGCACCTGCAATAATGGCTTTCTGGAAAAGTGCATAATCTGCACCATCCATTTGCAGTGCCATTACCTGATCGTAAATTCTTAATGCCTGTTTATAATCTTTATTCATGAAATAACAATCGGCCGAACGCAGGTAGGCATCTTTTTCAATGGTTGATGAAGCCGAACTCACATTTTTGGCAATGGTTTCAAACTGCTCTTTCGCAGCCGGATAGTTTTCCATCTTTAATAAAGCATAACCCAGATTATACCTTGCATTGATCGTATTCACTTCTCCATTGGCCATTGTATTTTTCAGGTACTCAGTAAAGTAAGCAATGGCCGATTCATTATTACCATTGCGGTAAGCTATCTCTCCTTTCCAGAATCGGGCCAGCGATATCAATGCATTGTTATAAGGTATTTCCAGCAGGCGTGTAAGTAATGGATCGGCCTGTGTTATCTGCTGATCGTTGATTAATTCCACCGACCGACCATACAATAAACGCGGATAAATCTTCATGGCATTCTCACTCCTCACCGGCAAACTTTCATAGAGTGCCAGTCCGTCTTTATAATTACTGGTATTCGCCAGCGTACTCACCAATAATTCCCTTGCCTCCTGCAACATGGTTGAGGCCGGATAAGCAGCCGTGAAAGCTTGAAATCCTTTTAGGGCAGCATCCATATAACCCAACTCATAAGAGAGTTTGGCATAGTTAAAAGATGATACTTCTTTCTGTATGGCATTGCTGTTATTTGCCGCACAAAACTGGAAGGCATTCCGGGCATTTACTTTGTCGTTGGTCTTCAGGTAGGCATCAGCGAGTAAATACATACTATTCTGCGCCAGCGAATCTTCTCCACCGCCCAGTTGTTTAAATCCATCGATCGATTTGGACCAGTTTTTTGCTTCATAATAACAGTACGACAACTCATACAGATCTTCACGTCTTACTTTCTGGTTACCTGCAACATACTTTTCGAGGTAGGGCAGTGCTTTGGCATATTGTCTTTTTTCGAACCAGATATGACCTACCAGCTGACGCAACTGGAGATCGTAATATTGTCCGCCTTTATTCAAAGCTGCTTCGCCATACTCGAGGGCCTTATCTCTTTCTCCATTGAAATAATAGATCTCTGCCAGGTAAAACGGAACCACGTTTTGGTAATCGGGTGATTTTTCTGCCACCTGGAAACTGGTAATGGCTTCCCCGTATTTTTTTTCATTGAAAGCAATAAAACCATAGTAATAATTGGCATCAATATAATTAGGGTCTTCAGGTATCTGACGGATCGCATTGAAGAGAGGTTTGGCTTTCTCGAACTGCGTCATGGTAAAATAGCCATATGCCTGGTGAAATTTCATATCGGCAATCTCACGGTTACTGAGGTTGGCGATATTGGTTTTTTCATAACTGGCCACTGCTTCGGGCAGCATTTTTCTGCGGTAATAATATTCACCAAGGTGAAAACGCATCATCTGCACATGTGGTACATCGTATTCTTTCTCGGTAAAATCAACAGCCATCGGCGCAGCGGTAGAGTCATTGATTTTTAGCCCACAAAGAATATAATAGTATTTCGATTCTAACTGAACCGCAAGTGAGAGGTTACTGCCTGGCGAACCATTACTGTAAATCTTCTTGAAGACCGGATAGGCAAGCCCATACTGGTCGTTCTGAAATAATTCTTTTGCCTGTTTAAATTCGGCATCAGGGTCCTGTAATAGTTGTGTGATCTGAGCATTTGAGTTTGATTGAATCGCCAGACCTGCGACAATCAGACTTATGGATAGGAATCTGTTCATAGATTACGGACTGCTTAATGACAAAGATTTCTGTTTCTTTCTTAATGAAAAGCGAAAAACCTGTTTTAAAGGTAGTATTAGCGTTTTGTAAGCAAAGGCTTAACAGCTATTTGTGGAAAAACAGATCAACAACGTAAGTTTGTCAACAAATCAGGATAACTATGTACGAACACAGCACAAGGGTGAGAATAAGATATGCTGAAACAGACCAGATGGATATTGTGTATTATGGCAACTATGCTCAATACTTTGAAGTGGGTAGGGCTGAGTCGATCCGTGAACTGGGTTTCACTTATAAAAACATGGAAGAAATGGGTATCCGTATGCCTGTGGTAGAAATGGAAGCAAAATTTTTACGCCCTGCGCATTATGATGACCTGATTACCATTAAAACCATTTTGAAAGAATTACCTACAGGTCATAGTATCAGTTACTATCATGAAGTATATAATGAAAATAATAAACTGCTGACCACAGGAAAAGTAACCCTGTTTTTTATTAACAGCCATACAGGCAAAAGAACTGTTTTGCCTGATGCTTTTCTTGAAAAACTATCTCACTATTTTACGGATCAGAGTCTGCTGTAATCGGGTCGCCAGTTTTGAATGGCTGCTTTGATTTCTTTGTTACCCATATTTTCCTTCGCTGCTTTTTCAGCTAATGCAGGTAATTCTTCATCAGATGCAAAGCGCAGGGCGATGATCTGCCTGAGTCTTAACGCTTGCGGTAAGGGTTTTCCGGTGAGTATAAAATGACGGAACTGCTCTTCTGCCCTAATGGCCCTGTCCTGCGCTTTGAGTGCAAAGGCCCTAACATACCAGTAAATAAACCCCAGTACAATACTAATGAGACAAATGAGTGAGGCAGAATACAGGTTATCATCCGAGGCATCTGCAAGGTTGATAAATGCGCCGATCAGCAGGCAGAGAATGGCTGGCGCTACAATAAAATGCCATACAGGCACATAGCGTGTGTGGTTATTAAAGTTTTGTTCTTTCATAATTTTTCATTTCGCCCCAGATTAAAATCTGGAGCTGGGTTTGGTTAGAGGCGTTTTGTATTACTTAAAATTCAATTCCCCTTGCCCCGGATTTCAATCCGGGGTTAACATGATTATTTTAGTTCATCGAGTACAAGAAACATTTTCTTTACGATTTCGTTGGCCGATCCATCATAATTATTCACCAGCATGGCAATGGTATAGCCAATACCTTCTTTTGATGTATGATATCCCGCAAAACCCTTTGATCCTCCGATGGTTCCACTCTTTAATTTCATTTTATTATACTCCGGAAATGCATCCAGGTAATAACTGTACCAGGAACGTTCACGTGCATATTGCAATACTTTAATCAATGCATTGGTGGTAAGCCTGTTTTGTGGGGATAATCCACTTCCATCAATCATTCTAAGTGACGCAGGATCAATTCCTTTTTCTTTCCAGAATGTTTTCATAATCTCCAGTCCGTCTTCAGTAGCACCCAATCCATTTTTATAATGTGCGATGGCTTTTACGAGACTCTCTCCATACAGGTTTACACTTTTTTTCATAAACCAGTAATTGATGCTGTCGAGGGTTGGTGATAACTGTGTATGAAAAGGGGTAATCTTTCCTTCTTTATTTTTTATCCTTACACCGGGCTGTTTACCGTTTACCGCCAACTGGGCCGATAAACTATAAGCCAGTTGTTGCTGCGGATCGGTCATGGAACCCGAAATGGTGAAACTTTTCTGTGCTGGCGGTATCGTTCCGCGGATATAGACCCTTTCGTTATAAGGTGCAGAAAAAATATAGGCATTGTCTCCACTTCCTTTCTTTCCTGCTTTCAGTTCATTCGTAAAAAGCAGGTTATACAATTTGGGAATGGTTTTACTGATTAACACAGGATCTCCGGTATTGGGACCTGATTTCAACACAAGGTCGTACTGGTTTTCTCTCCAGTTAATACCATAAGCACCGGCTCCATAATAATTGCCTATATCATCCCATGGCCATCCACCGGGAACAGAAGAACTCTCCCACTGCTCGCTATGCATGATGATATTTCCTGTCATGGTTTTAATACCAGCTTTCTGTATGATTTCCTTCCATTGTCTTAAAATCAGGGTATCACCGGTAGTACTGTATCGCCAGCTTCCGAGTGTAGGATCGCCAGATCCGGTAATATGCAGGTTTCCGTTTAGTTTGCCATTGGCAATCGTTCCGTCGTATCCGAGCAAGGTTGTAAATCGATGATCTTTCCCCAGCAGTTCAAAAGCGGTGGCGCTGGTCACTGTTTTCTGGCAACTGGCCGGCGCCAGACCCGTATTACCATTGTGTTCGAAAATAATGACACCCGTTTCACTGTTCACCACCGAAAAACCAAGTGTGGCGTAACGCATTTGTGGATCGTTGAGTAATAGCTGAACGGCTTTTTGCAGTTTTTCCTGCACTGTTTGGGCACCAGCCGCTGTGAGAAATAAAACTAAACTGATACAACTGTAAACAAGTCTTCTCATAAATGCGTTTTACCTTGCATTAAAATTAAGCGCCTGTAAAGTATGGAAAAAGTTTTTGCTTCAATTATTACCATTGGCGATGAGTTACTGATTGGACAGGTAATAGATACCAATAGTGCCTGGATTGCACAGGAACTCAATAAACTGGGTGTACAGGTAAAAAACCGGGTGGCCGTTGGTGACCTGTGGGATGATATATGGCAGGCCCTGGATGAAGAAAGCAGGAAAGCCTCCCTCATTCTCATTACCGGCGGATTAGGTCCCACGGCAGATGATATTACCAAGCCATTGTTATGTGAGTATTTTGGCGGCAAGATGGTAGTGCATGAGGATACACTGGCACATGTTACGCTGCTGTTTGAAAAAGTATTCAAGCGACCGATGATTGAAAGAAACCGTAAACAGGCCGAAGTACCTGATGTATGTACTGTTTTAAAAAATGAGAAGGGAACAGCACCGGGTATGTTGTTTGAAAAAAACGGGGTAATTTTTGTTTCAATGCCCGGTGTACCACATGAAATGAAATGGCTGATGCAGCACCATGTATTACCCATGGTTGAAACCCGTTTTACCAGAGGTGTTATCCGGCATAAAACCCTGCTTACCGCAGGAATCGGAGAATCCTTCCTTGCAGAAATGATTACAGATATTGAATCTTCGCTACCCTCACATATTAAACTGGCTTATCTGCCCAATTATGGTATGGTAAGGCTTCGGTTAACCGCTTCAGGTGAAGATGCCACAGTACTCGAAACTGAACTGACCAGTTATTTTAATCAATTGCTGGAAAGAACAAAAGATTATTTAGTCATTGATGAAGATTTACCCATGGAACTGGTAGTGGGTAAACTATTGAAAGAAAGAAATCAAACCCTGGCTACGGCAGAAAGTTGTACGGGTGGATATATTGCCCATATCATTACCAAACACAGTGGCGCCTCTGCTTATTATATGGGCAGTGTAGTGAGTTATGATAACCATATCAAGGAAAAAGTGTTAGGCGTTTCATCAACCACTTTAAACACGGTTGGCGCAGTGAGTGAAGATACAGTGAAACAAATGGCAGCTTCAGTCAGGCAGTTGATGCAAACCAATTATGCCATTGCGGTAAGTGGTATTATGGGGCCTGATGGAGGAACCCCCGGCAAACCTGTTGGTGCTGTTTGGGTGGCAGTGGCTTCTGCAGATAAAACGGTGACACAACTTTTTCATTTCCGGTTCGACCGATCGAGGAATATTGAATTAACCGCAACCAATGCATTAAACCTGCTCCGACAACTGATTTTGGGGAAATTATAGCTTTTGTTATTCCGCTCCGTTAAACACTTGCATAGGTTTATTACCTGTTTGTGTAATAGCATGTAAGTGGTATAAGAATGGTAATCCTATGTAACAGTGGGAAAGAAAAAAACAAACTTATACGTAGAAAAAATGGTATTCCAATGCGTTAATTACAGCACAATTTTACATCTGGAAATACTGTGCATAAACATAGGGTAGTTTTTTCCGGTTTCCCCCTCAATTTGTCTACTTTCTCACTAATATTGCCCCCGAAAACAAACGGGCGTAAGTTTCAGGAAGGGATATACGTGGGTTAAAAGGGTTATTGATCATTATTTTAAACACTACGAATTGTATGGCAATTGCTGAACTGGTGATGCCCAAGCTGGGCGAGAGTATCATGGAAGCTACTATCCTTAAATGGAACAAAAAAGTAGGCGACCATGTGAAAATGGATGAGACGGTATTAGATATTGCCACAGATAAAGTTGACAGTGAAGTGCCTTCTACGGCTGAAGGTATTATAACAGAAATATTATTCAATGTTAACGATGTGGTACCAATTGGTACTGTGATCGCCAGGATTAATACTGACACCAATAGCGCAGTTGCCGATATTGTAGCACCAATACCAACTCCTGTTCAAACAGAAGAAGTTGTTATTCCTGTAATTGAATCCAAACAGGAAATGGCTGAACCCCTGCCAGTTCCCCCACCACCAGTTGAAGTGATTGAAAACGAAGCTCCGGAAGTACCTTTTGTACCGGCTGCAGATAATGTTACTTTATTGGATAAACCTGCTACCAATCGTTTCTATTCACCACTGGTATTGAATATTGCCAATAGCGAAGGGATCAGTTTGAGTGAACTGGAAAGAATACCCGGTACAGGCATCGATGGCAGAGTAAGTAAGAAAGATATCCTGAATTATGTAACCGATAAAAAATCAGGGAAAGTTCCTGCAACGGCTCCAGCAACTGCCGCTGCACCGGTTCAGGCAGCACCAAGATTTGAAACTACCGTAAAAATAACTGAAACGGCTCCTCCAGTTCCCGCAGCGGTATCAAACGGTAAATTAAGTGACCCTGCTTCTGTCGTAATCAGTGGTCAGACAGAAATTATGGAGATGGACAGAATGCGTAAACTGATCGCCAAACATATGGTCGACAGTAAGCATATTAGTCCGCATGTAACGAGCTTTGCAGAGGCCGATGTTACTCATATGGTTCAATGGCGTGAGCGGGTGAAACATGAATTTGAAAAAAGAGAAGGAACCAAACTCACTTTCACACCCATGTTTGTGGAGTGTATTGCACGCGTAATCGAACGTTATCCATTAATTAACTGTTCTGTAGAAGGCGATAAAGTAATCATCAGAAAAGATATCAATATTGGTATGGCCACGGCCCTTCCATCTGGCAATCTGATTGTTCCTGTTATTAAAGGTGCCAATCAACTGAATATTGTTGGTTTGAGTAAAGCTGTTAACGGGCTTGCAGATGCAGCACGTAATAATCGGCTGAAACCAGATGATACCACTGGTGGTACTTTTACTTTAACCAATGTGGGTACATTCGGCAGTCTAATGGGCACACCCATTATCTCTCAACCACAGGTAGCCATTCTCGCTGTGGGTGCCATTAAAAAACGCCCGATGGTGATAGAAACCAATGATGGTGATACTATTGGCATCAGGCATATGATGTATCTCTCACTTAGCTACGACCACCGGATTGTGGATGGCAGCATTGGTGCCAGCTTCCTCACAGAAATAGCCAAGGAATTTGAGAAATGGGATCCAAACCGTCAGTGGTTCCAATACCTGTAAGCATTTGTTGTTTTTGATGAACGGTTTTGCTGTTGCCTCCCGTTGTTTACCTTAGTAGCAATGAAAACAATGGCATTCATATTCATGTTCCTGACTGCATTATTTACCGTGCAGCCATTGATTATAATGAATGCACAGCATACAACCAGTTCTGAAACAGGCAATAGCTGCCAAAAAGTATGTGACAAAACAGCACCTGATCAGCAGGCAGAAAATAAAAACTGCGATACCACCACAAGATGTAATGCTTCCTCCTGTTGTTTTGTATGTCAGTATTTACCGGCAGAAGAATCGTTGTATAAAAATTTCTGGTCAACTTCCAATACAAAACTTAACCCCCATTATACCGCAAAACCTGTATCAGGTTATTCCACCGACTGCTGGCAGCCTCCTGAGTTGTTCTTCGTTTGATATCGTACCACACAATTTTTAAACACATTAATTACCATCAAATGAAAAAAACAATGATGGCCATGATCGCTTTTATGCTGATCAGTGGCATGGTTATGGCTTCTGATAATAAGAAAGCTGAAACAAAAAAAGCCAACAAAACAATCTGTGATAAGAAAGACTGTAAAGACAAAAAGGATTGCAAAAAAGCCTGCACTCCTCCTGCCTGCAGCAAAAAATGCTAATTGTATAGCATAGGTAATATGGCCCGCCAGCAATGGCGGGCTTTTTTTTGTTGAAAGTCGGCAAGTCCGAAAGACCGAAAGTAGTAGGTTTTGTATCGTGAGCCCTTTTGTTATTTATTTTACCGCACTTTCGGTCTTTCGGACTTGCTGACTCCCTGACTTCTCCCCCGATTTTCACACCCTGTTAATAAACAAATGCACCATACAATTTCAGGTATTCGTAAATTATGATAACAAAAACGGATCAGTATGAAGACCTTATCACAAACATGGTTTGCAGATGGTTATATTGATTTTGAATTGAAGAAATATACCCTGCTGGCTTATTTAAAGGAGATCAGTCATTATTTCTGCCAGAACAAATTATATCCGCAACTGGCCGATGTTATTTTTCACTACAATAACCTCATTGCTTTTAAAGAGAACAAGCAATACTTACAGGAGCAGTTCCCGAAAAAACTCACTGGCATTCAAATCGAAAAATTACAGCTGCTGTATGAATCAATGGTAGAAGACGATGAGTTGATGCAGGAACTGGAAGATATCATTCACTATGCATCTTCCAATATGAAACGAACCATTACCAGCGGTACAGAGATTTATGAATTTGTTGAAAACAAACTTACCATCGAACCAATCGGCATTATACCGCTCGATCATAACGAAGGCTATTTTTTACTTTGCGAAGGTGCCTGCAGAAATACCTGGGTGTACCAGTACCGTTTGAGTATTTTCGAAAAACATGATGAGAAATACAGAAGTATTAAAACAGAGTTTGTAGACGTATGGCAGAGAAATATCGTAAACTCATACCAGAACATCAAAGCCGAACTAATCCGTAACCGATCAGACTTACCCAACCCCGCTGTGTATTCCGTTGAAACCGAACTCAGCATACCACTCGAAGAAACCCTTCTCCCCATCGCCAAAAGAAGCCTGGTGAGATATATTACAACGATGATGACTTAGGAGGAAGATGGAGGATGGCAGATGTAGGATGGCAGATGTAGGATGGCAGATGTGGGATGTGGGATGTCGGATGTCGGATGTCGGATGTCGGATGTCGTATGTCGTAT
>NZ_JAHVAA010000010.1 GCF_019264485.1 Sediminibacterium sp.
GCGTTCCCTCGTTCTCTGCGGTGAAAATTCGAGTAAATTCACCGCAGAGAACGAGGGAACGCAGAGATGACCGCAGGGTTTTTTTATGAAGAAGTTTTTATTGATACCATTTTTACTCTTTTGTGTATTTGTACATGCACAACGCATTACTGTAGCCAAAGATGGCACAGGTCAATACACAACTGTGCAGGCTGCTTTTGATGCTATACCCTCCGGCAATACAAAACCTGTAACCATTTTTGTAAAGAAAGGCATCTACAAGGAAAGACTTGTACTCGATACACGCAAAGATTTTATCCGGCTCATCGGCGAGGATAAAATGAATACCATTCTCACTTACGATAACCACGCCGGTAAAAAACTACCCAATGGCGATACCATCAACACCTGGTCATCGGCCAGTTTCTTTTTATATGCCAATGATTTTTATGCAGAGAATATCAGCTTTGAAAACAATGCAGGTTTTACTGCGGGGCAGGCTGTAGCTGTATTTGCCAATGGCGACAGACTCAGTTTTAATAACTGTCGTTTTCTGGGTTTTCAGGATGTATTGTTTTGTAGTGGTGCGGGCAGTAGACAGTATTATAAAGACTGTTACATAGAAGGTAGTACCGATTTTATTTTTGGTCCGGCAACGGCTGTGTTTCAAAACTGTACCATTCACAGCAAAAAGAACTCGCATGTAACAGCAGCGTCAACACCGAGAGAAGTGCCTTATGGTTTTGTTTTTTTTGATTGCAGACTCACGGCAGATGCAGCATTTAAAAAAGTATCGCTGGGTCGTCCATGGCAGCCACATGCGAGTGTAACGTATATACGCTGCGAAATAGGCGATCATATTATTGCTGAAGGATGGAACAATTGGCGCAACCCTGCCAATGAAGCCACCGTTCGTTATGCAGAATATAAAAACACCGGCCCCGGTGCACAAGTATCAGCAAGACCTGCATGGATTAAGCAGTTGAGTGACGAAGAGGTGAAAAAATATACGCTCAAAAATATTTTCGGAGATTGGGTGCCGATTATTAATTGATGTTTTTTTTACCACAGAGTTACACGGAGTGAGGAACAGAGTTTCACAGAGGGTTGCGAAGTAATGGTGGTATGCCAAAAAGAAAGTGCAGTATAATTTTCTAAACACACCTCCGTGCTACTCCGTGCCTCACTCCGTGTAACTCTGTGGTTAACTACAATCAAGCAACTAAAATGATAAACCCTCAACTGATATTCTTCTCGCTTCTGTTCATCACGCTGCAAGCATCTGCTCAGCAATCATTTATTTCAAAAGCATGGGTAGCAGATCAAAAAAACGGGACTTATAAAAATCCAATTTTACACGCCGATTATTCCGATCCGGATGCGATAAGGGTGGGGGATGATTTTTATATGACGGCATCATCATTTAATGCAGCACCCGGTTTACCCATTCTTCATTCCAAAGATTTAGTGAACTGGAATCTTATTGCTTATGCATTACCTCAACAGATTCCGGTTGATCATTTTTCAACCGTACAACATGGCAATGGCGTATGGGCGCCTTCTATCCGCTATCATAAAGGCGAATTTTATATTTATTATCCCGATCCCGATTTTGGTATCTATCTCACCAAAGCCAAAGACCCGCGCGGTCCCTGGTCTGCACCAATGATGGTAGAAGCAGGTAAAGGGTTGATTGATCCTTGTCCGCTCTGGGATAAAGATGGGAAAGTCTATCTCGTTCATGCTTATGCCGGAAGCAGGGCAGGTATCAAAAGCATTATAGTGGTAAAACCCATGAATACAGCTGGTACTAAAACAACAGGTGCAGGCCGATTGGTATACGACGGTCATGCAACAGACCCCACCATTGAAGGCCCTAAGTTTTACCAGCGAAACGGATACTATTACATTTTTGCACCGGCAGGTGGTGTATCAACCGGCTGGCAATTGGTATTGCGTTCCAAAAATATTTATGGCCCTTATGAAAGAAAAGTAGTGATGGATCAGGGAACAACAATCATCAATGGTCCACACCAGGGTGCCTGGGTAAATACAACAACAGGTGAAAACTGGTTTTTGCATTTTCAGGATAAGGAAGCTTATGGTCGCGTAGTACACCTGCAACCCATGTTATGGAAAAATGACTGGCCTGTTATTGGTATTGACAAGGATGGAGATGGTAAAGGAGAACCGGTATCAGTTTATAAAAAACCCAACGTGGGTAAAACCTATCCTGTTCAGACAGTAGCAGACAGTGATGAGTTTAATGAAAACAAATTAGGACTGCAATGGCAATGGCAGGCCAATGCAAAAGCCACCTTGCATTTTATGCAACCTGCGGAAGGAATGCTACGTTTGTTTTCAGACAGGCAACCTGATGCTGCTAAAAATTTATGGGATGTGCCTAATCTTCTCCTGCAAAAATTTCCTGCAGAAACATTTACTGCCACTACTAAACTGAAGTTTTCTCCCAACACAAAAATTGAAAACGAAAGGGCAGGGCTGGTAGTAATGGGTCTCAGTTATGCAGGGCTTGTCATCAAACAAAATAAAGAAAACCTGATACTGTCTTATGTTGAAACCAAAGCAGCAGACAAAGGAACAGTTGAAACAGAAAAACCAATCGCAGCCATTTCAAAAAACTGGTTGTATTTGCGCGTGAAAGTAGAGAAAGGTGCTGTTTGTAGTTTTAGTTATAGTATCGATAATATCAACTTCACTGATGCAGGCATTTCATTTACTGCTATGCCGGGTAAATGGGTGGGTGCCAAACTGGGTTTGTTCTGTACAAGAACCACCTCTACCAACGATGCCGGATTTCTCGATATCGATTGGTGGCGTATAACCGAGTAAACTCTCCGCGTAACCTCTGCGTCCTCTCGTTCTCTGCGGTGAACTTACTCGAATATTCACCGCAGAGAACGAGAGAACACAGAGATGACCGCAGGGGCCTTGCCCGGGATTTTAATCCCGGGTTGGATGAAATTATTTTTTTCTTGAAGTGGATTCTCTGATAAAAAGATCGGGTTGCAACATTTTTGTTTCGAAATCTTTAACCGGTCTTTTACTTTCAATCAGGTTAAGCAATAATTCAGTGGCCACCTGGCCCATTTCAAATGCGGGCTGACGTACCACCGATAAAGAAGGCGATAATAATTCCGTCAGGTCAATATTGGAGAAACCAATCACAGCAATATCTTGGGGTACACGAATACCTCTTGCCTTAAAATAGCGCAGACAATTGGTGGTTAACTTATCTGCTGCTGCAAAAATGGCATCTGGTTTCTTTTTCTGTTTGAATAAACTGTCTAATGCCTGCTCCACTTCATCGTAGACCAGTCCGCCATGCAAACAAAATTTCACCAACGATTCATCATACTTGATCTTATGGTCTTCGAGTGCTGCCTGGTAACCACCCAAACGATCGCGTGTGATTGATAAGTATTCAGCATTTGCCAAAGCCGCAATATGTTTATACCCGCTTTCAATTAAGTGTTTGGTGGCATCATAGCCACCTTTTTTATTGTCAACAATTACTTTATGGGTATCTATTTCATCTACAATACGGTCGAAAAAAACGATAGGATAACCACGTTCGTGTAAATGCTTGAGGTGACTCAGGTCTCTTGTTTCAGAAGCCAGTGAAATAAGTAAACCATCAATGGAGCGGGAAGCCAGGTATTGAACATTGATCAGTTCACGCTCAAAAGATTCATGGCTTTGGGTGATGATTACATTATAACCCTTGTCATAGGCAATAGATTCAATACCATTAATGATCTGCGAAAAAAAGCTATTGGCAATTTCTGCTACCACAATACCAATAGAACGGGTTCTTTTTTCTTTTAGGCTGAGTGCAATAGGATTGGGTCGGTAATTGATCTTTTCTGCATATTCCAGTACCATCTTCTTGGTTTCCGGACTAATCTCATAACTATCACGCAATGCCCTCGACACTGTGGAGGTAGAAAGTCCCAGTTCTTTGGCAATGTCTTTGATGGTTACAGCTTCGTATTTCATATTATCATACTTAACCTCTGCGTTGATCTCCCCGTTCTCCCGTTCTCTGCGGTGAACTACTCGAATACTCACCGCAGAGAACGGGGGGTATACGCAGAGATGGGGTTAAAAGTACGTTTTTTCCGATTGGGGGTACTGAGTGCAGAAAGACAGACTTAACTGGCTGATTTTGATAGTAGTTATCATTCCGTAAAATGACCTTCGTTACCGGGAACGATTGCGTAAAAAAACTGCCCCCAGAACTTTCCTGCTAGTGAATATGTGAGTAGACTTGTTGACTGATTGATTGCAGCCTTTGAGGTATGTAATACAATCAAATGCTTGCCATGAGGTTCATCAGCAGAACATACCAGGATTATGCAACAAAAACCATGTTTATAACTGGTAAAGGCAGCTGTGATGACAGGCAGCAAATACTAACGCTTGTTTTGTTTATTGGTATATCGGCGAAAGCCAAATTTTACAGCTATACAGGTTATCCTGTATAGCTTTTTTATATGCATTATTTTGTAGTGTTGAAAATGAATAGTATGAAACGCATTGTTTATTTCACCTTGTTACTCGCTTTGCTGGGTTTTGAATTACCGGAAAAGAAAGTCCGCTTTTTTATGATTGGTGATTCAACCATGGCCGATAAACCATTGGCCGGTAATCCGGAGCGTGGCTGGGGACAATTGTTTCCGCAGTTGTTAACCAGTGAAGTAGAAGTACGTAATCATGCAGTTAATGGACGCAGTACCAAAAGTTTTGTAAAAGAAGGCCGATGGGATTCTGTGATGAAACAACTGCGTTCAGGTGATTATGTATTTATTCAGTTTGGACATAATGATTCCAAAATAACAGACAGTAACCGCTATGCGGCCCCTCAAACCACCTACAGAAACAGTCTGATCCGTTTTGTAAATGATGCCAGATCGAAAGGTGCCAATCCAATTTTGGTAACACCTGTTATGCGCAGAAAATTTGATAGCAAAGGTGCTTTTGTAGACCAGCACGGAGAATACCCCGGTGTAGTGAGGGAGATTGCCAAACAAATGAATGTTCAGTTGATTGACTTACACCAGAGCAGTCAGAAACTGATTGAACAACATGGTGTGGAAGGATCAAAGAAAATGTTTTTGTGGATTGATCCACGCCATTATACGGCGATGTTTGAAGGCAAAAAAGACGATACCCATTTTTCTGATTATGGTGCCATATCTGTAGCATCGCTGGTTTGTGCGGAGATGAAACAAAAAAATATAGCAGCTCAGTATTTAAAAGTTTCTGTACATCCTGAGAAATATGAGTATGAGTTACCCAAAATATATTCCCCCCATTTTAAAAAAGATACTTTCTCTGTAGTTAACTACGGCGCAAAAAACGATGGCATTACGCTGAATACCATCGCTATCAATAAAACCATAGAAGCCTGTGCGGCCAATGGAGGAGGTGTTGTACTGATACCTGCCGGTTTATGGTTAACGGGTCCTATTACGCTGAAGAGTAATGTGGAACTGCATACTGCCATCAATTCAGTTATTCTGTTTACAGATGACAGGAAAGAGTATCCACTGGTAAAATCATCTTTTGAAGGTGTTAATGCAGCACGTTGTCAGTCGCCCATTACTGCGGAAGGTCTGGAGAATATTGCCATTACGGGTCATGGTATTTTTCATGGATCAGGTGATGCATGGCGCCCATTGAAGAGAAATAAACTCACTGAATCTGAATGGAAGAAACATATTGCACGTGGCGGTGTGGTAACAGAAGATAAAACCACCTGGTACTCATCGGCCGGCGCATTGAAAGGTTCGCTTACCAACAATATCGGTAAACTGTTACCGGGTCTGGAGTTAAAAGACTTTGAAGAGATCAGAGATTTTCTTCGCCCCAATATGCTGCGTATACTCGATTGTAAAAATGTACTGCTGGAAGGCGTAACTTTTGAAAACTCCCCTGCATGGACTATGCACCTGGTTACGAGTCAGCACATCACGATCAAAAATGTATCCGTAAAAAATCCATGGTATGGACAGAACACAGATGCCCTCGATCTGGAAGCCTGTGCCAATGTACTGGTTGATGGATGTAAGTTTGATACAGGCGATGATGGTATCTGTATTAAATCGGGCAGGGATGAAGAAGGAAGAAAAAGAGGCATTCCAACAGAAAATGTCATTGCAAAAAACACTACGGTATATCATGCGCATGGTGGTTTTGTAATTGGCAGTGAAATGAGTGGTGGTGCCAAAAACCTGTTTGTATCTGACTGTAGTTTTATTGGAACCGATATAGGTCTGCGTTTTAAAACGGTACGTGGCCGTGGTGGTGTGGTGGAAAATATTTATGCGGCCAATATCAACATGAAAGACATTCCCGGTGAAGCCATTTCCTTCGATATGTATTATGCCGCAAAAGATCCTGTACCATTGGCCGGAGAGGAAAGAGCATTACCCAAAGTAGAAATATTGCCGGTAACAGAAGCTACACCGATATTCAGAAATTTTTATATCAACAATATTGTTTGCAATGGTGCAGCCAAAGCTGTATTTGTAAGAGGTATTCCTGAAATGCGGGTGAGTAATGTGGTATTCAATAACCTTAAGATGAAAACCGATAAGGGTATTGAATGTACAGAAGCGCAGGGCATCAGCTTTAACAATGTGTACCTGCAACCTACAGATACCAACCCTCTCGTGCATATACAGAATAGTGCAGACATTAGTTTTAATGAACTACGTTATGCGCCCAATCCGGCAATGATCATGAGCATTAACGGCGACCGTAATGGCAAAGTAAAAGTAACAGGTGCCGATCTTTCATCTTTCAAAAACAAAACAGAGTTCCGCTATGGTGCCAATACAGCATTACTGGAACTGAAATAAACTGATGAAGAAATTTATATACACGATAGCGATCTTTTTTTTGTTACAGGCCACTACAGTAACAGCACAACAGCCATGGTCTGAACGCATGACGGAAACGGTGATGCAGTTATGGCCCGATAGTATGGCACTAAAAGCACCACAACCCGCCAAATGGATTTATGACCAGGGGTTGATATTAAAAGCAATAGAAAAAGTATGGCTACGTAGCGGAAACGGGAAATATTTTGAGTACATCAAAAAGGGAATGGATTTCTTCGTCAATAAAGACGGCACCATCAGAACCTATAAACAGGGCGATTATAATATAGACAATATTACACCCGGCAGAAATCTCCTGTTATTATACGATGTACTTGAAGATGAGAAGTACAGAAAAGCAGCAGCTATACTTCGTGAGCAACTGAAGAACCACCCACGTACCAAAGAAGGTGGTTTCTGGCACAAGAAAATATATCCATGGCAAATGTGGCTGGATGGTTTGTATATGGGCGAACCTTTTTATGCAGAATATGCCAATCGTTTCAATGAACCGGCCGCATTCGATGATATTGCCAATCAGTTTATCTGGATGGAACAACATGCCAGAGATGCTAAAACAGGGTTACTCTATCATGCATGGGATGAAAGCAAAGAGCAGCGATGGGCCAATAAAACAACCGGACAATCTCCTCATTTCTGGGGCCGCGCCATGGGTTGGTATGGCATGGCACTGGTAGATGTATTGGAAATATTTCCTGCATCACATCCTAAAAGAATTGAGCTGATCAATATACTAAAACGTTATATCGCTGCTATAAAAAAAGTACAGGATCCGCAGTCGGGTGTATGGTGGCAGATATTAGATAAAGGAAAAACAAAGGGTAATTATTTAGAAGCATCTGCCTCATCCATGTTCGTATACGCAATGGCAAAAGGTATTCGACTGGGGCATTTACCTGTTACAGAAATGGCAACGGTTCAGAAAGCCTATGCAGGTGTATTAAAAACATTTGTTACAGTAGACAATGAAATCGCCAACCTGAATCGTGTTTGTCAGGTAGCTGGTTTGGGTGGTAATCCTTACAGAGACGGAAGTTTTGACTACTATGTTAGTGAACCCATCATTACCAACGACCCCAAAGGATTGGGCGCATTTATTCTGGCAGCTACTGAAATGGAAACATTGACAGAAGCAAAACCCGGCGCTGGTAAAACAGTAATGCTGGACCAGTATTTTAATAATGAAACAAGAAAGAATAAACAGGGCAACACAGTTTCGTTTCATTATACCTGGGAAGACAGGATGAACAGTGGTTTTGCTTTATGGGGAAACCTGTTCAGCAACCGGGGAGCAGCCACTCTTTCTTTAAAGGAAGCACCTACAACTGCTAACCTGAAAAAGGCATCGGTGTATATTATTGTTGACCCCGATACTAAGAAAGAAACTGAAAATCCGCAATTTATTCAACCCGAACATATAAAAGTTATCAGCGAATGGGTGAAAGCAGGTGGGGTACTGGTTTTAATGGCCAATGATTCAGCCAATACAGAACTTGATCATTTCAATCAGCTGGCTGCTTCTTTTGGTATGCAGTTCAATAAAGACAACCGTAATGCTGTAAAAAACAACGCCTACGAAACAGGGTTGATTACCGTTGAAAAAGGGAATCCGGTATTTAAAAATGCGGAACGTCTTTTTATTAAAGAGATAGCCACACTTAGTTTAAAAGCACCTGCAAAAGCTTTAATAAAAGATAAAGAACATATAATAATGGCAGTGGCAAATATTGGTAAAGGAAAAGTATTTGCAGTAGGTGATCCATGGCTGTACAACGAATATGTTGACGGAAGAAAACTGCCTGCCGGTTTTGATAATTATACAGCAGCAAAAGAATTAGCCAGCTGGTTATTACAAACTGCACGACCAGGAAAATAAAATGTTGGTAAAACAATTTACGATACGAATAACGGGGCTATTATGGCTGATACTGCTGGCAAATTGTCTGCAGGCCCAACAGGTATTGCTGGTGGTTGATAAAGAAGGTAAGGGAGATTTCAGGAGTATACAGGACGCTGTAAACAGTTTACCTGATACAGCCAATGAACAACGGGTTATTTATATAAAAAATGGAACCTACTCAGAAAAAGTATTCATCAGCAAACATAAAATAACACTGACAGGGGAAGACAAGCATAAAACCATACTCAGTATTTCATTATCGAGAGATGTATGGCGTTGTGAAAGTGCTGATGACTGGGGTGTGGCTGCCATAAACCTGAATGGAAATGACATTGTACTGGAGAACCTGAGCATCATCAATAGCTATGGATTCGACAATGTAAATGATACCTATGTTGATTGTAAAACAGATACAGGAACCATCACCAAACAGGTACGCAGGTCAAGCCACCAAATGGCACTGAGAAGTTTTGCTACAACAAGATTAATTGTACGCAATTGCATCCTCCGCGCTTATGGAGGAGATACGGTAAGTCCATGGAACGTAGAAGAAGGCATGTATTATTTCAAAGATTGTCTGATGGAAGGTGGTGTTGATTTTTATTGTCCGAGAGGATGGGCCTGGGCAGAGAACTGTGAGTTTGTGGCACATGGTAATGTGGCAGCCATCTGGCATGATGGGTCTAAATATGAAGATTCAAAAACGGTATTGGTGAATTGCACATTCAGAGGGGATGATGGTTTTAAATTAGGACGTTATCATCGCGATGCACAATTCTATCTGTTGAACTGCAGCTTTGCGGCAAATATGGCAGATGCACCTGTGTACCTGAATCCAAGTAATCCGCAGAATACGATCTTATGGGGTAAGCGTGTTTATTTCTTCAACTCACACAGAAAAGGTGGTGATTATAGCTGGCATAAAGACAATCTGCATGAAGCCAAAGGTTCACCCAAAGCTGAAATGATTACACCCCAGTGGACGTTTGGAGGGAGGTGGAATCCACAGGCAATAGTTCCATTTGTATTCAAGCAAAAAGATACAAGAGACAAGGGAATAAGTGGCAGACAGGATACACGAACAGTGAACGATATTGTATTACAGGCAGAGAATATGCTGCTTTACCAGAGAGCTGTTGGCGGATGGCCAAAAGCGGTGGGTGAGGTTAAAGTGGATTATACAAAGCAATTATCGGAAGCAGAAAAAAAACGTACACTGGCCGACTCATTACGTAAAGACGCCACAATCGACAACAGTGCTACCACAAAGGAAATAAGGTTCCTCATCAATGCATATAAACAAACAGGAGATGCCCGTTACCTCAAAGCTGCAGAAAAAGGTATCCGTTATTGTCTGAAAGCACAATATGCCAATGGTGGATGGCCACAGTATTATCCTGATTCCAGTTCCTATCGTGCGCAGATCACCTACAACGACAATGCGATGGTGAATGTGCTGAATGTAATGCAGGATATTGTTGAGCAGAAAAATAATTTCAACCTTGTTGATGCGTCTTTGATTCCACCGGCAACAGAAGCAGTTGCAAAGGGGATCAGTTGTATCCTTAAAACGCAACTGATTGTAAACGGAAAATTATCCGCATGGTGCGCGCAATACAATCGTAAAACCCTGCAACCTGAAATGGCAAGGAAGTTCGAACTGGTATCGCTGAGCGGTATGGAGTCTGCAGGTATTGTTTCTTTTCTTTTACGTATACCCCATCCAACACAGGAAATGAAACAGGCAATACAGGCTGCTGTGGAATGGTTTGAAACGGTAAAAATAAATGGGTATGTATACAAGGATATCGTTGATGCAGCCATGCCTGATGGTAAAGACAGGGTGATTGTTGAACAGGCAAATGCGGCATTATGGGCCCGCTTTTATGAAATACCCAATAACAGACCATTCTTTACGGGCAGAGACAGTATCAGGAAATATAAACTGACTGAAATTGAACATGAAAGAAGGGTAGGTTATGCGTGGTATGGAACATGGCCGGAAAAAATACTCGTAAAAGATTATCCGGCATGGAAGAAAAAGAATCTTATTAATTAAAGAATATCGAATGCGACTGAGTGCTGAAAATATGGAACAGTTAAGATCTGCCAATGCTGAGTGGCCGGATCAGTCATTATTACACCTGCCTGAAAAAGTATTACAATTTGGAACAGGTGTTTTATTGAGAGGCTTACCCGATTATTTTATTGATAAGGCAAACAAACAAGGCCTGTTTAACGGCAGGATTGTAGTAATAAAATCAACAGATCGTGGTGGTACGGATGCATTTGATGTACAGAATGGTTTATACAGTTTACTGGAAAGAGGTTATGAAGCGGGAGCCAAAACAGAGAAAGTAATTGTGAATGCCGCCATCAGCCGTGTATTATCTGCTGCAACCCAATGGAACGAAATACTGGCGTGTGCAGAGAATAAGGATTTGCAGATCATTATTTCAAACACAACAGAAGTAGGTATTACACTGGTTACAACAGATGCAACAGCTTTATTGCCTGTTTCATATCCGGGTAAACTGCTGGCTTTTTTACTAAAAAGATACCACTACTTTAATGGAGCACAGGAAGCTGGTATGGTGATTATTCCTACAGAATTGATTACTGATAATGGAGCCAAGTTAAAAGCCATTGTAACTGAACTGGCCAGGTTGAAAGAAACCGGCGATGAGTTTATTTACTGGCTCCATACAGCCAATGATTTCTGTAGCTCATTGGTTGACAGGATTGTTCCGGGTAAACCTGCTAAAGCCGATCAGGAACAGACAGAAGCAATATTGGGTTTTGAAGATGAATTAATGATCATGTCCGAAACTTATCGCCTCTGGGCCATAGAGACCGACAGGGAGCGAACAAGAAATATCCTTTCATTTGCGCTTGCCGATAAAGGAGTGGTGTTGGCAAAAGATATCAACCGATTCAGAGAGTTAAAGCTGCGATTGCTGAATGGTACCCATAGTTTCAGTTGCGGACTCGCCGGTTTATCTGGTTTCAGACTGGTAAAAGAGGCCATGCAGGATGAAACTTTTACGGCTTTTATATCAGCGTTGATGCTGGAGGAGATTGCACCCATTGTGGCAAGAGGAGATATAGATAAAAAAGAAGCAGAAGCTTTTGCCTTAGAAGTAATGGATCGTTTTCGTAATCCCTATATCGATCACCAATGGGAGCATATTGCAGTACAATACACTTCTAAAATGGCCATGCGCAATGTGCCGTTGATACAGGCGCTCTACCAGTCGGGAGAAAAACCTAACAGTTATATGGCATTGGGTTTTGCTGCCTATCTTCATTTTATGAAACCATTATTGGGAAGAGACGGGAAAAATTATGTGAATCAACAGGGTATGATCCTGAATGATGATAAAGCAGACAGCCTGTTCAAACACTGGAACCTGGGTTTGTCTGTTGAAGCAACCATTACCCAGATTCTATCCGATCAACATATTTGGGGTGCTAACCTCTCGTCATGCAAAGGTTTTGCAGAGGCAGTAATAACAAATTATTTTCAGTTACTCGAACAGCAGCCATTGGCATTGCTTAAAACCAACAGACAAAAATCGGTAGCATGAGTGAAGCAAGAAAAATAATACAGGTTCATTCGGCAGATAATGTGTTGGTGGCTTTACAGGATTTAGCCGCAGGAGATACAGTAGTCTGGAAAGAACAATCTTATACATTACTGGAACCCATACCTGCCAAACATAAATTCACTACAGTAAATATTGCAGCAGGCAATGCCATTACCATGTATGGTGTATTGGTAGGAAAGGCTAAACAGGATTTGCCAGTTGGTGTTCGAATCAGCACAGAAAATATAACACACGCATCAGGCACATTCAGCTTGCATGAAAGAAGAACAGGCTGGCATATTCCCGATACCAGCCAATGGCAGCAAAAAACATTTAACGGCTATCACCGTGCAGACGGTTCTGTAGGTACTGCCAATTATTGGTTGGTAATACCGCTTGTATTCTGCGAGAACAGGAATATAGAAGTAATACGCGAAGCATTACTGGAAGAACTGGGCTATGCACGTGTAAAAAAATACAACCAGTTTACACAGCATCTTGCCAAACTCTATCAGTCGGGCGCTGATACAGCTGCCATACTGGAAACAGATTATGTAGCAACTGAAATAACGAATGGCAAATCGCCCTTATTTCCCAATATTGATGGTATTAAATTTCTTACACATGATGGTGGCTGTGGGGGCATCAGACAGGATGCACAAACCTTATGTGGCTTACTGGCGGGCTATATCACCCATCCCAATGTAGCAGGTGCCACTATTCTCAGTCTTGGATGTCAGAATGCACAGGTAACCATGTTGCAGGAAGAAATAAATAAGCGCGACAAGGAATTTGCAAAACCATTGTTTATACTCGAACAACAAAAGCTGGGTACAGAAACAACTTTAGTATCAACAGCCATCAAACAAACATTTGCAGGCTTGGTAGAAGCAAATAAGAACAAAAGAAAGCCTGCACCACTCAGCAAACTCTGTATTGGTCTTGAATGTGGTGGCTCCGATGGCTTTTCCGGTATATCGGCCAACCCGGCCATTGGTTATACTTCTGATTTACTGGTGGCATTGGGAGGTAGTGTTATCTTATCTGAGTTTCCGGAACTCTGTGGGGTTGAACAGGAATTGAGTGATCGTTGTGTAGATGAAAATAAGGCAAAGCGGTTTATGCATTTGATGCAAACCTATAATGCAAAAGCAGAGGAAGCCGGTAGTGGTTTTTATATGAACCCTTCGCCCGGTAATATCAAAGACGGACTGATTACCGATGCAATTAAATCGGCCGGAGCCGCAAAAAAAGGGGGAACCTCACCCGTGGCGGATGTACTTGATTATCCTGAAAAAGTACATAAACCCGGACTCAATTTATTATGTACACCCGGTAACGATGTGGAATCTACAACCGCAGAAGTAGGTTCGGGTGCTACGGTTGTGTTATTTACCACCGGACTTGGAACACCTACAGGTAACCCGATTGCACCGGTAGTAAAACTTTCAACAAATACGGTGTTGTATGAGCGTATGAAAGATATTATCGACATCAATACCGGAACCATTATTGAAGGAAAAGAAACCATTGAAGAAGCAGGAGAAAGAATACTCAACTATGTAATAGAAGTGGCAAGTGGTAATATACAGGTAAGCGCCGTAAGAAACGGGCAAGACGATTTTATACCATGGAAAAGAGGAGTAAGCCTCTGATCTTAACTAATAAGGAAGCAAGTTTATGAAACAATTTTTAGATGAAAATTTTTTGCTGAACAACAAAACGGCACAGGAATTATACCACGGCTATGCCAAACATATGCCTGTTATCGATTATCACTGTCATCTCTCTCCACAACAGATTGCAGAAGACAAACAGTTTAAAAATATTACGGAAGCGTGGTTGTATGGCGATCATTATAAATGGCGTGCCATGCGTACCAACGGCGTAGAAGAAAAATTCTGCACAGGTAATGCAGGCGACAGAGAAAAATTTCAACAATGGGCTGGTACGGTTCCTTATACCTTACGTAACCCCCTGTATCATTGGACGCACCTTGAACTGCAGCGTTATTTTGGTGTGAAAGAGGTGTTGAATGAAAAGAATGCAGATGCCGTTTACGATCAGTGTACCGCACTACTGCAGACAAAAGATTTTACTGTTCGTAATCTGTTGCGGAAAATGAATGTAGCCATTGTTTGCACCACTGACGATCCTGTTGACTCTTTGGAACACCATGCCAGGTTAAAGGCAGATGGCTTTGAAATACCTATCCTGCCTGCATTTCGTCCAGATCAGGCAATGAATGTGGCTGATGCCGACAGATTTAATCATTATATCAGCCAGCTTGAAGCAGTAACAGGTATTTCTGTTTCTTCCTTCGATGATTTTCTCTATGCCTTACAAAACAGGCATGATTATTTTGCAGCAGCCGGTTGTAATGTATCGGATCATGGACTCGAAGAAATATATGCGGAAGATTTTACCGGTTCAGAGATCAACAGCATCTTTAATAAAATACACAGTGGTAAACAATTGAATGAGTCGGAACAGCGAAAATTTAAATCGGCCATGCTGGTACATTTTGCAGAATGGGACTGGGAGAAAGGCTGGGTACAACAGTTTCACCTGGGTGCTTTGAGAAACAATAATTCCCGGATGCTACAGCAGCTTGGGCCCGACACAGGTTGGGATTCTATCGGCGATTTTTCACAGGGTCGCCCACTCGCATCTTTCCTGAATAAACTCGATAGCGATAACAAACTGGCCAAAACCATCATCTATAACCTGAACCCAGCCGATAACGAACTGATGGCTACCATGATTGGTAATTTCAATGATGGTTCAGCAGCAGGTAAAATACAGTTTGGTGCAGCATGGTGGTTCCTTGACCAGAAAGATGGAATGGTAAAACAAATGAATGCGCTGTCGAATATGGGGCTGTTGAGTCGTTTTGTGGGTATGCTGACTGATTCGCGTAGTTTCCTTTCGTTTCCAAGACATGAATACTTCAGGAGATTACTCTGTAATTTATTTGGAGAAGAAATAGAGAATGGTGAGATACCCGCTGATATGGACTGGGTAGGAAAAGTGATTAAAGACATCTGTTACCGTAATGCACAACAATATTTTGGCTGGCAGGGTATTACTCCGCAAGCCATCTAAACAAAATCTTCTGTGTTCTTCTCCATAGGAGTCCCTTCGGATTGTGTTTTCAGTGGCAATATTATCTTTTATTGATTGCCCCTGAAGACACAGAGAAACACAGAAGTATTTTTTTCCTTAAAGCAAGCAACAATCGAATGGATTTTCAGACAAGACTACATCAACTATTTGTTGAGGAGAAAGACATCCCTCAACAATACATCCTCCCTGATGAAATACACCAGCGTGAATATTTATCAGACGGTGAAATGAAACAATGGAATGGAAGTGTACATGAAGTATATTCTCCGATTTGTATTCAAACTCCGAATGGATTACAACGTAAACTCATCGGCACTTATCCCGTATGTGGCGAAGAGCAAGCCAATGAAGCATTAGCAGCTGCCGTTCATGCCTATAATAATGGTCGTGGTCAATGGCCAACCATGAGTGTAGCACAACGTATTGAATGTGTTGAGCATTTCTTACAACGCATGATGGAGCAGAAAGATATAGTAGTAAAGCTCATCATGTGGGAAATCGGTAAATCCTGGAGCGACTCGGTAAAAGAATTTGATCGCACTGTTGAGTATGTGTATGCAACAATAGATGCACTAAAAGACCTTGACAGAGATTCATCCCGTTTTACCATTGAACAGGGCATTGCGGCACAGATCCGCCGCTCACCTCTGGGTGTGGTGTTGTGTATGGGCCCATTCAATTACCCATTGAATGAAACTTTTACTACGCTCATTCCCGCCATCATCATGGGGAATACTTTATTATTCAAACCTCCGAAACACGGAACTTTATTGCATTATCCATTACTTCAGGCATTTAAAGAGTGTTTCCCCAAGGGAGTGGTAAATACCATTTACGGACGTGGCCATACCATTGTGCCAGGCCTGATGCAGTCGGGTAAAGTAAACGTACTTACATTAATTGGTTCAAGTAAAGTAGCCAATGAATTAAAGAAGCTGCATCCTAAAGTAAACAGGTTGAGAGCCATATTAGGACTGGATGCTAAAAATGCAGCCGTAATTACTAAAAATGCCGATTTAAAACTGGCAGTGCAGGAAACTTTGCTGGGAAGTCTTAGCTTTAACGGACAGCGATGTACCGCTTTGAAAATTGTATTTGTACATCATAGTCTGGCAGAGGAATTCATCAGACAATTAAGTGAAGCAGTGGGCAAACTGAAATTTGGTATGCCCTGGGAAAGCGGTGTAATGTTAACACCTTTACCCGAGCCACATAAACCTGCTTATTTACGGGTTTGTATAGAAGATGCTTTGCAACACGGCGCAAAAGTGATGAATGAAAATGGAGGAGCCCAATATGAGTCATTTGTGTATCCGGCCGTTTTGTATCCGGTAAATGAAAAAATGAAACTCTACCGGGAAGAACAGTTTGGCCCATTGATTCCTGTGATACCTTTTGATGATATTGATGAGCCTATACAATACCTGATAGATTCAACACATGGCCAGCAAGTAAGTTTGTTTAGTAATGATAAAACAGAACTGGCTTCACTGATTGATCCATTGGTGAATCAGGTGAGCAGGGTAAATATAAATTGTCAGTGTCAGCGTGGTCCTGATGTGTTTCCTTTTACAGGAAGAAAAGACAGTGCGGAAGGAACTTTATCGGTGGTGGATGCATTGCGATCATTCTCTATCCGGTCATTGGTAGCTGCCAAGTTAACGGAAGAAAACAGGCAACTCATCAATGATATTGTTACCACACATGAATCTAATTTTCTGAGTACGAAATATATTTTCTGATATGAATGTATTTGATCTTACCGGCAAACTGGCACTGGTTACCGGATGCAATAAAGGCATCGGTAAGGGGATGGCATTGGGCTTGGCAGAAGCCGGAGCAGATATTATTGGTGTATCAGGTTCCATCGAATTGGAAGGAAGTGAAATTGAAAAAGAAGTAAAAGCATTAGGCAGAACATTCACAGCCTATCAGGCCGATCTATCTAACCGGGAGAGTATCTATGCCTTTTTAGCAACCATCCAGTCCATTCATCCAAGCATCGACATCCTGATCAATAATGCAGGCACAATTATGCGAAAACCTGCTGCAGAACATCCGGATGAATATTGGGATAAAGTAATGTCTATTAACCTGGATGCGCCTTTTATTCTTGCCAGAGAAATTGGTAAACAGATGCTGACAAGAGGGAGTGGTAAAATTATTTTTACCTGCTCATTGCTGAGTTTCCAGGGAGGTATTAATGTACCCGGTTATGCAGCGAGCAAAGGAGCATTGAGTAGTTTGATTAAAGCGCTGGCCAATGAATGGGCGGCTAAAGGCATACAGGTAAATGGTATAGCACCTGGTTATATTGCAACAGATAATACGGAGGCATTGAGAGAAGATGCAGAAAGAAGTGCTTCTATCATGGCAAGAATACCGGCAGGAAGATGGGGGCAACCCGAAGATTTTAAAGGACCTGCAGTGTTTTTGGCATCATCTGCATCTGACTATGTAAACGGAACGATTGTAACAGTAGACGGCGGATGGATGGGGAGGTGATTTTTTGATGTCTGATGTCTGATTTGTAGGGTGAATGGTTAATAATAAGAAGGATGGGTCAAAAGAATATTCACTATTCACGATTGACCATTCACGCGAATTTTTTCGCAACACTAAATTAAAGAACAATGGAAATACGGTTTCAGAACAGTCCGAATGAAGTGAAAAGCATGGATACTGCTTCACTGCGGACCAATTTTCATGTGGGGGAATTGATGCAGGATGACCAGCTTAAATTGGTGTACTCGCATTATGACCGCGTAATTATTGGTGGTGTAAAGCCAATTCATCAGCCTGTGTTGCTGCATAATGAAGCAGAATTACGGGCAGAATATTTTCTGGAAAGAAGAGAACTGGGTATCATCAATACCGGCGGTCCGGGATCGGTTATAGCTGATGGTGTAACTTATACGTTGAATAAACTCGATGCGTTGTATCTTGGCAAGGGTACCAGCGCAGTAAGTTTTGCCAGCAATAATGCGACAGCACCCGCCATCTTCTTTTTATTATCGGCACCAGCGCATCATACATATCCTAACCGAAGTATGACCAAAGAAGAAGCATCGCCGGTGAATTTGGGAGAAGTGGCTACATCCAATCAAAGAACTATTTATAAATACATACACCAGGGAGGTATTCAAAGTTGCCAGCTGGTGATGGGACTAACAGTATTGAATAATGGAAGTGTATGGAACTCTGTTCCGCCACATACCCATACCCGTAGAATGGAAGTGTATTTTTATTTTGATGTGCCTGAACAGCACCGGGTTTTTCATTTTATGGGACAACCAACAGAGACGAGACATATACTGATGGCTAACCATGAAGCAGTCATCTCACCACCCTGGTCAATGCATTTTGGAGCGGGTTCATCCAATTATGGATTTATTTGGGGGATGGCAGGAGAGAATTATACATTTACTGATATGGATCCGGTGGCTATTGCTGAGATCAGGTAAGAAGATAACTCTATGAAGAAAGTATTGTGTTTTGGGGAAATATTACTTCGTTTATCACCCGCTGCAAACGGGCAGTGGCTAGAGCAAAACCAGTTGCCTGTTTTTATGGGTGGCGCAGAGCTCAATGCCGCCACAGCACTGGCTGTATGGCAGCATCCGGTAAAATATTTTACGGCAATGCCCGACAATGTTTTATCGAAAGATATTGCTGCATATCTCTCCAAAAAAAATATTGATACATCAGCCATACATTATTCAGGTAACAGGATCGGATTGTATTACCTGCAGCAGGGAACAGATATGAAGAACGCGGGAACTGTTTTTGACAGGGCAGGTTCTTCATTTGCCACACTGGAAACAGGAGTAGTGAATTGGAATGAGGTATTGCAGGATGTTCAATGGTTACATTTCAGTGCTATAGCGCCGGCAGTAAGTGAATCAGGAGCGGCTCTTTGTTTGGAAGCATTAAAGGCGGCGAGCTCGAAAGGGATAAAAATTTCTGTTGATCTCAACTATCGTGCTTTGTTATGGAAGTATGGAAAAGACCCAAAAGAAGTAATGAAGACTTTACTGCCTTATTGTAATCTGGTAATGGGTAATATCTGGGCAGCCAATACCTTATTGGGGATAGAGCTGGATAAAGACCTGATTGAATCGGAGCAATATGCTGAACATGCAATGAAAACAGCCAATAACATTATGCAACAATACCCGGCCTGCACCGCCGTAGCCAATACTTTTCGGTTTGATGAAGGGAAAGGCATCAGGTATTTTGCGGTATTTAATGATACAACCACACAGACAGTGTCAAAAACATTCAGAACAGCTACTGTTATAGACAAAGTGGGTAGCGGTGATTGTTTTATGGCGGGATTGATTCATTCTGCATTGAGTGGTTATTCAAATGAAGAAACAATAAATTATGCTGCTGCGGCTGCATTCGGTAAGTTGCAGGAGAAGGGAGATACTACTTCAAACACTGTTGCTGCTATTAAAAATATAATTACACAAAATGGATAACCAGGCAATTATACAGTCTATTACCACACAAGGCATGTTGCCTTTGTATTATCATGAAGAGGCAACGGTTACACTCGAAGTAGCCAAAGCATTATATGCAGCCGGTATTCGGGTAATTGAATACACCAATCGTGGCGAAAATGCACTGGCTAATTTTAAACACCTGCTTGCACAAAGAGATACAGTAATGCCGGGTATGCTCCTGGGTATTGGTACTATAAAAACAGTGGCACACGCTCAGGCATTCTTAGATGCAGGGGCCGATTTTATTATATGTCCGGGTATGATACCTGAAGTAGCTCATTATGTTCATGGCAGGGGCAAATTGTGGGTGCCGGGTTGTATGACTTCTACAGAGATTATGATGGCAGAACAACTGGGTGCAAAATTTGTAAAACTGTTTCCGGGTAATTTATTAGGCCCGGGTTTCGTATCAGCGATAAAAGAATTGTTTCCGGCAATTGCATTCATGCCAACAGGTGGGGTAGAGTTAGAAGAAGCCAATATACAGGCATGGTTTAGTGCGGGAGTGAAAGCAGTGGGTATGGGAAGCAAACTCATTACAAAAAATTTACTGGAACAGAAAGATTATACTACGATTTGCGAACAAACAAAAACGGTACTGAATATCATTCAACGCATTAAACGATAACCATGAATGCAGCCATAGGAAAGTACAGGTGGACAATCTGTTCACTCATCTTCTTTGCCACCACCATCAACTACCTCGATAGGCAGGTCATCAGTCTGTTAAAATCGACCCTGTCAGCAGAATTAAAATGGGATGATGCCGACTACGCCAATATTGAAATAGCTTTTAAGCTGTTTTATGCTTTTGGTATGCTGGGTGCGGGAAGATTGATTGATAAACTGGGCACTAAAATTGGTTATGCGTTGGCGACTGGTTTGTGGAGCCTCGCTGCGGTATGTCATGCTTTTGCATCAAGCGTATTCAGTTTTGCAGTAGTGCGTTCATTTCTGGGAGTTACGGAAGCGGGTAATTTTCCTGCAGCCATTAAAAGTGTGGCAGAATGGTTTCCTAAAAAAGAAAGAGCCCTGGCAACCGGAATATTTAATTCAGGCGCCAATTTTGGTGCCATTATTGCACCATTGACTGTTCCCTTTATTGCGGCAGAATGGGGTTGGAAATGGGCATTTATTTTAACCGGTATGATCGGATTCATCTGGCTTATTTTCTGGTTCCTCCTGTATGAAGTGCCACGCAGGCATAAGAAATTGTCAAAAGCAGAGTTCGATTATATTCATAGCGATAAAGATGAAGTACAGGAAACAGATGATACGCCTGCTGAAAAAATATCCTGGTTTAAACTCCTTGGCTTCAGACAAACCTGGGCTTTTGCCATTGGTAAACTCTTAACTGATCCTATCTGGTGGTTTTATTTATTCTGGTTACCCGATTTTCTGGAAGGAGAGTATGGTTTAACCAAAACAGCAATAGCCATACCCGTAGCATTGGTATATACCATTTCTACAGTGGGAAGTATACTGGGAGGCTGGATACCCCTTAAATTCATCAAAAACGGATGGACCGTTCACAAGGCCAGAAAAACATCCATGCTCATTTTTGCCTTCTGTGTATTGCCAATCGTATTTGCACAATTGCTGGGCAGCATAAATATGTGGCTGGCAGTAATGATTATTGGGTTAGCTGCTGCTGCACACCAGGCCTGGAGCGCCAATATTTTTACCACAGTAAGTGATGTGTTTCCTAAAAAAGCCATTGCATCCATTACCGGTATTGGTGGTATGTTTGGATCGCTTGGCGGTATTCTCTTATCGCTGTTTGTACAGAAAAATATGTTTGTCTATTACCGCAGTATTGATAAAATTGAAATAGCCTATTACATCATGTTTTTCATCTGCGGATTTGCCTATCTGGCCGGTTGGTTAGTGATGCATTTTCTGATTGGGAAGAGAAGAGAGATGGTGAAAGTGTAGGGAGGACGTGAGAGGTGAGACGTGAAAAGTGAAAGGTGAAAAGTGAAAGGAGGTGTCGCCTCTTTGTGCAGCAGAGAGGGCGTAGTAGTATTTTATGCTGAATTAGTTAACGATGGAGGAGCTTCAGCGTTTAAATATTCAATATGGATACAATCTGAAAAACTTTCAACCTTTTTGTAAGCAACCACTGGCTGGTGATCAGGGTTAATGTAAATAACAATGGTTGAATTGTCTTTCCAGTAAGCCTGTATATCATAGATGCCTTTAACGCAGTAAGCAGTTCCCTCTGTCTTCGGAAAATCAATATTCACTGAGGTAGATGCATGCTTGCTGAAAGCTAATTGGATAATGCGCAGTTTTAGTTTTTTATCTGGTGATACAATCTCCCATTCTTTCTCATGCTTAGGTTTAGGACCCGTTGATATCCTCATGTTCACTACTTCTATGTCTTCCGAAAGTGCCGTCCTGCTGATCACTTCTGTTCGCTCATTTCTTTTATTGCGGGTAAGTTCGTTAAGGTGGTTCTCAATATAACTTTGAATGTGCTGATTGAGTTTTTGGGTAATGGCTTTATCTGCATGGGTCTTTTCACAGAAATCCTTCATTCTGATAGCGTGCTCCCATTCTTCTCTGGTAAGTATTTCATCCTGATGGATAAGCAGAGGAATATTTTTTTCGAGTTGCTCGAATAAGTCAATGATATGTCCAGTTTGCTCTTTTATAAAAACAGCATAGTTAAAATCCATGCATAACTCCAGTGATCTGGTGAGTTTTTTCAGCTGTTGTTGCAATCTGCTGCGTCTTCGTTCCTCGTAATATTTTTCAGCCTTCAGCTTCTCCTGTCTGTAATAGTAACCGATCATATCATCGCCATCATAAACAATGGTACGGCCATGCAGACTAATCAGGTAATCAAGGGTAGCCTGTACGATGCTATATTCCTTCTCAAGGGCTGCTTTTCTTTCTTCAGATGTCATGGAAATGGTTTACATGATGTAGTCTAGTCATTGGGGATGCTGACTTACGACTAAATATATCTGAAATCAAAATCATTGACTCACTACTGACTATTCACTACTCACTATCTCTGCACTTACAATAATGCCAGACCCAATAGCCTTGCTTCCTTCATTCAATGTAAAAGCATCGTTAGACTTGAGATTTTTACGGATATGTTTGGCAGGAATCAAACGGATGAATACTGTGCCGGAATCTCCGGGGTTTAATTGTTTTTGATCGAGCAATTCAATCTCGCCGGAAAAATGTTGAGCGGTATTAAATGCCAAAGCAGGTCTGTAACCTGTAGCAACAGGGTTTTGTCTTCCACCCAAATCTGTTGGTAAAAGAGAAATTTTTGCTTTGATATTATATGTAATTCTCGATAACATTTACTTCCATGAAGGTAACAAATTTATTGAAATGTGGTAAATGTTGCTGGTCAATACTGATAGCGTCATGGCCATCTAATTCTTGTTGGTGATGTGTTACATGCAGAAAGCACTGATCATCAATTGATACAGATAATATATGAGTGTATGGCGGTATAAAACAACGTTTAATAGAAGCTATAACGTATTCTACTACAGCTATTTCGCTGCTAAAGAATTGCTTCGCCTCAAGCGTATTGATTTGGGTGCGGAAATGGTTATGGGTTTGTATATCATCTTTTTCAGCAGTGGAAACAGCTCGGTATAAAACCATAAACGCATTTAAAAATCAGGCAGGCAAGATTCACATTCAAATCGACTTTTTTTACCGTATTTATACCTGATTTTTGGAAATGTTAGGCCATTCGATCCGCGACATGTGAAGTGCTAACACAAAAGTAGAATGATCTGTAATTTTGTAACAGGTAACGCAGAAGGCTCCTGTAGAAAAGGAAGAGATTGTCTTTTATAGAAGCTATTTAAATTTTGGCACAAAGTTCTTCCGGTGCAAGAACCGGTAGCTCACTGCCTTTAAAATCTTTCACGTTTCGCGTAACGATACAATCTATCTTTTCGACAGTCGTTGCACAAAAAATTTGAATTGAGTCTTCAAAGTCTTTATGTTTCGAACGAAGACCCTTTGTTAATATGGCTGAATCAACAGGAATGATTGTTATGTACTCAATCAACCCTAAAAGCACTTCTCGCAGTGTTTTATCATCAACATATTTTTTTAGCAGATAATAAGTTGTTGCCAGGGAATGAGATGAGGTAAACAATCTGATTTTCTTTGTTTCTGCTGTGTTGAAAATTTCGATGGCATATTTACTGAATGGTTTCCGATCTGCTATAAGGTCTACCAGTATATTAGTATCTACAAAAATTTTCCTCATAAGTGTTTTTTAGACAGGTAGGACTGTAGTTCCTTTTTCTCATCAAAATCCTTGGGCAGCTTAACTGCACCAATCAGCTTCTTCAGTTTTGGAGAAACTTTCTCACTGGTTTTTTCCTGCGTTATGGTATCCAGATATTGTTCAATAAGTTCTGAGAGGCTACGCCCCGAAAGTTTAGCATATGACTTGGCCCTTTCTATAACCTCTTTTTCAACCGTAAGGGTGAGTTTTGTTGTCATAATACGTGTGTTTATATCAAAGATACGTATTATGCTTACAATAAACAAAATGCCTAAGCCTGGTAATGGAATTAAAGATTTTGTTAAGCGAGGTCGAAAATAAAAATCCCGCCCAACTAAATCCGACATCAGCAATCCGACATCCGACATTGCCTCCTATCTTTGCTCCATGCAAGTCAGCTTCTCCTACGAAAAAAAGAAAGTAATACAGGCACTCCGCTATCACTTTGTACAGAAACCGGAAATCAGGGTATTGATGGTACTGGTGAATGTATTTGCCATTGCGGCGGCAGTTCTTTTTTATATGAAGAAAATAAGACCTGAACCATTTCTGTTAGGCTCATTTATCTGGATTATGCTCATGGCCTCTTTCTGGTATTTTCTTCCCAATAGTATTTATAAAAAGGCGGCTACTTTTAAAGACAGTTTTATCATGGATTTTACAGAATCGGCCATTCGCCTGGAAAATGAGCGTGGTTATGTAGACTGGAACTGGAATAAATTCTCACGTTATTTTGAGAGCCCTCATTTTTTTCACCTCTATTTCGACAGCAAATCATTCTTCCTTGTTCCCAAAGAAAATATGGGAGACGAATTCCGTCACGATTTGAGAGGGTTGTTGAGAAAGAAGATAGGAGGGTAGTAAACAGAGGAACAGAGAAATATCGAATGTCCAACTTCGAAGTAGGTATTTGGAAATTGGATATTTCTCTGTTTCTCTGTTCTTCTGTTCAAAGCGTTTTTTCCATCACATAATGCGGAATCGTTACTTCAAAGAATTCATCACTACAGATATTATATCCCAGCTTTTCGTAGAAACCCACTGCTGAGCCACGGGCATGCATGGTGAGTCGTTTGTAGCCACGGTCGCGGGCTATGTTTTCGGCAAAAATCATCAGTACCCGGCCAATCCCCTTGCCCTGCAGACCCGATAATACAGCCATTTGTCTTAGTCTGACGGTTTTCACCCCTTCTTCCATCAGCATACAGCAACCTTCGAGCTTTTCTTCATCAAAACACCCGATAAGGATATCGTTTTTCTCTTTCTCCAGTTCTTCCATGGTAAAACTGAGTCCGAGAGGTTTACGGAGTATCTGATAGCGTAATTCTACCATCTGCTGGTACTCTTTGGAGCCGTGATCGATGAGTTTTAGTGCCATAATTGAGGGGAAGGATGTACAAGATAGGAATGATTTTTAATATTTGGTATAAGACCGAAAGTCGGAAAGACCGGAAGTCGGAAAGCAGGAAATGGGCTGTTATTACCCAAAAAGATGAAAAACCAAGCCATAAACAACCATCTTTCGGACTTTCGGTCTTTCCGTCTTTCGGACATATCAGTCATATCCCGTTTGGGCATCAATAGCTCAATTTCGCCTGTGGAAACAAATATGCCCGAAAAGATTGCTTATTTAACAAAAAGTATATTTTTGCGGCTGTAACAAAAACTTTTTACAATGTCAGACATCGCAACAAGAGTAAAGAAAATCATAGTTGACAAGTTAGGGGTTGACGAGGCCGAGGTTACCAATGAGGCTTCATTTACCAACGATCTCGGTGCCGATTCACTGGATACCGTGGAGTTGATTATGGAATTCGAAAAAGAATTCAATATCTCTATTCCTGATGAGCAGGCAGAAACCATCACCACTGTTGGTCAGGCTGTTGCTTACCTGGAAGAACATGCCAAGTAAGAACTAATTTTATTTAAGGAATAATTTATGCATCCGCCTTTCTGCGGCCTCGGCCACAAAAGGCGGATGCTCACTTAAACAGGTTTTGATCATGGAATTAAAGCGCGTTGTTGTAACCGGAATTGGCACCCTCACACCGTTAGGAAATAACCTCTCAGATTATTGGACGGCGTTGATCAATGGTGTACCCGGGGCAGATAACATTACTTTATTTGATGCTTCTAAATTCAAAACCCGTTTTGCATGTGAGATCAAAGGCTTCGATCCTACCCAATTCATGGATCGTAAAGAAGCCCGTAAAACCGATCGCTTTGCGCAACTGGCCATTGCTGCCAGTGAAATGGCAGTAGCCGATGCCGGTATCTCCAAAGACAATGTTGATATTGACCGTGTAGGTGTAATCTTCGCCAGTGGTATTGGTGGACTCACTACTTTCCAGGAAGAAGTGATCAACTTTGCCAAAGGGGATGGAACGCCGCGTTTCAATCCATTCTTTATTCCCAAAATGATCCTGGATATTGCTGCTGGTCTTATCTCCATGCGCCACGGTTTTCGTGGCCCGAACTACGCAGTGGTTAGTGCCTGTGCATCGAGTACCAATGCTATCATCAGTGCTGTGGATACCATCCGTTTGGGAAAAGCCGATGTCATTGTTTCCGGCGGTGCCGAAGCGGTAATCAGTGAAGCTGGTTTGGGTGGTTTTAATGCCATGAAAGCCATGAGCGAACGTAACGATGATCCCAAAACGGCCAGTCGCCCTTACGATAAGGACCGCGATGGTTTTGTAATGGGGGAAGCAGCAGGAGCTTTAATACTGGAAGATTATGAACATGCCATCAGGCGTGGCGCGAAAATTTATTGCGAAATAGCAGGCGGTGGCGCTACTGCCGATGCTTATCACCTTACAGCACCACATCCTGAAGGATTGGGTGCACGTAATGTAATGCTGGCTGCATTGAAAGATGCAGGCATGCGTGCCGACGAAATTGATTACATCAATACACATGGTACTTCAACACCTTTGGGCGATGGCGCCGAGGCAAAAGCCATTACAGAAGTGTTTGGCGACCATGCTTATAACCTCAATATCAGTGCCACTAAATCAATGACAGGTCATTGCCTGGGAGCTGCGGGTGTTATTGAAGCCATTGCCTGTATCCAGAGTGTTATTCACGATATTATTCCGCCTACCATCAACCATTTTACCGATGATCCTGAACTGGATCCGAAATTGAATTTCACTTTCAATCAGGCACAAAAAAGAACGGTACGTGCTGCATTGAGCAATACCTTTGGTTTTGGAGGGCATAACGCCTGTGTGATTGTAAAAAAATATTCAGCCTAATCTGTGCAGTTTTTCAAACGACTTTTTTCATCCAGCTCACCCGACGCCTCTTTTGAAGCCCAACTGAAAAATGTGCTGGGCCTGAAGCCGGGTAACCTGCTTATCTACCGGACTGCACTTAGCCACCGTTCCGTAAAAGACACTCCAGAAGAAAATAATGAACGCCTCGAATACCTCGGCGATGCAGTTTTAAGTGCTGTTGTGGCCGATTATCTTTTCAAACGTTATCCATACAAAGGCGAGGGTTTTCTTACCGAAATGCGCAGCAAAATGGTGAACCGCCAGCAACTCAATGATATTGCCCTGAAAATGGGATTGCGCAAACTTACTTTCTACAACAAATTCGACAGTTCGCTGAAAGGAAGCCAGATTTTTGGTAATACACTCGAAGCTGTAGTAGGTGCCGTGTATCTCGATAAAGGATACGAAAAAACCCAGCATTGGGTACTCAAGCAGATCGTGATACCCCATATGTTTGTAGACGATCTGGAATCGGTAGATATTAACCTCAAGAACAAACTGATTGGCTGGGCCAGTAAACATGGCAAAACCCTTTCATTTGACCTCGCCGATGAAAAAATGGAAGGCTCCCGCCGGCTTTTTACCATCCACATTATGCTCGACGGCGAATTATTATCAATAGGGAAAGGATACAATAAAAAAGATGCTTCTCAGGTTGCTGCTCAGGTAGCAGTTGAGAAACTGGGGTTGCAATAGAGAACAGAAGAACAGAGAAATATCCAATTTTCAATGTTAAGGGAGAAAATCTCCCCTGTTTGAAAATTGGATATTCCTCTGTTTCTCTGTTTATTCCCGCCTTTCCTGACACAGCTCCACCAACACCCCATTCGTTCCTTTTGGGTGAAGAAAGCATACCAGTTTATTATCGGCGCCTTTTTTGGGTGTTTCATTCAGCAATTGGAAGCCAAGTGCTTGTAAACGTGTCATTTCTGCCTCAATATCAGCTACTTCGAAGGCAATATGGTGCATACCTTCCCCTTTTTTCTCGATGAACCTGGCAATTACGCCCTCGGGATCGGTACTTTCCAGCAACTCTATTTTAGTGTCGCCCACCTGAAAAAAAGCGGTATTCACCTTTTCAGACGCAACGGTCTCGGTTTTATAGCAGGGTGTAGACAATAACTGCTCAAATAATGGGATGGCTTCTGCAAAATTTTTGACGGCAAGGCCAATATGCTCAACTTTTAACATAATTCTTTGTTTTAAATAAGGCTTTCGATTTGTGAAAAAAAGCCGTGGGAAGCGGTTTTCAGTTCCGCAAGTATAAACCGATTGACGTATTTTTGTACTTATAAGCAAGCAAATTTCTGTGTACTATGTTGAAATTACCGATTTACCTTGATAACAATGCCACCACACCGATGGATCCGCGTGTGCTGGAAGCGATGATACCCTATTTTACCGAGCATTTTGGTAATGCAGCAAGTCGTAACCACCCATTCGGATGGCAGGCAGAAGAAGCAGTTGATTATGCCCGTGAACAGGTGGCCAAACTGATTGGTGCCGATCCGAAAGAAATTATTTTCACCTCTGGCGCCACAGAAGGCGATAACCTGGGTATTAAGGGGGTATATGAAATGTATGCCAGTAAGGGTAATCATATCATTACCTGTACCACAGAACATAAAGCAGTACTCGATACCTGTAAACATATTGAGCGTTCAGGTGGTGAAGTAACTTACCTGGAAGTAAATCCTGAAGGATTGGTTGACCTGAAAGAACTGGAAGCAGCCATCAAACCCACTACCATACTTATTGCGCTCATGTATGCCAATAATGAAATTGGGGTAATTCAGCCTGTAAAAGAAATCAGCGCTATTGCCCGTAAACATGGCGTACTGTTTTTTACCGATGGCACACAGGCAGTAGGTAAGATACCCGTGGATGTGAACAAAGATGGAATTGATATCATGGCCTTCACAGGTCATAAAATGTATGGCCCTAAAGGGGTAGGTGCCTTGTATGTACGCAGAAAAAATCCACGTGTAAAAGTAACGGCACAGATGGACGGTGGTGGACATGAAAGAGGTATGCGTAGTGGTACATTGAATGTTCCCGGTATTGTAGGTTTTGGTAAAGCCTGTGAACTGGCCCGTTTAGAAATGGCCGATGATGCTGCCAGACTGAGTAAACTGCGTGATAAACTGGAAACAGCTTTATTACAACTTGAAGAAGCATATGTAAATGGAAGCCGTGAACATCGTTTACCACATGTAAGTAATATTTCATTCAAATATGTGGAAGGTGAAGGTTTGATGATGGGCTTTAACAAAAACATTGCCCTTTCATCTGGTTCAGCCTGTACCTCTGCTTCACTCGAGCCAAGTTATGTATTAAAAGCATTGGGATTGGGAGATGATCTGGCACACAGTTCGCTGCGTTTCGGATTGGGCAGGTTTACCACAGAAGAACAGATTGACTATACCATTAAAGCGGTAAGTGAAACTGTTTTAAAACTGAGAGAAATGAGTCCGCTCTGGGAAATGTTCAAAGAAGGTATTGACCTCAACAGCATTGAGTGGGCACACCACTGATAATTTGAAAATGAGGTGATTTGGAAATTTGGAAATGAGAAGCAGGTTATATGCTTTTCATTTTCAAATTTCCAAATTTCCAAATTTCCAAATTGATAAGATTTTCAAATTTTTAAATTGATTCAACCATGGCATATTCAGAAAAAGTAATCGATCATTACAATAACCCCAAGAATGTGGGTACGCTAGACAAAGCGAAAACAAATGTAGGAACCGGTCTGGTGGGTGCACCAGAATGTGGAGATGTAATGCGTCTTCAGATTGAAGTAGACGATGCAACAGGTGTTATTACCGATGCTAAATTCAAAACCTTTGGTTGCGGATCAGCTATTGCATCTTCATCACTGGCTACAGAATGGCTGAAAGGTAAAACGGTTGACCAGGCAGTAGAAATTGATAATATGGATCTGGTGGAAGAACTGAATCTTCCTCCGGTGAAAATTCACTGTTCTGTACTGGCCGAAGATGCCATTAAAGCCGCTATCAACGACTACCGTAAAAAGAACGGCCTGGAAGAGTTGGTATTTGAAGAGAAAGGCGTACACTAATCAGCATAAGGTTATCTTATGTCATGAACCATTTTAACTATTAGCCAAATGGTAGCAACAGAAAACAGCATATACGTAAGCGATAAGGCAAAAAAGAAAGTGCAGCAATTGATGGAAGATGCAGGTGTAACAGGAGATGCTTCATATTTTCTGAGAGTGGGTGTTGTAGGTGGTGGCTGTTCCGGATTGAGTTATAAACTCGATTTTGATAACGAGATCAAACCAATGGATCAGGTATTTGAGGATAATGGCGTTAAAGTGGTAACCGATCTGAAAAGCTTTTTATACCTCGTGAATACTGAACTTGATTTCTCTGACGGATTGAATGGCAAAGGGTTTTATTTTAATAATCCCAATGCCAGCAGAAGTTGTGGATGCGGGGAGAGTTTTGCGGTGTAAATGAAATTAAAAATGAAATTTTTTAGACCTGGACGAAAGTCCGGGTCTTTTTTTATCCCGGATTGAAATCCGGGGCAGGGATGGTGAGTGGTTTGTGTTTGTGGAGCACCCTTTCAATTTATGGGTTCCAATAACCCATTTTTTATCCCGGATTGAAATCCGGGGCAGGGATGGAAAGGTTGCTTGTGTTTAGGAGGAGTCCTAATAACGAATCAATTCAATTACCCTTGGATTTCAATCTTTCTTTTTATCCGGGATTGAAATCCGGGGCAGGGATGATGGTGAGCGGTTTGTGTTTGTCGAGCATCCTTGCAATTAGATGGGTTCAAATAATCCATTTTACCCCGGATTGAAATCCGAGGCAGAGATAGATAAGCGGGCTATGTTTACGAAGAACCCTCCTAATGAATCAATTCAAAATAACCCTGCCCCGGACTTTAGTCCGGGAGAAATAAAGCGCAGGAGATGCTCCGCAACAAGATTCCGTAGAAATACGCAGTGAAAAAGTTTGAAATTGTATGCAATTTTTTTCTTTATGCCACATTCAACTGTTTATCTGCATTATGTCTGGAGTACAAAGTATCGAAATCCTATTTTACTGCCATCTGTAAAAGAAGTTTTGGTAAAGCATATTAAAAGCAACGCATTCAAACATAAGATACATATTGTATCGATTAATGGGCATTTGGATCATTTACATTGTCTAGTACGTTTAAAAGCGGGACAAACGATAGATGGCGTAATTAAGTTGATAAAGGGAGAATCTGCCAGATGGTTCAATGAATATTACAAAAATTTACAACTGGTATGGCAGGCAGATTATTTTGTGGCATCAGTCAACAGATCAGGACTTGAGCGGGTGACCCGATATATTGAGCAACAGGAAAAACATCATGCAAGGGTATCTTTTGAGGAGGAATACCAGGCAATTATCAAACATCATAAAGATTTTGAGGAACGAGTGGAAGATTAAGAGACCCGGCATAACCGGGCCTCTTTTCCAAAAACCAGCATTTGTAGAAACAGATGCTTAAACTCTATCGGGTGCTGTTGGAGCATCCGGTGGAGTTGATTTTGCCGGAGTTTTTGGTTTCGCCGGCGGTGGAGGAGGTGGAATATTTTTATTCATCTTGATCTTTATTTTTTCAGGAGGTGGCGGCGGAGCTGGCTGCTCTGGCTTGCGAATTACTGTGGGCGGCTCAACCAGGGGTGGTGGCGGTGGTTTGGGTACTTTTGATTTTTTGTTACTTTTTACGGTAACAGGTAAAGCATCTCTACCATCTACTACCTCAATTTTTTCAGCTTTAGCGGGTTTCGACGGCTTATGCTGTGCCTGGGTAAATAAACCTACACCCAATAAGCATATCAACAGGAGTGTCAATTTTAATTTCATACGGGTATTTTTAAATGGGATGCGTTTTGTGGATGATTCCATAAAGAACACATAAAATATACAGGAACGGTATTCGTATGCGATAGAACATTTAGTTTTGACCCTATGTGGATCATTTGCAAGAAAGAATGGAACCAGTTTTTCAGTAGCCTGACTGGCTATATTGCCATTGCTGTATTTCTGCTTATTACCGGGCTCGTGTTATTTGTGTTTCCCGACACCAGTATACTCGAATTCGGATATGCAAGTCTGGCCGGCTTTTTCAGCCTTGCACCGTGGATACTTTTATTCATGGTACCCACCGTTACCATGCGTAGTTTTTCGGATGAATACCGTCAGGGTAATTTTGAAATATTGAGAACACTTCCGCTTACATCGGGTCAACTGGTTTGGGGTAAATTTTTTGGCGCCATGCTGATTGTTTGCTGCGCCATATTACCAACAGTTATATATGCTTTCTCCATCCATGCATTGAGTGTAACCGGTGGAATTGATATAGGTGCAACCGTAGGTAGTTATATCGGACTTTTACTTTTAGGAGCTGTATTTACTGCTATTGGTATTTGCACGAGCAGTTATACCAATAATACAGTAGTAGCATTTATTGCAGGAGCGTTTATTTGTTTCCTTCTGTATAACGGGTTTGATGCGATAAGCAAACTTTCTGTATTTAGTGGCGGCTCAGACTATTACCTCGAAATGCTGGGAATCAATTTTCATTACCGCAGCATCAGCAGGGGAGTGATCCGGATCAATGACCTGATTTATTTCGCAGGTCTTATTGGCTTCTTTTTATTCCTCACCCAAAGAAACCTGTTGAACAGATAATGATGCAGAAATTATTACAACATAAATATGGCTGGCTGGGTATACTTACTGTATTGCTGGTACTCATTTATCTTTCTGCAGGTATAGGTTTCAGAACCGATCTTACTGCTGATAAAAGATACAGCCTTACAAATGCCACAAAACAACTGCTGACGAATATAGACTCAGCAATTGAAATACACGTATTTCTTACCGGTGAGCTACCAGCGGATTACAAAAAATTATCTGTTGCTACGGAGGAACTGCTCGACGATTTTAAATCGCTCTCAGGTAACCTGGTTCGGGTAAAATTTGAAAAACCCGGCGAAGATTTTCCCAACGATACGGCCCGGGCCATATTATACGATAGTCTTGCACGGCTCGGTGTGGTTTTTGAACGGAATGAAATAACAAGTACCGATAAATCTACCGCGCAGCTAATAATGCCATCTGCACTGGTGGTATATGGCAACAGAAAGCCCGTTGCTGTAGATCTCCGCAGCAGCCGAAAAGTATTCAGGCAATACAATATTATGAATGATGTAGAGCCATTGGAGGATAAAGAAGCAACAAGAAATGCTGCAGAAGCTTTGCTGGAATACAAATTTGCCAATGCCATTGATAAACTCACAAGAAAAACCATACCCACCATTGCCTACCTCGTGGGAAACGGCGAACCGGTTGATCTGAAAGTAAACGATTTGGGCGAAAGCCTTCGTAATGAATACAGACTTGCCGTGTTTGACCTGAAACAGGCTTATCCCGATCCTGCATTAATAGATGCAATGATTATTGTAAAACCTACAGAAACATTTACAGAAGAAGATAAACTGAAACTCGATCAATACGTCATGAATGGCGGTAAACTGCTCTGGTTTGTTGATAAACTGCATGCAGAACTCGACAGCCTGATGAGAAGTCAGGCCGAATACACTGCTTTCGACCGTGGACTTGATATCGATGACCTGTTATTTAAATATGGGGTACGAATTAACGGCGACCTGCTGCAAGACCTGAACTGCTCTAAAATACCCATTGTGGTTGGACGTAATCCAGACGGGTCTCCGAATATGCAGAGGGTACCATGGCCTTATTATCCATTCCTTTCGTCGCAGACTGATAACCCTATTTCAAAAAATATAGACAGGGTATTACCCATTTTCCCGTCGAGTATTGATACGGTGAAAGCACCGGGTATACAGAAAACAATTTTACTGGCATCTGATACAAACAGCCGTCGCATTTCTTCTCCGGCAATGGTATCGATTAACAGTGTTAAAAATGAAGAGGACCTGCTTAGTTTCAATAATAGTTTTGTACCGGTAGCTGTTTTGCTGGAAGGTGCTTTTCAATCTCTGTTTGCCAACAGAGCCAGTGCCGCTTTGATGGATGCTGTTCAGAAAACCACCAACCGCCCTTTTTTAAGACAGGCTGTAAAACCGGGAAAACAGATAGTAGTATCAGATGCAGATATTGTTACCAATTCGGTAAGTAATACAACAGGTCCTTTACCAATGGGTGAGCTGCCTTTTGAGGGATACCGATTTGCCAACCGTGAATTTTTCCTGAACTGTGTAGATTATCTGGTAAGTAATAACGGCTTATTTGAAAGCAGGAATAAAACAATTGTTCTCAGGTTGCTTGATAAAGAAAAAATTTCTTTGCAGAAAAACACCTGGCAGTTTATTAATATTGTTGCCCCTCTTTTGTTACTGGCCATAGCCGGTGCCATACTTCAGTGGCGAAGAAAAAAGAAATATGGTCTTTGAGTGTCTGCCATTGTGCGGAACGCTATCTTTACGCCATAATTCTGTTACATGACAACTCATCAGCTCGTTTACCTGGTTTTTGGAATTGTATTGGTACTGGCATTGGTATTTGATCTTGGCTTATTAAGTAAAAAGAACGCACAAATCACCATTAAACAGGCCCTCAAACAAACTTTCTTTTGGGTAACACTGGCGCTTGGCTTTTTTGTATTTATGTGGGTAGAAGAAGGCCAGAAACTGGCACTGGAATACCTCAGCGCCTACCTTATGGAATGGAGCCTGAGTATCGATAATATTTTTGTATTCATACTTATTTTTAATTCTTTCAAAGTAAAAGAAAAATTTTATTCAAGGGTATTACTGATCGGCATCCTGATGGCAATCGTATTCAGGATCATCTTTATTACAATTGGTGTGGCACTGGTTGAACAATTTCACTGGGTACTGTATATTTTTGGTGTTTTCCTGGTGTATACCGGCTATAAAATGTTCACCGCCAACGAGGATAAAGAGTTTGAACCACACGATACAAAAATATACCGCTTCCTCAAAACCTATCTACCACTGGCGCCACATGACGGCGATGGCAAATACGTAGTAAGAGAAAATGGCAAACCATTATATACCACTTTATTTGTGGTAGTGGTATTGTTGGCTTCTATTGACCTGGTATTTGCACTGGATTCTATACCCGCTGTTATGGGTATTTCAAGAGATAAACTGGTGATCTATACTTCTAATATTTTCGCTGTTTTAGGACTTCGTTCCCTTTTCTTTTTATTAAGAGGTGCAGTTTCAAAATTCGACTATCTCCAACAGGGTATTGCTATCGTGTTGGTGATTATTGGTATAAAAATGCTCGGAGAACACTATATCAATATGTGGATTGATAAAAGCACGCAGGTATTTATTTCATTAGGACTGATTGTACTTTGTATCGCGGGGTCTATTTTTTATTCCATGTTTGCGAGTAAGAAAGGAGCACCACAAGATGTACACGACGGCTCTATCTGATCTGTAAAATGATATTTTGTTGTATTGTCGTATTCACTTCAACATATAGCCCGCATTATTCATGCTGACCAAATTCCGTCAGTCGAAACAACTATTTCACATTTGCTCATAGACAGCCGTAAACTGATTTTTGCAGATGTTACTTTATTTTTTGCCATAGCTGGTCCCCGCAGAAACGGGCATGATTTTATTCCTGAATTATATGAAAGAGGCTTACGCGCTTTTGTTGTAGAAAAGGGAATGGTGGAAAAAGAAAAATTTCCACAGGCTGTTTTTCTGGAAGTGCCCCATGTATTAGCCTCTTTGCAAGTATTAACTGCATATCATCGCAGCCGTTTTCATATTCCGGTAATTGGTATCACTGGCAGTAACGGTAAGACTATTGTAAAAGAGTGGCTGTATCAATTATTGCATACTGAAGAACAAATTGTTCGTAGTCCCCGGAGCTATAACTCGCAAATAGGAGTACCCTTAAGTGTTTGGCAATTAAATAACACCCACAGTATAGGCCTATTTGAAGCGGGTATTTCACAGCAAGGTGAGATGGGTGCGTTGCAAAAAATTATACAGCCAACGATTGGTGTATGGACGAATATTGGCGCCGCCCATACTGAAGGGTTTAGTAATGAAGCAGAGAAAGCAGCAGAAAAGGCCAGACTCTTTGCAGATTCGGAGAGTTTGGTATACTGTAAAGATGCCATTGAAGCTTCTTTCGATCCTGCGGGTAAAAACAGGGATTCGTTCAGGAAAGATATTCGCCTGTTTGCATGGAGCCGGATGGGTGATGCCGATCTGGTTATTCATTCAGAAGAACATACACAACAGCAAACATTAATCAATGCTGTATGGCAATCGCAAAACATACAGATTACGATTCCTTTTGCAGACAGGATATCTGTTGATAATGCCATTACCTGTTGGTGTGTGCTGCTGCTGAATGGCTATAAGAATGAATGGATTCAACAACGTATGTTATTGCTTGAAGCAGTAGATATGCGTATGCAGTTGAAAAAAGCCGTAAATAACTGCTACCTGCTGAACGACAGTTACAGCAACGATACAGCTTCACTTGAACTGGCCCTGGATTTTTTGGTACAACAGGCAGGAAAAAACAAAACAACACTAATACTTTCCGATATTCTGCAGAGTGGACAAAGTGCTGAAGTATTGTACAAAGGTATTTTGCAGCAGTTAAGTAAAAGAGGCATAAGCAGACTGATTGGTATTGGACCTGCTATAAAGGCCCTGCAACCGGAACTGGAAAAAATGGCTTACGGATTGCAGATTGATTGCTGCGAATCAACACAAATATTTCTTCAAACTGCTTCTTTAAACCAGTTCAGGGATGAATATGTTTTATTGAAGGGGGCACGTATTTTTTCTTTTGAAAGAATAAGCCAGTGGCTGGAACAGAAAGTACATCAAACCGTAATGGAAGTAAACCTTACGGCGATGGCTCAGAACCTGAAAGCGTATCAGCAGCTTTTACAACCCAGTACGAGGGTAATGGCGATGGTAAAAGCTTTTAGTTATGGAAGTGGTACAGCAGAAGTGGCAAGAATATTACAGTTTCATAAAATAGATTACCTGGCCGTGGCTTATGCCGATGAAGGTGTTGAATTACGCAAAGCAGGTATAAGTTTACCTATCATGGTCATGAATGTAGACGAAGCCGGTTTTGATGCCATGATTCAATATAACCTGGAACCGGAGATTTATTCCTTTGGTATTTACTCCTTGTTTCACCAGTTCCTCGACAAACAGGCCATCCGGCAATACCCGGTGCATATTAAATTCAATACGGGTATGAACAGACTGGGTTTTGAAATCAATGAAGCCGGTGAATTGGCCAGCCTGATTCATCAACACGGCAGTATGGTGGTAAAATCATTATTAAGTCACCTGGCAGCCAGTGAAAATCCTATGCTCGATGATTTTACACATCATCAGGTGAGCAGGTTTGAAGAAGCAGCCAGCACTTTGCAACAGGTATTGGGCTACTCATTTATTAAACATATTGCAAATTCTGCCGGAATATTTCGTCACCCTGAATACCAGTTTGATATGGTGAGATTGGGTATAGGTTTATATGGTGTTGATAGCGCTAATGAGCAGCAGCTGTCGTTACAAACAGTGATCACTCTTAAATCAACCATTGCTCAGATACGCAGCGTGCAGAAAGGCGAAACAGTAGGGTATAACCGTAAAGGCATTGTCGGCAGAAACAGCCGTATTGCCACGGTAAGGATTGGGTATGCCGATGGTTATAGCCGGGCCCTTGGCAATGGCAATGGTTACATGTGGCTGAAAGGTGAAAAAGCGCCTGTAATAGGCAATGTGTGTATGGATATGACAATGATCGACGTAACTGATATACCCGAAGCCATGGAAGGTGATGAAGTGGAAGTATTTGGCAAACAGGTTCCCGTGCAGGAGTTGGCGGCTGTTACGGGTACCATTGCTTATGAAATCATGACCGGCATCAGCCAGCGGGTGAAGCGGATATATGTAGAGGAGTAAACCTGTTTTAACATAGCTCTCCGGGGAGCATCATTATAGTTGTTTGTTCAGCCCCTATCTTTGCCCAGTATAAATTTATCAGGAAGTGAAAGGAAAACAGTTGTTTTTATTGATTCTCATCATCATTGTTGCCGATCAGGCATTAAAATTCTATATCAAACTGAATTATTATGCCGGTGAAGAGCATAAGGTATTGGGTGACTGGTTCAGACTGCATTTTGTTGAGAATGAAGGGATGGCCTGGGGCTGGAAATTTGGGGGCGGCTTTGGTAAAATTGCACTCACTTTGTTCAGATTAGTAGCCGTTATCTGGGGAACTTTTCTCCTGCGTGATTTCCTGAAGAAAAATTACCATAAAGGTTTTATGATCTGTGCAGGTCTGATTTATGCAGGTGCACTGGGTAACCTGATCGACAGTTTATTTTATGGGCTCCTCTTTGAACAGAGTAATCCCTTTACACAGAATGTAGCAACACTGTTTCCATCCGGAGGAGGATATGCCGGTTTGTTACATGGTAAAGTGGTAGATATGTTTTATTTCCCCATCATCACCGATGCTAAATACCCTGCCTGGGTGCCTTTTTTTGGTGGAGATGATTTTGAATTTTTTCGCCCGGTATTCAATCTGGCCGATGCCGCCATCTCTACCGGTGTAATTGCTATCCTGCTTTTCCAGAATAAATTTTTCAAACAGCATAAAGAAGAAAAACATTCAACGGTGGAGACGAAGTCTGTAGTAGATGATAAGACTCAGATATTTTAATCACAAAACATACTGTAAAAATAGTAGCCACCTATTCGCAGAAATAAGTTTTGATTTGCGAATAGGTGGCTAAAAATATCTGTTAGCTGACAGGATTATATTTTTTAAAACACCTGCTTTCTTTTTAGTGAAACTGATTGGTTAGCTGCAGGAATCACCTGATCAACCATACCCACTCCTTTTGCATAGTAAGTAGTTCCTTCTATGAGTGAACGATAACTACCGCCATCGGGTTTAAATTGAATATCTCTTTTTACACTGATTACATCAGAATAAGTGGTGCCCAAAACTGAATAGCTGATGCTCTTACCCATGATGGTAAAAACAGCTTTACTCACACCTACTTCAGAACCAAATTTCACTTTTCCATACTCTGCACTTTCCCAGGTTACACCCACTGCTACATTGTCTTTGAGGAATGGGTATGAAATAAATGTACCTGGTATGGAATCGAAAATAAACAGGTAATCAAAATCTGTGGTACTCAATGCATAGTAATTTCCTGCATTGTCTTTAGAAAAGTAATATGCTTCGCCAAGCGGGTTGGTGTCGTACTGCTTGAATACTTTATTATCAAACAAAACAGTCTGGTTTGTTACTGTTACCCTGAAAGTATCAAGTGTACCCAGCTTAGGCAGGTATTCGTAGGTCCAGTTAGAGTTTAAAGTATTGGGGAAATAGTCTGTGCCTGTTCCACCGCCCGATGATCCGCCGGTTGTACTCGATACTACAGAGAAAGCGCAAAAACTTCCGTTGAAAGTGAGCACAAAATCGGCACGGTTAGGCAGGATGGGTTTACCATAACCTTTCAGTTTTACTGTTGCCGGACCGGTTGTTAAAGCAAAACCGGAATCAATAAACCACATACCATTAACCGTATCAGAATATATCTTGTATTTACCCTGGAGTGTAAAGTTCACTTTGATAATCACATAGTTACTGTCGGTCAATGATTGATCGATCACATAATCTCCCCTTACATCTGCATCTTTACAGGAACCCGAACTATCGGTTAATGAACCCTGAGCAGTACCGCCCAGTCCTGTTCCTTCCTTGCTCACCTCTTTCTGGCAAGCCCAAAAGAACAAAACAACGGATAAAAACAGCACCCATCTGGAAGTGAACTTATTCATAATGCCTTTTCTTTAGTATACTCTTATAGACTAAAATTAAACCAATAACGCAGCCTGATCCTTCAAATTACTATTTTTTAGTAATTGCAACACATTATTTAACGTAGTAATAGCAATTTGAGACAGGGCTTCATCGGTGAAAAAGGCCTGGTGAGCGGTGATCAGCACATTGGGAAAGCTCATCAGGCGCTGGATATCATCATCCTGGATGATATTGGTTGATAAGTCCCTGAAAAACAACTTTTCTTCCTGTTCATATACATCCAGTCCGAGTGCGCCTACATACCCTTTTTTGAGTGCCTGAATCATGATTTTGGTATCGATCAGTGCCCCCCGACCTGTGTTGATGAGCATGGCTCCTTTTTTTATATAGTCTATCGTTTCCGGACCAATTAGGTGTCGGGTCTGTTCATTTAATGGGCAATGAAGTGAGATGACATCGGATTGTAATACTTCTATCAGGGGATGATAAGTTACCCCGATGGATTCCATCTCCCTGTTGGCAATCAAATCGAAAGCTTTCACCCTGCAACCAAACCCTAGCATGATTCTGCAAAATGCCTGACCAATATTTCCTGTTCCGATAACACCCACTGTTTTGCCATGTAGGTTAAATCCCAATAATCCATTTAATGAGAAATTCTGTTCACGAACACGGTTATAGGCTTTATGTGTTTTACGATTGAGGGTAAGTATCATGGCTACTGCGTGTTCAGCAACAGCTTCGGGTGAATAGGCAGGCACCCTGCAAACACGGATTCCGTGTTTGCGGCAGGCTTCTATATCAACATTATTGAAGCCTGCACAACGGAGCGCGATCACTTTAATACCATAATCTTTCAATAAAGCAATAACAGGAGCTGTTACTTTATCATTCACAAACACACAAACGGAATCTGATCCTTTAGCAAGAGAAGATGTGTTTTCATCTAATGCCATATCAAGAAGATTCAACTCAAATCCCAGTGAGTCATTGAACCGCTCAAAGAAAGTACGGTCGTATGGTTGCGAGGAGAAGAAGGTGATTTTCATGGGGTAAAGATAGTGAGTAGTGAGTAGTGAGTGTGTGGTAGAAAAATACTCACTACTGACTATTCACTACTCACTATCAAAGAATCTCTGCAAGACTTTCAGCCGTTGCCTGAATGGTTGCATCTAAATCGGCATAGCTTAACGCATTATTCAAAAACCAGCTTTCATAGGCAGAAGGTGGTAAGTAGATACCACGTTTCAGCATGGCATGGAAATATTTATTGAATAAGCTGTTATTGGCAGCAGCGGCCGATGCAAAATCAGTAACAGGTTGTTCACTGAAATGAATACTGATCATGGATCCCTGTCTGTTAATAACAAAAGCTGTACCTGATGCAGCCAGTACTTTATTCAATCCATCATGCAGGTAGGCCGTTTTGTCGTTTAATTCCTGGTAGATAGACGGATTGTTTTTTAGTTCATGTAACAAAGTATAACCGGCAATCATGGCAATGGGGTTACCACTCAGTGTGCCGGCCTGGTATACATTACCGAGCGGTGCAATTTTTTCCATAATGGCGCGCTTGCCACCAAAAGCACCAACGGGCATACCGGCACCAATCACTTTTCCGTAAGTAATCAGGTCGGCATCTATCTTCAACACTTCCTGTGCACCTCCTGCTGCTAAACGAAAACCGGTCATCACTTCATCAAAAATGAAAACAATGCCTTCTTCATTACAGATCTGTCTTAGTCCTTCCAGAAAACCGGGTTGTGGGAGGATACAGCCCATATTGCCCGCAACGGGTTCAATAATAATGGCAGCGATTTCATTTTTATGTGTAGACACCAATGAACGAACTGCTTCGAGGTCGTTATAGGCACAGGTGAGTGTATCATTAGAAACACCACCAGTAATACCCGGCACCGTTTGAATATCAAATGTAGCCAGGCCACTTCCGGCTTTTACCAGAAAAGCATCGGCATGGCCATGATAACAGCCTTCAAATTTGATGAATTTATTTCTGCCGGTATATCCTCTCGCCAAACGCAAAGCACTCATACAGGCTTCAGTTCCGCTACTTACCATGCGAATGAGATCGACATTAGGCGCCATGCTTTTAATGAGCTCGGCCATTTCAATCTCTAACTGAGTAGGTGCACCATAAGAGGTTGATAAAACCGCTTTTTCCTGGATGGCTTTTACAACAGGTTCATAAGCATGACCGAGAATCATTGGTCCCCAGGAAGCGATATAATCGATGAAACGATTGCCATCAGCATCATAGAGATAAGCACCTTTTGCTTTTTCAATGAATATCGGTGTGCCACCTACACTTTTGAAGGCACGTACAGGAGAATTTACGCCACCGGGAATAGATTGTTGTGCGCGTTGGAAGAGGGAAATACTTTTATCGTACATACTATTTTTTTACCACAGAGTTACACAGAGTTTACCACGGAGTTACACAGAGGGAGATAACCGTGCAACTCTGTGCCATACTCCGTGTTACTCAGTGGTAAAAATTTACTATCAGGAATTAATCAACTTAATAACATCTTTCGCGAAATAGGTTGCAATTAAATCTGCGCCAGCCCTTTTAATAGATGTAAGGCTTTCAATAATTGCTTTTTCTTCATTCAGCCAGCCCATTTTTGCTGCTGCTTTTATCATGGCATATTCACCACTTACCTGATAGGCACTCACCGGTACCTCCACTGCGTTTTTTACTTCACGAATTATATCGAGATAAGCCATGGCTGGTTTTACCATTACAATATCAGCACCTTCTTCTACATCCATAATGGTTTCTTTGATGGCTTCTGTTCTGTTCGCAAAATCCATCTGGTATGTTTTCTTATCACCGAATCCTGGCGCACTATCCAGTGCATCTCTGAACGGGCCATAAAAGCAGGATGCATATTTGGCACTGTAACTCATAATCCCCACTTTGGTAAAACCTGTTTCTTCCAGCCCGGTTCTGATGGCGCCTATACGTCCATCCATCATATCACTGGGCGCTACAAAATCGCAACCGGCTTCTGCATGGCTGATGCTCATCTTCACCAAAGCTTCAACGGTTTCATCATTCACAATTTCACCATCTTTTACAATGCCATCATGTCCATACGAAGAGAAGGGATCCAATGCCACATCAGTCATTACCACAATGCCCGGAACAGCCTCTTTGATGGCTTTGATGCTTCGTTGCATTAATCCATTTTTGTTCCAGGCTTCTTTGCCAGTATTGTCTTTGAGTTCGTCTTTACATTTAATAAAAAGCAAAATGCAACGAATACCCATATCCCATAGAGATTTCACTTCTTTTACAGTTAAATCAAGCGACATCCGGTAATAACCGGGCATGGAAGCAATTTCTGTTTTTACATTTTGGCCCTCATCAATAAATAAAGGAGCAATAAAGTTTGCCGGATTAAGAATAGTTTCAGCAACCATAGATCTTATGACAGGTGACTGGCGAAGGATTCGATTGCGTCTCTGTAAAAACATAGTTGATGTATTTATTGATGTCAGATGTCAGATCGCAGATATATTACATCAGACATCTGCGATCTGACATTATTAAATCCATTCTTTCGGGTACAAACAAGCCTGTAACAATTTCCATTCCTCCGAACCTTCCTGCGGCTGGTAGTTGTAATCAAACCGTACCGTTGGCGGAAGACTCATCAGGATGCTTTCAATTCGTCCGTTGGTTTTGAGGCCAAAGATAGTTCCTCTGTCGTGTACCAGATTAAACTCTGTGTATCTGCCTCTTCGTATTTCCTGCCAGTATTTATTTTCAGGACTAAAATTGCTGTGTTTTCTTTTCTCTATAATGGGAATATAACTCTCTATAAATGCATAACCGCATACTTTAGCAAAATCCATCCAGAAATGAACATCTTTTGTTTCATCCGGACGCTGGTAGTCGTAGAAAATACCTCCCAGCCCTCTTCTCTCTTTATTGCGATGCCAGTTTACAAAGTACTCATCACACTCATGCTTGAATGTTGGGTAAAAATAACTATCAAACTGATCGCATGCATCTTTGTAAGTCTGATGAAAATGTTTTACATCTTCTTCAAACAAATAATAAGGAGTTAAGTCGGTTCCACCGCCAAACCATCTGTCGATCACTGAGCCTGTTTCATCATATAGTTCAAACATCCGGTAATTACAATGTACGGTAGGTACAAAAGGGTTACAAGGATGAATGACAAGACTCAGTCCACAGGCAAACCAGCTATGCCCATTGATCTTTAGTTGAGTGCGCATCAGATCAGTTACTTCTCCATATACTACAGAAGTATTTACACCGCCTTTTTCCAATACATCACCATTGCTTATAACACGCGTACGTCCACCACCACCTTCGGGGCGATCCCATTTGTCTTCCTGAAATTTTGCTTTCCCATCCGTTTTCTCCAGTGCGGTACAAATATCATCCTGTAACTGGTGAATGAAGGATATCCATTGTTCTTTTATCATACACGTGTATTAGTGAGTAGTGAGTGGTGAGTAGTCAGTAGTTTTTACTCACTACTGACTGCTCACTAAGCATGTCTAAATTCTTTCACCGCATCTACAAATGCCCTTGCATGGTCAACGGGTACGTTGGGGAGAATGCCGTGTCCGAGATTGGCAATATGTCTGCCCGGACCAAATGCACGGAGCATATCTTTTACTTCTTTTTGTATCACAGGAATGGGCGACAATAATTTCGCCGGATCAAAATTTCCTTGCAGTGTTACATTATTGCCTGCAAACTGACGAGCCATTTCCGGCTTGATACACCAATCGATTCCCAAACCATGCGCTCCTGTTGCAGCCATGCTGTCGAGGCTGTGCCATGCGCCTTTTGCAAAAATGATGGTGGGTACTTCCTCTTTTACAGCGGCAACAATCTGGCGAATATATTTGAGAGAAAAAGTCTCAAAATCGTGTGGACTCAGTAGTCCACCCCAGCTGTCAAAAATCTGAACGGTATCTGCACCTGCTTTTACCTGTGCTTTCAGGTAGGCGATCGTGGTGTCAGTAATCATTTGTAATAACTGATGTGCCAGTTCCGGTTGGGTATAACAAAATGCTTTGGCCTCATCAAATGTTTTGGAACCTTTACCCTGTACCATATAACAGAGTAAGGTCCACGGAGCGCCGGCGAAACCGATCAATGGTACTCTTCCATTCAGCTCTTGTTTAATCAGTTTGATGGCATCCATTACATAGCCCAATGTTTCATGAACATCCGGTACACGAACACGGGTAAGATCTTTTGCGGTTTTGACCGGATCAGGCAGAAAAGGTCCTTTACTTTCTATCAGTTGCACTTCCAGTCCCATAGCCTGCGGCACCACCAGGATATCTGAAAATAAAATGGCTGCATCCACACCCACAATATCTACGGGTTGTAAAGTAATCTCACAGGCGAGTTCAGGTGTCTGGCAACGTTCAAAGAATCCGTATTTCTCACGTAATACCATATACTCGGGGAGGTAACGCCCGGCCTGACGCATCATCCACACAGGGGTTCTTTCAGTTGTTTCACCACGAAGGGTTCGGAGGAGGAGATCGTTTTGTAGCATAGAGATTTGAGTGAATAGTGAGTAGTGAGCAGTGAGTAAAAAATCCTCACTACTCACTAAAATGATTAATCGCCTTTCTTACCAGTTCATCTTTTCCCGGCATTGTGGCAGTGATTATTTTATTGTTTGAATATTGTTTGATGGCAGTTGCTGTTGTATGGCCAATGGCAAATAAAACAGTATGATCCGCAGGTTTGTTTAACCTAAAGTAACTATCTACAGCGCTGGGACTAAAAAACAGGATAGCATGGTATTCCTGTTCAATTTTTTTGTGTAATGGAATGGTTCTGTATACTACCACTTCATTTACATCCATACCTGCTTCAACAAGTTTACCGGGTAATTCATCTCTTCGCTGGTCGCCGCAAAAGAAAACTACTTCATCTGTTTCGCCAGCTTCTAAGATTGCATCTGCAAGATCAGCAGCGTTATTACCCGTTCCTGCAATGGCCTGGTCGCCGAAATATTCCCGTATAATTTGGGCGGTGGTATTACCCATGCAGTAAATATTCCATTCAGGTACCTGCTGATCAAGCATAGTGATGACCGATTCAACTGCATTCATGCTGGTGAATACTACCGTAGCGTATTGCAAAGCTACTTGTTCCACTTCCTGCTGAATGTCGACTTCGAGCACAGGCTCTGTATCTATCAATGGAATAAGCGCTAACTGAATACCATTTTCTGCTGCTTCATCTACCAATGCCTGCTTAACCGGTCTGGTGCATAATATGGATATATTAGTTGCCATTGTTCCTGATCGCTTTTATGATTTCAGCACCCCCTTTTTCTGTTATCTCCTTTGCTGCTTCAGTTCCTATTTGTTTGGCATTGATAAGGCTTGTTTTTTTGTTTACTTCTATTTTCTGTTTTCCATCCAGTGATAAAATATTTCCTTTGAAAACAATTTCATCACCCACTATTTCTGCCAGTGCACTTATAGGTGTGGCACATCCTCCCATTAAAACACGCAAAAACTGTCGCTCTGCAGTAGCGCAAACAGCGGTATTGTAATGATTAAGCTGATGGCATTGCTGAAACAGGTCTTCCTCCTCCTCTCTGCATACCACCATTACGGCCCCTTGTGCAGGTGCAGGCAACATCCAGTCTAATTCAATCGATTTTTCCGGACGCAGATTAATTCTTTCCAAACCCGCTGCCGCAAAAATGGCGCCCTGCCAGTTACTCTCTGCTAATTTGCGTAAACGCGTATTTACATTACCCCGCAGGTTCTCGAACTGGTGATGAGGATACCTGTTGAGCCACTGGGCTTTGCGGCGTACACTGCTGGTGGCAAATAGTCCATGGCCTATGGTGAATGGTCCATGGTCCATTGACCATTCACCATTCACGAACCCGATGGCTTCAGGCGTTGCCTCATCTTTATACACCAACAGGTCTTTATGCGAGGCTCTTTTCAGCACTGCTGCTTCTCTGATGCCTTTTGCCAGTTGTGTGGGCACGTCTTTCATGGAATGAACGGCGATATCAATTTTATTACTCAACAATGCAGCATCCAGTGTTTTGGTGAAAATACCCTGTACACCTATTTCATACAATGGGGTAACCAGGTCAATATCGCCTTCACTTTTAATGTACACGAGTTCGGAAGCTATTTCTTTTTCTTTCAATAGCTTCTGTACCCATGTAGCCTGCCACACGGCTAACTGACTGTCGCGTGTGCCAATTCTGATTACCTTATTCATCGTTGCTTAATGACTGCTGGTCATGAAATCGTTGATCGCTTCAATGTAGTAACAACCTGGCTGGTGCCTGTTGCGCATTTTAACGGCTACATTGTTTACCACTTTCTGAATGGCTTCCGTATTAATATCTTCTGATGCCCTGCGTGAAGTTAAAAATAATCCGCAGGAATGCATATCATGTAATTTCTGTTTCACCGCCTTTAGTACCGGAACATGACGGCGTTGGCTGCTCCATACCATAAACTCTTGCATATGGTGCTTAATAATGGCCAATGCTCTTGGTACTTCAGCCCTGCGTTTGCGGATCGTCTGATCGTTGATTCTGGAAAGATCATCCACATTGGCAAGTACAATACCGGGCTGCTGTGCAAGCGAAGGTTCAATATTATTGGGGATGGAGAGATCAATCAATATTTTTGGCCTGTCTGATTTAACATTTACTGTGTTCAATACAGGTTTTTCTGCATTGGTAGCCACAATTACAATATCGGCATGATGAACTTCGGTTTCAAGCTCGTTCCAGTTAGCATGCATGAGGCTCATACCTGCTGCCAGTTCTATCGCTCTTTCTTCGGTTCTGTTGATAAGTGTAATATTACGGGTATCTAAATAATCGACCAGGTTCTTACAGGTATTACGACCAATTTTTCCGGTACCAAGCAGTACAATTTTTTTGTTACTTGTATCTGCTAATTGCTCGCGGATAAACTGAATGGCTGCAAATGATACAGAAATAGTACCACCACTTAAAGCGGTTTCATTTTTTATTTGTTTGGACGATTGTAAAACAGTGTTGAATAGGCGCTCCATAAATGAGCCGATCATTCCTTTTTCTTTGGCAAATTTTACTGCCAGTTTCATCTGACCCACTATTTCATAGTCACCCAGTATTTGTGAATCAAGTCCAGCTCCTACAGAAAAAATATGTTCTAATGCTGCGGCATCCTTTTTTATATAACATAACTGGAGAAATGTTTCAGCATCACCAACGGTTACTTCGCAGAGTAAGTGGATGAGGGTATCGGCATCGGGAGCAAGGCCATAAATTTCCGTTCTGTTACAGGTACTTAAGACAAAGAGTTCCTTAAGACCAAGTTTGGCGGCATTACTCAGAATGCTGCTGTATTGGTCAGGATTGATCGCAAAATCTCCACGGATGGCTGCATCCGTCTTCTTATAGTTGATTCCTGCTACAAAAAATTGTCCTTTCTCCATAAACTACTACGATCCTTTATGTCTCGCTTCAAATAAGTACGCAAAGGTATCCCGCATGGTTTCTTTAAAAACATGACAAACGTCATTACATTGTCATTTCTCTGTCAGGATTTTATACAAACGGTAGTTTTCTTACTTAAATTAAATCTGGTTGGGCCCTGCTCTCGTTGGTTTTACGAAACAATCGTCGCAGAACTTTTTGCAATGCAGATTGTTCATCTACTTTTGCAAACTTAAACCGGTCTATGGCAACAAACGCGAAGAGAGCACTTTTACTGATGAACCTGGGATCACCCGATTCAACATCGGTAAAAGATGTAAGAAGATACCTGAATGAATTTTTAATGGATGGTCGTGTGATTGATATTCCTTATATAGTTCGCAGTTTACTGGTAAGGGGTATCATTGTTCCTTTTCGCGCACCAAAATCAGCCGCCGCCTACCGCAGTATCTGGACCGATGAAGGCTCTCCTTTAATTGTACTTACCAAGCAGTTGCAGGAAGCGGTTCAGCAACAAATAGCAGAACCGGTTGCCATTGCCATGCGTTATGGAAACCCTTCGCCTAAACAGGCTTACGATCAATTGTTGAAAGAACATCCGGGTCTGGAAGAAGTGGTTTTATTGCCATTGTACCCACACTATGCCATGAGCAGTTATGAAACGGCGGTTGAGTATGCCAAAGAACATCATGCAAAGGGTAATTATCCTTTTAAATTGAACATTATTCAGCCTTTTTATGATGATGCAGATTATATAGATGCATTGGCGCAGTCTATGAAGCCTTACACCGAACTGGAATACGATCATTTTCTATTCAGTTACCATGGTGTTCCGCAAAGACATATCCGTAAAAGTGATACTACAGGGTGCCATTGTTTGCAGGTAAGTAATTGTTGTGAAACAGCTTCAGCAGCTCATGCTACCTGTTACAGACACCAACTGGTAGTTACAACAAAACTGGTTGCAGAAAAATTAGGTATACCCAAAGAGAAATACAGTATTTCATTTCAATCCCGATTAGGCAAAGGCTGGCTGGAACCCTTTACCGACAAGCGTTTGGAAGCCATGCCGGGAGAAGGCATCAAAAAATTACTTATAGCCTGTCCTGCATTTATCAGCGATTGTCTGGAAACCATTGAGGAAATAGGGGAAGAGGGTAAGGAAACTTTTATGCATGCTGGCGGAGAATCTTTTACACTGATACCATGTTTAAATACGCATCCGGCCTGGGTGAGGACCATTATTAAGCAATTTGGAAATTTGGAGATGAGCTGATTTGGAAATGATAAGTACTTTTATATAAGTAACAAAAGTAAAAGGATAATGAAGTCAGCATATTGAATGCTGCCTCATTTCCAAATTTCCAAATTTCCAAATTTCCAAATTGTACAATTATTTAAAAGCCCTCCACATCATCTTCATCGTAACCTGGTTTGCGGGGATGTTTTATATGCCCAGGCTTTTTATTTATGCCACAGAAGCCGGGGAGAAGAGTGAAACCGAGAAGAAAATTTTACGCGAGCAGTTTGCAGTTATGATGAAAAGACTCTGGTATGGAATTACCTGGCCTTCAGCTGTGCTTACATTGATACTGGGATTATCTGTTTTATTTCATGGCGGCTGGCATAAAACCCTGTTCGATGCTGCCGGAACCTGGTTACTGGTGAAATTGATCTTTGTTGTCTTTTTATACCTCTATCATTTTTCACTACACCGCATTTTTAAACAGGAAATGGCGGGTATTTATAAGTATAGTTCCAATCAGCTCAGGATATGGAATGAACTGGCCACTATTTTCCTGGTGGCCATTGTTATGCTCGTAGTGGTAAAACAAAGCCTCAGTTTTGTATGGGGACTGGCTGGACTTTTACTTTTTGTACTGCTTCTCATGAGTGCCATCCGCATTTATAAGCGGGTAAGAAGGGGTTGATTAAAAATGCAAAAGCCAAAAGGCAAAAGTCAAAAAAGAAATCTGCTTCACAGTTTAATGTGTAATTAATTGATTTACAATAAAATAAGTCATAACTTATCCTTCCTTTTTTGACTTTTGGCTTTTCAATTTTGACTTTTGACTTTTCACTTTTCCTCCCCTATATTTCTTACCTTCGCAGCCTTTAAAACCTGCCTGAGAGGGCATTTCAGGTAAAGCAAGACGATCAGAAGACTATGAGCGCTAAATACACGGAATTTTCAGGATTGAACCTCCCGGCCATAGAAAAAGAAATACTGGCCAAATGGAAGGATGGACAGGCATTTGAACAAAGTGTTTCATTGCGTGAGGGTAAAACACCATTTGTGTTTTATGAAGGTCCACCCAGTGCCAATGGTATGCCGGGTATTCACCACGTTATTTCCCGTACGTTGAAGGATATGGTTTGTCGCTATAAAACCATGCAGGGCTTCCAGGTAAAGCGCAAAGGCGGATGGGATACACATGGTTTACCTGTAGAATTAGGGGTGGAGAAAGAACTGGGTATTACCAAAGAAGATATCGGTAAGAAAATTTCAGTGGAAGAATACAACCAGAAATGTCGCGAAGCAGTAATGCGTTATAAAGACATCTGGGATGATATTACTACCAAAATGGGTTATTGGGTTGATTTAAATGACCCTTACATCACATTCGATAATAAATACATTGAATCGCTCTGGTGGATTTTAAGTCAGTTGTATAAAAAAAGCTATCTCTATGAAAGCGTTTCTATACAGCCCTATTCTCCTGCTGCAGGAACAGGATTGAGTTCACATGAACTGAACCAGCCCGGAACGTACAAGGATGTGAAGGATACCAGTGCAGTGGCGATGTTTAAAGCGATAAAGGATAACAAGACGCAGTTTCTTTTTGATGCGGCAGGTTCTGATGAAGTGTTCTTCATGGCCTGGACTACTACTCCGTGGACACTTCCTTCGAATTTGGGTTTGACGGTTGGGCCGAATATCGACTATGTTCTGGTAAATACATTTAATCCGTATACACATCTTTCAGTAAATGTTGTTGTAGCAAAAAACTTACTGGGTAAATATTTCAAGCCGGAAGGAGAGAATGGAGATTTTGCAGGCTACAATGCCGAAATAAAATTACTACCCTGGAAAATTCTTACTGAATTCAAAGGTGCAGCTATTGAAGACGCTACTTATGAGCAACTGCTTCCATACGAAGCTAACTCACCATCAGTAGTAGAAGAAATTACTCCCGGTGCAAAACCGTTCCGTGTATTGTGTGGCGATTTTGTAACAACTGAAGACGGTACCGGTATTGTACACACAGCTCCTGCATTTGGAGCAGATGACTATAAGGTGGGACAGAAATACAATATCGGTATACTCACCATGGTTGACCGGGAAGGAAAATTTGTGGATGGACTGGGTGAATTCAGTGGTCGGTATGTAAAGAATTACAAAGACGATAAAGATTATGTGGATGTAAATGTTGACATCTGCGTAAAACTGAAAAAAGAAAACCGCGCTTTCAAGGTGGAGAAGTATGAGCACAGTTATCCGCATTGCTGGAGAACAGATAAGCCAATTCTCTATTATCCTTTGGATGCCTGGTTTATTAAAACCACTGCAGTAAAAGACAGGATGGTAGAACTGAATAAAACCATTAACTGGAAACCAAAAAGCACCGGTGAGGGACGTTTTGGTAACTGGCTGGAAAATATGGTGGACTGGAACCTGAGTCGTAGCCGTTATTGGGGAACACCTTTACCGGTATGGCGCACAGAGGATGGTACAGAGGAAATTTGTATTGGTTCTATTGAGGAATTAAATGAAGGTATTCGCAAAGCCAGTGAAGTATTGGGTGGCGATGTCAACAAAAATTATTTACATGAAGGAATACTCGATCTGCATAAACCTTATGTAGATGAGATTGTGCTGGTAAGCGCTTCTGGCAAACCCATGCACCGTGTACCCGATTTGATTGATGTGTGGTTCGATAGCGGTGCCATGCCTTATGCACAGTGGCATTATCCGTTTGAGAATAAAACATTGGTTGATAAAGGTGAAGCGTTTCCCGCCGACTTTATTGCAGAAGGGGTAGACCAGACCCGTGGTTGGTTTTACACTTTACACGCTATTGGTGTGATGTTGTTTGACAGCGTGGCTTACAAAACCGTAGTGAGTAACGGATTGGTGTTAGACAAGAACGGAAACAAAATGAGCAAACGCCTGGGCAATGTGGTGAATCCGTTTGAAACCATTGAAAAATATGGTGCCGACGCCACCCGCTGGTACCTTATTACCAATGCATCGCCCTGGGATAACCTGAAATTTGATCTTGCCGGTATTCAGGAAGTACAACGTAAATTTTTTGGTACACTCTATAATACTTACCAGTTCTTTGTGCTTTATGCCAATGTAGATGGGTTTGCTTTTAAAGAAGCACCTGTTTCCCTGGCCGAAAGACCGGAGATTGACCGATGGATTCTTTCTTCGCTCAATACATTGGTGAAAAAAGTAACAGCCGCTTTAGACGATTATGAACCCACACTGGCGGGTCGTGCCATCGAAGAATTTGTAGACGAGCACCTGAGTAACTGGTATGTTCGTTTATGTCGCCGTCGTTTCTGGAAAGGAGAATATGAGTTGGATAAGATCAGTGCTTACCAGACTTTATACGAATGCCTGGAAACCGTTGTAAGACTGATGGCCCCCATTTCACCTTTCTTTAGTGATGCGGTGTTCCGTAACCTGAATGCGGTAACCGGAAGGTTTACTGCAGTTTCTGTACATCATGCAGATTTTGCTGTAGCCAATGAAACAGTCATCGACCCGGCTTTGGAAGAAAGGATGCAACTGGCACAGGATGTTTGTTCGCTGGTATTGTCGCTGCGTAAGAAAGTAAATATTAAAGTACGTCAGCCATTGCAGAAAGTGTTGATACCGGTGCTTAATCCAACCATGAAACAACAACTGGAGCTGATTGAAGACCTGATTAAGGCGGAAGTGAATGTAAAGGAGATGGAATACATCACCGATACAGAAGGAATCATCAAGAAAAAAATCAAACCCAATTTCAAAGCACTGGGTACCAAACTGGGGGCAAAGATGAAGGCCGCAGGTGCGTTAATCACAGCTTTTGGTCAGCATGAGATTGCTACGATTGAAAAAGAAGGTTCAATAAACCTCGATCTGGATGGCGAAAGCGTGAATATCCTGCTTTTTGAGGTGGAAATAGCTGCTGAAGATATTCCGGGATGGAGCGTGGCAAGTAAGGGTAGCCTTACTGTGGCCCTGGATATTACCCTTACAGATGAGTTGAAACAGGAGGGAGATGCCCGCGAATTCGTGAATCGGATACAAAATATTCGGAAAGAAAGCGGTTTTGAACTCACAGACCGTATATTCGTGACCGTGCTTGAGGCTGAAAGTCTTAAGCCGTCCATTGTTAAGTATAACGATTATATTTGCCGCGAAATTTTGGCAGATGTCATACAATGGGTACCTGAAATAACTGAGGGTACTGAAATTGAAGTAAATGACAGCCTGTTGAAAGTGGTAGTAAACAAAAAAGGATAAAAGCGTATGGCTACTAAAAAACCAGCCCCTAAGGCAGCAAAAAAACCGGCTCCAAAGGCGGCACCAGCCAAGAAAACAGCTTCAAAACCAGCACCTAAGAAGGTTGCTGCCAAACCTGCGCCTAAAAAAGCGGCTAAACCCGCCCCAAAGCCAGCCCCTAAAAAAGAGGCTCCGGCCAAAAAAGCAGCTCCTGTAAAGAAAGTTGTTAAGCCAGCTCCTAAACCGGCCCCCAAAGCGGCACCCGCCAAAGCGCCAGTGAAAGCAGCCAAGCCAGCCCCTAAACAGGCTCCAAAAACGGCAGCGCCGGCTCCTGGTATAAAAAGAGTGGTAACCGTACTTAAACATGGTGCAAAAGCCCCTGTTCCTGCTGCCAAACCAGCTCCGCCGGCAAAACCGGTATCGGTTCCTTTACCTCCGATGAAAAAACCGGAGCCAAAAGGTCCACCCACACCACCCGTAAAACCAGTTAGAAAGGCTCCTGAGCCACTGAAAGAAGTAAAAGTTCCAAAAATCAATACTAAAAGCAGTGTGTCTTACCAGCCCGGATATACACCATTAGAAAAAAGAATAGAAACTGTGAGAAACAACGAGACTTTAGTGAAATACAGCGATGCGGATTTAAATGAGTTCCGTGAACTGATCAATAAAAAATTGGAAGCTGCGAAAAAAGAACTGACCTATTTACAAGGCCTGATTACGCGTAAAGATGAAATGGGTGGCGATAATGACGATGCCCGTTACATGACGATGGAAGATGGCAGTATGAGTATGGAAAGGGAGCAACTGAGCCAGATGGCCAGCAGGCAGATCACTTATATTGATCACCTGGAAAAAGCCATCATGCGTATTGAAAACAAAACCTATGGTATTTGCCGTGTTACCGGTAAGCTGATCGACAAAGCCCGCTTACGTGCTGTACCACACGCAACTTTAAGTTTAGAAGCAAAACTGGGATTGGTGAAGCCGAGTGCGGAATAATCTTTCCCCCCGCCCCTGAAGGGGATTAACTATAATAACAGAGCCGCTTAGATTTTCTAAGCGGCTCTGTTAT
>NZ_JAHVAA010000012.1 GCF_019264485.1 Sediminibacterium sp.
GACAAGTAGTAACACGGGAGTAGCAACTATAAATATTACTACAGGTCAGGTGACTACCGTTAGTGTCGGTACGACTACGATCACTTATACCACAGAGTGTGGCGGTGTATCTACGGCTACCTTAACAGTGAATGCGTTACCGATTGCAAGCATTGCTGGTACCAATACGATTTGTTCGGGAGGTTCAACAGTACTTACTGCATCAGGTGGTACTACCTATTTATGGAATACAGGTGCAACTACAGCAGCTATTAATGTATCTCCTACTGCTACAACCACTTACAGTGTTACAGTGACTAGTGCGGCGGGTTGTATCTCTACAGCTGACCGAACAGTAACTGTGATTCAAAAACCATCAGTAACGGCTGGTTCAAACAGTCCGATAACAGCAGGGGGTAATTTGCAATTATCTTCCAACGGAGCAACTACGTATAGCTGGACAGGACCGAATGGTTTTACCAGTTCGGTTCAGAATCCTGTAATAACAGGTGCTACTACTGCAGCCAGTGGTGTGTATACCGTTACCGGTACCAATGCTTCCGGTTGTAGCAATACAGCAACTGTAAATGTGACTGTTCAGGCAAAACCTGCTACTGCATTGAATACAGATGGTGTGAATGATTATGTTGCTATTAATAACCCATTCAGAGCTTTCAACAAAGAAATAACGGTTGAATTCTGGATGAATACACCTAATGCTATTATGCCGTATGGCTCTGTGATGGGACAGGCTACATCAGGTGTTGATAATATGTCTACCAATGTATGGCTCATGCATCCGAATACAACAGGTGGAATTGACTTTTTAGTAAATGATGCCGGTACCTGGAGAGGTGCTACCGTACCCATCAAAGCCGGTGGATGGCATCATTATGTAGGTGTAGCCAGTGAGTTTGGAACTAAGTTCTATGTTGATGGACAATTGGAAGCTACAGGACCTGCCATCTCAACCGGTATTGTCAACAATGCGAACTCAGTGATTCATATCGGAAAAGATGTAAGACATAATACGGGTCGTTTCGGTAACATAACTATTGATGAAGTGCGTATATGGAGTAGAGTGTTATGTGAAGGAGAAATCAACAATAGCATGAATTGTGAATTGAATCCATCAGGTTTAATCGGTTTACAGCAATACTATCGTTTTAACCAAGGATTTGTTGATGCCAATAATAGTTCGGTAACTACACTTGTAGATGCGAGTGGAAATGGAAGAGACGGGCAACTCAATGATTTTGCTCTAACAGGTGCCAATTCGAATTGGACGGCATCCGGTTCTACGAATACAGGTACTTGTACCAGTTTCAGTCCACCTACCGCACCCATTACCGGTACAACTTATATCTGTCTTGGATCTACAAGTACTTTATATAATGCTATACCTGGTGGTTTATGGAGCAGCAGTAATCCTAGTGTAGCGACCATTAATGCCAATACAGGATTGGTTACATCAATTAGTCCGGGAGTAACTACGATCACTTACAAAAATGAATGTGGTGGTATTTCTACGACTAATGTTTCTACTCCTAATTTGCCTACACCTTCCATTACTGCACCAGTAGGGGGTACCAATGTTTGTCCGGGTAATACAGTTACTTTGAGTGCTCCATCTGGCTTTGGTCTAAGTTACCAATGGTATAAAGATGGGGTGGCAATTCCTGGTGCAACATCTAGCAATTATGCTGCAACAGTTTCTGGTATCTATACTGTCGCCAGAACTAGTATTCCATGTTTTTCACCTCAATCAAGTCCTGTAACAGTAACCATTGCTGATGCTGTTAAACCAAGCATTACATGTCCTACTAATCAAACATTGAACCTGGATGCAACCTGTAAAGCAACTTTACCAGATTACAGAAGTTTGTTGACAGTTAGTGATAATTGTACAGCAACCGGTTCTTTGGTGATCACACAAAGTCCGGCAGCAGGAACAGTCGTGAATGATAAAGGTGCAATGGTCGTTGCCTTTACAGTTACGGACGCAGCAGGTAATGAAAGTACTTGTACCATTACGGTGGATAAGAAGGATGTTACGGCTCCTGTGATTAGTTGCCCTGCTCCAATTACTGTGAATAATACCGCTAATACATGCGGTGCAGTCGTAAACTTCATCAATCCAACTGCAACAGATAATTGTACCGGTGGTGCATTTAACTTCTGGAGTGTAAGTGAGCCAAATAACTATCTTGGCTTAAATGAAGATTACGTACAATTATATAATAATGGAACTTGGAATGATTTGCCAAACTCTTCATTGAATAGATGGATTGTTGAGTTCAATGATATTCGTTCGAATGTATACTCAGGTTATACATTGATAGGGACACATGGCGGACACACTTACTATTATTCAGATGCTACAGCAACTTGGACTAATGCCCGTGCTGCTGCTCAATCAATTGGAGGAGATCTTGCTTCCATCAATACATTAGCAGAAAGTACATTCCTGGCACCTTATGGTGGCAATACATGGGTTGGTGGATATCAGGACAAAACAGTGCCCGGATTCCAGGAGCCCGGAAATGCCAGTCAAAACTATCTGGGTTGGAAATGGGTAGATGGTACTCAGTTGGGTGCTGGTCAAATCACCATCACGCAAACAGCCGGATTACCATCAGGTTCTGTATTCCCAGTGGGTGTTACTACCAATACATTTGTTGCGAGGGATGAATCAGGTAATGAACACACTTGTAGCTTTACAGTCACCGTACGTGATATACAGCCACCTGTAATTAGTTGTCCTGCAAATATTAATGTTACTGCTACCAGTGCAGACGGTGCAGTGGTAAATTATACGACACCTGTAGGTACAGATAATTGTAGTGGTGCAACAACTACAAGAATCGCAGGTCTGGCTAGTGGATCAACCTTCCCAATTGGTACTACAACAATTACTTATCGTGTTACGGATGCAGCAGGATTATCAACACAGTGTTCATTTACCGTAACGGTAGTTGGTGTGGCACCGGTGATTACTTGTCCGGCTAATATCACCGTGAACGCAGCCGCTGGTTCATGTGCAGCTAATGTGAATTTCGCTGCAACAGAAACAGCAGGTATCCCGGCATCTACGATTACTTATACAATCAATGGAAATCCAATAGTATCCGGTGTAAGCTTCCCGGTTGGAACAACAACTGTTGTGGCTACTGCTACCAATGCAGTGGGATCTTCAAGCTGTTCATTTACAGTAACAGTTGTGGATACTCAAAACCCAACCATTACAGCACCGGCCAATGTTCAAGGAAACAATACAACTGGACTTTGTACAGGAACTGTAACACTAGGTATACCTGTAACGACAGATAATTGTGGTGTAGCATCTGTTACAAATGATGCGCCAACAACAGGTATATTCCCGGTAGGTTCTACTACGGTAACATGGACAGTAACAGATATTCATGGAAATAAGACTACTGCAACACAAACTGTAGTAATCGTCGATAATGAAAAACCAACCATCAGTGTAACAAACGTAAACGTTAACAATGATGCAGGTAAGTGTGTTGCAAGTATAACCATCGCACAACCGGAAACTGCTGATAATTGTGGAGTAGCTACTGTTGCAGGTGTACGTAGCGATAATCAATTGCTGACAGCAGATTATCCTGTAGGTACTACAACCATAACATGGACGGTTAGAGATGTGAATGGTAATACAGAATCAACAACTCAAACGATTGTAGTTACAGACAATGAAAAACCAACCATCAGTATAACGAATGTAAACGTTAACAATGATGCAGGTAAGTGTGGTGCAAGTGTTACCATCGCACAACCGGAAACTGCCGATAATTGTGGAGTAGCTTCTGTTGCAGGTGTACGTAGTGATAATGCAGCACTGAGCGCAGATTACCCGGTAGGTACAACAACCATTACTTGGACAGTTACTGACTTACATGGTAATGATGCCGCAACAACTCAAACCATTGTAGTTGCCGATAATGAAAAACCCGTTATTACTTGTGGAGTTAATCAAGTATTCTGTGCGAATACAGGTGGTAATACACAATATCTGATACCGGTACTCAATCAATCAGATAACTGTGGTATCGCAAGCACTACTTACGCAGTAACAGGTGTAACCAATAGAAATGGTAGTGGTACCAATGCAAGCGGAAGCTTTGCAATAGGAACTTCTACAGTAACTTACACCGTAACTGATATTCATGGTAATGTTAGTACTTGTAGCTTCACAGTAACAATCAATCCGTTACCGGTAGCAGGCATCAATGTTCAATCACCCAATGTTCTTTGTAACCAGTTCACCTTAACAGGAACATCAACATTGAATGGTTCATTCGGATACCAGTGGTTATATAACAACAGTCCGAAAGCATCTACTCAGCAACTGAGTCTTGGAATAACAGATGCTGATGGTATTTATACGCTGTTTGTAACTGATGGAAAAGGCTGCAGAAGTGAAGTAGGAGCTACCTATAACTATCAGAAACAAAACTTAAGCAGTAGTTACACCATGTTAGCAACAAAAGAGGTGAAACTGGGTAAATACAATAAAGTAGAAACAGGAAGTGTCGGTATCTTAACAAGTAAAGGGGAAGCTGAATTTAAACATTACAGCACTGTAGATGGACCAGGCTCTTTCGTAAAAGCACCGAAAATCAAAACAGACAGAGGTGTAGTAATTACGACTAAGATCAATGGAGTCGCTACAGTTACATTACCTGTTATGCAGTATAATACATCTTCCACCAAAAATCTGCGTGACATTACTGTTAATCAAAACCAGACAACTACACTGAGTGGTAATTATGATGATGTAACATTGAAGAAAGGTGCTAATGTGACATTGACAGGTTCAATTTTCGGTAGAATCAAATTGGAAGAAGGAGCCAGTGTTAAATTCACTTCAGCTGTTGTTGATATGGAAGAGCTGCGTGTAGATCGTGGACCTAAATCCGGAGGCTATTCTTACGTTAGATTTGCACAAGCTACCAGTGTACGTGTAAATGATAAAGTGAGTATCGGAAACGATGTGATTATTAACCCAGATGCTTACAATGTTACATTCTTTATGGGCGACCAATGCAAGGATGGTGAAAACTTCCATGTGAAGGGGGATGATACACGTGTTACTGCCAATATCTACATACCTAAGGGCAAGATTAAGGTGACCGGTGGAAATTATGGACATGACCATGATGATGATGATAAGAAGTATTATGGAAAATTCGGTCGTGACGACAATGATGATGATGATGATGATGATCGAAACCGTTGTGACCATCGTGCACATAGTTCTAAGGATTGTAAGCATAAAGGCCATCACCATCATGATTGTGATCACCGTGCTCATGGAAGTAAGGATTGCAGAGATGAAGTGTATATGACAGGATTATTCATCGCTGAAGAAATTGAAAGTGAAGGAAAATATGTAAACTGGAATAACTTCAATTGTTCAGCACCAGTATTACTTGTCAATACTTTAACATCAACCATTAGCACAGCATCAGTTACTTCAGATGCAGTTGTGAATCAATCTGCTAAGAAAATCAGCAGTGATGAAGAACTAAAAGTAACGGTAATGCCAAACCCAACTACCACTTACTTTACAATTAAACTGGAAAGTAAGTACGATGCGCCAGTTAATTTAAGAGTGATAGATGCGCTTGGAAGAGTAGTAGACAACAGAGCTAAACTAGGTTCAAACGCAACTGTTGAAGTAGGTCACAACTACCAATCAGGAACTTACTTTGCAGAGTTTATTCAAGGTAATAGAAGAAAAGTAGTACAGCTACTCAAGATCAAAAGATAATCATTTGTAACCCCTCAAATGAGAAAGAAAAGGGTTCGTCAGTTATGGCGAGCCCTTTTTCATTTTGATATGATTATGTTGTAAAATCTTAAATCTTCTGATTCGCTTTAAGCATGGACAAAAAAAAGGGTTAACTATTTATAGTTAACCCTTTCTTCCTTGTGACCGCGTCAGGATTCAAACCTGAAACCTTCTGATCCGTAGTCAGATGCTCTATTCAGTTGAGCTACGCAGCCGATTGTATGATTAAGGTTGATTCCTCAATCGGGGTGCAAATATAAGCCTTGTCAGATTATTTTCAAAAAGCTATACCGCTTTTTTAAAAAATCAGTCTAATTCATAAATACCCGCAGCCGTTTTTTCTGCCAGTTTTTTAGGAAAAAGCCATACAAGAAAGGCACCTAACTGATTGATAAATCCGGTGATGACTTCTGCCTTTTTTGCAAACATTGCTTTTACGGCAATAGCTGCTACAGCTTTGGGTGTCATATTCACTTTTTCTGCTGCTTTTAAACCCTTTGTGCCTACTTTAGCCCTTGCGGCAAAGCCCGTATCTGTTGACCCCGGACTTACGGCTGTTACAGACACCCCTTTGTTCCTGAGTTCATACCTCAGTCCCCGGCTAAAACTCAGCATAAAGGATTTACTGGCTGCATAAGTGGTTAATCCGGGTACAGACTGATAAGCCGCCGAACTAACGATATTTAATACATATGAAGGTTGATTGGCTTTTAACTGGGGCAGGAGCGTAGCTGTTAACTCAACCGGTACCGTCATATTTACCTGCATCATGGCTTTGTGTTCATCAATGGTATAATCGGTAAACGGGCCACTTAATCCATACCCTGCATTATTCACCAGTATATGTATACGGTAATGATGTGTTTCAATCCAATTATTCAGTTCCTGTACAGCGTTAGGTGTTGCAAGATCGAGCGCGAGAAAATTTGCTTCTATCTGGTATTGCTGATGTAGTGTTTGTGAAAGTTCCTGCAATAAAGCGGCATCTCTTGCCACCAGCAAAAGATGGATCCTTCGGGAGGCCAGTTCTTCTGCAATGGCTTTGCCGATTCCCTTACTGGCACCTGTAATCAAAGCATATGTCATGCGAAAATAGGTTTGAATGAAAAAGGTCAACTGTGTAGGTTGACCTTTTAAAAATAATGTTTTCTCTGTCTTTTAATGATGAACTTTTCCAGTAAACCTGTGGTAGAAGGGTGTTTTACTGTTTTCGTCCTTAGGTTTGTATTTGCCGGTAACAATGGGTACATACATGACCCTTCGGCGGCTCTCTTCACCAAATTTTGGTGACTGTTTTACACGATGCCATAAACGGCCATCATGTACAGATAAATCACCTGAAAAAATATCAAATCCTACTTCTCTCGGATCGTCGTTATTGTCGATAAAATATTTCTTCCCGAATAAGAGTTTAAACATACCCTGTTTGTGAGTGCCAGGTAATACACGCAAACCTCCATTTTCAAACATACATGTATCCAGGTGTATACCTACGTTTAGCATGGGCATAATTTTCTGTCCCATGAATAAATCGCGGGGACTATCGGTATGCCAGCCCATTTGTGTAAATGTGCTGTTTGGGGTATTGATATAGTTATTGATAACCAGCCCGTCTTTTTCATTCTCAGCAATACGTCCTTCATAAGGCTGTAAAAAAGCTGTTAATGCTTTCAGACGTTCATCACTTAAAAGGTCATGGAGTGGGTTGCTATACAATGAACTAAAACAGAGACGCTGAATAGTGGTATTGCCCTGATCGTCTTTTCCGAATTTGAGGGGAATACCATTAATCTTGTCCTTCTTCTCATCCAGCCACTGTTTTTCCAGTTGCTTGAGTTCATTGATGTAAGTGGCCACTTTTTCTTGATCAAGAAAATTGCGGAACACGATCACACCATGTTTATCAAAAAAATCCAGTTGCTCGGGGGTTACCGTATCGCCAAGCTTAAAATGACTGTCCCATTTTTTCATTCTGATCCGGTTCGTTTAGTATATAACTGTAATGTTAATTATTTATTACAAAATTGTAAAGTATCAGCCTTACAAAACAAGCAAAAGTAAGCAAATTATGACCAGATTTACCACATATAATGGTACCAACGGCTTATTTTGCATTTATATGACACATTGCATCAGGCGTTTATGGCTTTCTACATTGCTTTTGCCCGGTTTTTCCACAGTAATGGCCCAGGATTCTTCTTCTAAGACTTCGAAACTGGTTGTATTTCCTGCCATGACCCGCTCCATTGAAACAAGCTGGGCTTTTGGAGGCGCCGCATCCTATACTTTCAGGGCTTCCCTTAAAGATACCAGTTCCCGAACTTCCAGCGTCCAGTTGGGGGCACTTTATTCCTTACGTAAACAATTGGTGACTTCGGTACGCGGTACCCAGTACCTGAAAAATGAGAACTGGATATTGAATGAACAGGTTTCTTTTAGTTCTTTTCCGGATAAATTCTGGGGACTCGGCAAAAACACCACAGATGACAGTGAAGAAGATTATTCTTTTAAACAGATGTATGTGTACCTGCATTTCATGAAAAAAATAGCCCCCCGTTTATTTGCAGGGCTTTTATATGAATACCAGCGTGTATGGAATATTAGTTACCAACCCGGCGGATTATTTGATCAGCAGCAGGTAGTGGGCAGGAATAATTATCATGTTTCGGGTTTGGGGCTGAGTCTTACTTACGACAGCCGTAACCATGCATTTTATCCTGATAAAGGTTTTTTTGCACAGGCTTATTTTAATCATTTCAGCCCGGTTACCGGATCGCAGTTTCCGTTTACAAATATTGTTGTTGACATAAGAAAGTATATGCCGGCAGGAACAGATGCTGTATTTGCCGCACAGGCCTGGTTATTTGGCAATATCGGTAAAGCCGTGCCATTGCGCAGCCAGGCTGCATTTGGAGGTGATAATGTAATGCGTGGTTATTACCATGGCAGGTTCCGCGATTTGCAACAGTTTGCCCTTCAGGGCGAATACAGGCGATACCTCTTTAACAGGATAGGACTTGTTGCCTTTGCCGGCATTGGAAATGTGGCCCATGAGCTTAATGGCTTGAACCTGAAACAACTCAAATATTCCTTTGGGGGTGGTATAAGGTATGCGCTGAATGCATCAGAAAAATTAAACCTTCGTATCGATTATGGTATTGGCAAAGGGCAAAATAGTGGTCTTTATTTTCAACTGGCAGAGGCTTTTTAATAGGTGCTGCTTTTTTTGCTGACGCGATAAATAATATAAGTAAAAAAGAAGGCCGCGAGTACATCAATCGTATAATGTACATGTTGTACCAATACCAGAATACCTACCGCAATGGTGGCGATGAATGCAAGGTATTTATCCGTTTTTTTGGTCAAACAAAGACACATCAGGAACATATTGGAGGTATGGCCTGAAAAAAACAGGTCTTTGGTCATAAACTTATCCTTGCCTCCATAAACCATACTGGTCAGCGGGTCATTTAACCTGATCAGTCCATCTGGTGGATCAAGTGGTACCATGGTAATGCTTACCATTCTGGCTATACATAAAAGTGTAAAGGAGGATAGCATAAGCAGGGCAAAACCCGGGTTCTGGATCATGCGAACGATTACCAGACCGCTGATCGTCCAGATGATCAGGAAGGTGGGAAGGGAAACATCCACTGCCGGAATGGCTTGCAAAATAAGGTCGTGCAGGTATGCGCCTTCTCTTTTTTCGATGTAATGAAAAAATGAGGGTAATGAAAAAACGAGGATAATCAATACAACAGCACTGGTGATGATTTTTCTTCTGAAAACAAGGTTTCCCCATGCTTCCTGCCAGTCTGATTGATATGTTAGCTGCTTCCGCGCTTTTTCCTGCATCCGGCAAATATAAAACCTCCGTTTTATTTAGAAACGGAGGTTTTATAACAACGGTAATCTGTTATTAATAATGCCAGCGAACAAACGCTTCCATGGCCGCATATTTGGTCATGCCCAAAGCCGCATAAAGATTGGCTGTATTGGCATTCCGGTCTTCTGCCCGCTGCCAGAACTCACGACTGTCGCTACCCTGAAAGGGTACCATATCTTTTTGTGACTGATGGATAAAAATGCCAAAACGTTTTTTCATTACCTGGTCCGGACTCATGGGTATTGCCATTTCAATTTCAGCAATATCCCATTCCTGCCATGCGCCTTTGTACAACCAAACCCAGCAATCCTTGATCCAACTGTCGCCCGCAGCTTTAATGCGGCGAAGGCTTTCAAAAATAATATCCAGACATACTTTATGTGTACCATGAGGATCGGCCAGGTCACCCGCACAGTAAATCTGCTGTGGCTGCAGTTTACGTAACAGGGCCATGGTGATTTCGATATCTTTCTCACTCATCGGATTTTTTTCAACGGTACCTGTTTCATAAAAGGGCAGGTTCATAAAATGACAACGATCTTCAGTGAGGCCTACATACCTGCAGGTAGCTTTTGCTTCGCATCGACGGATCAGTCCTTTAATGGCCCTGATTTCGCCGGTATCGCGCTGGTTCTTCTGTTTGCCCGAGATAAAACTACGGGCAGCCTGAAGAATATCCTGACTCTTTTTATTGTCAATACCAAACATGTCTTCAAAACCCACGGCGAAATCAATAAAGCGTGTTACAAATTCATCGGTAACAGCAATATTACCACTGGTTTGGTAGGCCACATGTACTTCATGTCCCTGATCGTGTAAACGCATGAATGTACCACCCATGCTGATGATATCATCATCGGGGTGAGGAGAGAAGATCAGGCATTTTTTTGGGTATGGACTACTTCTTTCAGGGTGTGCCGGTATTACGGCATTGGCTTTACCACCCGGCCAGCCCGTGAGACTGTCTCTCAGCATATAAAATACCTGGAGATTAATTTCATATACTTCACCTTTTTCAACTATCAGGTCGGAAAGACCGTTCTCGTTATAATCGAGTTCTGTTAAACTTAAAATAGATTTATTGAGCTTCAATGCAAGGTTGATCACCGCTCGTTTAATCATTTTCGGAGTCCATTCGCATTCTCCGGTAAGCCATGGTGATTTGATGCGTGTGAGTTCTGAAGAAGCGGCTTCATCAATGATGAAAGTACAATCGTTATGCTGTTGAAGGATGCTTGCAGGTACCTGTTCGGTTACATCGCCTTCAACAGATCTTGCAATGATTTTTCCTTTCATGCCCCAACCCATTAACAGGATACGTCTGGCTTTCAGGATAACGCTGATACCCATGGTTACGGCCAAACGCGGTACTTTGGATATATTCTGAAACTCATAGGCATTTGCAATTCTCGTTGTATTATCGAGATTCACCAGCCTTGTTTTTGAATGAATGCTGGAACCGGGTTCATTAAAACCAATATGTCCGTTTTTACCTATACCGAGTACCTGCAAATCAATACCACCCAGCTCCTCAATTAACTCATCATAAGCTGCACAATGTTTTTTGATGTCTTCTTTTGACCATTGTCCGCTTGGGATATGGATATTTTTTGGATCAATATCTACATGGTCAAACAGGTGACGATGCATAAAGCTCCAGTAACTCTGAAATGCCTCTTTTTCAATGGGGTAATATTCGTCGAGGTTAAAGCTGATAACATTCGAAAAACTCAATCCCTCTTCCCGGTGTAAACGCACCAGTTCGGCATACATACTAATAGGTGTAGAGCCGGTAGCCAGACCCAATATGCATTGTTCGCCCCTTTGTTGTTTTTCACGGATTAATGCAGCAATTTCCTGTGCCACATATTTTGATCCATCCTTTGAACTAGGATAAATTTTAACCGGAATCTTCTCAAAAGAATCGACCATATTTGACATTGATTTAGGTTTTACGAAAATACAGCGATTATTTCAAAAAACGCAAAAACCTGCAGTATATAACCTTAAAATAACTATTATGAGCTATTTTATCAGTGAATATTGCAATATTCCGCATGTATTTCAAGTGAACAATTTGGTGCTGATCCACCTGTAAACGAAACAGTTGAATCAATAAACAATATAAAAAAAGATTCCCAAGCGGGAATCTTTTCAACAAGGTAAATTATGTTTTAAACTATACTACTTTGGTCAGCTTGATAATATTGGTAGGTAAATGCTGATCAACCGGAGTTGACCCTGTATTTACTACTACATCGCCAGGCTGAAGAAAGCCTCTTTCTTTCAGAATATTAATCTGGTCGAAAATGATATCATCGAGACTATCTTCTTCTGCATAATGAAAGGCACGCACACCCCAACTCAGGCTTAACTGGTTTACCAGCGATTTTTCTTTGGTAAAAATATAGAGTGGGGAAGAAGGGCGGTAACTACTGAGCATAAATGCCGTATAACCACTTTGTGTCATTCCAACAAGCGCCTGTGCCGATACATCTTCCGATATTTTACAGGCATTATAACAGATGGCATCGCTATGAAAAGATGGAGAGTGTGGTTGTGGTTTCAGGTCTTCGGAACGGTTGTAACGATATTCTTTTTTCTCTACTTCGAGGATTATTTTACGCATGGTTTCCACTACCAAAGCCGGATGGTTGCCTGCAGCGGTTTCACCACTCAGCATTACAGCATCGGCGCCTTCCAATACAGCATTGGCTACATCCGTAATTTCGCTTCTGTTTGGTTTAACCCTGTCGATCATGCTTTCCATCATCTGCGTTGCCACAATAACGGGCTTGGCGCGGTGGATACATTTACGGATGAGTTCTTTCTGAATCAGTGGTATCTGTTCAACCGGTAATTCAACGCCCAGGTCGCCACGTGCTACCATGATCGCATCACTTTCAATGATGATGTCACGAATATTAACCAGTGCCTCAGGTTTTTCGATTTTTGCAATGATTTTGGTCTTGCTTTTCTTTTCTGTGAGTTTGCTTCTGAGTATCACAATATCTTTTACACTACGCACAAAACTTAATGCTACCCAATCGAGCTGTTGCTCGATAATAAATTCAAGATCAATCAGGTCTTTTTCGGTTAATGCGGGTAAGGATATTTTGGTATCAGGTAAGTTGATGCCTTTCTTTGATGATAATATACCACCCAGTGTTACTACTACTTTTACATCACCATTCTTTTCAATGCTCACTACTTTTACTTCTATCTTACCATCATCAATCATGATGATGTTTCCAATGGTAACATCGCCCGCAAGATTGGGATAGGAAACATAAATTTTTTCAAGGGTTCCAATACATTTTTCATTGGTAAATGTGAGGATATCACCCACTTTTACATCAAGTGCATTGTTCTCAATTTCACCTACCCTCAGTTTAGGTCCTTGCAGGTCGCCGAGGATGGAAATATTATAAGGCTGTGTTTTATTGATATTGCGGATATGCTCAATAATACGTTGCTTGTCTTCATGGCTTCCATGAGAAAAATTGAGCCTGAATACATTTACACCGGCTTTCACCAATGCCAATAATTGCTCATAGCTGTCGCAGGCTGGACCTACTGTAGCAACAATTTTGGTTTTATGATTCACATGTTCCAGGCCCGCTTGCTTGTCCATGTTCTTGTGAAGGTACTTGTCTAAGTTCTTTGACATTGTGAAGGGTATGTTTATTGGTTTATGATCCGGTAGCTGAATGTGTGTTTACACATATCAACTTGCTAATATTTTGACGATTTTGAACCAGTCTTCTGAAATTTTCTGTTTGGCCTTGATGGCATTATTGAGTGGTATATAATTCATTTTATTATTCAGTATACCCACCATAACGTTATAACGGCCGGTTAACAGGCATTCAACAGCATGATAACCCATTCTGCTGGCGATTAAACGGTCAAGACAGGTAGGAGAGCCGCCTCTTTGAATATGGCCAAGTATACAAACCCTGGTATCGGCATTGGGTAATCTTTTTTTGATGATGGCAGCTATTTCATTACCACCGCCGAATTCATCACCTTCTGCCACAACGATCAGGTTTACGAGTTTTCTTCTTTTTTCTTTTTCAGTAAGAGAAGCGATGAGTTCTTCTATATCGGTTTTGGTTTCCGGTATCAGTATATTTTCTGCACCGGTAGCGATACCACTGTGCAAAGCAATATAACCTGCATCGCGGCCCATTACCTCTACAATAAATAAACGATCATGCGCATCGGCAGTATCACGAATTTTATCAATGGCTTCTACCGCAGTATTCACAGCGGTATCAAAACCAATGGTGAAATCGCTTCCTGCAATGTCTTTATCGATGGTACCTGGTAAGCCGATACAGGGTATATCGAATTCATTACTGAATTTCTGGGCACCCCTGAAGCTGCCATCACCACCAATGATAACCAGTCCATCAATACCTCTTTTACTAAGGTTTTGGTAAGCTTTGGCCCGGCCTTCGGGTTCGAAAAATTCTTTGCTCCGGGCTGTTTTAAGGATGGTTCCACCCCTTTGAATAATATTGGCAACAGAACGTGAGTCCATTCTGAAAATATCGTCCTCTATCATGCCGCTATATCCACGCATGATACCATATACTTCCAAACCATGATAAATTCCCGTTCTTACAACAGCTCTTACGGCGGCATTCATACCCGGAGAATCTCCACCGGATGTGAGTACGCCTATTTTAGTTACTTTTTTTTCAGACATTTCTTTTGGCAGTTCTTCTTTCTTTATGCAATAGGTATTTAGGTATAACAGTATGTGTATCAACTACACGGAGTTTCAAAAATAAGCAATTGGGTTCAATTGCCAATAGTGTCATCTGATTACATTTTAGTAAACTTGCTGCATGAAAATTATCGTAACAGGTGCTAACGGCTTTACAGGCCAGCATTTATGTATAACACTTGCCAATAAAGGATTTGAAGTACATGCACTTGGACGTGGCCCGCAAAGGATTGCTGTTCATAATCAGCTTACTTATCATAATGTTGAACTAACAAGTGTTCGTTCTGTTTTGCGTGTGTTTGACTCGGTAGCGCCGGATGTGGTGATCCATACAGCTGCCATGAGTAAACCGGATGAATGTGATCGAAACCGTGATGCCTGTTTACAAAACAATGTAGAAGTAACCAGGTATTTGCTGGAAGCCAGCCGTTATTTTCCGGTACATTTTATTCACTTATCGACCGATTTTATTTTTGGTGAAAACGGACCACATAGCGAATATGATGAACCAGAGCCATTGAATTTTTATGGTGAAAGTAAACTGATGGCAGAAAAACTGGTGCAGGAAGCAGGGGTGGTTAACACCATTGTAAGACCAGTATTTATTTATGGACCTGTTTGGGAAGGTCAGCGCCCAAGTTTTATTCACTGGGTGAAAAATAAACTGACTGCGGGTGAATCCATTAAAGTAGTAACCGATCAGCAACGAACACCTACTTATGTGTATGATCTTTGTAATGGAATTGAACAGATATTGATGTTTAAAAAAGAAGGTGTCTATCATCTGGCAGGAAAAAATATTCTCTCACCTTATGAGATGGCTGTTACTGTTGCGAAACTTGTTGGTCTCGATGCTAAACTCATCATTCCCGTTACATCAGCAGAATTTCCGGAGCCTGTGCAAAGAGCAAAAAAATCAGGCCTCAGAATTGATAAAGCAATGGCCGAACTTGATTATGCTCCTCATGGTTTTGAAGAAGCAGTTCGTTTAAGTTTACTATAATTTTCTCTGCGAAAACGCTGCTATCTCTCGTTCTCTGTGGTGAATCTACTCGAATACGCACCGCAGAGAACGAGAGAACGCGGAGTTTTCGCAGAGTTGTTACAAATAGATTGTTTTAATTTTAGATCAAATAAGCTTATGAAGATTAAACAAATTCTACTGCCGGGTTTTCTTATCATACTTTTTGTACACTGTATTTGCATCTATGCAGCGCTTGATATATGGCGTTCTGTTACCAAATTATTGCTGGTGCCGGTGCTGATAACCTATTTGTTAAGTCAGCAGAAAGTGTTCAACTGGAGAATAAGACCGGTATATGGTTTGTTCTTTTCATTTCTTGGCGATGCTTTACTGATAGGAGAGGGTGCCAGTTTTTTTCTTTCCGGTATGATTGCTTTTGTATTAGCTCACCTGAATTACAGCTATTTTTTTCTGCAACTGCATCCGGTTAAAAAAGAAACGAAACAGGTCTTTGTTATGTCGCTAATACTGATGCTACTATTTAGTTCTGCTGTTTACTATTTTCTTGATGGTTATCTTGGTAGTTACCAGGTACCTGTTTTATTTTATATGCTCTTTATCAGCCTGATGGCTTCACTGGCCATTCATACGTTTACGCATAAGCCATTAAAATCCATAGCAGTTAAATATTTTATACCCGGTGCTGTTTTATTTGTTATCAGTGATGCTATTCTTGCACTGAACCTGTTTCGTTTTCATGAAAAGGGTTTGGAAATAGCTGTAATGTTGACTTATGGATTTGCTCAATTCTTTTTGACAAAAGGCTTTGAAAAAACGGATAAGTTGGATGTAATTCAAGGGTCTTTGGTATAGTACTTACCTAATAGTTGTAAATGCACCAGATCTGATAATGTTTGATCAAATAAAAATCCCCATTCAAATATGAACGGGGATTTTTATTATGTAAATCAGCTTAAGGCCGATTCGTTTTATTTTAGTAACCCATACCACCCATATCAGGTGCACCTGCATGACTATGTGGTGCTTCTGGTTTTGGTTTGTCTGCAATTACACACTCTGTAGTGAGTAACATAGCAGCAATAGAAGCAGCGTTCTCTAATGCAACACGGCTTACTTTGGTTGGATCAATTACACCGGCTTTGAACAGGTTCTCATATACTTCGGTACGGGCATTGAAACCAAAGTCGCCTTTGCCTTCTTTGATTTTCTGTACCACAATAGAACCTTCAATGCCGCTATTGATAACGATTTGACGCAGCGGCTCTTCAATGGCTCTTTTCACGATCTGTATACCGGTTGCTTCATCTTCATTGGCACCTTTCAGTTTCTCTAAAGATTCAACAGCGCGGATATAAGCTACACCACCACCAGGTACAATACCTTCTTCAACAGCAGCACGGGTAGCATGCAGTGCATCGTCTACACGGTCTTTCTTCTCTTTCATCTCAACTTCAGTTGCTGCACCTACATACAATACAGCTACACCACCGCTTAATTTAGCCAGACGCTCCTGGAGTTTCTCGCGATCGTAATCAGAAGTAGTATTTTCAATCTGTGCTTTGATCTGGTTTACACGGGCAACGATATCAGCTTTTTTACCTTTACCTCCAACAACAATGGTATTGTCTTTGTCGATGGTTACAGATGCAGCCTGACCTAAATAAGAAAGATCGGCATTCTCCAGTTTAAAGCCCTGCTCTTCACTTACTACAGTACCTGCAGTAAGGATGGCGATATCTGTGAGCATTTCTTTTCTGCGGTCGCCGAAGCCAGGTGCTTTTACAGCAGCTACTTTCAGTGTACCACGTAACTTGTTTACCACCAGTGTAGCCAGTGCTTCACCTTCAAGGTCTTCAGCAATGATAACCAATGGACGACCACTCTGTGCTACTTTCTCCAGGATATGGAGAATGTCTTTCATAGCACTGATTTTTTTGTCGTAGATCAGGATATATGGATTCTGTAATTCAGCTTCCATTTTCTCGCTGTTGGTTACAAAGTAGGGAGAGATATATCCACGATCGAATTGCATACCTTCTACCACATCAACAGTGGTATCGGTACCTTTTGCTTCTTCAACAGTAATAACACCTTCTTTACCTACTTTACCCATAGCAGTAGCAATGAGTTTACCAATTTCACTATCGCTGTTGGCTGAAATGGTAGCCACCTGCTCAATTTTTTTAGAATCGTTACCAACGGCCTGAGATTGTGCTTTCAGGTTTTCGATTACTTTAGCAACGGCTTTGTCGATACCACGTTTCAGGTCCATGGGGTTGGCACCTGCTGCAACATTTTTCAAACCTTCGCTGATGATAGCCTGAGCCAGAACGGTTGCGGTAGTAGTACCATCACCTGCAATATCTGCAGTTTTAGAAGCTACTTCTTTCACCATTTGAGCACCCATGTTCTCAATAGCGTCTTCCAGTTCAATTTCTTTAGCTACGGTAACACCATCTTTGGTAACAGCAGGAGCACCGAATTTTTTCTCGATCACTACATTACGTCCTTTTGGACCCAGTGTAACTTTCACTGCATTAGCAAGGGTATCAACACCCTTTTTCATTTTATTTCTTGCTTCGATATCGAAGAATATTTGTTTTGCCATTTTGTTTAATTTGAAAATTTGAAAATTTGCCGAAGGGCTCCTTCGGAGAAAATTTGAAAATGGTGGGGTTTGTATTTATTTGAAAATTTGAAAGTGAAATGTTGTCATTTTCAAATTTTCAAATTGCCACATTTTCAAATTATACTATTGCCAGCAGATCGCTTTCGCGCATGATCAGGAGGTCTTGTCCTTCGATCTGGATTTCTGTACCGGCATATTTGCCATACAATACCGTATCGCCCACTTTTACGGTCATGGGCTCATCTTTTTTACCGGTACCGGCAGCCAGGATGGTTCCACGTTGTGGTTTTTCTTTTGCAGTGTCTGGGATGATAATTCCGCCGGCAGTTTTTTCTTCAGCAGCGGCCGGCTTAACAATTACTCTGTCGTGCAGAGGAGTAACGTTGAGTTTCTTAGCCATACGTTATTGGTTTTAATTTATAAGGTTTAAAATCTGTTAGGCAGTCAGCGAGAATTGTGCCATCGGTGGTTAACAGGTCAAAATTTCAGTTTTCTTACCTGTTTTGGTCAAAATCCTTCCCTACACTGTCAGAACGGGCGGCAAAGATGCAGGAAGTTTACGGTTCCGGTGTCAATTTTTCATTTCCGGTCTTTTCCAAAAATCTCGGCCCGGGTTCAATCCAAAGCTTTCCATTCGCCGTATATGTCATCAAAACGTCATAAAATGAAACTGATCAAACGCATTGCAAAAGGAATATTGATCCTTGTTTTGGTACTGTTTGCCAGCCTTTTTATCTACGCCAACTGGAACAAACCCAGCCTCGGGGAGCGTGTTTATATGGAAAACCCTACCCAGATTGTGGTAATGAGTTTTCCTGACTCTTTTACAAACAAGGATTCTGCGGCCATCGATAACTATTTCCTTTCGCAAAAAGGGGTTTATTCCAATATAGTGAGCCTTAAAAGCCAGACCCTCTGTGTAACTATAGATCCCCGTGAAACCGACCGTTCAACAATACTGGCTTCAGCTCAAAAATTCAATGCTTCTATTGTAGAAAGGGAGCCATTGAGTGCGAAAGCTGAATGCCCGGTAAACCTGAATGCGTTCAGGAAAATTACCTATGCGCTGAATGTTCGTAAATAATTCATCATTTCATCACTAACCAAAAATCAATAAACAATGAAAAAGAGTCTGTTACGTATGTCGGCTGTAGCACTTTCTGCCGCAATGCTGTTTACGGCATGTAAAAAAGACGATGCAGCACCAGTTAATACAGGAAGCGACCTGTACAAGAGACTGGGAAGTAATGCCGGTATCAAGAAAGTAGTGGATGATTTTATCGGAATTGTAGTGGCCGATAATGTAATCAATGGTTTTTTTGCGAATACCGCTAAATCGCAGGAGCGTGTAGACGACCTGAAAATGCACCTGGTAAACCAGATTGGACAGGCAGTGGGCGGTCCTGAAAAATACACGGGTCTGTCGATGAAAGCGGCCCATGTGGGTTTGGGGATTAAAGATGTTCATTTTAATGCACTGGTGAACGACCTGGTAGCGGCACTTAAAAAGAACAATGTGAGCGATGCAGATGTGAACACCATTGGCGGAGCATTGGTTCCGTTGAAGGGTGATATTGTTGAACCTTAATCCAAGAGTGGGTTATTCATAGGTTGTATCAAGGTTAAACCTGTCCGTTCCCGGACGGGTTTTTTCATTTTGATGGGGTAGTTGAAAACAATACCTTTGCCGCTTCCAAACAAGTTCTTACCAGATGATCAGTAGAAGAAATATTCGTGTGAAAGTGATGCAGTTACTTTATATGATAGAGGCTGCAGATACCAGTGTGACCCGTCAGCGACCGGAAATTGAGCTTAAAAAACAATTCGATCAAACAACATCCCTGTTTGTTTACCTTCTGTATTTTATGACAGAAGTGGCTCGTTATGCGGAAACCAATGCCGTTAAACGTGCATCCCGTAACCTGCCTTCCAGTGCCGATCTGAATGTAAATACCAAGATTGCCGGTAACGAACTCCTGTGGATCATCCTTGAAAGTGCCACTTTTAAAAAAGCACAGGAAACTTTTCTACCCGAAAAGACACTGGATACTGCCCTGGTTCAGAAAATTTACAATGAGCTAACGGCAATGCCGCAATACCAGGAATATATTGTTGTAGAAGGGAGAGATAAGGTAAAGGAAAAAGAAATCATCAAACTCATTTTCACGCACCTGATGCTACCCAACGATTCATTCATCAGTCATATAGAGGAGCATTACAATAACTGGGATGATGACGCTGAAATGATGGAGCAGTTAATGCTTAATTATATTCAAAAACCAAACAGTTATAACCTGCAGGAAATGGTGAGCCAGGAGAAATGGCAGTTCGCCAAATCATTACTGGTTACCAGTATTGAAAAAAAGGAACAGGCAACAGAATTAATCAAACCAAAGCTGAAGAACTGGGATGCGGAAAGGATTGCACAATTGGATATGATCCTTATGCGAATGGGTGTGTGTGAATTGCTGTATTTTGAAACCATTCCAACCAAAGTAACGATCAACGAATATATTGACCTGGCTAAAGAATACAGTACACAGCAGAGTGGTCAGTTTGTGAATGGTATTCTGGATAATATTCATAAGGAATTGACGGAAGCGGGGAAGATTCAGAAAATCGGGTATAAGAAATAAGAAGTCAGGAATAAGAAACAAGGAACAGGAAGCAAGAGACAAGATTTTTTATTTATGAAAAGAATAGTTGTTATTGTATCTATTATCAGTTGCTGGATCATGGCTTGTGCGGGGCCCGATAAGACGGCGCCGGCTGCGGATTCTCATCTGGCAGATACGGCTAATTATACAACTATTCAGTGGCTGGATTCTCTGGTTGACTTTGGAACCATTACCCAGGGGGAAAAAATACAGTTGAAATTCAGGCTTAAGAATACGGGTAATAAGCCTTTGTTTATTACCAATGTGAGAGCGGGTTGTGGTTGTACGGTGCCCAGTTATACCAAAGAAGCGGTGGCGCCGGGTGCAGAAGGGGAGGTAACAGCAGCTTTCGATACCAACAGGTCAGCGGCGGGCGATACAAGAAAAACAGTAGTAGTTCACACAAATACACGCAATGGAAGTGAACACAGCCTTATCTTTACCGGCCATGTTAAAGAAGTAAAAGTTAATTAGTCATTTATCATTTAAACAAATAACAATGTTTTATCTTAATTCAGTATTGCTTGCAGCGGGTGGACAACAAGGTGGAGGAATGGTTCAGTTGGTAATGATGGGTGCCATCATCCTCGTATTTTGGTTGTTCATGATTCGCCCACAGGCTAAAAAAGCCAAAGAGCAGAAAAAATTCGTGGAGAATATGCAGAAAGGCGACAAAATAGTTACGATCGCCGGTATTCACGGAGTAATCAATAAAATCAACGAAGACAATACCATCCAACTGGAAGTAAGTCCGGGTAGCTACCTCAAGATTGAAAAATCTTCAGTGAGCATGGAGTGGAGCGCGGCCCTTAATAAGGCAGCTGATAAAAAATAATCAACCATTTTCTGGATGAAAATAAAGGTTCGGGAACTCGGTTTCCGAACCTTCTTGTTTTATCTTTAGTTCATGCTAAAAATTGGCCTTACAGGTGGAATAGGCAGTGGAAAATCTACTGTGGCTGGTATCTTCCGGGTATTGGGCATACCTGTTTTTGATGCTGATGCCAATACCAGAAGCTTAATGGAAACAGATTCCGAATTACAGACAGGCATTCTTTCCTTATTTGGTGATAAAGCATATGAAGACGGTAAACTAAACCGTAAATGGATAGCTGATATTGTTTTTAATGATCCTTTTCAACTGGAAAAACTAAATGCACTGGTACATCCCGCAACCATTGCTGCCGCAGAAAGCTGGGCCGACAGGCAAACGGCATCTTATGTAATTAAAGAAGCTGCATTGTTTTTTGAAGCCGGATCAAGTGAAGGGATGGATTATATTATTGGGGTATATGCTCCTCAGCATCTCAGAATTAACCGGGTAATGAAAAGAGACGGTGTTTCGCGGGAAGAAGTGCTGAGCCGGATGAACAAACAGATACAGGAAGAAATAAAAATGCGTTTATGTGATTTTGTCATTTTAAATGATGACCAGCACCTCGTTATTCCACAGGTATTACAATTACATGAAAAATTTTTAGACGAAGCAAAAGAAATAAATCATGGATAAGGTAAATGTATTGCAGGCTTTTGAAAAAGTGAAAGGCTATTGGAATCCAACTGTGGCTGGTGCATTGAACGGACAGGAAGTAAAACTGGTAAAATTTAAAGGACCTTTTACATGGCATCATCATGAAAATGAAGACGAGTTGTTTTATGTGGTAAAAGGATCTTTTGTGATGGAACTCAGGGATAAGCATATTACCCTTACTGAAGGAGATTTCCTTGTTGTACCCAAAGGAGTAGAGCACAGACCCAATGCAGCCGAAGAAGTATGGGTTATGTTATTTGAACCTGCATCAACGCTTAATACCGGTAATGTAGAAAATGAATTCACAAAACATCAACTTGACAGCATATGATTGCAAATACCCCTAACCCTCCTTATTATGCGGTAATCTTTACCAACGAATTAACCGTACATACGGAAGGGTATGAAGCGATGGCTGAAAAAATGTGTGAAATGGCCCTTAAAGAACCAGGCTGCCTGGGTTTTGAATCGGTTAGGAACGGGCTGGGTATAACTATTTCTTACTGGGAGAGTCTTGAAGCCATTAAAAGCTGGAAGGCCAATACTGAGCATCTCGAGGCACAGCAACAAGGAAGAGATATTTGGTACAAAAACTATAAAACAAGAATTTGTAAAGTTGAACGGGATTATGGTTTCGAAAGAAACGATGATCAGCAATAACCCCCCTGACTGAATATGATTCTTTCCCCCGTGGCTGCCAATGAACAGGAGCGCTTAATGGAACTTTTGCGTTATGAAGTTCTTCATACCCAGTATGAAGAAGATTTTGACCAGATTGTTAAACTAGCTTCATCTATTTGCAAGACACCTATATCTACCATTACACTTCTGGATATGCACAAACAATGGTTTAAGGCCAAGATTGGGGTTGAGCATACCGACGGTGACAGGGATACTTCTTTTTGTGGACATGCCATTCATCAAACCGATGTTATGGAAGTAACAGATGCATTACTTGATGAAAGATTTCACGATAATCCCCTGGTACTCGATGAACCCAAAATAAGGTTTTATGCAGGCTATCCATTAGTAAGTCCAAACGGGTATACTTTAGGAACTCTTTGCGTAATAGACAATGTGCCAAGATCGCTCACGGAAGAACAGCGGCTCACCTTGCGTATACTGGGCAATCAGGTGATGAAATTATTTGAACTGCGGCTGAAAAACAAAGAAGCACTGGCAAGGAACCAGGTTATTGAAGAACAAAAGGAAAAACTGGAAGAATCTAAACGAACTCAGAATAAGATCATTTCTATTATTGCCCACGATGTAAGAGGGCCGGTAGCTTCTGTAAAAGCAATGATAGAACTTACCAAAGAAAAAGCATTGTCTGAAGTGGAGTCTTCAGAACTTTTGGCTTTGCTGGATAAACAATTGGATGGCACGTTGGATATGTTAACCAATCTGGTAGAATGGGGGAGCATGTTATTGAAAAAGGAACAGCTCGATATTCAATCCGTTGCGCCTGGAGCTATTGCAAAGAAAATCATCAATAACCTTCAGCCTTTTGCAAGTATTAAAAACAATGAACTCATTAATCAGGTAAGTAATGATTGCAGGGTGCTGGCAGATGAAAATACATTGCGTTTTATTCTTCGGAATATCATCAGCAATGCCAATAAATTTACCAGTAATGGTAAAATCATCATTACATCGGAACCTGCTGATGAGGGCAGGGTAAAAATATCGGTGTCTGATTCTGGTTGTGGTATGACAGTAGAAATCCTGCAACAACTTTTTAATCCAGCCAAGCGTCAGAGCAGGGAAGGCACCAACAAGGAAAAAGGGAGTGGCCTGGGTCTCATACTCGCCAAGGAATTTGCCGAAGCCATGCATGCACATATAGAAGTAAGCAGCAAAAAAAATGAGGGTACAGTGTTTAGTGTGTTGGTAGGTAAGGGATAGATTATAGTCGATGGTCCATAGACCATAGTAAAACAGGATAACCTTCCTTACCATGGACCATGGACTATAAACTATACACTATCTAGCTATTTTCCTCCCGCTACTTCCTCAATTACTTTTCCAACAGCGCCATTTGGCATTTGTATGCTGAGCATGGCTGCAAGGGTTACGGCAATATCTGTCATGTATTGTTCTTTGTAACTCTTTCCGGGCGCTACTTTCCATCCATACCATACAAGCGGAATATGGGCATCATAAGGGTTCCATACACTATGGTCGGTACCTTTCGGATTATCTTTAAACCAGTTGGGTTTGGGAAGTACCTGTAAATCGGCACTTCTGTAAGGATAGTAACCATTGATCAAACGTTCGCGTATGGTTTGTTGCAGGTTTGATTCACCCAATTCTTCTTTGTCTATCACACGATAAATGCCCTCTTCTTTTTCCATCATTTTTATAATAAAAGATTTGATTTCATCCGTATCCAAACCAAGCGAATCGATTTCTTTATGGTTTAATGCGAGGTTATAATAGGTCGAATTGATAATGCCGTTTTTAAGTTTGTATTTCGACTGTAATTCGCTGTTTACTTTTCTCACCACATTACCCAATGGAATAGAACCTCCGGGTAGGTTATGCTCTTTTAAAAATGCGGGTACATGTGCAGCGCCATGATCGGCGGTGAGAAATAATAAATAATTACCCTTGCCAACCTGTGTGTCAAGAAAATTCAGGAATTGTTCAATGTCTTTATCAAGTCGCAGGTAAGTATCTTCCAGTTCAACTGCGTTCGGACCAAAACTATGACCAGAATAATCTGGCGATGAAATACTCACAGCCAGAAAATCAGTTTCCTTATTTTTTCCCATTTGCTCATTAATAGCAGCAGCTTTTGCCATTTCGAATGTATAAGTAGCTGCTTGTGGCAGAAAAGGAAGTTTGTAATAATCTTTCCCTACATAAGCATTCATATCATAAGGGAAACTGTTTTTCGGACCAATCTCAGTACGTTCATACTCTTTTGCATCTGCAGAGCTCTGTGTGTAGGTATCAACCGGATATAAAGTTTTCCATCCTTCTTTATAATAAGTATCGGGTAATTTTCTAGCATTGAAATCTTTCACCCACTGCGGTAGGTCGTTCATATAGTAGGTACTGCTGATAAAGATACCTTTCGATTCATCATACCAGTAAGCTGCATTGGCCGAATGTCCGGCAGGAAGAATAGCACCGCGGTCTTTAATGGAAATGCCGATCACTTTACTCCTGAAATTGGTGGCCAGGCGTAATTCATCGGTAACTGTATTGCTCACCATATTTACCGGACTCATCTCACCATCTCGACTGTCTGACCCCACCGTTTTTACTGATTTATCTTCCGCACAATAAACAGATCTCTGTAGTTTACTGTCCCACCAATTATTTCCTGTAATACCATTAATGGCCGGAACAGTTCCTGAGTATACACAGGCATGACCACAGCCGGTTGCAGTAGGGGTGTAAGGGATAAAAGTATTTTCACAACTAAAACCCTGGTTCAGTAAGCGGTTAAAACCACCTTTTCCGTAACGGTTTTGGTAGCGGTAGAGATAATCCCAGCGCATCTGGTCTACCATCAAACCCACTACCAGTTTTGGGCGTGCAACAGCCGCTGGGGTGGGGGTTATGGCTTTCTGGGTAAATCCTGTGGCAGTGAGCAGGGTAAGACCTGTTATCAACAGTATTTTTTTCATGTGAAGCATTTTTCCTGAGTTGAAGCTATAAAAATGGTGGTGAAGATAAGACAGCGTGAATAAATGCGCTTGCCCTTTAGCGCTGAAAAGATTAGTTTTGCGGCAATTTAGCATCAAAGTAATAATTTAATAATATGGCAGACATTTTTGAGAAACTGGTTAAGAACTCTGGCCCTCTTGGTCAGCACCGCGAACGTGCACATGGTTATTTTGCTTTCCCTAAACTGGAAGGTGATATTGGCAGCCGTATGGTATTTCGTGGTAAGGAAATGATTGTTTGGAGTCTGAATAACTATTTGGGACTGGCCAATCACCCTGAAGTACGTAAAACCGATGCAGAAGCTTCTCAGCAATTTGGTCTGGCACTGCCCATGGGGGCGCGTATGATGAGTGGTAACAGTAATTACCATGAACAACTGGAAAGAGAACTGGCTGCGTTTGAATCAAAAGAAGATGCCATACTCATGAACTTTGGTTACCAGGGTATCATGAGTGCCATTGATGCTATTTGCGGCCGTCATGATGTAATTGTGTATGATGCAGAAAGTCATGCCTGTATCATCGATGGTTTGCGTTTACATCCCGGACATCGTTATGTGTTCAAACATAATGATGTGGAAGATTGTGAAAAACAATTACAACGTGCCTCTGCACTCATCGAAAAACAAAAGACTGGGGGTATACTGGTTATTACAGAAGGTGTATTTGGTATGGCGGGCGATCAGGGTAAATTAAAAGAGATTGCTGCGTTGAAAGATAAATATGAGTTTCGTCTGATGGTTGATGACGCACATGGCTTTGGTACACTGGGCACTACAGGTGCAGGTGCAGGAGAAGCACAAGGATGTCAGGATGCCATAGATCTCTATTTCTCCACTTTTGCAAAATCAATGGCATCAATTGGTGCTTTTATGGCCGGACCAAAAATCATTATTGATTTTATCCGTTATAATATCCGGTCACAGATTTTTGCGAAGAGCTTACCAATGCCCATTGTAGTAGGTAACCTCAAGCGACTGGATATGCTGAGAACCATGCCTGAGTTAAAAGAAAAACTCTGGAGTAATGCCATGAAATTGCAGAATGGTTTGAAAGAAAGAGGATTTGATATCGGGAAAACCGATACACCTGTTACGCCAGTTTATATGAAGGGTGGTGTAGAAGAAGCAACTGCAATGGTGATGGACCTGCGTGAGAACTACCATGTTTTCTGTTCAATTGTAGTATATCCGGTAATTCCAAAAGGACATATCATTTATCGCTTAATTCCTACTGCTTCACATACCGATCAGGATATTGAAGAAACACTGAAAGCGTTCAGTGAAACAAAAGCCAAGCTGGATGCAGGAGCCTATAAAGCCGAAGCAATACCGGATATGGCGGAAGCGAAATAAAAGAACGAAAGAATATTGAATTTTGAATGATGAAGTTATGAAGATTAGATAGTGGAAATAAAAAGCCGTCACGCCTAAGGCATGACGGCTTTTTTGTGGGTGGGTTTTGTTATAATTTTTTGATCAGTTCTGTACCCAGTTTCACGTATTCAGCATTGGGTGCAGGAGCCGACTTGGCAAGTTCTATACACTTTTCTGCGCTGGCTTTGGCACTTACTTTATCACCTAAGTCGCGCTGAATTTTAGCTTTTAAAAGATAGATCCAGAAACCATTTGGATTTGCTTCTGTTGCTTTTGTGGCAGCGCTTAATGCTTTAGTATAGTCTTTATCCCACTCGTAGTAAAAATTGGCAGCAGGCCAATAAGCATTCGGATTTACTTTTTCGGCGCTTAATGCTTTTTCTACCTGGGCACGTAAACGGTCTTTAACATTGGTGCTGATAGGTATGCGAACCGAAGTGCCACCCCACATAATATTGAGGTCGCAACTTTCAAAACCGATGTTGGAAAACTGCATGGTAAAAGATTCGGTATTACCGGCGGCTTTATCGGCTTTTACTTTAAAACGAACCACATCTTCAGCTTCTTTATATCCGTCGGTACCCCAGTTGGTTAAACCTTTGTTCAGGATTACTTCCCAGTTGTCTTTTCCGGGGATGGTATACAGTACATAAGAACCTGTATCAAGTCTTTTACCGCCGATGGTAACATTATCTGTAAACTTCAAACGGGTAGCGGCATTGGCACCTGTGCGCCATAATGTGTTTAGTGGAGCCAGATCGCTGCCTTCTTTCAGTAAACTGCGGCCATTGATATTGGGGCGTGAATAAGTGAGTTCTATGGAACCCATACCAAAAGCCTGTGTAATGCGCTGGGTGGTACTGGGCTGTGGCATATTAATTTGCGCGAATGCATTGATGCTGCAAATGGTGGCAGCAAGCAATAAGAGTTTTTTCATATTGATGATCGTTTTAGAAATGTAAAGCTACCTGAATTTCATCCAAGAAATGAACCATTTATACTGAAAGAGGCAGATTATTTTTTAAACGCCGGATGAAACTGTTGTAAAGTATTCCTGAGAAAATCACGATCAAGATGGGTGTAAATTTCTGTTGTGGTAATGCTTTCATGCCCCAGCATTTCCTGAACGGCCCGTAAATCGGCACCACCTTCTACCAGGTGTGTAGCAAAAGAATGCCTGAAAGTGTGTGGTGATATGGTTTTACTGATACCTGCTTTTTTAACCAGATCCCGGATAATATAAAAAATCATTACCCTCGATAATCCCTTGCCCCTTGAATTGAGAAACAGTATGTCTTCAGCCCCTTTTACCAATGGCTGATGAACCCTGATATTGTCCTTATAGAGTTTGATGTATTTCACCGCATCTGAACCAATGGGTACCAGTCTTTCTTTATCGCCTTTACCAATTACCCTGATAAAACCTACATCAAGATAGAGACATGATATTTTTAAACCTACCACTTCACTCACCCGTAAGCCGCAGCTGTACATGGTTTCAAGAATAGCTTTGTTGCGCCCTCCTTCGGGTTTACTTTGATCAATCTGACCAATAATCAGTTCTATCTCTTCAAAACTCAGTACATCGGGTAAAGCTCTTTTTGTTTTAGGTGTTTCGAGCAGGGCAGTAGGGTCAACAGAAACAACCTGTTCTGTAAGCAGGTATTTATAAAAACTCCTGATACCTGAAATAATTCTTGCCTGCGAAGTGGCTGTCATGCCCAATTCACCAATCCATTTTACAAATCCCTGCAAGTCTTTCAATGTAATGGAAGAAGGAGGTGGTATGTTTTCTTCCTTGGTGAGGAAGAGGGTGAGTTTGTCAACATCACGCAAGTAGGCTTCAACCGACAGGTCACTCAAGGATTTCTCGAGTCGGAGGAAAGCTTTGAATCCTTTTTTATATGCGTCCCACATGGTAATTTGAAAATTTGAGAATTTGGAAATTTGGAAATGAGACGATTCGAGAGATTTTTGTTTTGCGTAAAAATAGAGATTAATAAGGGCTTTAAGAGAAACAGGGGATAAGTCAATAAATCTGTGGGTTTGTATAAAATGATTTGGCATAACGCAGTGGCTCACCGATATTGCAAGCATAAATAATTATTCAAGTTCTACATGCAGCCGATAAACCTTCGTTCGTTCAAACAAAAAGTAAGACATCACCAGAAAGCATTCAAAAAATTTTTAGGAAAGATTGAGAAAAATCCGCCCAGACATTTAGATAAAATGGCGGAAACAATTGATGCTGAAGTGTGGAAGGAAATTGATTGCCTTAGCTGTGCCAACTGCTGCAAAACCATGAGCCCCACTTTTACCAATAGCGATATCAAAAGAATTGCGAATCATTTCAGCATGACGCCGAAAGAATTCAAGGAAAAATGGTTGTATTTTGATGAAGAAGATGGCGACTGGATGAATACCAAACAACCCTGCCAGTTTTTAAACCTCGGCACCAATATGTGCGCAATCTATGAAGTAAGACCCACTGACTGCGCAGGTTTTCCGCACCTGAAGAAAAAGAAAATGACAGAATATATTCACGTGCACCAGCAGAATATTTCATATTGTCCTGCCACATTTAAGATGGTAGAAAAAATGATGGAACGGGTATCCTGAACTAACCAATCATTACTGAAGTCATAGAGATGGAACCATAAATGGTTTTGTCATTAAAGAACTGAAGGCTGTCATTATCATCTTTCAAACCCAGCAAATAAAGCAGGGGTAGAAAATGTTCCGGAGTGGGTATCGACTGTTGAACGGCTTTACCCAATGACTGATAGCCAGTTAATTGTTGATGATCGCCTTTTCTAATCAAATCTTTAAAATAGTCATTCGCTTCCACAGCCCAGTCATAGCCTGTTTCTGGCGTGCGCCAGTTCATCACCCCAAGGTTATGAACCATATTGCCACTGCCAACAATCAATACCCCTTTATTACGCAATACAGATAGCTCTTTTGCCAGCGCATAATGCCATTCTGGTTTTTGTAATTGATTCATGCTGAGTTGTACCACCGGTACTGATGCCTCCGGATACATGTGATTCAATATGCTCCAGCATCCATGATCAAGTCCCCATTGATGATCTTCCTGTACATCTGCTGACTGTATCGCTTTCCTTGTCATTTCAGCCAGCGCAGGGCTGCCGGGTGCAGGGTAGTCTACATCAAAAAGTGGTTTCGGAAACCCATAAAAATCATGGATGGTTCTGGGTCTTTCCATAGCCGTAACAAAAGTTCCCCTGGTTTCCCAATGAGCCGAAATACAGAGAATGGCTGATGGGGTTGGTATATAAGCGGCTATGTTTTTCCATCCGGTCACAAATTCATTTAACTCAATGGCATTCATCGGACTGCCATGCCCAACAAAGAGAGCTGGCATGCGGTCTGATGAACCTGATTTCTTGATAATATCTGTGAGGGATGAAAAAGTCAATATTTAATGTTTAGACATTAAAATTAGTTTATTTTGAATATATAGAAAAATTAAAGGATAAAGTAGTCGAAATATTTTCTCAGAAATAAACGTCTTCAATCAGGTAAATTTCTTTGGAGATGCCATTAACAAGCGTAATAGCGATAACATCAAACTGAAGGTATTTCCATTCAGGGAAACGATACTGGTATTCTTCAGCGGCATTCTTCAAGTGGGTCATTTTTTCTCTGGTAATACTTTCTTCAGGTTTGCCAAATCGCATGGAGTTACGGGTTTTTACTTCTACAAAATGAAGTTTTTTGTTTTTGAAGGCAATAATATCTACTTCCCAGTGTTTAAAACGCCAGTTACGTTCAATAATTGTATACCCTTTATCTGTAAGGAAAGCTGCAGCAATATCTTCCCCCTGCTGACCGGTTGCGATGTTTGTTTGTTGCATGGTTTCGTTAAAACTTGATTAGTGGAATATGATTTTGACGGATTTCAACGTTATTTAAATACTAATCACACAATAATGAATCCATCATATACGATTTTGCCGATACAAGGTAAAGTGCAACACTACGAATGGGGCGGCTTAAGCTTTATTCCTGCATTATTGGGGATAAATAATGAAAAAAAACGCCCTTTTGCTGAATATTGGCTGGGAGTTCATCCATTGGGTATATCGCAGATTTTACATGAAAATGGCGCTGTTTTATTGTCGGATTTTATCAGTGCCAACCCTGATAAAGCACTTTCAGCTACAGTCAATCATAAGTTTGGTGGTCTACCTTACCTCTTGAAAATTCTTGATGTAAACCAGATGCTATCTATTCAGGTACATCCAAAAAAAGAGGTAGCCATAGAGGGATTTGACAGAGAGGATCGAATGGGGATTGCCAGAAATGCATACAATCGTAATTATAAGGACCAGAATCATAAACCAGAAGTAATGCTGGCAATCAGTGAATTCTGGCTGTTACATGGATTTAAACCGCAGGCTCAGCTGGAGGAAGCCCTCTCAGAAATACATGAGTTTCAGATTCTGTTACCCTTGTTTAAAAAGGAAGGATTGGCATCATTGTACAGTTTTATCATGGAAATGGATCAGCAGTCTGTGAATAATCTTTTATTGCCATTGGTGAAAAGAGAAATCAGGAATAAAAGAGAAGGTTTGCTGACAAAAAAAGACCCCGGGTGGTGGGTAGCCAAATATTACCAGGAAGAAAATCCGGTAGGCGACATCGACAGAGGCGTGTTCTCTATTTATCTTTTCAATATAACTCAGTTACAACCCGGAGAAGCCATTTTTCAGGGTGTCGGCGTTCCGCATGCATACCTGGAGGGACAAAATATTGAATTGATGTCGAACAGCGATAATGTATTACGTGGCGGACTTACCTCTAAACATATTGATGTGCCGGAATTATTGGCCAATACCCGTTTCGAATCGATCACCCCAAAGATTCTTACAGGAAGAACTATAAAAGATGGGGAAACAGTGTTCTATTTTCCAGTTCCGGATTTCGCGCTGGGTTATGTACAATTGAATGAAGCTGCATTATTTGAAGACAAAGCAACAGGCCCGGAAATATGGATGGTTTTGGAAGGAGGGGTGATCATTAATAACAGTATGGTTGTGAAAAAAGGGGAATCTTTTATTGTATTTCCTGATAATGACTATCAGTTCAGAACATCCGGTAAAACACAACTCTGTAAAGCATTTGTTCCTGCAGATAATGCTTATTCACAATATGAGGAAAATTGAAACCCGAACTTTGAGCAGAAGGCCTATTTTTGTGCCTGAAATTGATCACAATGAAATTGAACCGTTCACTTATTATTTCTCTGGTACTCACCGTTTTTTTAAGTGCCATCTATCGTGCCATGCCTAACAGACCCTGGGGGTTTGCTCCACAGTTTGCCATTGCCTTATTTGCCGGGGCTTTGTTTGTAAAAGATAAAAAATGGGCTTTTATCATACCATTGGTTTCCATGTTCCTGTCTGATTTATTATACCAGGCATTATATGTAAATGGTTTGACTGAAATTCAGGGTTTTTACACAGGTCAGTGGAAAAACTACCTGCTCTTTACTTCATTAACCATGTTTGGCTTCCTGCTTAAAAAAGGAAAACCATTTCAGGTTTTGGCTGCTTCACTGGCAACACCAACTACTTTCTTTCTTGTATCCAACTTCATGGTTTGGTCAGGCGGAGGTGGATTAAATCGTCCTAAAACTGTTGAAGGTCTGATTCAGTGTTATGCAGATGCCATTCCTTTTTATGGAAACAGCTTAATCGCTACCGTTGTATTCTCGGCTATTTTGTTTGGTGGATATTATTTGCTGAACCAATACAGTGCCAAAAAAGCATTAGTTAAATAAGATACAGTTGTTAACGCAACGACTAAAAAAGGAAGCCATAGGGCTTCCTTTTTTAGTGTAGTACCAGTTCTGAGAACCAATAATTTTCATGTTCCATTGTTTGGGTAACAGTGATGGGGAGCGCTTGTGTAAACAGGGGACAGTTATATACCAATGTATGAAATTCTCCATTTTCACCACAGGCATCTACCCCGAGTGCTTCGAGTTCATCTACCAGTGATACTGTTATGGTTCTCCCAAGAAAGCTGGGGCCCATGGTACTATTGCAACTCACTATCATGGTTTCAATACCCGATTCGAGCATTTCAAATACCAATTTTTTTCTGTTCTGAAGCCAAAGTGGTAAATATGCATTCAGGCCGGCACTTGTACATACCTTTTCTTCCCAGTCGCGATGCGCCTGTAAATCGATATCGCCAAAGACAGCATCGGTTAACAGGTATTTTTCTTTCAGGCTTATAAGTGCTTGTACAAAATTCTTTTCATATTCCTGCCAACTGCTGCTGATCAGGTGTATGGGTAATTTCGCAGCAGCAGCCTGTGCCCTTAAAATATGCTCAGGAATACCATGGCTTCTTGAAATCTTGCCAGATTCATTCATTACATTGAATAAGACAGAAGGGGTCATGCCAGCCGCTACAGCTTTCATTAACGCAAAGCAACTGTCTTTGCCACCACTCCAGGAAGAGAGACAATTCATTAATTGGTGAATTTGGAAATTTGGAAATGAAAGACCGTTAAGAGCATACTGCTATCAACAGTTAAATTATTTATTAGAAACTTAAGCATTGAATTCATTTTCAAATTTTCAAATTTTCAAATTCAACATCTATCAACAAGTTATTTCCATCCGCTGCTTCCGTTGCCAACTCATCGCATCGGTTATTCCAGGGGTTATCGGCATGTCCTTTTACCCAATGAAACCTTACTTTAAAATGTTGGGCAATGGCTTTATACCTTAACCAGAGGTCTTTGTTTTTTTTGCCCCCTTTGAAATCTGTTCTGATCCAGTTATCCAGCCATTTCTTCTCTACAGAATTTACGATATACTGGCTGTCGGTATAGATGGTGACAGCAATATTTTTTTTAGTTAATGATTCCAATGCTACAATCACGCCCAAAAGTTCCATGCGGTTATTGGTGGTGAGTCGGTAGCCGGCAGATATTTCTTTACGTTGGTTTCCCCAAAGCAAAACAATACCATAACCACCCGGACCCGGATTGCCCCTTGATGAGCCATCGGTATAAATAATCAGTTGATGTGCCTGCTGTTCACTCATGCGATCCTGTATGTTCCTTTCATGTATAAAACGGCTTTGCCGGCAATGGTTACACGATCGCCGTTAAGGCCACACCATAAATCGCCTCTGCGTTTTGAAAGCTGAACGGCTTTCATGGAAGTCATGTTTAATTCTTTGGCCCAGTAGGGAATGAGTGTGGCGTGAGCAGAACCCGTTACCGGGTCTTCCCCAATTACAGAATTGGGTACAAAGAAACGGGATACAAAATCTGCCTGTTTCCCTTTGGCGGTGATGATGATACCCAGTGTTTCTACCTGATTGAGCTGAACAAAATCGGGAACAGCATTTAATACTTCTTCCTCATTTTCATACACCAGAAAATAATCGCGTGAACGTAATACTTTGCTGGGTTTTATACTGAAGCCTTCTAATAAATGTGCCGGTATTTCGGTGCTCACAGGCATGCGGGCAGGGAAATTCATTTCCATCAGCTCATCCTTTTTACTTACCGTTAGTAAACCACTCTTGCTGTGAAAACGAATTTCTTCTTTGGTATATCCTAATTCAGTAAATGAAACATAAGCAGTGGCAAGGGTAGGGTGCCCAGCCAGATCGATTTCCAATTCAGGTGTAAACCAACGGATATCATAATCGCCGTCAGGTCTTTGCACAAAAAACGCCGTTTCTGATAAATTATTTTCGTTGGCTAATTGTTGCATGGTCTCGGTAGATAACCATTCATCTAACGGACATACAGCCGCAGGATTTCCGCCAAATACATGATCAGTAAAAGCGTCTACGGTATAAATAGGATAGCTGCGCATATAAAAAATTGAACGACAAAGTAAATTGATTCAAGCAAACAATAAATGCCTTTAATCACAATTCGTTTAACCTCTTATACACATTGTGCTTATACCTGAAAAACACCGGTTTTAAATGTGTCTGTTTCTGGCTGGTGATTGGCAGCATGAATACCTTCTGAGATAACCTGCCTGGTCTCAGCAGGATCAATGATGCTGTCTACCCAAAGCCTGGCAGCTGCATAATAAGGGGTAGTCTGTTTTTCATAACGGCCTTTAATTTCATTGAACAATTCCTGCTCCAGTACCTTGTCTACTTCTTTTCCCTGAGCCTTCATACTGGCTACCTGAATCTGTGCCAGTGTTTTTGCAGCCTGTTCGCCACCCATTACGGCAATTTTTGCAGAAGGCCATGCATATATAAAACGTGGGTCATAAGCTTTGCCACACATGGCATAATTACCTGCGCCATAACTGTTACCTACAATGATGGTAATTTTTGGTACAACAGAGTTAGCCACTGCATTTACCAGTTTGGCACCGTCTTTTATAATGCCACTGTGTTCGCTTCTGCTGCCCACCATAAAACCTGTTACATCCTGTAAAAATACCAGCGGTATTTTTTTCTGGTTACAGTTCATGATAAAACGGGCTGCTTTATCGGCACTGTCATTATAAATCACACCACCAATCTGCATTTCACCTTTTTTATTTTTACAGATAAGGCGCTGATTGGCCACAATACCTACAGCCCATCCATCAATACGGGCATAACCACAGAGTATGGTTTTACCATAGTCTTGTTTAAACTGTTCAAATTCGCTGTTATCTACAATTCGTTCAATGATCTCCAGCATATCGTAAGGCTTGAGGTTGCCTTCGGGAATGATACCGTATAATTCTTCGGGATTTTTTTTAGGAGGCAGTGAAGCAATCCTGTCAAAACCGGCTTTGGCTTGTGTGCCCAGTTTCGACATGAGTTTTTTAATATGATCAAGACAGGCTTCTTCTGTTTTAAATTTATAATCTGCAATACCACTGATCTCAGTATGTGTTACAGCACCACCTAATGTTTCGTTATCAATATCTTCACCAATAGCGGCTTTTACCAAATAGGCTCCCGCAAGGAAGATACTTCCGTTTCCTTCCACCATCAGGGTTTCATCGCTCATGATGGGTAAGTAAGCACCACCTGCCACACAGGCTCCCATTACCGCAGCAATCTGTGTGATACCCATGGCACTCATCCTCGCATTATTACGGAAGATGCGCCCGAAATGTTCTTTGTCGGGGAAAATCTCATCCTGCATCGGAAGAAAAACACCCGCACTGTCAACCAGATAAATAACAGGCAGTTTGTTCTCCATTGCAATCTCCTGCATGCGTAGGTTTTTCTTTCCAGTGATAGGAAACCAGGCACCTGCTTTTACAGTCTGATCATTCGCCACAATTACAGCCTGTCTGCCACTGATATATCCAATACCGGCCACAGTACCTCCTGCCGGACAGCCACCTTCAGCCTCATACATTTCAAAACCGGCAAAAGCACCAATTTCAATAAAGGGATGTTCCCGGTCGCATAAATAGGCAATGCGTTCACGGGCAGTGAGTTTCTTTCTTTCTTTCTGTTTTTCTATTGCTTTTTTACCCCCACCGAGTTTTATCTTATCCATATGTTGCTGTACCCGGGTAAGGCCAAGTTTCATCCAATCTTCATTGCGGTTAAATGCCATATCTGTCATGCGAACGTTTGTTAGTTTTGTAAAGATAAGATGCAGAGGGGAATAAGAAATAAGAAATAAGAAATAAGGAACAGAGGAATATGAAAGTAAGTTATTGCTTTCTGTACTTTCTCTGTTCCTTATTTCTTATTTCTCTGTTTTCATATCATCATATCATTACCAAAAATGAATTAACTGATAATTTACTTTATTTTTAAAGCGATGCTACTGCATTATACGAATTAACCGGGTAGCTGCATTCCATAAAACTAACTGTAAAGCGCTTTTATCATGTCGTTCGACTACATCATTATCGGTGCCGGCTCTGCAGGTTGTGTACTGGCCAATCGCTTATCGGAGGACCGCAATTGTAAAGTGCTTTTACTGGAAGCAGGTGACCGTGATAAGAAAATGGAAATACATATACCTGGTGGTTATGGTAAACTCCATCGTTCTGAAGTTGACTGGGCCTTCTGGAGCACCCCACAAAAATCGATTGATAACCGAAAACTTTTTATTCCCCGCGGCAAAACATTAGGAGGCAGTAGTTCTACCAATGCCATGGCTTATGTACGAGGAAACAAAGCTGATTACGACGAATGGGCTGCATTGGGTAATAAGGGATGGTCATTTGAAGAAGTATTACCTTATTTCAAAAAATCGGAACACAACGAGCAGTTTGGCGGCGAATACCATGGCTGGGATGGCGAAATGAATGTTACACAATCTTATCAACCACATCCTTTAGCGGAAGTATTTATTCAGGCCTGCGGAGAAGCAGGTATACCCCGTAATGATGATTATAACGGAGCGGAACAATTGGGTGCTTCCTTATTACAATTCACCATTAAACAAAACCAGCGCCATAGTGCCGCCACCGCTTTTCTCAAACCGGCCATGAAACGTTCTAACCTCACTGTTCGTACAAACAGCCAGGTAAAATCTGTTTTAGTTGAAAACGGTAAAGCAGTAGGCGTAGAAGTAATGGTAGGCAATACAGGATCGGAACGGATCAATTGTAACAAAGAAGTAATCTTATCGGCAGGAGCCATTCAATCTCCTCATATTTTAATGTTATCAGGTATTGGCGATCCGGTTGAACTGGGTAAAGCCGGTGTAAATATTATCCATCCTTTACAGGGTGTGGGTAAGAACCTGCAAGACCATGTGTGGTCTGGTGTAGGGGCGCATACCATCATTCCAACAGCCAATGATTTATTGTCGCCATGGAATATGGGTATGGCAATATTGCAACACCTGCTGATGAAAAAAGGCCCTTTATCGAATAGTCCGATAGAAGCCAATGCTTTTATAGCGCTGGAAGAACAATCATCCCGTCCCGATATACAGTTTCATTTTGCACCGGTAGGTATTGCTGATGACTATAGTACGGATATTTATAACCTGAAAACTTTTCCGAAACAAAGTGGTATCGGTATTATGGCCATTTTATTAAAACCCAAAAGCAGGGGAGTCATCAGTTTGAAAACGGCTAATCCGAAAGATCATCCTGTCATCAATCCTAATGTTTTATCAGAAGCAACAGATCGTACTACGCTGTTGGCAGGTGTTCGAAAAGCAGTTGAACTCATGCGTACATCTGCGCTGGATGCCTATTTTGTAGATGGAATTCAGTTACCCAAACAACCTGATGACGAAGCCTCACTTCAGCAACATATCAATCGCAGTCTCGAAACACTCTATCATCCTGTTGGTACCTGTAAAATGGGGAACGACAGTTTAGCTGTGGTAGACGATCAGCTTAGGGTACATGGAATCAAAGCATTAAGGGTCGTTGATGCTTCTGTTATGCCCGTGATTGTTTCAGGTAATACCAATGCCGCCAGCATTATGATCGCTGAAAAAGCTGCAGACCTCATAAAATCATCCAACTAACTTAGTTTTGCCTGCCTGACACTGAACTATTGTGTTGTATTTACACATTAAATGACTACTTTGTGACTTCTAAAACTGCTCAAGTGGCTACCACTAAAAAAACGATTGCTCCATCTGAAGGGAAACCTATGTCTGTACCTGAGACGGGGTCAAAGAAAAAAACAAGTAGTAAAACTTCGCTGAAAAATAAAACTACATCAAAAACCGTATCCAAATCGTCGGTTACAAAGAATAAATCTGCGGTAAAGCATATTACATTTCAACTACGTTTTCATACAGAATACGGACAGGATCTGTTTATCGTTGGGAATCATCCATTACTCGGTAATGACCAGATTGAACAGGCTGTGCCTATGCAATATTTTAATGAAGAGTATTGGGTATTGACAGTTCCTTTTGAGATTGAGGATTGTACAGGACCGGTTACTTATCATTATGTATTAAAATACGCTGATGGAACCATACAACAGGATTGGGGCAATGATAAAACTTTCGATCCGCTTGCTGTAAAAGCAACAGAACTCCATATTATCGACACCTGGAACTATGCCGGGTATTTTGAAAATGCGTTTTACACCGAGCCATTTAAAAAAGTGTTGTTGAAAAACAATCTTACGCTCGTAAAAACAAATAAACCTAAAACCGTTACACATATCATCAGCGTAAAAGCACCTCTTTTACAGAAAGGTGAAACGGTTTGTGTATTGGGTAGTAGTAATGCATTTGGTTTCTGGGACAGTAGCGAGCCTTTGTTATTATCGAAAAAGGAGGGATCAGATTTTTATACACTTGAATTAAATCTCAGCAAAGAAAATTTTCCGATTGCTTATAAATACGGTGTGTACGATACTATTCAAGAGCGTTTTGTAAGGTATGAAGAAGGAAATAACCGTATACTGCATGAAGCTGTTGTAAAAGATAAGCAAACGATTGTTCATGATGGGTTTATGGTTTTACCCAATACAGGATGGAAGGGAGCAGGTGTGGCCATTCCGGTTTTCAGTATCAGAACAGCACACGGTTTGGGGATAGGAGAGTTTACTGATCTGAAAAGAATGGTTGACTGGACAGTAAAAGCTGGATTGAAAATGATACAGTTGTTGCCCATCAATGATACAACGGCAACGCATAGCTGGACAGATTCTTATCCTTATGCGGCTATCTCAGCATTTGCATTACATCCTGTTTACCTGAATCTCGATTTGCTGGTTACAGGAGATGCTAAACTGCAGAAACAGATTAATGTAGAAAAGGCAAAACTGAATGCCTTACCGGAGATAGATTATGAAGCAGTGATCAGGTTTAAAACAAAACTGATTGAGAAAGTCTATAGCGCGAAAGGGAAGGAAGTATTGTCAACCCAAAGTTTCAATGACTATTTTGAGCAGAATAAACACTGGTTACAGTCATATGCTGCATTCTGTTATTTGCGTGATCAGTATGGTACGGTTGACTTTAATCAATGGCCTGCTTACAGACATTATAACCAGAAAGAGGTTGATGCACTCACCGCAAAAGAGGCACCGGCATACCCTGAAATAGCTTTACATTATTTTATACAGTACCAGTTACATGTTCAGTTAAAAGAAGCCACTGCTTATGCGCATGCCAATGGGATTATTGTAAAAGGTGATATTGCTATTGGTGTATACCGTCATGGTGCGGATGCATGGCAACATCCTGAATTGTATCATATGGATGCACAGGCAGGTGCACCACCAGACGATTTTGCGGTATCCGGACAAAACTGGGGTTTCCCTACTTATAACTGGAAACAGATGCAGGCCGATGGTTTTGCGTGGTGGAAGCAAAGGTTTGAGCAGATGAGCTATTATTTTGATGCTTTTCGTATTGACCATATCCTCGGTTTCTTCCGTATCTGGAGCATACCCATGGATGCAGTAGAAGGCATTCTCGGACGTTTTGTACCTGCTATTCCCGTTCACATCAATGAATTCCAGCAAAGGGGCATTTCATTCGATCATCATCGTTTTACCCAACCCTTTATCAATGAAAATGTATTGTGGGAATTGTTTGGCTACGACAATGAACTGGTAAAAAAAGAATTTCTTGATTATGACGGCTTCGGTAATTATACATTGAAACCTGCTTTTGCCTCACAAAAACAGGTAGAAGCTTATTTCAACACATTAGAGCAGGACGACCAGCATGAAAAAGTAAAGAAGGGGTTGTATGATCTCATCAGTAACGTTATACTTTTTGTTGCAGCAGAAGATGACAATGAACATTTTCATTTCCGTATTGGCATCGAGAATATATCTTCTTTCCGTTATCTCGATACACATCTGCAAAGTTTGCTGAAAGACCTGTATATAGATTATTTCTATCGCCGCCAGGATGACTTCTGGATGGAAGAAGCCATGCAGAAATTGCCTGCACTCAAGCGTGTAACGAATATGCTTATCTGTGGTGAAGACCTGGGTATGGTTCCGGACTGTGTGCCGGATGTAATGAAACAATTAGGATTGTTAAGTCTTGAAATACAAAGGATGCCAAAGGATCCGAAGAAAGATTTCTTTCATCCTAAGGATGCGCCTTATTTAAGTGTGGTAACACCTTCTACGCACGATATGAGTACCATACGAGGTTGGTGGGAAGAGGACAGAACCCGTATCCAGCAGTTTTATAACCATGAACTGGGTCAGTGGGGAGAAGCACCAGCTTATTGTGAAGCATGGATTAACCAGGCCATTGTATTACAACACCTGTATTCACCTGCTATGTGGTCTGTGTTTCAGTTACAGGATTTATTAGGTATGGATGCCTCCTTACGAAGAGAAGACCCCAATACTGAACGAATCAATATTCCAGCCAATCCCAAACATTACTGGCGTTACCGTATGCACCTGAGTATGGAGGAATTATTAAAAGAGGAAATGTTTACGAAAGAGTTAAAAGGATATATTGAAGCCAGTGGAAGAGGTTGAGAAATGAAAAATAAGGAATAAGGAATTAGAAGGGATAGATGATTTAGAGGCTTAAGTAAAATATCAGCGATCTAAAAATCAGAGATCAGACATCTATCTGTTATCTTTACGGCTCCAAAATCAATCCATTTGAAACTGAGTTACCGGGCTATTAACCTGCCATTTCAATATCCTTTTACTATTTCTCATGGCAGAACCAAAACACATCAGCCATCGCTCATCGTTGCATTAGAACTGGGGCCCTTTATGGGTTTTGGTGAAGCACCAGCCATCACGTATTATAATGTTACGGTGGAGGATATGATTGCAGACCTGGAGAAGCATCGTAAGATGATAGAGAAGTTTGCACTGACTGAACCGGAACGTTACTGGCATTACCTCCACCATCTTATTCCGAATAACCCCTTTTTGGTTTGCGCACTTGATATGGCCTGTTGGGACCTGTTTGGAAAAATGAAAGGCCAACCTGTTTACCAGCTTTGGAATACCACTTGGGATAAAATACCTGTTACCGATTATACCATTGGTATAGATACCATTGATATAATGATCAATAAAATGAAAGCCCATCCCTGGCCCATATATAAAATAAAACTGGGAACACCTCAGGATATTGCCATCATTGAAGCACTGCGTCAATATACCGATGCTACTTTCAGAATAGATGCCAATGCCGGATGGACCGTGGCTGAAGCATTAAGTAAAATTCCGCAACTGGCTACATTGGGCGTGGAATTTATTGAACAGCCGCTGGCAAAAGATGACTGGGAGGGAATGAAAATATTGTATGAAAAATCATCCCTGCCTTTGTATGCAGATGAATCATGCGTATCGGAACAGGATGTAAAAAAATGTGCCGGTCATTTTCATGGCATCAATATCAAACTAACGAAATGTAGTGGTCTTACACCCGCTATCAGAATGATACAGGAGGCCAGAACACTGGGTTTGAAAGTGATGATGGGTAGTATGAATGAATCAACCATAGGTTCAGCAGCCATCGCACAATTCTTACCTCAACTCGATCATGTTGATATGGATGGGCCACTGTTATTAGCTGAAGATATTGCTACGGGTCTACAGTATGAACAAGGTCAAGTAACACTATCAGGCAAGCCAGGCTTAGGCATACAATTACGCTAGTCGTATTTTGTAAATGACTCCGCGTAACCTCCGTTGCCTCATTTCCCTGCGGTGAATATTCGCCCAGAAGAAAAGAGATTATTAACGGAAGACCTTTTACCTCTTTCCAAATTCACTTTTCTATAACAGTTCTTTCTTTTTCTGGCATTGCGTTTGGCTTATACAATGTATAAAACCATGAACCATGAAATGAGCCATAACAAAGTCTGATATAATTCGGAATGTTTATTGGCGAATTCCATATGGCCAAAATCAATAAAAATAAACATATGAAAAAGAAAATTTTACCCATTGCAATTGTATTATCAGTCTTCCTGATCAACACTACAGATGCTCAGGTGAGGGTGAATCTCAACGTGAATATTGGTCAGCGACCAGCCTGGGGATTGCCCGGTAATTATGCAGGCGATTTTTATTATTTTCCTGAAATAGATGTGTATTACAATATTCCACAACGCAGGTTTGTATACGCCGATCGTGGCCGTTGGATCTATGTAAGTGAATTACCCCGGGCCTATCGCGGATTTGATCTTTATCGCGGACAGAAAATTGTGATTAATGATCCAAACCCATTTGTACGCCCACATTATTACCGAGAAAGATATGGGCGCCAGCATATGGCCTACAGACCACCCGTAGTAATAGTGGATAAAAGACGTGGTTATGACCGTGATGACGACCGCAGAGACCGTAGAGACCGGAGAAGGTGGTAAACCGAAGAATATTGAATGTCGAATATCCAATGTCCAAATACCTGCTATTTGGGCGTTGGCTATTCCTTATTCCTCTGTTCAATATTTCTTTGTTTAGTTCTGATTAAGTACCGATTTTCGGGTTATGACACCCGAGAGAAGAGAAAAACTATTGCGCGTATTACATAACCGCCAGTCCGATCTTGCCGTGGTAATGGAAAATGTACATGATCCGCATAATATTTCAGCAGTCATGCGTACCTGCGATGCTGTTGGCATTCAGGATATTTATATCCTCAATACTAAAATACCGCGCCATGAGAAATTTGGTGTCAAAAGCAGCAGTAGTGCTGCTAAATGGTTAACGGTACACCAGTATGAAGATGCTGAATCCTGTTTCCAGGCACTACGTAAAAATTACCGGAAGATTTTAACAACCCACCTTTCAGCGGATGCCGTAAGTTTATATGATATAGATTTTACAGAAAGTATTGCATTGGTCTTTGGTAATGAACATGCAGGTGTAAGTGATGAAATAAGGGCTCTGGCAGATGGTAATTTTATTATTCCTCAGATGGGTATCATCCAAAGCCTCAATATTTCTGTAGCCTGCGCTGTAAGTATTTATGAAGCATATCGTCAGAAGAAAATAGCGGGCCATTATGAAAGTGAGTCTATACTTACAGGTAGAAAGGAACAGTTATTAAGGGATTGGGGATTAAAAGAGATAGAATGATTTTGAAGGAAATAAAGCCACAGATTCACAGATTATAAAATTAAAATCTGTAGCTGCAAATCGTCACAAATATTAGGAAGCATGAAAAAAATAGTCGCAGTTTTTATTTGTTTTATTGTATTCACACAACTACAGGCCCAAAATCAGCATATCCGAAAAGTGAAAATCAATGATCTGATGAAGATCATCGATACCAGTTCTGTTCCACTCGTCGTTAATTTTTGGGCGAGCTGGTGCGGACCCTGTATCAAAGAAATACCATGGTTTGAAAAATCGGTAGCTGAGTTCAGCGAACAGAAAGTAAAACTCTTGCTCGTAAGCCTCGATTTTGCAGAAGACTATCCAAAAGGTATAGCCGATTTTGCCAAAAAGAATAAATATACTTCTACTATTGTATGGCTCGATGAAACCAATGCCGATGTATTCTGTCCGAAAATAGACCAGCAATGGGATGGTGCCATACCAGTTACCTTAATGGTAAATAAAAAGAAAGGCTACCGCAAATTCTTTGCACAGCAATTACCTGAGCAAAGATTGCTCCTCGAACTCAAAGCCTTAACCGCACAATAATTTACTGGTATTCATTTTCTGCTTCTTCAACCTGTTGTTTGTCTAACTGATGGGTCAGGTAAATAGCGTATACCAATGCAATCAGGCTGCAGGTGGCTAAAATAATGCCGGTAACGCTGCCATAATTAATACCCTGTGCAATGGCATAAGCGATGAGTACCAGCATGATGATGATAAAAATAGGTCTCATGTGACAGTAGTTTGGTTATTAAAAAGATGCCCGTCTGAATAATTTCCATAAAAAAGGGTGCTAATCTTTTTTAAAAAGATCAACACCCTTTTTTATCATTGAAAATGAATTAGTTCCGCTTAATACTACAGCCCAGTGAACGGCTCTCTCTCACCGAAATGGATTTGCCCGCCACCAGTTCACTAATGGCTTCGCGTGCATGAACACGTTTTACATTACCCGCATCGTTGGGATTATCATCGATGGCTCCTTTGTATTGTAATTTACCATTGGCATCAAAAAGAAATAGTTCAGGTGTGCGTGTAGCGCCAAAAGCATTGGCTATTTTAGAATCTTTATCAACTGTATAGTAAAAATTATATCGCTGGTTCCTGGCATAAGCTTTCATGTCTTCATAAGAATCATCACTGTCACGGGTAGCTTCATTTGAATTAAGCAGGATGATACCGATATTGTTTTGCTTTGCATAAGCAGCCACATCAAGCGTTCGCTGCTGGTTCTTGACTACATAAGGACAGGTATTGCAGGAGAACATAACCAATACACCATTCTGTTGAATGGCATCTTTAATGGAAATTTCTTTCCCTGAAATATCCTTCATTTTAACATCACCCATTGGCAGATCGGAACCAATGGTGAGTGATTGTGACTGGGCACAAACCATTAAGCTCAGGAATAGTGCTGAAAAAAGAAGTTTTTTCATAAGTGTATGTTTTACCAATAAGACAAAACTAAATACCATCTGGTTTAACCAGTGGGCTTTTTCAACAGGTGCAGTAGATAATCAGGCTTTCAGTCCGGCTTCTTTTTGCTTACGAAGCTCAGCCTCTCTGGTAAGATAAGTAATACTTACATTCAATTCAAAGCCGATCAATAAAATTAACGAATTGATATACATCAGCAGCATCAGGATCAGCACAGTGCCGATCGACCCGTAAATACGGTTATAACTGGAGCTCGCAAATAAACTCACCCAATATGAAAAAGCAAGGGTGGTGCCCAGGGTCAAAAAAGTAGCCAATAGGGAACCGGGCGATACCAGTTTCCAACGTTTGGTAACCGAGGGAGCATATTTGTACGTAAATGCAATACCGCAAAAAACAAGTCCTACTATAACGAGCCAGCGCAAAGTGTTCCAGAGTGGCAGTGATGTTTTTGATTTGATATTAAAAAGGCTTTTCAGCAGCCCCGATAATTGTTCCTGACCAATCAATACAAGTGAGGAGCCTATAACCAGTAGTATAAGGATGGCGGTTAATTGAATGGCCCTCCAGCGCTGGTGAAATAAAAAACCTTTTTGTTCCTGTATCGATCTGTCGAATGTGCGGATAATGCCAATCATGGCATTCGACGCATAAAAAATGAGTAGCAGAAAACCGAAAGAAAAAATACCGACATGCTTTTCCAGCAGGTCAATCATGATATCCCTGATAAACACATAGGTTTCCGAATTGGGGGTGATGTCCTTAAATAAGCTCAGTATCTGTTTATCAACATCAAATGAGTCTGGAAAATAGGGGATCAATGAGAACAAAAACAACAATGCAGCGGGCAATGCCATGATAAGGTTGAATGAAATGGCAGCCGCTCTTTCATTCAGTCCTACTTTATTGATTTGTTTAAAAAAGAAAACCACCACATCAAATAAGGGCAGACCCTGGAAGCCCGGTATCAGAAGTGTCTTGCTTTTACGGATGATAAAGGCAATGGGTTTCCAGGAAATAATGATGCGTTGGAGCTTGATCAAAGTGTCTTTTATTTTTTATTGGCCATGTAAATATCTAATTGATGCTGGTATTCTTTCGCATATTGATCGTGTTCCTGGTAACTGGAACTGAAATGATGATAACCGCTGAAATCACTTTTTGCTACAAAGAACAGGTAATCGGTTATAGGTGCTTCCAGTATAATATCGATGGTTTTAGGTGATGGTGTACAGATAGGGCCAGGAGGCAACCCTTTTCTGCGATAGGTATTGTAAGGGGAAGGGTTCAGTAAATATTTCTCATAGATACGCGTAATGGTAAAATCCTGCATGGCATATTTGATGGTTGGACAGGCCTGCAATGGCATTTCTTTTTTGAGCCTGTTCAGGTATACACTGGCAATTTTATATTTATCGCTATCGAAATTGGTTTCCTCTTCTACAATCGAAGCAAGGGTATAAGCATCTGTTGGCGAAAGTCCTTTTGCTGTTGCTTTTGCCAGACGGTTATTCTTTTGCCAGAACAGGGCTGCATTTTCTTTCAGCTTGCGCATGATTTTTATCAATGGGGTGTTCCAATAAAAGATATAAGTGTCGGGAATGATCTGTGTAAATAGAAGCGTGGTATCTGTTTGCAGTTGTTTCAGTGAGTCGTTGGAAGAAAGAAAAACCATGGCTGCTGCCGAATCGGTAGCAAACTGTTTCCCGATAAGGCGGGCCAGATCTGCTTTGGTGCGGAGTTTATTAATGACCAGTCTTAGCTCAGCCTGTTTGCCGTTACGTAGCATACGGGCAATTTCGAATGCGGATTGTCCTTTCTTCACTTCATATTTACCCACTTTGAGTTTGGGCCATACGGTCGTGAGTGAGCCAATTAATTGTAAACCTGTGGTGCCCGAAACAATTTTTTCTTCTTTTAAGATAGCCAGCACGGCTTCTTTATTTGTTTGACCCTCTCTGACAATAAAATAGCGGCTTTTCTCATCAAAGGCGGTAGTAGCACCAAAGAGGAGCCAGGCAGTTAAAGCCCCGCCAGCAATAACCAGGAATAAAAGCCAGCCCATGATTCGTTTCATGTCATCAAATTAAATAAAAAACCCTGTCTGTAGCACAGGCAGGGTTTTGTAAACGTATTTTTTATCTTTATTTCTTGCCGGTGTCGGGCGTAGCAGTTGTGGTATTGGCCGGTACAGCAGGCGTTGGGGCAGGCTGACTGGTAGTAGTATTTACTTTTTGTAATACTGAATTATCAACGCCTGAACCACCTTTCAGGAAAAGGCTCGATACCAGCGCCAGTATGGCAATGATGCTGGCAAAGATCCAGGTGCCTTTTTCCAATACATCGGTGGTTTGTTTAACACCCATGAAATTGTTACTTAAACCACCCACATTGGCAGAAAGACCTCCGCCTTTGGGGTTCTGAATCAGCACAACAAAACCCAGTGCCACACAGGCTAACACAATCAGAACAAGAAACAGAATGATCATTTTATATACCTTTTAAATGTTGAATCTTGGCCGCAAAATAAGCGGATTTTTCAGGATTTATGAAACTTAATTTAATGTAGAGCTGAATGGCTTTTTCCATCTGCCCCTGTTTTTCGAGCACTTCAGCCATGGTTTCGGTAACTACTTCCCTCGATTCGTTTGAGTTTTCAGCTATTAAAGCCACTGCCTGCTCGAGGGCAGAACCCGTTCCCAGATCAGATGTCTGCTGGTTTACATGCTTCATCTGCTTCAGCCAGTCTGTAAATTTACGCAACTGCGAAGTAAGCTTGTCCTGGGGCATCTTATTCAGGTCTACCCGTATACCCTGCGAAGCAAAATAATCGATGGTATGGAGTCGTTCGGTCTCAATTTCCAGTTTATCACCTGCTTCCAGGGGCTTTTTAAAATCGGCCAGCTGTTCAGACAGTAGACCCGATAATTTGGTGTCGGGCAGGAGAAGGGTTTCGGCTTCATCCAGTGCTACTTCCTCAGTATCATCAACATCAGGCGGGTTATCTGGTATTTTTCTGGGGTCTATGGAACGAATTATATCACGAACATCATCCATCGATGGAATGGCTATCTGCTTATTCGCCTGTTTATCTGTTACCGGTGTTTCAGGCATACCCACAGGTTCGGGGGCAATATCTATTTCTACCAGGTATTGCATCCAAAGCGGGTTGGTTATATGCAATAAAGACTTGCCTACCGATTGCTGATAAGCATCTGTCTTACCCATTTCTTTGAGCTTGGCACTATACAATACATGAGCAGGGGAGAAATAAGGATAAGATTTGATCAATGACTCTAACTGGTCAACCGGCACCAGTTCGGCCGATGACTGACCCGTTAAATGCAACAAAGCGCTCTCCCGGATGGAATTCATGTGTTTATTTTAATTGAAGTTGGCCACATGAAACCTTTCTGTCGCCAGCAGGCTCACAATAAACCTTTTAGCCGACGTCCACATTTCTTATGGCTTATTTCGTAACGATAAATGTACTAATTGATTACCAGTTTGAAAAAAGTCGGTTGAATATTTCATCAACCATATTTCTTACCACTTCATCCAGCAACTGTGCTTCGGCAGTATTAAAAGAAAGATTGGCACTGTAATCGAAACTCCGGCTTACATCAAATTCTTCGGTAACATTATCAAGGTTCTTTCTGAAACTAATACGAATGGTTACCGTTAAACGGTTGGTACTGGCCTGTCTGTTACTTACCCCAACGGTTTGTGTACCATTATAGGTTACAATGCTGCCGTTGATTACATAATGTGCATCATCACTGGTAACCCTGGTGAGTTTGGTTTGATTGGTAATCTTTTGCTGAAGTTTATCATTCAGTTTTGGACTCAGCTGCGGATTGACGTATTGGGCCTTGTTGTCTATAAAACCAAGTTTAATGGTTTTTACTTTTGGATCGATACTGGCATCGTTGAATTTATACGTCACTTTACAGGCCGTAAATACAAGGGCCATGAGTATGCTGATACTCAGGCCGTAAATACCATATGTGCCGATCGTTTTTTTCATACCCATTTTATTCTTCAATATCGTATTCTTTCAGTTTACGGTACAGTGTTCTTTCACTGATACCCAGATCAAGAGAAGCATCTCTGCGTTTGCCTTTATGTTTTTTCAGTGCTTTCAGGATCAGTTCTTTTTCCTTGTCCATAATATTCAGCGATTCCTCTACTTCTTCATGGTGATGAATCGCATCTTCATGCAATAATACCGGTTGTCCGTTTGCCGGCATAATCTGGTGATGTGGTACCGATACCTGCGAATTTACAACAGGCTGCAGTTCACCATTACCCTGAAAATCCTGTAAGAGAGAATCCCTGGTAAAATTAGCCGCCGATCCTGCAAGGGAAGGGTTTTGTAAAATTTCCAGAAACATTTTTTTCAGCTCCGTAACATCTTTCTTCATATCGAAGAACAACTTGTACAGTATCTCGCGTTCATTGGCAAACTCACTACCACTATTGGCTGCATGTGCCGCCAGTACAGGCATACGTGAGTATTTAGACTGGTCGGGCAGAAACTGACTTAAAGTGGTGGCTGAGATCTGGTTGGTTGGACTCAACACCGATATCTGTTCTGCAATATTCTTTAATTCGCGAACGTTACCCTGCCATGGATGGTTAATTAACATGGATTTTGCGTCTTCTTCCAACTGAACAGGTGTTGTTTTATAACGTTCTGCAAAATCAACCACAAACTTGCGGAATAGTAATAACACATCTTCTTTACGATCGCGCAGCGAAGGAACACGAATGGGTACAGTACTCAAACGATAATAGAGGTCTTCTCTGAAACGCCCTTTTTGTGTAAACTCCAGTAACTCACGGTTGGTGGCAGCAATAACACGTACATCTGTTTTCTGCACTTTTGATGAACCTACACGGATAAATTCTCCCGTTTCCAGTACCCGCAGCAGGCGTGCCTGTGTTCCCAGCGGCATTTCACCAATTTCATCCAGAAAAATGGTTCCTCCACTTACGGTTTCGAAATACCCTTTACGGCTATCGACTGCACCGGTGAAAGCCCCTTTCTCATGACCAAATAGTTCTGAGTCGATTGTTCCTTCTGGTATTGCGCCACAGTTGACGGCAATAAAAGGATTGTGTTTTCGGGCCGATAATGCATGAATAATCTGCGAAAAAACTTCTTTACCTACACCACTTTCTCCCACAATTAAAACCGTAAGATCGGTAGCTGCCACCTGAACGGCCGTATTCAGTGCATGATTCAGCGACGGTGAATTACCGATGATGCCAAACCTGTTTTTTATACTTTGAAGATCCATAGATTAGATTTGTTGATCGCTGATCTCTGATGTCTGATTTGATTTTCTGTCCGAAGGACCCCTTCGGGGATGTCAGATCGCAGATGTCAGATTTTTTATTCCTTGTCTCTTGTTTCTTGCTCCTTGTCCTTCCTGAATTCTTATTCCCTGTTCCTTATTCCTTATTTCTTTCTCCCAGCAAAGTGGTTCTTGTATGTCCGGTAACTTTTACCATTACATAACTGCCTTTTAACTGCTCGTCTATATTTTTCTTAGGGAAAACCAGCACTTTATTCTGACTGGTTCTGCCCATCCATTCCTGCTCATTTTTTCTACTGTTGCCTTCTACAAGAACCTTAAATGTTTTACCTAGATCGTTTTGATTGCTTTGTGTAGATAATATACCCTGGAGATCTACCACTTCCTGCAATCTTCTTTTCTTTACTTCTTCGGGAATATCATCTGTATATCTTCTGGCAGCCAGCGTGCCTGGTCTTTCGCTATAGAAGTACATATAACTCATGTCGTAACCACTGTAACGCATGATATCTAATGTATCTCGATGGTCATCTTCTGTTTCTGTACAAAAACCGGTAATGATATCTGAACTGATACCACATCCGGGCAATAGTTCCCTGATACGGTCTACTTTAGCCATATACCATTCGCGGGTATAGGTTCTGTTCATCAACTGTAATACACGGTTACTTCCACTTTGTACGGGTAAGTGGATGTATTTACAGATATTCTCGTATTTGGCTATCGTATGCAATACTTCATCTGTAATGTCTTTCGGATGTGAAGTGCTGAAACGAACGCGCAGATCGGGACTTACCAATGCAACTTTTTCGAGCAATAAGGCAAATGTGATGGTTTCATCTTTCTGTTCATCTATCCAGTAATAACTGTCTACATTCTGACCCAATAAGGTTACTTCTTTATAACCATTTTCTACCAGGTTGCTTACTTCATGCAAGATGGAATTGGCATCACGGCTTCTTTCACGGCCTCTGGTAAATGGCACTACACAGAAACTGCACATATTATTGCAACCCCGCATAATCGATACAAAGGCACTGATGCCATTACTGTCGATACGAATCGGAGCAATATCGCCATAAGTTTCATCACGACTCAATAATACATTCACAGCTTTTTGTCCGGAACCTGCTTCTTCAATCAGGGCGGGCAGGCTGCGGTATGCATCGGGACCTACTACCAGGTCAACCAGCTTTTCTTCTTCCAGTAACTGTGCTTTTAAGCGTTCGGCCATACAGCCCAGCATACCGATGAGCAGACCGGGGGTTTTTTCTTTTATTTTTCGAAATTCAGTCAATCGCTTGCGAACAGTTTGTTCTGCTTTTTCACGGATGGAACAGGTGTTCAATAAAATCAGGCTGGCTTCTTCCAGGTTGCGTGTGGCACCAAATCCGGCATTATTCAGTATAGAGGCAATTACTTCACTGTCAGCAAAATTCATAGCACAGCCATAACTCTCTATATAGAAATGTTTAGCATAACGGTTAGGGTCGTTCGCAAATGGGCTAAACGCTTCCCCCTGACGGGTTTCATCGTGTACTTTATCTCCAATAGCCATTAGATCCATGAACAATACAATTTAGAATTGGCAAAATTAACAAAATTGTCCGGCTTTTGTGTCAGTTTGGCAGGCTTTAAGGTTTGAAAATTCTGTTAATCAATTAGTTTTGCATCGAAAATGCCCCCTACACATGAAGAAATGGTTCTATTGGCTGCTATTCCTTTTATTGAACTCAGCAGCTTTCTCCCAGGATATAGTTGTAAATAAGCTCAGAAGCGAAACATCCCGTACCATCAAAAAAGAAGCAGATACCAGCAGATGGACCTGGAAAAGAGGGGGGCTTTTAAGCGCTAATTTATCGCAGGGCTCATTGAGTAACTGGGCAGCAGGGGGTGATAATTTTTCACTGGCAGTAAGCTCCTATTTTAATTTCTTCTACTTTTTTAAAAAAGACAGGCATAACTGGGATAATAATTTCGATATGAACCTGGGTTATGTTCAAACCACCAGTCTGGGTGGCCGTAAGAACGATGACCGCTTTGATTTCCTGAGTAAGTATGGTTATAAAATGGACAGCACCGGTAAGGTTTTTCTTTCCAGCCTCTTCAACTTCCGTTCGCAGTGGTTTGATGGTTATACTTTTTCTGGTGGTGTTCCTTCATTTGCATCCTCTTTCTTATCGCCCGCATACATTATTCTCTCTGTAGGTTTTGATTATAAACCCAATGATAAACTCTCTGTATTCGTTTCACCATTAACATCAAGGTGGACAGTGGTAGCGAATAATAAATTATCAGCACAAGCCAAATACGGTGTACCTGCGGGAAAAACTTCAATTAACGAGATTGGTACTTTTGCCACTGTGAACTATAATAATGTGGTGGCTAAAAATGTAACTTATAAAGGAAGGCTCGATATGTTCTCTAACTACAACAATAAAGCGCAGAACATTGACTTCTTTATGACGAATCTTTTTTCTTTCAAAATCAATAAATTTTTCTCCGCCACTTACAGCCTTGACCTTATTTATGATGATGATGTACGTTTGTTCGGCCCCAACAAAACATCTCCCGGTCTGCAGACGAAAAGCCTGATTGGTATAGGTTTTTTAAAGCCGCTGAATGTGAAGAAAGGATAGGAGCAGGATGTTAGATGGCAGATTTCAGATGTCAGATATAAAACAAATCTGCGATCTGCGATCTGACATCTGACATCAAAAAATTACCCTCCGGTTTTTACTTTCAGCAGGTGTTTTATCTTATTCGCTTTATGTGTAAGATCTTGATAGTCTTTGTGCATGATGGTAACATGGCCCATTTTACGACCGGGTTTGGTTTGTAACTTTCCATAGAGATGAACAAATACATTATCCATCTTTAAAACCTCTTCCAGGTTTTCATAAACGGCATCGCCTGAATATCCATCGGCACCCAACAGGTTTACGATGGCAGATGGAAGGATGGCATCAGGATTACCCAGCGGATAACCAAGCATAATACGCCAGAGCATATCGTACTGACTTGAATAGTTGGCTTCAATGGTATGGTGCCCGCTGTTGTGAACCCTTGGAGCTGTTTCATTTACCAGTACTTCCTCATTTTTGTCTACAAATAATTCAACAGCAAAAAGGCCGGGGCTTTTCAGCGCTTTCACCACCCGCAAGGCAATGGCTTCTGCTTTCCATAATACCTGTTCGGGAAGTTGTGCCGGACTTACCTGGTAATCGAGTAAGTTAAGCATTGGATCAAATACCATTTCGGCGGGAGGGTAAAAAATGGTTTCTCCTTTTTCATTCATGGCAACGATCATGGCGATTTCTTTATCAATCGGAACCATTTTCTCAAGTACTGCAGGGGCATCAAAAGCTTTACTGATATCTTTCTCATCCTGAATTACCTGAACACCTTTTCCATCATAACCACCTTGCCCTATCTTATGCACTGCCGGCAGCAATGCAAGATGTTCTTCTACATCTGCCTGTGTTTGAGTAACAACAAAAGAAGAAGTGGGTATATCGTTATCGAGATAAAACTGTTTCTGTAGTATTTTATTTTTAATCGTTCGTATGGCCGATGGTGTTGGGAATACTTTTACACCTTCTGCTTCCAGTTTTTCAAGGGCATCTACATTTACCGATTCAATTTCAATGGTTAATACATCCAACCCTTTGCCAAACTGGTATACCGTATCGAAATCATTGATATTACCCTGTACAAAATGATGGCAAAGATGTGCCGACGGGCAATGCGGATCATTTTCCAGCACATAAGTTTCAACAGTATAATTGGCTGCCGCCTGTAATAACATGCGACCCAACTGGCCACCACCGAGTATTCCTGCTTTCATGCCCGCAAAGATAAGAGGGGAACAGAGAAACAGAGGAATTTCCAACTTTCAACTTCGAAATTCGATATTTCTCTGTTCCTCTGTTTCTCCGTTCTATTACTGACAGAAACCCTTAATTTTGTTGTATGCTTCCCGATTATCCACATAAAGTATTTGGCGACAAGCGTTTCTGCTACTGCCTGCTGATGGAAGCACTGGCCATGGATGCGGCCCTGTAATTATTGAAAACAGGGTTTATTTCTTTATTTCTCTCATTAAACATATTGTATGGAAACGATTACCAATACCGTGGTACCATCGAACACAACAACTGATTTTCTTCCTTTACAGGGAACAGATTATGTTGAATTTTATGTGGGTAATGCCAAACAGGCCGCTCATTTTTATAAAACTGCTTTTGGCTTCCAGAGCCTGGCTTATGCCGGACCGGAAACAGGTGTAAAAGACAGGGCCAGTTATGCAGTCAGACAAAACAAACTCACTTTTGTATTTACCACAGCATTACGTACCGATAATTCAATTGCAGACCATGTGTACAAACATGGTGATGGTGTTAAAATGCTGGCCTTAAAAGTAGAAGATGCAACCGATGCCTGGAAACAGACCACCCAGCGGGGAGGCAAGAGTTATATGGAACCTCAAAGATTTACAGATGATGCTGGTGAAGTGGTAATCAGTGGTATTCATACTTATGGAGATACAGTACACCTGTTTATAGAAAGAAAAAACTATGAAGGTGTTTTTTTACCCGGTTACAGGAAATGGGAAAGTCATTATAATCCATCTGAAACGGGTTTGTTGTACGTAGACCATTGTGTGGGTAATGTAGGCTGGAACCAGATGAACCCCTGGGTTAAGTTTTATGAAGAAGTAATGGGGTTTAAAAATATCCTCAGTTTCGATGACAATGATATTTCCACTGAATACTCGGCATTGATGAGTAAAGTGATGAGTAACGGAAACGGATTTGTAAAGTTCCCGATCAATGAACCCGCAGAAGGAAAGAAAAAATCGCAGGTAGAAGAATACCTGGATTTTTATAACGGAGAAGGTTGTCAGCACGTAGCATTGGCCACCAGCGATATTGTACAAACCGTTACAGCCCTCCAAAACAGGGGCGTGGAATTCCTGAAAGTACCCAATTCTTATTATGATGATCTGTTAGACAGGGTAGGACATATTGATGAGGATTTAAGCCCCCTACGGGAACTGGGTATTTTGGTAGATCGTGATGATGAAGGTTATCTTTTGCAGATTTTCACCAAGCCTGTAGAAGACAGACCCACACTTTTCTTTGAAATTATACAGCGCAAGGGTGCAAAAAGTTTTGGCAAAGGTAATTTCAAAGCCCTTTTCGAAGCCATTGAGCGTGAGCAGGAAAGCCGCGGTAATCTTTAGCGGTGAGCTATGAGCTGCGAGCCATGAGTTTTGAGCTTTTTTATTTAATGCCTCAACCCATGGCTCACAGCTCATAGCCTATACTATCAAACTGCATCCCAGAGTCCGCAATATTTTCATAGCTGGATCGTTTCTTTAACAGTATATTCAATTCATTATATTGTACCATTCCTTATTTTGCAACCATGAAGCGCCCCCTGCTAATTTTTCTCATCAGTATACTGTCTGCCAATCTGATGGCACAGACTGGCTTTATTGATAATCAGCGGGTATTTCCAAGGGTGGCCGGCGCCATAAAATCGAAAGAAGATACGCTCAAGAAACAGTTTGCAAACGCCAAACTTCAATGGCCTGCAAAAGATATGTATCTCCGCAGTTTCAAATACGATAGTCAGTTAGAAGTGTGGGTAAGAAATAATTCAACAGAACCATACAAGTTATTCAAAACCTATAAGATATGTGCTTTATCTGGCACACTTGGCCCAAAACGTATTGAGGGCGATTACCAGGTACCTGAAGGTTTTTATTATATCAATGAATTCAATCCCAAGAGTATGTATCATTTGTCGCTGGGGCTGAATTATCCAAATGCATCCGATCGTTTATTAAGTGATTCCATTAAGCCCGGTAGCGATATTTATATTCATGGCAGTTGTATTACGGTAGGCTGTATACCCATACAGAACGACCAGATTGAAGAACTCTATGTATTGGCATCTCATGCACGCAACCAGGGACAGGATTTTATTCCCGTTCATATTTACCCTGTACGTTTTAGTAATAACCGCAGTCAGGAATACCTCTCCCGTAACAGCAAGGAAGACAGCGACTACCAGAAATTTTCCACCCGCCTCAAAGAAGTGTACGATTTCTTCGAAGAAAACAAAAAACTACCGCTGATTTCAGTGAATAAAAAAGGAGAATACATTATTTTATGATGTAGAATGGCGGATGTCTGATTTGAGTGTGCCCTTCTTCTACAAATCCGACATCTGAGATCAGACATCATACATCTTTTTTCCATTTGTTCCTCACCACATGATACAACTGCATGGCATCGGGTGTTAGCTTGAGGTAGAATACACCACCAATCATAATAACAGAGAAAACAATACCATTGAGGAAAATGGAAGTCCAGCCAGAGAATTGACTGAATGCAAAATAGCAAACACCATAAGCTGTCAGGCTTAACAGGATAACATACACTGTTTTCAGGTTGAAGGGTTGCATATTAAACTTACGGCGCAGAAATTCATACCGTATAAAGTTATAAATGCCATAAGCTACGAGTTCTGCAATGGCTGAGCCCACAATGCCATACTGTTTAATAAGATAATACGTGAGCGGAAAACGAAGTCCGATAAGAACAACACCACTTATAAAATCAAATCGCCAGAAAGTAGAGGTGTTAATGACCATTGCATTCAATCCGGTACCAGCATCAATTACACGTACCATGCTTAATATAAAAAGCACTTTCATACCATCAAGATAATCGTTCTGTATATTCAGTACAGTAATCCCTTCTTTTACATTCAGCCAGATATTGCCAAAAAGAAACAAACTCATGATCAGCAAATTGATACATGACCGGGAATAAATCCGGTTGATTTCAGGGTAGTTTTTATCTTTCCATGCCCTTGACAGGAAACTGGAAGATACAGCCTGAATACTTCTCTGAGGCACTTGTAAAACATTCGCTATATATTGTGCAAATACAAAAATACCCACAGCTTTAAGTCCCAGGATGCTGGCTATAATAAAACTGTCGATCGTTGCAGCAATGGAGGCAATCAGGGTTCCTCCATACAATAGTACCTGCATGGATAACATTTTTTTCCAGAATTTCTTTGTTACCCTGCTGATCGAAAAATTGAAATGCAGATTATTTGTTTTGATCAGATAAATAAATAAAAACAAAAAGATAGCTAGGAATTGAAAGGCGAACAGATAAATAAAAACCTGAAAGCTGATGAGTTTGAAATAAAACAACAGGATCAAAATGCAGGTGATAATCCTGAATACTGTTTCTTTTAAAAAATTGGATATAACAGATAATTGTAACGCCCAGCAAAATCCTTCAATCACCGAAAAAAACAGCATTCCCATCGCAAATGGAAACATCCAGTAATAATACTGTACGATTAAAGGAGACCTTTCAATAAACTTTTTTACAAAATAGGGTTGAAAAATCAGCCCACTTGCAAGAACAATGATAAAACCAATGACTGCAGCTATCATAGCCCAAATCATCAGGTCGATTTTTTCCTGTTCAAGATTGTCTTTGTAGTAGGGATAGAATTTATAAATAACAGGAATAACACCCAACGCACCAAAAGCCACCATGTTTTGGGCAAAATCAAAAAAAATACGCGTGAGTGCATACTGTTCTACTGTAAAAGAACCATTCAGCGTATATAAATACTGGTTCACAAAACCAATCAGAAAGCCAATATAAATCAGCACACTGGATATAATTGTTTGCTTCCTGATACTTCCCATGCCTGGTTAATAGTTTTTAGTGGCCTTTGTATTGATCGGTTAAAAATAGGATATTCGGGGCAGGATGAAAGAATTGAAAATCATAAAAAATAAAACAGGCCTGTTCTGTACAATGCTCTGGCTTTGCTTTTTTTGCCTTACCGGTTGCAGGCAGAAAACAGAATCCGGAAAATCGGTTTTTTATTACAATGAATCAACCGGTATTGCCACACTCGACCCGGCATTTGCCAAAAATCAATCCATCATGTGGGCCATTCACCAGGTGTACAATACGCTGGTGGAAATAGACAGTAACCTGAATATTGTTCCTTCACTGGCCAAAAGATGGGATATAGACGCAGCAAGAACCACTTATACTTTTCACTTACGAACCGATGTATATTTTCATAACAGCGAAATATTTCCCGGTGGGAAAGGAAGAAAAATGCTGGCACAAGATGTTGTATTCAGCCTGAACCGCATCATCGATAAAAATACAGCCAGCAGCGGGGCATGGATATTTAATAACCGGGTCGATAGTCTGCAACCCTTTACTGCCATTAATGATTCTACTGTTCAATTAAAACTGCTGCGACCGTTTCATCCCATCATGGGTATCCTGAGTATGCAGTATTGCAGTATTGTTCCAAAAGAAGCTGTTGAAAGATATGGGAAGGATTTTCGCCGTTCGCCCTGCGGTACCGGTCCTTTCCGATTTATTTCATGGGAGGAGGGAGAGGCACTGGTACTGCATAAAAATGACCAGTATTGGGAGAAAGATGCGCATGGTAACGCATTGCCATACCTGGATGCAATACAGGTGAGTTTTTTTGATAATAAAGCAACGGAATTCTTACAGTTCAGACAGGGTAAGCTGAGTTTTGTGAATGATATTGATCCTTCTTTTAAAGATGAACTCCTGACCAAAAAAGGAGAATTAAGAAAAGAGTGGGAGGGAAAATTACAACTCAATAAAGCGGCTTACCTCAACACGGAATATTTTGGAATACTGGTTGACGAAAACAATCCGATTGTAAAATCATCACCTGCAAAACTAAAACTGGTTCGACAGGCAATGAACTATGCCATTAACCGCCCGCAACTCATGATGTATATGCGCAACTCGATCGGTATACCGGCCGAAGCAGGGTTTGTGCCGGGTGGACTTCCTTCCAGAAACGTAGAGTTAGTGAAGGGCTATCATTACGATCCGGCAAAGGCAGCGCAATTATTGAAGCAGGCTGGCTTTGGTAACGGTAAAAATATGCCGGAGATCAGGTTACTCACCATACCTATCTATGCAGATATTGCCAGTTTTGTGGCCAGACAGTTAGAGGAAGTAGGAATACCGGTGCAGGTAGAAGTGGTGCAGAAAAGCTTACTCCTCGAACAAACCGCCAAATCGCAGGCCCTGTTTTTCAGGGGTAGCTGGATCGCCGATTATCCGGATGCTGAAAATTATATGGCTATGTTTTACAGTAAAAATCCCGCGCCACCTAATTACACAAGGTATAAAAACCCCGATTTCGATGAACTGTATGAACGGGCTTTACTCGAAATAAATGATTCTCTTCGATACGATCTCTACCGTAAAATGGATCAGATAGTAATCAATGATGCACCGGTTATTCCTATCTGGTACGATATGGCCATCCATTTTGTACAACCCAATATCATTGGCTTTAAGGCAAATGCTTTGAACCTGCTTGAACTTCGCAATGTGAAGATGAAATAGCGTGCTATGACTTCAGGTATTAGCTAATAGCTGTTAGAAAAGGCATATAGTTTTATAGCTATTCACCATTGACCATGGACTATGGACTATTAACCATGGACCATTAACCATTCACCCTGCTACTCCTTTTTCTTCAATTTGTCTTTAAAGACTTTTTCAAATTTTTCCAGTTTGGGTCTGATGACAAAGCGGCAATAGCCCTGATTGGGATTAGCGTTGTAATAATTCTGGTGATAGTTTTCAGCCGGATAAAAATTCTTGAAGGGCTCTACTGTCGTTACAATGGGCGCATCCCAGGCTCCGCTTTTATCAAGCAATGCCTTATACTTTTCTGCTTTTTCTTTTTGTACATCATTATGATAATAGACCACACTGCGGTACTGAGGGCCGATATCATTTCCCTGTTGATTGGGTGTGGTAGGGTCATGTGTTTTCCAGAAAACTTCTAATAGTTCATCATAACTGATCTTTTTAGGATCAAATACAATCCTTGCCAGTTCCACATGACCGGTATTTTTATCACATACCTGTTCGTAAGTAGGGTTTTCTACAAATCCGCCCCCATACCCGCTAATAACTTCCAGAACACCATCCAGGCGCTGAAAAAAAGCTTCTGTACACCAGAAACAGCCTTCTCCAAAAGTGGCGGTATCGGTCTGAATACCTGCATAATTCGTCTTTGTGTTCATTTTCTTTGATTTTGTAGCGGGTTGTTGTGCGCATGATGCCAGGCTTAACCCCAGTACCAGTAAACTCATTACCATTCGCATAGTTCCTGTTTTGATAAAATTACGTAATTGATTGTACAACAGTTTAGACTGCTCAGATGTTCTGTACTTACAAAAGAGCTGTTAATGTTTAAATCTTTTGAATTCTTCATCTTTGATTTTCTGATTTGATCCTCTTCCGGTAAATCAAAAAATCAAAGATCAAAAAATCCCCGAAGGGGTTCTTCAGACAAAGATTCTCTCCCTTACCTTTGCCACTTATGCGTTTGTACCCCGAAACGGCCCTTACACAGCTTGAATTTGATAAAGTGCGTGCTTTACTGGAAGGGCATTGTAAAACCCTTTATGCCAAACAAAAGGCAGAAGAACTGCGCATACATACCAAAAAGGAATATATTGAACTGGAGCTGAAACAAAGTTTTGAATTTAAATCGATCTTAGAACAATCGCAGTATTTCCCCAACGATTTTACACAACCACTTCATAAAGAGATCAAATTACTCAGTATTCCGGGTGCATTAATTACCGGTGAACAATGGTTGCTCATCCGTAAGCTTGCAGAAAATACATCCAGTATTTTTCGCTGGTTTGATCAGGAACGCCGGCTGGCATTTCCAGGGCTGACAAAAGTGATCGAAGGAAGCTATTATGAAAAAGCAGTCATTGAAATGATTGATGAAGTAATAGATGAGCAGGGTACTGTAAAAGACAATGCATCAGCCGATTTGCAAAGAATAAGGATGAGTTTGTTCCGTAAACGGAATGAACTGCGACGCATGTTTGAAAAAGTAATCAGCAAACTCGCTAAAGCAGGATATACAGCCGATATTGATGAAAGCTTTAGTAACGGCAGAAGGGTAGTAGCTGTTTTTTCAGAACACAAACGCCAGGTTAAAGGCATTTTACATGGTGAAAGCGACAGCCGTAAAACAGCTTTTATAGAACCCGAAGAAACCATCGACCTGAATAACCAGGTATTCACACTGGAGAATGAAGAAACAAAAGAAGTACAGAGGGTCTTACGCCAGCTTACGGCTCGTATAGCTGTGTATGCCTCTTTACTGGAACAATACCTTATAATAGCAGGTGAATTCGATTTTATAAGGGCCAAGGCAAAACTGGCTGTTGAGATGAATGGTCAGTTACCGGAATTATCAGACAAAGCCCATATTCATCTCGTAAATGCATATCATCCTTTATTATACCTCTATAATAAAACGGCGGGCAAAAATACCATACCCGTTACCCTTACACTGGATGATAAAAACAGGATTCTGGTAATCAGTGGCCCCAACGCCGGTGGTAAAACCGTTACCATGAAAACCATCGGATTGAACCAGCTCTTGCTGCAAAGCGGTTTGTTGGTACCGGTAAGTCCCGATTCGCAGATGGGTATTTTTAAACAATTATTTATTCATATCGGTGATACCCAAAACCTGGAATTTGAATTAAGTACCTATAGCAGCCACCTGCTGCACATGAAATATTTTATCGAATCGGCCAATGGTAAAACCATGTTCTTTATTGATGAACTGGGTAGTGGTAGTGATCCCAATCTGGGTGGTGCTTTTGCAGAAGTGATCATGGAAGAACTGGCCAGGCGGCATTCTTTTGGTGTGGTAACCACGCATTACCTCAACCTTAAAGTAATGGCCAACCGTACCCAGGGCATCATCAACGGCGCCATGCAGTTTGATGAAGTAAACCTGCAACCTATGTATAAACTCATCGTGGGTAAGCCCGGTAGTTCCTACACATTTGCCATTGCAGAAAGAATTGGTTTGCCACAACACCTGATTAACCGTGCCAGAAAACTGGTAGATGAGGATCATTTCAAACTGGATCGTTTATTGAACCGCACCGAACAGGACCTGCAACAACTGGAACAGGAGAAAAAACAGTTACATAAACTGCTGCGCGAAAATGATCGTCTCAAAAAAGAGATGGAAACGGTAATGGACAAGGAAAGACACCGTCAGCAGATAGAACTGTTAAAAAACCAGAACAAGGTTACTGAAGAAAGACTGGTTTACCTGAAAGACATGGAGAGAAAACTGAAACAGATTGTGCTTGATTGGAAAAAAGCAGAGAATAAACAGGATGTCATTAAAAACCTGCAAAACCTCCTGTTCAAACAGAAAGAAGCCATTGTGGTAAATAAACTCGCAAAAAAAGTAGACCTGAAATACAAGGAAATGAACCAGCACATTGAAGTAGGTTCATTGGTAAAACTCAAAAAAAATTACCAGGTAGGCGAAGTAAAAGAAATAAGAGGGAAGAGGGCCATTGTTCAAATTGGTATCCTGCCCATGAATGTTGATCTGGTTGATCTGGTGGTAGTAGAAAAGCTCCCCGAACCAATATCGAAATAGTGAGTAGTCAGTAGTGAGTAAATTCTCCCAGACTCACTACCGACTACTCACTCTATCATTTATCCCTTTTTATAAACAGCTTTCGTGCTCATTTCTCCCTGAGGAGTTGTAATAGTGGAAGAAAGTGTCATGGTTTTCCCATCTGCACTGATTTCCCATTTTTCAATACCTGTCAAATCAAGACTTTGTCCCTGAAATTCGAGTGAGAGTTTTATATCCACTTTAAAACGCTGTTCGCCATCCCAGGTAAGGGTAGAAGATTTCTTGCTGTTCATGATACCCGTATTTTGCGACTCTTTCCCAATGGCATGTGTTTCTACTGTTTCAAAAGCACTTCCATCGAAGCCGGTACCTGTATAGGTCATTTTAAATGACTCGGCCGACTGGTCAATCACGATTTTACTATAAGCACCTCTTGCGCCAAATTGTCCTAATTCACTGGCACTTTCATCAAGTGTCCAGGTGCCCGAAAAATTGGCGGCTTTGTAGGTAAAGGAGAATAATAATGTCACGCTCATCAGCGCGGCGGTAAAAAGGAATAGTTTACGATTCATAGTGCTCAGTTTTTTATAAAAATAGGCAATAACATATTCATTTTAATCATCAATAACAGTTTTCGGATAAACGGCGGTTATGGGGAATTGCCAGATAACTCCTTGTAAATCTGATTATTTTGGTCATCCTTTTGAATATTTTTTGGTAGAAATATTTCAAACCTTACTTTTGCCGCGGAGAGATGGCAGAGCGGTCGAATGCGGCGGTCTTGAAAACCGTTGACTGTCAAAGGTCCGGGGGTTCGAATCCCTCTCTCTCCGCGGAAAGGCTTAAGTATTACAAATACTTAGGCTTTTTTTATTTCCAAACCCATGCTTTATTATACTTATATATTAAAAAGTTTGTCGGATAATGGCTACTACTATGGCCATACATCGGATATTGAAAACAGACTTAAGATGCATAACAATAAAAAAGTAAGAAGCACAAAATCAAGGATACCATTGGTGCTTCATTATTTTGAAACATTTGATACTAAATCTGAAGCTTATCGTCAGGAAATATTTTTTAAATCGGCGGAGGGTAAGATTTACTTGAGGTTGAAAAAAATTATATAGCGTCGAATGCGGCGGTCTTGCCCGCAGGATCCTTTGGAAAAACCGTTGACTGTCAAAGGTCCGGGGGTTCGAATCCCTCTCTCTCCGCAGAAAGGCTTAAGTATTATAAATACTTAGGCTTTTTTTATTTCCCAACCCATGCTTTATTATACTTATATATTAAAAAGTTTGTCGGATAATATGTAAGTACCCCATGTTGGTGGCAGGCATTTTGTTGAGCGTATGAATTTTTTATTAAAAATAATAATCTAAAATATAAAATTGTTAAGCCGCATATATCCAAATATTTGGAATTTCAATAAAATTGTTGGTCTACTGATTTTGTTATTGCCGATTTTATTTTACCTGTATGTTCAGTGGTTTTAGATTCAATAAGCATAAGTAAACATTCCTCTTCTGAGGAAACTCTGTGATTTCTTCCTTTATTTACAACAAACAGGTCACCTTTTTTTAATTTTACGTCTGGTTGATTTTCAATTTCCATTAAAAGTACCCCTTTTGCAATGTAGAATAATTCATCTTCATTTTCGTGAATATGCCAAGGCACTTCTTGCCCTTTTATTTTTACAACTTTAATATATTGGTCATTTACTTCACCTATAATCCTTGGTGAAAAATAGTTGTCAAGACTTAAAAAAGCATCTTTCAAATTCATCTTTTAAACAGGTTGCCTTTTACAATTTTGCCTTCTTTTTTTGCAAGATAATAAAGTGCTATTCCGATAAATAATAAAAAAGATTGAGTGATAATTGAATCTTCAATTCCAACAGCCCCACCTGTTAATAGTTCAGGACCATTGAATTTTGATTGAATGATACTGCCCATATCATTTAGCCCAGAGAGATTTGAGCCATAAAAAGGCTGAGAAAAATTCCAGCCTAAATGGAAGAAAAATGGCAGCCAAATTCTTTTAGTATAGACAAACATCATTGCCATAGTAAACCCCCAAATCAAAGTTAAAAAATGACTAAATAGGTTGAAATTTGGATTATAAAAGTGTTGTTGCAATTCTACTAACATTGCAATGACAAGGGTTAGATGAGTACCTAACCAATTTTCACAGACACGAACTATTAACCCTCTATGAAATAGGTCTTCAACTATGGCCGCAAACATTAGTACCGTGAAAAACTTTATGGGGTAGTGAGCTGTTGTAATACTAATAGCTTGATAATAACCTAATAAGTATAAAATGAAAATAATTAATGATATTGTAAAAAAGCCGAAGAAAAATCCTCCAAACATTTCTTTCGGTAAATATTTTATGGATAACTCTGTTATTTTTCTTTTATCGTATACACGGAATAAATAGTAATAAGCGGCTAATAAAACTATAAAAGAAACACAGTGAATAATTGGGTCGGCAATACTTTTATCTTGAATAATGTTATAAAAAAATGGTTTTAATACAAAGTTTTGAATTACGACAAATAGAGAAAAAGGAACGACAATTCCGATGATAATTTTTGTTATTGGAAAATGCAGCACTCTTTTGATAGTTACATTCATAATTAACACTATTTAAAGTTTATGCAAATAAAAGTATTCGATACCTTTACAGCAAGTACATACAATAAAGTATGGTACATACTAAAAACATAGTAAATCTGATTACCAATGGTTTAAGTTTTAAAAAAAATGAAAAAAAATATTCAAAAGGCACATTGCGCTGTTGATTACGCATTTCAAAGAATTGGCGGAAAATATAAAGGGCGGATTTTATGGGTATTGAGGGATGGCTTATTGAGATACGGTGAATTAAATAGGGCAATAGTGGGTATTACACCAAAAATGCTTACCCAAACACTAAAAGAACTGGAAGCTGATGAACTAATTACGAGAAAAGTTTATTCTGAGGTTCCACCCAAAGTTGAATATTCACTTACCGAAACAGGAAAAGAATTAATTCCTTTTATTAGCCAAATGCGAAGTTGGGGGGAAAAGCAAATAGCAGCAAATTGAAACTGACATTTCGTTGGGTGTTGTGATATGCTTGTGTAAGCTTTCCAAAACTCCGGCCATTTGAAAGTTAACAAAACTGTTAACTTTAGAATATGCATTTTCAGGCAATACTTCATTATTTTCTTCATTTCGGTTTACCTGTACTGATAGCGGGCTGGTTTTTTAAAAACAACTGGAAAAAAGTATCCCTTGTTTTCTGGCTCACCATGCTGGTAGATCTTGATCACCTGCTTGCCACACCTTTATTCGATGCATGCAGGTGTAGCATCAATTTTCACCCCTTACACAGCTATCCGGCTATCCTCATCTACGCGTTACTATTATTTATTCCCAGGTGCAGAATCATCGCCATAGGATTGCTGATGCATATGGCTACCGATCAGGTAGATTGCCTCCTGAGTTTGAGGAGCTATAACTGAGGAAGTGATAGTAAGACAAAAATGTGGTACAAGTTATTTTACATACAAAGTCATCTCTTCGCAATCATGTTCGGCTATATAAAAGATGAAAGGCTCTTTTTTAATGAATGATAGCTCGCCTGCTTCGTCTATTTCGCGTATGGCTTTGTGCAGGAACAATCTCGACTGGTATTGATAAAACATCATTAAATGACTGCCCAGGTTCAGCAGGTCGTTATCTTCTTCTTCTTTTTCAATCAGCTCAGCGCAATCGGGCCATACGGCAGAGAAATCGGGACCCTTGCCAAAACCATCATAGTGATCGGGAGGTAGTTCATGGTTGAGATAGCGGGGTTCCAGTATAATAGGGTAGCTAAACTGTTCCTTGAAAAAATTGATACCTGAATCGTAGTGAAAATACCAGTCGTAGGAAAACGATATGGCACCTGATTTGGAAAATTGCTGAATGGCGGCTTCCACTGTAAAACAAGAGCGGAGTTCAGAGGTGAGATAACTAACTGCTTTTGCTTCATCGATTATATTCGATTCCATAAACGCAGCATATTCATTGGCTGCACTTATATCATTGGCTTTCTCAATAAGCAGTTCTTCAATTCCTTCTGAGTCGGAAAACATAACCTGCCCTTCATGGTGCATCTTCAGTAGTTCGGCGTATTGCTGGAAAACTGGTCTTGTCAGTTGCTCCTGAATAGCTGTTACCTGTTCTTCCAGTTTTTCATAAATCAATCCGTTCAATGATGCGTTTGACATATCGTTTATTTAGCAGACACTTAGGAATATAAAAACGCTGTATGCCCTATTTCAATGGCAGAAAAACCTCCGCCATCATACATCGGGCACTTCCACCACCATTGGTTTCAATGGTTTTTATATCGGAACGTAATATCGGGTTATAGGCTTCTATACGGGATACCTGATCTGCAGTCAGACTCTGAAATGCCTGACTCGACATAACCAGATAGGGTTTACCCTCTTTATTCTGAACCTGCAACATATTACCGGCAAACTGATTCATCTGCTCAAAACTGATCGTAATAATATCTTTACCCGTACCTGAGAGCTGCTGTTCCACCAGATTACGTTCTGATTGATCGGGTATCGAATCAAGACAAATAACGGCATACCGGTCTGCCACACACATCATTACATTGGTATGATAAATAGGAGAGCCGCTGCTGTCAACAGAAACAAAAGCAACAGTATCGTATCCTGCTTTTGTTGCCCATTCGTTCAATACTTCAATAGCGGTTCTGGGCGATAAACAGGCATAGGCAATTTTATTGGTACGATCCAGTACCATACTGCCCGTGCCTTCCAGAAACAATTGCTGTTCTTCATAGCCGGTAAGATCAATCGTATTGTTTACAGCAAATTTTTCCCTGATGGCCGCCAATACATGTGGTTTTCTTTCCTGTCTTCTATTGGTGGCAAACATGGGATAAAGAAAAACAGACCCATCACTATGAAAAGAAATCCAGTTATTGGGAAATACAGAATCGGGTGTATGAGGCTCTGCTGTGTCATTTACAACAGTCACATCAATACCTGCATGGGTTAGTATGGTAACAAACTGCTCAAATTCAAGGGTAGCTTTCTCTGCAACAGCTTTATCATCGGAAGCCTGCTGAAAACTATTGTTCACTGCCGTTTCCGCATTAAAATCGAAACGAACAGGTTTTATCATGAGCAGGTGAGAAGTGGTTTGCATAAGTATTTTTTGAGTGTATGAATGGGAGGAGTGAGTAGTCAGTAGTCAGTGGTGAGCAGTGAGTAACAAAACATTTCTTTACTCACTATTCACTACTGACTAAATTTCCTCCCTCCACAAAGGCATACTCATACAATGAAACCCGCCACGGGCACGCGATAATTCGGCAGATGGCATGAGTATCAAAGTATCTGTCATGGTTTGTGGGGAAATGGTGCCAGCTTCCAGTTGTGGCAATAAATCTTTTACATGTATAATGGTAAATCCGGCTTTACGGAAAGCTTCTGTTGTTTTATCATTTCTGTCGTAACCCAGTACCACTCCTTCTTTCAAAGCAAGCAGGTTACAGGAGTCTGTCCATTGCTCACGTGCATTGTAAGGGAATTCATTGTTCCCGGAAAAAATAAAACGAACCTCGTTTTCACAATGCAGGTCATTGATACTGATGTCTACCAATAAATCTTCCAGGCTGTCGAAAAAGACAGGATTATCCGGACATTTTTTATGAAACTGTGTAATCTTGATCTTCTCTTCTTTTTTTACCTGTAAAATGCGTTCTACGGCATTATCGTCTTCATGTTTCACTGCCTTGCGCGAAAAATTACCCAGCATTACCCATACATCTCTTTTTACCTGGGTAAATACCGTATCAATATGCATGTAATCGCGTTTTTTAGGGATACGGACAATGGTCACTTTATCCATCAAACCCTTCTCAAACATTACATTGGTAATCATGGCGGCAGCTTCGGCCGAGGTTCTTTCACTTACACCCACGAGCAGGTGATTAGCACTCACCACCATAATATCGCCGCCTTCCAATGTTGTTTTACGATCATCTTCTTCCTCTTCAGGCATCAGGAAACTCTGGTTCGAATCGTTTAATTCTATGATATGCTTTTTCCATTGCGCAAACATGGGATGATAAAAGAAAATGTACTTAGAGAGCAATGCTTCTCTGGTACGTGCTTTTTTCGCAGGTTTATTAAGCAGTACATGATCTTTGATGGTGATGCCAATATCTCTGGTGAAAATAAAATTGGGAATAGGTGCAAACAATAATTGTTTATCGATTGAAGTACCCGAGATAAAAGTTTTTGATAACTCATTGGCAGAATAATCAGCTAACTGCTGCTGTATTTCGAAGGTACAGCCTTCAATGGCAGCTACCGATGCAATGAGTTGAGAACGGATCGCGGCATCGTCCAGCAATTCTGCGAGCAGCCATTGGAGTTCCACCACTTTATCTGACCTGTAAAAATCAGGAGAATCGGGCTTGAAAAACTGACGGTCATTCTGATCTATCTCCAACAGTTTACCCTTTATTTTTTCCGGATCTAAAAAGTAAAGCAGGAGCTTGGTATAATAGTCGTACTCGTCTTTTCTGATGGTATCCAGATGAACAATGTCTTCGAATAACCAGTCCTGTGCTTTTGAAGGCACTACTTTTCCGAGTCCGCTGTCTGGACTATGTACCAATAATCGTTTTAAAGTACCTATTTCAGAGGTAACATGCAATGTATGTTCCATACAAGATTTGTATTAAATGAATAAAGTGATCTTCGTCTTAAACGGGGATAATCAGCACTCAGTGATCGGGCATGGAGTTCAGACCACGGTACATCCATGCAAAATGAGCAGTAAGAAAAGATATGGTCGAGCAATGATGCATTTGATCAGCAAAACTAAGGATTTCTTTGTAACGGGTCTTCTCCCTTCAAACTACCCTCATTTTCAATGATTTGGAAACGTACAAACATTTCTTCACTATACCAGTTTTCCTGGCGTGTTTTACGCACCACTTCAGCATGTTCATGCATACGGTAAGCGAAGTTTTTCATGGCTTCTTTTGATTCCCAGATGCTGAAAGTGGCCTGTTTAATCCAGGGTACTTCACCAATACCCACAGAACTGATAAAACCCGGAGCGGTACTCATTTTTTCAGCAACGCTGTCAACCTGTTTCCAGAAATGAGATAAACGACTCATCCGAATAGTAGCCCTTGTAAGTATCGCGATCCTTCCATTATAATCACTCTGTTTCGGTAATGAACCAAATACTTCTTTTCCATCCCATAAACCATGGCCTTCGAGTGGTTTAAGCAGAAGGGTCCATTTTTCACAACCAAAGAAACGCCACCAGTTTTCTATCTGGGTGGGGTGCTGGTTGTATTGTAATTCATCCTCCCATATTTGCAGTATGGCCCATTGCCGCCAGTCGGGTGTTTTGTCAAAGCTTCCGTTACGTCCGCAACCCATCAGTTTCCAGAAGCCTGATTTTTTTTGTAACCATAAGGGCAAACGAAATAAAGCCATGGATAAAAAACCTGCCCATCCCATCCATCCCGGGTATCGTACAATTGTTAACCTTGCAATCATTAATGATAATAAAAGTTAGAAATCCATCTAATATACTACTAACCCTGCGAAACCTCCGTTACCTCTTGTTCTCTGCGGTGAATATCCGAGTAAGTTCACTGCAGAGAACGAGATAGCACTGAGGTTTCGCTGAGGAGATTAACGTTTTTCCTTAATTTGCTGTTATGACCCATCTGTTACTCACCAACATTCATCAACTCATTAATGTTCGCAAACATCCGGAATTATTAAGGGGAGAAGCATTAAAAGAATTGCCGGTATTAAATAATGCATGGTTACAAATTATCAATGGGCGTATTGCTGATTATGGCACGATGGATATTTGTCCCGACGCCACTGATATATTGAACCTGAATGGTGCAAGTGTTTTACCCTGTTGGTGCGATAGTCATACCCACACTGTATTTGCTGCGAGCCGGGAAGATGAATTTGTAGATAAGCTAAAGGGACTCAGTTACGCAGAAATAGCTGCAAAAGGCGGCGGTATTTTAAACTCTGCGCAAAAACTGGCCCTCACAACAGAAGATATATTGTTTGAACAGGCCAGAAAAAGAATTCATGAACTGATGGCATTAGGCACAGGCGCCATTGAAATTAAAAGTGGTTATGGATTGTCGTTGGATGCTGAACTGAAAATGCTGCGTGTTATAAAACGATTGAAAGAACAGTTGCCCATACCTGTTAAAGCTACTTTTTTAGGAGCGCATACCTATCCGGCTTTATTCAAAGAAGACCATGAAGCCTACATTGATCTGATCATCAACGATATGTTATCAGCTATTGATGCTGAGCAACTGGCAGACTATATAGATGTGTTTTGCGAAGAAGGTTTTTTCAGCGTGGCAGAAACCATACGTATCTGTGAAGCCGGAAAGCAGTATGGGTTAAAAGCAAAAATTCATGCCAACCAGTTACACCTTTCCGGGGGTGTGCAGGCAGGTATTGAGCTCAATGCTTTATCGGTAGACCACCTGGAGACGATGGATACCTCAGCTATTGAGTCACTCGCAGCATCTGATACAATCGGTACGCTATTACCCACCGCCGCTTATTTTCTGAGAATGCCTTTTCAGCCTGCACGGAGTTTGATTGATGCAGGTGCCGCCATTGCGCTGGCTTCTGATTTTAACCCCGGTTCAAGTCCGAGCGGAAATATGAACACGGTTGTGTCCATGAGCTGCATACAAATGAAAATGCTACCCGAAGAAGCCATCAACGCAGCCACTTTAAATGGTGCATTTGCCATGGGCGTTGAAAAGGAAGCCGGCAGCATCACCATCGGTAAAAGAGCCAACCTGATCATTACAAGACCCATCCCGTCGATAGCCTATATACCCTATGCATTTGGAACGAATTTGATTGACAAAGTGTTGATTAATGGGCAGCAGATAGCAGATAGTCGATAGTCCATGGCCATAGTCAATGGATAGAATAATCTGGTTTTACTGGCCTTAACTATTAACTATGGTCTATCGACTATAAACTATCAACTATTCCGTATATTCAATCAACAAAACCGAACGCCTTGCAACTGCCACATCTGAAAATATACAATAAGCAGGATATCCTGTCTGTAACCCGAATCCGTCGTTTTGAAACCAAAATAGGGGAGCGTGTACAGGTGCTGCAACATAATGGTGATCTGGAATCATCTATTCGCCAATCCAGTGCGCCTTTTGTTCTGGTAGGTATACCTGAAGATATCGGGGTTTTGGCCAACCAGGGTGTTGGTGGATGCGATTCGGCCTGGATTGCTTTTTTACAGGCTTTTCTGAATACACAGAGTAATGACTTTTTTGAAGGAAGCAGCATCCTGTTGATCGGTCATTTCGATTTTAATGATGCCAAGCAACTGATTGAAGGCAATGCTCAGAGCTACGACGAAAAAATTGCCGCCTATCGTCACGCAGTAAATATGATTGATGATGAAGTAGAGCAGTTGATTCACATGATTACACAGAACCAGAAAATACCTGTGGTCATCGGTGGCGGACATAATAACGCTTACCCCTGCATTAAAGGAGCTGCAAAAGGTTTGTATAAATCAGGACAAATACCTATTGCACAGATTAATGCCATTAACCTTGATGCACATGCCGATTTCAGACCCATGGAAGGCAGGCACAGTGGCAATGGATTTTCTTATGCTGAAGCCGACGGATACCTGGAGAAATATTGTGTACTTGGGTACCATGAAAATTATTTGCCACAGAATGTGTGGATGGATATGGTGAACAATCCTTTTATTGATTGTATCAGTTATGAAGATATTTTTCTTCATGAAAAAAGAACATTTCTTCAGGCAGTGGCCCACGCAACAGGTTTTACCGAAGACACTTATTGTGGAATTGAAGTAGACCTCGATGTGATTGAAAACAGTATCAGCAGTGCATCGAGCCCAGTTGGTATTTCACTCGCCCATGCACGGCAATTCATCAATTTTTCAGCTACAGACAGTAAAGTAGCTTATCTCCATATTTGTGAAGGTGCCATCCAGTTATCCGATGGCCGCAGCGGACATACAACCGGAAAAATGATCAGTTATCTGGTAACTGATTTTGTGAAAGCCATGTTTACAAGCAGGTGATGGAGATGGGGAGTAGTGAGTAGTCAGTAGTGAATAGTGAGTATTTTCTACCCTCACTCACCACTGACTACTCACTACTCACTATCTTTGATCCATGTTTCGAACCCGTTTTTTTTATCTCATATTGCTGATAGCCCCGATATTTGGTGCTGCAAAAAACAGGGATACACTCATTACTTACAAACTGCTGCAACGAATTGAGCAGTTACAACCAAAGGAAGATGGTGTTTTTCCTGGCGGATTATTTCCATCCTACCGCATTTATGCTTTGAATCAGTACCGGCAGAAAGCGGATGTTAATATTTTTTTTACAGGATTAATTGCATTTACCCTGCGCGATATAGTAACCACATTAACTCCTTATCAACAACTAATCGCTCAACGGATTATCGATAAAAGTTTACCTGTTTCTGATAAATTTAAAAATACAAAAGGAAGAAATACCTACCATTTCTGGCGAACCGATGACCCGCAGATATTTCCAAATGCGGGATGGCTGAACTGGTTTAATAAAAGTCAGTCATTACCCGACGATATGGACGATACGGCAATCATGCTGCTGGCGATGGCTGCAGAAGATACTGTGGTTAAGAATGTGCATAAGCTTATGCAGGGCTATACAAACAATGCCCAAAATCCTATTACCAATACCTATCCTGAATACAGGAAAATAGGTGCTTATTCTACCTGGTTTGGTGTGAAGATGCCGGTTGATTTTGATGTGTCTGTATTAAGCAATGTATTGCTGATGGTACAACGGTATCAACTGGATTGGACCAACGCCGATTCTGCCAGCCTTGAGCTCATCGTAAAATCTATTCAGGCAAACAGACATTTAACAGATGCCGCCTATATATCTCCGCATTACAGTAAGCCATCCATTATTCTGTATCATATATCCAGACTGATGGCTGTAAAAAAAATACCAGCCCTCGAAGCACTTAAAACCAAACTTGTTGATGATGCATTGCAGTTATTCCGTTCATCAGATTCGTTTATGGAGCAGGTTATTTTGTCAACTGCTTTACTGAAATGGGGGATACAGCCACCGGAAATAGCACCAAAAGAAACTGGTTCTTTGCAGGACTTGATTGAAGATGAATCTTTTTCCTTTTTTATTGCGAATATGGCTTCTATGCTCCCAGATGGATGGAAGAAAATAGTTGGTGCAGCCGGACTTGGCAAGTTTTATTATTTCTGTCCGGCCTATAATAATTTGCTCTTACTTGAATACCTTACCACAACTCAGCGATAGCATGTAATTTCGCTTTAAATTTTCCAGATGGGTATCAATCGTGAAATGTATGAACAGATAAACCTGGAGCTTAGAGCTAAGCAGGTAACACTCGTGGCTGTTAGCAAAACAAAACCAGTAGCAGATATTGAGGCCTTATACGCATTAGGACAGAGAGCGTTTGGAGAAAACTATGTGCAGGAGCTTGTTGATAAACAGGCTTTGCTTCCTGCTGATATAGATTGGCATTTTATTGGTCACCTGCAAACCAATAAAGTGAAATATATTGCTCCCTTTGTACACCTGATACATGGGGTTGACAGTTTTAAACTCCTAAAAGAAATAGATAAACAGGCTGCCAGGCACAATAGGGTTATCAATTGTCTGTTACAAATACATATTGCCAGCGAAGAAACCAAGTTCGGTATGGATGAAAATGAATTGAAGGATGCCATGGCGCAACTTGATTCATTTCCGAATGTGAAGGTTTGTGGTTTAATGGGAATGGCTTCTTTCAGTGATGATGAAAGCAAAGTAAGGGGTGAGTTCAAAATACTTCGTGATCTTCTTAATGAATCGGCTATCAGCCATCAACCATCAGCCATCCTGAGTATGGGTATGAGTGGTGATTATAAAATAGCCATCGAAGAGGGGAGTACGATGGTGAGGATCGGGAGCTTGTTATTTGGGGCAAGGGTTTATCAATAATATCCTTACACTTTGTAGAAATCGTTTAGCATTCGATATTTAAAAAAACTCCGTGCTACTCTGTGCAAAACACTGTGTAACTCTGTGGTTTAATTCTTACGACTTTTTAAACCACAGAGTTATACCGAGTTTCACAGAAGTTATTTCTTAGCTTTTGCATAATCAAACACGAGCTGACAAAAAGCTTTCACACCTAAATCAAATCCGCTTTCATCGATATAAAAATCAGCTGTGTGGTGTTGAGGTGCTTTGTTTACATCCTGATTTTTGGGCATCCCGCCAAGATAAAAGAAAAAGGAAGGTGCTTTTTCACCGTAAAAAGAGAAATCTTCAGCGCCTGTATCCCAGTCGCGTACCACTACTTTCCCTTTACCGGCTGCTTTTTCCAGAAAGGGTAATGTAAGTTTCACCAGTTCAGGATCATTATAAGTAACCAGTGTTTTGGTATCAATCGTTACTTCCGCTTCAGTTCCGTTACTTGCTGCAATATGTTTTGCTGTATTACGAATTCTCTCATGTACTTCTTTCTGCATTTTACTGTCTAAGGTTCTGATGGTTCCCAGCATTTCACAGGTTTCAGGAATAATATTATTTCTTACGCCGGCCTGAATGGCACCAACTGTAATTACTACCGGTGCTTTGGTTAATTCCATTTGTCTGCTTACAATATGCTGTAACCCCTCAATAATTTGTGAAGCTGATGCAATAGGATCAATTGCTTTCCAGGGTTTAGAGCCGTGACCGCCCTGACCTTTTACTACAATTTTAAACCAATCTGAGGAAGCCATAAAGGCACCGGTTTTATATTGAATTTCACCAACAGGAATAGTTGAATTAATGTGTAACCCAAACACAGCTTCTACTTTGGGATTATCCAATACACCTTCTTTCACCATCATTGAGGCACCGCCTTCTTCATTATTAGGTGCTCCTTCTTCTGCCGGTTGAAAAAGGAAAACAACAGTACCCGGTACATCCTGCTGCATTTTCTTCAGTATAGTTGCCGTACCCATAAGGATCGATGTATGCGAATCGTGTCCACAGGCATGCATTACACCTACTTTTTGACCATTAAAGTCAGTTGTAACTTTAGAGGCAAAAGGAATATTCACCCGTTCAGTAACAGGTAAAGCATCAATATCGGCGCGTAATGCCACCACAGGGCCTGGTTTGCCACCTTTCAAGATGGCTACAACACCTGTTTTGGCCACATTGGCTTTTACTTCGTAACCAATAGACCTTAAATAGTCTGCGATATAGGCACCCGTTTTGAATTCGCGGTTAGACAGCTCAGGATTTTGGTGAAAATGTCTGCGCCATTCAACCAGTTTGGGTGTGATATCTTTTACAAGTTGAGGGTAGGCAACAGGAAGATCCTGTGCTGTTGCTAAGCTGCTGATAGCTAATGTTGCACTGAATAAAATGGTTCTCATGTAATCCTTAAGGTTAAGGTGATCAATTAATATTTTGGTAACAGCAATATACACAGACTTAATGACCTTTAATCATGTAAAGAAAAAGGCTTATATTCAATACTAAATCCAAACTGCATATGAAAAAAATCATAAACCTCCTGATGGCTGTCTCTATTTCCTTCGCAACTCAGGCCAGCGTGGTTACTGATCTTAGTTCAGGTCAGACGTCAACCACCATTGTTACGCCTGTTGTATTGAACGATGTAATTGTGGAAGATGCGTTACGTGAATTTAAAAGTCTTACCCGCACAGAACGCAAAGCGAAAATGAAAGAAGTAAAGAAAATGCTTCGCGAATACAAAGCCACCAAAAAAGCCGGCGGCGATGTAAGTACCAATCAGGTATTATTAGGAATTCTCTGTGTAATACTACCTCCACTGGCTGTAGCACTTCATCAGGGCGAAATAAACGGTAAATTCTGGCTCAGCCTGCTGCTTACACTCTTGTTCTGGCTGCCAGGAGTCATTTATGCGCTGATTGTGGTCTTCGGATAATTTGAAAATGTGCTAATTTGGAAATTTGGAAATGGAAAGAGTTGATATTTACTAGTTAATCTTAAAATATCAGCACACTCTTTTGCGTAGCAAAAGCTCCTGTCTTCATTTCCAAATTATCTCCAATCCCAAACCACTACATTCCATTCATCCATATGATCATGATATGTATGTATGGTTTTGAAACCTGCTTTTTCATGTGCCCGCATAGAACGGTGATTGGATGTGGAGACTTCTGTCAGGAGAATATCGTATTGACGACCGTAGCTGCTTCTGTGATGCTGGTATAATTTTTCAAATAAACCCTTACCCCGGTGTTCTTTGGCGATGCAGATTTGTCCCATCATGTAATACCGGTAATCATTTATCGGGCGACCGAGATAGGAGAGCGCCGAAAGGTTATCAAGCATCACTTTCATCTCTTTATGTACTTCCGACATGGCATGGGTGGCAACAAGTGCATAACCAACAACTTCATTCTTATACATTGCAATTATACTTGGCGCAAATGCATGCATTGCTTCCAATAACTCAGGTGTATATTCCCAGGTGAGAAAACCCTGGTCAAGTTTTGTCTCTTCATTAACCACTGATCGTAAATTAACAGAAGAGAGCTTTGCTATTTGCTGAAGCTGTACCGGGGTACTGACAAGTTCTATACTATACATCTTATGGCTATTGATATTCTCCAAACACTTCCCTTAAAGTATCTGCAATTTCTCCTAATGTAGCATATTGCTCAACGGCATCAATCACCAAGGGCATCAGGTTCTCTCCTGTAGTTGCTGCTTTACTGATGGCCGCAAGAGCGGTATCTACTTGTTCCTTGTTCCTTTTTTCCTTGAGTACTTTCAGTTTATCTGACTGTATCTGTCGTATGCTGTCATCAATTTTAAATACAGGTGTAGTATTGGGTTCAGTTACCTGAAATTTGTTAACACCTACAATAATTTTTTCGCCACTTTCAATATTACGCTGGTATTCATAAGCACTTCTGGCAATTTCATCCTGCATAAATCCTTCTTCAATGGCACTTACACTGCCACCCATGGCATCTATTTTTTGTACCAGTTGCAATGCTTTTTGTTCTACTTCATTGGTCAGGTTCTCAATAAAATAACTTCCTGCCAGCGGATCCACCGTATCGGGTACACCACTTTCAAATGCCACAATCTGTTGTGTTCTCAATGCAATACGTGCGGCTTCTTCTGTAGGCAGACTTAATGCTTCATCGTATCCGTTTGTATGCAGACTTTGTGTGCCACCCAATACAGCGGATAATGTTTGAATGGTAACACGACAAATATTATTCAGGGGTTGCTGAGCGGTTAGTGTAGCACCACCAGTTTGTGTATGAAAGCGCAACATCATGGCTTTTTCATCAGTAGCACCCAGTTCCTTCATCATCTGCGCCCACATTCGACGGGCTGCACGAAACTTGGCCACTTCTTCAAACAGGTTATTATGTGCATTGAAGAAAAAAGAAAGTCGCTTACCGAATACATTAATATCAAGTCCCTTTTCCATGGCGGCCTTTACATAGGCTTTGCCATTACTGAGTGTAAATGCAATTTCCTGAACCGCTGTACTGCCCGCTTCACGGATATGATAACCCGAAATAGAAATCGTATTCCATTTGGGTAGTTCTTTACTGCACCATTCAAAAATATCAGTAATAATCCGCATCGAAGGTTTTGGGGGATAGATATAAGTACCCCTTGCAGCATACTCTTTTAAAATATCATTCTGAATGGTGCCACTGATTTTTTTCAGATCAGCACCCTGCTTTTTGGCCAAAGCCACATAAAAAGCCAGCAAAATAAAACCAGTTGCATTGATGGTCATCGATGTACTTACCTGTTCTAACTGAATACCCTTAAACAGGGTTTCCATGTCTTCCAGGCTGTCAATAGCAACGCCTACTTTTCCTACTTCACCTTCCGCCAAAGCATGATCACTATCGTAACCAATTTGTGTGGGCAGGTCAAATGCCACACTCAAACCCATTACCCCCTGCGACAATAAATAATGATACCGTTTATTACTTTCTTCTGCCGTAGAGAAACCGGCATACTGTCTCATCGTCCATAATTTGCCCCGATACATATCTGGCTGTACACCCCTTGTATAAGGAAATTCTCCGGGGTTCTCTGTAGATGAAACAGTATAATCGGAAGGATGATATACCTGTTTTATTTCTATTCCGCTGTCGGTGGTTATTTTTTTCATGGCAAGGAAATTTATAGCAGTGAGTAGTGAGCAGTGAATAGTGAATAGTGAGTTTTTATTACTCACTGCTCACTACTGACTACTCACTACTAACCACTCATTCATTACAATATTTTTTTAGCTTCATAACTTAATGCTTCACTCACTATTTCATGGAGGCCCGATTTAGGATCCTGCATAAGGTATTCCAGTATGGCGCGATTGAGGGTGGAAGCAGGGGCCAGACTGGAAACAGTTGAACCTACCTGGTGTATAATTGACAAATTGTGTTCTTTCAGGTTACGGATGGCGTTCCATACTTCAGGTGAAACATAAATCTGCTGTGAAATATTATAGTCAAACTCATCTTTAATGTGCTTGCTCAGTAAAAATTGCATTTCACTGGCCGATACATCCGGATTCCCTAAACGGCTGATCAGGTTGGGTAAAGCAATACGGTCGGTGAGCAGGGCAAGTCGCTCATAAGCCTGTAACCTGAGTTGTACAGAACCCTTTTGATCCTGGTTTTCTTCCCGCTGGTTTTTTCTTTGCAGGTAGAAAAGATAGCCTGCAAATCCCGCAATCATCAAACCAATAACCACTGTTAACAACATCGTTGTATCTAACATTAAACTATATTTTGACAAATGTAATGCAGAAATACTTTCTCATACCCCAGGATATACTGCTGTGTTTAACAAGTATTTAACCAGCCAGTTAATCAAACCGATTGTTTTGGTTGAAAGTTTGCAGCTATTTCGAAAAAATACCATGAAATATCTTTTACAAATCTTTTTATACGGATGCTGTTTGATAAGCAGTTCTTATGGCCAGGAAAAGTCAAAAATACCTATGTCTATAGGCAAATTATCCACTTACAACCATATAATAGTATCCTACGATGAAGCAAGAGGGGGCATCTATGGTGCAAGCTTTTATTTAAACTTTAAAATTGAGGTAGATAATGTATACCATGATCAACTTGTTGATAGTTCGGGAAATTTTGTACAATTATTAACCCCAATCAGAGCCATTAATTATTTTTATCAATTGGGATGGGAGCTTAAGTTTTATGAAACAAGTCATATTGCCAGCAAACCCGGCAGAGAGAGAGATGACGCCATTGATTCATATAACAGAGTCGTATTAATTTTCAGGCAGAAAAAATAGGGTGCAGTTGTTTTCCGGGTATCGAAACCCGGGTAAAGAGTCAATATTCAAATCATTCGTAGATTTGTATGGATAAAACAGATGTATGAGTACAATTACCAGTACCCCCGTGAGTTTAACAGAAGGGGCCATCAATGAAATCCGCAGACTGATGGCTGAAGAAGGATTCGATCAGTCGCAGTTGCTCCGTGTAGGTGTTAAAGGCGGTGGCTGCAGCGGTATGACCTATATTTTAGGGTTTGATCAGCCAACAGAAGAAGATGAACGTTTTAATATTGAAGGAATACCCTGTATCATGAACAAGAGTCACCAATTATACCTCTACGGAATGGAAGTAGACTGGCAGGGCGGACTCAATAGCAGGGGTTTTACATTTAGTAATCCCAATGCCAGTAAAACCTGTGGTTGCGGTACTTCTTTTGCCGTTTAATTTTTTAAACTTTTGCATAAAAAAAACTCCTGAATAAATTCAGGAGTTTTTTTATGTCGGATTGTGACTATTTATTTTTTATCGTCAGCTGATTTCCCCAATGGTTTATTTTTTGCAAAATCTACCAGGATGGGTGCAGCTACAAAGATCGATGAGTAAGAACCGGTGAATACACCAATTAACATTGCAAAAGCAAAACCTCTTGTTACTTCACCGCCAAAAAAGAAGAGGATCAATAAGGTGAGGAATACGGTTACTGATGTCATGATGGTACGGCTCAATGTTTCATTGATCGCTTTATTGATAATGAAACTATTGCTTTGACCTCTGAGCAATGTACTGTCTTCACGAATACGGTCATACACAATCACCGTATCGTTCATGGAGAAACCAATTACCGTAAGTATCGCAGCAATAAAGTGCTGGTCAATTTCAAGCGGGAACGGAACAAAATTACGGGCATAGCTAAACACGATCAAGGTTACAAAAACGTCGTGCATCAGCGAGAAAATCGTACCCAGTGAATATCTCCAGTCGCGGAAACGGATGAAGATATATAAACAGATCACCAGCACTGCAAGGATGGTAGCTTTCGTAGCACCCGCTTTCAGGTCATCAGAGATCGTGGGCAATACCGTTTGTGAACTCTGTTTGTATTTGGTTTCAAAATCACGGAAAGAAAGTCCGGCAGGTAATTGTTTCTGTAAACCCGAAAACAATTTCTGCTCTACTTCTGCATCAACCGTATTACCTGTTTCTTTAATTTTATATGAAGTGGTAATATTTAACTGGCTATTGCTGTTTACGGTTTTGATGATCGGAGATTCGCCAAATGTTACTTTCAGCTGGTCACGTACTTCTTCTACATTTACCGGTTTGTCGAACTTGATGGTATAACTGCGACCACCTGAGAATTCAACACCCTGATCAAATCCGTTAAAGAAAGTAGAGATACCCAGTAAAAAAATGATGGCAGAAATTACATAAGCCACTTTTCTGTATTCAATAAATCTGAATGCAGCTTTCTGGAATATTTTCTTAGAAAGATCCGTAAAGTAATCGAAGTGACGGTTTTTATTGGTGTACCAGTCGGTAATCAGACGAGATACAAGGATACCGCAGAACAATGATAATAAAATACCAATGATCTGTGTGGTAGCAAAACCTAATACAGGGCCAAGACCAAAATAGGCCAGGATAATGGCTGTAAGCAAGGTCGTGATGTGACCATCCAGTACAGGTGCCAATGAACGCTTATATCCATCATTCACGGCTGCCTGGTAGCCTTTACCTTTTGTGAGCTCTTCCTTGATACGTTCAAAGATGATTACGTTGGTATCTACCGCCATACCAATCGTTAATACCAGACCGGCAATACCGGGTGCAGTTAAAGTAAAACCTAATGCACTCAGGATACCGATGGTGAACAACAGGTTAAGGATAAGGGCAATATTGGCCACCCAACCACCGGTATTGAAGTATACCAGCATCAGGATGAATATGACAAGGAATGAAATACCAAATGATAAAGCACCGCCTTTTACAGACTCACTACCCAGGGTAGGACCTACCTGCTGTTCCTGTACAATCTTGGCAGGAGCAGGCAGTTTACCGCTTTCAAGAATCTCAGAAAGATCCTGTGCTTCTTTGAGGGTATAGCTACCGCTGATTTGTGAATTACCGGTTGTAATCGGATCGTTTACATTGGGAGCGGAATACACAAAATTATCCAGTACAATAGCAATGGGTTTGCCCACATTACGGGTGGTCATCTTAGCCCAGATATTGCTACCTACTTTATCCATATTCATTTTGATGGCAATACGACCACGCTCATCAAAATCCTGTGAAGCACTTGAAATATGATCACCTTCCAGTTCAGCCTGACCATTATCGAGGGTCTTGATGGCATAAAAAGCAAGTATCTCTTTCATACTGGCATCAGAAGATTCTGTTTTGCCATACATGAATGCGAGGTTAGAAGGGAATTTAGCTTTTACAAAATCAAGTTTCAGGTAATCGTTTAAAGTACCAGTGTCTTTAGATTGTATATAACCCAGTGCAGCAGGGAAGATGGTTCTTCCTGAAGCCTGATCGGCATAAGGCTGTGAAAACTGAATCAGTCGTGCAATCGGATTCTGGTTCAGACTGTCTTTCGGAACAGTGGTTTTAGCCGCTGTGGTACCGCTTTTATTGATACCTGAAAGAGTCGCTGTTTTAGTAGTATCTGTTGCATCTGTTGCAGCAGTAGTTACTGAAGCTGCAGCAGCACTTGTATCTGTTGGCTGTGTACCATTCAGGTAATCCTGAACAGCTTTGTCGGCAGCTACCAATCCTTCCTGTAAATCGCGGCTCTCGAAAGTATACACTTCAAAGAACTGGAGGTTGGCGGTTGACTGCAAATAAGATCTTACGCGTTCTTTATCGTTTACACCTGCCAGTTCAATATTGATAATGCCTTTGGCAGGATCAGGGTTGATGGTAGGAGAAGCAACACCAAAACGGTCGATACGTGTACGGAGAATACGGAAAGTATTGTTGAAAGCAGCAGTAGCCTGTTCTTTCAGGTAATTACCTACTGCATCATCGGAGGCATCAAACTTTACTTTACCGCCACTACGGGTGGCAAAGAATGGAGCCAGGTTACCGGATGGATTCAGTTTCTTGTATTCTTCACGGAAAAGTGTAATCAGATCGGCACCACTGTTGGCTTTACGGGCCACGGCAGCTTCAAGTGCTTTGTTGAATACAGCATCCTTACTATAATTGGCCAGTGATTTGATCAGACCATCGAGTCCTACTTCCATGGTTACACTCATACCGCCCTGCAGGTCAAGACCCAGCATCAGCTCTTTTTCTTTAGCGCTGCGGTAAGTAGTTAATCCAAAAGCCAGTTTGGTTTCCTTGGTACTATCCAGTAAACGCTGTAGACGGTCTTTCTTTACTTCGGCAAGACTATCGGCATAAATGGCCTGGAGTTCTTTGTTACCTGGATATTTCTCTTCCGGTTTAGGGAAGCGTAAGATCCAGGCCTGGGCCTTTTCATCCATGGCTTTCTCATGGCTGCGAACAAACCAGGTAAAAGATAACTGGTAGAGGCAGATTAAAATCAGGGCAATCGCAAAAAATCGCACTAAACCTTTCAGTTGCATATTAGTAAGGGTTTACAAAAAATTTTAGAGCGGCAAAGATAGGGGAATGGTAATGAAATTTACCAGTTCCGCCAAGTTTGGCTTTTGGGGATTGAAAAAAGGGGTAAACACTTGTCAGACAAGCTTTGGCGCAAGTTGTAATAGCCTGTTTACCCTGTCTTATGCACAGATGTTATAAAAAAGCCCCGGCATTGATACGGAACCGGTTTATTTAACATCTGTCAGTGTTACATCAAAAAACAAGGGGCTATTGGGCGGGATGGAACCCGATCCCGTACAGCTATATGCCAAAGCAGACGGGATGACCATTAATATACGACCACCTTTCTGGATCAGGGGGATGCCAATCTTCCAGCCTTCAATTACGCCACCAAGCGAAAAACTGATGGGGTTGGCTGTAGCATCGAAAGTTGTACCATTTAATAATTTACCTGTATAAACAGTAGATACTGTATTATTCACTGTTGGAGTCATGCCAGAACCCTGGGTGATAATCTGGTAGAGAATACCACTGGAGTGTTCCGTATAATTAATACCATTAGCCGTACAATACGCTATCATATCAACTTTCTCCGATGCCGGAGTTTTGGGCTGACAACCTGATTCCTGTTTGCCACAGGAAAGGAAAAGGGAAGAAACTACAACACTCACTAATAACAAGGTTCTTTTCATGTGTTTATTTTCATTGATTTTGGCCACATGGAATTCGCCGATAAATATTGTTCATTATTTCAACATTTGTCTTGGCTCATTTCATGGATAAATTCATCTGTTTGCGTATTAGACCATTTTTTAGCCCGTGGGGCTGCTTATCTGTTATTTTTTTCATGTGATTTTTTTCTGGCCAGCAATTCCCGGTAACGCTGTTCATTGGTTTCCCAGCGAAACTTACGGTACATAAAAGCCATAAAAAAGGAAATACCCAGTATGGCCAGTAAAAAGACCACAGAACTGAGTCTGGAATTGGCCACCATATTGGCCCTTTCATACCAGCCTGAAAAAACCACGGCAATCAGACTGATGCCCAGTACAAAACCGGCCGATAAACCGATCATAAAGGGTCGGGTACTGTGCTTTTGCTGTACACTGTTTTTTTCCCAGAACTGAATAAAAGCTTCTTCTTCCTTGGTTAACATGCCGCAAATGTAAGTGAGCTATGTAAATATTACATGAATGCTGTTTGGATAAAAGGTAACTATTCCCCAATAAGCAGTCTTTATCTTTTGCGTTTTATGATAGCGCTAACATCCATTTATAACAAATCGGGCGATACATGGAAACAGGGCTTTAATTTCGTGGCTAAATCGGCCATATTAGTGAAGCAACTTTCCTCAGTCAATAAATATTTCTGGAAATACAGGCATCGGTTCTTCCTGGGTATTTTTTTTGTATTACTCTCCAACTATATTGCCGTACTGGCCCCGCAGATCACTGGCTATGTGGTGAACGCTGTACAGCAACAACTACCGGGTGCAAAAGCAGCCAGTGGCAGACCGGTTAATGACGGACTGGTTACCGCATTTATACAATGGGTAAGTCATGCACAATTCAGTTTTACCTGGCTGGTAGCTGTTTGCAGCATCACCATATTAGTATTAGCCGTTCTGAGAGGTATTCTTATGTTTTTTATGCGACAGACCATTATCGTCATGAGCAGGCATATTGAATACGATCAGAAAAATGAAATTTTTAATCATTATCAGTTACTCGATACCGGTTTTTATAAAACACATAGTACCGGCGATCTGATGAGCAGGATGACAGAAGATGTAAGCCGTGTAAGAATGTATACCGGACCCGCAGTCATGTACCTCATTAACCTCATCAGTCTGATTGGTTTTTGTGTGGTTAATATGTTACGGAAAGATGCCATGCTTACTTTATATGTATTGGCTCCTCTGCCCATATTGGCCATTACTATTTACTGGGTGAATAGTATTATCAACAGAAAAAGCGAGCGAATACAGGCTTTACTCTCCAACCTTACCACCAATGCCCAGGAATCATATTCCGGTATCAGGGTGATCAAATCTTTTGTACAGGAGAAGGCAATGATGGGCTTTTTTGAGAAAAATAGCGAATCCTATAAGAAAAATGCTATTAGTTTGGCCAAAGTGGAAGCTATTTACTTTCCCAGCATGGCACTCATGATTGGACTGAGTACACTGGTTACCATTTTTGTAGGGGGTATGCAAGCCTTAGCAGACCCTACAAGGGTGGGTTTGGTGGTTGAATTTGTGATTTATATTAACATGCTCACTTTTCCTGTGAGTGCCATTGGCTGGACAGCCAGTATGATTCAACGTGCTGCCGCTTCACAGAAAAGGCTGAATGAGTTTTTACAGACTCAACCTGTTATCAGAGACGAAGAGGGGATTAAGGAAGAAAAAGTGAGCGGAGATATCGTCTTTAATAAAGTTTCCTTTACCTACCCGCATACAGGCATACAGGCCATCCGCGATCTTGATTTAACTATCCGGAAAGGAGAGAAGGTATTGGTATTGGGAAAAACAGGAAGCGGGAAAAGTACATTGGCGCAATTACTGCTTCGTTTCTATAATCCTACCGATGGTACTATAGCAATCGGCGGAATGCCCATACAGCAAATGCCCTTACATATACTAAGATCGCAGATCAGTTATGTACAGCAGGATGTATTCCTGTTCAGCGATAGTGTAAAAGACAATATTGGCTTTGGATTACCAGAGCCCGCCACAACAGCTATGGTGGAAGAAGCTGCCGGTTTTGCAAGTGTTCACAAGGAAATACTTAAATTCAGCAAAGGCTACGACACGATGATAGGTGAGAGGGGTGTTACTTTAAGTGGCGGACAAAAACAAAGGATATCGATTGCAAGGGCCCTCATTAAAAACCCGGAGATCATAGTGTTCGACGACTGTTTGAGTGCAGTGGATGCCAAAACTGAATTCGAAATCATCAGTAATCTTTATCGGTTCCTGCACGATAAAACAGCCATCATCATTACACACCGAATTTTTTCCAGCTTCAAATTCGATAAGATTATTGTACTCGATAATGGTAAACTAAGTGAAACAGGTACCCATGATGAACTGATGATAAAGAATGGGTATTATGCAGAACTGTACAGACTTCAGTTAACAGATATAAAGGAAGACGCTCAGAAAGAACAGCTACTGACCGACCAATAAACAAAGGATTCCTTTATTATTCAACGTTTTTAAAAATCTGAGGAATACCTCTAAATATCATAACCTGCCAAAGTCTTGTGCCTTGCAGCTTGTAGCCTGATACTCCCTTCTTTCATTTAGTTTTCAGAAAATTTTGGTAATTCCGAAACATCCCTATATTTGTCAGGCATAAAATCAGAAAACCAAAAAACAACAACTGTGGCGTACGAGAACAACGACAAGAAAATGGAAAGTGTTTACAGCAAGCGAATCAGGGCTGGGAAAAGAAGAACCTATTTTTTTGATGTAAGAGCTACTCGTGGTAATGATTATTACCTCACTATTACAGAGAGCCGTAAGCGTTTTGATAACAATGGCTACGACAGACACAAAATTTTCCTGTACAAAGAAGATTTTAATAAGTTTATCAAGGCATTGGGAGAAGCGATTGATTATGTGAAGACAGATTTAATGCCCGATTTCGATTTCGACGCATTCAACCATGAATACGATGATGCAGAGGGTGGTGAAGGTCAGACCGACAGCTTTGTAGCTGCCGCTGAAACTGAAACCGAAACGGTAGAAGAAGAAGTAATTGCTGCTCCGGTAGCTGTTGCGCCAACTCCAATAACCGATGCTGCTGCTGCATCAACCACTGCTTCAGAAGAAGTAGACAAATGGTAACAACCAAAACCAACTGTAAAAGCCGGTCTTTTGACCGGCTTTTTTAATAAGTAATAAGGAACATGAAATAGGAAATCAGAAAGTATGTATCCTGTCTTCACTTTCTGATTTCTTATTCCTTCTTTATAATTTTCTAATCATCCAGATATCACATCCATTATGCCCGCTGTTGCCCATGGGGCCGGGGAGATAGGTAAAGCCAAATTTTTCATAGACACTGACTGCCTTCTTTAACTCAGGCATGGTTTCGAGGTAAATCTGCTGAAAGCCTTTTGCTTTCGCAGCTTCCATACACCTGTTAATCATAGACCTTCCAAGTCCTAAACCACGGGCAGCAGGAGAGAGGTACATTTTTACCAGTTCACAAGTACCTGCAGGCAAAGCGTCGGTAGGGTAAATACCTGCTCCGCCAATTAAAACACCGTCTTTTTCTGCTACAAAATATTCACTCAGTGGCGCTGCGAGGAATAATTCATACAAATGATCGGTACTATCGTCGTAATAAACAGTACCCGGTTTATTGGCACCAAATTCTGAAAGTGCATTTCTGATAATCAGGGCCATTGCCGCATTATCACGGGGTTCAATATGTCGCACAATAATCCCTTCCATCTTATCCTTTTCTGAATTGTTTATAGGCATTGATCAATCCGTTGGTAGAACTGTCGTGTGAACTGATATCGGCTTCAGAAGACAATTCAGGTAATACCCGATTGGCTAATTGTTTACCCAGTTCAACACCCCACTGATCAAAACTGAATATATTCCAGATAACACCCTGTACAAATATTTTATGCTCATACAAAGCAATGAGTTTTCCCAGGTTAAAGGGATTGATTTCTTTAACCAGGATAGAATTGGTTGGTTTATTACCATCAAATATTTTAAAGGGCGATAGCTTCTTAATATCCTCCTGACTTTTATCTTCCTTCATCAGTTCAATTTTCACTTCATTCTCCGACTTGCCATTCATCAGCGCTTCTGTTTGTGCAAAGAAATTAGACAATAATTTCTGGTGATGGTCGCCGATGGGGTTATGACTGATAGCGGGTGCAATAAAATCGCTGGGTACCAATGGGGTACCCTGGTGTAATAACTGGTAAAAAGCATGTTGCCCGTTTGTACCCGGCTCACCCCATATAACAGGGCCGGTACTGTAATTCACAGGGTTTCCGCTTCTGTCGATGCTTTTACCATTACTCTCCATATTTCCTTGCTGAAAATAAGCTGCAAAACGGTGCAGGTATTGGTCGTAGGGAAGAATGGCTTCGCTTTGTGCACCAAAAAAGTTGGTGTACCAGATACCAAGCAATGCCATCAGTACAGGAATATTCTTATCAAATTTTTCTTTCCTGAAATGTTCATCCGAAGCAGATGCTCCCTTTAATAATTGTTCAAAATGATCGTAGCCAATGGTTAAGGCAATCGACAAGCCAATAGCACTCCACAACGAATAACGACCGCCCACCCAATCCCAGAATTCAAACATATTTTTCTTATCAATACCAAATGCCGTTACTTCTTTTTCGTTGGTACTGAGTGCCACAAAATGTTTGGCAATATGTTTTTCATCCACTGCTTTTTCAAGAAACCATTCACGGGCCGTATGGGCATTGGTCATGGTTTCCTGTGTGGTAAAGGTTTTGGATGCAACCAGGAATAAAGTTTCCTCCGGCCGAACCAGCTTTAATACCTCACTGATATGTGTACCATCAATATTGCTCACAAAAAAAGTGTCGATCCCTTTTTTCCAGAAAGGTCTGAGGGCTTCGGTAACCATTACGGGACCAAGATCGCTGCCACCAATACCAATATTGACGATAAAGCGGATTTTTTTCCCGGTGTATCCTTTGTGTTTTCCGGAATGTACTTCTTCACAAAATGCTTTCATATGTGCCTGCACACGCTGCACATGGGGCATAATGTCTTTGCCATCTACCAGGATCGGGGTATCAGAAAAATTACGCAGGGCTGTATGTAATACAGAACGTTGTTCTGTTTCGTTGATTTTAATACCTGCAAACATTTCATGAATGGCTTCTTTTAATTTACAGTCTTCTGCTAACTGTAATAAGAGCTGCAGGGTTTTCTGGTTGATGATATTTTTAGAATAGTCAAACAGAATATCACCTAAGCGGATGGAGAATTTTTTAAACCGGTCAGGTTCTGCGGCAAACAGATCCCGCATATGCCGGCGGTTCATTTCTTCCTCATAATGTTTCTGTAACAGGAACCATGCCTGGGTATTCGTAGGGTTAATCTTCGGTAACATGTGCTTGCTTGCTCTTTTTATTTCATTTAATCCTGGCTTCTACTACAACCGTTCTAAAGGGCTTTCAAAACATTTAGGGTGTCCTGAATTTTGGCAGGAGTAATATCCAAATGCACCACCAGCCTGATCTGGATAGGAGATATGGCTATGGCAAGAATATTGGATCGTTGGAGAATGGTAACCAGATCGGGGGCTGTAAAGCGTCCCTTGACCTCAAAAATAATGATATTGGTTTCAACAGGGAGGATTTCTCCCACAAAATCTTTTTCTTTTAGTGCATCGGCCAGTATTTGCGCGTGCTCATGGTCTTCTTTCAATCTGGCTACCTGGTGCTCCAATGCATATAAACCTGCTGCAGCAATAAATCCCGCCTGTCGCATACCACCACCAAATACCTTACGGTAACGCCTTGCTTTTCGGATAAAATCTCCCGGACCAATCAATACACTTCCCACCGGCGCGCCCAAACCCTTGCTTAAACAAATGGAAATGGTATCAAACACTTCTCCATATTGCTTACAGGTTTCATTTTTTGCCACCAGGGCATTGAATAAACGCGCACCGTCGAGGTGGAGTTTCAAATTATTTTTTAAGCAAACTTCTTTAATAGATTCAATATCACTGAAATGATAACAACTGCCACCACCTCTGTTAGCCGTATTTTCCAGTGATACCAATGTACTTACTGGTTTGTGAACATCATCCGGGTTGATGGCTGACAAAACCTGCTCCGCAGTTATTCTCCCACGATCGCCATGCAGGAGGCGAACAGAACAACCTGAATTAAAAGCAATACCACCACCTTCATACTGGTACACATGCGAGAGGTGATCGCAGATCACTTCATCACCGGGTTGGGTATGGCATTTAATGGCAATCTGGTTGGTCATGGTACCGCTTGGACAAAACAGTGCAGCTTCTTTACCAAAAAGCGAAGCAGATAATTTTTCCAGTTGGTTAACCGTTGGGTCTTCGCTAAAAACATCATCACCAACAGGTGCCGAAAACATGGCTTCTAACATACCCGGGGTAGGTCTTGTAACAGTGTCGCTCCGAAAATCAATCATAAGGTTTCAAATATAAGGTCTTCAAAAGTGTGGGCTAAAAATGATTGCCCGTTCATCCAAATTATAACATAAATGACAAAATAATGTTGCAACTGTGATTTTTTCCTGTTTAACTTTACAGCCTCATTGTACAAATTACTATCTTTTGTATACTGTTGAACTCCTTGTGCTGCTGATATAACTGCCGGTTGCGTATAGCCATTCCAGAAAGCGAAAAGAAAAAATTATGATGTTATCAATCCGTTCCTCTTACAGGATATACTTATTACATGCCTGTATGTTGTTGAGCTTTTTCTGTGCTGCACAGTCTGATCCCGACAGCAGCTCCTTACATAATGCCTCTCTCGATCAGGTTATTCAATATGCGCTAAAGCACCAGCCTGTATTGAAACAGTCTGTTATTGATGAACAGATCGTGGAAACAACCCTGCGTAATAAACTCTCTGCCTGGTATCCGCAATTGAATTTTAATTACAGCCTCCAGCACAATTTTCAGGTACCTACCAATATTATCGGTGGTAATCCTATTCGTCTGGGCGTAAATAATACATCAAACGCACAGTTTACCTTATCGCAGCATATTTTCAACCGCGATGTATTACTGGCCAACAGGAGCAAAGAAGATGTAAGAACACAGGCCCGGCAAAATACAGGCATCAATAAAGTGGAAGTAGTAACCGGTGTATCAAAAGCTTTTTATGATGTACTGGCTACTTTGCAACAGATAAAAGTAGCAGATGAAAATATCATCCGTATACAGAACAGCCTGAAAGTGGCTACAAACCAATATAAAGCAGGTATTGCCGATAAAACCGATTATAAAAGAGCCACTATTTTACTAAACAACACCAAAGCTACAAGGGCCGCTAATCAATCGGTACTTGATGCTAAAATGAGCTACCTGAAAAACCTGATGGGTTACCCTGACAGTACTGCATTAAATATCAGTTACGATAGCCTGTTGCTGGAAAGAGAAATAATTCTTGATACCATTCAGCAACCCGATATAACCAAAAGACCTGAGTTTGGGTTTCTACAAACACAACAGAAATTATTAAATGCGAGTCTGCAATATGAGAAATGGGCATTTCTGCCACAGGTAAACCTGAACGGGGCCTATAACCTCAATTACCAGAATAACCAGTTTGGAAAATTGTACAGTAATAATTTCCCCAACTCTTTTGCCGCACTTACTCTTTCTTTTCCGATTGTGCAGGGTGGAAAACGAAAAGCCAATATTGACCAGGTGAACTGGCAGATCAAAAGAAATGCACTCGATATACTGCAGTTTAAACAAACAGTGAATACGCAATATGCTCAGGCATTGGCCGCCTATAAAAGCAGCTACAGCAATTACCTGGCACTGAAAGAAAACCTCGATCTGGCCAGAGAAGTGTACACGATCATTGACCTGCAGTATAAAGCCGGTGTAAAAACTTATCTCGAAGTAATTACAGCAGAAACCGATTTAAGGACTTCCCAAATCAATTATTACAATGCACTCTATCTGGTACTCGCCAGCAAAGTAGATGTAAAACGGGCATTGGGACAAATCAACTATTAATTCATTTCATTTAATTACATACTATGTTTTCCAATTACAAATCATACTGCATTCTCATACCTGCACTGCTCTTGGTAACAGCCTGTACCAATCAGCCCACTGTTACACAGCCAACTGCGCCGCCTGCTGTAGCTATAACGGTTGATACAGTGGAAGAAACAACTGCGGTTTACCATGATGAATATCCGGGTACGGTAGTAGCTTTAAACCAAACCGATCTCAGGGCACAGGTAAGCGGTTATATTACAGGTGTTTTTTTCAGGGATGGAGATCGCGTGCAGAAAGGGCAGAAATTATATGCGATCGATGCACAGGTGTATAATGCCAATTACCAACAGGCACAGGCCAATTTACAGGTACAGGAAACCAATCTTTTAAAGGCCCAGAAAGATGCAGACCGTTATCATGAACTGGATAAAAATGACGCCATTGCCAAACAGCAGGTTGATTATGCAGATGCAGCACTGGCCGCAGCCAAAAAACAGGTAGAAGCAGCCAGAGCGGCATTGAACAGTGTAAAAAGCAGCGTGAATTTTGCTACCATCTATGCGCCTTTTTCAGGAACCATCGGTATTTCACAAGTGAAAGAAGGAACGGCTGTTGTGGCTGGACAAACCATTTTAAATACCATCTCCACCAACGATCCGATTGCTGTTGATTTCGAAGTGAACCAGCAGGACCTGTATCGCTTTACACAATTACAACAACAAAAGCAGACCGATTCAACATTCACCCTTGCTTTTGGAAATGAGATCTATCCGTATACAGGGAAAATAAGCCTGATCGACAGGGCGGTAAATCCGCAGACAGGTACCATCAAAACCAGGCTAAGTTTTAACAATGCAAAAGATATGTTGAAACCGGGTATGACCACACTTGTAAGGGTATTGAATAAACAAAATAAAACTGCTGTCATCATTCCATATAAAGCCATTACCGAGCAACTGGGTGAGTTCTTTGTGTATGTGGTAACCGACAGCAGTACGGTGAACCAGCGAAAATTGAAACTCAGTAAACAGATTGGCAAAAATATTATTGTTACAGAAGGTCTCACAGCAGGAGAGAAGATTGCTGTAGAAGGTGTACAAAGCCTGCGCGAAGGAGCAAAAGTTACCATACCCGCCAAACAATAAAAGCATCCCTTAAAACAGAAAGAATGATTGCAGATATATTTATAAAAAGACCGGTTACTGCCATCGTGGTTTCGATTGTGATTGTATTGGTGGGACTTATCTCACTCAGTACATTACCCGTGGCCCAGTACCCGGATATTACACCACCTACTTTTGCCATCAGCGGTAACTATTTTGGTGCCGATGCACAAACAGTAGAGCAAACCACAACAACGGCTATTGAATCGCAGGTGAATGGAACACCGGGTATGACATTCATCAACAGTAACAGTACTGGAAGTGGGCAAAGCAGTATTACTGTTTCTTTTGAAGTAGGTACCAATATTGACCTGGCTACGCTTGATGTACAGAACCGGGTGGCTGTGGCAGAACCCAGTTTACCGGATGCAGTAAAACGACTTGGTTTAACCACCAGGAAAAGAAATCCGAGTATCATGATTGCGCTGGCCCTGTATTCGCCCAATGGCACGCATGATGCATTGTTCCTGGGTAACTATGCCAATATTTATTTGAAAGATGCGTTGCTTCGTGTAAAAGGTGTGGGAGATATTGTAGCGCGTGCCGATGATTTTGGTATGCGTATCTGGCTCGACCCTCAGAAACTCGCCGCACTATCACTTACCCCGGCCGATATTAATGCTGCACTCACAGAACAGAACCTACAGATTGCTGCGGGAACCGTGGGGGGTAATCCACAACCCGGCGTACAGGTATTTGAATACAGTGTACTCACCAACAGCCGGATCAATACCAAGGAACAGTTTGAAAAAATAATAGTCCGCACACAACCCGCCAGCGGTAGTATAGTCTACCTGAAAGATGTGGCACGTGTTGAATTGGGAAAATTTGATTATGCCACCAATGCATTCGTTAATGGTAAACCCTGTGCCTTTATTTTGATTTATCAGGCACCGGGTGCCAATGCACTCGATACTTATAATGGAGTGGTAGCTGCATTGGAAAACATGCGGAAAACATTTCCCAAAGATATCGATTACCTGATGCCGCTCGAGACTGCATCGGTAGTAAAAGTATCGATCAGTGAAGTACTGGATACATTGATGGAAGCATTGCTGTTAGTGGTATTTGTGGTCTTTCTGTTTCTTCAGAACTGGCGCGCCACATTGATTCCTGTGTTGGCTATTCCCGTTTCATTGATTGGTACTTTTATTTTCTTTATCCCATTTGGGTTTACCATCAACACGCTTACGCTGTTTGCTTTTGTACTCGCAATCGGTATTGTGGTAGATGATGCCATTGTAGTAGTGGAAGCAGTTCAGCACAATATTGATCATGGGAAAATGTCGCCGAAAGAAGCCACTAAAAAAGCCATGAAAGAAATTTCAGGTCCTGTTATTGCTATTGCATTGATATTGGCGGCTGTATTTATTCCTGTTGGATTTATTCCCGGCATCGTAGGAAGATTATACCAGCAGTTTGCCATTACCATTGCGGTATCGGTTTTAATTTCTGCATTCGTAGCACTTTCGCTAACTCCGGCACTTTGCAGTATCATGTTAAAACCCTCTAAAGAGGCAGATGCAAAGAAAAACTGGTTAGAACGTTTCTTTATCAGTTTTAATAAAGGTTTTGAACGGGTTACCAGAGGTTATGGAAGAAGTGTAGGCAAATGGATCAAAGCAACACCCTATGTATTGGTGATGATGGTTTGTTTATTTGCGGGCTTGTACCTGCTGTTCAAAAACAAACCATCAGGTTTTATACCCACCGAAGATGAGGGCCGTTTATTTGTAACGTATGAAATGCCCGAAGGTACATCCACCACCAGGAATATTGCCATGATGAAAGAACTACAGGCGCGTATTGTATCGATACCCGCGGTAAAAGTAGCAGGCGGACTGGCAGGATTGAATTTCATCAGTTTTTCTAACAAATCAAATACGGGCACCATATTTATCAGTCTCAAACCCTGGGATCAGCGTAAATCAAAAGAATTACAGGTACAAGGCGTAATAGCATCCATCCAGAAAAAAGTAGCAGATATTAAAGAAGCCAGGATATTGCCCATTTCACCACCTGCTATTCCGGGTCTGGGACAAACATCCGGATTTAGTTTTGTGTTACAGCAGACTACCAGTACCGATAGTATTCAGCAATTTGAAGCTGTGGCGCGGAAATTTATAGGTGCGTTGAATCAAAGACCCGAGATCGGATCAGCCTATACTTTTTTCTCCACCAAAACCCCCGGGTACAGGGTCGATGTTGATAAGGAAAAAGCAAAAAAATTAGGAGTCTCCATTGCAGAAGTCTATACAACCATCTCAACCTTATTGGGTAGCACTTATGTGAATGATTTTAATTTATATGGCCGCAACTTCAGGGTAGTGGCACAGGCAGATAGTAATTTCAGGTCATCCGTTGCACAATTATCTAATTACTATGTACGCAACAGTCAGGGTAGTATGATACCTGTTTCCTCATTGGTTACAACAACGGTTATCGAGAACCCTGCTTTGATTACCCATTTCAATTTATACAGATCTGTAGACATCAACGGCACGCCCAAACCCGGTTTCAGCAGCGGACAAGCAATTGAAGCCATCAAACAGGTAGCGGAGAAAGAATTACCTGCCGGTTATGGATATGAGTTTACCGGTATGAGTCGCGAAGAGATAAAAGCCGGCGGAAGCAGCACTTATATTTTTGCTATTTCAATTGTATTTGTGTTTCTTTTCCTCGCGGCGCTCTACGAAAGCTGGTCCATTCCATTCTCAGTATTGTTTGCTGTACCCATTGGCGCTTTCGGGTCGATACTGACGCTCACTTTCCTGCCATCTATCAGTAATAATATTTATGCCCAGATAGGTTTGATAACACTGATAGGGCTGGCGGCCAAAAATGCCATCCTCATTGTGGAATTTGCCAAAGAAAGGGTTGATAAAGGGGTAGAAGTGGTGCAAGCTACTTTACAGGCCGTAGAACTGCGTTTGAGACCCATTATCATGACTTCTTTTGCCTTTATTCTTGGGGTGCTGCCCCTGGTATTTGCAAGCGGGGCGGCGGCGGAGTCGAGGAAAACGATTGGGTGGACAGTATTTGGGGGTATGCTGGCAGCCACCACACTGGCCATTTTTGTGGTACCGGTGCTTTTTGTGCTGTTTACCAAAATAGCCTATGGCCGCAAACTGAGAAGGTTAAGAGAAGAGCATAAAACAGAAGAGGCTGTTGATCAATCGATTGCAGAGGGTAGAATCAGTTAAAGTGCAGGAAATTTTGCCCATTTATGTAAGTTTTTCCACAAAAACTGGCATATTCCGAGGCTGAGTCGTACTTTTGCACGCTTCTGAAAGCCGGTTTGCTGCTAAATTTTAACGAAACAGTTGACAGCTTTTATGCAACATTCAGGGTCTAATATTCGTTTATATAAATAGATAACAGCACAACATGAGGCAGCTCAAAATTGCAACACAGATTACCAATCGCGATTCTCAGGCCGTTGAGAAGTACTTACAGGAGATCTCTAAAATTCCGATGATCACACCTGAAGAGGAAACAACACTGGCTCAAAGAATCAAAATGGGTGATCAGCGAGCACTCGACAAACTGGTGCAGGCCAACTTACGTTTCGTGGTATCTGTTGCTAAGCAGTACCAACACCAGGGCCTATCTCTTAGCGATCTGATCAACGAGGGTAACCTCGGTTTGATAAAAGCAGCCCAGCGTTTCGATGAAACCAAGGGTTTTAAGTTCATCTCATACGCCGTATGGTGGATTCGCCAGTCTATCTTACAAGCGTTGGCAGAGCAGGGCAGATTAGTCCGCCTGCCTCAAAACAAAATTGGCACTTATAACAAAGCTAATAAAGCCTATATGGCTTTTGAACAGGAACATGAGCGCGAGCCTTCAACAGAAGAGCTGGCTGAAATCCTGGAAATGAGCGAAACCGAGATCAACAACATTTTCCAGAGCAACACCCGTCACACTTCACTCGATGCACCTGTGCACGAAGCAGAAGACGTGGCCATGGGCGACCTGTTGGAAGGTAGCGATGATACCGATGATGATGTGATGAAAGATTCACTGCGTGAAGAAATTCGCCGCGTACTCAAATCACTCAGCCCACGTGAAGCCGAAATCGTAAATGCGTATTTTGGTCTCGACGGTGAAAATGGAGTAACCATTGAGCAGATTGGCATGAAATACGATCTTACCAAAGAACGTATCCGCCAGATCAAAGAAAGGGCCATCAAACGTTTACAGAAAGCGCGTTACAGCAACGCACTGAAAGCGTACCTCGGTTAATTCAACCCAAAACTCACAAAAGCCTCCCGTAAAACCGGGGGGCTTTTTTATAACATTTTGATCACCCAATTTGGGATAAATTTGCACCATGAAACGATGGACAGGATTTTTGATGATCATTATTTTATTGACAGCCTGTGAAAGAGATATTTCAATAGTTCCCACCGCTTCTGCACCTAAATTAGTGGTGGATGCTGAAATAGAAAACAATCGTCCACCCTTTATTCTGTTGAGCCGCTCTCTTAATTTTTTCTCCAGCATCGATTCTGCAGAACTGGCCAATTCTTTTGTACACAATGCTACAGTAAGCATACAGGAAGGTAATACTGTTTATCCGATGAAAGAATTTGAACTGCGGGGAGCCAATGGTAACCGCATCTTTTATTATAGTAACGACCCGTTATATCCGCAACAACTGTTTGGGCAACAGGGCAGAAAATACAAACTCACGATTACAGTAGACGGGAAACTGTACACCAGCGAAACAGAAATACCCCTGCTCACCAAAACCATGGACTCACTCTGGTGGAAAAAAGCACCAAATAATGAGGATACGACCAAAGTGGTTTTAATGGGTCGTGTAACCGACCCACCGGGCCTGGGTAATTATATCCGGTATTTTACCAGTGTAAATAACCAGCCTTTTCTGCCTGGCGGAAACAGCGTGTTTGATGATAATATAATTGATGGTAAAACCTATGAGATACAGATTGATAAAGGCGTAAACAGGAATGAAGAAATTGAATTTGAAGAATATGGCTTTTTTAAAAGAGGAGACACGGCCACAGTAAAACTCTGTAATATTACAAAGCCTACTTATGATTTCTGGCGCACCTGGGAATTCAATTTTCAATCCATCGGAAACCCCTTTTCATCACCGGGTAAAGTCATTGGTAATATCAGCAATGGAGCATTGGGTGCGTTTTGTGGTTATGCCGCACAGTACCGCAGCCTGATTATCCCCAAATAAACCCTTATTGTGTAAAACGGAAAAGTATTAACTGCAAGGGTTATATAAATTTGTTCGTCTAAATAGTAAAACAACAAGTATGGCAAGTGAAGCAACAGAAAAAGTACATGTATTGATTATCGGTTCGGGTCCGGCTGGTTATACCGCAGCCATTTATGCTGCCCGTGCAAATATGAAACCAGTTTTATACCAGGGTATCCAACCCGGAGGTCAGCTCACCATCACCACAGAGGTAGAAAATTACCCCGGTTATCCGGAAGGAATTCAGGGTCCTGAAATGATGGTGCATTTTGAAAAACAGGCGGCCCGTATGGGCGCAGATATCAGGTATGGATTGGCTACCAAAGTAGATTTCAGCAAACAACCCTATCGTGTGGAAATTGATGAAGAAAAATGGATTGAAGCCGATTCAGTGATCATCAGTACCGGTGCATCAGCCAAATGGCTGGGACTGGAAAGCGAGCAGCGTTTGAATGGTTTTGGCGTAAGTGCCTGCGCCGTTTGCGATGGCTTTTTCTTTAAAGGAAAAGAAGTGGCCATCGTAGGAGCAGGAGATACGGCTGCTGAAGAAGCCTTGTATTTATCAAAACTCTGTACAAACGTACACATGTTCATCCGCCGCGATCAGATGCGCGCCAGTAAAGTAATGCAGGATCGCGTAATGAATGCACCCAATATAAAAGTGTACTGGAATACCGATACAGATGAAATACTGGGTGAGAAAAAAGTAGAAGCGGTACGTATAAAAAACAACCAGACCAATGAAACACAGGAAATACCCATCAGCGGTTTCTTTGTAGCCATTGGTCACCAGCCCAACAGCGATATTTTCAAAGGTTGGATTGATATGGATGAAACAGGCTATATAAAAACGGTACCCGGTACTACTAAAACCAATGTAGAAGGCGTATTTGCAGCAGGCGATGTACAGGATAAAAACTACCGCCAGGCCGTAACCGCCGCCGGCAGTGGCTGTATGGCCGCACTCGATGCAGAACGCTACCTTACTTCGAAAGGACTGGCTTGAGAAACAGCGAAACAGAGAAATATCGAATAAGGAACAGAGGAATCTGGAAGTGGTGATAGGCGTTTTTTCATTATAATATTTCTCCTTACTTTCTCATTCCTTATTTCTTATTCCTTATTTCATATTTTCCCCATGCTTTCAGTTCATCTCCATCAGTTACAAATACACGCATACCATGGGTTGTATGCGGAAGAGAAAGTGTTGGGGAATGATTTCCTCATTGACCTTACTGTTCAGTACCAGCCTGCCTCTTTACCCATAGAACAGATAGAAGAAACCATCAACTATGTTACCCTCTACGAACTGGTAAAAAAACATATGGCGATAGCCACTCCATTACTGGAAACAGTGGTCTCAAATATGGCCATGGATATTCTGGCACAATTTTCTCTGTCTGAAGAGGTACATATTTCTATCCGGAAAATGCATCCTCCGATTGCACAATTTACAGGTGCTACCGGCGTATCAATTTCCCTGAACCGAAAAGACCTATAGTCATGAAAAGAATCTTGCAATACAGTCTCTTTGTTTGTTTTTTGTTTTGCCATAACCTGTCTTCTGCTCAGGATATCAATATTCTCCTTAAAGAAGCCAGTAACCTGGAAAGGGTACAGAAAGACAATGAGGCGCTGGAAAAATACAAACAGGTGCTGGCCCTGGAACCAACCCACCTCAAAGCACTGGTACGTTCTGCAGAACTAAGCGCCTCCATCGGTGGAAAACTGAACGATAAAAACAGCAAACGGCTGTATTATGAAACCGCACTTGCGTATGCAAAAAGAGCCTGGCAGGCCGACAGTAATCAGGCTGATGCACCTTATGCCATGGCTATGGCATCGGGTAAAATGACGGATGTGGAAACGGAAAACAAACAGATTGTGGCTTATGTAAAAGACATCAAACACTATTCCGATAAAGCTTTATCAATAAACCCCGATCATGCCCGCGCCAATTATACCATGGGTAAATGGCATTATGAAATGGTCACTTTATCGGGATTAAAGAAAGCAGCCGTGAAATTATTGTACGGCGGACTACCTCCCAGCGATCTGGATAAAGCCATTCAATACATGGAGAAATGCAGAACACTGGATCCTTATTTTGTAGCCAATTATCTTGATCTGGCAAAAGCATACAAGGAAAGCCGTCAGCCTGCCAAAGCCATAGAAGTGTTGAATAAGCTCGTGAAATTACCCACGCGTACAGGAGATGATATTGCACTGAAAGCAGAGGGGGCTAAATTGTTAGAGTCGATGTTGTAATCTTTGATTGGGTGTTCGTAGAACTCCTTTGGAGACCTTTGATTTTTCGATTTATAAAAAGAAGGAATCAAGAAACGAAATATCTTTAATAGCGAATGAAACTCCGTTGGAGCCTTCAATAAAAATAAAACCATGTCATTACAGGAAATATTTACCACAGCTGTTGCCAACAGCAAAACATTAACAGAGAAACCCGATAATGAAACTTTACTGAAACTATACTCGCTTTATAAACAGGCAACAGAAGGTGACAATACCGGTGCTGCACCGGAAAATATGTTCGATTTTGTAGCCAAATTTAAACATGAAGCATGGGAGAAGTTAAAGGGGGTGAGTAAAGAAGATGCCATGCAGCAATACATAGACCTTGTGAACAAACTAAAGGGAGCTTAAAAATACCCCGCGAAATCTCTGTTGTCTCTCGTTCTCTGCGGTGAATGGTCAATGTAACTTCACCGCAGAGAACGAGAGGGAAGGAGTTTACACAGAGAGTAAGTTATTTTTTTCTTGGAATAATGTAGCCGAAACCTACCGATAAATCTCCCAATGCTCTTGCGCCGATTCCTGAAGTAAGATTGAATGAATTGGAACGAAAAGAGGGATTCTGCAATACCCCATTCACATAACCATCAAACTTGGTGGTACTATATCCCACACTGGCCAAATCAGGTAAGGATAAAGTTAATACCCAACGTTTATTGAGTTGATATAATAATCCTGCGCTAACTCCTGCGGATACCGTAAATCCTTTCGATCGGTTTTCTATCGTTGCTCCAGATTGTTCAACAGAAGAAGAAGTAAATCCCGTACTCAGATTAAACGGAAAATTGAGGTACAAAGATTTGGCAAGGGGTAATAATTTCGCACGGCTGAAAGCTAATCCGTAATTCAGCCCTGTACTTACATAGGCATTGGAAGGATTATTCAGATTGGTTTTTGAAACATTATGTGAAACATAAAAGCTAACAGTATTTCGTACCAGGTTTGAGCTAAATGTTGAGCCGGCAATACTCAGTAAAATTCCAGACCCTTTTGATCTGTCTGCCGGACTGCCCGTAGTAGCTTTGTAAGCACTTGAGTTTAATCCAAAACTACCACTTACTAAATGATCGCCTTTACTAAACTGAGCAAATGTAATAGTTGACATAAGCATACCACCAATCAGGAGTGTTGTTTTCATCATATAGTTTTTTGCATAGATAAATGAGTGAATAAAATAGCTGCGTGGCTTCAACTTAGTTTAACAAAGCTGATAAAAAAGGCTGTTAAAATGAAGAAGGATGATTAAAAATAAAGAAATCCGCTCTTTACATTTTATAAGTTTTCCATCTTCCGCTTTTCATATACCAAAATGAGGGAACTAAAAGAGTAATCCAGTAAATTCCTTCACTGGCCCAGCCCCATTCAATAGGTAATTGCAGTTTTTCGAGAACAATATAAACATAGATACAGTAAAGAAAAATAGCAGCGAACTCACTATAGAGGTTAACCTGTGTATTACCGGTTCCGGTAACTGCGTTCAGCCAGATCACAGAAACAGACATCAGTACCAGCGCCAGCGAAACGATACGCATAACCGGTATGGCCGCTTCAATAAATGCATCCCCTTGTCCATACACCGATAAAAATGCATGAGGAAACAGGTTCAGTAACAAACAAACCAATATCGCAAATCCAACACTCCAGGTCATAATTTTATTTACCAGTTCTGTAACACGGTGTTGTAACCCCTGACCAATTATATTACTCACCATACTATTGGTAGTGGCGCCAAAAGCCCAGGTAAAACAACCAAAAAAACCAAAAATATTCCGCATGGTATTCGATACGGCGAGGTCCTGCTCGCCATGGTGCTCAATCAGGATATAAAAAAATTCCCAGCTGATGATACTGATGGCCAGTTGCAAAATAACAGGGGAGGAGATGCGTAATATCAGTTTAATATTCTTCCAGTCATATCCAATATTCCTGAACAGTTCAAGTCTTTTGCCGATGCCCTGTATATGTATCACCAGAAAAATAACAACCAGACCGGCAAATTCTGCAATAATGGATGCATAGGCTGCACCATTAAAACCGAGTTTAGGCATGCCCAGTTTGCCATAAATCATTCCATAATCAAAATAAACATTGGCGATGGCTTCTACCGCAGTACCTATAATCAGGTATCGGCTTTGGTTGGTGCCTACCAGTAAGGCATTACGCATCTGGTACACATATAAAAAGGGCAGACCCAGTATCCGGATATTTAAAAAATCTACGGCCATATTTACCCTTTCTGTATCGTGCAGGGCAAAACGAAATAAAACAGGGGCCAGGAACCAGGTAAGTAAAATACCCACTATGGCAAAAACCAGCGAAATCCTGATACCCTGTGAAAAAAGGTTACCGATCTGATCCACCCGGTTTTCACCTGCTCTTCGCGAAATAAGCGCCTGTAAGCCATTGTTCAGTCCATGACCAATCACCGCAAAAATCAGGTAGTAAACACCAGTAATACCCGCCACCCCCAGTTCTTTCTGACCAAGTCCACCCAGAAAAATATTATTCGTAATGAAATTAATCTGTGGCACTACAATGGAAGCGGTAATAGGCAGGGCAATACTTAATATCTGCCTGTTGGTAATAGAAACTTGTAAATTGATATTTGAACTATTGGCTGCCATCAACGGGCGCAAATCTACTACTTAAACTCTTGTGCAACTCAGTGGCTTTTTTTATATCATTGCAAACAATATCGACCCAATGGCAAGAAAAACAATGGCATTCTATCCACCCACACCACTGCTCCAGGAACAGGGGCGTAAGCTTCGTGTGGAAATAGGTTCGCTGTATGTTGCCTGTTCCATTACCGATAAAGACCAATCACTGGCATTTGAATTTTTTGAGTTGGAGAATGATATCAATGACTGGAGCGATGTTTTTTTTGAAATAAAAAGCAATTCACAGATATTAAATAAATACACAGGCAGCGTTGATATTTTGTACAATTTTCAGGAAGTGCTATTGGTTCCTATGGAGAAATTGAGCAGTGCTGCTGCATCAGATTATCTTACCCTCATTTATGGTGATTCACCTAAGTATGAAATTAAACATGATAAACTTGCTGATCCATTAGGCATCATCATGATATACCGGGTAAAAACCAGCATTATAGACCAGGCAGTACGTCATTTTCATTTGTTCCAGGCACAACATCTTTATACCAGTATTATAAAACGTCTAACTGCAAGAACCGATTTGCCGGTTAATTTTCTCAAAGTACAGGTATACCCATACTCATTCATTGCAGTGCTCATGATAAATCAGCAACTACAGATGATTCAGACTTTCGCATTTAAAACAACAGAAGATGTCTGTTTTTATCTTTTATCGATGTTAAAAGAACATGGTATTACACCAGCAGAAACGCAAATAGAAATGAGTGGCTTTATTGAACCACATGGCGATCTGCATAGAAGGCTCCAACAATTATTTACCAACAGACATTTTCATAATCTACCCGAAGAATCATTATTACCGGGTATGCTGGAAGAATACCATCCACATACATTCACCCCATTTTTTAATACGGTAGCATGAGGATTATTTCAGGAAAATGGGGAGGCAGGAGGGTGAGTCCGCCAGCCAATATGCCACATACAAGGCCAACCACTGATATAGCCAAAGAGGGACTATTCAATATTCTCCAGAACAGGATGAATTTTGAGAACAGCAAAACACTAGACCTTTTTGGGGGAACAGGATGTATCAGTTATGAACTGGCATCAAGAGGTGCAGCCGATCTTACTATTGTGGAAAAAGATACCGTTATGCATGGCTTTATAAAAAAGAATGCTGAAATGCTGGGTATGCAAAACCATAAGATTCTGAAGATGGATGTATTTGCTTACCTGAATACCTGTACCGAAGATTTTGATTTTATCTTTGCCGGTCCTCCTTATGCATTGGGCCCCATCGATGAAATTCCCAAAATCATAGTAGCGAAGAAAATGATCCGCAAAGCCGGCTTTTTTGTATTGGAACATACCCCAAGAAATAACTATGAAAAATTTGAAGGGTTCAGCTTTCAACGAAATTATGGAACAACCTTATTTTCTTTTTTTATAAACGAATAATGCGAGGTGAATGGTCAATGGTCAATGGTGAATGGTGAATAAAACGTTTCCCATTCACCATTCACCATTCCCGATTCACCATTCACATCATGCCCCACCCAATCCTCATCACCGGAATAGGTACCGATATCGGTAAAACACTGGTTGCCGCCATTGTAACAGAAGCATTGGGGGCCGATTATTGGAAACCGGTACAGGCCGGTTATGAAACAGGTACCGATGCTCAGACAGTGGCTTCATTAATCAGTAATCCCGATACGGTTATTCATAAAGAATCATATTGTCTCTCGATGCCCGCATCACCACATATAGCTGCTGAGAAAGAAGGAGTGGAGATTGACTTGTTGAAACTAAAGAAAGATTGTAAAAATATTGTAGACAGTATCGGCCATAAACCATTGGTGGTAGAAGGAGCCGGCGGTTTACTGGTGCCATTGAATAAAAAAGAAACAGTAGCCGATCTCGCCAAAGCCATTGAGGCGCGTGTAATTTTAGTAAGCAGGAACTACCTGGGCAGTATCAACCATTCCAGACTCACTGCCGCTTATTGCCAGCAGGCCCGACTCAATATAAGCGGATGGATATTCAATGACCAGTACCTCGACTATGAAAAAGAAATCGTGGAATGGACGGGTTATCCTTCACTTGGAACAATTGCGTATCTTGAAAGGAAAGATCCTGAAACGATTCGCGTATATGCGGATCGGTTAAGGGAATCATTACAAAAAATGATAGCAGGGTGATATGACCAAACAGGAGTTAAGACAACAATTAAAAGCTGAACGGCAACAGTTTTCCGCAAGGGACAGGTTGGTGATGGATGACCTGATGCTGATTCAGTTTCAGCGTTTGCCCCTGGGTTACTGGCAAACAGTATTGAGTTATGCGCCGATGGAGCAAAACGGAGAACCGAATATCTCACTTTTTGAAGCCTATCTTGAACATTTTATCCCTCAGGTACAATTTGCTTACCCCGTAAGCGATTTACAGCAACATACCATAACGGCTCATCTCGTAAACGCAGCTACTATATTTCAAAAAAATGAATGGGGTATAGAAGAACCCCTGTACGAACCGGTACTCGATCCTGTTCAGATTGATCTTGTTTTTGTACCCATGCTTATCTGTGATGAAAAAGGGTATAGGGTTGGGTATGGAAAGGGATTTTATGATCGTTTTCTTCCGCAATGCAGACCTGATACTGTTAAAATAGGATTCAGCTATTTTGAACCTGTTGCTGCCATCACAGACACCCACGAATTTGATGTACCTTTGAACTACTGTATCACACCGAAGGATATCTATGAATTTTAATACCCTTTTTCTCAAATCATTTCGTGTGTTGCTTTTACCTGTTGCATTTATCTATGCACTGGTAATCCGCATCAGGAACTGGATGTTTGATAAGCATTATTTAAAATCGGCCAGTTTTAATTTCCCGCTTATTTGTGTGGGTAACCTGGCTGTTGGGGGTACAGGTAAATCGCCCATGGTAGAATACCTCCTGCACCTGCTCAACCCGCAGTTCAAAGTGGGTACATTAAGCAGGGGTTATAAAAGAAAAACCAAAGGTTATGCATTGGCCAATGTTAATACCACTGCGCTTGAAATAGGCGATGAGCCCATGTTATTTCACATGAAATTTCCAATGGTGCCTGTTGCCGTGGGGGAAGAAAGACTGGTGGCTATTCCACAATTATTACAGGATATTCCCGATCTGCAGGCCATTATACTGGATGATGCCTTCCAACACAGGTCTATCAATGCAGGGTTTAATATCCTCCTTACAGAATACAGCAATATTTATGTACAGGATTTTTACCTGCCCACCGGCGACCTGCGCGATGAAAAAGCATCGGCTAAAAGGGCATCCGTTATTATCGTAACAAAATGTCCGCAAGACCTGGGCAATGAAAAAAAACAACAAATTATACGCAGCCTGAAGCCGAGGGCCGACCAGCAGGTATTTTTTACCCGTATTGCATACGGAGTACCTTACCATATTTTCAATTACGACGATGAATGGATGCTCACGCCACGCGATGAAGTATTACTGGTATGTGGTATTGCCAACCCTAAACCCCTGAAAGATTACCTGCACGAAACAACACATACTTATTACCAGCAGGATTATTCGGATCATCATATTTTTTCCATCGATGACCTGAATGAAATCCGCGAAAAATTTAATCAGATACACGCTAAAGATAAAATCATACTCACTACTGAGAAAGATGCGGTCAGACTCATGAAATTTCGTGATGAACTGGCTAACCTGCCCATGTATGTATTGCCCATCCGTCACGAATTTTTGTTCGGAGAAGGTGAACAATTTAATACCATGGTTACTGATTTTATCAGGAACTTTAGCTTCAAGTCAATGACATGAGCAAAAAACCATCCAAACAAAAACAAAAGCAAAAACAGAAAAATAAATCCTCACAGGTACAGGTACTGAAAGGCAAACTTGAAGTAACCCGTTCAGGTATGGGATATGTGGTGATTGATAACGGAACCGGTGATGTACTGGTACGTCCGGGCGATTTTATGAATGCACTCAATGGCGATATTGTTCGTGTAAAAGTGGTGAAAGAAAATGGAAGAACCGGAAAAAAAGAAGGCAAGATTACAGAAGTGGTTACAAGACGACAAACAGAATTCATCGGCTATGTACAACTCTCTACCAATTTCGCTTTTTTTGTACCCGATACCGATAAACCCATGCCCGATCTGTTTATTCCATTGTCATCACTAAATGGAGCCAAACACAAAGACAGGGTAGTAGCCCGACTCGTTAAATGGGACAAGGATGATAAAAAACCAGTGGGTGAAATTATAAACATCATGCAACCCGAAGACGAGAACGATGCAGCCATGAAAGAATTACTGGCACAGGCAGGGTTCCCGCTTTTCTTTTCGGAAGATGTGCTCGAAGAAGCAGAACGGTTACCCGATGTGCTCGATCAGGAAGAATTGAAAAAAAGAAAAGACTGCCGCGATATCCTCACCTTTACCATCGACCCGGTTGATGCCAAAGATTTTGACGACGCCTTGTCTATCCGTTTACTCTCCAATGGTATATATGAGATTGGCGTGCATATTGCAGATGTAAGTTATTATGTTGAGCCCGATACAGAACTGGACGAAGAAGCCTATAAAAGGGCAACTTCTGTGTACCTGCCCGATCGTGTAAACCCCATGTTACCCGAACGCATCTCCAATGAACTTTGTTCCTTACGTCCACATGAAGATAAGTTTACCTTCTCCGCCATTTTCCAGATGAATACAAAGGGTGAGATTAAACAATACTGGCTGGGCAGAACAGCCATTCACTCAAATCATCGCTATACCTATGAAGATGTGCAGGAAGTGATAGAAAAGAAAGAAGGTAAATATGCAGATGAAATTCTCCTCCTGAATGACCTTGCGCAACGAATGCGCAAAAAACGCTTCAGCAAAGGCGCCATTAATTTTTCTTCACAGGAAGTACGCTTTAAACTCGATGAAAAAGGAAAGCCAATTGGCATCGTAGTAAAAGAAAGCAAAGAAGCACACCAGTTGATTGAAGAGTTCATGTTATTAGCCAACAGAACAGTAGCCGAGAATATTGCTAAAATTCAGATCAACAAAAAAGGCATTCCATTTCCATACCGCGTACACGACCAGCCGGATGCAGAAAAACTGGCACCATTCATGGATTTTGCAAAAAAATATGGCCACAAATTCGACCTGGGTTCACCCGAATCCATCGCGCGCAGTTTTAACAGTATGCTCGAAGCCGTAAGGGGAAAACCGGAGCAGCATGTGCTGGAACAATTAGGTATACGCACCATGGCCAAAGCTGTATACACGACAGAAAATATTGGGCACTATGGTCTGGCTTTTGAACATTATTGTCATTTTACTTCACCCATCAGAAGGTATCCTGATGTGCTGGTACACCGGGTACTCGAATCGGTTTTACAGGGAAAGCCTGCAATCGATAAAAAAATGGAAGAGAAATGTAAACACAGCAGCGATAGGGAACGAGCCGCGATGGAATGTGAAAGAGCAGGCAATAAATACAAACAGGTAGAATATATGCGCGATTACCTCGGTGAAATGTTTGAAGGAGTGGTAAGCGGCGTTTCCAGTTTTGGTTTTTGGGTAGAAACAGTGGCGCATAAATGCGAAGGACTCGTAAGCCTGGTGAGTTTATCGGATTACGATGATTTCAGACTGGTTGAAAGCGATTACAGTTTAGTAGGCAGCAGAAGCGGCAGAACATTCCGCATGGGCGATAAAGTAACCATCAAAGTAATAGCGGCTAATCTTGAAAAAAGACAATTGGATTATGAGTGGGTATTGGGGGAGGAGAAAAGTGAAAAGGGAAAAGTGAAAAGTCAAAAGGGGAAGAAGTGATTTTTGATTTTTTGATCTTTGATTTTTTGATTTGGGTTGATCAATCATACTTCAAAAAATCAAAGATCAAAAAATCAACCTTCATGAAAAATAATTCCTTCTTTTCCTAAAATAGCCAGAACAGGTTCATAAATAGAAGGGATGATGGGAATATGGAGACCTCTTTCTTTTAATTTCCCTTCGGCAATTAATACCGCAGCCATCGCCAATGGTAAGCCAACCGTTTTAGCCATAGCAGTTCGAAGATGGTCTTCGCCTTTTACGACCAGGCTGCTTTTTATTTCATGCTGTTGCCCGTTTTGAGAATAGGTAATTTCATGCAACATCACAATCATATCCTTATCCTCTTTTTTTAATACCCAGCTTTGTTCCATCCGCCATTGCAGGATATCGGCGGCGCTGCATCGTCCCTTATTGATAAGTGTATCGCTAAACAAACCCAGAAAGGTAAACTGTGTATGGATCAGTTGATCATTCATCAGTTCATTAAAAGAATCTTGAAGCTGATGATGCTGTATATGTTGCAGCAGAAAATCATGTACCGTTAATCCATCCGTATCATATACCACCGTTTCATCCGTTAATTGCAAGGCAACAATCGCTGCCCATCCTTTACAAAAATCAGGATGTCTGACTGTGGTTCTGAGAAAATCTTTTGTATCGGGTAAATCATATACATCAATATAACTCAAAGAGTCGCGGTTGGCGTAATAGGAGAGCAACCCCAATGAAGGAATAGCTACTGTTGTACCCTGTTGAAATAAATGGCTATACGTAATTTTTTTCTCGGCTCCATTCTCCCGATAAACAGCTCCGGCTTTACCCGCCAAAACTACATTTCTCGGGTTCCAGCTTATTTTATAATGCCAGGGATTATCGTCACTCTCGGGTGCCACCAGACCACCACAATGAGAATGAAAGGATTGAATATGTCCACCTGCATTTTTAATCCGGTGAATCAGTTGCATGGCACTCATATGATCGATACCCGGATCCAATCCCATTTCACACAAAAACAAAATGCCTTTTTCCTTAATGGCATCAGCCATGGCACTGATTTTCGGATCCACATAGGAGGCAGTGAGTAAATGTTTTCCGAGTGAGAGACAATCTGCTGCAATGGGCAGGTGCAGTGAAGGTGGCATTAAAGAAATGACCACATCAGATTGCTTTATAAGGGCCGTTCTTTTTTCAGCATCCAGAATATCCAGTTGTACCGCTGCTGTACCCGGAGCATTGCCTAATTTTTGCTGCACCGTCTCCAGATGACCGTCTGCTACAGTAAGTTTCCATTGCTTCTCAGCTACTATTTTTTTCAGGTAATCAATCAATACCGTAGCAGATTTCCCTGCACCAAAAACCAGCAAATGTTGGGTAGTTAACATGGGCGCAAGCTAAAGAAAGTCAGGGAAGTCCGGAAGTCGGAAAGTCCGAAAGTAGATATGGTTGAAGCAAACTGTCTTCCGGTCTTTCGGACTCCCCGTCTTTCGGACTTTCCCCCCAACTGTAACATTCCCCGGTCATCTACGTTTAAAAGAAAAAACCAGCATGAAAAAACTATTCACTTTATTGATGGCTTGTTCCCTGCTCTGCGGACAGGCCTGGTCGCAAAAGACCATCCGGGATGCCAATGCGCAGAAAAGAAACCTGAAAAATTTCCATGCCATACAGGTATCGCATGGAATTGACCTCTACCTCACCCAGTCTGCCGAAGAAGCCGTGGCTGTTAGTGCAGAAAAAGAGGAGTACAGGGATAAAATTATTACGGAAGTGGAAGATGGTGTGTTGAAGATTTACTATGAAAAAGAAAATAATAACTGGAGCTGGGGAAACAATTGGGGTAATAAAAAACTGAAAGCCTATGTATCTGTTAAAACACTGGATAAACTGCATGCATCAGGTGGTTCAGATGTGTTTTGTGAGGATATGATCAAGGCCAATGAGCTAAAAGTGCATATTTCAGGAGGTTCCGACCTGAAAGGCAATTTCTCCTGTAATCTCCTGTCTATTAGTGCCAGTGGTGGCAGCGATGCTGACTTAAAAGGAAAGGCCACCAATTTAAAGATCAATGCATCGGGTGGAAGTGATGTAGATGCGTATGAATTAAGCAGTGAAACCTGTCAGGTTCATTCGTCTGGCGGAAGCGACGTAAACGTAAATGTGAGTAAGTCGATTGATGCGCATGCCAGTGGCGGAAGCGATATTCATTATAAAGGTGCTCCCCCCGAAACAAAAACCAGTAAAAGTGGTAGCTCCGATATAAGAAAAGTACTGTAAACAGACCGTTTTAGGTATAGAAGCGGCCCCGGATCGAATGCCAAAAAAGCAATAGATTCCGGGGTTCTTTTTTTATGCAGTTTTGTGGATAAAACCCCTTAAAAAACAAGCATTTTAACCCCCTTTTCACCCGTAAAAAAACTATCTTCGCCAACCGGCAAATTTTGATCATTATACCTGCCGGAAAGAACTCAAAAAATCAGTACGAGATCAGCGAATATGGAAGAAAATCTGTTACCGGAACAAACTAGCGATAACGATCGGATTATACAGGTCAATATCGAGGAACAAATGAAAACGGCTTACATCGATTATTCGATGTCGGTAATCGTTGGACGAGCTTTACCCGATGCACGAGATGGTTTTAAACCTGTACACCGCAGGGTGCTGTATGCCATGAATGAACTGGGCAATAACAGCAATAAACCGTATAAAAAATCGGCCCGTATTGTTGGGGAAGTAATGGGTAAATACCACCCGCATGGTGATTCATCCATTTATGATACCCTTGTTCGTATGGCGCAGGACTGGACGATGCGCTATACACTGGTAGATGGCCAGGGTAACTTTGGTAACCAGGATGGAGATCCACCCGCTGCCATGCGTTATACGGAAGCCCGTTTACAGAAAGTAGCAGAAGCCATGCTGGATGATATTGAGAAAGAAACAGTAGACTTTCAGCTCAATTTCGATGACTCACTCAAAGAACCCACGGTACTCCCATCCCGTATCCCACAATTGCTCATCAATGGCTCATCAGGTATTGCCGTAGGTATGGCCACCAATATGATGCCCCATAACCTGAGTGAAGTGGTAGACGGATGTGTGGCCTATATCGACAATAAAGAAATTACCGGCGAAGAACTGATTGCCTATGTAAAAGCACCCGATTTCCCTACCGGAGGTGTTATCTATGGCATGGAAGGGGTAAAACAGGCATTATTAACCGGTCGCGGAAGAGTAGTGGTAAGAGGTAAATGTCATGTTGATACCAAAGCCAGCGGACGTGAGCAGATTGTGATTACCGAAGTACCTTACCAGGTAAACAGGGATCAGTTAACAGACCGTATTGGTCAGCTCGTGGTAGATAAAACCATTGAAGGCATTGCCCATGTAAACAATGAAAGTAATAAACGTGAAGGTACCCGTATTGTTCTCGACCTGAAACGTGATGCAGTGGCACAGGTGGTGATTAACCAGTTGTACAAATACACAGAATTGCAAACCAGTTATGGTATCAATAATGTGGCACTGACCAAGGGTAAGCCAAAAATCATGAACCTTCGCGACCTGATCGTGGAGTTTATTGATTTCAGGATGGAAGTGGTGATTCGCCGCGCAAAATTTGAACTCAGAAAAGCAGAAGAACGGGCCCATATTTTAGAAGGCTACTTAAAAGCACTGGATCACCTCGATGAAGTAATCAGACTCATCCGTGCCAGCAGAACACCCGATGAAGCCAAAGAAAGCCTGATACAGAAAAGTAAAGAAGGCAAATGGTTACTCAAACAGGAACTGTTCAGCGATCTTACCAATGAATTGTATACACAGGTCGAAGGTTTATCAGAGGCACAGGCCAAAGCCATCCTGGAACTGCGTTTACAACGTTTAACAGGAATGGAGCGTGATAAGATCATTGAAGAATTCAATGGCCTGATCAATACCATCAAAGACCTGAAAGCTTTATTGGCCAGCGAAGAACTGCGTTATGCACTCATTCGTTCAGAACTGCTCGAAGTAAAAGAACTGTTCGGCGATGCACGTAAAAGTGAAATACAATACCTGGCAGATGAAATGCGTATTGAAGACCTGATTGAAGAAGAAGATGTGGTCATCACCATTTCTCACTTAGGTTATATCAAACGTACTTCAGCAACAGAATACCGCCAGCAGCGAAGAGGCGGAAGAGGTGCTGTAGGTTCCAAAACAAGAGACGAAGATTATGTGGAACACCTCTTTGTAGCTTCTACACATGATACCATGATGTTCTTTACCGAAAAAGGGCGTTGTTACTGGATGCGTGTATACGAAATACCGGAAGGTGAAAAACAAAGTAAGGGAAGGGCCATACAGAACCTGATACAATTACCCGGTGATGATAAGGTGAAAGCCATTATTGATGTGAAGAACCTGGCCGATAAAGATTTTGTACAGCAACATTATATTGTACTTTGTACCAAGAAAGGAATCATCAAGAAAACATCCCTGGAAGATTTCAGCCGCCCAAGGGCCAATGGTGTAAATGCCATTACTATTATTGAAGGCGATGAATTACTGGAAGCACGTATGACCGATGGTAAATCGGAAATTATGCTGGCAGTGAAGAGCGGAAGGGCCATTCGTTTTGAAGAAGAGAAAGTAAGGGCTACCGGAAGAGGTGCCATCGGAGTAGCAGGTATTGAGGTAGAAGATGAGAAAGATGAAGTGATTGGCATGATCTGTGTAAATAAGGAAGATACCAGCAGAACCATACTCGTAGTAAGCGAGAAAGGTTTTGGCAAGAGAACAGCCATCGATGAATACCGTATTACCAACAGAGGTGGTAAAGGTGTTAAAACCATTAATGTTACCGATAAAACAGGAAGTTTAGTCGGCATTCTCTATGTAACTGAAAAAGAAGATCTTATCATTACATGCAAATCAGGAATTACCATCCGAACAGGTATTATCGATATCCGTGAAGCAGGCAGGGCCACACAGGGTGTAAAACTGATTCGTATTGATGAGGGGGATGAAATTGCAGCGATATCTCAGATAGAAGAAGAAGAGCTGATTGAACCGGTAGCTGAATCAGCAGAAACAACTGCTACTGATGAAACAGCCGGTGAACAAACACCCGATACAAACGAAACCAACTCAAACGAAAACCAAGAATAAAACCTCCCGTTATGAAGAAGCTTTTATTGCTTTCCATCTTTGCCATGTCACTGCAGATTGCAACTGCACAGGATTATAAAAAAGTAAAAAATGCTGTTTTATTAGGCAGAATAGAAGATGCGAAAACAGAAATCGACAAATTAATCGCAGACCCCAAAACACCGGTGAAAGCCGAAACCTATATGTGGAAGGGCAGGATTTATGCTGCGATTTTCAAGAACCAGCAACTCAATGCCAAATTCGCCAATGCAGAAGCAGAAGCAGAAGCCGCACTGAGAAAGTATGAAGAGCTTGACCCAACTTATGCAGTGGCCATAGCCAATGACGGTATTAGTTCCTATTTCGATATGTATACCTCGTTTATTGCCCAGGGCAGTAAAAGATTCGAACAGAAAGACTGGGCCAATGCAGGTCAGTCATTTGTAAACGGTATTAAATACATTGATCAGATTATTGCCAATAAATGGACAAGTAATACCATACCGATGGATACTACTTCTATCCTGTATGCGGCTATCTGTTTTCAAAATGCAAAAGAACTCGAAAAAGCATCTTTATACTACAAAAAAATTGCTGATAATAAAGTAAACGATACCAACTATGTAGATGTATACCGTTTTCTGGTTGATTATTATACACGCGGTAAAAAAGACGAAGCCCAGTTCTACAAATACCTTGGACTATCCAGAGAAGTATTTCCTGCCTTCAATGAAGAATGGGAAAGCTATGAAATGGATTTCATTGACACATACGACCTGAAAGCAAAAACAGACCTGTATGCAAAAGAAGAAGCAGCCGGCACACTTACTGAAAATAAATACATCCAGTACGGAAGTGCATTTGCCAATGCTAAAATGAAAGATGACCTCGACAGTACCACGGCTGCCATGTATAACAGCAAAGCCCTCGAAGCTTTCAAGAAAGCCTATGCAAAAAATGAAAAGAATGCCATTGCAGCCTTCAATACAGGGGTGATACACTATAATAATTTTGGTGAACTGGATGATAAAGTGCGCGACAATATCAGAACTGTACAGCGTATTAATTCAGAGAAACCAATAGAAAAAGATCCAAAGAAGAAAGCAGCAGCCGAGGCCAAAGTAAAAGCAGAAACTGAGCCATACCTCAAAGCCAATGCCGCACTCGAAGCACCCATTGCAAAAGAAGTAGACCAGGCTGTAGAATGGTTAGAAAAAGCCTATATTTTATTAAAAGACAAAGCCACCAGAACCAATAATGAAAGAAGCGTCATCAACAAATCGGTTGACTGGCTGGCCAATTTATACAGCTATAAACGCGATAAAGTAAGGGGTAAAGACAATGCTGCATTTGATAAATATGAAGCCAAGTTTAAAGAATTCGATGCCTTACACAGTAAATTCTAATCACTTTCTGAAATAATCATCAAAGCTCCGTTAAAAATAACGGAGCTTTTTTGTTGCTGAAAACTATCAGTATATTTATAGACGCTATTTTGCCAACCATTTTTATTCCTTCTTATGCTACCCAAATTACAAACACTCATACCTGTACTCAGCTTTGTTATTGTACTGGGTTCCTGTAAAGGATCGGCCGATACCAAAACCGAAACACCCGTAGCCGGTACACCTAACCTGAAGACAACCGTATTGGTGAATAACCATGAAATCATCTGGGGCATGGATTTTCTTCCCAATGGCGACCTCCTGTTTACCGAAAAACGCGGACGTATTTACCGCTATACCAGTACAGGCATTACCCAGGAACTCACAGGTGTACCTGCAGGTATTAATACCAGCGGACAGGGTGGATTACTCGATATAAAAGTACATCCTTCCTATGCCAGCAATGGGTGGATATATATATCGTATGCCATGAATAATGCCGGCGGTGGAAGCCTGCTGCGCCTAACAAGATTTAAACTCAATGGCAATGCCATTACCGGTGCCGAAAATATTTTCACCAGTACAACTGCCAATACCTGGTACGGACATTATGGAAGCCGTATTGTTTTCGACAATGCAGGTATGTTATACCTGAGTATAGGAGAGGGAGGCTCCACCAGTTATGGTGGTGCAGGCAGCAGCAACCAGAATGCACAGAATACCAAAAGCGATTGGGGTAAAGTACATCGTATGACGGATGCCGGCGCCATACCAGCCGATAACCCCATTTTACCCGGTAATACAAGTGCTACAACCATCTATTCCTATGGACACCGCAACCCACAGGGAATGATTTTCGATCCATTGACCAACCGCATCTGGGAAAACGAACATGGTCCCATGGGAGGTGATGAAATTAACCTGGTAGAAAAAGGAAAAAACTATGGCTGGCCCCTGGTATGTTATGGCAAGAACTACGATGGCGTGGCCGTGTCGGCCAGTCCAACAGCACCCGGCATAACCAACCCCGCCAAATATTGGGATCCATCGATTGCACCCAGTGGTCTTGCGCTGATCACCAGCAATAATTTTAAAAGCTGGAAGGGAAGTTTACTCACCGGCTCATTAAAATTCAGTCATGTAAGCAGGGCAGTGGTAGAGGGAGATAAAATTGTAAGTGAAGAAAAAATACTCGAAGGCATCGGTCGAGTACGCAATGTAAAACAAGGCCCCGATGGCAATATCTATGTAGCTGTTGAAGGCCCGGGGAGGATTATAAAAGTAACAGCAGAATAGAGAGGATGTCAGATGGCTGATGTCAGATGTCTGATTTTATTTTTGTAGACAATTTCCTAAAAAAAATCTGCCATCTGCCATCTGACATCATACATCATTTCTTCCGGTATTTAAGTGTAACCTCCGCCACACCCTGCTGGCGCATGTTTATTTTTTTTGCCGCTTTTTCGCTAAGGTCAATGATACGGCCTTTTACAAAGGGGCCACGATCGTTGATACGAACTTTAACGGTTTGTCCATTACCCAGGTTCTTCACTTTCACAATGGTACCAAAGGGTAATGTTTTATGTGCTGCGGTAAGTTTGTTCTTGTTAAAAGTTTCGCCGTTGGCTGTTTTTCTCCCATTATACCCATCACCAGCACCATAGAAAGAAGCCATACCCGATTCTGTTATCTTTCTCGAACAGCCTGAGCCAATGAGAATAACAGCTATTACAAAGCAGAAACGCTTGACTATATGCCATCTGTTACTATTCAAACGGAAGGAATTTTTCATATTGTATTTCTTTCAAAACGGGGGGATGGGTATTTAAAGTATATCCGTTTAATACTTTTTCATATTTCGAAAGATAAGACCGCATCATAATAGCAGAAGAAAAATAAGCCATAGCATAGTCGTGGCAATACCGGGGTTGATAAGCATCTATATGCGCTAAAGCATCTACCAGTTCGGTTGATTTCGCGGATAAAAAACCAATATCAGCCTGCACAATTTCTGGCAGCGACCCATAAGGCGTTCCAAAAACAGGGCAACCGAAATAAAGACTTTCAATCAGTGCCAGTCCAAAAGGTTCATGCCAGCGAACAGGAAATAAAAAAGCTTTTGAGCCACGCAGTATTTCATTTTTCTCTTCACCACCTTTCATGCCATGAAAATGTACATGACGATCAAACGTAAGCCGTATTCCCTGGTTGAAATTAAAACGATGACCTCCGATTACATGTAAAGACAGCCCTGCATTTCGCGACACGTTAATGGCACCCTGTACATTTTTAATGCGCCAGGCAGCATCACCCAGGAAATGAATATAGGAACGGGAGCGGGAGAGGGCAGGATCACCATAATCATCCGGATCAATACCATTGTGTACAAACGAATCGGAACAGAAACGTTCGGCATGGTTACGCGATACAAATATGGTGTTAAGCGGCAGCGGAAACTGTTCGTTCAGGTTACCGTGTAAAGTCATAACAGAAGGCAGCAAAGGCGTTTCATTCACCGTATGATTGAGGTGAATAAGGTCAATACCTTTATTGGCTGGTACCTGGGTATTAAAAGGGAGAGAAGGGTTAAAAGGATATACGTCTGCAAATGAACAACTGGAGCCTGCAGGTACGAGATAAGAAACCTTATGTCCTGCTTTCACCAATGCCTTACCCAACCACCAGATCACACGTTCGGTGCCGCCATATTTTAAAGCAGGGATGGGTGTGTTGTTGACGATAAGAATATGCATGGGTGTAAAAATACGGAAGGGAGGGCAGATCTCAGATGTAGGATGTAGGATGTCTGATGTCGGATTTGGATAGATATAGTGTGTTTTTTTATTCTTCAAACACCTTATCAGATGGACAGTTTGTGCTTTGCGTACACGACTCAGGTATTGATAAGGCAGGGGAAAAAGCTGGTCAGCCATTAATTTGGCAGGCGTTTTAACTGAACAGCCTTATTTTTTTGAAGCCACTTTTGAGCGGCTTTTTCATTTTCAATAATGAACAAGTTATTAATCTGATCGATAACCATGTTGTTGCATCAGGTATAAATACGGATAAAGATGCTGTATTCCCCGCATATTTATTGGATGGCGTTGGATGCAAAGAATACACATCTTATTTTCAGTAAAAAATGTATTTGATGTATGTTGATGAAAGTGGCGATCCTGGCATTAGCGAGGGTTCATCGGAACATTATATTCTGGCAGCCTTGGTTATTCATCATGCGGAATGGGAACAGCATTTATTGCGTCTAAAACAATTCAGGAAACAAGTACAACAATTATACGGAATAGGTTTACATACCGAAATTCATGCAACAGACCTCATCAGGATCAAAAAACAAGAGACGTATAAAAGCATCACAAAAAAACAGCGCATCAATATTCTAGCCGCTTATGCGAATTGTTTAACAGAAATATTTCCTACAGGGTCATTGATTACTATTCATCTTGATAAAGCATCCTACTGTAGCAATAAAACCATCAGCGAAGCTGCCTGGCAGAAATTATTGATAAAATACCATGAATATTTACAACAACAACAGGAGAGAGGAATGGTAATTGCTGACGAAGGCAATGAAACAACCTTAAGATATTTGTTGAGAAATTTACGCAGAGATAAATCGCTGCAGTATATCGTTGAAGACTTTTCGCACCGCAGTTCAAAGAGTTCTTATTTTATACAGACAGTGGATGTGATTGCATTTTTGTTGTATAAAAAAATGTATCCAAAAGGAGCAGCGAAAAAATATAACCTCGATGTATTATTCGATCGATTTAGTTCGCTTGTTTCGAGCGCTTATGTATAAGTAAAAAAGAAAAGCCCCGGTTACAAACCGAGGCTCAAATAATTTTGATTTTTACTACCCGATAGAGGCATGTGGCCAAACCCGGCAGTACAACAAAACTAAAAATATTTTCTGTATTTCAAATATTATTTTCAGTTTTTTAGTTAAAAATATTTGACACTTCGCTTGATGTGAAGTACACTCTGCCTTGGGTTATAACGGCAATCTCATCCACACAATAACCGACCCCCAATCGTGCGTTCGTGCGCAGAAATAGACAGACCATTGAAAAACAATTATAACTCAATATTATGTTACTTCGGTAGCCTCTGTGTAGGGGCTTTTGTATTTTTTAGCGTAGCGATACAAAAGCCCCGATGTGAGCAGAAAAGTAGAAAGAAAAAAAAGGAATAGGGAAGCGAGAGTAGCGAGCAACTGGTGTATATTGGAGTAAAACTAACTACGATGGAGTATCGAGATCATTTGGCTGAATGTGATAAAATAATACCTGAGTTTTTAAATACAAATTTTATAGCCAGAGACCCCCGCCAAGTTATTGAGATTAACCTTGACCCAAGAACAATAGCAATAGACCAATTCATTGCCGACGGTTTTTTAGTAGAAAGGCGTAATAAACAAGGAATATACGATTTAACTGCCCATGGGAGAGATTTTATAAGAAGAGGAGGATACAAGGCAAGATTTGAAGAGGAAGAAAAGTTAAAAAAGATAAATAAAGATCAGATACAATCTATTATTGATACGAATAGGTCTGTTATAAAAACAAACACTATACAAAAATGGTCTCTAATTATTACGTGCGTAATAATCGGTCTTAGCTGTTATTATCAGTATCAATCTTTTAACTTACAGAGAAAGCAAGATAACCAACAAACATTGCGATTGCAATCTGACAGCTTAAAAGAAGTCTATCTAATGGTGAAAATTCACTCCATTCAGAAACAGCTTGATTCCATGCAGAAACAAAAAACTCCCTAATACTCGCACCAATAAAAAACAGAAGCGTTGGCCGTTTTCTTTTTTACTCGTATTTCGCTGTGCTCTATTTAACATAATGTTAATTATAGGAAAATTATTAGTTTTCGAAATAGACTTGGCTGATCGTATAACTCACTGATAATGTTATACATATAATAATATATAGCTGGCAATCAGTTATACGATTGATGAACCGGCCTTATTTCAGCATGCAGCGAGTATCCTGGCCGTAGAAGCATATTTGACCGGATTAATTTCACCAAACAAACCAGCTTGTCCCATCTGTATCCCGATGGCTCCCAATAAGCTTGTTGTTTCCTGTTGCAGTAATTCGGGGTTTGGTAGCCTGATCATCATACTATGCGCATTTACTTTTTTGCCCGACGGCATCCAGTCGCTGTACACAGTTGCATTTGGCAGCAGCGTTTGCTGGTGTCGTTTATCGTATCCTTTGTCTGTAAAATGTAAATCTTCAATGGCACCCATACAGCCGATGATCCTGAAATACGCTTTGTTCCAGGGCTGGTAAAAATTAAACCCCGGCACTAACTCGTTCAATTGAATATGCAGTTCCGCTTTTTCCCTCAACAGTTCAGCCACCGGTCTTTGCTTAAAAATCGAGTCAAAATGGTATTGTTTCGTAAAAACCAAAGAACCAAAAGCTTCCTTGTGTGTAGAAAAACAGATGGCTCTTTGCCCCCGTTTGCCCCATGTATCACGTTGTTGAATGGCTCTACAGAAACTATTGAGCGCTGGTGTCATGTTATAGTCGGCCAGCTGCATCAATGGCCCCAATGCCATTCTCACCATTTTCCCGGCATAGGCAGCACCCGTGAATTCAGCACTGTTCTGTCGCATGGCCGCATACTGAGGTGCTTTTTTATACGCATCTTTTGAAATAAAAGGTTTTCGGCGCACAATAATCTTGTCGCTGTGCTTCGTTTTATAGGCAATAAGTTCATCAAGGGTACCGGTGAACTGAATGGGGCCTTTTAAGGTTGGCATATGCTTGTATTTTTGTTTTTAAGATATGTAATAATTTGCATATATCCAAGCCATTTGCGAGTTAATTTTCCGGCATAGTTGTCGCATATCCTGTAAAATGTGCGTCTGCAATGCGACAGTATTGCGACAGCTATGGGATAGCTATGCGACAGACCATGGTTAAAGCCTTCAGCACTTATTAAGAACTAACCAGTAAAATACTGTTGTTCATAGCGGTTAGTAAAAGGGATAAATAGGTTCTCCCTCACCTTTCGAGCACAGGTTAAATACTTAGAGCGTTTTCATCTCTTTTAGATATTGTGTAACAAGCTTTACTTCATTATTTCTTCATACAGCAGTAATAATTCCTTTATCGCTATTTCACAATCAGTTTATGTCGGCAGGATAGTTTTACATAACTAACCTGTTGATCATGACCATCCAAACTGTAATCATAAGATTTATAGGGTTTGTATTGTCTATACTTTTGTTTTCCTGTCAGCAAATTGCTGTACAGGGACAAGATTCTTCCCCGGGCCCCGTTGCTCAGGCAGCAGTAAAAACAAATGCAAATGCACTGGTTCCATTGAGTCAGGCTTATGCACATAATGATTACTGGCACAAGCGTCCGCTTTTCGATGCCCTTGATAATGGTTACACCTATATAGAAGTAGATATTTTTAAAGTAGGTGATGAATTTGTGGTGGCGCATCTTTTCCCTTTTTTCCGCCAGGGTAAAACACTGGAGAGTTTGTACCTGCGTCCGATATATGAACATATTGTCAAAAACCGTGGATATATATACCCCGGTTATGAAGAACCCGTTACTTTAATGATCGATATTAAACTTAGTGGCGAAAACACTTACCGTGCACTCAAACGCCTGCTGAAAAAATATGAGTCTATTTTAACAAGTTATGAAAACGGACAACTCATAAAAAAACAGGTAACTATTGTTTTATCGGGCAGTAAACCATTTTCAGGTATCCGGGGTGAGCAGAAAAGACTGGCGTTTATTGATGAAGACCTTAAAAAAATTGAAACAAGTAAGTTCACTATCAACACCTGCCCTATTGCCAGTTCAAATTATCGTTCCTTGTTCAACTGGAATGGCGATGGTGAAATGCCTACAGAAGAAAAGAAAAAACTATTGGACTATGTAAACAAAGCACATGAACAAGGAAAAAAAGTAAGACTATGGGCTTCTCCTGAAAAAGAAAAAGTGTGGGCAGCATTATTGGAGTGCGGGGTTGACCTGATCAATACTGATGAGTTGGTTTCGCTGAAGACTTTTCTGCTGAACAAAGCCAAGTTCGACAAAATGGCTGTAGTAAGCATAGACCATGCGTCCCCAGCCATACTGGCAAATCGTAAATGACCTGGCATTGCCCAGTTTTTCTTTTACAAGTGGTTGTTTACTGAAATAAGCATTTAAAGATCCTGCCCAGGTAACGGCATCACCTGCCGGCAATAATAATCCGTTTACGCCATGCCGTATAGCCTGTTTTATACCACCACTTGCAGAAGCAAAAACAGTAGCCCCGCTTAAAGCAGCTTCCAGACATACCAGCCCAAATCCTTCCATATCGCCTTCTACTTCAATATTGGGTACCAGAAAGGCATCGCTATGAGTCCACAGTTCCTGTAGATCTGTAAATGCAAGGCGACCCAGGTGTTGCACATGTCTGGCGAATACTTCATCCTCAAGCAATCTTTTCAAAGCATGTGAATCAGAAGGCCAACCCAGCAAGAGTTCGATTGATTTTCTGAGTCTGCCCGGCAGCATTCGTATAATGATACCTGACATGCTTTTGGGTTGAAAAGGTCCTGCAACAAGTACCAGTACATCGCCTTTCAGGTGCGGTAATACCTGTTCAATGAACCAGGAGAATCCTTTACGTTTTACTGGTCTTCCAAGCAAGAGTAATATTTTTTTTTGTGCTGCGTCGATGCCCCATCTTTCTTTAAAAAAATCAGCACGTGAATATTTGCTTGAAAAATCGGCGAGTGTATGGTCTACCCCATTATGAATAACACTGAGTTTGGTGGCATCAATCCCTCTTTCAATACAGGCTTCGGCGGTAGCTTCACTTACTGCAATGATGCTATCATAAGCATTGAATGCCGGTAATATATATCGTTGGTAAATCCTGTTGGGGAAAACCACATCCAGTCCATGCAGCGTAATTACCCTTGCAAGATGTGAATAGCTTCTATGCCATAAACAAACAGCAGCGAGTAAGCCATCATTAAAATGTACCACACTGATTCCCGGATTTTTTTTACAGATAAGCCTGATTTTTCTTTCGAGCGACAAAAAGAATAATAGCTTACTGCCCTTCCCTGTATAAATTAAAGTATGTACCCGGGCATACTGGTGCATGCCTTTTACCAATTCATAACTCTGTTTTTCCATACCACCTGTTGCGGGTGGATGTTTATGACTCACGAATAATACTTCCATCTGGCAGGATTTTAGCGTCTGTTATTTTTTTTCGAACCATTATATAAAAGAGAATACCCAATACTATCCAGCAAATTTGTCGCCCCCTTCGTAATAAGGAAGCTGTGATCCATATTTCCGGATCGGTAATTTCAATTGATGCCAGCATCATTTTATTACCCAGTTCCTCCACGCCTACCTGTCCGGGTACAAATGCACCTGCTGTTTTAAAAAATACTACCCCGAGATCAATCATTAGTGCTGACGCTATCGAAACATTGTATTGCAATAGCTGAAGTATGATATAAAATTCAAGTCCGCCAAACACCCAATGCAATAGGGCATACAAACTGGAATAGAAAATGGCTTTGGGCTGTTCTGTAAAAAAACGGATAGACTGCGTCCAAACCTGCTGCAGTTTTATACCGTATCGTACCCACCAGTTTTGCTCATGTGGGGGTAATACCAGTGCCTTGCTACCAGGGTTTTTACGGATGAAGAACCCTGATACAACCACGGTCAATAAGAGAAAGATCGTTAATCCCCAAAGCAGTTGCTGCATCAGTAATGGGAAACGGATTCCCTGCACCAATAAAAAAACTACTGCTGCAAAAAAGCAAATCAACTGGGTATAAATAAGAACAATTCTTGCAATTAGTATTGAACTGGCAGCAGCGGGTTTGGGGATATTGTATTGTTGTTCGATCAGTATCATTTTGGCTGTTTCACCACCCACAATACTGGTAGGATTAATCAATGCTATTATTTCACCCACATGCCGTATAAGAAAGAGACGGTACAGCGTTATGGATTTAAAATGAGCTGGTAAACAGGCTTTCCAAGCCAGTGTGGCCATCCAGTAGGCGATACCGGTTACTGCCAACAGCGAAAGAAAACCCAGCCAGCCTATCTGATGTAAAGAGTTGAGGATAGCATATACTTTTATTTCGCGCACAAATAGCACAAGAAGTATCAGCATCAAGACAAGCAATGCAATCTTTACTGATTTTTTCATGATCTGGCAGGTAATAATGGTTCCTGATGCATGGGCTGTTGGTACTGGGCAACAAGTGAAGTCAGGTCGGTCAGGTACCTTTGTACAAGCTGATTCCAGTTCAACAAACGGGTTGCATGAACAGCGGCCTGACTCATTGCAGATCGGAGACTATGATTAGAGAGAATGATTTCTATTTTCTGGATGTATTCGAGGGTATGAAAGGGCTGACTTACAAAACCATTGATCCCGTCTTGAATAAAATCCCTTGATCCGCCACCATTGGCAATTACGCAGGGTAAGCCTGATGCCATAGCTTCGGCCACTACATTACCAAAGGTTTCCGATACGGAAGGAAAGAGGAAAATATCTGATGAAGCATAAAGACGGGAAAGTGCATCATGAGAAAGTTTACCCATGAAAAAAGCATTTTTCATTTCTTCTTTACAGGCTTTGGCTGCAATACCGTCGCCGGCAATAATAAAATTATACGGCGACCCCTGTCGTTCTGCAATCTTATAAATGTGAATCAATGTTTGCAGGTTTTTTTCCCATACCAGTCGGCTCACAAAAAGAATATTGGGTTTCCAGTTACCGGTAAGCGACCTGATATAGGCAATATCGCGTTTGGCGGGTGTAAATTGAGTCGTGTCGATTCCTCTTTTCCAGATACTGCATTTTTCGGCTTCTACCCCCATATTTATTAATTCTGCTGCAATGGTTTCTGATGGGATATACACTTTGTTGCATCCATTGTAAAATGTTCTATGTGCACGTGAGGCCCTGGCCCTTACTAATTGTATCAGAAAAGGTGCGTACCGCAAATAATAGTCGATATACGAAATGAAATGGGTATGGTACATTGTTACCACCGGCACTTTATGTTTTTGTGCATACTGTAAGGCAAACTGCCCAAGCAAAGAAGGGGTTGCAATATGAATAACCTGTGGCCTGAAAGCATCCATTTTTCTTCTGATCTTTTCTTTTGAAAGCCATGGAAGTGCAATTTTATAGTCGCGGTTAACAGGCAACCGCATGGCAGGCAACCGAATTACTTCAAATCCGAAAAGCTGTTCGGGTCCTGTTCCACAGATAAATAATACTTTAAATTTTGTAGATGGGATTCGTCGGATCAACTGAAACATGGTTCTGCTGGCTCCATCGAAGTCTTCAATGAGTATATCTGTAAAAAAAACAAGTCGGATGACAGCGGTATCAGAAATCATTCTCCAATGTAACCGCCTCCTGTAATCTTTATGTTACTAAAAAGTGATGATTATGTGATTTTTGCAGTATTTCATTTTTTTGAAAAATACGATTGGTAAACCCAATAAATCAGCTCTTCCTGTTCAATACAAAACTGAAATCTGCATTACCGATATAAGGTTGATCATCCTTGTTGAGAAAAAACAGGATATTATCATCGGCCACCAGAAAGGATATAGATGCACCGGGTTTATCTGGTTCAATGGTATAAATCGTTTGTCCGGCTCTTGTACCTGTTCCTTTTCGGATGATCCATTTCCCGGTTACATGTTGCGCCTTTCCATCGATTATTTTGCGGATCGAAAAACTGGTGGGTTGATAGGTTACGGCATCCCTGTTAAGAATAAGCTGCCATTTGAGTTTGAAACAGGCCGCACTTACTTTCATTTCAGGATGCTCGGCTGCAATCTCCTTACAGGGTGTTCTGCCGTCGTAAATTACCTGTGTACTATTTGCTTTTAACGCTGCAGTAAGTATAAGTGTCTCATTACCCCCCACTGGATCCTTTCTGTTCAAAGCATAACTCCAGCCACCATTACCTATGAGCAAGTTACCATCCGGTGTTAACAGGTGAAAACTATGCTCGCTGATTTTTACCAGCGATAGACTCACCTGACCATCGTTTGACTTTAACTGGTATATTTCTTTCGCATACTTGTTATGCCCATTTCCTGTAACCATATACTTACCCCTGATGTTTTTTTTTGTGCCCCCTTCTTTAAAACCCAATGTATTGGGTTGAGATACCCCAAAAACAATATCCAGTACAAATACATTGTGCTGCTCAAATACCAGGTTCCACTTCATAAAATCAATGGCTGTTTGTGGGGGTATCGAGAGCATGGTTTTTATCAACGAATCACCCGGTGTACTGCCCATTAAAACAAAGGGTTTGTCATTGGATGGATTAGCTGTACTGCTCACTGTATGGGCGCATACAAGAACAACAAACAGTAAAATACCCTTACAACCATAATGTATTGAACGCATAAAGGATGATTTAGGAGTGATTGATTTGTGTATTGCCTGTTCCTTAATTTACGAAACAATTCCTGATCCACTTATCTCATTCAACAACCGTTCGTCACGACATACATATTTATGCGATTGAATACTTACCGATTGATGAGCAGTTTTGTGGCAGTATCAGACTAAATATTCAACCTACATGAAAAAAATTATAGTGCTTGCAAGCTTACTGATAGCAATGACCCTTCAGGCCATTGCACAAACCAATGGTAAATTATCAGGTTCACTCTCTTTTAGTGGTAAAGCTATTGAAAGTGCTTCTATTAGTTTGTTAAAAGCCAAAGACTCAGGTCTGGTTAAAGTGGCTGTATCTGATAAAAACGGCCTTTTTACTTTTGACAATATCGCTTTCGGCTCCTACAGGATTGCCGTTAACAGTATTGGTTACCAGCCTTACTTCTCTCCTGTTATTGTCGTTTCTTCCGATAAGGCCGATGTCTCTCTTGGCTCCATTACAATAGCGCCTGCTGTGAATACACTGGGTGAAGTAACCGTGAGCAGCAGAAAACCTTTCCTGGAAATGAAAGCAGATAAAATGGTGGTGAATGTAGACGCTTCTCCTTCCAATGCCGGCAATACCGCGCTGGAAGTACTGGAGAAATCACCCGGCGTAAGCGTTGACAGAGAGGGTAATATCAGTCTGAAAGGAAAGCAGGGTGTAATTGTTTTAATTGATGGCCGGCCTACTTATAAGGGCAGTGAAGACCTCGCCAATATGCTGAAGGGCATGAATGCCAACCAGCTCGACCAGATTGAAATTATGACCAATCCACCTGCCCGTTTTGATGCATCGGGTAATTCGGGGGTGATCAATATCCGCACTAAAAAAATAAAAACCAAAGGGTTTAATGGTAATATCAATACTTCGTATGCACAGGGTGTATATCCCAAAGCCAGTATCGGCACCAACCTCAATTACCGCATCAATAAGCTGAACCTTTTTGGTAATTATAATTACAGTTACCGCGAAGCTTATCAGCAGTTCAGTATCCTGCGTAATTTTATCAATCCTGTTACAAAAAACATTACCGGTAGTTTTGATCAGCGTGCTTATATGCCCGATAACCGCAATTCGCATTCAGGTAAAATAGGTATTGATTATACTTTCTCCAAAAGAACATCTGCGGCACTTACGCTGAACGGTTTTGGCACTAAAATGGAATTTAACAATAACAGTACCAGTCTGCTCACAGATGGTAATGGCAACCTGCAGTCTACAACCTATGGCAATACATTCATGACACCGAATGTTACCAACTATAGCAGCAATTTCAATTTCCGACACCAGTTCGATTCTACCGGCAGGGAACTTAGTTTTGATGCAGATTATATCAGCTATAAAGACAAACATCGCCAGCGTTTCATCAACAGTGTGTATAATGCCAGCGGAAATATCATTGGCAAGGCCGATAGTCTGGTTGGTGATCTTCCTTCCGGTTTTGATGTATATGCGGCCAAACTCGATTATGCACAGCCCTTAAAAAACAAAGGAAAATTTGAAGCGGGTGCCAAACTGAGTTTTGTAACCAGCGATAACAATATGCGTTTCGACAGTATTATCAATGGCAACCGTGTTACAGATATTACCCGCTCTAATTATTTTATCTACAAGGAAAATGTATATGCGGCTTATATGAGTCTGAATACCCCATTGAGTACCAAACTATCATTACAGGCGGGTTTGCGTTATGAGTATACCGATGCCAGGGGCGATCAGGTTACGAGTAATATTCAGTTCAAGAATACTTATGGTCAGCTCTTCCCTACCCTTTACCTGAGTTATAACCTGAATGAAAAAAATATGTTCACTGCCAATTTCGGCAGACGTATCATGCGTCCACAATACAGGAACCTCAATCCTTTTGTTTTTATTGTTGATAAATACACTTATCAGAAAGGCAATCCCTATTTACAGCCGCAGTTTAGTAACAATATTGAGCTGAGTCATACTTATGCAGGTATGCTCACCAGTACATTGAATTATTCAGCTACCAGCGGTGTGATTTCGGAAGTGATTGAACAGAATGAAACGACCAAAGAGACATTCCTCGTAAGAAAAAATATTGCTTCACGTAAGCAGTATGGATTGGCTGTTAATTTCTATAAAGCCATCAACAAGTGGATGACCCTTAGTTTGAATGCCAATATTTTCAACAATCGTTTCAAGGGTATTGTAAATGATACATTGATTAACCTGAGTGTTAATTCCGGCAACTTCAATGGAGCCATACAAACAAAATTAGGCAAGGGATGGGATGCCGAGCTGAATGGTTTTTATAATACCCGTGGTGTAGATGGTGTGATGGTTTTTAAAAGCATGGGTATGTTTACGGTAGCGGTATCAAAATCGGTATTGAAAAACCAGGGGAAAATTACCCTCAACTACCGCGATCCTTTTAAACTCCAGCGTTTCAATGGTACGGCCCGTTATTCTACCATTGATGCCACTATCAACAGCAGATGGGAAAACAGTATCCTGAACCTCACTTTTAATTACAGGTTTGGTAAATCTTTCAAAACCAATAAACGCAGCTCCGGCAGTGCATCGGAGGAAGCCAGCAGGATTGGGGGATAAAAGACATGTATGATAGCTGTTGTAGGATGTTTGATATGCATTTCTTAAATCAGACATCCTACATCAGCTATCACACATCTTTTGTATCTTGTATACATGAGAACCTACGACAACCTGGTGGATGCGATCAGTGATTTAAAAGCCGCTGGTTATACGACAGATTTTAACCTTGCATTTGATCAGATTAAATGTGCTGCTACTGGCACTTGTTTATTACCGTCTCAGTTTGAGATTGTGGCACATCATCGTTTTGAAGCCGATACAGACCCTTCCAATTCCAGTGTATTATACGTCATAAGCTCACACGACCAACAGATGAAAGGTATACTCATCAGTGCTTATGGAGTCTATGGTGATGCACTCAGTGATGAGATGATCAATAAATTGGTTGTTAATGAAAGATGACTGTTTTGAATAGGTCTAAAAAAAAAGCGATCCTTCAAAAATGAAGAATCGCCATGCGAAATATTCAAACCAAAACCAATAAACCGATTTAATAAATCCGGAACTTAATGGGTAAACTGAAATAACTTTTTACGTTACGTCCCTGTATTTGTCCGGGATTCCATACCGGCATTTTAGCTACCACCGCAGTAGAAGCTTCATCCAAACCATAACCGGCCAGGTCTCCTTTTACAACAGGTGTATAAATAACACCTCTTTCATCAACGGCAAATCCAACCAGTACTTCACCTTCCACACCATTTTCCAGTGCTGCTTCCGGGTAAACAATATTTTCCTGTATAAACTTGGCCAATGCTTTTTCACCACCCGGATACGATGGTTTTATTTCAGTACGATAGTAAATACCCATTTGGTCTTTTTCAAGCATCATATTGGCATACTCTTCATCCCATCTGCGATTTCTCTCCACAATCACTTCCCAGCGGCCATTCTTTTTCAGCGGATTGGCTACGGCTTTTCCGGTGGTAATAGTGGTAGTAGTTTGGGTAGTAGTAACTGTTTTTGAAGCAGCGGCTGCTTTTTCAACTGAATCGGCTGTCAGGGAATCTTTTTTCAGCTCTTCTGCATTTTTGCCGGTAGAACAGGCATTCAAACTCATCATACCTGCCATCGCAATCAACAGGTAAAAAGGAGTTTTAAGGGTAACATTTTGTTTGACTTTGTTTTGATATAACATAATAACAGTAGATGAATTAACCGGGCATAAAACCAGGTCATCATCATGTTACAAAGTTGAACCATTCATTTTTATTTTCTTTACATATGAGGGAGAGAAGCTTACATGTTTTACAGGTGGGGAAGGAATTAAAAGTCAAAAGTTGAAATTCAAAATGAATAACGGATGTGGTTTTGAATTTTGGCTTTTGAATTTTGATTTTTTCCTCTTCTCTTTCATACATTCGATCAAACAAAACCCTTTTTATGCTTCATCGCCGACATTTTCTTCAACTGGGTTCACTCGGATTATCTGCTTTCAGTTTTTCGTCTTTCAGGGGAACGGTTATTGGGCAAAAACCGCTGGTGCTTTCTACCTGGGATGCCGGTATTGCGGCCAATAAAGCGGCTTGGGATGTTTTACGTGCCGGTGGCCGTGCATTGGATGCGGTGGAACAAGGTGTAAGGGTTACGGAAGCTTCACTGAATTGTTGTGTGGGTTTGGGTGCCAATCCAGACCGGGATGGTTTTGTAACACTGGATGCCTGTATCATGGATGAATTTGCCAATTGCGGTAGTGTGGCTTTCCTCGAAAGAATCAAACACCCGGTATCGGTTGCCAGAAGGGTGATGGAGAAAACACCACATGTAATGCTCGTGGGTGAAGGTGCACAGCAGTTTGCTGTGGCAGAAGGTTTTCCATTGGAGAAAGCGGAACTTTCAGATGATGCAAAAAGGGCTTACCAGAACTGGTTAAAGAAAAGCGAGTACAAACCCGTCATCAATATTGAGAACAGTAAAAAACAAGATGCTTTTGTACCAGCCAAACTAGAAAATGGTGAATGGAACCATGATACCATCGGCATGATTGCACTGGATGCAAAGGGTAACCTCAGTGGCAGTTGTACCACCAGTGGTATGGGTTTTAAAATGCGCGGACGTATTGGCGACTCTCCCATTATCGGTGCAGGTTTATATGTAGACAATGAAGTGGGCGCTGCTGTGGCTACGGGTCAGGGTGAAGATATCATCCGCATCTGTGGTGCACATACCATTGTTGAATTGATGCGACAGGGGCTTTCACCAGAAGCAGCCTGCAAAAAAGCCATGGAACGTTTATTCAAAACCAAGGGCCCCGAAAAAGCAAAAGCCATACAGGCAGGTTTTATTGCTATCGGCAAAAATGGTGAGTATGGTGGATATGCTTTACAAAAAGGGTTTAATTATGCAGTATGTCATGCCGACGATAAAAACTTTTTAGTAGATGCAAAACCTTTGATCTGATATTTTATTCTATCCCCCACCGGACTAAAGTCAGGTGCTGGGTTGTTGGAGCGGTTATGGGGTTAGTTGTTTCTTACGATGATAGATTTTTTCCGATGTAAAAATATTGATATGTCATTACCACTTGAAATATGTGTATTCAATACAGCAACAGCCATCGCGGCGGCAGCAGCAGGTGCTGACAGAATTGAATTGTGTGAGAATTATGCCAATGGTGGTACTACCCCATCCTATGGCTATTTAAAAACGACAAGAGAAAAAGTCAGCATCCCCATTTTTCCGATGATACGTCCACGTGGGGGCGATTATTTTCACCGGCCGGAAGAAATTGAGATCATACAAAAAGATATAGCACTGTGTAAGGAACTGGGATTTGATGGTGTGGTCTTTGGTTTACTCAACCGTGATGGGTCGGTTGATAAAGAAAATACAGCCAGATTGGTTGAACTGGCTTATCCGTTAGATGTAACTTTTCATCGTGCATTCGATCGATGCAAAGACCCATTGGAAGCATTGGAGATCATTATACAATGTGGTTGTACCCGCATACTTACGAGCGGACAACACCCCAAAGCGCCTGATGGGAAAGAGCTGATCAAACAATTGGTGGAACAGGCTGATGACAGAATCATCATTATGCCGGGAAGTGGCATTAACAGTACTAACCTTGCAGAAATGGTTGCATTTACGGGTGCAAAAGAATTTCATACATCTGCACGTATCATGCGGCCATCACAAACGGAATATATGAACCCTCTGATTCCGGAAGATTTCAGTCAGGATTTTACAGATACAGATGAAATTCGAAAACTAAAACAAATTTTAAGTAGCTAAGTCCGTTAATTCGCTGTTTACAAATGAATATCAGACTTGAACTGGAAAAAGAACATTCCAAAGAACAGGCATCTCGTATTGCCAACTATGCTGTTCAGCATAAAAAACAGTTCAAGGAATTAATGGACTGTTATACAGATGAAAATTACAGACTTTCGCAGCGTGCCGCATGGAGTGTGAGCTGGGCGGCAAAAAACAAACCCGCCATGATTGAGCCATATATTGGTGTGCTGGTGAAAAGGTTGCAGGAACCGGGTGTACATCCTGCTGTTATTCGCAATGCGGTAAGAATTTTAGAAGATATTGCTATTCCCGAGCAGTTTCATGGTGAAGTAATGAATGCCTGTTTCGGCTTTATTGAAACCCCATCCACACCCGCAGCCATCAAGGCATTTTCATTAACCGTATTATTCAACCTCACGAAACAATACCCCGAAATAAAACCAGAGCTAAAACTCATCATTGAAGAAAGATGGGATACTGAAACAGCGGCATTCAGAAGCAGGGGGAGGAAAATATTGAAGGAAATGTCTGATGTCTGATGTAGGATGTCGGATATTTATAAGACTAGGTGAATGTTTAATCACCAGCACCAATCAAAATATCAGACATCCGACATCAGAGATCAGAGATCATCAATAAAGCATACGAACCTTAATTGTTTCTTTCACTTCTTTCAACAGTTCAACTGCCTTCTTGGAGAGTTTTTTGTCTACATCGAGAACCACATAACCAATCTCTTCATTGGTTTTCAGGTATTGTCCTACGATATTGATATTATTTTTAGAGAGTGCTGTGTTAATGGCACTGAGTACGCCGGGTACATTTTTATGTATGTGTAGAATACGGTGGGCACCATCAACCGGTGGTAAACCAATAGCAGGAACAGTATGGGAGCCATTGGTGATACCACGTTCGAGGTATTGAAATAATTTTACGCTTACATCTTCTCCTATATTCTGTTGCGCCTCTTCTGTAGAGCCACCAATATGTGGTGTAAGGATTACATTGGATAATCCCTGTAAAGGTGTTTCAAAATGATCGCCATTTTTTTCGGGCTCCCATGGGTACACATCAATTCCTGCGCCTGCAATGGCTCCTTCCTTAAGGGCTTCGCTCAATACTTTTAAATCCACCACTTCACCACGTGCATAATTAAGTAAGATGGAACCTTTCTTGAAGTATTTAATATTGTTTTTATTGATCAGGTTTTTTGTCTGTGCAGTTTCAGGTACATGCAATGAAATAATATCGCTGTTGCTCAATACTTCTTTCATCGATTTGGCTGCTATGGCATTACCGAGTGGTAATTTGGTTTCAGTATCATAAAACAATACTTTCATTCCCAATGCCTCGGCCAGTACACTTACCTGTGAGCCAATATTTCCATAGCCAATAAGTCCGAGTGTTTTTCCACGGAGTTCATAACTGCCTTTGGCATCTTTCATCCATATACCTTTATGGGCTGCGATATTTTTATCTGATATTTTTCTGATCAGCATCACAGAAATACCAATCACCAGTTCGGCTACACTTCTGGTATTGCTATAAGGGGCATTAAAAACCACCACACCATTTCTGGTGGCATTTTTCAGATCAACCTGGTTTACACCAATGCAGAAACAACCGATGGCCTGTAATTTTTTTGCGGCATCCAATACTCTGGCAGTAATCTGTGTTTTGGAACGGATGCCCAGGAGATGCACATCTTTTACTTCTTTAATCAGTTCATCCTCACTTAGGGCACCACTGAGTTTGCGTACATTGGTATAACCCTGTTGTTTAAAATATTGAACTGCTTTGTCGCTGATATTCTCCAGGAATAAAATATTGATCCGCTCTTTTGGATAACTGGTGATTGCCTGCTTGCTCATGCAGCGAAAATAATGTTTTTATTTTCTGCATAACCTTTCGCTTTTTAACCATTTCCATAACAGTTTGTTTTTTATTTTCGCCGCGAAGAAAAACTAACAGATGATCGCAAAAGCCTTTGGTATCGCTATTTTGATGGGTGTATTACAGTCCTGCTCGGCGCAGCCTCCTGAAAAAGATTCAGCAGAAAGTTTTGCGCCCATTCCTTCTGCCAATAAAGCAATCTATGCGGCTGAAATAGAGAAACAATACAAACAATTGTTAGCGAACAAAGGATTTAATGGAAGTATACTGGTTGCCAAAAACGGAGAGATATTGTTTGAAGATTATAAAGGTTTCAGCAATTTCAAAACCAAGGATCCCATCACCCCTAATACCCCTTTTCACCTCGCTTCTGTGTCGAAACCCTTCACAGGTATGGCTATCATGAAACTCAGGGAACAGGGTAAACTGAAGCTCGATGATGAAGTCACCGATTTCTTCCCCGATTTTCCCTACTCAGGTATTACAGTACAATTACTGCTGAATCACAGAAGTGGTTTGAATAATTATGTTTATTTCCTTGTAGACCGTAAAGTGGAGACCTATCGGGTAAAAACCAAAAAAGGACGTTGGGTAAGAAGAAAACGTACCATTAAAATGCCGCCCTTAAAACCCGGACTGCTCACCAACCAGGATATGCTGGATTATATGATCAAGCATAAACCTGCGCCCTTATTTGCACCCGACAGGGCTTTTAGGTATAGCAATACCAATTATGCCCTGCTTGCATTGATCATTGAAAAAATTACAGGACAATCCTATCCGGTTTATATAAAAGACAGTTTGTTTACGCCCTTGGGTATGACAGACAGTTATGTTTTCAGTGTAGCCGATACTGCCAACTATATTCCGTCTTATAAAAACAACAATGTTCCCTACCGTATAGAAAAGCTGGATTGTATTTATGGAGACAAAAATGTATACTCCACCGTCAGGGATCTGTTTTTATGGGACAGGGCCCTGCATGAGGGTACTTATGTAAGTCAAAGCTCACAAACCCTTGCCTATCAGCCCTATAGTTTTGAAACAAAATCCTTCCACAATTATGGATTGGGCTGGCGTTTATTGAATTCTCCAACGGAAGAAATCGTTTACCACAATGGTTGGTGGCATGGCAATAACACTGTTTTTACGCGTTATATCAGGGATTCGGCCACTATTATTGTATTGGGCAACCGTTATAACCGCCATATTTACCAGGCCAAAAAATTGTCTTCTGCCTTTACCGGTCGCATAGACAGTACTGAACTGGAGGAATGAACTGTCATGAATAGTTTTCAATGAGCATGAACGGGGAGGCCGATTTTAGCCTTTTACCCCTATTTTTGCAGACTTTTAATATAAACTTTACCAGACACACACTGATTATGGACAAAATCTTGTTTTATGCCGTTCCGGCGATGGGAGTTGTAGGTCTTCTCTACACTTTTTTAAAGTTTAATTGGGTTTCGAAACAGGATGCGGGCAATGACCGCATGAAAGAGATCAGCACTTATATTGCTGAAGGTGCCATGGCTTTTCTGAAGGCCGAATGGAGAATACTGACCTATTTTGTGGCTATTGTTGCGCTTTTATTGGGTGTAATGGCCCAGAGCAATCCACACTCACACTGGTCCATTTCACTGGCATTTGTATTGGGTGCCATTTGTAGTGCTGTTGCCGGTTATATTGGTATGAAAGTGGCTACCAAAGCCAATGTTCGTACCGCACAGGCTGCCAGAACCAGTCTTTCCAAAGCATTGAATGTTTCTTTTACAGGCGGTGCCGTTATGGGACTGGGTGTTGCCGGTCTGGCCGTATTGGGTCTGGGTGGTGTTTACCTGATCCTGAAACAGGTATTTGCGCCTGAAGCTGCTGCCAATTCTGAAGAAATGCTGCGTACGATTGAAGTACTCACCGGTTTTTCATTGGGTGCAGAGTCTATTGCTTTGTTTGCCCGTGTGGGTGGAGGTATCTATACCAAGGCGGCCGATGTGGGTGCCGATCTGGTAGGTAAAGTAGAAGCGGGTATTCCGGAAGATGATCCACGTAACCCTGCTACCATTGCCGATAATGTAGGTGATAATGTGGGTGATGTGGCAGGTATGGGTGCCGATTTATTTGGTTCTTATGTGGCCACCGTTCTGGCTACCATGGTACTGGGTCAGGAAACTTTTTCGCAGGATAATTTTGGTGGATATGCCCCTATCCTGCTGCCCATGCTGATTGCAGGTGTAGGTATTCTTTTCTCTATCGTAGGTACCTGGTTTGTTCGTATCAGCGATACAGCGGGTATTAATACCGCAGTGGTACAGAAAGCCCTGAATATGGGTAACTGGGGTTCTATTGTTTTAACTGCAGGAGCCTGTGCAGGTTTGGTATACTATATTTTACCTGAGACCATGAGTCTGCGTGGCAACGAATTTACACGTGATGGTGTATTTGGTGCCATTGTGGTAGGTTTGGCCGTGGGTACATTAATGAGCATTATTACAGAATATTATACGGCGATGGGTAAGCGCCCTGTTATGTCGATCATCCGTCAGTCATCAACCGGTCATGCTACCAACGTAATTGGTGGTCTGGCAGTAGGTATGGAATCAACCTTCCTTCCTATTCTCGTATTGGCGGGTGGTATCTGGGGTTCTTATGAGTGTGCCGGTTTATATGGTGTGGCAATTGCCGCCGCAGGTATGATGGCCACTACAGCCATGCAATTAGCCATCGATGCATTTGGTCCGATTGCGGATAATGCAGGTGGTATTGCCGAAATGAGTGAACTGCCCAAAGAAGTGCGTGAAAAAACCGATGTACTCGATGCGGTAGGTAATACTACAGCTGCTACCGGTAAAGGTTTTGCCATTGCTTCTGCTGCCTTAACTGCCTTGGCGCTTTTTGCGGCTTTCGTGGGTGTAGCAGGAATTGAGGGTATTGATATTTATAAAGCAAAAGTATTGGCCTCACTGTTTGTGGGTGCCATGATTCCTTTTATCTTCTCTTCACTGGCCATTCGTGCGGTAGGAGAAGCAGCAATGTCGATGGTAGAAGAAGTTCGTCGTCAGTTCCGTACCATCCCCGGTATTATGGAAGGAACGGGTAAGCCGGAATATGATAAATGTGTGGCTATTTCTACTGAAGCTTCTATCAAAAAAATGATGTTACCCGGAGCCATTGCCATTGTATCTCCCTTGATTATTGGTTTCCTCTTGGGCCCTGAAGCATTGGGTGGTTTCTTAGCCGGTGCTACGGTGAGTGGTGTATTGATGGGTATGTTCCAGAACAATGCCGGTGGTGCATGGGATAATGCCAAAAAATCTTTTGAGAAAGGTGTTGAGATCAATGGTGAGATGTTCTACAAAAAATCTGAGCCACATAAAGCATCCGTAACAGGTGATACGGTGGGTGATCCGTTTAAAGATACATCAGGTCCTTCCATGAATATCCTGATCAAACTGATGTCAATTGTATCATTGGTGATTGCGCCTACGCTGTCGCAGATACATGGTGCTTCGGCAGATCATAAGGTTGAGAAAAGGATTGAAATAAAAGCTACCCATGGTGGAGAATCGGCCAGTGTTACTGTAAATGGTGCAGATGTAAATATTGATAACCTGGTTGAAGAACTGAAAAAAGCAGGTCTGGCTACAGGTAACAATGTAAATGTTGAAATCAAGGATGGTAAGATCATCCTGAATGGTCAGGAACTTGCTGCAGATGTTGCACAACAGTTTTCTAAATACCTGGATGGTAAAGAGAAAGTGAATATTAAAGTAGATGTGACGGAAGAGAAAAAGTAATTTTTTCTTATAAACGAGAAAGGCTCCAATCAATTGGAGCCTTTCTCGTTTTAAGATATAATGATCAATAATTCATCAGCGCTCTATCCCCAACCCTGCCAAAGACGGCAATGAAATATTGGCACCTATCACGGCCAGTAAATTACTTTTTACTACAAAAGGTGCATTATAGTCTTTACCGAAGGAAGCATTTAATGAGAGTACCTCACTGATTTTATATTCCATATTTAAAGCTATCCTGTAAGTTGAACCTGAGCGAATGGCCTGTATATTATTACCATTAATATCTTTAGTGGGATAACGATAATCGAAAGAACGATAGATCACTTCAAGTCCATAATTAAAGCCTTTATCCACAATTCTGTTTGCACTGATACCAACATCAAAATGACTACTCACAGAATCATTTTTCGAGAATGAGTATCTGACTAATCCTGAAAATTCAGATTGTTGATCAGGGCTTCTGTAGCTCATGGTAGACCATATACCTGTTTTTTGATAGAGAGAGCGTCCGAACTGATTATCAGGAAAATACTGCACTCCTGCCAGCGCCAGTTCCCATATAAAACCTACTTTATCTTTATTTTCAGACTTGATTTTTTGAAGTGCCAGCGCTTCAATACTTTTATCAAGCACAGCAGCTCTCAGCCTTTTTAATGCTGTAACGAGTGTAATATTATTTTTTTGGGCATCAGTCCAATGATCGTCAATTAAAGTATAAGCTGCACTTTTCAATAATTGATTGCCTGATGTATCTCGCCTCAAATCTACATATTCACCAATGGCTTTTTTTACCAGTTCAATTATTGCGGTTTCATTTATCTGTTTATTCTGTAGTTTTTCCAGTACAGTAGCTTCGTTATTTTCTGCTTCTTCTTCCAGTATCTCCCTGATACCTTTTTCTACATAATCAGACACATCAATTTTTTGTGTCAGCATACGAACAGACCTTCGCAATTGCTCTGGAATCTTGCCCGAGAATAACTGAGTTCGTAAGCCAATCGCAAGCCGTGTACCTGAAAGAGTATCTCTTTGATCACTAAGTTTACTGGTAGCTACAGATAATGCCAGGGTTTTCATCATATTATTCCAAACATCCGGTGCAGGAATATCAGTGTAATTGCGGGAAATATTATAGTATGTAAAAAAATCAATATCAGGTCTTGACTTTAACCAATAGGGAGAAAATTCTAGGCTGATGTTCGGATTAAAAGTTGATCCTCCTAATCCTGATATTAAGGATGTTCCTACACCTTGAGGTGTTGTCGGACGTGTAATACTAGTTGACCCCAGATTTAAGACGGAAGCAGCAGGTGTTGTAGGCAAGCGGAAATTATCCAGCTTAACAGTATCAGTCTGTGAATATACATTCAAGCTGATCAGACAAATGAGGATGAATAAATAAATACGCATAAATAACTATTTAATACTGAATTTGATCTCAAACAAAATAGTACCGCCATTTTTATCCGCATCAACTGAATACTCATATAATGATTCATTCTGATCATCTTTCAACTGAATACTGACAGGAACTGTATCTGTATCTGGATTTACATCGGTGGCATTGATTTCTACCAGTAATATTTTATTACGGCAATCTTCAATATCGCCTATCAAAATTTCGTCAAACTGACCCGATACCAATTTCTTCTTTCCAATCTTTATGAAAGCATTGTAATACTGTCCCATACCTACTTTCAAAAAGAGAAAAAGACTGCCATTGCCAGCTTTGTAAGTTTCAGAATTCTTGTAAAATACAGCCATTGTTTTAGTGTTTTATTGGTGAATAATATTTTGCTCTTGTAATTGTTTAACAACCAGACTCAGACAGCTTTGCGCATCATCATCAGCATCCCAGTAACTGGCATGTACTCGAACCGAATACAAGGTTAATAACTGATATAGTAAATTAGGTTTGATATTGGTGAGTTCATAATTGAGGTTTACAGGTAATAGCGGGCTTCCCGGCATGCCATATTCAGCCTTTCCCTTTGTATTGGTTTTTCGCAGATTGCTCGCCAGTGCATCTGCAAGAGAATACACATTAATCCAGTAAATTTTATCAGACACAGAAACATCTCGCCCTGAGAAGAACGATCCAAAATAAACCCGAATAAAATCATAAGGACATCCGATGGTGATAAGTCCTTTTATATTATTCCGAATTCTGGCAGATACAGGTATTCCAAAAGGAAAAATATAATCCAGCGCAATAATAGAACCAAAACTATATGTGTGTAAGGTTACATCAGTGTCATTCCCTTCTTTTTCGCAGATAAACTCAAGCAATTTATCAAGCTGTCCATGTATTTTCTGCTTTCGCTCACCACTGTTAAGATAATCTGTTGCACATGAGAACTCTGTAGCTAATGCAGTAATCATTGTATTGATACCCGGCAGTAATATCAAAATCACAGCTGTTATATTTAAAGCCATTTGTGAATATTCCTGAAGTTTTCGGGGCGATAAATGCAACCAGTTTAGCAGTTGTTTAAAATAAACATTTTCATTACCAGCGTTTACTATTAATGCAATAGCTGCAGGAAAAAGAAATAGAATCGCTGAAGACATTAGTAGAAACAAGAGAAAAACAAAAAAAGCTTCTCCCCTGTATCTGGGTGTATAACCTATAGATCTTCCTACATAAAATAACCGGTAAAATATCAGGGGGATCTTAACTATTACATGTGCAAATAAAGTAAGTGATTTGAGTAATACATTTTTCTTTTCGAATGCAGCAACCAACACATCCGCATATTGATACTCATAAAAACAATAAGCCTGTTTTTTTTCACCAGCTGTTGTTTCCCATATAGTTATATGTTGGGCAGATAGTTTGCCCGCTTCGTCATAAAAAATTTTTTCAATTGTACTGCTGTATTGAATACTGCTCTCCGATCGATTGTAATTGATCTGGTGCATGAAACGCCTTGCATATTTTTCAGCCGATTCTTTACGATAAGCTTCTCCTAAACCAGGCATATAAATACCGACCTTCTTTGGCATATTGTAAGCATTAAGTTTTACAGATAACAGTGAAACGCACAATCATATATAGCTCAAACCGGGAGGAGTTTGGGGAGCTAAATATTGGGGGATGTTTAAAAATATAATGAGTTTTTGATTTTTACAAGCAAAACATATTAATTTACTATTTATATCAAAAAATACCTATAAATCGTGATAGCATGAGGTACCTCTTTGTTTTCTTAGTGTTTATTCTTTTGGGCTGTAACAGCAATAATGATAAAACAGATAAAGTGGTTGATGCCAGGGTTATTGTGCTCACTGATACAATACCAGGCCTGCGAACCAGTATTAAGAAAGAACCCGTTGCCAGTTATAGCCAAAAAGTACCCGATGAGCTCAACGACTGGCAATTTGCCGTTCAGGTATACGAAACAAAACGCCGCTTTCATTATGTAGTACGTATGCAATACAAAGAATTAAGGGTAACAGACTCCATCAATATTCCCAATATTGGCATAGAACCATCTGTACAGATTCAAAAAGACAAGGATCCCTTCTCCTGCACCCTGGGTTTCCCCGATAAAAAAGGCCAATTCAAACCCCTCTCCCGTGCCAGCGTTAAAGGCGAAAGACTTAGGTTTAAAACTGTGGCCAGTTATGCCGTGGGGGTGTATAGGACGGAAGCGAAATAGTAGCGTGAATGGTGAATGGTGAATGGTGAATGGTCAATCGTGAAATTGAAAATCTACTGAAAGAATAAAAACAGTAAATATTACCTCGAGATCTCCTTATTGACGATTGACCATTCACTCCCACCCCCCTGCCGTTTAACAAATTTTTTACCTCCTCATTACGATTTCTCTCGTAAATTGCTTACGAATTAAATCGTAAAGCATGGCAAAACATATCAAACCAACGGAAAGTGAGCTTGAAATACTGAGGGTTTTATGGGACAAAGGAACGGCCACCGTTCGGGATGTTCATGAAATATTGAGCGAACATAAGGATGCAGGTTATACCACTACCCTCAAACTCATGCAGATTATGTTTGAGAAAGGTATTGTGAAACGCGACGACAGCAATAAAACACATATCTACCGCGCCAATATCAGCAGGGAAAGTACCCAACAGCAAATTGTAGGTAAAATGATCAACTCCTTATTCGGCGGTTCATCGAGCCAGCTCGTGATGCAGGCCCTGGGTAACCAGGCCCCCAATAAAGAAGAACTGGATGAGATTCAAAAAATGTTAGACAACCTGAAAAAACAATCCTGATGCAGTCCTTGTTTCAGTCTGCTTTTCTCCAGGCCCTGGGCTATTCCATTGCCAACAGTTTATGGCAAATGGCTTTTCTATGGCTGGCCTATGTATCTATTTCTGCAGTACTGAAACCTTCCTCTTCGCGCAAATACAGCCTGGCTGTTTGCCTGCAAAGCATCGGCTTTATCTGGTTCGTTTTTACACTTCAGTTTTATTATAGCCAGTATAGCCGTTTTCTTTCAATTGAATCAACCGGTTTAGACAGCAAAACAATTGCCACACTGGTACCACAGGGTCAGGGTTTGCGTTCTGTAATCATTGAATGGATGATACGCGGAGAACAATTACTCCCCTATTTATCGGTGGCTTATCTACTACTGATGCTGGTATTATGTGTTCGTTGGGTGATGGGTTACCGTTATACTGCCCTTATCCGTAAACAGGGATTGCTGAAAATTCCGGTAGACTGGCGCTTATTTGTAAAAAATACGGCACAGCAACTGGGTATTACCCGTGAAATATCGATATACCTGTCGGAGAAAATTGGCTCTCCCTTAACCATTGGCTTTATCAAACCAATGATTCTGGTGCCGGTGGCCAGCATCAATCACCTTACAGTAGCACAACTGGAAGCAGTGATACTGCACGAAATGGCACATATCAAACGATACGATTACCTCGTTAATATATTATTGTCGGTTGCAGAGATCAGTCTTTTCTTCAACCCCTTTACACAATTACTTTCGAAACAAATCAGGAAGGAAAGAGAAAACAGTTGCGATGACTGGGTGCTGCAATTTCAATACAGTGCCGAAACCTATGCAACAGCATTGTTGCGTATAGCACAGTTACAGACCGTTCCTGCTTTTGCCATGGCCGCAAAAGGATCGAATGAAAACGAATTACTCACCAGGGTTAAAAGAATGATTGGCACGCAGGAACAGGGGTTTAATTACCGCAAACAATTGCTGGCTTTTTTTCTGGTAACAGGTATACTGAGTTCTGTTGCCTGGCTCAGTCCTGATCAACAACAGCAAAAAGAAAAGGCTTTAACAACAAAACAAAATAACACAGCTTCTGCTTCCATCGATATTCAACCGGTTACTGTTGAACCGATGGCGGTGAAAGTTACCAATCCGCTTTTTAACCCTGCCTTCTTTCTGTCGAAAACATTAAAGGAAGAAATGGAGGATAACCTGAAAAAAGCAACCGATGAAATGCGGGCTTCCCTGCAGAGTAAAGAAGTACAAGAAGCCATTCAGGATGTGCCTGTTGTGTTGAATGAGGCCTATACCACCCTTACCACCGATCTTTTCAAAAATACATCGGGCTGGAAAAAAGAATTAGCCGAACTGGAGAAAGCCAAAGCAGAAATGAAATCGGCATTGGCTTCACTTGATACTATTTCTATTCCTGCAGTAGAAAGAAAACAGGCTAAAGAAGAAATGGCCCTCTCTTTAAAAAAGATGGAACTCGATTTTGCTGAAGCAAAAGAAGCCATCAGTAAAATTTCTAAACCCACCATCTCTTTCAAAGCTGAACAGGATATGGTGAATAAAGAAATTGAAAGAGCCATACAGGAAATACAGAAATTGCAACTCGATAAAAATATCAAACAACTGATACCTGTGGTTGATATCCTAAAAATCATTGAACAATTCGATATTAAATTGAGTAAGGATGTTCAGACCGAAAAAGTTAAACAGCAAAAAGTCGATAAAAAAGTATCGGAAAAACAAAGCGCTGATAAAGATGATAAAATAGTTATCATCGCTGAAGATGAAACTGAAATACCGCTTATCAGCGTGAGTCAAATAGAGCCCGATGCTGACAGTTTATATGAGCAATGGTTAGTAAAACAAATGCAACTGATCTCTACGCTGGAGGATCGTGCGAAATATGACAGCCTGTTTAAAGTAAAATGGGATGCATTTAAAGAACGCAGGAAAAAGCAAACAGGGAAAAAGAAAGCCATTATTTAAACCTGCTCTTCAGTCATTGAGTTACCACAAATTCCTCGGGCACCAGTCGCCAAAACGATTGCCCAACTGAAAACCAATCAGAATTTCATGTGTGCCCTTACTAACTGTATTCAGTCTGGATGTCTGCAGATCGTATGAATAACCGATATTGATATTGTGGCTTACATTCAAGCCTACCATTCCTGCAAAACCATCCTGGTAGCGATATGAACCACCCAGCCATAATAGATCCTGGTACATGAATTTGGCATTGATATCGAAACCGATGGGCAAGGGAGATACATAGCGTATTAAGGTAGATGGCAGGAGACTTACATCTCTTGACAATTGCATCCTGTAACCGGCACTTAAGAACAAATGCGGTACCAGTTTTCCTTTTTCTACATATACGGTATTATTGGAGAAAGCCACATTCTGCGGAACTATCTGTTGGGCCGCCAGACCCAGGAAATATTTGTTTGAATACAACCATAAACCTGCACTGATATCGGGTCTGATCTGGTTAATCATTCCACTGCTGGCTACTGCAGGATCTACAACCGTGGTTCCGAAATTGAGCTTTGATGCATCTAAACTCATATTGGTAATACCGGCAGATATACCTGCTGCCAGACTTGTGGTTCCAGAGAGTCCGAGGTGATATGAATAAGTACCAAAGGCTGCAAAGCGGTTCAAGGGGCCTGTTTTATCATTGAGCATGGTAAAACCGAGTCCATGGTGGGGTGCTGCGGCCTGGTAACTGCGCCAATAAGCTTCGCCTCTTGGGTTCTCCCCTCTGGCTCGCATGCTGGTAGCTGTTTCCCATCCGAAATCATCCTTTTTTAAAGGCCCGTGAATGGTGATATAGGTAGTAACCGGTGCATCCTGTATACCTACCCATTGCATACGGTGTGATGCTTTTACATCCCAGTAATTCTCAATACCCGCCACGGCAGGATTGATAATATAATTGTTCATGATATACTGGGTATAATAAGGACGCTGCTGCGCCTCTACCAGTACCGGCAGGATCATCAACATAAAACCCAGGTAATATATCCTTCTACGATTCATTTTATTCAATAAACAGTTATACCTACGAATATCAGCGTCCTGCCGATTGGTTGACAATATAGTAATTAGTCGAATTCAGATCACATTTTGTAAATGAGTTTAACATCCTCCTATTAGCTCTTCACCTGATAAACGGTGCAATCATTACACCAATCGGTCGATTATGATATAAAAACAAAATTCAAAATTCAAAAACCAAAAATCTGACATCTGCGATCTGACATCTGCCATCTACCATCTGCCATCACCTAATTATAGTTATGGCTCCCGTTATCTGTGGTTTATTGTTTTTCGGATTGATGATATAATAATAGGTACCAATTGGCAACGGTGATCCCGACACCCTGCCGTCCCATGGTTTACTATAGCCCAATGACCTGTATATAATCTGTCCGTACCGGTTATACACTTCTACCGTTGCTCCGGGATAACTCTCTAAGTATTTAATGTTCCAGGTATCGTTGATACCATCTCCATTGGGTGAGAATGCATTGGGTATTTCGGGTGATTTCAACACTTTTACAAAAATGGTATCACTTACGGTACAGCCACCTTCGCCTATCAGGTTGAATGTGTACCGGATATCGTTCACCGGTTTCGATAAAGGTGAGAAAGCTGTATCGCTGCTGAGGTAACTCGGGGGTGTCCAGAGGTAACTCAACTGGTTGCCATATACAAATGATGGTTTGAGGCGTATTTCTCCACCTTCCAATACAGCGGTGCTCTTGGTACCCATGACCAGCACGGGTAAAGGAAACACTGTAAAACTGATGGCTGCCGTATCGCTGCCACAACCTGCGGCGCTGAATACATGTAAACTGGTATTGAAAAGTCCGGAATCGCGGTAAGCCCTTACCGGATTTTGAATAGCGGATGAATTGCCTTTACCCAGGTCCCATACCCAACTGGCAGGCGCTACGATGGATGCCGTTGCCGACTGATCGGTAAATGAAACCGGTTCATCATAACATACTTCCGTACCCGATATGGTATAAGCTGCTTTGGGATTGGGATGTACCGTTATGGTTTTACTTACTTCACTTACACAGGTATTACCGCCTGAATAAGAAACTAAACGGATGGTAAAGTTTTGTCCGGCTGCATTGTTCACCACATATTTATTCGGATAGGCTTTATTCAAAGCAGGGTTATCATCTGTCTGCAACTGTGTGGGTTTATTCACACGATCCCAGTAAATTTCCGATTTGGTAACCGCACCAAAATCTACCGTAGATTTATTCAGGATCACAATGGGTACTTTATCGCAGAGTACATTGTTCATCTGCACTTCAAAATCGGCCTTGGGTACAGAACCGTTTACGGTAAAGGTTTGTGTGGCTGTATTCACACAACCATCTTTGGATGTAATACGCAATGACACAGAATAGTTATCAGACTTGTTATACTTCACCTGTGGATTCTTCAATGTGCTGGTGCTGATATTGGGTCCGGGTACAACTGCCTGTGCGCCGGCATTAAAGTTCCAGAGATAACTGAACTGTGCTTCTGAGCCGTCGGCAATTTTGCTGGTATCGGTAAATTGAGCGGATGCATCATTCAAACAAACTTCAGGTAATATAAATCCGGGTTGTGGTAATGGATTTACAAAGAGTGCTGTTGCAGGCGTAAATACATCACTCTTACATCCGGTGCTGGTTTCAACCTGCAGCATAACATTTTTTGTGCCGGTACTTGCATACTGTACTACTCTGGCTGCATTGGTAGTGGCGGTAACAGCTCCTGCCCCATCATCGAGGTTCCAAATCCATTTGGTGAGTGTGCCGGATTGAGTGGTGGAGGCATCGGTGAAACTGATATCATTATTCAGACAGCGGATGGCAGAATAAGTAAAGGAAGCAACAGGTTTGTTGGTGATGGATATAGGTTTAGTTACTTCATCGGAAACGCAACCGATATCGGAAATGGAGCGAAGTTTTACATTGAAAACGCCCGGTTGTGCATACACTGCTCCTAATAATTCAGTGGTAATGTCGAGGTTCGATCCATTGCCCAAATCCCATAACCATCTTTTTCCTGAGCTAAGTGGCGCCACAAAACTAACCGGTTCATTTACACAGCCTGTATGTGTCCAGGTAAAATCGGCCACTGGTTTGGCATTTACTTTTACGGGGATGGAGTATACCTGTTCATTACTTCCACAACCATCGGGTGAAGCAGAAGTGGTGTATAATTTTACGGTATCGCGCAAACTAACTGAATTGGCATTGGTGAAATTGAAACTTTGGCCCGGACTGAAATAGTACAGTGTTTGCCCTCCAACAACAGGGGTACTGTCGGCTACAGGATTATTTAGTGGTCCGATTACAGTATTAGGATTGATATTGGGTGCAGCTGAAAAATCCCATCTCACTGAAGTGGGCTGAAACCCTAAGGGCAAAGAAAATTTAACAGGTGTGTTGATACAGGTTACAGCAGAATCAATTCTTCCATATGGATTTGAAAAGGCTGCCTGCCGACTGAAATCTTTCACATTGGTTCCCGCATTATAGCCATATGATTCAACGTTTCCAAATCCATAGGCTATGGCAATAAAACCGGAATCTGCAGTTAAATTCTGCACCGGATTGGTGAGGGAGATGCTGGTTACATCTTCCTGCAGATAAGAATAGTTCGTTCCGGTAATTGCTGTAAATGCAGTGGCTGGTTTTGTGCCATTGATTTTGAAACTACCGGCAGCATTGGATGGTATGATGATATTCAAAAAACAATTGGTAACCTGACTCTGGTTTCGCGGGATCCAGTTTCTGTGAGCAGAAAAAACGGTAATATTATTAATGGTCTGTTCTACCGGATTCAATATAACCATCTCCGGGTCTCCAGTGGATGCACCAGGCTGACAGGCTTGTGTAGTAAAATATTGTGCAACAGAAACCGATTTATCTGCCTCAATAAATGTTGGGTTACCCGTACTGTATTCATAAAAGGAATTTTGTATCAGCCCTGACAATGTGGTAGTAACCCCATTCTCTGTTTTCTTTACTATAGTGGAAGGATCTGCTACAAAAACACGGATAATATCACTTGTACGGGTTTTAGCCGGTGCCGTTAAAAAATTTTTACCCCAGGCTGTAATGGGAAAAAGTTGCTGGTATAAGTTATCTCCACTTGTCGCATTTCCACAGCCAAACGAACTCCAGGATGTACTGGAAAAAACGCCAATACTTTTACAACCTCCACCAGATGATTGAGATTCAACTAAAGTGCCCGAAATATCGGTATGCCTTTGAAAAAGCAACTGGTACACATCGCCCGGATTCGCCAGCGTTATATTGAAAGGAACGCCCGCAGGTTTACCACCAGCAGTTTGTACCGCGGGAGTAACTTTAACTACCGTATTCGCTTCAGAAGCAATAATAGTAAGCGTTCCATATCCTGCCAGATTACCCTGATTTGTGCTCACATTCGAATAACTCGGTACCAGGTATTTTTTACCCCATACATTCGATGGCAAAATTAATGATGCCCCTGAGCGAGCGCTGTTAATGATATGCGCATAGACTACTACTGGCTTATCTGAAACAACATGTATGCCCGCTCCAACTTTCGTACCATCTGTAATTGATTGATCCATATACACACTGGTACTGTTGGCATCACAGGTTGTACAATTACTCCCGCCTATAAATTTTTGTACAGCACCATTGGCAGCTACATTGAAATTGATTGTTTGTGCCCCTACAGAAATAGTTCCCTTGGCATCTACATCAGAAGTAATATATATGCCCATCAGGGATACTGTTCCATCAATATGTAAGGGGTATGAAATCCAGAAATCAGTCCCCTTATTTGAAAACTGAGCTTGAGCAGTCAAATGTAAGAGCACAAATATTAAAACTAACGGGAAGTATCTTTTCATTATCGGGTTCAGTAAATCAGTTAGAGGCTCTTTAGGATACGGGGTTTAAAATTAAGGGCTTAGCAGCTATTGTATAAAAGATTATTTATAAGCCTCAAACGTTGCCTGACAATAAAAGCCTGGCTGCCGGTCCTTCACAGAAAAGCAGGTCGAGAATACTGAGGTTGGGCTGAAACCCGATCCTGTCTTCAAATACCTGTCGGTACCTGATAATCGGCTGGTTTTCCTGAAAATTACGGGGCAACCAACGGTTTCTGTAATCGGTAATGTCAATCGAATAAACCGGTTCGAATACAGCAGTCTCCCCAAACCGGGCTGTAAGTTTTAATTGCTTGACCAGCCATTCCATAATCTCCCGGTTCAGGTCGAGCAGGAAAACCGGGCGGCGCTGATAGAGGCCCTCCAGCCAGTCGCGGTAATATTCATAAAATGGGGAGCGGTTATAACAGGATTCGATGGTACGCCAATGTTGTTGTTGCCAGGGCAGAGAATAACTGATCCTTACGTCTTTCAGCAATTGCTTCTGATCCCTTCCTTTCTCCAGGGGTACCGACAAATTCACCAGTCCGTTACTCCCGGCAAGCACCATTCTGTTGCGAAAACTCATCTTTTGAAAGCTTTCGCATACTTCAAATTCTATATTTGAAAATTGAAACAAAGTGTTTATATAGTTAATTGCTCCAAAATACTGATATTCAACTATAAATTTGTTCATTTGTACATTATTTTATAAACCTTGGCATTCATCGTAAAATGATACTTAAGTCGCTATTTTAAAGTTTATTTTATTATCAAATAGACATTTATAACTAATTGTTTTAAAGCACTTTATTAAACTAATTAATAGACTAACAAAATTAGTTTAAGAAATCATCGTCAATTTTATCAAAAAACTAATAATCTTAGTACATAAAATAAGCCTCCCTTTGGCTACGATATACGATTCAACCAAATTCCTCCCTCCCATTTAAAGCTTTAAAGATAAAAGCAGATCTGCGCAGCTATCTCCACATTCTCCTCACAGTTGCTAATTATGGTTAAACGGATCGGCATCAATTCCCTTATCCCCTATATTGCAGGAAATTGAATTTGTGAGACCCCTTTCCCTCTTTACCCTGCTCATCATCATTACACTGGCCTCCTGCCAAAAACCACAGGCTTTTGACTACCGTTCCGTAAAAAATGTAAAACTCGAAAAACTGGGTTTTGAGAAATCAACCCTTTGTATGGACCTGGTTTATTATAACCCCAACAGTTTTGGGGTTGACCTGAGAAAAGTGGATTGTGATATCTATATCGATAACCATTACCTCGGTAAATACAAACTCGATACCCTCATGCATATCCAGCGCAAAGCCGAGTTTGTACTCCCCTCACGCATACAGGTGGATATGCAGAGCATCTTCAAAAATGTTCTTACGATACTCTTTAACAAGGAAGTATTGGTAAACGTAAAAGGAACTACCCGGGTGGGTAAAGCAGGCTTCTTTAAGACGGTTTCCTTCAATTATGAAGCCCGGCATAAGATTGATATGGGGTTATGAGTAGAGAGTCCGAAAGACCGGAAGACCGAAAGACCGGCGACAATTGTATTAGATTATTAAGTTTATTACGTATTTATAGTCTTTGAAACCATCTTCCGGACTTTCCGACTTTCGGTCTTCCGGACTCCTTTACATTAATAAAACGGCTTTACATGGCAGGGCTTTCTGGGCTGTGGGCCGCCACCATCTTCTGAGCGTTTACATGCGGGTGGTAATTTTTTATAGGCGTCTTCTGTGGCTTTACTGTTATCGGCATCAAAACCGGCATTGTTTAAAGCCGTACGGATACCATCTGCACTGGCACGATCAGGCAGGAACTGTACTTTTATTTCTCCCTGTAAGAGATTGATCTTCCATTGCAGGATACCGGCTTCTGTATTGCCCTTTTCCATTTCCAGGTATTTGTCTACCCTTTCCTTGCACTCCCAGCACTTTAAATTCGGCGATTTAATGGTTACCCACTCCGATTTAGGCTGCTGTGCATTTGCAGATAATGTAATCAGTAAAAGGCTTAAGAATACTAGTTTTTTCATGGTCATGATTTAATTAGTCCGAAAGACCGGAAGACGGAAAGTCCGGAAACATGAAAGGAAGATTCACAGAGGATAAAATTTGCTGCATTACTAATCGTTAATAATTGCCTGCTACCCCACTCACTACTCACTACTCACTATTGACTACCTCCCCCAACCCGCGGGATCCTTTCTCCATTGCAGCAATAATTGTTCCGTTTCGGCAGAAACCTGGCCCTTTTCAACGGCGAGACTAATTAAACTGGTATAATTGGTGAGTGATTTATAGCTTACTCCCGCTTTGGCAAATGCTTCATCTGCCTGCGGAAACCCATAGGTAAAGATGGAAACCATACCTACCACTTCCACTCCCGCTGCTTTTAATACATCTACCACCTGCAAACTGCTTTTACCGGTTGAAATCAGGTCTTCTATTACCAACACTTTTTGTCCGGCTGTATAAAAACCTTCTATCTGGTTACCCATTCCATGTTCTTTTGGTTTGGGTCGAACATATACATAAGGTAGTTTCAACTGATCGGCAGCCATGGCTCCCCAGGCAATACCGGCAGTAGCTACACCAGCCAGTAATTCAGCATCGGGAAAGCTTTCAAATATTACATTGCAGAGTTCACTTTTTATAAAATCGCGCACATAGGGAAATGACAATACTTTGCGGTTATCGCAATAAATTGGACTCTTCCATCCACTGGCCCAGGTAAAGGGTTGTTCGGGGCTTAATTTTACAGCAGCTACCTGTAGTAACTTTTCTGCAACGGCTTTTTCGTTGGTCATGCTGCAAAGAAAGGCAATTTGTTAATTTGAGAATTTGAAAATTTGAAAATTAAGATGAGTTTTGACTATGGATAGAAAAACAATAATAGCCGCGGGCGGTTTGGTGTATAATGAAAAAGATGAATTACTGATGATATTTCGCAGGGGTAAATGGGATCTGCCAAAGGGTAAGCTCGATGATGGGGAAACTATTGAAGATTGTGCGATAAGGGAAGTAATGGAGGAAACCGGATTAACAACTGTAATACGGGGTAATCTGATCGGTATTACCTATCACCAGTACTTCGATCAATGGTTAAAAGAAGAAGTGATAAAAGAATCGCACTGGTACCGGATGGAAGCACCTGGCAATCAGAAACTGATTCCACAAACGGAAGAAGATATTGAAATCATCAAATGGGTGAGTGAAAAAGAACTGGATGAATACCTGGAGAATAGTTATGATAATATTGTGGAGATAGTGAGGAAGGCGTGAATGGTGAATCGTGAATAAAAAACTGTGCAACTCTGTGTTAAACTCCGTGTAACTCTGTGGTTAAAAGAGATCATAAAACCACAGAGTTACACGGAGTACGGCACGGAGTTACACAGAGGTAACATAATATGCAGATAAATTATTCACGATTCACCATTGACCATTCACGACCACTATTTCTCACAAGGCTCTTTCCTGCGTGTATCTACGAGGTAGAGAATTTTCCAGCCATCTTTTCCTCTTAATAACTGAAAAGAGTTGGCACCGCAGTGACTGAAATTTCCGTTGAAATAAAATTTATAGGGTGTCCATACAGATGCCAGAGGACCATCAATTTGTATCGATGCAAATTCTATTCTTTCATCTGCTGCATTTTTGGGTAAGCGGGCGATATTCCGGCCAAAGTCTGTAACCAGTTCGTTCTTCGACTGCATATGACCGTCTTTATCCCGTACCAGCGTTTGTAAAGTATATTTCTCGGAAAAAGAATTTACAATGGTGGCAGAATCGGCATTACGCATGGCCGTAAATAATTGATTGATCACTGCTTTTACTGAATCGCTTGCTGTTTGTGCTTTTGTGTTATAAGCTGCAGTGAGCAGTACGAAAAATAAAATCGCTTTTTTCATGTGGTGTTATTTGTCTCTAAAAGTAACAGGAATTGATTGCTATAAAAAGCCTTTCATAAAAAATCCTCCCGCTTGTAACGGGAGGATTTTTTTACCTGAGATAACCCAGTATTTTCAACATGCTTTGAGCCGTCTGTTCTTTGGCATAAACCCAGTCTTCCAGTTTACCATTTTTGTCGTACTCCACAATAATGTGTTTCGGAGAAGGAATCAGACAGTGTTTAATACCTCCATATCCGCTGATCTGGTCCTGATAGGCACCTGTATGGAAAAAACCAACATAAAGCGGTTCTTTATTCCCCTCCACATCTTTCACATCTGTATTCTGTAGTTTGGGCAGGAACACTTCATTGATATGTTCTTCTGAATCATAATAATCATGACTGTCGCAGGTAATACCACCCAGCACAACACGATGGTATTCATTGTCCCATTTATTGATGGGCAGCATAAGAAATTTTTCTCCAATGCCCCATGTATCGGGTAAAGTGGTAATAAAAGAAGAGTCAATCATATACCAGCACTCGCGGTCGTTCTGTACTTTCTGACCAATCACGCTGTAAATATGTGCCATACTCTCCCCTACAGTGTAACTGCCAAATTCGGTATAAATATTTGGCATGGGTACTTTGGCTTTCTTGCAGGCTTTTTTGATATTGCTTACAATTTCATTGATCATGAACTGGTAATCGTATTCAAACCCTAATGAGTGTTTGATTGGAAATCCGCCGCCTATATTAATAGAATCCAGCTCCGGACAAATTTTCTTTAACTGGCAGTAGAGGTTGATGATTTTATTCAGCTCAGACCAGTAATAGATATCATCCTTGATCCCTTTATTCAAAAAGATATGAAGCATTTTAAGTTGAAACTTGTCTTCATACCCTTCAATCTCATCTACATAAAACTCCAGGATATCTTTTGCACGTATTCCGAGGCGTGATGTATAGAAAGGAAAATTGGGTTCTTCTTCTGCAGCTACACGGATACCCAGGCGAAAGGGTTGTTTTACACTGCGTTTATAGGCCATCAATTCTTCTTTGTTATCAAGAATCGGAATGACGTTTTTAAAACCTGTATTGATCAGTTTAGCGATCCTGGAAGTATATGACTTTTGCTTATAGCCATTACAAATGACATAAGTTTCTTTATTGATTTTTCTGCGCTGGTACAAACGATTGATGATTTCAATATCGTATGCATAAGAAGTTTCCAGGTGAATATTGTGCTTCAGTGCTTCTTCTACTACAAAAGAAAAGTGTGAGCTCTTGGTACAATAGCAATAAAAATATTCGCCTTCATACTTATGTTTCTTAAAAGCATCGGCAAACATTTTCTTGGCTTTGTTGATCTGCATACCAATTTTAGGGAGGTAGGTCAGTTTCAACGGTGTGCCATACTTTTCGATGATTTTTTTCAAATCCAGTTCATTGAACTGCAGATAGCCATCATCATTTACATCAAATCCTTCTTGAGGAAAGTGGAAGGTCTGGTTCACCAGTGAGGTGTAGGTATTGTTCATTAGCCGGGTTAGTGGTTGTTTAGTGTGAACGAAAATTACCTTTCAATAAGCAACAAAAATAACAGTTTGTACAGTTCCGCGAATAAAAAAACCGGGAAGTGAGGTTACTTCCCGGTTATATTTTTCGATCAGGGATCAACTAATTATTTTACAGAGTTTACCAGTGCCTTGAAACTGGCAGGCTCATTCATAGCCAGGTCGGCCAGTACCTTACGGTTCAGGTCGATACCTTTTACAGACAGTTTGTTGATAAACTGGCTATAGGTTAATCCTTCTTCTCTTACTGCGGCGTTGATACGGGCAATCCAAAGCTGGCGGTATTCGCGCTTTTTCAACTTACGGCCAACATAGCTGTAAGTCATACCTTTTTCAACAATATTTTTGGCTACGGTGTATACATTTTTACGTTTACCGTAGAATCCTTTGGCCTGCTTCAGGATACGTTTCCTGCGGGCTCTTGATGCTACTGCATTTACTGAACGTGGCATAGTATCTTTTTTTGTTCCATCTTCCGATAGTATCGGAATCAGGATGGTGTTTTAAATGGTTTGAACTCCCTTCCGGGAAATGGCATTGATTAACCTTTCAGACGCAATAAGCGCAGAACGAAATCTTTGTTTGGGGCACCTACAAGACCTTTCTTGTTCAATGCTCTTTTACGTTTTTTTGACTTCTTGGTTAAGATGTGCCTTTTAAAAGCTTTCTGGAAGGTGATCTCTCCACTACCGGTCACCTTAAAGCGCTTCTTTGCGCTGGAGTTTGTTTTTACCTTTGGCATATTAAATAATCCTGTTAAAGATTACACCCTGCTGGCGGCCCCGAACAGACGGGACACTTGTTGAGCCTTACGGGAAAAATTTGGATTGCAAAAGTACGGAAATAATTTGGAAATTAGACAATTTGAAAATTTGGAAATAATAGGCACATTTTTGAAGCGAAGGGTTGCAACTATGTAATTACCAATAACTTATGACTTATTTACACAAAAATGGCCGTTGCACAGCAACGACCATTCAATATTTCCAAATCTCCAAATTATCTAATTTCCCCTCAGGATCCTTTGGACATATTACTCCTCTGTTTTCGCCGCTTTCTTCTTCCCTGTTTTCGGGGTAAAAATGGCGAACATACGCTTGCCTTCTAATTTGGGCATGCTTTCGAGTGAACCGGCATCGGCCAGTCGCTCAGCGAATTTGAGGAGTAAAAGCTGGCCCCGGTCCTGGAACATGATGGCACGTCCTTTAAACTGTACGTAGGCTTTTACTTTATTGCCGTCTTTCAGGAATTTTTCTGCGTGTTTGGCTTTGAAATCGAAATCATGGTCATCGGTACCAGGCGTAAAGCGGATCTCTTTGATCTCACTCTGCTTGGAATTGGCCTTCATTTCCTTTTCCTTCTTCTTCTTTTCGTAAAGGAACTTTTTATAATCGATCACCTTACAAACCGGAGGGTCAGCCGTTGGAGAAATTTCCACGAGATCCAGTTCCTGCTCCTGTGCGATCTTTAATGCTTCCTGGGTAGAATATACCCCAACCGTTACATTGTCGCCAACCAAACGCACTTGTGGTACCCGGATTCTTTCGTTGATACGATGTTCAGGCTCCGGTTGCCTGTTAAACCTGGGATTGAATCTGCCGCCCCCTCTTGGTGGTAATGCCATTAAAACTTGTTTAGTTAAAAATTTAGGTGTTAAAGATATAGCTATTTCTGTATTCTGACGTGTTGTACTATTAAAATCAACTACGCTGCTGTTTAAAACTTATATGCTCATGGCCTCCCGACTATATCGGGACCCGTCCCTGTTACCGGGCTGCATTGGCCTCTGATCTAATCTGTCTTCGCTGCGCTTGACACCGACCCCAATGAGGCCCGTCCACAGGGACTGATTAAAATCATTCATTTTAACCAGCCTAACCTATTTGACTTTTCGTAACCACTTTATTTAGTAAAGCTATCAACAATATAAAAGCCGTTACTGATTATTCCCCTTCTTTTCGGTGAAGAATTTCATCCTGAATCATGGTTAAAAATACATCAAGTTCCTGTGTTCCCAGATCGCCTTTACCCTGTCTGCGCACGGCCAATTTACTCTCTGCCGCTTCTTTTTCTCCTACTACCAACATATAAGGAACCCTGCTCAGTTCAGTGTCGCGTATTTTTTTTCCAATTTTTTCGCTCCTGTCATCAATCTCCACACGCACACCTACCTGCTTAAGTTTGTCTTTTACCAGGTTGGCATAATCCATGAACTTATCGCTGATGGGCAGAATTTTCACCTGCAATGGTGCCAGCCATACCGGGAACTTACCTGCATAATGTTCAAGCAGGAAACCGATAAATCGCTCATGCGTTCCGAGAGGTGCGCGATGGATGATCAACGGTACTTCGGGCTGATTGTGCTGGTTTACATAATTCAGTTTGAATTTGTTGCCTGAATTAAAATCAACCTGATTGGTGGCCAGTGTAAATTCTCTTCCGATAGCACTCCAAATCTGTACATCGATCTTGGGTCCGTAGAAAGCCGCTTCATCCGGTACTTCTACAAAAGGAATATCAGATTCGATCAGTACATTACGCACCATCTCTTCTGTTTCTTTCCAGAGTTCGGGTTCATTTACATATTTGGCACCCAGTTTAGCGGGTTCATGCAAACTCAAACGCATCACATATTTATCAATACCAAATATTTTGAAGTATTTGATGTACATCTCATTTACTGCACGAAACTCTGCAGCAAACTGTTCCTTGCTGCAATAGATATGCGCATCGTTCATGTGTAAACAACGTACACGCATCAATCCGAATAACTCACCACTCTGCTCATATCGGTAACAGGTTCCATATTCTGCAATACGGAATGGCAAATCTTTGTAGCTCTTTGGTTCTGCATCAAAAATTTTATGGTGATGCGGACAGTTCATGGCTTTCAGGTAATATTTGGTACCGTCGAGTTCCATGGGTGGAAACATACTATCGGCATAATAAGGCAGGTGACCGCTGGTGAGGTACATGCTTTCTTTGGCGATATGTGGTGTTACCACGCGTTTATAACCTGCCGCTTCTTCAGTTTGTTTGGCCAGTTTCTCCAACTCTTCAATGATTACGGTACCATTGGGTAACCATAAGGGCAACCCTGCTCCCACATCATCATCCATGGTAAAAATGCCGAGCTCTTTACCCAGTTTACGGTGATCGCGTTTTTTGGCTTCTTCCAGCATCAACAGGTATTCTTCCAGTTCTTTCTGGTTAGGAAATGTTACACCATATAAACGGGTAAGCATTTTATTTTTCTCATCGCCCTTCCAGTAAGCACCTGCTATGCTGGTGAGTTTAATGGCTTTAATAAAACCGGTATGCGGAATATGCGGGCCGCGACATAAATCGGTAAACTGTCCCTGTGTGTAGAAAGTAATAGAACCGTCTTCCAGGCCTTGTAAAAGATCGAGTTTATATTCATCAGACTTATCGGTAAAATAATGTACCGCTTCGGCTTTTGTAATTTCCTTACGCTGGTAGGGATTGTTCTGTTTGGCCAGTTCATTCATCTTCTTCTCAATCGCTGCCAGGTCTTCATCAGAAATATGATGACCACCGAGGTCTATATCATAATAGAATCCTTTATCCAGTGCAGGTCCAACCCAGAATTTTACACCGGGATAAATAGCTTCTACCGCCTCGGCCATCAGGTGAGCCGAAGAATGCCAGAAAGTATTTTTTCCATCTGCATCATCCCAGGTGAGTAATTTCAATGCACTGTCTGTTGTAATGGCACGCGTGGCATCCCACACTTGTCCATTTACACTTGCGGCCAAAACTTTTCTGGCCAATCCTTCACTGATTGACTTTGCAATATCAAGGGCACTCACCCCCGCTTCATACTGTCTAACTGCCCCATCGGGAAAACTAATGTTGATCATTTGTCTGTTTAATTCTAAGGGATGCGAAAGTACGAAAAAGCTGTGAGCTGCGAGCAGTTAGCTACTAGCTTCTAGCCACTAGTTGCCAGAGGGTTTACTGTATTTGATCTTTCGAATAGAGAAATGACTATTTGTTCTATAATAGAACTGTCTTTGCTTTCTATTAGCTAGAAGCTAGTAGCTAACAGCTAGCGGCTTATTTAACGCTTCTTTATCAGCATACACTATATTGCGGTTGTAGCTTTGCCCGAATGAAACTGAAGTTTACCCTAATTCCTATTTTACTGGTGTTCGCTATTGCCGCAGGTGCTCAGGACCTGACCGGTATATGGCGTGGGTATTTCAGCTCTTCAAGTGGTTTGTACAGGGATGATGTTAGACAGGAACTGTATAAATACGAAGTACAAATTGACCAGCAAGCCAACAATGGTCTCAAAGGTGTTACCTATTCTTATAAAAGCACTGTTTTTTACGGTAAAGCGGCTTTCAGGGGTATTTATACGGTACAGACCAAAAACATGATCCTCACAGAAACAGGTCTGCAAGAATTAAAGATCACCGATAAAAGTCAACCCTGTTTAATGACCTGCTATCTTGAATATTCCAAAATAGGCAAGCTGGAAGTATTACAGGGAACTTTCAGTTCTGTGAATGAAAAAACGAAAGTGGATTGTGGCAGTGGTAAAGTATATCTTGAACGTGTTAAAGAATCTGATTTTGAACTCGAACCTTTTCTCCTCAAAAAGAGACCCGAGTCTACAGCCAGAAGAACACCCATTATTCCACCTCCTACTACCCAACAATCAAAAAAGGTTACTGTACCTAATAATAATAAGACACAGAAAGACAATACCACCAAAGCTCCTGTAAAAATTACTACTACAAAGCCGGCAGTTCCAAAAACAAATACAACAACTAAAGTAGTTCCTCCTGCAACTAATAAAACAAATAGCAGCAAAACACCTGTAAAACAAAATACTGCGACGGCACAAAACAAACCGGCAGCTAAAACAAATAATGCTACCAAAAAGCAGGATACTAAAACTACTACTACCCCTCCGCCGCCTGTTGCTTCTGCATGGAAGCCTGATGCAACTGTATCAGCAAAAAAAACAGATACCCCCATTGTTAAATGGGAGAAACCTCCTGCAACACAGGGGCCGATACCAAAAGTATTATTGGAACGAGAAAACAATCTTGTTAAAACCATCTACACCAATGAAAAAGCCATTACTGTAGAAATTTTTGATAATGGCACTATCGATAACGATACCATTTCACTTTATCACAATAATAAACTGGTCATTAGTCAGGCCAAACTTACTTATACACCACTCCGTTTAAAAATTGATTGCTCAGATGAGAGTAAGCGCCATGAACTGATTATGGTGGCAGAAAACCTGGGCGAAATTCCTCCCAACAGCGCACTCATGGTTATCACCGCCGGAAAAAAACGCTACGAAGTATTCCTCATCTCTAATGAAGAGCGGAATGCGAAAGTGGTGGTTGAGTATAAGGAATAAAGCCCTTTTATTCTTTTAGTTCATACCATACTTTTAACGAATCAACCTGCACCCTTTTAGTCAACCATAGCTGTATTTTTTTCTTTTCCTCAGGTAGTATTTGTTTTCCTGCAACAATAATAGCAAGCCAATTATTATTTTCTACTGAATCAGAAACCTGCAAAGCCCTATCTAATACCAACGAATGAACAGATTCATTCAATGCTTTCAATTCCTTAAATACCTGACGGCTTGTTTGCTGCTGTACCTGGATACTGTCGAAAATAACCTGTAACTGACTTATTCTTTGTTCTTTCTGCAACAATGCCTGATTCATTACATCCTGCGACTTCATATCATCATTCTCTATCGAAGCAAAACCCTGCTTTATTTGCAGATCACAATCGGAAAGCTGATAATGCTCCAGCTTCGATTCTATGGCTTTGATCTTTTGCGGTTGTATCGGCAGACCTCCATAAACCAGGGTAATCTTTTTTTGTTTGGGGTCAATTGTTTTTTGCAAAAGATAGTCGCCCTGTATATCAGCTTCAGCTTCAATGAACCGTTGTGCATTTCGTACAAATCTGCTTTCAGAAACCAATTGATAACCAAGGTATATACTGGGCAGCAGTGTAAAAATAACCACAGCACCTATAATGCGTTTAGCTCTTATTTCATAAAGGGCATTTTCAAATTTCTTATACGGGAACCGCAAAAAACGCATGATGATTAATGTAGCCAATGCAATAAAGACCGTATTAATAAAGAACAGGTAAAAGGCCCCGAAGAAAAAACGAAACTGGAGTGTAGCCAGTCCATAACCTGCCGTACAAAGAGGGGGCATCAATGCCGTAGCAATAGCCACACCCGGAACTACATTTCCTTTTTGTCGGCTGGCCAATGCAAGACTTCCTGCCAAACCACCAAATAATGCAATGAGTACATCATAAATATTCGGAGAAGTACGCGCAAGTATCTCAGAGTGAGCATCACTAATCGGTGTAATCAGAAAATAAAAAGTAGAAGTAATCAAGGCCGTTGCACCAGCAAAAAGATAATTGAATACCGATTTCTTCAGCATTGCAAGGTCATTCACCGCCATACTGAAACCCATTCCCATAATTGGACCCATTAATGGAGAAATAAGCATGGCTCCAATAATAACAGCAGTAGAATTGACATTCAGTCCAAGAGAAGCTATAAAAATGGCAAAAATCAATACCCATAAATTGGTTGATCTGAACTCTATTCCTTTCTGTATGGCATCACTGACATTTTCAAATTCCTCTCGCTCCACACCCAGACGGAAATAATTCAATATCCTAACAAAACTCCTGGTGTTCATAATAAATTATTTAACAGGTGAATGTATCCGGTATTCAATGATACGGAATTTCCCGGAGGAAGAATAGCGTAGCGAAAAGTGTAAGTAGCGGGTAGCAATCGCCAATACCCGCATCATAGAAATGCTAAAACTTAATATTCCAAGTCACCGCAGGAATAATCGGAAATAAGGACACCTGTTTGGCTTTTACTTCCAGTGTTCCATTACTGGCATCGCCTTCCTGATCGAAATAGATGAAGTATGGATTGAGTCTGCTATAGGTATTGTATAAACTGAAGACCCAGTTGGAGGTATATTTTCTTTTTTTCTTTGGTGTGGGTGTATAAGTAAATGAGAGATCCATTCTATGATAGGCTTTCATTCTGTAAGCATTGATGCGACTGTATTGCTGCGTTAGCACCCCTCCTACAAAATAAAAACGTTCGGGTAAGGATGTGGCATTACCTGTTCCATAAATAAATACAGCAGAGGCTTTCCATTTTTTAGATAACTCATACGTACCTACAATCGACATATCGTGACGGCGGTCGTAGCGACTTGGGTATTTGAGTCCATCATTCAGATCAGGAAACCTGCGCCAGGTCCAGCTAAGGGTATAGCCGATCCATCCTGTAAATCTTCCTCTTACTTTATTGATGAATAATTCTGCACCATAACTCCAGCCCTTGCCAAAAACAAATTCTTCTTCCGGATCTTTTAAAGAGGGTGTGTAACCTTCTCTGTATTCAATCTGGTTGTTCATGGTTTTATAATAGAGTTCAACAGATGTTTCGAACATACCATTGTTGAAATTTCTGAAATAACCCATGGCATATTGCCAGCCTGTTTGTGGTTGTACACGAATGGTGCTGGGTACCCATAAATCTGTGGGTAATGTAGTACCGGCGTTGGTTACTAAATGTATGTACTGAATATTGCGTGTAACCGCCGCTTTGAATGATGACAATTCATTAAACGCATAACGCAATGTAGCCCTTGGCTCCAGACCGCCATATGCTTTTACGGTTTGTCCGCTTTTATAGGTGGTGCTGTCTAATTTATTGCCATTGGCATCGCGTTCATAAAAAGTGTATCGCCCCACCTGCTGAAAAACACTGTAACGGATGCCGTAGTTGAGTTTCAGTTTACTGCTCAGCTCCCAGTCATCCTGCACGTACACTGCATATTCGTTGGCGAATTTCTTCGTGGCATTATTGGGTTGAAACACTACCGTATCCTGGTTACCGCTGAGTACATTGGGTAAGAATGTATGGAATGTGTATTGCACCCCGAATTTGAGTTTGTGTTCTGGACTCGGATAATAATCAAAATCTGTTTTCAGGTTCAGGTCGCGGATACCGGAGGAGAGGTTGATATTGAAATCGTTTTGTTTGCCCGTTAACTGAAATTTATAGTCATTATAGACTGCTGTTGTATTGGCAAATAGTTTTTTACTGAAAATATGGTTCCAGCGTAAGGTGGCTGTGCTATTGCCCCATGGAATATCGATAGCGAAGGAACGCTTGCTGTTATTGAAATTAAACTGGTCGCGACCAAAATAACCACTCAGGTATAGGATATCTTTTTCAGAAAAGCGATAATTCATTTTGGCATTCAGGTCATAGAAATAATAACCGGAGCCGTAGAATTCATTGTCTTTTTTAATAAAAGGTTTGGTCAGCATATCCACATAGGTTCTTCTTGCCGACAGCATATAAGATGCTTTGTTCTTTTTCAGTGGTCCCTGAATGGAAAAGCGTGATGCAATTAAACCGATACCTGCATCAATCTGTGTTTTGTTGTTGTTACCTTCTTTCATGGCCACATCTACCACAGATGATAAGCGTCCACCATATTGCGCGGGCATACCACCTTTAATGAGTGTTACATTTTTAATGGCATCGGCATTGAAGATGGAAAAGAAACCAAATAAGTGACCGGTATTGTACACCACGGCATCATCGAGCAGGATGAGGTTTTGGTCGGCTCCACCACCACGAACATAAAAACCTGCATTACCTTCACCTGCATTTCGTACACCGGGTAAGAGTTGTAATGTTTTCAGCAGGTCTACTTCACCCAATAATGCAGGTAATGCTTTGGCAGTGTTTACACTCAGTTCTATTTTGCCCATCTGGGCAGTTTTTACATTGTTTTCTCTTCTTCTGCCAATAACAGTTACATTATTAATGATAGCAGCATTAGGTAGTAAAAGAATATTTTCCTGAATATCTTTCTGAAGATCGACAGTAATTTCTTTGGGTTGATAACCGATAAAGGATATCAGCAGTTTGTAGCTTCCTTTATTAAGTGTGATGGAATAGAAACCATACTGGTTACTCTGCACACCTCTGCCCTCGCCTGTTACCAGAATATTGGCACCAATAAGCGTTTCACCGGTGAGAGAATCTTTGAGGTAACCATTCAGTGTTATTTTCTCCTGAGCAGATACGAACGTTGTGAGGAGAAATGATAACACTAAAAAACAAATACGCATACTATAAAAAATATCCCTGCGGAAACCTCTGCGCCCTCTCGTTCTCTGCGGTGAACTTACTCGAATATTCACCGCAGAGAACGAGAGAGCGCAGAGAAGTCCGCGGAGTAGTTAGAATTTCCGGAAATCAATAGAATCTTTTACCTCACCACAGATCAGCATTTTTTTGGGGAGATAGGGATTACGGATATCAGATGAATTACTCAACCAGAAAGCACCCGCATCATTAAATGCCATGGGACAATACTGGTGGTATACTACTGCACGATCGTAACGAACGGTACGAATAAGGTCATAGATCTGTTCACTTACGACCTGGAAAGATTTTCTGCGCTCTTCCCTGTCATTTTCTGCCAGCACCGCTTTTAATTCCGAACTGATGCTTACGGCATAGGTACGGGCAGTTGAAGCCACTGCAGAATCGGTATTGAGTTCACCAAATTCACCGGCTGTTCCTGCTACATCAGTAATCAGTGCAACGGTTTTTGCAGCAATCAGTGTATCATTTTCAGCAATAAACTGGTCTTTTAACTGAAAATAAGTATCCAGCATCTTCCCGAAAGCCAGGTTAAAACTGTCGGAATGGGTGCTTTTGCCCAATATGGGTTGAGGGGCATCAGCTCCTGCTGCTTTCTCGTCTTTTCCGCCACAGGCCGCCAATAAAACGATTCCTGCGAGTACCAGTATCTTATTCATATGGTAAAATTTTGCACAAAATTAAAGCAAATTGAAATGGCAGCAGTTTGCAATTACCTTTGCGCTCCTAAATCGTTGTTAAGAAATGTTGATCGGCTTACAGAATGTGACTTTTGAATTTGGTGCCCGTGTAATTGTGGAAGATGCCACCTGGCATATACAACCCGGCGACCGTATTGGTTTGATTGGTTATAATGGTACAGGAAAATCTACCCTCCTGAAAGTGCTGGTGGGTGAATATACCCCCTCCAAAGGCACGGTAGAAAAAGGAAGAGAAACCACCATCGGTTACCTGCACCAGGATCTTCTGAGTTTCGATACCAATGATACCATCACCGAAGTGGCATTGGGTGCTTTTGAAAGAGTGCGCCAGTTAGAGAAAGATATTGAGCGTTTGGGTCATGAACTGGAGAAAGATTCAGAAAACAACGACCTGCTTATTCAGTACACCGATGCACTGCATGAACTGGATGTACTCGATGGCTATAATATTCACCATAAAGCCGAAGAAGTTTTACACGGACTTGGCTTTAGTAATGAAGACCTGGCTCGTCCCTATAAAGAATTCAGCGGTGGATGGAGAATGCGTGTATTGCTGTGTAAAATGATTTTGCAGCAGCCTGATGTATTATTGTTGGATGAGCCTACCAACCACCTCGACCTTCCTTCCATTGAATGGTTGGAGAAATACCTGCTGCATTACCAGGGCAGTGTGGTGATTGTGAGCCACGATAAATTCTTCCTCAACAGAATGGTAAACAAGATTGTGGAAGTGTACCAGCAACAACTGCATATCTATTCGGGCGACTATAACTATTATGAAACTGAGAAAGCGCTGCGCATAGAAATGCAGCAGAAAGCTTTTGAGAACCAGCAGGATTATATCCGTCAGCAGGAACGTTTTATTGAACGCTTTAAAGCCAAAGCCAGTAAAGCGGCACAGGCACAGAGTATTCAGAAGCGTTTGGATAAAATTGACAAAATTGAAGACGTTAAACTCGAAAGACCCGATCTGCGTATTAATTTCCAGTTAGACAAAGTGCCGGGTAAAGTATTGGTGGAACTGAAAAATGCCACCAAACATTTTGGCAAAATCAGGATTGTGGATGCCGCCAATGCAGAAATTGAACGTGGCGATAAAATTGCCCTGATTGGTGCCAATGGTAAGGGTAAATCAACTGTTCTTCGCATGGTAGGTGGTACAGAGCCTTTTGAGGGGCAGCGTATATGGGGACATAATGTAGAAGAAAGTTTTTATGCCCAGCACCAGTTAGAAGCGCTCACCCTTACCCATACAATTCTTGAAGAACTACAACACTGTGGCAGCAAAAAAACCGATGTGGAGTTGCGCGCCTTATTAGGTGCTTTCTTATTCAGCGGCGATGATGTTGACAAACGGATCCGTGTATTGAGTGGTGGTGAAAAAGCACGTGTGGCATTGGCTAAGACCATTGTGAGCAAAGCCAATTTCCTCATTCTCGATGAACCTACCAACCACCTCGATATGCATTCGGTGGAATTACTGGCAGAAGCATTGAATAAATATGAAGGCAGCATTATACTGGTGAGTCACGACCGATATTTTATTTCGAAAACGGCCAATAAAATCTGGGAGATTGTGGATCACCAGATTAAGGAGTTTAAGGGTACTTACCAGGAATGGGTGGAGTGGAATGAGCGGATGGAAAAGATAAAGGCCAGTCAGGGAGACCGGAAGTCCGAAAGTCCGAAAGAGAAGCAGCAGGTGGAGGAAGTGAAGAAAGAAGTGGTGGTGGTGAAAGAGGAAAAAACGAATACTGCCAACCAGGCGATTGACAGGGAGAAGCAGAAGGAATTACAGAAACAGAAACGCAGACTTACCAACCTGGAAACAGAGCTGAATAAATGCAAGGAAGAAAAAGCCAAACAGGAAGCGGCATTGGGTGACCCTTCCAATTATTCTGATCCCAAAAAATTCCAGGAACTCGAAGCGGCGTATAAACAAACACAGGCTAAATGGGCTGAGCTGAATAAAGAGTATGAGGAAGTGTTTGAGCTTGTGATGGAGATGGAAGGGTAACTGAACCAAACTCAGTGCAACTCTGTGCCGTACTCCGTGTAACTCTGTGGTTTAATTTTTAAAACTTTTTAACCACGGAGTTACACAGAGTGAAACACAGAGTTGCACGGAGTTTTTTTTGTTGATAAGACAGCCTGATAAAATGTAAGTATATTCATGCTGCATGAAGAAAATCCTCAACATACCCAACCGTATATTATTTCTGGTGATGGTTGGCGTGGTACTCTTCTGGTATACGGGTAAGAATTTTAATGTTTACAGCAATACTTTCACAGGCGCTTTATATGAATTGCTGTCATTACCCATGCTGGCCTTACCTGTATTGTTGGCTGCTTTAGTTCTCTGGAATCTGTTTCGTGCCAAAGGAATAGATCGAATATGGCCGGTGCTTTCTTTGGGATTATTTGGGATTGGGGTTTGGCAGGTAGTTTATAATTAGTTGGGTTCACTATTGTTGGTCAGGCGACCAACAACGGCGGAACAACGGCAAAACATACAACCCTCCGTGCAACTCCGTGCCTTACTCCGTGTAACTCTGTGGTTTAATTTATATGCCTTTTTTTAACCACTGAGTTACACAGAGTGTTACACGGAGTTGCACGGAGGGTTGCTTATTTGGAAGACCACCTTAAAACCACATCCCGCGTAGACGCGTCGAAGAATGAATGACCGGCACCTGCTTTCCACCGATAAAACCCGGCTTTTTGCCCGGCGCATGATAATGACGCAACTATTTCTATTTGTTTTTGTATCTTAATAAGCTGTAAAACGGCAACTAAAGCGGCAACATTTCGTATTTCCCAATATCAAATCACCCAACAATAAGTAACAATGAAAAAGAATTATTTCTACTTCCTTACGGTTTTGGCAGGTATCGCTTTAGTGGCGGCCACCAAACCATTTACCAGATCGCCCTTTGGCTTCGGTAAAGGAACCCCGGATATCAAGTCTGTGAGCGCCTTAACTTTTGGTAAGGATGGGATACTGTTCATTGGCGATTCGAAAAGTGCTACCATTTTTGCGGTAGATACAAAAGATGCCAAAAACAATAACAATGCCGCAGCAATTGACGTAACCGGTATAGACCAAAAAATAGCCGATGCCCTGGGTACGGTGAAAGAGAAAATCACGATCACTGATATGGCTGTTAACCCAGTCTCCAAAAAACTATATATCGGTTTACAAAACAGTGATGGCACACCTGTGATCGTAAAACTGGAAGGTGAGAAAATAGAAGCGGTTAGTTTAAAAGAAGTAAACTACTCCAGCATTGCCCTCAATGATGTGGCCGCTGAAGATGCCAAAGATGCAAGAGGCCGTTCTTTACGCATATCTACCATTTCCGATATGGGCTTTGCGAATGGCAAAGTATTGGTAAGCGGACTCTCGAACAAAGAATTCAGTTCTTCGCTGCGCAGTATTCCTTTCCCTTTTACCGATCGGCAGGATATGGCTTCTTTAGAAATGTACCATGGTGCGCATGGCCGTTTTGAAACTACCTCTCCTATCCGCACATTTACCACCGGCAAAATCAATGGTAAAGAATATATCATTGCCAGCTATACCTGTACACCGCTGGTTTTATATCCGTTGGATGAATTAAAATCAGGCCAGCATGTAAAAGGCAGAACTGTGGCTGAAATGGGTAGCGGAAATACACCGATCGATATGACCACCATTACCAAGGGCGGCGAAACTTTTCTGATCATGGGTAATACAGCCCGTTCTGTTACAGAAGTGAATTACAAAACCATTGCGGCATTTGAAGGAACGATCACAGAAAGGGTTGCTACTACTGCAGGAACTGCATTTGCAGTATTACCCAATTTAACCAAAGTACAACAGATGGATAAGCTGGATAATAACAGTGTAGTCATCATGCAGAAAAAAGACAATGGCTCATTGGATCTGACTACCGTTAAGAACGATGCGTTATAATAGCTTTCAAAACATTCAATATAACAGGTTATGCCGATTGCGTAACCTGTTATTTTTTTGCCTTGTGCTGCTATTCTCCTGTAAACAAGGTCCGAAAACAATTACCATTATCCAGGAGGGGAATAAAGCCAAAGCAGTATTGATACCATCTCATTTGGTAAAGGATGTAGCCATATCAGACATCCAAAACAATGTAAGGGTGAAAAAAGAAAATGATACGACTACCCTGCTCGGGTATTACCATTTTCAGCAAGGATTATTATTTGAGCCCCTGATCCCTTTTCAACAGGGTGCCAGTTATACCGTATTTGTTCAGGATAAGAAAGTCGCGAATTTTTATATACCTGTAGATAACAAACATACAGCTCCGCAAGTGGTAGCGTTGTACCCGCAATCAGATACCATTCCCGAAAATACCCTGAAGCTCTATATCGAATTCTCTCAACCCATGCGGGAGGGCGAATCATTGCAGCATATCAAACTCGTGAGGAATAAGAAAGATACTTTGCCCGATACCTTTCTCGATCTGCAACCCGAGCTATGGAACGAGAACAGAACGGTGCTTACCATCTGGTTCGATCCCGGCAGAATTAAACGCAACCTGCAACCCAATCTTAAGTTAGGCGCACCCTTGCAGGCCAATACAACCTACCAGTTGGTGATCTCCAAAAACTGGCAGGACACAGAGGGAACACCGATGAAGCATGATTTTATAAAATCATTTGTAACCGGTATACGTGATAGCTTATCGCCCAATCCTGACAGATGGAAAATAGAAGCACCCAAGCAACAATTCAGAGAACCCTTGTATATACATTTAGACAAGGCCCTGGATCATTTTTTATTGTTAGACTGTTTAGCAGTGTACGATCAAAAAGGGAACCTTATAAAGGGTAAGTTGGGAGTAAGTGATCAGGACAGGGCCTGTTATTTTATCCCGGAGCAGAACTGGGGCGCCGGCAGCTATACGCTGCGCATCTTATCAAAACTGGAAGACCTCGCAGGAAACAATTTGAACAAAGTTTTTGATCGTGATATTACAAACACGCAAAAACCATCTATTCAGGAATATTATACAAGAAGTTTTATCATTGAATAATCATACTATACACAGCATCTGTTCTAGTGCTTGTTGGTCAGGCGACTAACAAGAGCGAGAGCAAAAGCAAATGAAACAGCCAGGCTATGTAGCACGAAGTCCCTCGTGCTTCGGAGACTCTACGATGAACTGCTTTCATTTTTGGATACTCTGCTGAGAAAGAAAGCAAATTTTATTTCCACTATGCCTTTGTAGCAACCCCAAAACAATGGGAATAACCATCATCGTCTGTAAGGGAAAACTCAGTCTGCCCATATTCTCTGTCTTCGGTCTCTGACACATCGTATCCAAGTTGCTTTAAACGCTCCCTTGTGGCATGGATGTCAGTCGGTGACCAGTAAAGCCGAATGCCTTCATAGTCTTCTGGCTTAATTGGTGTCCCAACTCTTTGGTTGAGCCAAAAGTAAGTTTGTTCGTTGTGAAGCATACAGCCAATCAATCTGCCTTCACTTCTCATTTCTCTGTCCATGGTAAGTCCGAGACCATCAACCCAAAAGCGTAAACTTTTCTCAAGATCAACGCTGGGAATTACAGGTATACACGATTTAATCAATTGCATATTGCATTTATTTTCTGTTGCTAATATCTTCTCCAAAACACAATTCATACCCATTATTATCAAAAATAGAAAAATCCCTCATTGCATAATCCCTGTCGGCAATTGCAGATTTAATTTTTGCTTTGCCTTGAACTGCTTTCCAAAGCTCATCTATCTTGTCTGTAAATATGTATAAATCTCCTGTCATTTTTGGTTCGGAAAAAAAAGTTTCATTATCATTGGGGTCTTTACAATCATCTGGTTCTTCTATAGGCAGTACAAACATTATTTGAACATCGCCATTAAAGAGTGAAACAAAATTTGGGAAGTTGCTTCGACTGCTAAATCCCAAAACATTTTCATAAAATGAAGTAGTTTCTTCCAAATTTTTTGTCCATAAAATGGGACTTAGTTTTGTAAGTTTCATACCCATATTGGTTTATAGTAAAGCGTCAGTCCAAAATGACGCACAACTCATAAACTTACGAAACTTTTAATATCTAAACCTGTTTCGCCAATCGGCGTAATTAGTTCACAACCTGATTAACAAAAAAATTGCGAAACCCTTTTCAAGTTTCGCAATTCTATTTCTTTAATTCCACCCCCTACTCTGATAGAGAGCATCAAAATTCACTTCTCACCTCTCACGTCTCACGTTCCTCACTTATTCAAAATACTCCTGCTAATCACAATCCGCTGCACCTCACTCGTACCTTCATAAATCTGAGTAATTTTCGCATCACGCATCAGTCTTTCTACATGGTATTCTTTTACAAAACCATAACCTCCATGTACCTGTACGGCTTCGGTGGCAATCCACATGGCGGCTTCACTGGCAAATACTTTGGCCATGGATGAACTGAGGGTATAATCCTGGTTATTGTCTTTTTCCCAGGCGGCTTTCAGACAGAGTAAACGGGCGGCTTCAACCTTGGTGGCCATATCGGCCAGTTTAAACTGTATGGCCTGGTGGTGCATAATTTCTTTACCAAATGCTTTACGCTGTTTGCTGTAAGCCAGTGCCAGTTCATAAGCACCACTCGCAATACCCAATGCCTGTGAGGCAATACCAATACGACCGCCGGCCAGTGTTTTCATGGCAAATTTGAAACCAAAGCCATCTTCTCCTATTCTGTTTTCTTTGGGCACTTTTACATCGGTGAGCAGTATGCTATGTGTATCGCTTCCGCGGATACCCAATTTATTTTCTTTGGCCGCTACGGTTACGCCGGGCCAGTTTTTTTCTACGATGAATGCATTGATGCCCTTGCTTCCTTTGGCTGGATCGGTTTGTGCAATCACCAGATAAACCGATGCAGATGAGCCATTGGTAATCCAGTTCTTGGTTCCATTCAGTAAATAATGATCGCCCATATCTTCTGCGGTGGTGCGCTGACTGGTAGCATCACTTCCTGCTTCAGGCTCACTTAATAAGAAGGCTCCAATGTATAATTCTCCGTCTTTACGACCTTGTGCCAGTGGCGTCAGGTATTTCTGTTTTTGTTCTTCTGTACCAAATGCTTCCAGTCCCCAGCACACCAAGCTGTTGTTTACACTCATACAAACACTTACACTGGCATCTATTTTACTGATTTCTTCCATGGCCAGTACATAACTCACGGTATCCATGCCGGCGCCGCCATATTTGGGGTCTACCATCATACCCATAAAACCCAGTTCAGCCAGTTGCATAATCTGTTCTTTGGGAAACTGTTGTTTTTCGTCACGGTCAATAACACCGGGTAAACATTCGTTCCTGGCAAAATCGCGGGCCGCTTTCTGGATCATTAAGTGTTCTTCGCTGAGTTGGAATTGCATGGTCTTTACTTTTTAGCGGTGCAAAAATAAGCTAACAAACGTTAGGAAAGAAGATTTTTTGATGTCGGATCTCAGATGTCGGATTTTTTTGAAATTTCTCTACATAAATCTCTGCGTAAACTCCCCGTACTCCTTTCTCTGCGGTGCCCTTCCTTCGTCAGGGTGACGTTAGGACCTCACTGCAGAGAACGAGAGATAACAGCGTTTACGCAGAGGATTTGGCCGATTGTTGGGTGTAATTAGGCCGGTAATCAAAAAATCAAAGATCAAAAAATCAAAAATCGGTATCGGAAATGTTAAACAAATGGGCTTCTTTCCTTGTTTCTGATGAAGATAAATAACTTTGCAGTTCAATTGACACCCCCTCCCCTGAGCATTTAGTACAACAGCACCATTTCTCACCAAAAGATTAAGCATGCGGAATCATTTAGGTTTATTATTGATTGGATTTATTTGTAGCACTCAGCTTTTTGCTCAGGATGAAAATGATATGGATATCAACAACCTGTCATTCAAAGTTGCCAGTAACCGTGTATTCGGAAAGATTACAGATGCCCTTACCGGCAAACCACTTGAAGCCGTTTCTGTTCAGTTATACCTGAAAGGGGTTTATGGAAACGACAGTCTCGTTAATGCCTTACTCACCAAAGCAAATGGCGATTTCCGTTTTTCCAGCTTACCGAAAGCCGACAGTTTTAAATTGGTCATCAGTAGTCTGGCCTATGCTGCCAAAAACCTCACTGTACTGTTTACACCCGGTAATGTGCGCAATATTCCTGAAACCGTTTTTTTTGAAAAAGACTTAGGCAATATTGCCCTTGAACAGGATGCCACTACCCTCGCCGCTGTGGTGGTTCGTTCCACTACCAAACCTGCGCTGGAAATGGGTATCGACAGAAAAGTGTTTAATGTAGAGAAAAGCCTTACAGCAACAGGCGGTACAGCTATTGATGTAATGAAAAATATTCCTTCTGTTTCGGTGGATGTGGAAGGCAATGTACAGTTGAGAAACAGTCAGCCCCAGATTTTTGTAGATGGCCGACCCACCATTCTTACACTCGACCAGATTCCTTCCGATAATATTGAAACCATTGAACTTATTACCAACCCTTCTGCCAAATTCGACGCGGCCAGCAGCGGTGGTATCATCAATATAGTGTTGAAGAAAAATAAAAGGATCGGTTTAAATGGTGTGATCAGTATTGGTGGTGGTTACCCTGATATTTATAACAGCAATCTTGCCATTAATGCCCGCCAGGGCAAAGTGAACGTTTTTGCCAGCGGAAGCATTAACCAGTCGGGTGGTATTGCCCGTGGTGAATCTTTACGTGAGAACAGGGTTAACGGTGTGGCTGATAATTTTTTCAACCAGTTTTCTTCCAATGCCAGACTGAGAAGATTTAATTCCATTCGTTTTGGTCTGGATTATTTTCTGGACAACAGAAACACATTATCCTTTACACAGGGTATCGTTGACGGAAGATTTATCAATCGTGAAGAACAGGATCAGTTTTATTACAACAAAACAGGGACTTTACAACGTACAGGTGATCGTTTAACAGAGAACAGAGCAGGTTTTAACCGCTACAACAGTCAGTTAAACTTTACACATAAATTCCCGGAGAATGGAAAAGAGTTGACGGCAAATATCAATTATAATTCAGGCAGTGGTAATAACCTGTCAAATATTACCAATGCATTCTATAATAACGATGGCTCTCCCTATGCGCCTGTAGCAAGGGTGAGAAACGACGGAAGCAATAAAAACAAGCAGGTTACCCTTCAGCTTGATTATGTTGATCCTATTGGTGAAAATGCAAAGCTTGAAACAGGACTGCGTTCCTATATCAATGATGTAAACAGTTCTTTCGCTGCATTTTCATTGGGCAATGGTGTTGAAACCAAACTGCCGCTGAGCAATAATATCCGTTATAAAGAAACGGTGCATGCCGGTTATATTACTTATTCCAACAAGATCAATAGTTTTTCGTACCAGGCAGGTTTGAGGGCTGAATATTCTGAGTTTGAAGGTGAGTTGCTCGACAGCGCCCGTACATTTGGTTATACTTACCCTAATAGCTGGGATCGTTTACTGGATGGGTTCTTCCCCAGTTTATTTCTCACCAAATCGATCAATGAAAATACCGATATACAGTTTAATTATAGCCGCAGGATCAGAAGACCCAATTTCAGACAACTGAATCCATTTGTAGACATTACCGATCCGGTTAACCTAAACCAGGGCAATCCGCAGTTGCAACCCGAGTTCACCAACTCTTTTGAATTCAACTACAATACCAAATACAAAAGCGGTAGTTTTCTGGCTGTCCTGTATTTCAGGAATAACCAGCGCGATATTACCCGTTTCAGCGATACCATTACTGCTGCCCAATACCAGCAATTGAATAATGCGGCTGTTGATCCGAATGCCATCCTCAACACATTTATCAATGCCCAGTACACCAACCGGATGGGCGCAGAATTTACATTACAGCATAAGATTGGAGAAGATTTCGATCTTACACCCAGCGTTAATATGCAGTACCGCAAAGTGAAAGCCATTGTTGGCAAACTCGATCTCAGTAACCAGGGTTTTAACTGGGAAGGAAAACTGATTGCCAACTATCGTTTTCCCACCAAACAAACTTCTTTCTTTAAAAACCTGAGCCTGCAAATGGTAGGTGAATACGAATCGATGGAAGTAACGGCACAGGGTAAATCGCTGGAGCAATACAGCATTGATATGGCCATCCGCAAAGATTTCTTAAAAGATAAAAAAGCCTCCCTCACTTTTGCACTCAACGACGTATTCAATACCAACAGAAGCGGTAATATTTTCGACACTGATCTTTTCTATCAAACCGGCTATAACCGTAGAAATGTGCGCAATTTCCGTCTCACATTCTCCTACAAATTCGGCAGTGCCACATTCAAATTGTTTAATAACAGAAACAACAGAGACGAGGAAGATTAATATGTAGGATGTCAGATGTCGGATTTTTTTTGAAATAATCCCTAAATAAATCTCTGCGTAAACTCCGTTATCTCTTGTTCTCTGCGGTGCCCTTCCTTCGTCAGGGTGACGTTAGTACCCTCACCGCAGAGAAAGGAGTACGGGGAGTTTACGCAGGGTAAAGTCAAATCTGACATCTGCCATCTGACATCAAAAAATTCAATAGTATTTCTTCTGCAAATTATGCAACACGCTTTTATCCAGCACCGTCAACTGCCTGGTGGTGTCCTGGAGAAAATGGCGTTTGAACGACTGGATGGCGGCGCTGGTATCTTTTACATCGTAGCCTATGATGCGAAGGGCCTGTATATGATTAAAATTAGCAGGTACTTCTTCTCTTATTTCATCATACCATAAACCAAAACCTTTTTCTGCCAGTTTTTTCCAGGGGAAACGATAATTGGGGTCATTTTTACGGGTGGGGGCAATATCGCCATGACCAATAAAATTGGCGGTGGGGATATTGTGTTCTTTTTTGAGTCTGGTGAGTAAACTGATGAGGCTGTTGATCTGTAAACTATCGAAGGGTTCAAAGCCATTATTATCGAGTTCAATACCGATGGAAGAGGAATTGATATCGGTCATATTACCCCACTTCCCTATTCCACCATGCCAGGCACGCAGGTAATCGCTGAGCATATGATGTAATACACCGCTTTTACAGATGACATAATGTGCACTCACGGCCGTTCTCGCCAGCGTAAAGGTTTTTAAAGTCTGCTCGCAGGAGTTCTGTGCTGTATGATGAATAATGACAAAATTGGGTTTACGCATATTGAAATTGGTGGTACCTACCCAGTAAGGGGGCAGACCCATTGAATCGGACTGAAATGTTTCAACAGGTGCTGCACGTATGGTTTTAGCGTATTCCTTTGCTTTTTGGTTATATACTTTATTCGAGGCCTTATATGGATTGCGGGAGCAGGCAATAGAAAACAGAAGGGCAAACAGTAAGCAATAATTTTTCATGTCTTTACTTGAAGTGGAAAAATACGAAGAAAGCGCTCAAGTCCGAAAGACCGGGAGTCCGAAAGTCGGGAAGATGATGTCGGATAGTTGTATTTTAGAAAATAGTTTTATGTCCAGGAAGAAAAACAAAAATTCTTTCGGACTTTCGGACTCCCTGTCTTTCGGACTAAAAAAACAACTATGTCATTACATCTCGGCAGATCAACATTCGGCAACCCGGTTAATAAAGGAAATATACTATCGCGCGAAGAAGCAACTGCATTGTTTAATGAATGGGTGCTGAACCCAAAATTGAAATTGCATATGCAGCAAGTAGCCCATCTTATGAAATGCTGGGCCGCTGAAAAGTTACAGGCCGATGAAGCCACTCAATGGTGCTGGGAAATGGCTGGCTTATTACACGATGCCGACTGGGATCAGTGGCCCGATCTTCATTGTAAAAAAATTATTGAAGAACTCGAACACAGAAATGTAGACCCTGAAATCATTCGTGCCATCGCTTCGCATGGTCATGTTCATTTTGGTGTGATTCCGGAAACAGAAATGGACAAAATGCTTTACGCGTTTGATGAACTCTCCGGACTCATTCATGCTTACTCGCTGATGCGTCCGGGTGGATATGATGGCATGGATGTAAAAGGCGTAAACAAAAGACTCAAAGAAAAATCTTTTGCCGCCAATGTATCACGTGATGATATTCGTGATGCCTGTGAAAGAGCAGGGATTGAGTTGAATGAACTGATAGCGTTTATTGTTGAAAGACAGACGGGGGGAACAGAAGAACAGAGAAACAGAGGAACAGAGAAATAAGAAATAAGAAATCAGGAAATTAAGTTGTCAAGATTACAAGAAATTAAGAATCAGGAAATCAAAGATCAAAAAATCAAAGATAAACATGAGAACAATTATCGTAGTTATCCTCCTGGCATCCTGCCTATCCCAGTCGAGGGGACAGTATATTTTGCCTTTGAAAGATCAGGCGAAAGTGGTGGATGAATTGCTGGCAGACAGGTTGAATAATTTATTGCCGGTGCTGATGAAAGAAGAAGCCATTGATATGTGGCTGGTTATTTCACGCGAGTATAATGAAGACCCGGTAATTAAAACCATGCTGCCGGCTACCTGGATCTCTGCAAGGAGAAGAACCATTCTTGTTTTTTATCGCAATCCTTCCGGTGCATTTGAAAAACTGGCTATTGCCCGTTACAATGTAGGCAATGAAATAAAAGCATCATGGGATATGGCCAAATTCCCCGACCAGTGGGATGCACTGGTGGATCTGATTCAACAAAGAAATCCTGCTAAAATTGGTCTGAATTATTCCGCTGATTTTGGTCATGCAGACGGGCTTACCTATACAGAACAAAAAGAACTGGTTGCCAAACTTCCTGCTGCGACTGCTAAAAAAATCGTGAGCGCTGAAAAGCTCGCTGTTCGCTGGCTGGAGACAAGGACTGAACGAGAGATGCAGTTGTATCCGCAACTCATTCAAATTACACACGATATCATTAAAGAAGGGTTTTCAGAAAAAGTAATCATGCCCGGAGTTACTACTACCGATGATCTGGTATGGTGGTTCAGACAAAAAATCCGCGATCTTGGTTTAGATACCTGGTTCCATACTTCTGTATCGATTCAAAGAAATGACCCGGAGAATTTCGATCATCTTCGTTCTTTCTCCAGCAGACCTAAGGATGAAGTGATCAGAACAGGTGATTTATTACATGTTGATATTGGCATTACCTATCTAAGATTGAATACAGATATTCAGCAACATGCGTATGTACTGCAACCCGGTGAAAAAGCTCCCCCTGCAAGTCTGGTGAAAGCATTTGAAAAAGGAAATCGTTTACAGGACATCCTTACTTCGCAATTCAAAACAGGCAAATCGGGTAACCAGATTTTGAAAGATGCACTGGCTCAGGCGAAAGCAGAAAATATACAAGCCGTAATATACACCCACCCTATTGGTTTTCATGGTCATGCTGCCGGTACCACCATCGGCATGTGGGATAACCAGGTATCAGTACCCGGCTCCGGCGACTTTAAAATGAATGAGCGTACAGCTTATTCCATTGAACTGAATGCCGCTTCCGATATTCCTGAATGGAAAAAACCGGTGCGTATTATGCTGGAGCAGGATGGGTATTGGGATGGCAAACAATTCCGTTATATCAGCGGCAGACAAGTAAAACTCTTACTGGTTCCTTCACACGCCCCCCACATAGGAGACTAACCCTGCGGTTTTCTCCGTGCTCTCTCGTTCTCTGCGGTGAGTATTCGAGCAAATTCACCGCAGAGAACGAGAGAACACAGAGTTTACGCGGAGTCGTTTTATAAATTTTAGAATATGGATGAATTTTTATCGGCTGATTACTGGAACGAGCGATATAAAAAAGAGGAAACCGGTTGGGATATTGGGTTTGTATCTACTCCACTAAAAACATATATCGATCAATTAGAACGAAGAGATATCAGCATACTCATTCCCGGTGGAGGCAATAGTTATGAAGCTGCTTACCTGTTAGAAAATGGTTTTACCAATATTACCGTGATTGATATTGCACCGGTGGTAGCAGAAAAATTAAACAACCAGTTCAGGCAGTTTGGAGATGCTATTCAGATTATCTGTGGTGATTTTTTTGAACTTTCGGGAAGCTATGATCTTATTCTTGAACAAACTTTTTTCTGCGCTATTGATCCATCATTAAGAAAGGCTTACGTAGAGAAGATCAAACAATTATTAAATCCGAGCGGGAAACTGGTTGGTCTGTTGTTTAATCGTTCATTTGAAAACAGTCCGCCCTTTGGAGGCGATGAAAAAGAATATAGAGATTTATTCAGTAACTATTTCAGCATTCAAAAAATGGGGACTGCTTACAACTCCATTCCACAACGTTCAGGAAGCGAGTTGTTCTTTATTCTCACCCCTCCGTGAAACTCCGTGCCTCACTCCAAAACAAATCCGACATCCGCCATCAGACATCCGAGATCTACTTCGGTTCCTGTTGGCTGAGGCAATGGAAGCTGCCGAGGCCCCAGATGATATCGGTGGAGTCGATACCCACTACTTCTCTGTCTTTGAATGCATCGGCAATAATGCTTAATGCCTTATCATCTTTCGCTGAACGGAATGTAGGCACAATTACATGTTGATTGCTGATATAGAAATTGGCGTATGATGCAGGCAGGCGCTGGTCTTCATACACCACTTCATCGGGCATGGGTAGTTCAATAATATTCAACTGCTTGCCATTCAATAAACGCATTTCTTTTAACTGTTGCAGATTGGTTTGCAACAATGCATAATTTTCATCCTGTTTGTTCTCTTCAATAACCGTAATAACGGTATCTGTATTTACAAAGCGAACGGTATCGTCGATATGTCCATCGGTATCGTCGCCCACAATGCCTTCATCCACCCATAATACCTGTTCCATTCCATAATAATCGATCAGGTATTGTTCTATCTGCGACTGACTTAAATGTGGGTTTCGGTTGGGATTTAACAAGCAGCAGGTAGATGTTAACACAGTTCCTGCACCATTGAATTCTACCGAACCTCCTTCCATTACAATACCCGGATTAAATACAGGTATATTGAAATGTTGTCCGATTAAAGTTGGAATAACATCATCTAAATCGTAGGGAGGATATTTATTGCCCCATGCATTATAGTTCCAGTCAACAATTACTTTTCGTTGCGCTGCGTTGGAGTTGATGAGGAATGCCGGTCCATGATCGCGGCACCAGGCATCGTTGGTGGGGTGCATGAAAAATTCAACCTGCGACAGGTTTACACCGGCTTTCTCGAGGTGGCCGATGGCAAATAATTTCATGGCATCGTTGGCTACGTTGATGCGCACTTTTTCACTTAACGCCAAATACTTAATGAATAATGCGTAATTGGGATAGATAGAATCAATCTTACCGGGCCAGCTTGCTTCTTTATGCGGCCATGAAAGCCAGGTGGCTTCATGTTGCTCAAATTCAGCGGGGAAAAAGTATCCGAGAGATTTAGGAGTATCTTTTGAGTCCGAAAGTCCGGAAGACCGAAAGTCCGGTGTTAGTTGTTTTTTGTTGGGGGAGAACATGTATGTTATAACTTTTATTTTAGTTTTTGTTTAAGTGCATTTAGCATTGCCAGCATTTCATCGCACAGCGTGTATATATCCTCAAAATCTGCCTGTTTGATTAGGCCTCTAATCCTGGCAATATGCAGGCAGGCAACTACTTCTATATTTGATCGAATAGCAAAATTCAAGAACCGTAGAAACTCAGGATTTGATTGTCCTGTAGACCCTTCAGCTATATTAAGCGATACTGAATCCGCGGCTCTTTTTATCTGGCTTGTTAAAACAAATAGTTCTTCTTTAGGAAATTGTTTTACCAGCACATTCACCTTTTCAATTAATTGCAATGATTTCTGCCACACAATTAATTTTTCAAATTTAAAGGGCATACTTTTTTCGCACAAGATAAATCATTGTCATACGAACCACCCGCTCCGCGTAGCATGCAATCTTAACCACTACTCTCCTCACTTTCGGACTTTCGGTCTCCCGGACTTTCGGACTAAATTAGTCCTCGTCGATGAACCGTTTAGTAATGGGTTGATATGAGTCAATTCGGCGATCACGTAAGAATGGCCAATGAGTTCTATAACGATCAGTTTTCTTTGTATCAATTTCAACTACAGTAACCTCTTCTTCATCATGCGAGGCTTTATAAAGCAATGATCCGAATGGATTACTTACAAATGAACCGCCCCAGAATTTCATGGCGCCATTCTGTTCAAAGCCTACCCTGTTTACACTTACTACGTGAACGCCGTTGGCTACTGCATGACTTCTCTGTATGGTTTGCCATGCATTGTATTGTTCGGTGTTAGTAGCTTCATCCTGACTGGTGGCCCAACCGATGGCTGTAGGATAGAATAATATCTCCGCTCCCATCAGCGATGTAATTCTTGCTGCTTCAGGATACCATTGGTCCCAACAGATCAATACACCCAATGTTGCGTATTTTGTTTTGAATACTTTATAACCGAGGTCTCCGGGAGTGAAATAAAATTTCTCATAATAAGCCGGATCATCGGGTATATGCATTTTGCGGTACTTACCAAGGTAGCTACCATCTGCATCCAATACCGCAGTCGTGTTGTGGTATAACCCTTCTGTTCTTTTTTCAAATAAAGAAGCAATGATCACCACATTCAATTCAGCAGCAATTTTTGACAATGTTTCTGTAGACGCACCGGGAATTGCTTCTGCGAGTTTGAAGTTTTCATAATCTTCCACATCGCAGAAATACAGGCTGGTAAACAGTTCCTGCAAACAAACAATCTGCGCGCCTTTTGCAGCCGCTGCACGGATACCTTCAATGGCTTTCGCCATATTTTCTTCCTTCGATGCCGTGCAACTCATTTGCACCAGGCCTATTTGAATTTTTGACATACCGTTGTTTTAGCTTCTAGCTTCTAGCCACTAGCTGCTAGTATTTAATTATTTGCTTTTGTTATTTTTTTCTAGCTGCTAGTGGCTAGAAGCTGGCAGCTCATCACGTGCTGTGTTTAATAATCGCGTCAAAACTATTAATACCGATAATCTTCTCTGTAATATATCCTTCTGCGTAACCTACGCCTATTCTTTTGCCCAGCATCATGGCCCTGGCTTTTACGGTTTCAAGGAATTGCGGGGTGGAGATATAGGTTTGCGGTTCATTTCCTCCTGTACTGTTGAATTGGGTGGTGTATGCTAATACAGATTCAATTTTTTTATCCATATACGCAGTAATGTCTACTACAAATGATGGCTGGATAAAACGATCCTGTATATAATGGAATACATAGGTTGGTCTCCATGCTTCCTGAGACTGCCCATTTTCGGTTGTTTCAATTTTTCTTAAGCCTGCAAGGAAAGCGGCATCCGATACCAGTTTGGCGCTTCGTCCATGATCGGGGTGTCTGTCTTCGGGTGCATTGGCAAGAATAATTTCAGGGCGATATTTCCTGATGACTTCAATGACCAGTCGCTGGTGTTTTTCATCGTTCTGAAAAAAGCCATCGGCCATACCCAGGTTTTCCCTCACTGTTACACCCATAATAGCGGCGGCAGCGGCGGCCTCCTGTTTACGTGTTTCAGCCGTTCCCCTTGTGCCCAGTTCTCCACGGGTAAGGTCTACAATACCTACTTTCTTTCCTTCTGCCAGTGCCGCCATAATGGTGCCGGAACAACCCAGTTCCACATCATCCGGATGTACCCCAAATGCCAGTATATCAAGTTTCATGAATCTGTTTTAATGCTGGCAAAGGTAATACTTGCATTTTACTTGACACACCCTGGCTCATTAGCAATTTCCTCAACAAAAAACGACTCCGCGAAACCTTCGTTTCCTCTCGTTCTCTGCGGTGGAATTACTCGAATATTCACCGCAGAGAACGAGAGGAAACGGAGTTTACGCAGAGTCGTTGAGGATACTTCGATTGCTTAATAATAACTGTAGGTTACTTCAGTTTCAGTTGAGCCTAAAGGGCCGGTTGACATGGTTCTTTTTACCGGGGCTGCTTTTCCATTGTAGGTAAACTGGTAATTGTACACCTGTTCCGATCCGGCAATTTCATCACGACGGGTAATCTTTGTAGGATTGTTGACCGTTATAGGCACCCCACTCAGGTACAGGAAATGCCTGAACGTATTGTCTACATTCAAATGCTGGTCATAATTATCATAACGGGTAGTCTGGTATTTGGTAGCCTGTCCGTTTTGATTGATCTGGTACCTGATTTCTTCTTTCAGGTTTCCATCGGGATGATAAGTATATTCCTGTTTAAAAGTGTAGGCAAAACCGATGGCACCCGGAGAGGTTTTTTCATAGTCTTCTATCGATTCCAGCCTTGTACCCTGCCCTACATAATTAATAAACTTGTAGCTCATTTTTACTCCATTCTCATACCGGCTCACTGCCGTTACCTGATCATTCACATAAGCATACCTGAACTCAGCTCCGTTTTCAATCTGAACAGATGCTACCTTACCGATACTATTATAAGCAAACTGATATACTTCTTTATAAGTAGTACCACCCAGGTCGGAGAAAATAATAATCTTATCCAGTTTACCATCCTGTCTGTAATAAAAGGAATCTGAATAACCTCCTCCAAAACTCACTTTTGCCAGTTTACCGCTGAATAAAGTTTGTTGCACCGGCTGCTCTGTTTTTTTTCCACAGGAGATAATGACCATCATCAAAATCATTGAGCCAAAAATGTTCATCGCTTTTTTCATACTGTCTTCTGTTTTTTTTGTTTGACACAGACCATTGACCATTCGTGTCGGATATACTTGCTTTAACTAATTTTTACCATGTAAAAAACTGCTAATAATAACTATAGGTACAGGTTCCTTCTTCCCAGTTACCATTGCCATAGTATTCAAATTTTCTGGTGATCGGAAGTGTTGACTGGTTATAGGTATAGGTAAAAAGGTAAGTAGATTCAACACCAGTTTTTTCATTCTTTACCACCCGCTGGCGTGCATTGTTTTTGAAAAAACGCTGTCCAAAAAAATAAGGCACCTGTTTAAAAACATCATCCGGGCTATGGTGCTGATCATAATCTGAATAAGTAATAGATGCTTCTTTTACAGGCTGTCCCGTATTCGGATGAACGGAATAAGATGTTTCTGTTTTCAGGTTACCATCAGGATAATACGTATAAATAAACATGTCGAGAAAATCCTGGTCATTCGGGTTGTTCAGTACATCTGCATAGGTATGTGTTGATGTGAGTATACCCTGGCTATCATACGTAAATCCTTTATGTCTTATTTTAAGACCACCCACATACTGTCCAACTTCTTCCAACTGGTTACCGTTATAGCTATATCGGTATTCTTCACCCTGATCGCTGTTGATTCGTGTAAGCTTTTCCTGTGCATTATATTCGAAGGAATAGGTTACGCTCACAGCAGATGAAGGATCCCATACAGATTTTATTTTGATGAGTTTACCGGTGGAGGAATAATACAATGAATCATACGCACCACTGTCGTAACTTATTTTTGATAGTTTACCTTTTACAGGTTCAACAGGTACCGGAGGCTGGATGATGGTATCTGTTTTTTTTGAACAGGACGTTATGGCTATCATGATCACCAGTACAAAACGTCCATATTTATTCATCAACATAACTTTGTGTTTTAATAATTTGAACACGAAAGTATCTGCACAAACATGCTGTATAAATAGCATATTGATGTGGTTGGTGATAAACGGAAAAATGAGGCAAAAAAAAGTCCCGCCTGTTGTACAAGCGGGACTCGAATATGATTGAAGTTGAAATTATTTCTTCTTCTCGTAACGTTTTTTGAATTTGTCGATACGACCTGCAGTATCTACCAGCATGTTTTTACCGGTATAGAATGGATGTGAAGTATTAGAAATCTCCAGTTTAATTACTGGATATTCTTTACCATCTCCTTCCCAAACGATGGTTTCTTTTGAAGCTGCAGTTGAACGGCTCAGGAATGTGTGACCATTACTCATATCCTTGAACACAACAAAACGATAATTTTCCGGATGGATACCTTGTTTCATAATTATTTGTTTTAGGTGGTACGGATTTGGCCGTACGCTTATTTTTAAGGACTGCAAAAGTAAGCAGGATGCAGGGAATTGCCAAATTAAAGGAGAATTAATAGTCCGGGAGTCGGAAAGACCGAAAGTCCGAAAGATGGTTGAATCGGTGCCTTTTTCTTGCGGAATTTCGTTCTTGCCGGCTTCCGGACTTGCTATCTTTTAGCTCTTCATATTAATAAACTGCAGTGGAATACCCAGTTCTGCGGTCTTACATTTTGCTATAACGTCCTGTAAATCATCGATTTTCTTGGCTGTAACGCGTATGATATCATCCATAATGGCTGCCTGTACCTTAAGACCGCTGTCTTTGATCATTTTCACGATCTTTTTGGCATCATCCTGTTTTAGGCCATTTCTTACGGAAACCTCTTTTTTCACCACTTTACCGCTCGGATAGGCATCTTTGGAGAAATCGAAAGCACTGCCCTCAATCCCCTGTTTAATGGCCCTGCCGATCAGTACATCAATCAACTGCTTCATTTTCATATCGCTTTCTACTTCGAGCGACACGATATAATCCTTTTTATTGAGTTCTACAGACACATGGGAGTCGCGGAAATCGAAACGACCTGCAATCTCTTTTTTAACGGTATTGATGGCATTATCCAGGGTCTGGAGGTCTACTTTACTGGCTATGTCGAAAGAAGGCATGGGATGATTTTTTGTAAAGATAAGCAGGGAAGTCGGAAAGTCCGAAAGACCAAAAGACCGAAAGAAATAGGTTCCTGTACAATCATCTTTCGGACTTGCGGACTTGCCGACTTTCGGTCTCTTCCAAAAAAATAGGCCCCGATAGAAATCGGGGCCGCCTTCTATATAATGCACATGAGAAAAAAACAAAGTTGATGTTGCTAAATTGACTTTATACTGCTACACAGAAATGTCAAAATAGGATGAGCGGAATCATTTCGGGTCAAATGGAAAATCTTGTCTTTATCTCCTGCCCAATTCCGCTCATCGATCGTTGATTTAGTTTCCACCACCTAAATTCACACGATTCTGTTCTTCATTGGCACCACCTCTTTTACGTTGTGCTGCAGTTTTTCCTTTGCTGAAACGATAAGTAAAACTCAGGTTTACTACACGACTGTCTCTGTTCTGACGGATAGTTACATCCACATTCTGGTACTTACTATATCCGTTAAAGATTTGTGTATATAGTACATCTCTTACTACCAGTCTAACCATTCCTTTATTCTTCAATACCTGTTTGGTAAATCCAATATTCAACCCACCCATTGGTTTTGCAACCAATACACCTTCTACTCCTTGTGTGCGATAGAAACCACTTAGTTCAGCACCCCATCCTTTAGGGAAAGTAAACTGGTTAGAGATATTGGTCATAACTGAAGTAGCTCCTACAGAAATTTCTCCGTTGTTTACCATTCCTTTAAAATGATTGTAGAACACATTTACATAAATATTTGTTCTGAACCATTTTGTAACAGGCATACCCAGACTCACTGATGCTCCTAAATTTTGTCTGCGTGCGATATTGCTTTTCTTTACAAAGGAAGAATTGGTACTGTCTATCTGCTCTAATACATCCTGAAGGATATCATTGGTTTTGCTGTAGTTTAATGAGGTATTTAATACGCCTCTGTAAGTATGCACTAATTCAATATTATGACTGAACTGTGGGCGCAGATAAGGGTTACCCACCTGGTAAGTGTATTTATCAAGGAAATAATAGAACGGATTCAGGTCCTGGTAGTTGGGGCGATCGATACGACGGCCATAACTCAATGCAAACTGGTTCTTATCATTCGCTGTATAACCAATATATGCTGTTGGGAATACCTGTGTGTAGTTGCGTTTGAAGACTTCTCCTGTTGTTAACTGGTTACCGGTAATATTGGTATTCTCTGCACGCAGACCCAACTGGGCACTCCATTTTTTTGTAAACTGTTTGTTGAAGTTTACATACGCTGCATTAATATTTTCTTTGTAAAGAAAATGGTTACTACGGGTTGCATCGTTTACAAACTGAGCTCCGTTCCAATTAGCATACTGCGCATCATTATCTGTATTTACATAGCTGGTTTTTAATCCTGCTTCAAATTTTACCTGCCCTTTCATTGACTGAGAATAATCTGCTTTGAAACTATAGATATTAATAGATGCAGGAAGTATACCTCTTAAAATTTCATCAGGCGATTTTACATTACCGTTCTGATCGAAGAATTCATTGCTCAATACCTGCTTATTATTCTGCGAATAGTTTATATAATCTGCATCAATGGTTAATTCCTTACCTGTGCTATCGAATACATGACGCAGGTTAGCATTCACACCTACATTTTTAAATTTCAGGTTTACATCGTTGATTGCCTGTGTGCGTGTTACTACACTGCCTGCAGGATCTTTAATATAAGTTGTATTATCAGTATACTCATCTCCAACACTGTTATAGCCATTTACAACCAGTCCGAGTGTTGTCTTTTTATTCATGAAGTAATCGAAACCTGCTTTGTAATTGTAGCTGTTGAACACACGGTCGTTCTTCGCCAACTGATTGAATGAAGTTAACAGTGCACCTGTACTCTGGTTACGGAAATTTCTGTCGATCTTGATATTGCCAAAGTTTTCGGTGTAGTTATGACTTGCATTGGCAAAAAAGTTGATCTTGTTCTGCCTGTAATTCAGGTTAAAACTATTGTTGGTTTTGGGTAACACCCCTTGTGAAAAACCGGTTGTAACGCTGGCATTATAACCCATGGTTTTTGTTTTCTTGGTTTTGATGTTGATCACACCTGAATTACCAGATGCATCAAAACGTGCAGGCGGATTGGTCATCAGTTCAATAGTTTCGAGGTTTGAGCTCGACATATTTCGTAACATATTGGCCAGGTCCTGTGCACCGAGATACGTAGGTTTACCATCAATTAATACCACCACTCCCTGTTTTCCTTTCAGGCTGATATTACCATCTTTATCTACAGAAATACCAGGTGATTTTTCGAGCACTTCCAGTACAGTGGCACCGGCATTGGTAGGAGAAGCATCTACATTAATGATGGTTCTGTCTAATTTCTGCTCAATCATCGGCTTTTTAGATGTAACTACTACCCCTTCCAGTTCTTTTGAAATATTGGTAAGTGTAATGGGCTGAACGGTATATGACTGACCATTGGCCAGGTCGAATACAGGGCTGTAATATTTATTATACCCCACAGACTGTACAAGTACGAGGTATTTACCCGCTGACAGTTTTTCTACTTCAAACTGACCTGTCTTGTCGGTTACAGCCATTTTAACGATGGCTGAATCTTTTGCACGTAAAATACCCACTGAAGCAGCTTCAACTGGTTTTTGTGAGCCTGCTACGGCACCATTAATTTTTGCAGTCTGTGCCTGAGCTGCTACCGAAACAGAAACCATTGCGATGGCTGCCAGTAAGTTTTTCAAATTTCTCATAAAAAAAGTTTAATATTTTAGTTCTCGTTGTTGCTAATTACAGAACGAAACTATGTACTATGTTTTGCATAGTACATAGTTTTATAATGAACGGTGTTAAACAAGGATGAGTGGCAAACGAGAAAAAACAGGTATCAGGACACAAGAAACAAGGGGGAAAAAAACAAGGGATAGTAATATAATTAATTGATTATCAATTATATTACTATCCCTTGTTCCTGGTATCTTGTAGCTTACAACTTGTCTCTTAGATCTTGAAACCTGGTTTCCCAAACCAGTCTTTTGCCTTGAACATCAATAAGATGCCAGACAGAATCATGACAAAAGAGATCAGTTCAGCCTGTGTAGGCTGGAGGGGAAGGTCTTCGTATTTGGTGTTGACACGGATTTTTTCGATAAAAAAACGTTCCAAGCCGTTTAATATAAGGTAGAGTCCAGAGAGCTGACCGGCTACTTTGAGCTTTTTACGGTATATCCATAAGACTGCAAAGAGTATGAAACAGGCGATGATTTCATATAAGGGAGTAGGATACACTGCCGGAAACAGTTCATTACAATAAGGTCCATCACAACCGGCGATTGGTTTTCCTTCACCAATTACATTATGCGGATAACTATATGCCCATAACCAATCGGGCATCCAGCTAAATGGTTTTGGATGGGTGTTGGGTATACCCCAGTCACCATCTCCACTTATCTGGCAACCGATTCTTCCGAATGCATAAGCAAACATCATGGTTGGTGCCATGGCATCTGCCAGGTGAATGACTGATATTTTTCTTTTTCGCGCATAGTAGATAATGGCAGCTCCGGCGCAGATTAATCCGCCATAAAAAGTAAGACCACTAAAAGAGATCAGAGAACCAATCGGATCCTTTGAAAACTCTTTCCAGTTTTCGAGGTTATGAAAAATTTTGGCGCCGAGAAAACCAAACAATGCTGCATACAATACAATATCTCCTACCCTGTCGTGCGGCCAGATACGGATGGTTCTTTCTTCGGGTTTATCCAGTTTCTGTTTATTCTTCTCCCACCATTTCAAACCGGAAAATATAAAACCCACTAATAGGCCAAAAGGCCAGCTACCATTGGCTGATAAGATAAATGCCTGCGGATCGTTCAAGGCAGCATCAATCACAAATGCGCCGAGTATTTTGAAACCAAATACAAAGCCCAGTAAAAAATTAATCAGTAGTTCTGCCACACTTGCTTTTGCACCTACCAGAATTTTTTCTTCAGTAAAAGTAAACTGTCCGAGGTTTTGCTTCCGCTTTAATTCCAGTGTCAGTATCCATGCGGAAAGAATAAAAGAAAGGGCTACAAAAAAACCAAAACTGTTTACCAGTTTTAATCCTTCCAGTTCAACCCCGAAAATGTCTTTGAAAGCGTAATACAAATTAGGATACATAAAAAGCTCGTCTAAATGTCATTCAATTATTAAGACAGATGCAATGATAGTCAGAAATTATGAAACTGTTTTCTGGTTCCCGGAGAACAAAAAAGGCTCCACCAAAGTGGAGCCGTACTTACTAACCCATCCTTAAACAAAACTATAGTAAAATTAATTGCAATGTTCATCAAAAACAGAAATCAGGTGTTGTGCTATCACCTGAGCTGGGCGGCCTTCGATCTGGTGACGTTCTACCATACTCACCAACTGCCCGTCTTTAAAAAGCGCAATGGCCGGTGATGATGGTGGATAAGGCAATAAATGCTGACGAACCTTATTAATGGCTTCTACATCGAAACCCGCAAAACTGGTGGTCAGGTGGTCTGGACGTTTGCCGGAATTCTGAACAGCCATTAAAACGCCTGGTCTGCAAGTGCCTGCTGCACAACCACATACAGAGTTAATAACCACTAATGTGGTACCTTTCTGCTGTAACATATTATCAACATCGGAAGCAGATAATAACTCCTCAAAACCACTATCTGTCAACTCCGCTTTCATGGGTAATACAATCTCTGCTGGATACATATTCGCTTGTTTTATAATTAAGAACACAAAATTAGGATTAAAAGTTGTAACACTAACTATTAAAATAAAAGACATAATGTCTGTATGAAAAACAAATAAGCGTCATTATGGCGTATTGAACTATGGAATTTAGCCAGAAAAACTGCAAAAAATGCATTGTCAGGGTGATGGTATACCGTTTGAACGGATTAATACGAATTCAATTCAAAAACATAAAAACATCTGATATGACACTCGTAAAACACAACACAGCTCCATTCAACAGTTTGTTCGACGAACTCTTTAACAGTTTTCCTGCTACCTGGGGTAAGGATACCAACCAGGCTTATGCAACTGTTCCTGTAAACATTCATGAAACAGCAGAAGGTTATCACCTCGAACTGAATGCACCGGGCAGAAACAAGGAAGATTTTAAAGTAAACCTGGAAAATGGACTGCTGACCATCAGCTACGAAAAGAAAGAAACAACCGAGCAGAAAGACTACAAAACGATCCGCAGGGAATTTAATTTCCGTTCTTTCAAGCGCAGTTTTTCACTCGATGAAAAAATCAATGCGGATGCTATTCAGGCCCGTTATGAAAATGGTGTACTGAAATTGTACCTGCCCAAAAAAGAAGAAGTAAAAGTATCTCCCAAAGAGATCAGCATTTTATAAGAACAAGTTTTCATATGGTGCCTGTTGAAGGCACACATGCAGTTGGTTTTGGTTTCGCCCCGTGTTTCTACACGGGGCTATTTTTTTTCGTAATATTTCGGCCTTAACTGCGACAAACAGAAAAACTCAATTGATGTTGCTCAGAAAACTGTTCTATAGTTTGTGTACAGTCGCCCTATTCATTCCCCGGTCTTCAGAGGCACAAAAACCACCCGTGAGTTCATTACTCTGGAAAATCAGCGGTAAAGGCTTACAACAACCATCCTACATTTTTGGCACTTTCCATATCATGTGCAAGTCTGATTTTACCATTTCGCCTGCATTGGAAGCAAAAATAAAAACGGCCAAACAGTTTTATGGAGAGCTGGATATGGATGACCCCGGTATGCAGATGACCCTGATGACAAAAATGCGTTTACAGGAAACCAGTCTCGCTAAATTATTGGGTGATGAGGATTATAAAGCCGTGAGCGACAGTTTTAAAAGCATTACGGGAATGCCCTTACAACTCTTTAACCAGTTTAGTCCTTTTATGCCCATGAGCCTGCTCGCTATCAGTAGTATTAAATGTGCCGACAGGATTCAGCCGGAAACCGAGTTTGTAACGATTGCCAAAAATAACCAGTTACCGATACTGGGATTAGAAACGATAGATGATCAGCTAAAAGCCATTAATGCACAACCACTCGACTCTCAGGTACTGGCTTTTAAACAAACAGTATTAAAGTACGATAGTGTACAACAGATGATGGTAAAAATGATACAGGTATATAAGCAGAATAATGCCGAAAAAATTTATCGTTTTATCATGGATAATGGTGGAACAAATGATTTTGAAACAGCCATGCTGGTTGTACGAAATAAAAAATGGATTCCGGTTATTAAAAATGCGGTTATGGATAAACCCAGCTTTTTTGCAGTAGGTGCCGGACACCTGGGTGGTAAACAGGGTGTAATTGCCTTGTTAAAAAAAGAAGGTTATACACTCACACCTGTATTGTACTAATTTAGCCAGATGCCTGCTGAAAAGGAATTCATAGCATTACTGAACGAGCACCAGCGCATTATCCATAAAGTGTGCAACCTGTATATGGATGCACATGCGGATCGTGAAGACCTGTTCCAGGAAATAACCCTGCAGGCCTGGAAAGCTTATGCCGGTTTTAGGGGCGATGCCAAATTCTCTACCTGGCTCTATCGTGTTGCCCTGAATACAGCCATTACTTTTTTCAGGAAAGAGAAAAGAAAACCTGATATCTATTCTACTGAGTCTGTACCTGATTTCGGAACCAGTGAAACATATGATCCGATTGAAGAACAGGTAAAAGCCATGTATACAGCTATTGGCGATCTCTCCAAAATCGACAAAGCCATTGTAATGCTATACCTGGAAGATTATAACTATAATGATATTGGAGACATGATGGGTATTACCGCCAATAATGTGGCAGTAAAAATGAACCGCATCAAAACAAAGCTGAAAGAATCGACACAAAAATATATGACCCCCGCGTAAATGAAGTGTTATGGAACTCGATGAACTAAAATATCAACTCAACCAAAAGCTGGCAACAGATCATGCCAGCCGGACTGATGCAGATATTGCAGCCCTACTGAAAAAGAAAACCAGTTCTGTCATTGGCAAACTGAAACGCAGCCTTGTTGTTGAAATGGTGCTTTGTGTGCTGTTTTCTATTGCCATGCTGTATGTATGTTTTGTTTCAGACTACTGGTCTATTCGTTTATACTTTGGCGTATTTGCCGTACTGATGTTTCTTTTCACTTTTATTTTATATTACCTGTATAAAAGAACACAAAAACTTACCAGCTCTCATCAGCCTGTAAAAGCCAACCTGCAAAGCGCCGTAAGTCTGTTGGAGGAATTTGTAAAAAGGTATTTCCAGTTTACCATGGCCATGCTGCCTGTTTGTTTTGTATTCTCACTCATCTTATCAAGTATGGAACCCATTTCTGTTCCTGAAGTAGATAAGTTTGTGTTGCACTATTTCTCTGCAAGATGGCAGGTACTTACTTTTCTGGGTGTTTATATGATTGTACTGGCCGTAACACTGTATTATTTCACCAAATGGTACCTGAAAAAACTCTATGGAAATTATTTGACGGAGTTGAAGAAATGCATAGAGGAGTTGGGGTGAGAAAACAGAAGAACAGAGAAACAGAGGAATAAGGAACAGAGAAAGTTAATCATCCCTATTTTCTCATTCCTCTGTTTCTCTGTTCGTTATTCTTCTGTTTTTTAGCACTGCAACGGTAAGCCTGCTAATACAAACCAACCTCTCCCTCTCATCATAAATTTTAATCTCCCACACCTGTGAGCTGGCACCTATATGTACGGGTTTGGCGATGCCTGTTACCAGTCCTTCTCTTACACTACGCAGGTGGTTGGCATTGATTTCCTGTCCAACACAAATCATTTTTTCAGGGTCAACCGTCAAGGCTGCACCTACACTGCCAAGTGTTTCAGCCAGTGCAACAGAAGCACCACCGTGTAATAATCCATAAGGTTGTTTGGTGCGGTGATCTACGGGCATGGTGGCTTTCAGGTAATCATCACCCAGTTCTGTAAAAATCATACCCAGGTGCTCACCCATGGTATTTTTACCCAATGGCTGTATATCAGCAATCGTTAATGCTTTATGAAACCAGATCGACATGGTGAGTCATTATTTTTTGATGGAACGTATTACGGCTTCCGGTAAAAAAGGAGAAGCATCTCCGCCATTTTTTATGATATCACGAACAATGGTAGACGCCACCGATGTATATTTTGGTTCACCGGTGAGAAAAATGGTTTCTATATTTTTATCCAGTGTACGATTGGCATCGGCAATGGTTTTTTCATACTCAAAATCGCTCACATAGCGAATACCGCGAAGTATAAACTGCGCCCCTATTTCTTTACAGTAATGAATCGTTAATCCCTCGTAGACCACACTTTTTACCTTGGGTTCATCTTTATAAATTTCTTTGAACCATTCCATCCGCTGTTCCGGACTAAACATCGGCGATTTGGCCGAATTGATTCCAATACCCACATAAATCTGGTCGAACAATGGCAGTGCCCGATTAATAATATCGGTATGCCCCAAGGTAACGGGATCGAATGTGCCAGGGAATAAACAGATACGCATGGTAATGGTTTATAACCACGAAGAAAGGGAAGAAAACAGAGAAAGCAAAAAAATAAGAAATAGGAAATAAGGAATAAGTAATGAGAAAGTGTATATCATACTTCCTGATTCCTTATTTCTTTTTCCATATTTCTCTGTTTTATTCTCCTGCAAGCAGGTACAACACCGCCATCCGCACCGCTACCCCATTTTCTACCTGGTTAAGTACAATGGAGAATGGCCCGTCGGCTACATCGCTGTCAAGTTCTACGCCTCGGTTAATCGGTCCGGGGTGCATGATTACTATTTCTTTACCCAGGCTTTCGAGTAAACGTCTGTTAATGCCGTAAGCCAGGTTATATTCACGAAGAGAGGAAAATAGAGGCTGGTTCTGTCTTTCCAACTGTATCCGCAGTACGTTGGCCACATCACACCATTGCAGGGCTTTCTTGAGGTTATACTCCACACGTACATCCAGCGCTTCTTCAATATACTTGGGAATAAGTGTGGGCGGACCTGCAATAGTAACTTCCGCTCCCATTTTACGGAGCAGGTACATATTGCTGAGTGCCACACGGCTGTGCATGATATCGCCGATGATGGCTACTTTCAGCCCCTCCAGCTTACCCAGTTTCTCTTTCATTGAAAAAGCGTCAAGCAAAGCCTGTGTGGGGTGCTCATTGATACCATCACCTGCATTTACAATGGCTGCAGGAATATGTTTGGCGAGGAAATGCGGTGCGCCGGAAGCACTGTGACGCATAACCACCATATCCACTTTCATACTGAGGATATTATTAACGGTATCGAGCAGGGTCTCACCTTTAGCGGCCGAAGATGTGGTGGCAGCAAAATTCAATACATCGGCCGACAAACGCCGTTCTGCCAGCTCAAATGACATCCGGGTACGGGTTGAATTTTCATAAAACAGGTTCACAATGGTGATATCGCGCAGCGATGGCACTTTTTTAACCGGTCTTTGTAAAACTTCCTTGAACTGTTCGGCTGTAGTAAGAATTAACTGAATATCATCTCGGGTGAGATCTTTAATACCAAGGAGATGTTTGGTAGAGAGTTTCATTAAAAATCAAAGTTAGGAAAAAAAGAAACAAGAAATGAAGGAACAAGGGGCAAGGAACAAGAATCAAGAAAAAAGTTGAGGGATTAGCTTCGTTTGAGCAGAATGGCAGACAGTATTTTAGTCAGTTGAATGGATTGGTTTATCAGACGGTTTCGTTCTGAAATTAAATGATCATCTGCTGGGATCAAAAGTAATTTTAGCCAAAAAACAGACTCTTTTGCTTCCCTTCGTGCTATTTTAAGTTTCATATTTTCATCCGCTTTGCCCAAGGGATCAGACGCCTCGATATAATTGGCCCCAATTGATGCAGATGATCGTAATAGTTGTTTTACATATTCGTGATTGATCCATTCTTTGCCTGCTATGGCACATAGATTGCGCACATCCATAGCAAACTGATAAAAGCGTTTTTGCAGTTCTTCTGACATGTTCCGAAACTAAAAGAAAGAGACATCGTTTCCCATAAAAAATACATAGATAAATACCTGCGAGACCCCGTAATTTTAATAGAAGAAAGGCTAAAAACAGGCGACGGAGGAACAAGAATTAAGATTCAAGATTCGATTTCCCTATCTCTTGATCCTTGACTCTTGTCTGTTGAATCCTAAATCAACACCACTTCATCCACTTCGTCCCTTTCCTTCCAGCAAACTTTTACTTTTTGGGAGATGATGGTATCGATGGTTTTGCCGGTGAAATCGGGCTGTATAGGTAGTTCGCGGCTGAAACGGCGGTCAATAAGTACGCAGAGCGATACTTTGGAAGGGCGGCCAAATGCCAGTAAAGCATCGAGTGCCGCGCGTATGGTTCTGCCGGTATACAATACATCATCAATCAGTATCACATGCTGGTTCTCCAGACTGAAAGGAATATCGGTACTATTAGCAATATGCAGGCTCTTACGCACATCATCACGGTAGAAAGTGATGTCCAGCTTGCCATATACTACTTTACCACCCGGTACCAGTGATTGTAATTCAGTTACAATACGATCGCTCAGAAAAATACCGCGGGGTTGCAGGCCAATAACCACGGTGTCTTGCAGCGATGCATTGTTTTCCAGTATCTGATGGGCCAGTCTTTTTACCGTTAATGCCAGTTGCTGACCAGATAATATCGTCTTCAAGCCAATTTTTTATTAAAAATAATCGCTTTCATTGATACCACACGTGAATTATTCCGAAACAGGTGCGTTAATTTGCCGTCTATGTTCCGTCTTCGGCAGTTATCTATGGTACAGTTCCGCAATTATGAAAGTCAGCATGTTGACTTTGGAGAAAGAATTGTGGGCATCTGCGGCTCCAATGGTGTAGGTAAAACCAATTTACTGGATGCCATTTATTACCTGAGTTTCTCCAAGAGCTATTTTGCCCGTACAGATGCCCAAAGCGTTCATCACGGCAGTTTGGGTATGCGTTTACAGGGACATTACCATATTAATGAGGAAGATAAGAGTGTAACACTGATTGTTCGGGAAACAGGAAAAAAAGAATTACAACTCGATGGGGAGCTTTATAAGAAATTCTCAGACCATATTGGAAAATTTCCTGTGGTAATGATTGCCCCTGATGATGTGGCGCTGATCAGCGGCCCCGGAGAAGAAAGAAGAAAATTCCTGGATACGGTTTTGTCGCAGATCGATCCACATTACCTGCAACAACTGATCGATTACAATAAAATCCTCCAGCAAAGAAACAGCCTGCTGAAACAGGCGGCTGACAGTGGAATGATGGATGAAACGCTGCTCAATATTCTGAACGAACAATTAAGTACAACGGGCACTATCATTTTTAATACCCGTAAAAGTTTCCTGCAAAATTTTCTGCCACTGGCTTTCAGTATTTATGAACGTATTGCCCGTAGTAATGATGGCATTTATTTATCGTATCAAAGCCCTTTATTACAAACAGATTTCCCTACCCTCTTGCAACAAAACCGGTTAAAAGATTTTGCCCTGCAAAGAACCAGTTCAGGTATTCACCGCGATGATATTATACTGCAAATGGGTGACCAATTATTTAAAACAGAAGCTTCACAGGGGCAAAGAAAAAGTTTACTCTTCGCACTCAAACTCGCCGAATGGCAGGTTTTAAAAGAAAAGAAAGGGTTTACACCCATCCTTTTACTCGATGATGTATTTGAAAAATTAGATGATGCAAGGATGTTGCAGTTGCTGCATTGGGTTTGCGCAGAAAGTGATGGCCAGGTATTTATTACAGACACACATCCGGAGAGATTGAAGCAGCAGTTAGATGCTATTGGAACGGCTTTTCAGATGATTCAATTGAATCATTAATTTTAAATAAGCTGTCGTTTTGAATTGTAAGAAACCACAGAGTTACACGGAGTATGACACAGAGTTTCACGGAGGATTAATAAACAACTCGTTTGATGCCGTTCTTTAGTGAGTTGACATGAAAGTTAATCAACAAGCCAACTTTACAATTACTGAGTTTTAAATAGGTAATCATTTGAGCAATATGAACGTCTGTAAAAGTTTCCACCGCTTTCACTTCAATAACTATAGATCTTTCTACAAGAATGTCTATCCGATAACCTGTTTCAAGTTTTACCTCTTTGTATATAAGGGGCATTGGCACTTGCCTTTCTACAATAAATCCTGTTGTGAGTAACTCGTAATATAAGCAGGCTTCATAGGCAGATTCAAGTAAGCCCGGTCCAAGGTTACTATGTACTAAATAAGCCGCTTTTAATATCTGGCTGGTAATTATACTTTGTTGCATTTTACTTTTTCAACAAATCTATAACAAGTCCCTACGGTACAACCGATGTGCCATAGGCGTTCTAATATCCATCCAGCTACTAAACAACCCTCAGTGTAACTCCGTGCCATACTCCGTGTAACTCTGTGGTAAAAAAGACTTCGGCATATACATGATTATTTAAAAACTGAGATGCTGAAACAACTCTCTGTAAGCAAGTCTTACCTTTTTTGTACTTTTGACGCATGTCTGAATTCCATATCGGCGACGCTATCAGGGGCTTTTTGCACAAGAGTCATTTAAAGAACGGTATTCGTGCGGTTCAGATTGAAGAGATATGGGAACAACTGATGGGAAAAACCATTGCGCGTTATACAGATAAAATACAGATCATTAACCAGAAATTATTCATCACCACCAGCGTTGGCCCTTTAAAGAATGAACTACTCTACCAGAAAACCCAGATTATTGAAAGGGTGAATGAGGCGTTTGGAGAGAAAGTGATTAGTGAAGTGGTGATACAGTAGTCAGTAGTCAGTAGTCAGTAGTCAGTAAGGAAAACTCGCCTGTTCTTTTGGTTATTGTGCTATCTGCTTTTTTCACCTTTCACGTCTCACTTTTCACGTTTCACGTTTCCGTATTCTCGGATCAACTACGCCATAGAGAAGATCGGCTATCATATTAACGAAGATGAAAAAAGTGGCGGTAATGAGTACACTACCCATCACTACGGGGAAATCGAGTTTTTCGAGGGCATCTACGGTTATTTTTCCGATTCCCTTCCAGCCAAAAATATATTCCACAAAAAAAGCACCCGCCAATAATTCTGCAAACCATCCGGTGATTGCTGTGACAACAGGATTTAATGCATTACGCAATGCATGTTTCACCACAATGGTTCTTTTACTCAGTCCCTTTGCTCTGGCAGTGCGTATATAGTCCTGGTTCAACACATCAAGCATCGCAGTTCTTGTTAACTGTGTAATAATGGCGAGTGGACGTATACCAAGTGTAATGGCCGGGAGTATCAGGTTCTTTAATTGCAAAGACCTGCCTTTGAATGGATCAATATCATATAAACTACCTGTCATTTCCAGACCTGTATAATGACTCAGTACAAAACCAAATAAATAAGCCAGTACAATACCCATAAAAAAAGAGGGTGCTGAAATACCGAGTACGCTGGCAAATACAGAGCCGGTATCCATCCAGGTATCTTTTTTTATTGCAGCTATTACACCAAGTGTTATACCAATAACTGTAGCAAATAACATGGCTGCCAGTGCCAGTACCAGTGTTCCCGGCAGGGCTTCGGCTAATACAGCAGCTACTTCTTTTTTGGTTTGATAAGACCGGCGCAGATAAGGTACTTTGATGGCAAATTTGGTATCGCCCCCTATAAAAACACCTTTGAGTTCCTTTCTTTCAATTTCTTCTTTTGCGTGAATACTGAGTGGAGAAACATCATTCAGGTAATACAAAAACTGTTTCCACTTTGGCTGATCCAGCGCCAGCTCCTTTCTTATATTCTGGATGGTAGCACTGTCGCCGGTTTGTCCTAATACAAGTCGCGCAGGATCACCAAATCCCTGGAACAGAAAAAATACAATCACCACTACCCCTGCCAGTACAAGCAACCCATACAGGAGTTTTTTGGTGAGGTATTGTAGCATCTGTTTTTCTTAAGGAATTAAAGCATCTGCATTAGCCAGCGATAATTTATTGGTTACACGTGCACCCTGCATCAGAAAGAAAGTCGGATTTACACGTGCAGCCGTTTTTATAACGGTAGCATCGCAGCGAATGATGGTTGTTCCGGGAAACAAGGTCACCGCTTTTTCTGTATCGGCAGTAACAATGGCTACGGCAATATTTTTAGCAGCCCATTTTTCTTTCAGTGTTGCCAGTTGCGCTGACCAGTCTGTTGCATTACTCATATCTTTTGCAAATACCAGTACATATGGATTTGTATTGTTGAAAACAGCAGCCGTAGTATCGGCACCAGAGATGTTTTGTAAAGTGAAGTCAACAATTTTTGCAGCAAGTCCGTTGCCCTTTTTAACCAGTTTGTCTTTCCTGTCTATATATTCATAAGTAGAATCAAAATCGGCAGGGAATGATGACTGGTCGAAGAAAATATCTTTCCCGTTTTTTTTATACTGGAACACGATGGCGAAACTATCTGGAATGGCCCCAGCTGGTGTTTTCATTTGTTCGGTAATATCATTCCCTTTTTTATATGGTAAGCAATCTACCAGTGGCAGGTATTTGAGAACATACCATTGTAAACCTGCTGTTGCAAACAAGCTCAGTATTACATATATCACTGCACCCGATTCGCTCATCATTGATGGCACTTTACGGTTGGTAAAGAGTAAAATGAGGATGAGGAACAAAAGAAGAATATCTTTCCCGAACGACATGGCAGGGGTTAAAGGAAGACAATCACCAAAACAGCCACAGGTTTTAATTTTACCCGAGAATAATGCATAGGCAGTAAGAAAAGTAAAGAAGACAATCAGCAACAATAACATCCAGCTTACACTTCGTTTACGCCATCCAACAATAACAGCCACACCTGCCACTACTTCCAGTACATTCATCACCAGTGAAAACAAGAGTGTATAATCATTCAGGAAATGCCAGCCCCATACTTCAAAGAACTCCTGCATTTTATAGCTGAGTCCTAAAGGATCATTGGCTTTAATGAGTCCTGAGAAAATAAACAACAGACCTACAAACCAACGGATAAGTGTGATGATTGTCCTCATAAATCAATGTTTTCCTTCTTCTATTAAGATCAATGCAAAAACTGCATAATTAATAATGTCTACATAGTTGGCATCAATCCCTTCACTGATCAGGGTTTTACCATCGTTTTCCAGTATCTGGCGTATGCGTAATAATTTCACCAGTATAAGGTCGGCAAAACTTTCCTGGCTCATTTCACGCCATGCTTCACCATAGTCGTGGTTTTTATCGAGCATAGTGTTTTTGGCAAATGCCACATAATGATGATATAATTCATCTACTTTTTCTACCGGCATTTCTTCTACCTGTGGGTTACCCAGCTTGAGTTGTATCAGCCCGATAACGGCATAATTGATGATGCCTTTGAATTCTGAAGGAATATCATCCCCTACTTTCTGCGTTTTCAGGTCTTGTATGGTGCGTATGCGGAGGGCTTTGATAAATATCTGGTCAACTACCGAAATGGTCCTGAGCACGCGCCAGGCCGTTCCATAGTCTTTTGTCTTTTTGATGAATATATCCCTGCAACTTCCAATGGCTGCATCATATTGCTGATTCGTTGTACTCATTTTTCCGAAACCGTTAAGGGCTTTGACAATATCTTTGATCTGTGGATGCAATATAAATGAAACCCGCAATGTTTACACTGAACTGCAAAGGAAGATTACTCACAATTGACCAGCCCATCGTAATGGGCATCATAAATACCACACCTGATTCATTTTATGAAAACAGCAGGATAAACCATGTTGATGCGGCTTTAACACAGGCCGAAAAAATGATCAGTGAAGGGGCGGTTATCCTAGATATTGGTGCGCAAAGCACCAGACCGGGTAGCGAAATAGTGGGGCCTGAAGAAGAAATAAGGCGTCTGGGCAATATCATTGAAGCCATTGCCAAAAAATTTCCGGATACTTTTCTTTCGGTAGACACTTATTACAGCGAAGTTGCCAAAGCTGCTGCAAATATGGGTGTATCGATCATTAATGATATCAGTGGCGGACATTTCGATCCACAAATGCTTGACACAGTGGCACAGTTAAAAATGCCCTATGTATGCATGCATGTTGAGGGCAATGCGGCAACCATGCATAAAGTGCCGGTGTATACTGACGTGGTGATTGAGGTGATGGATTATTTTATTCAAAGGATGAAAGCATGCCGGGCTGCAGGCATTACTGATATGATACTGGATCCCGGTTTTGGTTTTAGTAAAACAGCGGAACAGAATTTTCAACTGATCCGCTCCACTTCCAGTTTTGTAGCATTGGGTAAACCTCTACTTATCGGGGTTTCAAGAAAGTCCACTATTTATAAAACACTGGGTATTACTGCACAGGAAGCACTAAATGGCACAACCGTATTACATACCGCTGCTCTCCTGGGCGGCGCACATATTGTAAGGGTACACGATGTAAAAGAAGCCATGGAAGCCATTCGACTTACCCGTTACCTGATGCCATAAAAAAAGCGTCCCAATATAAATCGGGACGCTCTCTGTACAAAATGTACCATTATTTTTACTGACGGGGCATTTGCTGTGGCATCTGCATTTCAGGAGTAGCAGGTTTAGGTGCCGCTTTTACCACGTCTACTACTTCAATATCAAACGCAAGGTTTGAGAATGGAGGAATAACCGGCGCTGAACCCTGGATGCCATAGGCCAGCATCGCAGGTATAATCAAACGGCCTTTTCCACCTTTACCAAATAAACGCAGACCTTCATCCCAACCAGGCATTACTGCACCTGTTCCTACTTCAACATTAATAGGCTGTGCATTGGGGTCCATATTGGTTTCAAATACTTTACCATCATTGGTTTTGCCGATGAAATAGCCTTTATAACGTACCACAGCCGCCCAGCCTGAATCGGCTTTCTGACCAGTGCCCGCATTCTGAACTTCTACCTGTAAACCAGATGCTGTTGACTGTACAGTCAGGTTCTTTTTCTTGGCGTATTCTTTTACGGCGTTGATTTCTTTTTGTTTTTCAACAGCGATCTCTTTTTCGTAATCAACTTTTACCTCATCCTGTGAGTTAAATACTTTCAGGATTTCAAAACGGCCATTGATCAGGTCGCCTTTTTTAAACATGTCGTTGTAATCCATCACCTGCATACTTTTCAGGGTATCGATCGACAATACGAAATCTACCTTATCACCTGCACCACAAAGTGTAATGATCTCTGTAAATGTATGTTTACCCAGACGGGCAGTATCAACAGGGAAATAAACGGGTATATTATCGAAAGATGACTGCAGTACAGTATCTTTTGATTTGAGTTTGTACTCAATATGCATTTTTACAAACTGACCATGTTTCAGTTTTTCTTTGCTCGTCCCGCTGATCTTGTAAGTCATACCGGAAGGTGCTTTTTCATATTGGTTACAGCTTGCAAGCAATACGATCGCCAGTAACAGCGAGGTGGTTGTTCTCATCATTGTTTTATTGTAGTTGATTGTGATAGTTTTTGATAATTTCTTTAAATCGTTTGACGGTTGTTTCAAGGTTATCGCTGCTTCTTCCTCCTGCTGCGTTTTTATGCCCACCTCCTTCAAAATGTTCACGGGCAAAGGTATTCACATCAAAATCGCCCTTGCTTCTGAAACTCCATTTTCTTTCCTCATCCCTGTCTATTACAATGGCACCCAGTTTTATACCCTGAATAGTGAGCAGGTAATTTACCAATCCTTCCGTATCTCCGGTTTTGATATCAAACTTCTGGAGATCAGCTTTTGTAATATACATCAGGCTGGTATTGTATTCATATAATACTTCCATTCTGTTGAGCAGGGCATGACCAATAAATCGTAACCTGTTTTCCAGAAAACTGTCGTAAATATAATCGTGTACTTTGGTATGGTTCAATCCCAGGTCTTTCAGGTGTGCCGCCATTCTATGAACAGAGGCTTTGGTGGCCGGGAAACGGAAAGAGCCGGTATCGGTCATTAAACCGGTATATAAACACTCCGCCATGTCTACATTGAGCATATCTGCATAACCCGATGCCATGATAAAATCGTACACCATTTCGCAGGTGGAACTTTTAGAAGTATCACTTGCTCCATAATTAAATGCTTCTTTCTGAGGCTGCTGGTGATGGTCGATCAATACCTTGGTACAATCGGCTTTCGTTAATACCTGCTCCATGTGTTTGGTACGGTGAAGCACATTAAAATCGAGACAGAATATCACTTCTGCGGCATTTACGAGGTCGGACGAAGCATGGGGTTGCTGTTCAAAATCTACTACTTTATCAACTCCGGGCATCCAGTTCAGGAATGAGGCCCAGTTGGTAGGCGAAATAACGGTTGCCTCATGTCCCAGGGCTTTCAGGAAATGGTATAAACCGAGCGCAGAACCCATGGCATCGCCATCAGGCTTCTGGTGCATGGTGATTACTGCTTTGAAAGGCTTGCTCAGGGAAGGGGAAAATAAATCGATCGACTGCATAGCTTGGCGGCAAAATTGCGGTTTCCGGACTGTTTCGGCAAATCAATTTAGCCCCATTTAACAAATTTCCTGCGAATATGTCCAGAAAAAGGCTTGCTTTCTCGTACTTTTGCGGCCGAAATAGATAAAGCAAGTATATTATGAGCAACAGAACATTTACCATGATTAAACCGGATGCTACCGCTAAAGGATATACCGGAGCCATCCTGGATCAGATCATCAAAGCCGGATTTAGTGTAAAAGCAATGAAATGGACCCGTCTCACGCCCGAGCAGGCAGGTTTATTCTATGATATTCACCGTGAGCGCCCTTTCTTTGGTGAGCTGGTTGAATTTATGAGCAGTGGTCCGATTGTAGCGGCCATCCTCGAGAAAGAAAATGCAGTAGCCGATTTCCGTAAGCTGATTGGTGCTACCAATCCTGCTCAGGCAGAAGAAGGAACCATCCGCAAACAATTTGCAGCATCAGTAGGTGAAAATGCAGTACATGGTAGTGATAGTGATGAAAATGCAGCGATTGAAGGAGATTTTTTCTTTTCTAAATTAGAAAGATTCTAATTAATCAACCTTTTTATAGCAAAAAGCCATCCGCCTCAAACGGATGGCTTTTTTTTTCCTGCGGTTCACCTCTGCGTTCTCTCGTTCTCTGCGGTCCCTTCCTTCGTCAGGGTGACGTCAGGAACCCCACCGCAGAGAACGAGAGGAAACAGCGTTTACGCAGAGACATTACGAAAATATGCACTCTTCCATTTCATTGGAAAATTGTAATTTTATACATAATAATATAGTATATGTTGATAGAAAGAACGTCAAGTGAAGTTATTATTCGTTTACCGGCTTCGGTTGAAGCTACCGGATTACAGCGTCTTATCGATTATCTTACTTATAAAGAAGCGGTGTCTGCTTCCAAAGCAACACAAGATCAAGTTGATCAACTTTCAGATGATGTAAAAAAAGGTTGGTGGAAAAAGAACAAAAAGCGATTTATTAAGTGAGGAAAATAGTCGTTGATACGAATATCATTTTCTCATGTCTGCTTAATTCCAATGGAACCATTGGAGATCTTATTTTTAATTCAGATACTGTTTTTGAGTTTTACAGTAATCAATACATGCGTCATGAAATTCGAAAACACTGGAACAAACTTAAAAAGATTTCAAAATTATCAGACGCGGCTCTCGAAATCAGTTATGAAAGAATGTTGCATCAGATTACATTCATAAATGAATAACTCATACCAGAAAAGGACTGGCTTAAAGCAGAGCAAATAGCTGATGATATTGACATAGACGATACTGACTTTATAGCGCTTACAAGGTATTTAAAGGCTAGTTTATGGACAGGCGATAAGGTTTTATATCAGGGATTAAAAGATAAAAAGTTCCGATCTGTTATTCAAACATCAGATTTATTTAAACTAAGAACACGTTTATCTAAATTTTAGACACTATCTTAAAAACTGCGGCTAACCCCAGCGCCCCCATGTTCCCTGCGGTGAACATTCGAGTAAGCTCACCGCAGAGAACGAGAGGAAACAGCGTTTACGCAGAGGTAGAGAATGAAAAAGCCACCCGAATACCGGATGGCCTTTCTGCTTAATAACTAACGCCCTGCCTATTACTTCATTTTTCTATCTACATACGCTATAGCCAATTCCTAACCTATTACAACTCTTCCGGACTTTCCGACTTCCGGACACCGGACTTCCCTCTATTTCTTTTTCTGTGAGAACAACCACTTTAATAACCCCGGCTCTGCAAATGTGGGGTCCCAGCTATTGTGGTTGGCATTGGGGAATAATTTGAATTGAACATTAGCCTTTGCCTTTTGCAAAGCAGCATACATCTGTTCTGAATAAACCGGTAGCACTACATCATCCTTCCCACCATGAAATATCCACCACTTGGTTTTTACCAATTGAGGAGCAGTTGCCGGATGCGCGCCTCCACAAATAGGAATGGCCGCTGCAAACAAACCGGGCATTCTCCGCACCAGTTCAAATGTGCCCATGCCACCCATTGATAAACCCATGATATACACCTGGTCCATTTTAACAGGATAGCGTTCGAGTAAATTACCTACCAGTCCCTGCAACATTTTCATCGATTGCGATGGTTCTCCTACCGGTACAAAATAAAAAGTTCGTTTTCCTGTTTTACTGCCTGTTGTTACCGCCTGAACATTACTCCAGTAACTGTTAGCAGCACATTGCGGAAAAACCACAATGGCCGGATAATTTTTACGGATACTATCCTGTAAAAACATTCTGGCACCATGTGTCAGTTGCTTTTCATTATCGGTTCCACTCTCTCCTCTCCCATGCAGGAATAATACAAGCGGATATTTTTTTGCAGGATCATAGTTCTCCGGCAACAACACCCGGAAAGGCATGGTATCGCCACTTTGCATGATCCACTGTTTTTCGAACAGGCTCAAATCCTGGGCCTTCACCAATACATTGGTCAATAATAAAAACAGAATAACTAAACTGATCTTTTGCATGATAACTGTTTATTTCAGGTATGGACTTTCAAAACCCAATTTTTTCAAACCGGTCTGTATTTCGGGGCAACTCATGAATAGTTTCCATAATAAACCACTGCGATAGTTTTCCATCATCACTACAATCGGTCCCTGGTCAATGGCGAGATAACGTGGCAGGTACCAGTTTTCGGTTTCACTGAATGCATCGTAAAAACCAAAAGGTCCCCATAGCTTGTCTTTTTTATTGAGGTACCAGTTTTTCATGGCAGCCATTGATTCTTTGGGTGTATAGGGAAATGATGACAATGCCGCCGTGGGTGAAATCACACCGATATCTCTTTTCATACCCGGTGCATGACCTGCATATCCTTTTATGGAGTAACTGGATGTAAGCCCCCAGCTATCAGGTCCATATCCTTTGAATTTTTTAGGGTTATCTACACACCAGCGATAATGAATTAATGCATGATTGGTATTCTCTTTTCCATAATCAGCATATTTGTCTTTCAGTCCACGGGGATCAAGTCCCAGGTATGAGTAATGCGCCCAAAACAATGGGCCAGACTCTGTAGCATCGCCCTGGTGGTGCATTTGTAGTTTGATATCGCCATAACCGGAAGGATTCTGATTAATGGCTCCATTCTGCGCCCATCCTTCATGGTATACTTCTGCAGGTACTCCATGTGTAGGTGATGAAGCCGCGAGTATGTACATGATCAGACATTCATTGTAACCCCTCACCGGAAAATTCATTCTCCATGCATGATTAGGGCTCCAGTGCCAGTACAGTACATTTTTCTCATTTCTGTACCAGTTAAAATCTACTTCTTTCCAGAGTTTGTCTATTCTTGCTGCGAGTGCTTTCTCATCTGTTGTACCCTGCTGAAAATACTGACGCACACATAAAAGTCCCTGTATCATAAATGAACTTTCAACAAGATCGCCACCATCATCGTAACGACTAAATGGCTGTACCTTACCTGTTTCACCGTTCCACCAATGTGGCCATACGCCATGAAAGCGATCGGCTTTTTCGAGGAAGCCTACAATTTTTTCCAGTCTTTGTCTTCCTTCCTCTCTGGTAATAAATTTTCTTTCTATTCCTACCAGAATAGCCATCACCCCAAAACCACCGCCGCCACTGGTTACAATATGTTTATCATTTTGAGGATACACATTATCGTTATGGTAACGCTCACGGGCCAATCCGCTGTTGGGTTCTGCACCGTCCCAGAAATACTGAAATGTGGCGCGTTCTACTTCCGTAAATATTTTTTCCTCCTCGGCAGATGCAAAAGCTACTGTGCCGCTACCTGCAGAAACTTTTTGTTGCGCCGATGGTTTACAGGATACAAAAAAAAGGAGCATACAAGTCACAAGTGACAAGGATACAAGATTGCGATTGTTTAAACGCATAAATTGGATTTTTGTGAGGCAATAAAATATGGGCAGATCGTAACACTGGTTACAACCTGCCCAATTCTTTATATCAGCTTACTTATTCGCCTTACCTAAGTTGAACAGCGATTTTATCTGTGCATCGGGTAATGCACGGTTATAAATTCTTACTTCATCAATCTGTCCGGTCATAGGTGCAAATGAAACATCTGTGCTCACAGTTTTTCCGGGGATGCCGTTGTAGTTCGAGCCAAAGATCAACTCACTGGGTTCATAAGCATTAAACAGGTTATTACCCACACCCCTGTTCGGAAAACCGCCCACTTTTATACCATCGGCCCAGATGTCGAATACACCGGTATTGGTTTCATAAGTCAACAGAATGTGGGTCCATTTATCCATACCAATGGTAGGAGATAAATTATTGTTCAGGTTATCCTGTGTTCCACCCCCTACTGTCATGAATGTAGGTTGTATGCGCAACGTAGTGGTATTGGTAGCAGGGAATGAATTGGTATTCAATGCAAAATTGATATTACCATTGAAGATACCCGGACGTGCCAGTTGAAACAACATGGTTCTTTTAGATCCATTGTTCAGAATTTTAACCCAGGTACTGATGGTAAAACTTTTCAGTGCTGCAGTTTTAAAAGCCTGAAACTGTGTAGCGTAATACAGGTATCCTGCTGCCAGGTTCAACGCTTTTCCCCGAACACCGCCGGTTACATAAGTATCGTTGGCTGATGCAGTGGGTGCCGTTGCACTTTTCAGTTCATTTTTGGTATCATCAAAGCTCCAGTATGCGATAAGGTTATCGGGATATACTTCATCGGAACTTTTATACCCATCGATGGTACCCTCATAAGTGGCCGTGCTTACAGCAGGCAGGTTGTTGGGATTACCATCTTTTTTACAGGAAACAGCTGCGAGTGCGATAGACGCTATCACCAGTGTTCTGCTGATTTTATATGATGTTGACAATAACATGATGTAATTTTTTTAATGATTCAGTAATCAATAACCAGGATTCTGTGTGAGTACACCCGCACTTAAATCGATCTGTTGTTGCGGAATGGGTAACAGCACATCTCTTGCATTACTGAATGCTGTTTTACCGTGTGCATTTAATACGGTTTGTGCCACACCCCATCGTACCAGGTCGAAGAAACGATCATGTTCCATGGCCAGTTCTACACGACGTTCTTTGCGGATTGCATCACGTAAGAGTGCCTGATCGGTTGCTGTTACATCTGGTAAGATCGTATTGTTACCCGCACGGGCTCTTGCTCTTACTGAGTTCAGCGCATTTCTTGCAGCAGTAATATTGGCTGTACCTCCAACCTCATTGGCTGCTTCTGCATACATCAACACCACATCAGCATAACGCAATACACGCACATTCATCCAGTAACCAAAGCGGTTACCAATAGAAGCACGTGTAGCCGGGTTGGTATACACTTTGTTATTGTATCGCGGATTAGGCAAACCGGTTGGCAGGTTTTCACCATACAAAGTCTGATATGTGGTAGTGGTGGTACTTGTGTACATAATGGTCCTGTTCTTACGTGGATCATTGGCTTCATAGGCCGCTTCCAGATCGGTAGTAGGTGTGTTCCAGCCCCAACCTAAATCCCATATACCTGCACCTCTCACACCCTGTATCTGCGCATACTGTACACCGTTGTTACTGGGTATGGCTGCAGATGCAGTGGCCTGTACTTCAAATACCGATTCTTTACTGTTCTCACCTTCCTCACGGAAAATACGATCGTAAGGAGTGGTAAGATCATACTGACCAGAAGTCATCACCGCATTGGCAGCCCCCATGGCTTCTGTCCATTTCTGTTGTGTTAGGTAAACTTTGGCCAGTAATCCATTGGCGGCACCACGGGTAACACGACCTGCAAATTTTGAGTCCCATGACAGTGGCAGATTGGCTGCTGCAAATACCAGGTCAGCTTCTACAAAAGCATAAACCTGTGCGGCTGTACTTTGTGGTACATTGTTTTGTTGTGCCGGGTTATCAAACAACTTATCAATCAGCGGCACTCTTCCAAAAAAGCGCACGAGGTTGAAGTAGGCATAAGCACGTAAAAACCTGGCTTCTGCAATAGTCTGTTGTTTAATCTGGTCTGTTGCTGTAATAGTAGTATTGGTATTTACTTCATTAATGGTGCTGTTACACCTGTTGATCATGGTATAATAACCTAACCAGAGTGCATTACAAAAACCATTGCTGGGTAATACCGGGAAATTATCCATCGTAATGGCATTAGCGCCACCATCGGCTGGTGTACTTCCTTTATCGGCATCATCACTGCGAATACTTGCTGCGGTTATAAATGCCTGGCTATGCACATTGAAACTTCTCAGTTCATTGTAGGCACCAAAAATAAACTGGTCGTATGGACCAGAACCACCGGGATACGGATAATTGTCTGCATCGTATGCACCCTGACGTTCCGTATCGAGGAATTTTTTACATCCGGTGGAAAGCAATAACATACCCATGGCTACAGGAACCAGGTAAGTCATCCGGAATAGTTGTTTAATAGATTTCATATAAATGAGTTATTAAAGTCGGTTAAAAAGTAAGATTGATACCCAGTGAATAAATTGCCGGAACAGGATAAGCACCATTATCCGCACCACCACCCAGAATACTTCCAATGAGCGGCTCTGGTGAGTAACCGGTTACCTTGCTCCAGGTTTTGATATTCTGTCCGTTCAGGTAAATCCTTGCACGCTGAATACCAATTTTAGACAATACTGTTCTTTTGAATGTGTAACCAATCTGTAAAGTTCTGAGACGGAAAAAATCTCCCGGCTCCAGGTAATAAGTGCTCATCAGGAAATTATTACCTCTGGTATTATCCAGTACAGGCTCCACATTGCTGGTACCAGGAGCGGTCCAGGCATTCAAACGGTTGGCTTCATAATTCAATACAGCAAAGGTTGAGGTACGGCGCTGTGTGTAAATTTTATGACCCGCCATTCCCTGTCCTTCAATCTCAATATCAAATCCTTTATAACTGATGCCGATATTTCCACCAAAACTGTAAGGAGGGAACGGACTTCCTATATAACCCCTGTCTGCAGGTGTAATCTGTCCGTCGCCATTAATATCTGCATAAGCAATATCACCCGGTAATGAATTGGTAAAAGCAGCGGTTTTCTGCAGGTCGGCGGTCGACTGGTAAATACCTGTCTGAGTATATCCATAGAAATAACCGATTGATCTGCCGGTAGTGGTAAGGTTGGCACCACCGTTTCCGATGATGGAGAAATTGAAGTTATTACCAATGGAGTTTACCACATTATGGTTATAACTGAAATTGGCTCCTACCCTATATGTCAGGTCTTTACCGATACTGTTCGACCATGCCAGGTTTACTTCAATCCCTTTATTGGTAATACTTCCGAGGTTGGTGAAATAACTTCTGGTTTCATTCGGCAGTGTTACAGCCGTGAGGATATCGGTTGTGGTTCTGTTGTAATAAGTGATCTCTGCACTCAATTTATTTTCGAACGCTTTCACATCGATACCCACATCAATACCTTTAACGGTTTCCCAATGCAGGTTTGGATCGGGAATATAAGCCGCCTGTATAGAGCTGTAAATATTATCACCAAAAATAGCAGTAGATGCATTCTGCACACCGGGTCTCCAGAGGTTATCGGCAAAGCCATTGGCATTACCCGTTAAACCCCATGCAGCTCTCAGTTTCAGGAAATTTATTTTTTTCACTTTAGAGAAGAAGGCTTCGTCACTTAGTACCCAGCCCGCACCTACACTACCAAATGTACCCCAGCGATTGGCTGGTGCAAATTTGGAACTGCCATCTCTTCTCACGGTAGCATTCAGCAGGTACCTGCCTTTGTAAGAATAACCTACACGTGCAAATCCACCCGCAATGGCGTTTTCAGAACCACCACCTGAGTTGGAAATCGGGTTGTTGATATTGATGATATTCAGGTACCAGAAATCAGGATCATTCGGCACATTGGTGAGTGTATCGCGACGGGTACCACCTACCGATGAACTTTTGTTGTAAATGGTGGTAAAACCAGCCACTGCATTGATGTTATGACCATTGCCTAAGTTCTTATCAAAACTCAGGGTATGATCCTGTTGAAAACGGCTTGCTTCATTTTTTGTCTGGCTCACAGAAGTTCTGGCCGCATTATCGAATGTAGTAGTGGTTGGCGCACCATTTTCGCCCAGGTTAATAAATGAATAGGGCAATGAAGTGTAACTTCTTGTATCATCAAAAACAAGATCAGTGTACACAGTAGAACGCCAGGTAAAGTTTTGAAGGAATTTAATCTCTGCAAACAGGTTACCAATTACACGGTATTGTTTGTCGATGGTATTCCCATTGTTACGGTTTAAAGCAGCAATGGGGTTACCTACCTGTGCCCGCTGGAACGATGGCATGCTGTAATAAGTAGTGGCATCCTGCTGAATAGGCACAATAGGTGCAGCCCATAAAGCATTGGTAACAGAAGCTGCTGCCGGATTATTGATGGCATGATAACCTGTTAAACCACCACCCACTTTAATCTTATCATTAAAACGCAGTTCTTCATTTAAACGAACGAGGTAGCGTTTAAAACGATTGTCTCTCAATACACCCTGCTGATCGGTATAACCGATGTTCAGGTAAGTGGTAGATTTTTCTCCGGTGTTGGAAATACTCAGGTTGGTGGCGCTGATAACCGCATCGCGCAGTACCAGATCCTGCCAGTTGGTATTGGCGGTATAATTGGTATAATCGAATGGGGCCGCATTTAAATTGGCGAGCTGAGCATTGTATAGTTTTTTGAAACCGGCTGCATCGGTAATTTTTATTTTATCCTGAACCGTTTGCACACCAACAGAACTTTGCAGTTCAATACGTGTTTGTCCCCTGGCTGCTTTTTTAGAAGTAATGGCAATAACACCATTGGCACCACGTAAACCATAGATGGCGATAGAGGAAGGATCGCGCAGGATATCGATGGTTTCAATATCGGCAGGATTCAGAAAATCGATATTATCATGTAAAATACCATCCACTACATATACAGGGCTGGCCGTATTGGTACTGTTGATACCCCTGATTCTTACAACCGGACTTGCACCTGCCACACCTGAGTTGGCAATGGTTAAACCAGCCACACGGCCTTGTAATGAGGCGATGGGGTTGGTAGCAGGTCTGTTGGCCACTTCCTCCCCTTTTACAGAAGTTACAGAACCGGTGAGGTCTCTTTTCTTTTGTGTACCATAACCGACCACTACAATTTCATCGATGGCTTTCTCTGCGGGTTTTAGTGACACAGTGAAGCTTATATTCTTGCCCACTCTTTGTTCAACAGTGGTAAAGCCAACATAAGAAAACACCAGCACATCACCTTCCGTTACAGCGATAGAAAAGTTACCGGAAGCATCGGTAATGGTACCGCGTGTAGTGCCTTTTACCGCAACAGATACATCGGCCAATGGAGCACCGTTGTTATCGGTAACCTTACCTTTTACATCGGGCACAACCACGGGTTCGGGTTGAACAGATGGCGTTACGGTTGGTTCAGCATACTTGCGTTTCACCACAATGGTTTTATCGCTGATGGTGTACGAAAGAAGCTGGTCTTTAAAACAAAGTGCGAGTACATTCTCCAGTTTCTCATTGCGAACAGAAAGACTCACGGGTTTGGCCGTTCTCAATGCATCATCTGCATATAAAAACTGAAAACCCGTTTGCTTTCGGATATCTTCAAAAATGCGCTGGATAGATATGTTCTCTCCTTTGATGGTTACTTTTTGTGAGAGACCTGCTGCACTGACCTGCAGACAGGCGATGATCATAAAAACTGTAGTAAGTTTCATAATCTTTAGCATTTGATTTGCCCCCCGGCGCAGGACGCCCGGAGATTGGCAAACAGAAGTTAAATACATAGATTTGTAAGGATTGAGTAGTTAATAAACAGTTAGACTAGCTGATCTATGACTTCACTCAAATTCGCCGGATGCTGCTGCAACAGTGTCCGGTTTTTTGTAAGTCATATTCAACCTGTTTAACCATCGCTACCCATCGGGAACATAAACAGGTGTTTCATATATGGCGTTTTATTGTTAGCGTGATACAACGACTTGCTTACCCTCTACTTTAAACTTCACTTCCTCCGTCAGTTCCAGCATCTCCAGTACTTTCGACACATTGTTGTTACGGGTGATCTGCCCGGTAAACTGCATGCCCACATTTCCTTTATACTCGATGTCTACATCGTACCAGCGTGCCACCTGGCGCATGATGGAGCGCAGGTCGGTGCTTTTAAATACAAACAATCCATTTTTCCAGGCCATCACTTCTTCTGTATCTATATTGTTTACCACATTGATACGACCACTTTTGGTCATGCTTGCCTGCTGACCGGGTCTGAGTATTTTAACCTGCTGCTCGCTTTCACCGGCTGCAAATACTTTAACAGCACCTTCGAGCAGGCTGGTTCTTACCTGTGCTTCATCGTCGTAAGCATTTACATTGAAATGGGTACCCAGCACTTCAATGGCCGATTTGCCGGCCGATACTTTAAAAGGTTTGGCTTCATTACGAACCACTTCAAAATATACTTCACCCGTAATCTGCACCTGCCGCTCGCTGCCACGGAAAGCAGTGGGGAACCGAATAGATGATGCCGCATTCAGCCATACTTTGGTACCATCTGATAAAGTAACCTGGTATTCACCACCACGAGGTGTAGAAATGGTATTGTAGAAAATTTTCTCTTCTGCCGCCGGTCCGCCATTATTGGTTTGATAGGCTACCAGACCGTTATCCAGTTTCTTTACTTCTACTTCACCCTGTTCGCCAAGGATACCATTATTGGCGCTGTCGAGAATGATGACAGAACCATCATCGAGTGTAAGCATGGCTTTATTACCACCGGGTGCTACATCGCCAGCCGGAACGGGTGCCGATAATACCAGGGGTTGCTGAACCGCTTTTTGATCAGGTCTGATAAAAAAATAAACAGACCCTGATAAGAGTATGAGAATCAATGCTGCTACTGCGGGTCTGCGCCACTTGCCGACGCTTTTTCCGCTAACCGGTTCAAGGTTTTCTTCTTCTGCTGCCAGACTTTCCTGCAGGCGATTGCCGATACGATCCGACAGTTCTTCTGCCGAACCCTGTGGCAGGTCGGTAACTGTGGTTTGCCGGTCGTCGAAGGAATGGTACCAGTTGTCTAATACCTGTTTCTCGGCGGCAGACAAGCTCCCTTGCCCGTATTTACTGATCAGTTCCTGTATATGATCGGGTATGTGCATACAGTATAGTGTGCGTTCAGGGCGGTTGCACCTATGGAAAAAGAAAAAAACAGAAGAACAGAGAAACAGAGGAACAGACGAATGTTCAAGGGAAGAAGCAGTTAGACCATAGAAATTATCCTATTTGGATATTTCTCTGTTCCTCTGTTTCTCTGTTCTTCTGTTTTAAAACCCGAGTAATATTACTAACAGCAACGGCAAAAAAGTTCGTACAGCGGTTCGCAACTGCCGCAGGGCTTTATTCAACTGGTTTTCGACCGTTTTGGGGGATATGTGCATCACTTTGGCGATTTGTTTTACCGACATGCCATCGTTTCGGCTGTATTGGAAGATGATGCGGCATTTTTCGGGCAGTTTCTCCACTTCTGTTTTAACCAGCAGGAGTATGCGTTTATAGTGTAGACTGTTTTCTATGGGCATTTCTACCACCATGCCGGTATCGGCCGAATCGCGGTATTGTCTTTCGCGTACTTTGCTTTTAATACGGGCCAGTACCTTGTATTTGGTGGCTACGGCCAGATAGTTTTCGAGTTGATCTATCTGCTGGGTCTGGCGGTTTTTCCAGAGGCTGAGGAAAACGTCGTGAACAATATCTTCAGCTTCCTGGCTATCCTGTAAACGGTTATGGGCAATAGTGAATATCTTCTGCCAGAAACGATGGTAAATGGTCATAAAAGCCTGCTCATCGCTTTGGGAAAGCAGGTTGAGTAACAACTGGTTATCATATGAAGCATAATCGACCATAAAGCAAGGAGAAGACAGTATAAAAGTAGGGAAAGAATTTATTACAAACGGATTGTGTTGAAAATTGTTGGAGGAAGATAACTTTATAAGTATTTCTTCTCAGTTATGCCTTCTCAATTAAAAGTTCTTCGCCGAAGTTTCCTGAGGCACGAAGGTCTATAGGACTCCTTGGGAGAACTCGGCGTTTTACACAGAGGCGTGCTAATAATTAATTTGCAACCACGCATACCTCCTAGTATTATTAGTTGTTGCTCAAAACGAAACAACTCTGGCATGTCGGGAAACATTTTAAACCCTTCGAATTCGAGGGGTTTAATCGGAAACATGAGAGATCATCAATCACCCAATTTCAAATACCCCGAATTCTGAGTAATTGAAAAAGGCTCAGGTACCAAGAGGTTTTGCTCTCTTCAATATCGTTCTTCTATCTACTGCCCTTGTTTTATCAACTTACCAAGAGTAGAAGAAGTATAGAACACAGATTGTCATGATTGTTATGATTTATCATGACACATCATAAAAATCATGATAATCCGTGTTCCATCTATGCTCACCTATAAAAAAGAAGACTGATTACTCAGTCTTCTTTAAAAATTCATCCTAACTCATCCCTGTTGTTACTTGAGTTTCACATCTAAGTAAACGGAATGTCTGCCATAAGTTTCATAAAATGGTTTGAACACCACATCATCAATCTTAAACTGTAAAGATTTAGGATCTCCGGTGATTGATTTGCTGATATCATTGGCATCCAGTGTTATTTTCCTCCATTCTTTTCTTGCTTCAGATTCCTGTGCTGCCAGTAAGATGGGGCCATAAAACAAGCTGGCAATATTCTGCTGATCCATTACCGGATCGAGGTGAAACTGGAAAGGCATTTTCAATTCAATTACATCACCATTTTTCCAGCTACGGCTTATTTTCAGGTAACTGCCCGGTTTGGCCTGCAGTTTCTGTTCCTTACCATTGATCTTTACAAAAAAACCACCGGTAGCCCATCCTGGCACACGTACATTCACATCAAATTTTCCGCTTCCTTTCACTGTTAATTTTGTCTGATCCTCGTTAGGGAAACTCGTGGTTTGTTCTATTGTTACCTTACGTTCTGTCCATTCGAGTGTAGATGGTACATAAAGATTTACATACAGTGCTTTATCATCTTTACTCTTGAAGTAAATAGAGTTCTGCAGTTTGGTACTGCTTTCAATGGCTGTACCATTACAACAGGTGAAGCCTGTCATATTCGGATTACCAAACTGTTTAATGGAACCCGGCTTCAACGGCACATGATAAGTATTGGCTGGCGTATTCTCTGCTACCGATGCAAGGATATGGTTGTATAAACTACGCTCATAATAATCCATATACTCACCTTTCTGATCGAAGAGGAAGAGGTTACCTGTTAGTTTCAGCATATTGTAAGTGGCACAGGTTTCATTTTGTCCGCCAGCGGCAAAACCATTTTCATAGATGGTTCCGGGCTGCGCAATAAAACATTCTGCATTGGCCGGATTACGAGCACCTGCAACACCTCCGATACTGTACATATAATCATTCACCATTTTGTACCAGAAATTATCGGCTATCCGGTAATATTCTGGATTGTTGGTGGCGAGATAAGTTTCTACACTACCCACCACCTGTGGTATATGCTGGTTGGCATGCAAGCCACGGAACAGATCTACATTTTTTGCGAGGCCGTGTGAATGTTTTGTATCGCCAAAGAATACCCTGATATTATCAAACAACTGCGCCGTTTTTAAATGATTGGGCGATCCGGTAATACGATACAAACGCGCCATCGATTCATTCATACCACCAAACTCACCCGCGATATAAGTGTTCCACATTTTAATGAGCGTATCAGTGGGTACTTTACTCAAACGCGCATATACCCATTCTCCCATGTTTGATGCAATCTCCAATGCTTTCTTATTACCACTTACTTCATACACATCTGTTAAGCCGGCGAGAATTTTATGCAGTGTATAATAAGGTGCCCATACCTGTGTTTTCTGTCCACCATATTTGGCACCTTTTTCCAGCATGATAAACTGATCGGGCGGATAAGCACTGATAAAGCCCTTACCCCAGTTCCAGTAATCGTTACGAATGGCGGTATCACTCAAATCTGAATCATAATCTTTTTTACCCGGGCCAACAGGCACAAGTGTTGGATCAGCTACACTGGGTCCACCTGCTGTTTTTGGTTTTCCAGATAACTGAGATAAGTCATACAGTGTATTCACCATATAGTCCATCTTTTGCGCGAAATTGTCTTGAAGTGTTTTATCATATCCAGTACCTGCATAAGCCTGTGCAATGGCAGTAAGATAGTGACCGGTTGCATGACCTCTTAATTTGGTATCGCGGCTATCCCATACACCCAGGGCTTTTGCGCCTTCGGGTTGTTTCTGACCAAATGCATGGCGGAACATATAAAGGAATGAATTGGGATCGGTTTTAGCCAATGTCAACACAAACTTATCGCGGTTCTCTACAAATTTCGATTTATGTCCATGCGGATCGTTTTGCAATGAAACCTGTTTCAGGTCAAAAGCCTGCAATTTCGAAACAGGTGCTGTTGCTTTAGCCGGAGCCTTAACCGTAACAATGGCTTTGGGTTGAAAACTGGTTCCGGCAACACGTCCGTTAATGGTGTAAGTACCGGTTTTCAATACTGCATTATTATCTACATCGGCCGGCCATACCACACGTACTTTTGGTCCTTTCACACCATCTTTGTAAGTACCGGTTGTATAACTGGGTAATCTTGGTAAAGATCCGGCTTCTGTTTCCACTTTTACATCTGCTACACTTGTTAAATAGGCCGTGTACAGTTGAGGGTCTGTTGCAGCAAATTTGGGAAGGTCTTCTTCTACCCTGCGCTGGTTTACACCACCCTGATTAATACCTCTGCGTGAATTATTAAATACACTGCCAATCTGTGTAGGATTTAATGGAACACGATAAATACGGAAATCGCGTACCAGTGCATTCAAATTAGGATCACCGGGAATCAATGATTTACCGATATATAATTTTTTATCTGCCGCCTGCTGACCAAAAACATCAGTCAGTTCTTTTGGAATTTCTTTTGATTCACCCACTGCTTTACCATCTACATAAGTAATCAGTGTTTTAGAAGGTATATCAACCACAATTGTCAGGTGAACCCATCTGTCGGTTTCAATAACTGGCGCCACAGCTCCTTTTTTAGTTGCCGGGTCTGCTGTTATCAAAGCCTGGTAACCTTCCTGTCCGCTTATACCTGCCGGTGCTGCGTAAAAATGTTTAGCAGCATCTCTTCCGAAATCGAAAAAGCGTTGACCGGGTTGTTTCGAACGAAGGAATATCCATCCTGAAATACTAAGTGATTCAAGATCCGTTAAAGCCTCACCGGGCAGTGTAACATAAGAATTGGCTTCGCCGGAAAGAGACAATACCGTGCCGAAACGGTTATCGGCAACAAATTTGGCTTCAGTGCCCTGTAATTTGCCATGTAAATTATTCCGCGACCAATCGCGGGCATCTCCACTAAAGAGGTAACGGGCAATCAATCCCGTTTCACCAATACCATCCAGAATCTGATCGCCGTTTTGAGCACGGGCGGTAAAAACACCCTGGGTTAATACTGCAATAAATAAGATGATACGCAGGCAAACTTTGTACATTTTCATAGTTAAATCGTTTTCATCAAAACCCTGAGAAAACAATATATCCAGGTGGATAATTGTTTGTTTGACAATTAACTATAAAACTATAAAGATTCGGGGAGTTGACAGTAAGTCTATTTTAACTAATACTTACACGATATTAACAGGCAGGAATAAAAATGAGCGGCACTAAGATCATTTTTTCAACCTGAGTTGATCTTATCTGGATAAAAATATCGATATGTTGTTTCCAGACAATTCCTCCGTACAGTGTATACTTACAGCGTTTTTTTCAGTTTTACAGCCAGCTTTTCACCCACTTTTTTTATGGTGATTATTTTCTTCACCCCCGCTACCGCATTGGTGCCATATTTGTAAGTTTCCGTATTCGCAGAAGAGCCCTGAAACATGCCATTAATATAGGTATCAGTATAACCTACTACTTCTGTTTTGGTGGTGGTATGCACATAACCGAACTCTGTATAGAGTAAATACTCACCGGGCTTCAGGTTGGTAAATTCAAAATGCCCGTCGTTATCATATACGGTGGTTGTTTTAATGCAGGCGGCCGCTTCTTTTGATAATGGCAATGATCTTCCCTTTTTCCTGAATTTTTCATTGAGCGATACCCATTCTTTAAAGTAGGGAGTATAGGGTATCAGCACAACAGACGTACCCATTTTGGCATACTGCTTTTTATTGATATTGAGTATGGCCATTCCTTTCAACACACCTTCATTTTCATTATCTCTTGCAAATGCCACGCCTTCAATAGTTGCAGTTCCATCCTTGATAAGACTTAGTGTTTCTTCTTTGTTGAATGTTGTGGTAAAAGGATTGTAATCAAGCTCCTTATCCAGCAGTAGAAAACGCTGACCATTGGCAGCCTGTATTTCAATTTTCCATAATCTCCGGCTGTCTTTATCAATATAATACTCATATTTTTCGCCTGTAGCTTCTTCAAATACACTTACCTGCCATACACTATGTTCACCGGTCATTTCGCTGGTGTACATATTGGTTCTTACTTCTTCTACCCTTGTTGTCTTGATGTTGCTACTGTTAGCCGGTTTGTAATCATATACTTTCATCGTGGTTCTGTAACCGGAATTAAGCGGAAGAGACCCGAGAAGATAGGGATAGAAATAACTGTCGAAAAAGGGTTCTTTTGAGGCTTCATTTATAACATGTTTCTTTTTTGCCTGTTTATCAAAATAATACCCGGTTATTGCTTTATCATATTTCAGTTCCAGTGTTCGGTTGGGATTAACAGATGAGCGGTACAATGGTTTTAAACTATTGGCATCGGCAATACTCGTATCGATCCATTGTTCATTATTACTCAGCATGGTTAATACAGTATATATTCCAATCGTTTTTGTATTGGCATTCACTTTAACAGTAAAAGAACTTACCGGCACCATTTGTTTACCACTGACTGCAAAACAGGTCATTTCATAGTTGGCGTTTTTCAGCCATTTCTTATCAAAACTATTTCCACCTGGCAACAGCAGTTCTTGTGAAAGACATCTGCTCACGGTAAAACAGAGCAATATTGGGTATAAAACAGATCTGTTCATATCAATAAAAGATTCGTAATAACATTAAATTACTCATGCCAAAGTCATGCACTGCCAGTCACAGGGCTTTGATTGTACTGGACTGTCAGACGTATCGACACTTTGCTTCAATGCAATTATAGCATATTACGTATCTGTAGAAATTAACTTAAGTTAATTTCTACGGCCAGACTAACACATACCAAACAGCAATAGTTAATACAGCAGTAAAGGTTTTAATTACCGGCCGGATTATAATTTCTTAAAAGTAAATGTGAGTTTATCACCAGGCATAACCGCATCTTTAGAAAACACCACCAAAGTGCTGCAATCGAAGCTTTGAATTTCACCCTGTATTTGTCCATCACTTTCTATTTTATTACCAACCAGGTTCCAGGTGCCTTCATTATTTGTTGATGGATTACAAGAAACGCCCGCATCAATATTATTATAGGTTTTGTTTGAATTTAATTTTACCTGATCATCTTTTTCGCAGTCATCTAAAAAAGACAGATAATCTATTTCTTGCGCCGATGCTGCTGCCTTATACTTTAGCGACACAATTTTATAGGTTCCGGAAAGTGTAGTGATGGATGGGCTACAGTTTTGTGAAGGCTCTCCTTTCTTACATGAAGAAAGAATTACAAGGAATGTAAAAAGCGAATAAATGGTTTTCATTTTTAGCGATTTCGTTCTGCTCATTGTATTTGTTTTCAGGTTAATATTTAATTGTACAATTGTTGCAACACAGAGGTTGTTTGTTCTATCGGTATAGTGCTATACTGATTTATCCTGCAGGAGGATCTGAAATTTATTTTTTTACAGCTTTTATACTACCATTTGGCTGAATAAGTATAAAAGCGATTACTTCTGCTTTTTCATTTGCTTCAAACTTTACACTATACCCACTAACGCCTTCAATGGTAAACTCATCTTTATTACCAGCTATAAGTGTGTATTCAGGCTGTCCGGGTGTTTTCGACATAAGTGCAGCTCCTTTCAGATACACTTTTACAATTTGGCCACCAAGGTTATACTCACCAGTATACTTTGTAAAATCATTGTTAGCAATAGTTTGCTTATGCTCTTTATTAATCACAGCAGCTTCTTCCTCTTTACTACTGCCAATTCTTTTCACCCGAAATGTTCCATTGGGTTGTATAAATACACAGGCGGGAATATTTCCTTTTTCATCTCTTTCAAACTTTATACTCACTCCTTTTGCCCCTTTTACAGCAAACTCATCCAGCTTTATGGGTAGCAAATCATAATCTGTCTGGCCGGGCACTGCAACTTTGAGCATATTTCCATCAGTGAGATATATTTTGGCAATTGTGCCATTAAAGTCATAGTCTCCGCAATATTGCCTTGGATCACCCTTGATAATCTGACTAGTCGATACCTGCTTTTTAAACGCTATATCTTTTATACTGCTTTCAAAAGGTATTTTCAATGAAACAATAGAGCCATCAACCGCAACAGTAAATTCACCATTCACGGCTTCGCTGCCATCAAACACCGTTTCATCGATTGTGAATTTGAAATAGTTATACTGAACATGTTTAATCCTCAAATTCCACCGGTTAAATGTTCCTGTTAATCCATCGTTATTGTCTTTTATAACAATTGTGCCATAGGCCTCATTTTTATAAGTGCCACTGAAATCAGCGAATGCATGAGAAGGTTGTATTATTGTACCATTGTTATCTGCATTTACTGGCTGGTTATTTGCCTGCATTTTAAGCATGCCATTCCAGTCTCTGTAGCTCGCCCCAATCATCCTGTCGGCAATGATGTTGTGGAGAATACGCGGTACTTCTGAATTATTCTGATTTACGGATATAAATATCCCAAGGCTGTCGGTTGGGAAAAAAGAAGCAAAAGAACTAAAACCGTTAATATTACCACCATGTCCAACGCCATAATGTCCTCTGTAATTAGCGGTATACCAACCCAGACCATAATTGAAGAAGTAATAATCCGTCATTTGTTTGGATGGCAAATTGGCGGACACAATCATTTGTGAGCTTATAGCCTGTTTATAAAAATCAGGGCTAATGATTTCTTTGCCCTCAAATTTCCCCTGGTTTGTCCACATCAACAGCCAGTTGGCCATATCTTTTGCTGTTGATACTATTCCTCCTGCCGGTGCTATGCCGTTCAAAGTGCCTGGAAGAAAATCTAACTTTTGCAGTTTACCATTTTTACTTACGTATCCGTAAGCATAATCGGGCGTGTTTGACAACTGACCGGTTGATGAACTCTTCATAGCCAGTGGCGAAAAGAATTTTTCTTCAATGAGTTGCTCCCATTTTTTTTGATAAGTATTTTCCAGCAATCGTGCTATGGCAACATAGTTTAAGTTATTGTACTGAAAAGTTTGCCTGAGCGGGGCACTCGGTTCCAGATAACGTATCAAACGAACCATACTATCCCTGTTACCCATAGCGCCACTGTACCAGGCATAATCATGTCTGGGCAAACCTGTGCGGTGACAAAGCATATCCCTTACTGTTACATGAGCAGTGAGATCGCTGTTATAAAATTTTAATTCAGGGAAATATTGGTTGATGGGTGCATCCATATCGAGGTTAACATCCTTCATCAGGTAACCAACCAGGGATGCTGTAAAAGCTTTGGTACAGCTACCTATGGCGAAACGGGTATTTTCTGTAACAGGCTTTTGATGCTCATGGTCTCTTACACCATAGCCCTTTGCCATCAGAATTTTATTCTTTTCAACTACCGAAATGGAAATACCCGGCACATTCCATTCTTTTAAAATCCGGTTGATCATGCTGTCCATACCCGCTAACCTTGTGTCATTCATTTGTGCCTTAGCTGCCACTGAAAGGCAGACCATCAGCATAGTTGTAATAATTTGCTTCATTTAGTTATTCACTGGTTTAAATTTGATGGAGCAACGCAAGTGTTTGCTCCATCATTTATTTAATAATGATGTTTACAATCCGCAGTAAAAATCATTACAGTTACTGGCTTACAAGACCTGCCCTGCAATAAGAGACCAAGCAAATGGCTATTGAAAATCAGCAGTTTACGAGATTTAATGTACAAGGATTACCTACCTTACAGGATGATCCCCGCATGTGAGAGATTTCTAATTGCAACGCGCTAACTAATCGATGCATTATTGTATTGGCAGCATATGACCAATTGATTGAACTATCCCCGGCTTCTATGGTTTCCGGCACCTGATGTGAAGAAAATAACCTACAACCGCTGCACTTTGCAAGGATGGCTTCTCTCTGATATGTTCATCAGATGGACAGGGTTCATTGATCTCCTCTATTGAAAAGCCGGCATTGATAACAGCATTCATCCAGAAAGTCAAAGTCCGATGAAAACGGGGCACTTGAAACTGTGGTGTCTGTTCTTTTATTTGTGGTGGAGTATTCCTAAATATCCACTCCTCAATTTCGCCGTCATTACCTGAAAAATATTCACCCACGGCTACTGCATAGGTTTTCCCCTCGGTATTACGTAACTTTTTTAAATAAGGAGGTTTAAAACAGGGATGTTCGATAGAGAATTGGAAAAAGCTGCCTGGTTTTAAAACCCTGTATGCTTCCTGTATTGCTTTTTCGGGTTCAGGTAAATCCATGAGGCACATAAAAGATACAGCAAAATCGAAGCGCTCGTTTTGAAAGGGTAATTGGGTGGCGCTTGCAACTGCATAGTGTATACCTAAAGGAAATTCTCGCTCAATCACTTCGGCACTTTCGATGAAGGCAGGCGCAATATCAATTGCCTGCAGTATCGCTCCCCGGTCTGCCAATAGCCTTGTATTATAGCCCTCCCCACATCCAATATCGATTCCTTCTTTGTTCTTTATATCCGGCAGTGTGGCGAAGAAGGCAGGTGTATTTAAATAATCCCTGTACACATCGTATCCTGCCCTTACCAAATTGGTCCATACAGGCGCATTCCTGTTCCAGTACTGGCCTACTTCAGTTTCATTCATAAACTTGTATTTTTTGAGGGAGTACTAATTAAAAGAATAGCAGCTATAATTTTCCAGCTTACAAGGCTGAAAATAAAAAGACCGAAACCTAATGCAGAGGTGAAATTAAACTTCATAAGAAGCCCAAGCATGGTAACCACTACAATCAGCAAACCATAATAGCCCAGCCATTTCGAAAGTTCACCTGTAGCTGTTATAATAAGAGACCAGATTACAATAGCAAGAGAAAGTGCTATAATAAAAATATAGTCCATAGATGTACCTATAAGCCATCCATAGTTGCGTATTGCATGTAAAACAGCCCCATCAACCGTACTACCGGAGTAGTTTGATGCAAACATGGGTAATACAAAGCCATTGACAGTACCGGCAATCATTACCGCTATAAGTCCAAAACAAGTAACAGAAAATGCCAGAAAGGATATTCGGCTCTTTGTTGCCAAAGCAGTTGCCAAGCCCCAAAAGCCAAAAGCGATAAAAGGAATACTGATAAGCGCTAAAATGTGTGAAACGATAAATATCTCTTTTTTACCGGCTATCTCTGCAAGACTCCCCCCTACCGGGTGTATTGCCATCGTAAGGGTTGCCAGGACTGCGCCTGTTAATAAACTGATACCTGATGCTTTTTTAAATTGCTTTTCCATTATTTTTTTCTTGAAAAGCAAAGATTAGACTGGAACCTTAAAGCATCACTTGACGAATGTCAATAAATAAAACCTAAGGTGGTATGCTATTAAAATCAATCACCCCTACGATTCAAAACTCATTATTGCTCCTGGGCCGAATGGCCTCGTCCCTGCTACCGGGCTGCATTGGCCTCTGATCAGATCTGCTGCGCATGATCTGATCTGTCTTCGCTGCGCTTGACACCGACCCCAATGAGGCCCGTCCACAGGGACTGATTAAAAATGATTCATTTTAACTGGCTCATACTCGGCAGTTTTAATGCGCCTCTTTATTTCTTAAATATATAAATAGCAAATAACACAACACGTTAAAACCTATTTTTTACCCCTTATACGGCTAAGTGTTTCAGGTGCAATCTTCAGGTAAGAGGCAATCATTTTTAGCGGAAACTGCTGAAAGAGTTGGGGTCTTGAAGAAAAGAGCTGACTATGTTTCTCCTCAGCTGTATTGGCATGATCGAAATAGCGAACCCTTGATACGGTTTGTTCCAGCACTTTACCCAACTGAAAAAATGAGGGTGATAGCGCAATCAATTCATGTACTGACATGAGCGATAATTCTACAACTGTTAGTTCAGAATATGCTTTGATCGTTACTGTGGAAGGTTTTTGGGTAACAAAACTTGAATGATTCAGGCACCAGTCATCCTTCATATGCAGGTCTATAATATTTTCGTCAATATCATCATACGAAAATTGGTATGCTTCACCTGAAACAATATAAAAAGCCGATTTGCAAACATCCCCTTCATTCAGGAGTATTTCATTCTTTTTAAAATTTCGGCTGACTGCTTTTTCAGTAAACAGTACCACTTCCTCGGCTGTAAAATGACCAATGCTTTTAAGTAAACCTTCCGTTACATTCATGATTAACCCTTTTGATTCGAAAGCTGACTCATATATTCAGAAGGCGACTGTCCGGTTACTTTTTTGAAATTCTTGTTAAATGAAGACTTGGAATTGAACCCACATTCATAAGCAATGCTCATGATGGTGAACTGGCTGTTTGCCGGAAGGCTGATCAACTTTTTAAATTCTTCTACCCGCAATGTATTAATATAATCAAAAAAGTTTTTGTTTTCTCTTTCATTAATTACCTGTGAAAGATAATTGGAATGAACATTTAACCTGGCCGCCAGGGTTACAAGCGATAATTCGGGCTCTGTATAGCTTTTTTCTTCGGCCATTACCTGTTTTAATCTGTTGTGCAGATCTTCAGCCATTTCAGGGGTCAGGCCAGAATTGGCATATTTTTTTTTCTGAAGATTGGTTGCTGTTTCTTCTTCCGGTGCTGGTTCGGCTATTTCCTTTTTAGCGAATGGTGGTGTTTTAGGCTCAATATCGCCAGCTAAGAAAACCTGTTTTTTTCCAAATATTCCTACTTGCCGGATACCGAGAAATCCGAGAAGGGTTACAAAAACAACACCAGCCCCGAAAATGATCGAATTCTTTTTAAATACAATGATGATTATCCAGATTACCAATAGTCCATAAATTAAATACCGTAACCAATTCAGGTTAATTCTTTCCTCGTAGGAAAACTGTTCTCCTATATTTTTTTTGTGCTTTCGCAATAAAATAAATGACCAGATGACATAGACCAATCCCGACAAATGAATGGTGCTAAGTAAAATGGTATTGGCGGTTTCGTACCCTTTCCCTTTATTCAGGTAAATCTCCATTTTCTCTTCGGCACTAAGCAGGTATATTGGCATCAGGTAAATAACAGTAATCAATGCCGGCAAAAAATGCAGCCACCATTTCTTTTTATTGGATGGAAGCAGATTGGTGGAAGCTGCTGTATATAAATAAAGAAACGGGCCATGTAAAAGCGGAAAACAACTTCCCACAGACATTATCCAGTGAATATTATCAATATTGGCAGGTTGCAGGTTTATTACATACAGAATGGTATGTACAGCAATAGCGAATAGCCAGATAGCTAGAATATTGTCAGCAAGATTTTTGCCTTTCTTGGTGACCAAAATCAATAAAAGAAATAAATTGATCCCTAATCCTATGTAGTAAATCATCTCGTTGACAATAACTTAACTTTATCCTGCATTCCGGATAAAGTTAATTGAAAAATTGACCCAATTGCCCGTATTAGTGCCGTAAGGTAATGCCCCATGCATTACCTTAATAAAAAAGAGCCCTAATTGCTTAGAACTCTTTTCTGGTCGGGACGACTGGATTCGAACCAGCGACCTCTTGCACCCCATGCAAACGCGCTACCGGGCTGCGCTACGTCCCGCAAAAACCAAATCAGACATCTGACATCTGCCATCAGACATCCGAAAGGGGCTGCAAATATAGGGGTAAAACAAAATTTCAGGTTATATTGCACAAAATTTTATACCCGCTACATGAAGATCCTCATCAGGCAGGCTAAGATCGCCGATACAAATGCATCAATCAACAGACAGGTCAGGGATATTTTAATTGAGGATGGTATCATTACGCAAATTGCAGCTAAAATTAACGGTTCGGCCGATCAGGAGATCAGTGCTGATGGCTTAACTGTTTCTCCCGGCTGGGTGGATATTTTTGCACATGGCTGCGATCCGGGATTTGAATACAAAGAAACCCTCGATACACTGGCCGCCGCCGCCGCCGCTGGAGGCTATACACAGGTATTTGCACTGGCCGACAATAAACCCGTTACAGATAATAAGGCACAGGTAGAATATATCAGGCTGGGGTCACAGCATTTACCCGCCAGCATCCTCCCTATTGGAGCCATCACCCAAAAAATGGAAGGTAATTCACTGGCAGAAATGTATGACATGCGCAACAGCGGTGCCGTAGCATTCTCCGATGGTTTGAAACCGGTTCAGTCACCCGGTCTTTTCCTGAAAGCCTTACAATATGTAAAAGCATTTGATGGCGTGCTCATTCAATTACCTATCGATAAAAGTATCAGTGCAGGCGGACTCATTAACGAGGGTATTGTTTCCACGAGACTGGGTTTACCCGGACTACCTACGCTGGCCGAAGAACTTTTTATTAAAAGAGACCTTGATTTACTGAGGTATACCGGTTCAAAATTGCACCTCACGGGTATTTCAACCGCCAATAGTGTATTGCTGATACAGGCCGCTAAAGCGGAGGGATTAGCGGTAACCTGCAGTGTTACACCTTATCACCTGTTTTTCTGTGATGAGGATCTGCAAGAATATGATACCAACCTGAAAGTAAATCCACCCCTTCGCTCCAGGGCCGATATGCTGGCTTTGCGTAAAGCGGTACAGGATGGCGTAATAGATTGTATTGCTTCGCACCATATACCCCAGGACTGGGATCATAAGACCTGCGAATTTGAATATGCTGCTTATGGTATGCTGGGTTTACAAACCGTATTTGCTGTGCTGAACGAAACCATTCCCGGTTTAAATGATGAGGCATTGGTGGCACTGTTATCCAACAATGCACGTAATATTTTTGGCTTAACACAGACCAATATTCAGGAAGGTGCGGAGGCAGAACTGACTTTGTTTTCAAGATCGGCGGGCAGTATGCTGACAAAAGAAAACCTGAAAAGCAAATCTGCCAATACTGCTTTTATGAACAGACCCATGAAAGGCGCTGTGTTGGCCACTATCCATAAAGGTCAAATTCATCAACCATAAACCAACTGATACATGAAACCTAACTTCAATCAAACTGCCATTACCTATGGCGTCATTACAGGTTTAATTTTTCTGGTCATCACTTTTGCGGCATGGGCTGTGGGAAGTGCAGAATCTTTTGTTAACATTACCGGTATCGCCGTTTTCGTTCCCTATGTAATTGTTACACTGATTATAGTTGGGATTAAAATTCGCAAGCAAAATGATAACCTGATGACTTTTGCTGAAGCACTCAAATTTACTTTCCTGGCTTATGTGGTTTATGCAATTATAGAAGCTATTGGTAATTATGTTCTCTATGCCTGGGTTGACCCCGACCTTACCGCAAAAGTGTTTGAAATTGGTTTGAAGAAAACACAAAAAATGATGGAAGCTTTTGGTGCATCAGAACAGCAGATGGAAGATGCAATGGATAAAGTAAAAAATGAACCTCAGCATACTTCTTTCAAACAGATTTTCCTTGGTCTGGGCGTAACGCTTATATGGAACTTTGTTAAATCTTTATTGATCAGCCTTATTATCAGAAGAGAGCCTAAATTCGAGGATCAATTATAAATTCAAGTATGGATCTGTCAATAGTCGTTCCCCTTTTAAATGAAGACGAGTCGCTTCCCGAATTATGCGGATGGATTGAGTCTGTAATGCAGCAGAATGGCTATTCCTATGAAGTGATCCTGGTGGATGACGGCAGTACCGATGCCAGTTGGGAAGTAATACAAACCATTGGAACAAAGAATTCGAATTTCAAAGGCATCAAGTTTCAACGTAATTATGGTAAATCAGCCGCATTAAATGAAGGTTTTAAAGCAGCCAGTGGTGATGTAATCATTACCATGGATGCAGATATGCAGGATTCTCCCGACGAGATACCTGAACTTCGCCGTATGATCATTGAAGAAGGTTATGATATGGTGAGTGGCTGGAAGAAAAAAAGATTTGATAACACACTCACTAAAAATATTCCTTCGAAATTATTCAATGCTGTTGCGCGGAAAAGTTCAGGTATCCGTTTACACGATTTTAACTGCGGACTAAAGGCATACAGAAAAAAAGTAGTGAAGAGTATTGAAGTATATGGCGAAATGCATCGTTATATACCTATTCTCGCTAAATGGAGCGGTTTCAGAAAGATTGGAGAAAAAGTGGTAGAACACCGTGCACGTAAATACGGTGTTACAAAATTTGGCTGGCAGCGTTTTGTCAACGGCTTTCTCGATCTGGCTACTATTATGTTCTTAGGTAAGTTTGGTAAAAGACCCATGCAGTTTTTTGGCTTGCTGGGTACCCTGTTTTTCCTGGTAGGTTTGGGAGCCAGTATATCACTGGTGATTGCCAAATTTATTTCAACTGATTTCTCTCTCACCAACAGACCCAGTTTTTATATTGCTTTAACCACTATGATTATTGGTATGCAATTATTCCTCACAGGTTTTGTGGCGGAACTGGTGGCCCGCAATGCTTCGGAAAGAAACGTATACCTCATTGAAGAAAAATCGGGACTGGACTGATTGAATGATGCATGAAGAAAAAAATTATCATCATCGGATCTGCCTGGCCACTCAGAGGCGGTGGCATTGCTACTTTTAATGAAAGACTGGCCCGGGCATTTATGCAGGAAGGCCATGAAGTAATTATTTATAGTTTTTCTTTACAATACCCTTCGTTTTTATTCCCCGGTAAATCGCAATATGGCAATGAGCCAAAACCGGCTGATCTAACCATCAGGTCTATTATCAATTCCATCAATCCATACAACTGGATCCGGTCTGGTAATAAAATCAAAAAAGAAAATGCTGATCTTATAGTTGTCCGTTACTGGTTACCTTTTATGGGTCCATGTTTAGGCACTATACTGCGTATTATTCATAAAAACCGCCGTTCAAAAATTGTATGCATTGCAGACAATGTTATTCCGCATGAAAAAAGAATGGGCGACATGCCTTTTACCCGCTATTTCATAAAGCCGGTAGATGCATTTATTACCCTGAGTGAGAAAGTGCTGAACGACTTAAAACAGTTTACACAGAAGCCTGCCATCGCTACAGTGCATCCTTTATATGACAATTTTGGGGAACCGATTGATAAAGCGGATGCCAGAAAAACATTGGGTATTGCTGCCGACAAAAAACTGATCCTTTTTTTTGGATTTATCCGTCAATACAAAGGGCTTGATCTTTTACTCAGGGCCATGGCAGTGTTAAAAGAAAAACAGGATGCTCCTACCCTGTTGATTGCCGGAGAGTTTTATGAAAATGAGCAACAATACCAGCTTTTAATTGATGAACTGAATATCCGCGACCTGCTGATTCTGCGAACAGATTTTATTCCGGATAATGAAGTGCGTAATTATCTCTGTGCGGCAGATTTTGTGATACAGCCCTACCGCCATGCCACACAATCAGGTATTACACCCCTGTCTTATCATTTTGAAAAACCCATGCTGGTTACCAATGTGGGCGCTTTACCGTCGATGGTGCCACATGAACAGGTAGGCATAGTTACCGAACCCGATCCGCTATCCATTGCCAATGGCATTCAACAGTTATACAGTTTAGGCGAAGCGCATTTTTTGTTTCATCTTCGTAATGAGAAAAAAAAATACAACTGGCAGGGTCTTACAGATTGTATCTGGCAGTTGGTTGAAAAAGTAAACTAACAGTATATGGCAACAAGAATTCATGAAATCATAGCATCATCCATACAGGTAAAACAAAGCATATTGAATGATGAAGCCTTACAACAAACCGTTCAGCAAATAACAGATGCTGTTGTTGAAGCATTTGAATCGGGACATAAAGTAATGTTTTGCGGCAATGGCGGCAGTGCTGCCGATGCCCAACACCTGGCTGCAGAGTTTTCGGGTCGCTTTTATAAAAACAGAAGAGCATTACCTTCTGATGCATTGCATTGCAACAGTTCTTACCTCACTGCTGTGGCCAATGATTATAGTTATGATGATATTTATAGTCGCCTCGTAGATGGCACCATGGAAAAAGGAGATGTACTGATCGGTATCAGCACATCGGGCAACTCACCCAATATTGTAAAAGCTTTTGAAACCGCGCGCAGTAAAGGCATTACCACCGTAGGTTTTACAGGCGCTTCGGGCGGAAAGATGAAAGAACACTCAGATTTTTTACTGAATATTCCTTCTACAGATACTCCACGTATACAGGAGAGTCATATTATGCTGGGACATATTATTTGCGAACTCACGGAAGCAGCTATTTTTAAAGGTTAAGACGATATTATGTTAGCACTGGATCAGGTAAATAATCAATGGACCCTTTTTTTGGATCGTGATGGCGTATTAAACCATGAAAAAAATAATGATTATGTACTCAGCTGGAACGAATTCAGGTTTTATGAAGGTGTTCCTGAGGCACTTGCATTATTAGCCGGCCGTTTCAAACATATTGTCATTGTTACCAACCAGAAAGGTGTGGGTAAGGGAGTAATGGGTTTGTCGGATTTACTGGAGATACACAGCAATATGTTATCACTGATTGAAAAGGCGGGCGGGCGGATTGACAAAGTTTATTTCTGCTCCGATCTTTCAGATGATTCACCCAACCGTAAACCCCAGCCCGGTATGGCTTTTCAGGCGCAACATGATTTTCCGGGTATTGATTTAGCTAAAAGTATCATGGTAGGCAACCGACCCAGTGATATGAAATTTGGCAGAAATGCGGGTATGCATACGGTATACCTTGCTACCACGCATCCCGAAACACCCTTTCCTCACCCTGATATTGATCTCCGATTTAACAGTTTGGTTGAATTTGCACATACAATTACTGCTGTATAAGAAAAACACAAAAATGTTTTTCATCGTTTTGATTGGTTTAATTTTGCAGTATATGAGAGTATTGCTGTTTATCTTTTTATTGCTCGCCGGTCTTACTACTGTTACCGCACAGGACGACCGTATGCATATGCAGCAAATGGAGGATGAAATAAAGCCACTGGCTTATACCATCATGAACGATAATGATTTTATTACCCGTTTTCGTGCCGACAGCGCTTTTATCCGCGGATTGGTAAGGGCATTACGAACGCCTCATTCCTTTCGCTACCGTTTTGATTCGCTCACCAGCATCTCTCAACTATACGCCCCCGACAGCAGTTTCCGCATTTTTACCTGGCAGTTGCAAATGGAAGACATGAACCATTTTCGCCAGAAAGGTGCCATTCAAATGCGCACCGCCGACGGATCGCTGAAACTCTTCCCCTTATTCGATGTTTCAAAATACACGGAAGCGCCTGTTGATTCGGTTCGTAATGTACAGAACTGGATTGGTGCCGTTTATTATAATATCATACAGACCAAATACAATAACCGCAATTACTATACCCTTTTTGGTTATGATGAAAATGATGCGCGCAGTACCAAAAAATGGATGGAAGTATTAACTTTTGATGCCAATGGTGCGCCCCTTTTTGGAGGCCGTTATTTTAATTACCGCGAAGATGACCTGAAACCCAAACAACCTGCTTTCCGCTTCTGTGTTGAATTTAAAAAAGAAGCCAACGCCAAACTTAATTACGATCCTGAACTAGATATGATTGTACTTGCTCATCTGGTAAGTGAAGAAGGTGATACCAAAAAGAAACATACACTGGTTCCTTACGGAACATTTGAAGGCTTCAAATGGCTGGGAGGAAGATGGGTGCATCAACCCGATATTAAAGAAGCCAATCCCGATGCAAGAGTGAATCCGGATCAGACGAGGAAGAAACAACAGTAGAACAGAAGAATATCGAATATCCAATTTCGAAGTTGGATATTCGATATTCGACATTCATCTGTTATTAATCGAGTTTCAGCACTGCCAGAAATGCTTCCTGTGGTACTTCTACGTTTCCAATCTGGCGCATTCGTTTTTTACCTTCTTTTTGTTTCTCCAGCAGTTTACGCTTACGGCTGATATCGCCACCATAACATTTGGCGGTTACATCTTTACGCATGGCGCTGATATTTTCACGGGCAATTACTTTTGCACCGATGGCAGCCTGTATGGCAATCTGGAATTGCTGTTTGGGTAATAATTCTTTTAATTTCTCACATAACCTGCGGCCAAAATCCTGTGCACGGCTGCGATGTATCAATGCACTCAAAGCATCTACTTTATCGTTGTTCAGCAGGATATCCATTTTAACAATATCTGCTTCGCGATAACCAATCGGACTATAATCGAAAGATGCATATCCACGGGTAGAGCTTTTCAGCTTATCATAGAAGTCGAATACGATCTCTGTTAAAGGCATTTCAAAAATCAGTTCCACACGTGATGGTGTGAGATAACTCTGGTTGATGAGGATACCACGTTTACCCAGACAAAGGGTCATGATATTACCGATATAATCAGGGAGTGTAATAATCTGTGCCTTGATAAAAGGTTCTTCAATACGGTCGATCTTAACCGTATCCGGCATTTCTGCTGGGTTGTTTACAATGATTTTTTCACCGCGTGTGGTATAGGCATTAAAACTTACGTTCGGTACCGTGGTAATCACCATCTGGTTGAACTCACGCTCCAGTCTTTCCTGGATAATTTCCATGTGCAGCAAGCCCAAAAACCCGCATCGGAAACCAAAACCCAGTGCCTGAGAGGTTTCCAGCTCGAAAGTAAGTGAGGCGTCATTCAACTGTAATTTATCCATACAGTCGCGCAGTTCTTCAAACTCATCCGTATTCACCGGAAATATTCCTGCAAATACCATCGGTTTTACTTCTTCAAATCCATTGATCATTTCACCCGGATTGGCGGCCAGGGTAATGGTATCACCTACTTTTACTTCTTTCGCATTTTTAATACCGGTAATAATATAGCCCACATCTCCTGCCCTTACTTCACTCTTGGGTGTCATGGTTAGTTTCAGCACCCCTACTTCATCCGCAAAATAATCGTTACCCGAGGCAACAAAACGAATCTTGTCTCCTTTTTTCAACACCCCATTAAGTATCCGGTAATAGACAATGATACCACGGAAGCTGTTGAATACACTGTCGAAAATCAATGCCTGTAATGGTGCTTCGGTATTGCCTTCGGGTGCGGGAATACGTTCAACAATGGCTTCGAGTATTTCTTCAATACCTATGCCTGATTTTCCGCTGGCCAGTAATATATCTTCCTGCTTGCACCCGATCAGGTCTACAATCTGGTCGGTTACTTCCGGAATTTTGGCCCCATCCATATCAATTTTATTGATGACAGGAATGATTTCGAGATCATTTTCAATGGCCAGGTAAAGATTACTGATGGTTTGTGCCTGGATACCCTGTGAAGCATCTACCAGCAATAATGCCCCCTCACAGGCTGCCAGTGCACGACTCACTTCATAGCTGAAGTCTACGTGCCCGGGTGTATCAATGAGGTTGAGTACATATTGCTCTCCCTTATGGGTATAATTAATCTGTATGGCATGACTCTTAATGGTAATACCTTTCTCCCGCTCCAGGTCCATATCATCCAGCACCTGGTCCATCATATCGCGCTCGGTAATGGTTTTGGTATGTTCCAGCAAACGGTCTGCCAGTGTACTTTTTCCATGGTCGATATGCGCAATAATGCAAAAATTCCTGATCTGCTTCATAAGTGCGCAAAGATACACGGAAAAGGGTCAAGACAGAAGATACCGGGTACAAGGTTATACAGATTTATACGCTTGTGGGAGTGTTTTGCGTGTACTTCGTTCGGCAAACAAGCTTTTCGCCTAAATTAGGGGTATAAGCCCGCAAATTATGCTGACCAGAAAACTGAACAAAAAAGCCCAGATCAACAATGAAACCGGACTGGGAACCAATACAACGCTAAGTGGCGGGGGCCGTTTTTTTAACCGAGACGGTAACCCGAATATGGAAGTAATGGGAATGAATTTATGGGAAAGACTAAATATCTACCATTCGCTGCTGACCATGTCGATGTGGAAATTTCTGCTGGTAGTGGTGGTTTATTTTCTGGGAACCAATCTCATTTTTACGGGTATTTATTACCTGATTGGCATTGAACATCTTGGCGGACTCCTGCAGGTACAGGGATTAGAATTATTCGGGGAAGTATTTTTCTTCAGCGCTCAAACTTTTACCACCGTGGGTTATGGACGTATTAATCCGATGGGGTTTGCCGCCAGTTTTACGGCCTCCATGGAAGCCTTAACAGGCTTAATGACTTTTGCCATTGCAACGGGTATTATGTGGGGCCGTTTTTCAAGACCCAAAGCCTATATACGGTATAGCAGAAATGCCATTGTTGCACCATTCAGAGAAGGAATTGCACTCATGTTCAGAATGGTGCCTTTTACAAGAAATTACCTGGTAAATGTGGAAGTAAAAGTTACGCTGGCCATGCAGGTACAGGAAGACGGACAAACGAAAAATCGTTTTTTCAACATGCCACTCGATATTGCCAAAGCCAATACCATGACGGCTAACTGGACACTTGTACATATCATCAATGAAGACAGTCCGATTTATGGTCTAACAAAAGAAGACCTTTCCAATGCACATGCAGAGATGCTGGTATTTGTGCAGGGTTTTGATGAGAGTTTTTCAAACACAGTGATCTCACGTACTTCTTATACCTACGAAGAATTTGTATATGGTGCAAAATTTCTGCCGATGTATCATCCAAGTGAAGATGGGATGAAAACGATACTCCATCTCGATCAGTTGGATGCATATGAACATACAGCATTACCCATTGCTTAAGTTTTTAGGTGAAGGATGGAACACAGATTATCATGATAGATCATAACAATCATGATAATCTGTGTTCCCTTATGCTGCAAAATTCTGAGACTACTCTCTTATTTAAGTGAATCAATAATCACTTTAAACTCATCAACTAAAAGTGAAGCACCTCCTACCAGACCACCATCCACATCGGGTTGAGAAAAGAGTTCTTTTGCATTGGAAGCTTTTACACTGCCTCCGTATAAAATGGTAATGGTGTTGGCTACTAGTTCACCATATTTTTCGGTTAACTGTGCACGGATATAGGCATGCATTTCCTGCGCCTGTTCGCTACTCGCTGTTTTGCCTGTACCTATGGCCCAGATGGGCTCATATGCAATTACTACCTGCTTTAGCTGATCAGCGCTAAGATGATATAAAGATTCTTCAAGTTGTGCTGCCACATACGCATTCTGTGTACCGGCTTCCCTGATTTGAAGCGGCTCTCCACAGCAGAAAATGGGTGTGATGTTATGTTCCAGCGCAATATTTAATTTTTCAGCCAGTAACTGGTTGCTTTCATTAAAATATTCCCTTCTTTCAGAATGACCCAATACCACATGTGTAATGCCTAATGACTGCAACATCAGTACAGAAGTTTCTCCTGTATAAGCACCACTTTTTTTGCTGTAACAGTTTTGTGCAGCAATCGCCATATTTGTATGACCCGCAAGTTTAGCCTGGGCCATGGCCAGGTAAGGGGCAGGAACAGCAAATACCACCTGTCTGTTCTCATTCAGTTCATATTTATTGCTCAACAACTGATCGAGCAATTGCTCTCCTTCCGTAAGGGTAAGATTCATTTTCCAGTTGGCGGCAGCTATTTGTTTCCTCATTGAATTGTTTTTTGAGATGGCGAAAATACGTTTTTTCCTCTGTGTTTTTTTCTGTGTCCTTCCGTGTTCTCAGTGGCAATTAAATGCCACTGAAAACAGAGAAGGCACTGAAATTATTTTTCATTTAGATGATGTAAAAAAATTTTTTCTGTATCAGTCAGGGCTGCGTTTTTGAGTTTTTTCCAGTTATCAATATCATTCAATGCTTTGTCCATTTTGTATTTCACTCCTTTACAACCCCAGCTGAAATCGGGAATGATATTGGGTAGTAATCCTTCTCCGAATACATTTGATGAAATACCGATTACCGTTCCGGTGTTAATAGATGAGTTGATGGCGGTGCGTGAATAATCGCCCATCATCACTCCACATTTATATCCTGCCTCTAAGTAATTATTAGCCGCTTCATTCCATACTTTAATCATCCCCGCTGTATTCTTCAGGTTACTGTTACTGGTACCTGCTCCCCAGTTGCACCACTCACCTATTACTGAATCGCCCATATATCCGTCATGTGCTTTATTGGAATAACCGATCATGATGCTATTCTTTATTTCACCACCTGCCATACAATTGGGTCCTAATGAAGTGGCACCATAAATACGGCTATTCATTTTTATTACTGAATTTGCTCCCATGGCAAAAGGCCCCCTGATAGCAGTGCCTTCCATCACTTCAGCCTGTTTTCCGATATAGATGGGACCTGTTGAGGCATTAAGGATACAATGTTCAATCCTTGCCCCTTCTTCCACAAAAATCTGATCGGTACCAATTAATTTATTGGTAGAAGAAATGGTAGCCGACTTTCTTCCTTTGATGACTGTTTCAAAATCTAAGCGAAGCATCCGGTCATTCCATTGTACCAGTTGCCAGGGATATTCAAAACGTTCCGCTAAAGGATGATCATGAATATGTGTAAAATGCTGAAGACTTTGTAAGGCTTCAAAAGCTGCAAAGGGAAAATGATGTTTACCAATGATCAGTCCTTTTTCATCGGCCCAACAGGAGCCGTTTGAAAGCCCCTGCATTTTATCCATCAAATCGGGTGTAGGTAATACTGCTGCATCAATCCAAATATGTTCAACAGTGTCCGGACAGCCATATAAATCCTGCAGGTAGGCCGCTGTATGTATATAAACAGTCATGCCGGTTAAGTGCTGCCAGCGTTCGGCCATGGTATATATACCCGTCCGCAGATAAGCCACCGACCTGGTTTTGGTAAGTGGAAAGAGACTGTTCCTGTTTACTGAATCGAATAGTACGATTGCCATCTATCAAACCTACAGGAAAATGATGAAAGATAGGTTATCGCGAATACCTGTAATGACCGATGATGGGATAATTAAACAAACAGTCTTCCAATACCTGACCGTCACCTATATTATGCACAATGAGATGTCTTTTCTTATCTGCTGATTTTTGCTTTACTACCAATCCAATATGTTTCATGCCTCTGTTAAGCGACCAGCAAACAATATCGCCGGGTTTATAATCAATGGCATTCTCCGAAACCGGTAATGAAGCACCTGAACGTTTGAAAAAAGTCATGAGGTTGGGCACCCTTCTGTGATCAATATTTTTATCGGTGCCAGTCATTCTCCATGCCCGCGGGTATTGACTGAAATGATTGCGCATGTCTTCATGTACCAGTTGCTGTAAATCGATATTGAGTTTTCTGTAAGCACGAATAATAACGTCTGTGCAAACACCCCGATCCACTGGTACATCTCCGTTCGGATAAGCTATAGAATAATAAGAAAGATCGTATGTTACTTTTTGTCTGACGAGCGTTGCGGCCGAGTCTGCCAGACGGTAGCAAAAATCGTTCTGAGCAACAGCATCATAAAAGCAGATCAGAAAAATAAAAACAAAGCAGTTTTGTTTCAAGGTACCGGGCATGGCTTCTTCTTTCCCCTGAAATGCAGTCGCGCTCTGTTTACATAAAAATAATTGTTAATTCGATAAGCCTTCTTTGCTTTCGCAGTAAGGTTGAAGACTACAGGATTGCTGTTTTATAACAAATTGATTTCCACTCTTCTCTAACGCCTTTGTTGGTTGCCTGACCAACAATTATATTTAGAAAGAATACGCAATACAGGTGCCAGTTTGGTTTCTTGAAAAAAACGTTGTTGGTCAGGCGACCAACATCGGCTGTACCCGGTACGGGAATCGAACCCGTCTTTCCTGAAAACAAAAAAGTCGCTCAATATTTGAACGACTTTTTGTGCCCCAGACGGGAATCGAACCCGTACTCGCGTTTCGGCGAACAGGATTTTAAGTCCTGCGTGTCTACCAGTTCCACCACCGGGGCAGGTGGTCAAAAAAAATCCCGTCACGCATGACGGACGGGATTACTGAGCGGAAGACCGGGCTCGAACCGGCCACCCCGACCTTGGCAAGGTCGTGCTCTACCAAATGAGCTACTTCCGCAGTCGATATAAGAACTAAATTGGGAGTGCAAAAATAGGATTCTACAACTCCTGACAAAATTTTTATTGGATTTTATTTGTATTCAGGGTTGTATTTACTGCTACCCTGCACTTCTACATCGGGCTTGCCTTTATAACGCTGGTTATACAGACGATAACATCCACCTAAAACAAAAGCAAGGATACAAAACACTTGCAGATAGAAGAGAAAACGTGATGAATTCACCCAGTTTCTGGTAAAATCTTTTTCCTGTGCGGCTTGTTGTTCGTTCGACATAGTTTTGAATTGCTGTGCAAAAATAAGGCAGCAGGTTTGATTATAAAATCTTTCTGCCAACAATTTCCTGAAAACGGGTTTGTTTCCTGATAAAATATTTCCATACTACAGTGCCCGTATACACGCCCACCAACTGTTTCATGGGTTTTGGCGCTTGCCCGCTTTTTTGCGCTCTGCCTTTACACCATATAAGTACCACGGCCCAGTGCGCTTTTACAATAGCTTTAAAAAAGTCAGTATCTCCCGCAAATAAGCCCTTCCAGGCCGATATACCATCGAGCGTAAACCGCAGTGGCAGTTTCCAGAGTTTTTCTTTCCAATGCAGGTTTTTCCCGAGCATCAGCAGGTTATTTCTGAAATTCAGGAACACTTTGCGCCCCCCTCTCGGCAGGGTGCCGGCACCTACATGGTATACTACAGACTGTGGACAGCTCATAATCCTGTAACCGGCCAGTTGCATCCGCCAGCAGAGATCAATTTCTTCCTGATGCGCAAAAAAACTGTCATCAAGTCCGCCCAGTTCATGGTATACTTTTGCCCTTACAAACATGGATGCCCCCGATGCCCAGAAAACGGGCTGGGGATCGTTGTACTGTCCTTCATCTTTCTCACAAATATCAAACACCCTTCCCCTTGAAAATGGGTAACCCAGGCTGTCGATCCAGCCACCGGCGGCACCGGCATATTCAAATAATGCAGGATGGTGATAGGATAATATTTTAGGCTGACAGGCCGCAATTGTTGTATCGCTTTCCAGCATAGTAATTATGGGTTCTATCCAATCTGGCGTTACCGATACATCCGAATTTAATAACACATAATAATCTGCTGCTACCTGTTTCAGGGCCCAGTTATAACCACCTGCAAAACCCTGATTGCTGAGGTTGTACAGACATTCAATTGCCGGATAATTGTTTTTCACATAATCCATTGAATCATCTGTAGAGGCATTGTCGGCCACCACTACCCTTTTATTCGAATAGGTTGATGCCATTACAGAAGGAAGAAAAGTTTCCAGGTAATTCCTTCCATTATAATTAAGGATAACAATCGCTACTGAGGGATGAGACAAGGAAAATGGTTTAGTTGCGAAAATAAGGAGAAAGAGAGGGAGTTGAATAATGAATATCGAATAATGAATATTGAATTTCCAGGTGAGATATCTGTTTACATGGAAATTCGATATTCATTATTCAATATTTTACATCCCTGCCTGCATTCCCCAATTAATCAAATAGCGTACTTCCTTGGGTACGGTGCGCTCGCGGATTTTGGAAGTTTTTTCTCCGAGCCTCACAATGACAGTTTTTTCGGAGGGGATAACAATAATATACTGACCCAATATTCCCCTTGCATAAAATACCTCAGGATTTACCGGATCAATCCACCACTGGTAGCCATAATAATCACAGGCTTTGCCTTTTAAATCGATGATACCGCAGGGTTTAATGGAACTGGCCCAGTATGCACTGTCGATAATAGCGGTTCCGTTCCATTTGCCACTGTCGAGCATCAGCTTACCGATCCGGGCAAAATCGCGCACATTTGAATTGAAACAACAATAGGCTTTGGTATGTCCTTTTTCTTTATCGGTACTCCATAATGCAGGATGTTCTGCACCCATGGGTTGCCAGAGTTTTTGTGACGCATAATCGCTTAGGCTTTGCCCAGTAGCTTTTTCTAATAAAAGACCCAACAATTGCGTATCCCCACTTTTATAAGAATGTACCGATCCGGGTTTGTCTTTCATTTTTACACCGGTGGCTGTTGCATATACGTCATTGCCATAATAGGCTTCAGAAGTAACAGAGAAGAGGTCCCAATACGATTCGTTCCAATCTGTTCCGCTACTCATGGTCAGCAGGTCTACAATTCGTACGGCGGCTTTTTCTTCTGTTTTAAATTCCGGCAAATAATTACCCACTGGTTCTTCGAGGGATTTAATTTTTCCTTCTTTCAAAGCCACACCAATCAATAAGCTGGTAATACTTTTGGCCACGGAAAAAGATCCCGATTTAGAACTGTCGCTATAGCCTTTCCAGTATTTTTCAAAAACCACCTGGTTATCACGTATCATCAGCAATCCAACTGAACCGAGTTCTTCCAGTAAAGCATTGAGTGTATCGGGATATGCTAATTTGTTATAATCAGCAGCTTCAGTCCATGGTTGTGGGGCAGCTACAGCTACTTCGTTATTACTGAATTTTTTATAATCATCTATATTGGCAAAATTGTAGCGGATAGCGGTAAAAAGAAAGGTTTTACCAGATACAAATGCATAGGCACTAAAACCAATGACAATGATGAGTATGATCCATAATACCCTGCGGAAGAATTTTTTCATGGCAACAAATTATGGTATTGAAATTAAGGTTTTTTATGATCCGACACCCTAGCTGCTGATTTTAAAAGCCGCGGATGCGTCAGAAAACACCTGCTTAAATCATGGCCTAAATAATATCCCCGACATCTATTGCTTACCTTTCAGTCAAGTTCTTTATCTTGCACTTAGAAAACAGCTTATGCATTTCCTGCGCCTTAATCTTGATTTCCTCGATCATCCTTGTAACTAAGGATATTTTTTCATTTGTTTTCTTCTCATTAAGCGTCTCTATTTTTTATTTAAAAAGGCATTTATGCTTACTCATACTATTTCAGCCAATACCGCTGCGTATTTGCAGTTGGAGGAACAATACGGTGCACATAACTATCATCCCCTTCCAGTTGTACTGGAAAAAGGAGAAGGTGTTTTTCTATGGGATGTAGATGGCAAACGTTACTACGATTTTTTAAGTGGTTATTCAGCCGTGAACCAGGGGCATTGTCATCCACGCATTATTCGAGCACTTACTACACAGGCACAAAAACTCACGCTTACTTCCCGTGCCTTTCACAATAACCTGTTGGGTGAATATGCACGCTTTATCAGCTCCTATTTTGGATACGATAAAGTGTTACCCATGAATACGGGTGTGGAAGGTGGTGAAACCGCCATTAAACTGGCCCGCAGGTGGGCTTATACCCAAAAAGGTGTTCCGGAAAACAAGGCAAAAATTCTTTTTGCAGAAGGTAATTTCTGGGGAAGAACACTGGCGGCTATTTCATCCTCCAGTGACCCCAGCAGTTACAAAGGTTTTGGTCCTTATATGCCAGGGTTTGAACTGGTTCCTTACAATGATACCATTGCACTCGAAAAAGCGTTGCAGGATAAAAATGTAGCCGCTTTTATGGTGGAACCCATACAGGGTGAAGCCGGAGTGGTAGTACCCGATGATGGGTATTTAAAAACAGTAAGGGCCCTCTGTACCGAATATAATGTATTATTTATTGCAGATGAAATACAGACAGGATTGGCCCGCACCGGTAAAATGCTGGCCTGCGATCATGAGTCTGTACAACCCGATATACTGGTATTGGGTAAAGCACTCAGCGGTGGTGTATTACCTGTTTCTGCAGTACTGGCCAATGATGAAGTGATGCTGAATATTAAACCGGGGGAACATGGTTCAACCTACGGTGGCAACCCATTGGCCTGTGCAGTTGCAATGGAGGCACTCACTGTTTTAAAAGAGGAGAAAATGGCGGAAAATGCCGAAGCAATGGGAGATTTATTAAGATCGGAACTTCATCAACTTCAATCTCCTTTTATCAAAATAATTCGTGGCAAAGGTTTATTAAATGCCATCGTTATTGAACACCCCAATCTTGATGCGTCGTGGGATATATGTCTGGCACTAAAAGAAAACGGTTTATTGGCCAAACCCACACATGGCGATAAAATACGTTTCGCTCCTCCACTGGTAATTACAGCAGATCAGGTAAAAGAAGCAGTGGAGATCATTGGCCGCTCGTTGAAGACGCTGGGGTAACAGAGGAGGAAAGAACAGAGAAACAGAGGAATAATATCATTTCGAAATTGAACATTCCTCTGTTTCTCTGTTCATCATTTTCTCTCTCCCACCGGCATGCTTGGAAACAGCACCATTAACTGTATAACAATGGCACAGCCCAGTATTGCGTAGAGTGCGGGTTGTTTTTCAGGACATTCGCCCAGCATACAGCTCGATACCAGTACATAATTTCTGATAGCCCATGCCAGATTGATGGCACCAATAAACACATTGGTTCTCTTGGCCCAGATACGCGGAATGGCAAAAAATAAAACCGCTGCTGAACAGAATATTACATGAAACAAACCAGGTCTTCCAAAACTGGTACCCTCGGCTGCAAAACCGGATATACTCAGGTTTTTACTGATTACAATGCTCCAGGGGAAAAAACAACATATGACCAAACCGATAGCGGCGGCTATACCTATCTGCTGAGAATATTTCATGATGGAATACTTAGGCTGCGAAGCTAAAGATTTTTGGGAAGAAGTGCGTTTTGAGCTGCCAGCTACCAGCCTCAAGATGATGCGTCAATATAAGAACTCGCTGTTTTATTTCAGGCTGGCAGCTAGAAGCTGAAAGCTAGCAGCCTTCTCCCCTGCGCCAATTTTCACCAACTGAACAACCTTACGTTCTGTACCCTGTATCAATTCAACAATGTATTGTCCTGAAGTATAGCTTTGTCCAAACTGTATGGTACTGTTAGCCGTGAGCGACTGACGCTGTTCAATCAACCGGCCCTGCATGTCAGCAATACGCATGGAGATGGGCATATTGGATTGGCTGCTTTTTAACTGTACAGTAAAGAAATGAGTGGAAGGATTGCCCATTACTACCGGGTTCAATTTTTCTGCGTTTACAGACTGGGTAATATTTACCGCAAAAGATACACGCTGGCTGGCAACGCCATTTTCTACACTGGCTACCCAAAACCGATAAGTACCCGGTGTATTTTTTACCAGCGGTTCTATTGCTTTTGCATTAGGGGATGCAGTTTCAAAATATTGTACAGTGGTACCTGCTTTTGTTGTTACCTGCTGATCGAAACGAATAAAAGACAATTGTTTCAGGCTCTCATAGCTGGCATCTTTTACAAGCGGCGCTTCTGGCTGAACTGTAACAGGAATAACAGCTTTCACCCTGCAGCCCTGCTGATCTGTTGTTTCAAATGAAACCTGTGTGGTACCCGGGCGAACAGCTTTTACATATCCACGCTGGTCAATTGTTGCAATTTCTTCCAGTTGACTCTTCCATTTTCCATCGGGTATACCAGCGCTTAACTGGCGGGTTTGACCAGCAACCATTTTATTATATCCATGGATCACCGGAGTCATGGATACAGGTAAAACAACAAATGATGCTTTGCTTTCTGCTATACAACCTTCTTTTTCTGCGGTGAAAGAAATAACCACTTCACCTGCACTGATTCCTTTTATATTTCCTGCTTCTACTTTTGCGATAGCAGTATCACTGCTTCCCCACTGTCCCTGTAATAAAATGGTACTTAATGGTAAGCTGCTGCCAGCACAAACCTGCTGTGTTTTAAATGAAGACCCACCAGACTGCTGAATCAATTCAGGTGCCAATGTTACGGGGGGTACTGCCGGTGAAGCTTTTACTTCAATGGTTTTAGCTGTAGTACTTACACAGCCAAACTCATCTTTTATCTCGTACGAGATGATGGTAGTACCATTTTGCTTTCCAAACAGTATTCCTTTTTCGTTGATTGCTGCAATATTGCTATTACTGGTCATCCATTTGCCATCTTTTGCATCAATTTTCAACTGGTATTCTTTTCCGCTGCAAATCATTTCTTCTGTTACAATTGGCGCAACGACTGGCAGATCATGAATTTCAAATAAACCAGAGGCTTCTACAGTACCATTTCTGTATACTATATCTGCCTGATAGGTTCCGGGGCGTGTTGCCTTAAAACGAAAACTATACCTGGTGGTTGATTCAGGATTCTGAAAAAATTGAATGCGATGATTGTACTGATCTGCTACGTAAATATTGTCTTCATTATCTACAAACAAACCATAGGAATAATTAAACTGATTTATATTATTACCCTGACCATTTCCACCGGCAACTGTAATACCGGTTTTGGCTCCGGGTGTCCAACGCTGTATACGCTGATTGGTCTGATCAGAAATAAACAAATCTCCTGCAGCATTAATAGCTATATCAGTCGGAAAATACAATTGCCCTGCTCCTTTTCCTCTTCCCTGTCCGCCTGCAACGGTGATTCCTTTTTCTGCGTCTTTTTGCCAGGCCTGTACCCTGTCGTTAGCAGCATCTGCTATAAAAAGGGTACCTGTTTTATCAATCTTTATACTGCTCGGATATTGTAACTGGTTGGCCGCATTTCCTTTGCCATTTCCGCCTGCAACAGTTACTCCGGCAGCTGCGCCGGGTACCCAGCGCTGAATGCGGTGATTGTAATTATCAGCTATATAAATATTACCGGTTTCATCCAAACAAATACCAAAAGGCATATTAAACTGGTGGGCTCCTGCTCCCCTGCCATTACCTCCAGCAACCGTAATACCTATTACAGAACCCGGTGTAAACATCTGTATACGGCTGTTTGCCGCATCGCTTACATAGATATTACCTTTTGTGTCTACCGCCACAGACATCGGATAATTTAACTGATCGGCATCGTCACCCTGTCCGGATACACCTGCCACAGTAATTCCTTTTGCCGCCCCGGGGATCCATTTTTGTACACGGTGATTAAACTGGTCGGCTATATAAATATTACCTGAAGCATCTACTGCAATTCCTGTAGGAAACCTGAACTCATCGTCTCCGGTACCTTCTCCATTACCACCTGCCACTGTTTTAACCAGTGATGGTGTAAAAGATGTATGCACCTGCTGTCTGTTGTGCTTCCATACAATACGTTCTACTTTTGGAGAAACAGCTTCCATAGAAAGCTCGGCATTAATGCAAAGTGTAGTGCTGCTTAAAACGGGTTTCGTAGCTGCAGTAAGGAGACTGTCGCTTGCCGATGCATTCATCATTAAACCAATCAATAACACCCAAATCAACAAGGCTGTTTTAAATTCAGACTTTGAGTTGTTTTGGTATGTTTTGATGATTTGCATTGGGCCCTGATGTCCTTTGATTTTGACAATACAAAGTGACTTCAATCCGGGTCCCTGGCATATAACGGCATCTGTGAAAAAATAGTAGTAGCAGGTACTTTTATGGTAGCAACGGAACTACATTAGTAAGCCAGTACAATTCATGATGCTTTTAAAATTGATTGTACGTTATGGAGACAAAAAGAATTTTTTGTAGTGGATGAGACAGCAGGAATAAGGGTTTCGTAATACCTACAAACAAATACGTACTGATATCACTACAAATATGTCGTTTTAATGGTATTTTAAGGTGTAGATATGCGGCTACCATGCGCCAGTATGTGCAAAAGAAAAAGAGCCGTTCGGTTAGAACTGCTCTTCTCTTTCGGTTTTTCCGGACTGGTTTTAAAGGATGATGGGGTTACATCAACAAGTTAATTATTTCACTTTCATCAGTTGTACCACTTTACGGCGGCTTCCCTGTGTAAATTCTGCATAATAAGTACCCGCAGAGAGGTTTTGACCGAACTGTACAGTGCTGTTTGGCAACTGATTGGCTTTGGCTTCAACTGCTCTTCCATAAGTATCAAATATTCTGATTTGTACAGGCTGGCTATGTTTGCTTTCGATTTTCACGGTAAACAGGGTTCTGCTTGGGTTACCCATTACAGTCAGCTTCAGATCTTCGCTGGTTTCTGATTGGGTTTGTTTAACGGTATTTTTCAGTGATCCTGTTTCTTCGGTTACTGTAGCACTGTTACCAATACCTCCGGTAGCTGTTGCAGCATTTGATACGCAACCGCTCAGGCCTTTACCAAGGATATCATTCGGGTAACGCTGTAAATGTGCCGCCACATCGCTTGTCTTCACTTCCTGAACACTGTAGTTATTGCTGTTACCGTTTCTGCGTGTGATATAGACTTTTGGCGTGTTGTTATTGTAATGACTGTATAACCATGAGTACCAACCCCAATTATTACAGTCCTCATCTTCAACCCTGATATCTTTCACACAGATACTTACCTGACTTGTGCTGGTGCAACCAGACTGACCAGTTACTTTCACTTCAAATGTATAGTAACCTTCGCGTGAGGGGCTGAATACAGGCTGAGCACTTGATGTATTGCTCAGTGAGCCACCGCCAGACAATGCTCTCCAGCTATAGCTGTAATTACTGCTACCACTTGCATTTACCTGTAATGTTACTTTCTGAGCGCCATAACCAATATAGATATTGGTTGGTACACCACCGGTATAAGTATTATTTTCTGGCACTACGGTAATGGTACTGGTACATACAGGCGCAGGCGGTGGTGTTACTCCACAACCCTGATCTGCACATGAGCCCAGTCTGTCACCGGCATGGTTACTCAGGTGTGCTGCAACTGCATTCACACTGATTTTGAGTGTTTGCGGGTTACCTGCATTACCCGGAGGCACATGACAGAGGTATACTTTGTAATTGCTGTCATCATCATCATCATCGTCATGATCATCATTATCACGGTCGTTGTATTTGTTTTTGCAAGACGATGAATTATGTGATTTGTGATCGCAATCGTTATGTCTGTGTCCTTTGTGTTTACAGTTTTTAGAATCATGGTTTTTATGATCGCACTCATCATTATCATCATCGCCATCATCATATTTATCCTTACACTTATCCTTGTTATGCGATTTGTGGTCACATTTACCATGGTTATGTTTACTGTGCTTACAATCTTTAGAGCTATGCGATTTATGGTCGCACTTGTCATCATCCTGTTCTTTCACCCTGATATCTTTCACACAGATGGTTACAGTGCTGGTTGATACACATCCTGCCTGTGTTCTCACAGTTACTTCGAATGTATAGTTACCAGCCGCCGAAGGAGCGAATACAGGCTGTGAACTGCTGGTGCTGCTGAGTGTGCCATTACCAGAAACAGCTCTCCATGTATATGTGTATGATGTACCACCTGCTGCATTTGCTTTCAGTGTTACTTTTTGAGGACCATAACCGATATAAATATTGGTTGGAATACCTCCGGTGAATACCGTATTCTCTGGTGTTACAGTAATAGAACTGCTACATGAAGTTGGATTTGTTACCGTTACTGTTTGTGTAGCAGAAGCTGTATTACCAACAGCATCAGTTGCTGTCCAGGTAACCACGGTTACACCTACCGGATATGATGTTGGTGCATTATTAGTTACACTGGCTGTTCCACAATTATCTGTAGCTGTGGCTGTTCCCAGGTTTACAGGTGAACCAAACAGTACAGTAATATTGGCAGGTGCCGCAATTACCGGTGGCTGATTATCGGTAATGGTTACCGTAAAGCTGCGGGTTATACTGTTTCCACTTGCATCTGTTGCTGTTACTGTTACCGTTGTAATACCAATCGGGAATACGCTTCCTGAAGCATTACTGTACGTATAAGTAACCGGGCTGCCACAGGCATCTGTTGCATTTACTGTATAGTTTACAGTTGCACCACAAATAGTAGCCGAACTGTTTGCTGTAATATCAAGTGGTTGAACAAATACCGGTGCCTGATCATCGATCACCGTTACAGTGCTGGTTGCACTGGTGCTGTTTCCTGCCGCATCGGTTGCTGTCCAGGTTCTTGTAATCGTATAATTATAGTAATTAGCCGATGCAGGATTGGTTCCTTTAGTACTTGATTCAGTAAGCTGAACAGTAACCTGCGCATCGTAATTATCTGTAGCAGTTACGGCAGTTGCTGCGGGGATATTTGCACAACTTGCAGTTATATCTGCCGGCACACCCACCAGTACAGGTGCAGTAATATCTTTTACAATTACCAACTGTACGCCTGTAGAGCTATTGCCAGCAGCATCAATTGCTGTCCAGATAACACTTGTGGTACCAATATTATATACCGTACCGGTTGCATTATTGGTAAGAGATACCAACTGAACATTATCTGTTGCAACAGGATTACCAAGCGATGTAACGATTGCTGAATTAGTGCCCGGTGCAGCATTTACTACCACATTGGTTACTCCTGTAATTACAGGTGGTTCAGCATCCCTTACAGTAATAATTTGTTCAGCAGAAGTTGTGTTACCTGATGCATCAGTAGCTGTCCAGGTAATAATATTTACTCCCAACTGGTATTGTGCAGGTGCATTATTGGTGATGGCTACCGTACCTCCGCTATTATCGGTAGCAGAAGCAGTACCCAGATTTACACCTGTTGCATAGTTTACACCTGCATTCGTATTTACTACTTTATTTGAAGGGCCAGCCAATGCTGGTGCCTGTTTATCTTCTACAATTACCAACTGAATAGCACTTGCCTGATTACCGGCAGCATCTGTTGCTGTCCAGGTAACTGTAGTTGTACCCATCGGATACTGTGCAGGTGCATTATTGGTTACCGCTACAGAACCACTGTTATCAGTTGCAGTAGCTGTGCCCAGGTTTACTCCTGATGCATATGCCTGATTATTATTGGTTACTGTTATAACGGTTGCAGGTGCAGTAATAGATGGCAGTTCTGCATCCAGTACGGTTACCGTTTGTGTAGCAGTAGCTGAATTGCCTGCAGCATCAGTGGCCGTCCAGGTAACAGTGGTGGTACCCATTGGATACTGAGCAAGTGCATTATTGGTAATCACCACTCCAGATCCGCTGTTATCAGCTACTGTTGCCATACCCAGTGTTACACCTGTTGCAAAAGTTGCACCCGGATTAGCATTTACAGTAACATTAGCAGGAGCTGTAATGGTTGGAGGAATATTGTCTACCACTACCACATTGAAGCTTCCTGTTGCAATATTACCTGCTACATCAGTTGCAGTAACATTTATGGTAGTTGTACCAATCAGGAAGAAGGAACCTGATGGAATATTATAAGTATAAATAACCGGGCTACCACAAAGATCAGCAGCATTTACATTGTAGTTTACGTTGGCACCATTGGTAACAGCGTTCACCACAATATTATTCAGTGCTCCAAATACAGGGGCCTGGTTATCAACTACTGTAATAACCTGCGTAACAGTTGCAGTGTTTTCGCTTGCATCAGTGGCCGTCCAGCTTCTGGTTATGGTATAATTATAATGACCGATATTATTGGCGTTTGCATCTTTTGTACTCAGTTCACTAAAGCTAACGGCAACCGGGCCATCCTTATCATCAATGGCAACTACGTTTGCAGGTGCAGGTACAGAAGCACAGTTTACAGTTATATTGGCAGGGGCTGTCATGGCCGGAGGCGTAACATCAGATTTTACGATCTGAACCTCCTGTGTCTGAGATGATGTATTTCCATTACCATCATTATAGTTCCATGTAATGGTATAAGTACCTGCAGTTAAATAAACAAGCGGATTATTAGTAGTAGCTGTTACCAGTCCAACACAATTATCGTTGGCTGTTGGGCGGAAACTGATCGGCTCACCTGTACTACCCTGCAGCAATGGCAAGGAAGCTACGGTTGGAACAGGAGCCAGATTATCAACCACTGTTACATTTATTGGTGCAGATATCTGCAGGTTACCATTAACAGTAACACCTACTGTATAACTACCAGTTTGTGAAGCTGGATAAACAGCCGCAGTAGCATTAGGAATAGCCACTTCATTCAGGTACCACTGATATGCTGTACCAACAGATGATATGGATAACTGAACATTTGATGAAGGACATATAGTAGTAGGTCCGTTTGCCTGTATGGCCGGTAAAGGAGTTACCGTTAAACGTACACTTCTGTAAATAGTACAATTAATAAATGGAACAGCAACCGTATAAGTACCTGTATTTGGCGCCTGTGCATTCATGATAAATGGATCAGGTATGCTTGCAACAAAGCTGTTTGGACCAGCCCACTCATATGCGTTACCGCCGTTGGCAAACAGACGGATGGTACTACCGATTCCGAAAACTGCAGCATTAGCCTGGGCTGTTACAGGCGGTTCGGAATAAGTTGAACAGGTTCCGTTTACTTTGAAATCAGACCAGTTGGAAGAAAGCCCATTTAATTCGAAACCACCCAGTGTACCATTATTACCATTGGTGCTCGCATCCAATAAAGTTGTTTCAGTTGTATTAGGGGCATTTACAAAGCCCTGATTGAACTTGTAATAAGCAACCAGACCAGTCTGATTAGGCTGCAATTCACAGTTCATATTATTGATGATCTCACACTGGTTCAGTGCCCTGTTCCAGATTTTCGCTTCTTCCACTTTTCCTTTATAGTATTCAATAAAACCTATCTGTTGACCAAATACGAGTCTATTGGTATTGGTAGTGATTTCTCCGGAAGCTTCTGTAGAAGCAGCCAGCACACCGTCAATATAAATACGCATGAAATATCCATCGTAAGTAGCAGAAGCATGGTGCCACTGATTGATACCTGGATAATTGGCTGTTAATACTTTCCATTGACCGTTTAAATGGAGGAAGAAAGAAATGGTTTTCCAGCCATCATCGGTACGTGGGAAAATATAACCATTATTCACATCAGCGGTTGATTTACCCATTACGTTCTGAATAGCTTTTGTAGCATCAGTTGGATAAATCCATGATTCAAGGGTAATATTCTGACTGATATTTAATGAATTGCTGTGGGCAACATTAATAGTGTCATTCACTCCGTCAAAATCTAAAGTACCTGCTTTATATGCCACTGTAAGGTTTACACTGGCAGTGCTGGTACAAGTACCACTAGCTACAGTTACAGTATAAATTCCAGAGTTATTCGTCTGTGCATTCGGAAGTGTTGGATTCTGCTGGTTGGAGGTAAAACTGTTTGGACCAGTCCATGAATAGCTGGTTCCACCGCCTCCATTCAACTGAATGGTTGAGCCAACCTCTAATAATGGACCATTTACTGTTGCAGTAGCAGCAATTGGGGTAAACGGCGCACAAATACCATCTCCTACATTTCCGGTTGTCCAGTTAGACAAAGCACTGATAAGGCCCATATTAGTAAGGCTGCCGGTGTTATTATTACCACTCTCGTCTTCCACGGTGGTAATATTTAAGTTGTTTACACCAATCAGCCCTTTATTAAAACGATAGTAGGCAGCCAATCCTGTCTGTATTGCAGGATTGATCTGACAACTCATATTGTTATCAATTTCACACTCATCCAGAGGACGGTTCCAGATACGCACTTCATCAACACTACCCGCAAAAAATTCACTGCTAAAACCAGGCTGTGTACCGATGCTTACAGCGTTCTCATTAGATGAAATGGTTCCTATTACTTCTTTTGTAGCTTTTAATTCACCATCTAAATAAATTTTCATCACAAAACCATCATAAGTGGCGGCTACATGATGCCACTCGTTCACACTTGGATAACTGGCAGAAATAATATTCCATCCCTGTCCAACAAGGTGCACATAAAATGAGAAAGATTTCCATCCATCATCCGTACGAGGGAAGATATAACCTCTCACAGACTGAGATGATTTACCTACTACGCTCTGTGAAGGTGTAACAGCATCTGTTGGATAAACCCATGTTTCAATCGTAAGGCCAGTTCCGGGGTTGAGTGAATTACTATGAGGAATACTTACATAGTCATCATCGCCATCAAAATTCAACGCTCTTGCAGCGGTTGAAACCTGGATGGTTACACTTGCCGGTACAGAACAACCTGAAGCCGTTGTTACAGTTACTGTGTACCAACCGGCTGCAGCAGGAGATACATTTTCAATAACAGGATTCTGTTCTGTAGAAGTAAATCCGTTAGGACCAGTCCATGAGTAACTTACTCCACCAGAAGCTGTCAACTCAAGTCTGCCTCCAACTGCAATTGAAGGAGCATTGCTTCCCACTGTTACAACAGGTGGTGCATAAGGTGCACAGCTACTGCCATTTGTTACGCCTCCATCTGTCCAGTTAGAGATTGAACCTAATAAACCAAAATCGAGCAGGTTGCCATTATTTGCATAAGGACCTGAATCGGTTAGTTTATTTTCCAAAAGATTAGCCACACCACCTAACAGGCCCTGGTTAAATTTATAGTAAGCAACCAGCTTGTGCTGATCAATTATTTCGCAATTTCTGTTGGCAGCAATTTCACACGGACTTAATACGCGGTGCCATATTCTTAGTTCATCAATTTTGCCTTTGTAAAATTCGTTGGTATAACCATTATGATAACCGATGGTTAAGGGATTGGTATTAACAGTAATAGTACCTGCTATGGCCATCTGATTGGCCATTACCCCATCAATATAAATACGCATAAAAGCGCCATCGTAAGTGGCGGCAACATGGTGCCAACTGTCTTTACCGGGATAAGGAGCTGTTAATTGTCTCCATCCAAGTCCATTAAAATTGATTAAGAAAACAATATTGTTCCAATTGTCATTGGTACGGGGAAAAATATACCCGGTTTGGGTTGAAGTCGTTAATTTATTTGATTTCGAAACTACAGACTGTACGTTGTAATTAGCTCCACTTTCCGGGTGAATCCAGGATTCAATTGTAATTACATCATTGATGTTGAATGAAGTGTCGCCAATAGGAGCGTTAGCGGGAGGAGGTGTAACACCTCTTGCAATACGTACCTTATCATCTATGCCATCAAAGCTAAGTCCACCTGCAGTTAACTGGCTAATTGCTGCACCCGAAATCGTCAGCAACAATGAAGTGAATAAAACTGTAAGAGTTCTCTTTCTAGTAAAAAAACGCATAATAGTTCGGATTGGCTCTAAGTGATTTTCAACAGCAATTTTTCTGTTGAGGCAACACAGGATAAAAGGAAAAATCAGTTGAACTGATCAGTGGATAATGGAATTCAAACGATGGTTAGTCAGAGGATTTTCGAATTTTAACAATGCTTGTCTTTACGCACATTTACCAGAATGAACAGTCGTTAGCATCTGTTAAAGAAAGTCAAAACTAACCGATACTGACCGTAATTGCAAGGTATTTACAGATTTTTTTATAAACACATGTGAATTATTAAATATGTTTATCGCAAAGGTTTCCGGTAGAAGGATGAGGTATCCTCTCGTTTTAAGAGGGAATTTGAAGATTAATTGTAATTAAAAAATTGTTAATCAATAACTTATGAAAAAAAGAGTTCTTACTATTAAGTAGATAATTTGTTGAAAATAAGGCCATTTTCAGCAGATTATAATTCGATTAAAATTTATTTAAAGGAGTAAAAAGGCAAAAATTGGAGAGAAAAATAACGAGCTGATACGTGTTTTCACCGGTTATAAACAGTGAAATCCACTACAAAAATCTTGACTTCCACTACAATTGATTATCAACTATTTATAAAAATAAAGGATCGCTAATGCGATCCTTTGAGGTCCCGAGCGGATTCGAACCGCTGTAGAAGCTTTTGCAGAGCTCTGCCTAGCCACTCGGCCACAGGACCATTTTTCTGTAGCAGGGTGCGAAAATAAAGCAATCAAAGGAATTTCAAAATTCTAAATGCGAAAACCCGAAATTTGTCGGCATTAACCTTGTATATGAACAGAATTGCAGAAAGTGAATTGATTATCAATAACAGAGGAGCGGTTTATCATCTCAATCTCAGACCCGAGGAACTGGCACAGAATATCATTACGGTTGGCGATCCTGACAGGGTTGCTGAAGTGAGTAAACATTTCGATAAAATTGAAGGGAAATACCAGCATCGTGAATTTGTAACACATACAGGATGGGTGGCTGATAAAAGAATTTCTGTAGTATCAACAGGTATCGGAACAGATAATATCGACATTGTTCTCAATGAACTGGATGCACTGGTAAATATTGATTTCGATACAAGAACCATTAAACCACAGCTCTCCCACCTCAACATCATACGTGTAGGTACTTCAGGATCACTTCAGAAAGATATTCCCGTAGATAGTTTTGTAGCCAGTACTCATGGACTGGGTATTGATAACCTGTTGAATTTTTACCAGCAACAAAACAATGCCGAAGAAAATCAATTACTGGGCGCTTTTGCCAGCCAGGTTCAGATTGGTGGTGGTTTTGCTTCCCCTTATATTGCCGCTGCCGGCACTTCCCTGCTCAAACATTTTGTAGGCGGTTTCCATCACGGTATCACTGTTACCTGTCCGGGTTTTTATGGACCACAGGGAAGAATTTTACGTCTTGGGCTGGTAAATACTGAACTGATCGACAGGTTAACCGGTTTTTCTTACGGCAATCACCGCATCACTAATTTCGAAATGGAAACAAGTGGTATTTATGGTCTGGGAAAACTACTCGGCCATCAGTGCCTGAGTTTAAGTGCCATTGTAGCTAACCGTATCAGCAAAGAGTTTAGTAAAGACAGTGCAACCACAATGGAAAAACTAATTAAACAAACACTGGAAATCATCGGGCAGATTAAATAATAACAGGTATGACGATTCAATTTTATAAATACCAGGGAACGGGCAATGATTTTGTGATCATCGACAACCGCAACGGCTCCCTTCAACTTACTACTGCACAGATTAATCATATCTGTGACAGGAGGTTCGGAATTGGCGCAGACGGACTCATGTTACTGAATACCCTCGCTGGTTCTGATTTTGAAATGAAATACTATAATGCCGATGGAAAAGAAAGCAGTATGTGTGGTAATGGCGGCCGCTGTTTAACACGGTTTGCTTATGATATGGGCATTCATAAAACCACCTATCATTTTTTAGCAGTGGATGGAGCGCATGATGCAGAAATGGATGCACATGAATGGATCAGGTTAAAGATGAAAGACGTAAATGAAGTAGCCGATTATCATGGAGATGCGTTATTAAATACAGGGTCGCCACATTATGTAAAAACGGTACAGGATATTATGGAGCTGGATGTTTTTCAGGAAGGGAGAAATATCCGCAACAGTAAAGATTTTGTTACAGAAGGCATCAATGTAAATTTTGTGGAGCCCAACGACAAACATATTATAGTGCGCACTTATGAGCGTGGAGTTGAAGATGAAACCTTTAGTTGTGGCACAGGCGTAACCGCTGCGGCCATTGTATTTGCACACAATGAAAAAGGTTTTAACCGGGTGGAAGTAAAAACAAAAGGCGGACACCTTGCAGTAGAATTTGAAAAAATAAACGACCAGGAATTCCGTAATGTATGGCTTTGCGGCCCTGCTGAATTTGTATACAAAGGAGAGATTAATATTTAAAATATCAGATGGCAGATGTCAGATATACTACAAATAACATCTGACATCTGATATCTGATATCTGATATCCAACAATCATTACTATGATTCAATATTTTAAAAATATCAATGGTCAAACTGCAGAGATAGACAGGGCAGAAATGGGGGTTTGGGTAAACCTGGTACCTCCATTTAAAGAAGAAGAATTTATTCAGTTGGCAGAAGACCTGGAAATACCCATTGAATTTCTGCGCGATTCACTGGATATAGATGAACGGCCGCGTTATGAGCTGGAAGACAATGTGAAATTTGTTGTTATTAAAACACCAACAGAGAATAATTCTTTCAACGACAGTGAAGCTTTTTACATTACTATCCCCATCTGCATTATCCTTACACATACACAGATTATTACAGTAAATTCTTTCGACAACGGCGCCATCAAAAAATTCCTGAATTCTTTTCAGAAAAGACATCCCGACAAAAAGAATATGATGATCCTGAAAGTATTCGAAAAAGTGGTGCAGAATTTCATGGAGTTTCTGAAAGAAATTAACCAGAGAAGAAACCAGTATGAAACCAGTCTATACCAGAGTAACAGCAATGTTGATTTACTTAACTTAATGCGTATACAGAAAAGCCTTGTGTATTTTGTTACCGCATTAAGAAGCAATGAAATGCTGATGATGAAACTGGAGCGTACCAATTTCCTCAGCCTGAATGAAGAAGAAAGAGAATTTTTGAATGACCTGATTGTTGATACCAGTCAGGCCCTTGAAATGGCAAATATTTATACCAATATACTCACCAGTACGCTCGATGCTTTTGCCAGCATTATCAGTAATAACCTGAACAATGTAATGAAGCGTCTTACTTCCATTACCATTATTCTTTCTTTACCGGTAATGGTAGCGAGTTTATATGGCATGAACGTGGATAATATTCCGTGGGCCCACTCTTCTTACGCATTTTATGTGCCGATTGGCTTATCAATTGCCATTGCCATAGTCATCAGTTGGTATTTCATGAAAAAGAAATGGTTTTAATATGCCCTTGTTCAATGTACGTGTCTATGGCATTCTGCTCGACAATGAAAAACGTTTGCTCGTAAGTGATGAATTTATCCGTGGTGCTTATATTACCAAATTACCTGGTGGGGGGCTTGAATTTGGAGAAGGTACAAGAGACTGTTTAAAAAGAGAATTCAAAGAAGAGACCGGTTTAGATGTTACTATAGGAGAACATATTTATACCACAGATTTTTTTCAGATTTCTGCATTCAACCAGAAAGACCAGATCATTTCTATCTATTACTATGTTCACTCAAATGAACCTGTTCATTTACCCACCAAAACAACCGCATTCGATTTTGCTCCCGAACAAATCAGTGACCCCAATGGAGAAACTGAAGTATTCAGATGGATTGAATGGAAGGATCTTCATACCGATGATATGACACTGCCGATTGATAAAGTAGTAGTTAATTTGTTGAAGGAAAAATCAGGAAATTAAGACACAAGTAGCAAGATACAGGTAACAAGATGACAAGATTCAAGTAGCAAGATACAAGAGATATACCTCTGGGCCTTGTAGCTTGCAGCTTCCCCCAACTACTCCGTCTCCTTCCCCATTGCCTGTAATTTCATTTTTCGGGCGGTTTCTTCACCGAGGTAACGATCAATCTGTTTTTCTGCCAGATAAATAACGGGCGTTAATAAAATAGCCATCGTGAATTTGTACAGGTAATTCACCACACAAATGGCGAGTACGAGTTTCCAGCTCCAGCCATTTCCTATTTTGAAAGCAATAAACAATACGATAAAACTATCTACCAGCTGCGAAACAAATGTAGATCCGGTAGCCCTTAACCATACCCATTTCTGCCCGGTTCTTTTTTTAATCTGATGAAATACGGTAACATCAACAATCTGACTTACCAAAAATGCAGTAAGGCTTCCCAGTATGATCCACATACCCTGTCCGAATATTCCTCCAAAAGCATCCTGCATATTTGGAATCCCTTCTGCCTGTCTTGAACTGATCCAGAAATCAGCCGGCGGAATATTCATGGCTGCATAGAACATGATAAAAGCATAAGATATTAATACCACAGCAGTATAGCTGATACGTTTTACTGCTTTAGGTCCATAATATTCATTCACAATATCAGTAATAACAAACTCCAGGGGCCAGAGCAAAACACCACAGGTTAAATTAAATGAAAGTCCGGTCTGACCAAATATGGTCATATCAGCCGGTTCCCATCCAAATATTTTTTCAAGAGAAAATATTTTACCACCAATACATTCGGCAATCAGTGCATTCGCTACAAAAAAAGCAGCAATACTGATAAATAATTTAGTGGGTTTGTCTTTTAAAATTGAATGTATCATGCAGGTAGTATGATGTAAAAAAAGAGCTGTGCCAGTAAAATAAATAAATTAAAGAGCCTCACCCATAAAGGTGTAGTGATCTGTTTTTTACCGAATAACAAAACCAGGTGCCAAAGGTTCACTCCCATATTCACGATGGGTGCAAGCACCATCCCCATAACCACTGCGATATTACTGATCATTCCCAATTCCAGTGAATCATCGGTCTTGATAAAAATACGTGCCAGCATCGCTCCTACGAAGAATAAATTACAGACAAACACAAACCGGGATAAAAAAGAAAATCCTGCCATAGACCTTAAAATACTTGTTGAACTGATTGGGTTTTACACAAAATACAATCAATCTCTTTTAAATGAGCCCCTGCGGGTAAAAATGAAAGAATTTTTCCTGTAGGTTTGCCTGTACTAGAAAAAAACAGCATGAAGCAGTTCCAATGGAAATCTCTTTTACCCCATGCCATCGCAGTGGGTATCTTTTTAATTGTTGCGGTTATTTTTTGTAAGCCTGCCCTCGAAGGGAAGGTATTAAATACAACTGATGTTTCGCACTGGAAGGGAATGGCCCAGGACCTGTTTAATTATAAAGAAAAACACGGTAATTATCCATTGTGGAACAATAACCTGTTTGGTGGTATGCCCGCTTACCAGATTGCCATGGAAGCGGCCAATCCTATCACTCCCGTTTATTTTCATCAGTTGTTCATGTTGTTCATGGGTAAGCCTATTGGTTTCTTCTTCCTGCTTTGTATTGGTTTTTATTTTCTATCACAGGTCATTGGGTCCAAACCATGGATCGGTATTCTCGGTAGTATTGCTTATGCTTATGCCACTTATGATCCGGTAATACTTTCAGCCGGACACGATACTAAGATGCAGGCCATGGGTTATATGCCGGCATTACTGGGTGCATTATGGCTTATTTATAAAAAAGAGTATTGGTGGGGAGCGGCTTTAACTGCCCTTTTTGCTTTCCTGCTCATTGCCATGAACCATTTACAGGTAACTTATTATTTCCTCATCATGGCCGGGTTTATGACCATTGGATTCATCATACAATGGGTCAAACAAAAAGAGTACAGGCATATGGCGATTTCGCTGGCATTGGCCATTTCCATGGGATTATTAGCAGTGGGCCCGAATATCGTGTCATTAGCCACTACCAAAGATTATTCAAATGCTACGATGCGTGGTAATGCGATAATGCTCGACTCAACAGGAAAAGCAAAAGAGCGCAAAGGACTTGAAACGGATTATGCTTTTTACTATGGCAGTTATGGTATGGCTGAAACCTATACATTTCTTGTTCCGGGTATCTATGGCGGAAGCAGTGGCGGTGAACTTGATATCAACGCCAACTTTACCAAAAAGTTAATAGAAAAAGGCATTCCTGAAGACCAGGCAGTAGGGTTTGCAGGAAGTATGCCTACTTATTGGGGGCCACAACCCATGACTTCAGGCCCGGTTTATTTTGGTGCCATTATCTGTTTCCTTTTTATTCTGGGAATGGTTTACCTGAAAACATGGCATCGCTGGTGGATACTGGCTGTTTGTTTACTCGCAGTAGTAATGAGCTGGGGAAGTAACTTCCTTTCCTTTAATACCTTCCTGTTTAATAATCTTCCCTTATACAACAAATTCAGGGCACCAAGTATTATCCTGATCCTTCCGCAATTATTGTTCCCGCTTTTGGGTATGATGGCATTACAACAGTTTCTGTTTGAAGAAAAAAACAAAGCAGTTGCGCTGGCAGGGTTAAAAAAATCTGTTTTCATAACCGGTGCTTTCTTATTGGGAGCAGTACTACTGTATTTCTCATTTGATTATACTGGGAATGATGATTCAATAAAAAATATTTTAACGCAATCATTGGGTGGCAATCAGGAAGAAGCCAATAGTCTTTACAATGTATTGAAAGAAGACAGACGTTCACTTTTTGGATCAGATCTACTTAGAAGTATCCTGTTTATTGCCGCTGCAGTGGGTTTATTATGGCTGGCTGTACAGCAAAAATTAAAAACTGCCTATGTGCTGATTGCTATCCTGGTATTAAGTTCTGCCGATCTGTTTACTGTTGGCAAACGTTACCTGAACGAAAGAAATTTCGGAGATGCTGATGTGGTAAATGAAGGACAGTTTTCTCCTACTGCTATTGATCAGCAGATATTAAATGATACGACAAGACCAAGGGTTCTAAATCTTACAACAGATCCTTATACAGATGCCATCACTGCTTATCATCATCGTTCAGTAGGCGGTTATCATCCGGCCAAGTTGAGTATTTACCAGGACCTGATTAGTTTTCAGTTAGCCAAACAGCCTATGAATATTGGGGTTTTGAACATGCTGAATACACGTTATGTAATTGTACCTAATCCACAAAACGGACAACCATCATTACAGGTGAATCCTGCTGCATTAGGACATGCCTGGTTTGTAAAAGGTATTCGATATGAAAAAGATGCGGGCGAAGTAATGAAAGCCATGAACCAGTTTTCACCCGGCGATACCGCCATTGTAGAAGAGCAATATAAAAACAGTATTGCCTTTGCACCCGTATTTGATTCTACTGCAAGCATAACACAGATTATAAACGACAATGACCTAGTACGTTACCGTTCAAACAGCAGCAGCAATCAATTCGCTGTTTTTAGCGAAATATTTTACGACAGGGGATGGAAAGCCTATATTGATGGTAAAGAAACGCCGATTGTAAAAGTGAACTATGTATTACGCGGACTTGCAGTACCGGCAGGCAATCATGAAATTGTATTTGAATTTAAACCCGCCTCTTATTATAACAGTGCTAAAATTGCGGTTATTACATCAGCACCCATCTGGCTATTGCTGATACTGGCTGCATTCTTCTCACTCCGGAAAAAAAGGGAAGAAAAAGCCTGATGAAGCAACCTGTTGTTCTTGGTATCATTTCATATCCGGTGTTTCCGGCACAGATGGGCGGACAAAAATGCGTGGAGGGTTTTTATAAAGAACTCTCCACGCATACAAAAGTGGTACTGGCAGTAGCCAAACAAAACAGAACCGATAGTATACCCCATGTACAGGTGGAGAATTTTCTTTTTGATCACTGGAAAGGGCCTTTGAATATTTTATACCTCTTCAGGCTTATTGCACTGATACGAAAACAAAAGATTGATATTATTATCATCGAACACTCCTATTTTGGATGGCTGGGTTTGTTATTGCGTTTTTTTACAGGCAAGAAACTTGTTATCAGATCACATAATATTGAAGCATATCGTTTCAGGGATTTACAAAGACCTTTCTGGAAATTGTATTATCAGTATGAACGCATTGTTCACCGCAAAGCCGATCATAGTTTTTTCATTACAGAAGAAGACCAGTCTTATGCATTAACCAACTGGCAATTGGATCCTTCCAAATCAAGTGTGCTTACTTACGGGGTTTCTTTAGACAGTGCCATTCTTGATCTCAAACCCACATTACGCAAACGGCTGATAGACTATTTCAACATCCCATCCAACTGCACACTCTTTCTTTTTAATGGCACACTCAATTATACACCCAATACAGATGCTTTGCATGTAATTGTATATGAGCTGTTACCCCGTTTGAGAAATTATCGTTTATCATTCCGCATCTTTATCTGTGGTAAAAATTTATCGGCTCAGTGGGAAAAAGTGCTGAAAGAACAACCCGAACTGGTTGTAACCGGTTTTGTGGATGATATCTCCGTTTTCATGTCGGGTACAGATTGCTCCATCAACCCTGTTACATTAGGGGGAGGCATCAAAACCAAACTGGTAGAGGCACTGGCCTACCACCAGACTGTTATCACCACCCAAACTGGCGCCAAAGGCATTTTACCAGCGTTAACAGGTGCTAAAATGAGGGTTGTTCCCGATTACAACTGGGAACTGTTTGCCAATGCCATGAACAACTTTAATCCATACCAGCAGGGAAGTACTCCGGAACCTTTTTTTGAGCGTTACCACTGGCCTGCCATTGTAGACAAAGCTCTCGTATCTTTGAACCGTTTATGAGCAATAAGGCGATACAGATATCTGTGATTATTTGCACCTATAACCGGGCACTCTACCTGACGGATGCACTAGACAGTTTATACCGACAAACACTTCCCAGGCTTCATTTTGAAGTAATTGTTGTAAATAATAATTCAACCGACAATACTGAATACCTCTGCAAACAATACATTGATGCACATCCAGACATGCAGATTATTTATCTGAATGAAAAAGAACAGGGAGCTTCTTTTGCACGCAATACGGGTGCCGCCTTAGCTACATCTCCCCTCTTGTGTTTTATGGATGATGACGCCATAGCCAATGATGATTATTTAAGCCGCATTGTACAGTTTTTTGAAAGCTATCCGGGTGCCGGAGGTCTGGGCGGAAAAATCATACCAAGGTATATACCTACAGCACCCGAATGGATGAGTCGTTATGTATCTTCCATGGTAGGTAATTTTGATTATGCACCACAGTTAGCTGCTTTTAAACCCGGCAAATATCCGCTTGAGTCGAATATGATTGTACCGAAAAGCCTGTTTGATACAATCGGTGGATTCAATACTGCTTTACCCGGTGTAAAAGGCGAATTGAGAATTGGTGGCGAAGGCAAAGATTTCTTTTTCCGTTTACAGGCTTTGGGCCACATCATTTATTACGACCCCCATATTATTGTTCACCATGTGGTTGAAGTAGCAAAACTCACACCTGCTTATCTTTACCGCGTGGCCAGTGGTTATGGCAGAGGTGAACGTGTTCGAACTTTACAGAAAAGCCGATTGGCCTACCTGTTCAAAATTGTTGAATACCTGTTTAAACTGGGAGCTTCTTTTATATTGGGCATTTTATACCTGTTACGCAGACAATCGGCTAAATCATGGCCGGTGATCCGTTTCAGGATTGATGCATTAAAAGGCTTATTCAATTTATAAATAATTCCAGCCCCGGACTTAAGTCCGGGGCTGGAATTATAATTCATACATTTAATTATGAGTCTCGCTATTACACTTGAAAGAAAAATTAAAGGAACACTAAGTCGATGGTTTGGCATCCGGTTCGTTTCGCCGTCAGAAACATCAAAAGTGCGTCACTGGGTGGCTTTCTATTGCACAGGTAAAAGTTGTGATATTGGTTTTGGCGGTGATAAAATCATGAAAACAAATTGTGATGGTATTGATTTTCCCCAGCCTTACACGCATACCGGAAAAGACAAAGTAGATATTGGTGTTGATGTTATCAATAATGATATTCCTGTGCCTGACAACACATATGATTATGTGTACACCAGCCATCTGATAGAAGATTTTACAGATACCGGTGATGCATTACACAAATTTATCCGCATCCTGAAACCAGGGGGTAATCTTATCCTTGTATTTCCCGATCAGCCAAAATATGAAGTCTATTGTCGTGAAATGGGTATTCCCATGAACCCTTATCATATTCATGCTAACATGGGTTATGATCTGATGTTACAAAAAATGAATGAAGTACCGGGTATCAGTTATGAAATATTATTCAGCAGCAACTGTGAAATAGATTATAATGTGGTAATCGTTTTAAAAATAACCAAACATAACCAGGCCTGATGTCATTCCTGAAAAAAATATGGACTGACTGGAAACTTTCCTATAACCACCGACAAAAGGAAAAAAGTTTCAGCAGCGGAATCATGAATACCCCGCAGGTATTGACCCCACTGGTTCCTGTAAGTGGCGATACTGTGCATTTTAAACACACAGGACATGCCGGTGATGTTATTTATTCCATACCAGCCATGAAAGCACTGGCCAATGGAAGAAAAATTCATTTATATTTTGAATTAGGTCAACCTAACCGCGATTTCACCAGGCAGATGAAACATCCGAATGGTAATGTGATGTTGAATGAAAAAAGCGTTGCCCTGTTTGCACCTTTAATGGCTCAGCAACCGGATATTCATTTTTTTGGCCCATGGAAGGGCGAGCCCATTCATTATGATCTTACTGCTTTTCGTTCTTTCCCTTTCGACTATAGAATGTACAGTATTACCCGCTGGTATTTTCTCACATTTGCCATAACTGCCGACCTGGGCAAGCCCTGGTTACAGGTAATACCGGATAAGAATTTTGCAGACAAGATTGTATTGGCACGCAGCAGTCGCTACCATACCCCCGGCATTTCATATTCATTTTTATCCCGTTATTCCAACCTGGTATTTGTAGGTGTACCGGATGAATATGAGTCGATGAAACAGGAAATACCGCAACTGGTTTATCAGCCTGTAAACAATTTTGCAGAACTGGCTTCCATTATTGCCGGATCTAAACTATTCATCGGTAATCAGTCCTTCCCTTTTTCGCTTGCAGAAGCGCTGAAAGTAACCAGGATACTGGAAGTATACCATCAATGTCCGAATGTGGTACCAGAAGGGCCGGGTGCTTATGATTTTTGTTACCAGCCACAATTTGAAAAGATTGTGTCAGATATCCTCAACAGGTAGTAATATTGCCAGACAACAAGGCCTTTTAAAGTAGCTGTATGCGCAAACTCATAAGATCCCTGCTGAACAGTATAGGGTATGATATTGTAAAAGTGAATGTTCACAGTCATAAAAAAGTGAACAGGATAAAGAAAGTTACTGTAGGCAATTATGTATTGGAAATGCCGGGTAACAATCCCCAGATCAGCACTTATAAATACGATCCGGGTGCCAATAGCCAGTTAGGTCGTTTATCGGCCTGTGTGGCGGGCAAATACCCTTCTCTCTCCGTACTTGATGTAGGTGCCAATGTTGGCGACACCATCGCCATTATTAAATCGGCGATTGAATTACCTGTTATTGGTATTGAAGGAGATGATTTTGCTTTTGAGTTTCTCAAAAGAAATACCATGTCTTTAAAGAATGTAACACTGATCAAAACATTCCTTGGCGAAAAAATCGAAAGCAAAAAAGTATCCATGGAAAAATCGGGATGGAATACCACCCTGATACCGAATGAAGATAATGGCGAGACGATTCATTTCAAAACACTCGATGAAGTGCTGGCTGAAGAACACCTCCAAAACAGAACATTGAAATTATTGAAGATAGACTGTGAAGGATTTGATACGATTATCATACGCGGCTCTGCAAAACTGATCCGTGAAAAAAAACCGGTCATTTATTTTGAATACAATCGCACCAATATGGATGCTATTGGTGAAGATGGTTTATCTACCTTACTTACATTGGAAGCAGTTGGTTACCGTAATATTATTTTCTTTGATAACAAAGGACGTTACCTCATGAGTGCTCCTATTGACCAGGAAAATGTAATTGCCGACCTGCACCGTTATGCGCAGGCCGAGAATAGTTGTATTGCCTATTACGATATCTGTCTGTTTCATGAAGACGATAGCGAACTGGCACAACAATTCATTGAATCGGAAAACAGCTTACAACCTTAACTTGCAAAGGCATGAGTGACCTGAAAAATTTTCTGGTAAAGATTAAAGGCTATTTCAAGAAGCATACGCCAACACAACGATTACTGAACCGTATTCATACACAGGAAATACTGGGTAATATTTTTCACCTCGGCTTTTCCTACTGGGGGCCTTTTTTTACTGCTTACCAACCCGATTCACATACCGCTTTCCAGGCTCATCCTGAGTTCAGGGAACTACAAAAAAGGTTTTCGTTATTTAACCGCAGAAACAATGGAGGCGATACTGCCCGTTTATGGAGCTTTATATTGAATTGCAAACAGGTTTTAGCTGAAAATATTCAGGGCGATTTTGCCGAACTCGGTGTATGGAGAGGTAATACCGCTTCTGTACTGGCATATTATGCGAAGGAATACAACCGACAAGTCTTTTTATTCGATACTTATGAAGGGTTCAGCAAAAAAGACCTTGAAGGCATTGATGCAGCCAAGGATACCGACTTTAACAATACATCTATTGAACTTGTGAAGCAGGTAATTGGTATGCCCGTTACGCAATGTTCTTTTGTGAAAGGTTTTTTCCCGGATACCATTACCGATGAACATGCCCGCAGACAGTATGCTATTGTAAGTCTTGATTGCGATTTATATGCACCCACCAAAGCAGGACTTGAGTTTTTTTATGAAAGAATGCCCAAAGGCGGATTGTTTCTCTTACACGATTATTCAAGTCTGCACTGGGATGGTTCGAAAAAAGCCATTGATGAATTCTGTAAAACCTCAGGTGAACATGTTATTCTGATGCCTGATAAAAGTGGAAGTGCTTTTATGCGGAAAACAAGGGATTAAATACTACAAACTTATTTTACGCGGATGACCGGGCTTGGTGTACAGGTGATACCTTGGTGGTTCGTAATGATTGGCGGCAGTAAATGGTCCGGTAAAATGTGAACCCATGATGTCTTCCCTTACGAAATAAGCATTTACACCTGCAAAACAGCACCCAACGAGTTTATACCCTTTTTCTTCGCCTAATTTACAAAACGATTCAAGACTGGCACCTGTATTGCTTGATCCATCCCACATAGCCGATGCATCATAATCGACTACAAACTCACAACCGGGGCGATACACTGCATTGTATTCAACAATTACTACACGTGGCCGGTATTTTTGAATGGCTTTCCATACATAAAAGTCGTTACGGTCAATATCAATCGATAAAAGATCGGGCTCTACAGGAATGCCTGCTTTTTCAAACAGGTACTCAATATTTTCAGCCGTAATAAATGCCTGCATGGCTTTTAAATCGCCACGGGCTATGGCTTTGGAACAGCTTGCCTGAATGGTTGCTATATTGGCTTCGCTCCCATCCATCCATAAACCCTTCCAGCCTTTATACAATAAATAAGTACTGTTGGTTTCGCTGCCATTTTCAACCCCAAACTCAACAAAATATTGGTTAGTGGTACCAATACGTTTGAATATTTCTTCGATAATACCATCATCTCCTACCTGTGAAAAAGCCTGGAACTCGAAACGATTGAGTTTATCAGCCTGCTGGTAACGTGGGTTATTGTACAAATGGGTTTGAAGGTAATCTTCCACCTGTAACATATTTACCCGGTTCAGCTTATGATCTATCTGCTCCAGGTTCAGTGTACGGCGGAGTTTGGTATAAAAACGATTTTTCAGTTCACCCAAAAAGCCCATGTTAGTTGATTTAATCAGGGTAAAAATAAGCATCGCCGGCCAAGCCATAAAATCTGACTTCATCTGTATTCAGATTGTACATTTGTAAGGATTAGCCACTTTCATGACAAACCGCATTAAAGGCATTATATACGACTGCATACTATGGCTGGCCTGTTCAGGTTTCAGGCAAAAAACCCTTACCCCGAAATTGCTGATTGTTCGTGTAGATGAAATCGGAGATTATATACTCTGGCGTAATTTCCTGAACGAAATCGTTTCATCACCCAAATACCGCGATCATGAGATACATTTTTGTGGTAACCGCAGCTGGAAATCTTTATTTGATCAGTTTGATGCATCAACAGTAAATAAGCATTTCTGGATCGATAAAATACGTTTTAAAAAAGAACTTAAGTATCGATACCGGTTTTTACAAATGATTTACCGCCAGAGTTATACCACGGTTATCAATCCGGCTTTCTCCCGCGATAAACGTTATGATGACAGCATTGTTAGAGCCGCCAGGTCAGCACAAAATATTGGTATGGTTGCTAATACTGAAAGCGTACAGCCCTATGAACTTGGTTACGACAAAAATCTGTACAGTCAACTGTTTCATCAGCCACAACAACCCATATTTGAATTTTACCGGAACAGGATGTTTACTGAATTTGTTACCGGAGTTTCTTCATCGGTAGTAGATACTACTGTTCCATCAGCTTTGCTGCCTGCTTATCCGGATTTACCAGAAAAGTTTATGGTTATTTTTCCCGGATCGAGAAGTAAAACAAGGATCTGGCCTGTGGCACATTTCGTTAAAGTGGCCGCCTATCTCTATGAACAAAAAGGCTTTACTGCCCTGGTTTGCGGTGCTGATAGTGATAAGGTATATACCGATGCATTTTGCAAAGCTTATACTTATCCCCTGCTCGATCTTACCGGCAAAACTTCCTTACCGGCAATGCTTGCTGTACTCAAACAGGCTGCTGTATTATTATCGGTTGATACCGGCTCAGTTCACCTGGCTGTAGCCGTTGGGTGTCCGGTAGTCGCTATTTTCAACGGGTCGCAGTACAAACGGTTTTCGCCTTATCCTAAAGAACTATCCACCCGTTTTACAGCTGTTTATCCAAAACATATACAGGAGGAATTAAAAGATGAAGAAACCGTTCGAAATAAATATGAGTTTGTAGTTGATATACCTTACGATTCAGTGACACCCGAACAGGTAATTGAAATGATCAGATAAGTTGTAGCAATTTTTTGAGCTGCGAGCTTTGAGTTACGAGCTACGAGTATTGTTTCAGTACTAAATTACTCATAGCTCATAGCCACAATAAAACCACAGGCCTTCACCAGTTCTCCAGCCCCATTTTTTTCTTCAGGCGAAAGAGCCATTGTCCAAATCCGCTTTGTAATAAATAATGGAGGAGTTTTAAACGCAGTTGCCAGCATTCGAGTTTCAGAGAAGGACCAAAATAAGACTCATATACTTTTTTACTTTCTGCCAGAGAACGCAGGTACTGTGTGGAACTGATTCCTGTATCATCGAAAATAGTAATGGTGCAAGGTATATACTGATAGGGTTCGTTACCCAGGCGACACATCATATCATAATCCATGGCAATTTTGTAATCAGATTTAAAACTGCCTACTCTTCCATACACTTCTTTTTTTACAAACCAGGTTGGATGTAATACACTACGCATACCTCTGTAAAGTTTTGAACGTTCAAAAGGTTTTCCAACCACAACTCTTTCGCCACCTCGTATCAATTCAATATTTCCACTGATCCATTGTACCTGCGGGTGGGCACGAAAGAATGCAGCTACTTTTGAAAGTACATCAGCATCGGCATAAATGTCTCCGGAATTCAATAAATGTGTAACAGTACCTTCCGCCCTCTGTATGCCTTTATTAAAAGCATCGGCAATACCCTTGTCTCTTTCGTTGATCCATTTACGATATGAAGGTTGGGGTGTTTTTTCAAGCCAGTCGGCAATATCTGTATTTGTAGAGCCATTGATGATCCAATGTTCCTGAGGATGCAGGCGCTGGGCATCTACCGAAGCACAGGTTCTTTGCACATCGGCGAGGTTATTAAAACAAATGCTGATGACAGATATACCATTCATAGGGGCTCAGAGTTGGGTTAATTTTTGAAGAAACAGTTCCAATCCTTTTCTTTTCTCCTCATCGAATGTATAACTGATATGCTGTGTATAATATTTTTTAAGGTCATAATCGGGAAAATCAAGCCCATCCACTACTTCGTCTATATGATTGATACCATAGGCATTGGCACGGTTAAAAGCATCTTCAAAATCCGGATCCACCGGTTTATTGGCTACCCATGCGGCAAATACAAAAGGTAATCCGGTATGTTGTTGCCATGCTTCACTCAAATCGTAATAATAAGCCGATTTTTTATGTTGCACCAGTGCCCTGTTGCCAATAACCACTGCCGCAGTACTGCCTTTAATTAAGTGCCTGTAATCTTCTTCCGCCTGTTCAATGGCAACTTCTTTCTTCCAGTATTCTTTTAATAAAATCCTTGCCAGATTAACCGATGTTCTGCTTTGGTAATCAAGTATCAGTTTTTCTACCTGTTCTAGCGGAACTTCGCTGAAAATTCCCACCGATTCAACCCTGCCTACGGCACCGATACAGTAGTGGGTAATAATATGGGCTTCTTTTAAGCGGGGAATAATGGCTACGGGTACCAGACCTATATCGATTTCATCATTTAGCAACATAGCAGCAATTTTGGCCGGAAAATCGGCCACCAGTGCTACTTTCTGCATGAGTCCGGAACGTTGAACACCATACATCATGGGTCGGGTATTCAAATAACTAACGGCTCCAATCCTTAATCTCTTGTCCAATTCAGCTAAATTTGCCAGCAAAGAAAACCAATAATCAATAAATAACCTCAAAATCGCAGATGGAACTCACCCCACTTACCGCTGTTACCCCTATTGATGGCCGTTACCGTAGACAGGTTCAGCATTTAGACGATTATTTTTCCGAATACGCACTTATCAAGTACAGGGTACTGGTTGAAATAGAATATTTCTTTTTTCTGGCCGATAAACGTTTTTTCAAACTACCTCCAAAAGCGCGTGTACAACTAAAAAAAGTGCTGGATGGTTTTAGTATCGACGATGCCCAGCAAATTAAACAGATTGAATCGGTTACCAACCACGATGTAAAAGCTGTTGAGTATTTTCTTAAAGAACAATTGGATAAAGCAGGCATCAGCCATCTCAAAGAGTGGATACATTTCGGACTTACGTCACAAGACATCAATAATACTTCCATACCATTGAGCTGGAAGCATTGTATGGAGCATGAATACCTTCCTTCTCTTATTAACCTGCAGAATAATTTATACCAGTTAGCTGTTCAGTGGAAAGATATACCCATGCTGGCACGTACACATGGTCAGCCGGCTTCTCCTACCCGACTCGGTAAAGAGATTATGGTGTTTGTAGAAAGACTGAACCATCAGGTAGAATTGTTTGCCAGCATACCTTATGCGGCTAAATTTGGAGGAGCCACTGGTAATTTTAATGCCCACCATATTGCTTTTCCAAAAAAGAACTGGGTGGTTTTGGGAAATGATTTTGTGGAAAATACGCTTGGACTGCAACGTATGCAGTTTACCACGCAGATTGAACACTACGATAGCCTTGCGGCACATTTCGATGCACTGAAACGCATCAATAATATATTGACTGATCTCTGCCGGGATATCTGGACTTATATCAGCATGGATTATTTCAAACAGAAGACCAAAAAAGGTGAAGTAGGTTCTTCCGCCATGCCACATAAGGTAAACCCGATTGATTTTGAAAATGCAGAAGGCAACCTGGGCATGGCGAATGCTCTACTGGAGCATCTTTCAGCCAAACTACCCATCAGCCGTTTGCAGCGCGATCTTACTGATTCTACTGTACTCAGAAATATTGGCTCTCCGGTTGCGCATATTGCCATTGCATTCAAATCGATTGAAAAGGGATTGGGTAAACTGGTCTTGAATGAAGCGAAACTGAAAGAGGACCTGGAAAATAACTGGGCGGTTGTGGCAGAAGCCATTCAAACTATTTTGAGAAGAGAAAACTATCCAAATCCTTACGAGGCATTAAAGGACCTTACCCGTGGTAATCACAAGATTGATAAGAAAACCATGCAGACTTTTATTCAGTCGCTCAAAGTAAGCGCAGCGGTGAAAAAAGAATTGAAAGCGATTACACCTTCCAATTACACCGGTGTAAACCCCGATTTTTAACCTTTTTTCAGTGTGCTTCTGTGCTTTCAGTGGCAAACTCCTTCTGACTTTCGGTCTTTCGGACTTTCGGACAAATTTGACACTGAAGACACAGAAAACACTGAGAAAAACACGGAAGTTTTCTTAACTTTTCTCCATGCATATTGGAAACCACTACAAACTGAGCGAGTTTCTTTTCTGGACGAGAAGAGATATTTATCGCCTGCTGATTTTTGCCAGCATCCCCACCATTTTATACCAATGTTTAGACTGGACCTGGCTGGCTATTCCATGGGTACCTATTGCCATGATTGGTACAGCAGCAGCATTTATCATTGGTTTCAAGAATACCCAAACCTATAACCGTTTATGGGAAGCAAGACAGATTTGGGGCGGCATTGTTAACAGCAGCCGTTCCTGGGGTATACTGGTAAAAGATTTTGTTGGAAATACCGAGCAGGATAAATCTATACACCAGGAACTGATCTATCGCCATATTGCATGGCTCACCGCTTTACGTTATCAGCTCAGGGAAACAAGACCCTGGGAGAACATCAATAAAATATATAACCTCGAATACCGGAAATTCTATTCCATTCCCGAGCACCATACACCGTTTGAAGAAGCGTTAAAACCATATTTGAACGAAGCAGATTTTCAGTATGTATGGTCAAAGAAAAACAGGGCCACACAGCTTATCAGTCAGCAATCAGCGCAATTGAAAAAACTGAAGGATAGCGGATTGATCGACCCACTCAATTATGTGGAAATGGAAAACCTGCTGGTACAGCTATACGATTTACAGGGACGCTGTGAGCGAATCAAAAATTTTCCTTACCCAAGACAGTTTGCGAGTATCAATCTGTATTTCATCCGTCTCTTTACTTTTGTGGTTCCTTTCGGTTTATTACAGGAATTCAACAAACTGGGAGAGCATATGATCTGGCTGAACATACCCTTTAGTGTAATCGTTAACTGGGTATTTAATACCATGGAAAAAATTGGCGAAGCCACCGAAAATCCTTTTGAAGGAAATGCCAATGATGTGCCCATCACTACCCTCAGCAGAACCATTGAAATTGATTTAAGGGAAATGCTGGATGAAACTGATATTCCGCAGCCACTGGCCGCAGTGAACAGCATACAAATGTAGAGATGTCAGATGTCAGATGTCAGATGTCGGATGTCGGATGTCGGATTTTTTAGGGTATGTTAAAAAACAAGTGGCGTTACAAGAAGTAACGCCACTTGTTTTAAAATCTCAAAATCAAATCCGACATCCGACATCCTACATCAGCGATCAAACATTTTACTCCTTCACTCCTGTTGTCACTTTCGGTGCTTCTTTGGTCCAGGAGCTGATATCTAATTTTTTCTGACTGGGATAAATCTCATCGAGTGTATTACCATCGTACATCCTTCCGTTTTTAATAACATAACGGATACTGTTGGTGTTACGGATATTCTGTAATGGATTATTATCCATAATGACAATATCAGCGAGTTTACCTGCTTCGAGACTGCCCAGTTCTTTATCAAGCCCCAACGCTGTTGCACCAAGGATAGTAGCCGTTTTTAATGCATTCAGCGAACTCATACCACCACTGGCCACACTCCACAGTTCCCAATGATAACCTAAGCCCTGCAATTGTCCATGGCTACCCACACCTGCCAGTCCACCCTGCTCTACAATGCTTTTGGTTCCTTTGGCATGTTTACTGAATACATGGTCTTCCGGTGTAAACCATCCACCATTGCCACCCGTTCTTCTGCGTGCTTTGGCACTGAGTTCTTCATAGGGTGTGAAACGATTCAGCTTAGGATCGTGAACTGGACTTTCTGTTGTATAGTAATAGTTCTCAGCCCATGGGCCTCCATACGCTACCAGTAAGGTTGGTGTATGTGCCATTTTACTTTCTGCAATGGTTTTAGTTACATCTTTATACAATGGGTGAACAGGTATTGCATGTTCCACCCCTGGATAGCCATCAAGTAAATGTGTCATGTTCAATTTATAATCCAGCCCACCTTCTGTTGTTGGCATCAGTTTTTGTTCTTTAGCTGCCATAATGATCCACTGACGCTGCTGACGCACACCTGTGAGGTACATTTTGATGTACTGTGTTTTATAATATTTGCTGTATTGTTCCAGTACTTTTTTGGTTTGATCAAGATCTCGGAGATTATACATCCAGTATCCTACACCTGGGCCCGTACTATATACCCTTGGGCCGGGGATGGTACCGGCATCTACCATATCACTGTATGTCAATACATCTGTTGTAGCTGTTTGTGGATCACGGGTCGTGGTAACACCATATGCGAGGTTGGCTGCATAAATCCACACCGTATTTTTATGCAGTCCCCAGAATGGCCACATATGTGAGTGTGTATCAATAAAGCCTGGTGTAATTGTTTTACCTGAACAGTCTATTACTTTCGCGCCTGCAGGTGCTGCAATTCCTTTTCCAACCTGTTTGATGCGATTGTTGACAATGAGGATATCTCCTTTCTCAATTACTTCATCCCCTTTCATCGTAATGATGCGTGCATTTTTTAACAGGATGGTTCCATTGGGCATATCTTTTTCAAAATATACTTTTACCTGTGACTCATAAGGAGCATATTTTTCTTTTTTCTTTAACTCGGCTTTATCAAGACTATCCTGTTTTGCTTTTGCCGGATCAGCTTTTAATGCTGCGGCCAGATCGCTTGCTTTCTTTTTAGCCAGTGAATCAGCAAGTTTTTTTGCATCAGGTCCGGCGGCTGTTAATGCTTTTACACTATCGGCCGCACGTTTGGTTTCAACACGTTTGGCTTCTTTTACAGAATCTTCAAGAGCTTTGGCCCTTTCAGTATCATACACCCAATGACCATTACCAAGGCTCCAGTGTACTTTTTTTCCATTCTCTTCCCATGCCGGAAATTCTCCCCCTATTTCAGTTAACTGACGCGAAGGGAAAATGCTCGACGAGGGCTCTGCTACAGAAATATTGGGTGTTTTACCTGTTTCAGGAATCGTTACCACATAAATATTATTATTTACCTGTGCGAGTGCCTGATTGCCTACCGGTGCCATTAAGATAATACCTGCTGATGATGGCATATTTTGTGGCTCTCGGCTGCTGTACGATTCGGGCAGCATGCAATTGTTTAATGGATCTGCTACCGACATATATCTTCCCATCACATATTCCTTCCCTGTTGCAGCAACTGCTTCATGTGTATCATCATGCCCGTCGAGTACCGATCCAAATGTGGTGATACCTGTTATCCGTACATGTACTTTTGGATCTGTACCATCCCAACGAATAGATATCAATGCACCGCCACCTGTATTCAGGAAAATCCTGTCTGACTCTTTCGTGAAATGCAGGTTACCACGGTTACGGGCTTTATCAATCACTGTGATAGCGCCACCATTCTCATTCATCCAAACCATTTCTGCCTCTTCACCGCTAAAGAATGGATCTTCTGCATCTTTAAACAAACGCTTTGGTCCACGGAAGAAAGCAATCCGCTGGTTATAGCTCCAGGCTGGTTGCATATAAAATGCAGCTTCACTTGTTAACCTGCTTACCTGCGAGGTTGACACTGTTGCTTTATATACATGCCCTCCTTCTTTCTCATCCCATGTTACAAAAACAATTTGTTTTCCATCAGGGCTCCATGCGGGCATGGCTTCTGTGAAATTATGATTGCTTACACGCTTTGGTGTACCATTCGGATAATCCATTACATATAATCGATTCAATACCGTAAATGCCAGTTGTTTCCCATCCGGACTTGGCACAGCATCTCTTATCTGTGATGCCAGTGCATGAGTTGTGTCTTTAATATCGTAATTGAAATACAAACGTGGTCCGAGTTCCAATTTGATATTTGCATCAAAAGGAATTTCTACAGCAGCTTCTCCACTTACAGGTATCTTCCATATTTTACCTCCATAACTGGCAATCAGGTTTTTACTATCGGGAGTAAATGCCATGCCTGGTAATACACCCTGAGGTGCAATACTCTCCTGCTCATCTCTCTGTACCGGATATGCCAGCCATCTTTCATCGCCGGTTTTCAGGTTACGTATTACAAGACCGGTCTTATCCTCATAACGTGAGCCATAAACCATCCACTGACCATCTTTACTAAGTGTTGGAGTGAATGCTGAGCCATAACGTGAGGTGATTGTGCTGGTTAATCCTTTATCACGATCATAAACACCTATCTGGTATTGAGGCAACAAGGCATTATAGTTCCATGAACCATTGCGCTGACTGTAATAAACCGACTTGCCATCCGGACTGATAAAAGGATCAATTGTTTTCAATCCACCCGGCGCATCATTTAATTGAATACCGCCTCCACCATCTGCATGAAACATCCATAAACGGGGTAATCTTCTCCCCCTGCTGGCAATTACATATTTACCGTCGGGTGTCCATACAGCATTTACATAATCGTCGACTCTTGTTTTGGTTAATTGAAGCGTGTCTTGTTTTACACGATCGATTACCCACAAATTGTCGCCACCACTTCTATCGCTGGTGAATAATAATTTATTCCCATCCGGACTAAAACGCGGGTGTGTTTCGTAGGCAAGTCCTTTTGTAACAGGTGTTGCTTTACCGCCTGTGATGGGCATTGTATAGATATCGCCCATCAGATCGAAAGCGATGGTATTGCCATCCGGACTTACATCTACACTGATCCAGGTACCTTCATTGGTATTGAAACTAATTTCTCTTTCAGGTTTCAAAGGCAGGTCTTTGAAAGAGGAGTAAACAGGCGTGTCTTTTTTAACAGAGTCTGCAAGGTTTACAGCACTGAATAACCAGGAACGGTTATTTTCATCTGTTGTTATCACTGTGGCTACAAGGGCTGAAGCTGCAACGGCGAGCCCAGAGAAGAATAGTTTTCTCATTCGTACAGATTTTGATCTGCAAAAGATACAACTGATCCTTATTCCAAAACCATCTCCGATGGAAAAATTACATAAGAGGCTATATTATCTACATATAAACACAGGAATAATCTGATTTCCAGTAATTTGTGCAGCAATCAATCGGGTATGAAAAAGAAATTAAAATGGCGGCTGGCACAGGAACTGGAGTATAAATGGTGGCAGCAATACCTGCATAAAAAAGAGCCGTCTCAATATCTTCAATATAAAAAAACATATTGGCTCCAGGTTTTATCTTCATTAAAAGAACCCATTTTAGAAAAACCCAACCAATCAATTCTTGATGCAGGTTGTGGTCCGGCAGGCCTGTTTATGGTGTTAGAAAGTCATCGGGTCGTTGCATTGGATCCGTTATTAGAACGATATAAAAACCTGCCGCATTTTAACACAGAGGCTTATCCATGGACAAGATTCTTACAATCACCGCTCGAATTATTGACGGATAAAGAACAGTACGATACTATTTTTTGCATGAATGCCATCAACCATGTAAATGATATTGCCTTATGCTGCCAGCGTTTATTTGATGCATTAAAGCCCGGTGGACACCTGGTTTTATCTACCGATGCACACCGGTTTCCTTTTTTGAAAAAAATATTTCAGTGGTTGCCGGGAGACATGTTACATCCTGTTCAATTAGATATTGATGAATATAAAAAATACCTGACCGATCTCAAATTAGAAATAAAGAACAGTATCAGATATAAAGAAGCCGGAATATTTAACTATTATATTTTGATTGCCCGGAAAAACGAATGAATTTATTTTTGATTTTTTGATTTAGGGCTATCTAAAATCGAAAAATCAAAGATCAAAAAATCAAAATTTCCTCTACCATTTTATCGTAGCATACCCTTTCAACTGGTAGGTGGTAATAGTAGTTAAGGCTGAAGTGGCTACACCTACGCCTGTTGCCAGGGTTGACGGATCAATCCCTCTTTTTTTAAGTGTTTGTCCGCATACCACAATCTTTACACCTGCGTCCAGTAAAGCTTTAATCATGGGCAGATTGGGGTTATCAACTTTATATCTTGCACGGTAAGCTTCATTATTAAGAATTGTATACCCGGCTGCATTATGCACCGCCATCACCATTTTGATCTTCTCTTTAGGCACTCCTCCAACCCCATGCAGATTCAGCAAAGTACAGGCCGCTTCAATACCTAAATTGATCGTATCTGGTTTGCTGCTGGCCATGACAAGGTCAACGAGTAGTTTGTAGTTAAGTTTGGGGTCTGGCTTTTCTACCGCATCGGGTATTTCATATACAGGGCCAAAATCTTTGATGATGGGATTTACTTTATTATCCTGCGCATAAGAAAATGTAAAGAATAATGCACTGATCAGCAGACAAACTATTTTTTTCATGGTAATGATTTAAAGGATACAAGATAACGCAAGTTCCCAATTCAATATCACCATTCATCAACTCACCTCCATAGGAGTCCTTTGGACCCAGCCCTCTCTGTTGCGCAAAGAGGAAACAGAATAGAGCCCATGTTTATATTAACCAACATGGGCTCTATTCTCTTATTTTCCGAATTTTTTCTTCAATACATTCAGTGCATCATTTACACTCATATCGGAAAGGTTCTCTTCTTTTCTGGCAGGTGAGGCCCCATTGGTTCTTGTACCCTTATTGCTTTTCACACCTGCCACTGCAGCGGTTTCTGTTTGTTTGATGGATAACGCAATTCTTTTACGAAGGGTATCTACTTCCAGCACTTTTACATTTACTTTCTGTCCCAGTTTTAACGCCTCTCCGGGATCGCTGATGTACCGGTGAGCTATTTCACTTACGTGAACCAGTCCATCCTGTTTTACACCAATATCAATAAAGGCCCCAAATCTGGTAAGATTGGTTACCATACCGGGCACTACCATTCCAACATACACATCTTCGATTTTATAGATCGACGCAAACTCAAATTGTTCGAGTTCATTACGGGGATCGAGACCTGGTTTCTTTAATTCATGAAGAATATCGCGGAGTGTGAGTTCTCCAAACTGTTCAGTAACATATTGTCCGGGGTCGATCTTTGTAATCAATGGTTCATTCCCTATCAATTCTTTTACACCCACATTCAATGCAGCAGCCATTTTCTCTACAATCGGATAAGCTTCCGGGTGAACGGCACTCGCATCAAGTGGATTACTGCCGTCTTTTATACGTAAGAATCCAGCACACTGTTCAAATGCCTTAGCGCCCAGACGGGGCACTTTTAATAACTGAGCCCTGTCTTTAAACCCGCCCAGTTCTGTCCTGTAACGAACAATATTTTCGGCCATACTTCCCCCTATACCACTAACATATGCCAGCAGGTGTTTACTGGCCGTATTCAGGTTTACACCTACTGTATTCACGCAACTCACCACTGTCTGATCGAGTCGTTCTTTTAAACGGAACTGGTTTACATCATGCTGGTACTGTCCTACCCCAATGCTTTTCGGATCAATCTTTACCAGTTCAGCCAATGGGTCCATCAGTCTTCTGCCAATACTTACAGATCCGCGAACCGTAACATCATGATCAGGAAATTCTTCTCTTGCAGTTTCCGAGGCAGAGTAAACGGAAGCTCCGTCTTCATTCACCAAGAATACCGGCAGACCCAGGTTGAGTTTTTTTATAAACTGCTCCGTTTCTCTGCCAGCAGTACCGTCACCGATGGCTATTGCTTCTACTTTAAATTGTTCAACCAGTTTTTTAATCTTGTGCTCACTCTCATACATCCGGTTGTTTTCATGGATATAAATAAGATCTGTTGTTTGCAGGTCTCCTTTATTGTCGAGGCATACTACTTTACAACCTGTACGGTAACCTGGATCTATTGCCAGCAGATTTTTCCTGCCCAGTGGTGCACTCAGCAATAACTGCCGCAGGTTTTCTGCAAATACAGTAATTGCTTCTTCATCTCCCTTCTGTTTGAGCGCCGTCCTGAACTCCGATTCGAGGCTGGGTTGCATCAATCTCCTGTAAGCATCACGAATGGCTTTTTTCAGGTGATCAGACCAGGGGTTCATACCTTTTATATACTGTTGCTCTAACAAATACAAGGCATCATCTTCAAGTGGTGCAATACTCATTCTTAAAACCCCTTCCAGAAACCCACGCAGGATGGCAAGGATACGGTGTGAAGGAATTTTATGGATGGGTTCCGAAAAATCGAAGTAGTCTTTGTATTTAATCCCTTCTGTTTCTTTATCTGTCAGCACTTTACTCTGCATGGTAGCCGTATCTTCAAACAGCTTACGCATTTTTGCACGTACTTCCGCATTTTCATTCACCAGTTCTGCAATAATGTCTCTTGCTCCCTGCAAAGCATCATCAGCAGAACTTATTTTTTCATTGATATATTTTGTCGCTTCCGCCACTACATCATCCTGCTGTTGTGCCAGCATGATTGCTGCCAATGGTTCCAGTCCGTTTTCTCTTGCTGTCTGAGCTTTTGTTTTTCGTTTGGGTTTATAAGGCAGATATATATCTTCCAGTGCGGTAAGCGTGGTGGCTGCATCCAGTTTTTTCTGTAACTCCTCCGTCATCTTACCCTGCTCGGTAATGGCTTTTTCAATAAAAGTTTTTCTTTCTGTAAATTCTTTCAGGAATTTAGATTCATCCTGTATTTGTTGAATCTGAACTTCATCCAGACCACCTGTTTTATCTTTTCTGTATCGGGCAATAAAGGGAATAGTAGCGCCTTCTTCAAATAAATCCAATACTGCTTCTACCTGAACAATTCGCAGGTTTAGTTTGGCAGCAACCAATGGTGCAAAATTCGACATGAAAAATTACCGTTTTAAAGTTCTTAAAGGGCAGCGAATGTAGGGGGAAAACGGGGGCTAAAAAAAAGATGTGGATAAGCAGTTAGAAGTCAGGAAGTCGGAAAGTCCGGAAGACCGAAAGAAAAATTTATTACAGATGTCATCGTCGGACTTCCGGAC
>NZ_JAHVAA010000015.1 GCF_019264485.1 Sediminibacterium sp.
TCCAGCCTCTTGTTTCTTTAACGCAGATACTATCTGCTGTTCGGTAAATCTTCCCTTTTTCATGACTATTAAAATTTAAAGTTAACAAACACTTTTGTCGTTAACTCTAATCTTACTGGCCGAACTTAGGGGAAGCTTACAATTCAGCTAAAAGCAACAGACCATATAAAATTAAAGATTACTCAAAAAACTATAACCTTTCCTGTAGATAAAAGAGATTTAAATCTCTGGCTCAAGCAATTTGACCCAGTAATGTTAGTTGTATATGACTCGAAAAAAAACAAGAGTTATTGGCTTTACATTCAGGCCTATTTTGCTTCAATTAAAAATTTCAAGCTTAAATCGATAGGGAAAAGTAAGAGTGTAAGTATTCCAATAAAAAATGTTATTACAAGAACAGCAATGCAAAAATTTGCAAGCTATAAACAAGCTCTTTACGCTCAGTTAAAAAACATAAAGTACAAGAGTTAATTTTGAATATTAAAATCACATATCAATCACTAATAAATAAGCTAACCCTAATTAGTTTTATTCTATATAGACAATCAGGATCACATTCGATTCTGAGAAATCCCAAGTATAATGCTTTAATTGTATTGCCATATTTCAGAAAAAAAGAGCTAGTCCCAATTTCTATTTTAATGTCTATAAGAAAAATTCTTATTGGAAAGGGGATATTAACATTAGAGGAATTTAATAAACTTATGCTATCTGAAGAATAATGTCAACCAAAAATAAATGTATCCAGTAGTAACTTAAACTAATCATTATTGGATTTTAACACCTTTCATTGCCTTACAAACCGGTCAAAGTTTTAACAATAAATTTGGCTACAATGGCTACTTTGTGTTACATTTCGTTTAATCTAATTCTTAATATTTTTTATTAATGGAGGCCAACATTTTAAAAGGAGTATACGTTCGTGTAGGCGGTGAGGCTGGAAAGACAAATGGCTTGTCTCTTCGAATCGTTGAAAATATGTTCGAACATTTACAAGAATTAATTAGACTACTTGCCAAATATGAACTTGAGACTAATAAATCTCCTGATCTCAAAGATTTTGATATAGAATTATACGATTTTAAACCTGGCAGTGCCGTGCCAGCATTTCGGATAAGACAAAGCCTTCAAATTAGCCTCCCAAACTTTGATAGACAAAAAGAAGTTGTTGCAGAAAAATTTGATTCATTAATGGCACTTGCTAATTCTGGCAAGTACGAAGACTTTTTTGAAAATGATCAACTACCAGAGGTTAAACATGAGATAGCAGAAGAGTTATACGGCTTTTTGATATCACCTGGAAACTCCCCGTTATCGATTGTAAAACCAAAGGAAAATAGTTTTGAAGAGATTTACAAAATTCCAAAATTCACCAAAGACCAATCTGAACGATTACTCAAACCTAAAGTTCGTCGTTTAAAAACAGAAGAGCCAGAAAAACTACTAGCATTAGTTCAAAGAATCGGGAAAAGACGAACAATTGTTGATGTGTATGAGAATAAAGACACTATTCTTTCAATTGCCCCTAAAAAAATTATAACAGACGAGAAAATATACCATCTTCATACTCCCTTATTATGCACTGTACATAAAGAAGATGGCAATTTTGTTATCGAAAACGAAATGTTGGATTTATATGCAGCAGGTCCAAATATAGATTTAGCTGAACATGATTTGTACAAAGAATTTGATGCGTCCTACAGCCTTCTAAATAGCTTAAACGACAGCGAACTTTCGGAGAGGTTACTTAGGGCAAAAATAATGATGAATTCATACATCAAAGAAATAACTAAAGAATAATGGCCATAATTGATTCCAAAAAAGCTAGACAATCTCTACTTAAGAAGGGATTTAGATTAAGTGATGGGGATCACCATTTCTATTTATATTATTACAATGGGAAAGTAGTTGCAAAAACCAAAATAAGTCATAATGATCAAGAAATTAATGACTGGTTAATTAGCAAAATGCATAAACAATGTCAAATTAGCAAGTCCGATTTTTTTGATTTAATCAACTGTCCACTTGATGAAGAAGGATATATCGAAATACTAAAAAACAAAGGATTATTGGAATAATAATCCTTTCCTTCTACGCAGGGTGTTCCCCGCGACGTCTCCCTCTATCACCGCAGGTGAAAGAATGGGGACGTTGCGGCAGAGGTTACACAGAGGCAGGCCAATAATTACACAACACTCACGCATAACACTCACCAACATACATAGGTAACCACCCGTAAACACAACCAGACTGCACTAAAAAGAAAAAGACCCTTCCACGCAAATCCGATCTGAGAATTAACTTTTGGAAAGTTCCGAAACTTTCCAAAAGTTGCACCGAGGTGGGTTAATGCTTTCACAACCATCTTGCCTAACAAATACCAACATACACAGGTAACCACCCATAAATACAACCACACTGCATTAAAAAGAAATACAATGACCTTGAAAAATAATTTTTTTCCGACATTTTTGGTAACAAGCCTATTGCTTTTATTACTTTCCTGCTCACAAGACAATTCAAATGAAAAAGCATCGTCAACAATTAATATAGTAACAGATAATAAGGTAATGACAATTGACACTTTCCTTTTCCGCAGGGTGTTCCCCGACGTCTCACTCTATCACCGCAGATGAAAAAATGGGGAGATTGCGGCGAAAGATAGTTAATATTTACTTAGCATGCACGTATAACACCGAATAACATACACTAAAATATAACTATACTGAACAACAAAAGACCCTTCGGAGAAATAATGTAGTAAAATGCTATTGACTAGATAATTAAAAGTATAAATATGAATTCAAATAATCGATTAGACACATCTCTGATTTTTGGTGTATTTACTAGTTCAATAATTTTATGGTTTTTCTTATACTCTACCATTGTTGATTTAACAACTGAAGATCCAGCCAGTTTAGCTTTATTATACCTTGGCTTAGCACATTATTTGTCATTTGCCTGTATAATACTATCATTCATTGTTATGCTAAACAATGGTCTACAAATTGGACTAGAAGACCACGAATACAACAGACTAAAGAAATTTCAAAAAATAGCTTATAAAAGTAAAGGAATATTATTCTCTGTCTGGGGTATAATGTTCATATTGAGTGTCACTTCTTTAGTATCACATAGTTTTTTTGCATCTTTCAAAACTAAGTTTTTAATGGAAAGTGGCGGCCTCATTTTGGGCATCATAATTTGTATTTCTTTTTTCATATTGCTAAGAATCAATATCCTTAGGTTAATAATGAAAATCAATCCGTGGGTACTAATAACAACCCCATTTCTTCTAACAATTTATTTCATTACATTGTCGGTTTTCGCAGCCGATATAAAATATAAAGTCGAGAAAGAATTTTATACAATAAATGAAATTGCCCATTTTGAAGTAAAACGCAAAGGGTACATACTATTACCACAAATCAAATATGTTTTATATAATTTCCATGACACTCTAAAAGAATATTCAGATGGGACATATTTTATTGAATTAAACAAGGACACCAGCTTAAAGCAATCCTTAGTAGAAATTACATATTCCCCTCAAATGCTTGAAAATGATTTTAGAAAATATATTTATATAAATAAAAGCCCTAAATGATTTTTTGCACCACAGGGTTCCTACATTATCTCCCTCTATCACCACAGGTGAAAGAATGGGGTCGTTGCGGCAGAGGCTAAACAGAGTGAGGCTAATAATTCCTTTTCCGCAGGGTGTTCCCCACATTCTATCTTAAAGACCCTTCCTCGCAAATCCGATCTGCGATCGGAATGCTCCTCTCCATAGGAGTCCTTCCTTTTCCGCAGGGTGTTTCCCGCATCGTCTCCCTCTGTCGCCGAAGGTGAGAGATTGGGGACGTTGCGGCAGAGGTTACACAGAGGCAGGTTAATCATTACTTCCTTCTACGCAGGGTGTTCCCCGCGACGTCTCCCTCTGTCACCGAAGGTGAGAGATTGGGGACGTTGCGGCAGAGGTTACACAGAGGCAGGCCAATAATTACACAACACTCTCGCATAACACTTCACCAACATACACAGGTAACCACCCGTATACATAACCAGACTGCACTAAAAAGAAAAGGCCCCTTCCCCGCAAATCCAATCTGCGGTTGAAATACCCTCGCTTCCTACCCCGGAGGGGTACTACATGGTAATACAAGCCCCCACTCAAGACATTCCATTACCCCGTAGGGGTAACACATGCCCGGATAACAGACACTATCATTTACAAAAGATGTTTCCCTAAATATGAATTAATAGCTTAAACACAGAATGCATGTGAAACGAATAGCTGTACTTATGCAGTGCTACCCCTCCGGGGTAATGAAATATATTTTATCATGGGGCTACCTTATGTAACCCCTTCGGGGTATGAAGTCATTGGTTTTCCTTCTACGCAGGGTGTTTCCCACATTCTATCTTAAAGACCCTTCCTCGCAAATCCGATCTGCGATCGGAATGCTCCTCTCCATAGAAGTCCTTCGGGCAGGGTGACAAAGCGCGAGCGTAAAAAGCTGCCATCTTCTCAATTAAAAGTACCCTCTCCCTCCAACACACGATAACGACTCATCGATTTGTTTATTTGAATATGGATGATTCAGCACCCTCTATTATTTTTTTTGAAGGTATAGGTAAAATGAATAGTTTTAAAAGTAATCCTACATAGTATTATTGAATACTGTGAAAACCAATTGATAAAGAAAATATCGAAACCAGGAACGAGCAACCAAAAATTATTTAACAGCAATGAAAGAAACCAACAATTCGGCACAGGCTGCAAACAGTTCTGTAAATGCAACCACCCAAACCAATTACAGCCAGCAGCATAGTGTGGGTATGGATGCAACAGGACAAGCTATTGAAGCTTCACTCATCAATGGATTCCCATACTATCGTATTTTATTACCTCATAGTAAACCTACTCCATATCAAAAATTTGTAGAGACGATAGATGGAAAAACAGATGCAAAATTTAAAGCAATCGCCGCTATACCAGCTCTTTGCTTTAATGGAACCATTGCATACGTTATTGTACTTACTGATAAAGGGCAGGTTGGCCTTCTATATCAGGAAACGACCAACCTCACCTGGAGATGGTATGGGCTTATGCCAAATAAACCTGTTTATTTCGGCTACTTTAACTGGATAGCTGTAAATACTGGCTTCAATGGAAATGCACAAGTAGTTTTAATTAATGAAACAGGAACACCTGCTTTACTCAGCCAGGACAATTCATCCGGCAACTGGACATGGGACTGGTTACCTCCAAACAATAGTATTACCCCTCCCAACTATGCTTTGCATCTTAGTACCGTCCAACTAGGAAAGGGTAACAATGGTAATTTACAGGCCGTATTCACAGGGCAGGATGGGCTCGCATATGTTATACGGCAAGACAATAATAATGGTTCCTGGGCCTTTTATGAGAGACTCCCCGGAGATTCAAACACTAATTTTACTTTGGTTCAAATAGACAATAGCTACAATAATGACTTACAGTGTGTATTTCAGAGTATGAACAATCAGCTTTATTTAATCTGGCTCAATAGTAGTACAGGTGAATGGAGCTGGTATGGAAGATTACCTATTGCATCTGAAGTAGGTAACAAGCCAATCATATCTTACCTGCTTAGAAAAAGCAATCAAACAATAAACCTGTTTATTGTGTATGAATCATCTGATCCTGGATTATATGATTTATATAGAATATTGCAGGATGCTAAAGGGGTATGGACATGGCAAGGTTTATTTACAACCACTAATAAGCCTTATCCATCGTAGTTTGATCATTTTTTTTGAGCAATGTTTTCCGCAATGTCTCCCTCTATCACCACAGGTGAAAGAATGGAGACGTTGCGGCAGAGGTTACACAGAGGCGGGCTAATAATTATACAACGCTCTCGCATAACACCAACCAACATAAACAGGTAACCATCCATAAACACAACCATACTGCACTAAAAAGAAAAAGACCCTTCCTCGCAAATCCGATCTGCGATCGTAATGCTCGTCAGGGTGACGTTTCAGGCGGGTAAAAAGCTGGTGTGATTGGCTTTGCCAATCACACCAGCAGGCTCCCCCACCCCTTGCCCGTCACCCTGAGGCGCATTCCGACTGTAAGTCGGAAACTGCAACGAAGGGTCTCTTCATTCTCGATATAACACGATCGTATCATCTTATAACAAACTCTACTTAAGGGAAGGGAAAAGAGAATCCTATTTTAGAAATAATATATCTTTCATTTTCCGCAGGGTTTTCCCCGCATGTCTCCCTCTGTCACCGAAGGTGAGAGAATGGGGACGCGTTGCGGCAGAGGTTACACAGAGGCTATCTAATAATTACTTAGCAATCTCGCATAACACAAACTAATATACACAGCTAAAAAAAATAGATACACTCTAGCTGTGCAGCAACGCATCGTCTCCCGCTCATATGCTGAGAGCATGAGTAATAAGTTTCCGTTCTTCTTTACATGCTATCTTAAAAAGCCCCTTCTCCACAAACCCTGTCTGCTATCTGACATAAAAAATTACTTCATTTTGGCGATTCAAATCGAATAATATTATGTAATTTAGTGATTACAATCTAAAATAATGATAAATCGAGTGCTGGAAACTACCATTTCCTCCCGCTTTTTTAAAGGGAAAGCCATCCTGTTATTTGGCCCCAGGCAAAGCGGTAAATCAACTTTGATAGAATCACTACTAAAAATGCAGTCAAAACCCTGGCTTTACCTTAATGGTGATGAAGCGGATGTACGGGAGCTATTAACCAATACAACATCTACCAGGCTAAAAACAGTTACTGCCAACAACCAGATAGTATTTATTGATGAAGCACAAAGGATACCTAATATCGGGCTCACTCTCAAACTCTTTACCGACCAGTTGAAAGATATACAGGTGATCGCTACCGGATCATCAGCATTTGAGCTATCGAGCCAGGTAAATGAACCATTAACGGGGCGCAAATATGAATTCATGTTGTATCCGTTAAGTTTTGCCGAAATGGTACAGCACCATGGTGTACTTGCTGAAAAACGACTTATTGAGCATCGGCTGGTGTACGGCTATTACCCTGAAATTGTTACGAAACAAGCTGAATCGCAGGAGCTCTTAAAATTACTGGCAGGCAGTTATCTGTACAAAGATCTGCTGATGTTAGAACAGGTAAAGAAACCTGTTTTGCTGGAAAAACTTTTAAAAGCACTGGCTTTACAAATAGGCAGCGAAATCAGTTATCATGAACTGGGGCAAATGGTAGAAGCGGACAAAGGAACTGTTGAAAAATACATTGACTTGCTGGAAAAAACCTTTGTACTCTTTCGTCTTCCAGCCTTTAGCAGGAATGTAAGGAATGAAATAAAGAAAGGTAAAAAAGTATATTTCTATGATTGCGGTGTTCGCAATGCGGTCATTAATAATTTTAGTGCGGCAAGCGCGCGCTCAGACATTGGCGCGTTGTGGGAGAATTACCTTATGGCAGAAAGAATGAAATACCTGCGGTACAACAACATGGATGTTGAACAATATTTTTGGAGGACTACTCAACAACAGGAAATTGATTTAATTGAAAACAATGGAGAAAAGCTTACCGCTTATGAATTTAAATGGACTGACAAAACAAAGGTTCGATTCCCACAAACTTTTACTACCAATTATCCGGATGCAACCACACATGTGATCAGCCCAAAGAATATGGAAGATTTTATAGGTAGTTAAGATACAAAACGCTTCAGTACAACTCACCAAAATACACAGGTAACAAGCAATAGATACAACGAGGCTTTACACCAAAAGCCCCTTCGTCGCAAATCCGATCTGCGATTGGAATGCTCCTCTCCGTAGGACTCCTTTCATTCTTCGCAGTATATCCCCACCTCGTCTTCTATGCATGTTTGGAGAACCTTAATAAAAACAAATATCGGCGAATGTTAAAATTCGCTAAACCTTATGGGAAAAGGGTTTGATCATTTTGTTGAAGCCAACAAAATGATCGGGCACATTCCTCGCAGGGCGTTCCATACATCGGTCTTATACCATCACCGAAAGTGAAAGATTGGGGATGTTGTGGATGATTCCTTATGCGCAGGGTTTTCCTGCTCTCTCTATCACCGCAGGTGAAAGAATGGGGATTTTGCGATAAAGATTACAAAGAAGCCAACTAAGATTTATTAAAAATTGAATATCTTTATAGTATGAAAAATTCGGTACAGACAAAAATTGATCAAATGCGTAATCTTGCGACAAGCAGCACTGCTGTAAATCGTCAGGGTACTGTTACACGCGTATCAAAAAGTACCGACAGCCTCGGCAAAGCCCTACGCAACAAAAAAGAAGCAGAGCAATTCATAGCTGATATGGAAGCTGCTTTCGAAGTGGCAGGTAAGAAGAAAAAATAAACTGCTTACCTTAAATAAATCCTTTTCAAAGTATGCACTGAAATGTATTGTTCCCTGCATTCTATCTTACATACACTTAATTCTTTGTTCCCCGCAAGGTCTTCCTCTATCACCACAGAGAGATGATAATACTGATAAGGCTGTTTTATTATTTAAATTGGCTCATAAAATCTTTCAGGTATTCGAAAAGCTGCTTAATTTCAATACTGCATACTTCCAAACAGGGGCTCCCCCAACCTGCTGTGGTTATTGCTTTACATTCAATATACTACGATGGTCAAATCATCCAGCATTCCAAACAAAGTGTACAAGTTTGTACACAAACAAGATGCTTTTATTCAAACCAATATTCTCAACAGAAATTTCTCAAACGACTGGCTTACCATCGAGGATAATGGCCGGATTATTTTAAAAGGAAGCCACGGCCAGGGCTATGCATGGGATGGCTGTTCTCCCAAATGGGTTTTTATTGATATTACCTGGGGTACCCCCGATGGCCGTTTTGATGTACGCACCGAATTACCCATCACCTATTACAGCTCCATGTTTCATGATGTATTCTACCAGTTTAAAGCAGATATACCTTTAAGCAGAATAGAAACGGATATCATTTTCAAACAAATGCTTTTACAAACAGGGTTTAAACTGTCTGATATCTACTATTTTTTTGTAAGGCTTTTTGGTGGCATCTATGGCAAATGGAAAACAGTTGCCACCACAGACCATATTGAAGTGAGCCAGACATCCTGGTAATACAGCTAAATAACTTGCAATTCGCTTTCCTACTTCGCAGGGCGTACCCCATATCCCTGCTCCGGATTTAAATCCGGAGCAGGGATATGGGGTACTAATATTTAACCTGTATCCAATTTTATTTTTGACTTCCAAATCCATTTTCATGAAGCCATTCAATACACCAGGAGAACCATTTATCAGCTCTTGTAGGATGTTCTAAAGCAAAACCATGTCCTCCATTTTGGAGGATATGCAATTCTGATTTTACTTTCGCCTTTTGAAGGGCCTGGTAAAACAGTATACTATGTTCTACGTACACTCTTTCATCATCACCTGCATGCAATAAAAATGTTGGCGGTGTATTGGCTGTTACATGTTTTTCATTGCTAAAAAAGTTCAACGAGTCTTCAGAAGGATTTGTTCCAAGTAAATTGGCTACAGTTCTGGTGGTAGCTTCACTTATTGTGGCTTTTGTAAAACTAATAACGGGGTATATTAATACCAGAAAATCCGGGCGAAGGTTTATCTTTTCTTTGTTATCAATCAACACTGTATTAAGGTGTGTAGCTGCTGTTGATGCAATATGCCCTCCTGCTGAAACACCAACAAAACCAATTTTATCGGTATCAAGTTTATATTTTTTTGCATTCATGCGTACCCATTGAATAGCCATTTGGGCATCCTGTAACGGGCCGGTAGTTTTATCCTGCATTATTTCATCGCTGGGCAACCGGTATTTTAAAACAAATACTGTTATTCCCTTGCTGATAAATGCTTTGGCAAAATCTCCACCCTCATCTACCACCACCCTATACCCACCACTTGGAAGGATAATGACTGCTGTACCATTTTCTTTACCTTTTTCGGGTGTATATACCGTTATGGTAGGAATACTGATTTTTGTATACAATCCGTTTGTATCCAACACTTCCTGATAATGTGCAGGTGTTTTTTTTGAATTAGGTATTTCACCTGAATACAATGGAATTACTTTACCCTGCGCAAAAGAGTTGATTTGAGAAAAAGAGAAAAGAATGGTTATTGCAATTAAAGTGCCTGTTTTCATTATACGGTTTTAAATAAAGCGAAATAGGTTATCCTTATTGTTGAATCAATTTTAGCAAGCGTCATTGAAAAGCAATTACAGAACCCGTTACGAAAAACGATGATTGCTGTTGCCATTTTGGGTTGCTTAAACCAACAGATAACACAAAACTATACTGCAGTCTGGAGAGTGAATGTGCAGAAATACTCAATTTCAGTTGATCGTCCTGAAATTTTGTGGGGATATGCCATATGCTTTTCTGAATAAACGACAGAATGCACTTGTATTTTCAAACCCGCATGCCCTGGTAATTTCATGAACGGGCATGTCTGACTGTTTTAATAATCTTTCGGCATGACCGAGCCTTATTTGTGTGAGGTATTGATGGGGAGTAATTTTAAATACCGCTTTGAACTGCCTTGTAAGTTGCGGAGTAGATAAACAGGCAGTATGGGTTATCATATGCAGCCCCTGTTTATCCATAAAAGTGGAATGCATAAAGTCTTTTGCCATGCAAAGTCGTTTATAAATTTCCACTCTTGTACCCGGCTTTAGCGCCTTTACCTTTCTTGTATACCCTAGTGCTGTTTTATGTTTACGAATCAGGTCATAGAGCAAAAAGAGTAAATGCTCTTCTACCATGTGGGTGTCATATCCAAACTCATCCAATACGGTTATGAGGTTTTGTAATTTCTGTTGTAAAGCGAAATCAATAGCTGAAAGAGTCTGGAAAAATTCAGGCTTTTTTTCTTCTGTATCAGCATAGGTATCTAACAAAGTATCTTCACTGCACAACATATCACGAAGCACTTTGTTAGCGAATTCTTCCCTAAAAAAAACAGAGCGAATGACTGTTTTCTCCGGCCCCTCAATGCTGCAGGAATATTCCTGATCGTTATTCAGCATCAGGAACTGACCGGGCCTTACGGCAATCCGGCGATGGTCTATAGTATACCATTCTTCTCCACTCAATACTGTTTTAAGTGAGAGGCAGCCTACATGTCGTTCACAGTTACTTTTGTCAGACAAGGCATTGAAAACAATATTATACTTTTTGAATTTACTGAAATGCAAAGCCTCATTAAACCCCGGTGTCTTATGATTGGGCAAACTGGTGAAATACATATAGCCTTGATAATATGGGTGGCAGTTTAAAAGTAAGGGTTTCTGAAAAATTAAACTCCCTTTTCCGCAGGGATTAGGAGTACATACGCTTTGGAACATTCCGAAACCGCCATAAGTTGCAGTGCATTTCTATTATATTTATTCTGTTGCTCTTTACATCATAGCCGTATTTACCTCGCATTTCCTTCGGCATTTCCCGAAGCCGCTTCGGGATTCCTTCGGGAAATCCCGAAGAACACCCGAAGCATTCCCGAAGGATCTCCGAAGGATATACGGCAAAAACCGAAGGAATAATGCCATTTACCGAAGCGCTTCCGAAGAATGCCACCCTTTAGGGTAGGTTTTACATTGGAGCGAAATTATTTTTTAATTACTACTGTTTCATTTACAAACTGTTAGCAGGGGTGGCACCACCCCTGCCACCCCCCATGCACGCTTTTGTGTTATAGGTTTGCATTGTTATGAAAACAAATAGGTACATCCTGGCTGTAGAGCAGCGCAACACCACCATTCTAAAGCCTTCTGCTTGAAAGGGAGGCATCGCTTAGAATTTCTTTTTTTAAAAGCGCTGCTAAAATAAAAGATGACTGTTAGTGCCTTTTAATCCTTCCCGCAGGGTTTTCTGCATCATCTCCACATTTCCATGAAAACCTTACCACAAAAGAGTTTTATCATTTTGTTGGCTTCAACAAAATGATCGTTTCAAGACATGTAATGCTATTTCTTTTTGGTCAATACCTGTGTCGTTTTACTTACTTTCTTTTCTTCGATCGCCAGTCTGCGTTTTACTTTCTTTACATCTTCCTGCGCAGGCAGATTTTCTGGCTGTACGCCTCTTTCTTTGAGCATTTTTCGTACAGCGGTATTATTCTCAACATGCTCCTCTCCGATTTGTTTTTTCCCTTTCAACTCTTTTTCCACTACATTATGGCTGGTAAGTTCAGTTGCAAAATCTTTTGCTTTTATGGTAAGTGTTGGCAGAAAATCTGCCAGTGGTTTATTATCCGGTATTTGCAATTTTCGTTTCATATCATTGGTAGAAAAGCCTCCAAACAAGGCTTTGTCTCCCATACTTCGAATAAGGGCGAATCCTTTATCATCAACGCCACGTTCATATATGATGGCCGATAATTTCTTCTCCGACCTGCTTAACCTTTCCCTTGCCGTTACCCTGGCAATATCTAATAGCCTTTGTTCGATTATTTCCTGCTTGCGTGTCTGCACAGCGAAATAAGTTTGAGCGAATGCAATTTCATTTTTAGAAACATCTCCATTTTGGGCTATCAGGTAGCAGGCGTAACGGGTAAGGGCAATATCTTCCACTTCCCGTTGTGCTCCTTTTGCCAGTTCGATCATTTTGTTGAAGCCAACAAAATGATCGGGCACTTTTTCTCCTGCATTTTTACAGGAAATTTTGGCCTTATCAATGGCTTTTAAAAAATTACGCCATTCGGCATAGTCAAATACTTTTTGCAGTTCTCTGGCACTCCAGCATTCAATGCCCTTGTACTCATAAGCTGCCTGCTCAAATTTTTGCAATAATGCTACAATAAGCTCTTTTTTCATCGGCATATTTTTATTGTTCATTAATTGAAATATTGCGTTCAGTGTTATACACCTGTACCAGGTTTATTATTCAAAGAATAAAACAAATGATTACACAATATAGTATCCATCACTACGACTAACGCGTAGTTTGTAATTTGTGAAGCAATTGTGAAGAAATTTGCGGGAAGTACGGTACTGTATAGTGAATATTCATTCCTCAAAAATGCTGAACCCTTCTTTCTGTCTGGTCGTAAGCTATAGTTATACTATTTCTCCCTGGCGGATTGCTCCTTCGATGTTTTCCTCTATCGCCGCAGGTAAAAAATCGGAAATACTGCGGCTGTTAATTTCAATGAAACCCTTACCAGTAAACCGTTTGATCATTTTGTTGGCTTCAACAAAATGATCGGGCAATTTCTTTCTCTGCAGGGTTTTCAGCAAAAAAAATATTGTGAAAACAAACCCGTCATACACTTGAATTTCCGGGAACCGGATAACAAACTAACAAGCCCTATTGTAAGGTGGTGGAATTTGACCACTTTACAATACAGGCCAGGTTATCAGGTTTTGTATGGAGCATTCATTGCCAAGTACCAAAAACCAACTATACTGTTGTACCCTTCTTCCCTATCCAACCGATATATAATATAAATCCAAACAACCCTTCAGCAAATACAACCCCTAATTGCAGGGGCACATGCTGGTGTACCAATGCCAGTATCAGAATAGAAGATACCATTACCCAACCAAGTATCATCCAGAAAGAATGATCCGCTAATGTGAGTTTTACAGGAGAATAATTAAATGAGTTTTGGATGATGGGCATGAATGACGGCAGATCCCATATCAACAAATAAAGAGCCGCCAGCAACATCAAGCCAGTGATAACAGGTGTACCACTAAAATTGTATGACAGCGTAATGATAAAGATATTCAGTATCAATCCAAAGAAAATCAAAGCACCGAGGCGAGCCAGTCTTTGGGTCATTAAACAGGCACCGGCTATAATCTGGCTCCAGCCAATAAATTGCCAATACAGTCCCGAGTCAGACATTACCCTGAAAAACTGCTGTATGGGCTGCAATTGATTAATAGGGCTATTCATCGACTGGAGGAGATTGGAGTTGCCATTCATCTTTCCCATTCCAAATGCAGCTATAATAAAAGCGGCACCAATCAGGTAACGCAGGTAAACAGTAAATACCTGTAAAAATAATTGCTGCTTCAACTTGTTTAAAAGATCGAACATGGGTATTGATTTGGTTTGTTCAGTGTGTATGAGGCAAATGAATTCTCATCATCCACGAATAATACTATTATCAACAAAATAATAGTCTCACAATAAAGTGCCGCCGGAAATAATGACAAATGGTATGAATTATAAAACAGAAAGCCCATGGCCTCCACAAGCGGCCATAAAACAGCCCGGCCTGGAAACAGATTTCAGGCTTATTAAAAAAAACTCAGCTTTATTTTTGGATAAACCTGTAAGAACTAACCTTATCGCACCAACTGATTACGGTAGACCATATATGAATAAGCAACTGATACAATAACCAGTAAAACAATAGTTCCGATATAAATAGCCAATGGTAATGATGGCCATATAATACCAGTTACAAAACCAGATACCCCTGCTGCAACCCATAAACGTCCACAAAAACGATGTGTTTTGGCCCATACCTGCTCATTTTCCAGGGTCCATGGGGTTCTGATACCAATAAAATAATTGGGCTTTACTACGGGCAGATAATTACCTACTACCGTAATAAAAGCCATCATCAGTAAGGGAATACTATTCGAGAAATTCCAGTTGCCGGTAAGCGACAATAAATAACTGATAAATACAATGGAAATGAACATCATTACGGCGAGTCGCACACTGTAAAAACTTCCCTGAGTATTTGTGATTCTTTTCTTCGGGTCGATGAATGGTACGAGGGCCAGTAAACTATACATCAGTACAAGTACCACCGGTAAAAGCCACAACAGTATTTCCTTACTGCCGAACCGGTCAGCTTTTCCGGTCAGGCCATAATGCACTGGTATGGTATCGGGAATAGATGCCCAGCTTGTATACAATAAGCCAAGCGGGATACATACAAAAAGTAGCAATAAGATTTCGCGCAGCAGTTTTTTCATACATTATTTTTTTAGCTTGATTAACCAACTCATTACATCATCAATTACAGTAGTATTGAGTGAATAAAAAATAAATTGCCCCTCTTTTTCAGCCGTTACCAGGTTTGCCTGTTTAAGCAAATCAAGGTGATGCGATATACTCGGTTTAGTTATATTAAAAGCATCCGCTATCTCTCCCGCTGTCATATCTTTTTTTCTCAGCAATTTCAGAATATCTCTGCGGGTCTGATCATTCAGTGCCTTAAAAACAATGTTCATTGATCCAAATATAACCATTAAAAATAAATATTTAGACAATTGTCTAAATATTTAATAATTTACCTATCATATCCCATCTGGAGAAACAGTAAATGTACATATGCCCCTATCAACTCTTCTGATAAAAAGAATAAAAGCAGCTTTTATTGACTACCTGATCATTATCGGATATGCTATGCTGTTATTGTTTATTGCAAACAGTATCACTTCATTCACCCGGATTAGCTTGAGTACAGATCCGGTAAAAGGACAGCTAACAGGTTTTTTCACTTTAACCTTACCCGTTTTCCTGTATTTCTATTGTTCAGAAAAAAGTAAATGGAAGGGAACTATTGGTAAAAAAATGCAGAAAATAGCGTTGCAAACGCCGGCTGATCAATCCAGGAATACCCTCATTATAAGAAACTTCTTCAAATTCCTGCCCTGGGAATTGGCGCATACAGGCGTTCACTGGATAATATATTATTCCGCTGAGAAAATCGAAGTCCCGGTATGGGTATGGGTTATACTGCTGGTTCCTCAGATAACAGCATTGGCTTATTTTATCAGTATTATCAGTAGTAAAGGAGTGAGCAGTATTTACGACAGAATTGCCCATACAAAAATACGAATGTGATGGAACGCTGATGATTGTTATGATTGATCATAACAGATCATGAAAATCTGTCTCCCTTTTCTATTTTCAGGTATTGCACTCCTACACACCGTTACACAGTTAGCTAAACACTACCCTTGCCTTCTTTACTATACTCTGGTTTTCACCTACGCCCCCTTATTACCAGATACTGTCCATCTACCCTCTTCCCAATACAACTCATTGATTAGCAAAAACGTTACAGGGTTCACTTGAATGCTGTGAACGTATTCTTACGGAAAAGACCGTTAGTTTTGAAAGCCGCCGCTGCTCAGGAGCTGATAAGCTCCAAAGTATTCACCAAAACAGTGTAAGTGATAACAAATAACTATTTTTAAAACCACTTAAAATAAAATGATGAAAAAAATACTGCTATTCACTGCATTGATCGTTTTTACTGCTAGTACTCTGCAATCGCAAACAGTTAAAAAAGAGCTGCGGCATGTGGTTTTATTTGGCTGGAAGGACAAGGCCGATACAGCCTCCATCAACAAAGCGGTTGAGGCATTCAGAAAATTACCCGGTCAGATAAAAATCATCAAAAACTTTGAATGGGGTACAAATAACAGTCCGGAAAAACTAAACAATGGCCTCACCCATTGTTTCTTACTCACCTTCGCCAGCGAAAAAGATCGAGACGACTATTTAGTACACCCATCACATAAAGCATTTACAGCACTATTACCAGGCATATTGGATAAAGTAACTGTGTTGGACTATTGGGTACAACAATAGTTGCACATCTTATTCTATAATAGTGACGATCATTTAAAGCAAATTCTATGAAAATTAAACTCCTGTTACTCATCGCCCTGATTGGCTTGTTTGGTTGTAAAACAGGTCAGCTGATACACGCTTCATCTCCAGGTAATGAATTGTTTAAAGTGGCCATTCTATACCCCAACGGAGAGGGCAAAACTTTCGACATGGGCTACTATGAGCAAACACATATGCCCATGGTAGCGGCTTTTCTGGGTAAAAATCTCCAATTCTATGAAATAGACAAGGGCATCGCCGGCAGAACGCCAACAGACAAAGTACCTTACCTGGCTATCGGTTATTTCTATGTGAAAGATGTAGCTGACTACAATAAAGCAATAGCACAAAACAGGGAAGCCGTGATCAATGACTTTAAAAACTATACCAATATTCAGCCGGTGATACAAATAAGTGAAGTGCGGTATATTGGCTTCAATCATGCAAAGTGATTTAAGACAAGGCAGGTTCCTGTATTATTCAAAAAACTCCTTCCAACTCCGAACTTTACGATGCGCAACTCTCCATGGGAATCCTTTGAGCGTTTCAAGGAGAATATTGATCAGTAGCAGCATCTCCAATTCAAGCTGCGTTCATCATATCAGACATCAGACATCATACATCTGACATCTGACATCTGACATCTGACATCCTACATTCTACCCCGCTTCTCTGTATCTTTCCCTATTCATATGAGAACTGTATTCAAGTCTTTATTTCCTAAACTCTCCCACCTGCTGGTTTTTTACTGGCAGCAATTGAAATATGCAGGTATTAACCGAAAATTCAGGAAACAATATCCTGGCATACCACTCCCCGATGCCTATACTTTATACGAATCCTATGAACTGAATTACAAAAAATATATGGAAGACGGTGAACTTACCGCCCATGAAATACTGGATAGTGTAAAAGAATACCTGCCTGCCAACCCTTCTATTTTAGACTGGGGTTGTGGACCCGCAAGAATTACAAGACACCTGAAAAAGTTTTTTCCCCATGCTGCTGTATCAGGCTCCGATACCAATACAAACACCATTACATGGAACCATGCACATATTGATGGTGTTGATTTTGTATTGCAAACACATGAGCCCCCACTACCCTTTACCAACGGGCAATTTCATTTAATCATTGGTTTTTCTGTTCTTACACATATTCCTGCATCGGCCCAACAAAACTGGCTCAACGAATTATACCGCATACTGCAACCCGGTGGCATTGTATGGATTACCACACATGGGAATTATTTCATTCAACAACTATCTGCAGTAAGACAACAACAAACAAGGGAACAAGGAATTTACAATACTGACTATCCGGTAACCGGACATAGAATGATGAGCACCTATCATCAGCCCGAAGTATTTAAACAATTACTGGAAGAAAAATTCACACTCATCGCCCATTTCGATGGAGCAAGTCATCCCGGGAAAGCAGGCAGACAGGATTTGTGGATCGTCAGGAGAAATGGATGATCTGGATCGCAGATGTCGGATGTCAGATGTCAGATCTCTGATGTCGGATGTTGGATATATAAGAGGGGATTCTGTATTACTAAAAAAAACTCCGTGCAACTCTGTGCCTTACTCTGTGTAACTCTGTGGTTTTATAACTTAGACTTTTTTAACCACAGAGTTGCACGGAGGCATAAAAACAGATGTCTGATATGTAGGTTAAACCCACATATCAGACATCAGACATCCGACATCAAACATCAGACATCCTACATTAAAAATTATTTTTTCTTTGCGAGCTTACGTAGTTCATCGAGTTTAGCGATGTATAAACTGCGGCCATGTGTTCCCACCACAATTTCTCCATCTCTCGGATGAACAGCGAGGTCATGAACAGGAACACTGTTGGGCATTCCTTTGTTCCACATCATCGATGTATTACCGCCGTCGATGCTTACGTATAAGCCACCATCGGTTCCTACATAGAGTATATTGCCATCTTCCGTATCTTCTTTCACAACGTTTACAGGCTCTGCAGGCAGGTCTTTCATGATCTGTCTCCAGGTAGTACCATAATCATCACTCACATATACATAGGCTTCGAAATGATCGTTACGGTAACCATTCAACGACATATATACACGCGACTCACTGAATGCACTGGCTATAACGCGACTCACATACAAACCCTTTGGTAATTTTTTATTGATGAGGCTCCATGTATATCCACCATCTTTTGATACCTGAATATTTCCATCATCAGAACCCACATAAATGAGTCCGAAACGTAACGGGCTCTCACTCATGGTAGTTAATGTACCAAAAGGCACATCACCCTGTTGTGGATTGGTAGTAAGATCGGCACTCATGGTTACCAGACTGTCGCCACGATTCATGCTGCGATGAAACTTATTGCTTCCATAATAGAATACATCCTGGTTATGACGGCTCAACAGAATAGGTGTTTGCCAGTTATAACGCAGTGGTGTTTCTCCCAGATCTCGTGCAGGGCGCACACCTCTTCTTTCTCTGGTGCCAATGGTTTGTCTGCTGTAAGCACCAAACTGAGAACCGCTGTACACGGTTTTATTATCTCTCCAGTCTACCTGCACCTGCATACCATCACCACCACCAATGGAAGTGTAGGGGTTATGTCCACCATCGTACCAGTCGTAATTTTCACGAGTGGTGCTGGAACCAAACCAGGTACCATTATCCTGTAAACCACCGTATACATTGTATGGACGGGCCATATCAACAGTAATATTGTAGAACTGCCCAACAGCCGGTGTATTGGCCTTGAACCAATGATCTCCATTATCGTAAGTAATATTACAGCCCCCATCATTGCCATTAATCATATGGCTGTCGCGCTTGGGGTTGATCCATACATAATGGTGATCGGAGTGTACATTTTCTTTTCCAATCTGTTTGAAAGTAGCACCACCATCGGTACTCATTAATAAACCTACACCGGTGAGTACAATTTTCTTATCATCGGTGGGGCTCACCCATACTTTACCAAAATAGTATCCGTAAGTGCTGTAAAGATTGGGGATACCATCTTTATGCGTCATTTTCCAGGTAGCACCACCATCATCGCTGCGATAGAGTTGTGCACCATAGATGGGTGTTTCAAATAATGCAGTATTGGCATCATATAAAAAATCCCATATAGCAGTTGGAGCCAGCGTACCATTGCTTACTGCAGCTTTTAATGAAGCAGCCGTGTATTTGGCTGGAATACCATTTCTGGGAGAACGAACAAAAGCATTTAGCTTGGTATCATTCAATGCCAGAAACTGATCTTTGCTTAAGTCTTTAAAATCGGCCAGTACATAACGGCTGGTATCCGCAGCATTTGGGCGTGAGCCAGCAGGCTGACGGAAATTATTATCCACTACAGCAAAAATGGTATTGGGGTTTGATGGGTAGATGGCCAAACCAATTCTGCCCACACCATCACCACTCGGGAAACCGGATCCTTCTTTTGAAATCAGTTGCCAGTTTTCGCCACCATCGGTGCTTTTATAAATACCACTGGTTTTTCCGCCTTCCTCAAAATTGGAAGCAGAACGGGTACGATACCACATGGCAGCATATAATTCATTGGGGTTATTGGGGTTGATGTCTAAATCGGCAGCGCCGGTATTGGCATCAATCGATAAGGTCAATTTCCATGTTTTACCACCATCAGTTGTTTTGTACACCCCTCTCTCCTTGTTGGAAGAATAAAGATGTCCTAATACAGCTACCCAGGCAGTATTGGGATCGGTCGGGTGTAATTTAATTTCACCGATATGGTGGCTCTCCGGTAAACCCAGGTATTCCCAGTTTTTACCATTATTGGTGGTTTTGAATACACCAATACCCGCATAACTGGAACGGCTGCTGTTTACTTCACCAGTTCCTAACCAGAGTATTCTTGTTTTCCAGTTGATGGCGATATCGCCAATGGTAAGTACATCTTCCGAATCGAAAATGGGTGTAAAACTCTGGCCATTATTGGTGGTATGCCATAAACCACCCGATGCATAAGCCACATAAAACTCGGTGGGATCATCGGGATTTACTTCCATATCTACCACACGGCCACTCATTACGGTAGGCCCGATATTACGGAAGCTGGTATTGTTGGCCTGTGACTGTTGTTGTAACAGTTTTCTTTGCTGAACGCCTTTCATGCGAACATCGGCAGACGTTGGCTTCACCTGTGCCACGCCAATGATAGACCATAGCAGGAAGCAAGCAGTTGTTAATTTTCTCATACAAATGTAAATAGTTGGTAATTTGGGATGGCCAATTTAAACGATTATGCGTTTGATCGCACTACCATTGTTCATTTTCTTTTCGCTGGCATCGGCTGCCCAGTGTGTGAGTTTTAAGCTCACATCAAAGCGGGATACCATTAATTGTGTGGACAAAAACGGACTTAAACAGGGGCGTTGGAAGGTAGATGTTCCTCCCATCAGGGGTGAACGTGGTTATGAGGAAGAAGGCAGTTTTATAAATGGAAAAAAAGAAGGAACCTGGCGCCGTTTTAACCTTATGGGTGATATGATTGCCGTAGAAAATTACCGCTGGGGTTTGAGAGACGGAACCAGCAGATACTTTACTATGACAGGCTTAGAGCGCGAAGAAGGCTGGCGCGCCATGAACCCTGCCAAACAATTTGATACTGTAGATGTACAGGATGTTAATGACCCTACCAAAGTAGAACAGGTGATTGTTAAAGTAAGCGGCAATGCCCTTAAACATGGCCGTTGGCGTTTTTATGACCCGGTTACCGGACAGATTATCCGCACAGAAAACTGGTTTCTGGATCAGTTTGTGGAACCGGGAAAAGAGCCCGGAAATCCCGATAAAATGGTAAAAAAAGCGGACAGCACATCGGTGAAAAAGGACACTGCATCGGTAAAAAATAAGCCCAAAGAAGTGATGGACTTCGAAAAAAAGAACTCAGGCAAGAAAAAAACCAAAGTGAGGGATGGGAGAACGGGAGGTTAGCAGCTATTAGCCATTAGCTACTAGCTGTTAGCTCTTAGTATAGGATTATGATTAATACTCTCCTCTAATAGCTAACCCCAAAGGCTTGCAGCTTTTTTTTGCACTCCAGGCAACCTCCGCATACAAGTTTGCGTATACCCATTAATAATTGTAGATTAACAGAGAGGACTTCATCAACATATTGCTGCATTTTGCCCCGTGAGACAGATCAAATAAGGACCCTGATTACAGGTTGTTGTAATAACGACCGTAACTGTCAGCGTATGCTGTACCAGTGGCTGTTTGATTATGCCATGAAGATCAGTTACCGTTATATTCATCAGCAGGAAGAGGCCGAAGAAATGGTACACGAGGCATTCATCAAACTATTCAAAAACATCAACCGTTTTGAACTGAACCGTGAGGGCGATACAGAAGCCCTGTTAAAGGGTTGGTTCAAACGTATTGTTGTTAATACCTGTATCGACCAGTTGAGAAAAGTGCAGTTGAAGATTATCAGCATGGATAATAATACAGAACAGGATGGTTTTACCGATCACCAGGAAACGGGGCTTGATAAAATGGCCTATGATGAAATTATTGATGCCACCAGGCAATTAACGCCGGTATACAGAACCGTATTTAATCTTTTTGTAATCGAGGGGTTAAGTCATGATGAAATATCGCAGGCATTACAAATTAGTGTGGGGGCGTCGAAGTCGAATTTGTCAAAAGCAAAGAATAACCTCAGAAAAATTATTGCTGAACGAAGCGTAATAAAAACATATGTCTAATCCAGGTAACGATAACAGTTTTGAACAGCTGAGCCGTGAGGCCGCCGATGCATATACAGCACCGGGTAATGCTTCCTGGGATAAAATGGAAGCTGCTTTGGATAAAGTAATGCCCGTTGAGAAAAAAAGAAAGAGGCGAGTTATTTTCTGGTGGCTCTTTCCTTTAACTATTATTGGTGCAGGTTTACTGTATACATTATGGCCATCTGACAATACAAAACTTTCTTCAACACCTGCAACAGCAAAGATTATCTCTCCTGCTCCTGCTGGTGCAATTGAAAACAAAAAAGAAATCCAGCAAATACCGGAAGACCCCATAGAAGATTTAACAACAGAAAAAAAGAATACGGCTCCTACTCAGCTTAACAGTGGTAAACAACAAAACAGGACTGTTAATCAGAATAAATCATTTACTATCCAACAAAAAGACATTTCTGCTTTACCAAATAAGCGCGTCTCAGATATATTACCCATCAGTAACCAGACAAAAAAAATAACGGTCAACCAGACATCAACAACTGATTCCGAAGCAACACAAAAAATGAGTGAAACAGGTACAAAAACTACCGGTACAAATACAATTCCCCTTTATACCATTCAGCCTACGGCCGATTCAGGCAACACGAAGACGGTTATCGGTATCATTGAGAAAACAGATACAGCTACACATCACCCACCTGTAATAACCGACTCATTGCAAAAAGACAGTACCATAACCCAACCTGCAAAAACAACCAACAGTAAATTCAGTATTGCAATTGTTGCGGGTATGGATGCCAGCACCGTTAAATATAAATACAGCGACAAAGCTGGTATTAATATAGGCATACTGGCAGGGTATCATTTCAACAATCATTGGTCAATGCACACAGGTGTATTGTTTACAAAGAAAAATTATACCGTTGCAGGAGAAGATTTTACGGCGCCCAAAGGAAGCTGGGTAGCGAACTATAAACTTACTATGGTAGATGGCTTTTGTGATATGTGGGAAGTGCCGCTCCTGTTGAGATACCAGTTCAATGGCAATAAGCAGCGAAGTTTCTTTTTAAGCGCGGGTATCTCTTCCTATTTCATGACCAGGGAAAATTATAATTATTCCTACTACTGGAACGGACAACCTATAACTCGCAACAGCAATTATACCGAGGGGAATACGCACTTACTCTCTATTCTCAGGTTATCGGGCGGATGGAGAAAAAACATTGGTGCCGGTACAAGTTTGCTGGTTGAACCCTATGCTTCATTACCCATGGGTGGTGTAGGGTATGGCAGTATCAGACTCAGTAGTTTCGGCCTGAATTTTTCTTTACAAATCAGGCAACCTTCCAAAAAGAAATAGCGTATATACCTATAAATACAAAACAATCTATGAAGCAGATACGTAAATCGGCAGCAGTTATACTGTCATTGGCCTCAGCAGCAGTTATTATTGTGGCCTGTAGCAAGGGAGGCGATTCTCCGGCTCCTGCACCCGCTCCTGCACCCGGCAACCCCTGTGCAACAAAAAATATTGTTGTTACACTCAGTTCCACCAATGCAGCAGGCTGTACAGGAGGTAGTGTTACTGCTTCTGCAAGTGGCAGCACCAATTTTACCTATAATATTGACGGTGGTACCTTCCAGGCCTCAGGTACATTTAACAATATAAGTGCCGGCGATCATACCATTATTGCAAAAGACGGTGATGGCTGTACAAAATCTGGTACAGTAACCGTAGCATCCAATGCAAGTGGTCCATTGTTTGCAGCAGTAAAAGCTGTAATCGTGGCCAACTGTAATAGCTGTCATACGGGTGCTGCAGCACAGGGCGGACAAAATTTTGGTACCGACTGTAATATCGTAAATGCCGCTGCACGTATTAAAGCAAGGGCAGTTGATGGCAATCCATCATTCATGCCACAGGGCGGACAATTATCTGCAGGTGATAAACAAAAAATTACAAACTGGGTTACTGCTGGTGGTAAATATAGTGACTGATAACGGGGCTCACTGTACAATCTAATGCAGTAAAAAAGCAACCTTGGCAAGAGGTTGCTTTTCTTTTTTCTACTCTGCATCCTATCGTTCTCTGCGATGAACAGGCTTTTATCATTCGCCGCAGAGAACGAGAGGAAACGGAGTTTACGGGGAGATATTAATAACCAGCCTGGGTAAACATTCGCTTGAAATAGAAGAAATGATAGTCTACACTATTGGCCCAGTAGTTTCGGGTATGACCTCCATCCCGCTCAATATATTCATGGGGTATTTTAAGTGTAACTAATTTTTCATGCAGTTTACGGTTTACTGCAAGAAAAAAATCATCCACTCCACAATCAATCATCAGGTTCAGTTGCCCCTTGCTTAATACATCTACCATAGTAATCACCGAATAAGCATCCCAGTTAGCAGGGTTCGACTGCAAATCGCCCAGAATATTTTTTAGTTGCCAGTTATTTGGAAAGGGTCGAAGGTCTACCCCTCCACAGATGCTTCCTACATTGGCAAAAAGATCTGGATGTTTAATACCGAGGTAGAGCGCGCCATGTCCACCCATACTATAGCCTGAAATAGCTCTTGCTTTTTTATCCGGAATGGTTGTATAATTTGCATCAATATACGGTATCAGTTCCTGTGTAATATAGGTATCATACTTTACCGAAGTATCTACCGGACTGTTGATGTACCAACTGTTAAAACCACCATCGGGACAAACGACAATCAATCCCAGTTCATCTGCTGCTTTCTTTATGGATGGAACATCTTTTACCCAGGAGCGGTAATTGCCACTGTGTCCATGCAACAGGTACACTACCGGATATTTTTTTCCTGCTTTCGCATCATACCCTTGTGGAGTAATGACCACAGCTTTAATATTCTTAAGCATACTCTTGCTCTGAACATCAATTGTATCAACAGTAGCCGCCGTTGATACAATTGTACTACCCAACAAAAACAGGGCAGCCAATAATAACTGAAAGATGGATTGCTTTTTCATAGTAACAATATTAACAAAAAAAGCCATCCCGACCGGGTCGGGATGGCTTTCACTATCGTATCCTATACTTTAATTTCTTTTCTGTTGTGCATTCTGCATAGGATTCACACCCAGCGACTGTCCGCGGGCAGCTCCTCCCATTTTAAATAACTGAAACTTGGTGGGTTCCGCCACTGCGGGCCATTTGTTGTTTGCTTCATTGATATCTGCTGTTTCACGCATGGGGTCCTGTTTAATACTAACCGCTTTCTTTTTAGTCATAAACACGCGTGTTACTTTATTTTCATTCTTTCTCCATATCTGTGCCGATAAATGCTGTGTTTCTTTGGTACCATCTTCAAAAGTAAACTCAACAATCAGGGGCATTACCAGACCACCCTTGTTGCTGAAAGTAATTTCATACAAGTGCATGTCTTTGTATTTGGCTTTCTCTGCATCTGTTAATACTTCAGGAGTAGCAAAAGCAGGCATTGGTACTTTGGTTACAGAATCATAGGGTTCCAAACCACGGGCATATCTCCAGTAGAAGTCGCGTAAGGAAGTATCAACATCGGTCTGGAACACAATACTTTTATCTTCACGGTTACGGATCTTTGATACATCTTCAAAAGCATTCACCAAGGGCTTATCCATGGCTAATGTACGCGGTGCTCCACCAGTTCTGGCTTGTGGAACAGCATTGGCATCAAATACGGCATAACGAACGGTATCAATAGCAATATCGCATGCTTCAATACCATAGAACCATCCTCTCCAGAACCAGTCGAGGTCAACCGCACTGGCATCTTCCATGGTACGGAAAAGATCGGCAGGTGTTGGATGTTTAAAAGCCCAGCGACGTGCATATTCACGGAAAGCAAAATCGAATAACTCTCTTCCCATAATGGTTTCACGCAGGATATTTAAACCGGTAGCAGGTTTTGAATAAGCATTCGGACCAAACTGAATGATATTTTCGCTGTTGGTCATAATAGGCTCTAACTGCTCTTTGGGAGATTTCATGTAATCTACAATCGCCCAGGCCGGCCCGCGGCGTGAAGGGAATTTATTATCCCATAACTCCTCAGACAGGTATTGAACAAAAGTATTCAGTCCTTCATCCATCCATGACCACTGACGCTCATCACTGTTCACTATCATGGGGAAGAAATTATGCCCTACTTCATGAATGATTACACCCAGCATACCATTCTTGGTGGCTTCACTATAAGTACCGTCAGCATTGGTACGGCCATAGTTGAAACAGATCATCGGGTATTCCATTCCGTTCGCAGCTTCAATACTTTGTGCCACAGGATATGGATAAGGAATAGAGAATTTTGAATAAGACTTAATGGTATGTGCTACAGCTTTGGTTGAATATTTCCTGTACAATCCATAGGCTTCTTTACCATAACCACTCATACACATTATTTTCTTACCCTCTACATAGGCCGGCATGGCATCCCAAACATATTTACGGCTGGAGGTCCAGGCGAAATCTCGCACATTATCGGCTTTGTATATCCAGGTTTTTTTCTGTGTGCTTTTACCCTGTTCTGCTTTTTTCGCTTCTTCCAGCGTTACCACTTCTACGGGCTCCGTTGCAGTCTGGGCTTTGTTCCAGCGACCCAATTGTGCCGGTGTTAATACCTGTGCATAGTTCTGGCATTCCCCTGTACTCAATACCACATGATCTGATGGTACTGTAATCTGTACGGTATAATTACCAAAAGCCAGTGCAAACTCTCCTCTACCTGTAAACTGCTGGTTCTGCCATCCCTGAAAATCGCTGTACACACAAAGACGTGGGAACCACTGCGCCATGGTAAACAGGTGATTGCCATCTACCAGTTCATAACCACCGCGACCACCTTTGGTCATACGGTCGGATATTTTATAGCTCCAGTCTAAATTGAATACAAATTTCTGCCCTGGTTTTAAAGCCGTTGGCAGATCAATACGCATCATGGTACGGTTGATGGTATATTTCAGGTTTTTGCCTGTAGCATCGGTAAGTTTACTGATGATATGACCATAACAATTATCGGTTTTGCGCTCTTCCATACCATCAAGTCCGTTTACCGATACCTGACGGAGTGAAGATCCATCTTCATAACCTGCATTTTTTAATGAGTTATGCTCGTTTTCATCGAGTTGCAACCAGATATAAGTAAGTATATCAGGTGAATTATTATAGTAAGTCACTGTTTCGCTACCCTTGAGTTTCAGGTTGGCTTCATCCAGTTCACATTTAATATTATAATCAGCACGTTGCTGCCAGTATTTGGGGCCCGGGGCGCCACTAGCAGTACGGTACTCATTGGGTGTGGGTAAAATAGTACCCAACTGTTCAAACCTGTTGCCATGATTGGATGTCGGATTGTTCATGATATTCTGCGCTTGCGCAGACACCAGTAATACCGACCCCATCACCAGTAAAGCAATTTTTTTCATTTGTTGATAGTTATTGATTTTGGTTACAACTTGTTCCGTAAAACGGGATGAAATTCGCCAATAAACATTTGAATTGATATCAAATCTTGTCATGGCTCATTTCATTGGTTTTTTAATGAGGAACCCTTTCTAATGCCATTAAAAGTGCCACAACAAATGCACCCCCGCTGATATACAACAGGAACTCCCTGCGGTTGCACTTAAAAAGATTGACGAATATAAATGAAATGATCAACATAGCCAGTACAATTAGCAGTTGTCCTGCTTCGAGCCCTACATTAAAAGCCAACAACTCCCACACCACCGAGGAATCCTTTCCCAGCATGCTTTTCAGGTAGTTACTGAAGCCGAGTCCATGTATTAATCCGAAAAATAATGCGAAGAAATAAATCAGGGGAAAACGTGTATTGAAGCTGAACTTTTTGACAAATAAGTTGCTCAGTGCCGTAATTACAATGGTAACCGGTATCAGGAACTCAATCCATGCAATGGAATAATTCACAATATTAAATACACTCAATGCAAGTGTAATGGAATGCCCGATGGTAAAAGCTGTAACTAATACCAGCAATTTTTTCCAGTCGGCAAACTGGTAACGGATGGTCAATGCCACAATAAACAGAATATGATCTACCCCAAGATCCCTGCTTATAATATGACCAAAACCCACTTTGAAATAAGTTAAAAACTGATCCATAGCTGAATTGCGAATTTATTGTGACATTTGTTACCCGAACAAGCAGTTTAATAAATGGTAAATATAATAATTCAATGGATGCTCACAGGTATGCTTTCAATGGCACACCCTTTTTTTATGTCGGTAATTGATATCAACCATAACCCCAAAGAAGCAAGCCTTGAAATCAGTGTGCGTGTTTTCAGTGATGACCTGGAAAAAACATTACAACAATACAGTAAACAAAAGATCAATATCCTTAGTCCGGGTGATAAAGCTGTGATTGAGAAAAATTTACAGGCATATATGACGGATCACCTGAAACTCACAGTGAATGGTAAACCTGTTCGTTTTTCGCTGGTGGGCTATGAACAGCAAATGGAAAGTACCTGGTGTTATTTTGAGATTGATAAACAACCCGTGGTTAACCAGGTGGGCATTGATTGCAGTCTTTTATACGATTATGAAACCAAACAGGTAAATATTGTTCATGTAAAATCGAAAGGAGTTCAGAAAACCTATAAACTGGATTACCCCAAACGGGACATCTCATTTTCTTTTTGATTTGTTCCCTCTCCCGTTCTCCCTGCTAAAAATGTTTTTTGTTTTTAACAGGCTACTAATGCGAATGTATTTAACAAGGAGAAAGGGAGAACGAGAGGTGTATTTTTAATATACCTTATTCACTAATGGAAACCAGTATTTTGTCTATGCGGTGCTGGTCCATGTCTACGATTTCGAATTTGAACATTTTCCAGTCGAGGGTATCGCCCGTTACCGGTATTTTTTCCAGTTCATGAATGATAAAGCCGGCCAGGGTATCGAAATCGCGGTCGCCTTCCATCATCCATTCTGTTTTATCGAAATGGGTAAGGAAATCGTAGAATGGTATCTGCGCATCTACCAGAAAACTGCCATCGGCTCTTTCCTTAATTTCATAAGCCTCGTCTTCTTCCTGTGGAATATCGCCCACAATGGCTTCCAGGATATCGTTCAATGTAATCAATCCCAATACAGAACCATATTCATCCACAATAAAGCAATGATGAATTTTGGTTTGCTTGAATTTCTCCAGCACCTGATAAGCTGTATTGTTTTCAGGCACATACATGGCGTCTTTCATGAGTTCACTGATCCTGCTGCCCGATTCGGCGGCAAACAGGTCTTTCAACGAAACAACTCCTTTTATATGATCAACATCTTTTTCGCAGACCGGATATACGGAGTGCATATTTTCCATTACCTCATCACGCACCCTCATAACTGTATCTTCTACTTCCAGCCAAACAATATCGCTGCGGTGGGTCATGAGAGAAGTAATATTACGGTCGCTCAGGTGAAATACCCGTTCAATGATTTCCTGTTCTGCTTCTTCAATGGTACCCTGTTCTGTTCCCTCACTGATAATCGCTTTTATTTCTTCTTCCGTCACCTGGTTATCATTGGGCTTCATATTGAGCAGACGCATAATGAGATGAGAGGATTTACTCAGCAGCCATATAAAAGGATAAGTGATCCAGGAAATGATACGCATGGGTCCGGCAACCGATTTGGCAATGCCTTCCGGATTACTGAGGCCAATTCTTTTAGGCACGAGTTCGCCCAATACCAGCGATAAATAAGTTACGATAATAACGATGATGGTGGTAGCTACGGTTCCGGCATAATCGCTATCCATACCATACCCTTCGAGCCATACTCTCAGTGGTTCTTTAAAGGTTCCGCCTGAATAGATACCTGTTAAAACCCCTACCAGTGTAATACCAATTTGTATGGTAGATAAAAAAGTATCGGGATGATTGGCCAGTTCCAGTGCACGTTTGGCATCTACATCACCTTTCGCCGCCTGGGCTTCCAGCCTTGCTTTACGCGCAGAAACCAAGGCAATTTCTGCCATGGAAAAAAAACCGTTCAGGATAATAAGACCCAGTATGATCAATATTTCAGTCATAATAATTTCAGGTTTCTAAGGTCGGCCATCAAGGTCAACCAGCACATATGGCATTGTTTCTTTTGCTCTTGTTTCAGGATTCAGAAAGGGCAGACTTAACATGCTTACCCCATAGTATGCTCCCTCAAATATAGTATTCAGGTTGGGAAAGCGTTGTTGAAGTGCGGAAAGACTCTCTTTTCGGGTAATCAGCACCTCATCCGGACGGAGCAATAAACTGTCTGTTTTACGCTGAAAAATATGTTTCCCATAAAAATGGAGCGCCCTGCTCTCATCGATATTATACAGTATCACTTTTTCTTTGTTGATGTTTTTTTCCTCCAATACTTTGGCTACTGTATTACCAAACTGATACCGCAAAAGTTGCGGATAAAAACCCGACGCCAGACAGAAATTCACACCAATTACCGTAAACAATGCCATTTGCATCAGTTTGTGCATACTGCTAAAGGGTTTAAAGAGTATAAAGAGGTAGGTTAATAACCCCACCACACTCACTACTTTAATCAGCAAATGAATGGCCGGGAAGGGCCATACCATCAGTATAATAACTGCTACCCACAACAAAGAGAAAATTACTGTATGTATCCAAAAAAGTATTCGGGTGAGTCCCGGCTTTTTTGCTTCAAATAATAAAGCATAAACCGTTCGGGCTGTAATGATGGCCGCCAGAGGCAGTACCACAAAAATATAATGGGGTAACTGTGCCTGGCTTCGGGCCAGAATACAATAAGTGATGATGAAACCACCGGTACTGATCCACTCCTCTGTTACCCCTATCCTGAATTTTTGTTGAACCAATTGCCGGATGGTAAATACCAATCCAAGCAGGAAAAAAATAATCCAGGGAAGAAAACTCCAGAGCATATTCTCCAGCAGAAAAGTAAAATGATTCATTTCATTGAATACATTTTCACCGGTATATCGACCAAAACTTTGTGTCCAGTAATAAAAACGAAGTCCCGATTGTATGGCCCTCCCATGAAATACTTTACCGGGTTCCAGATCGTATTGCTGATAAAGACCAATACTCATGGGTATTAATAACACTGCTACCAGGAGTATACCTGCAATATATTCCCACCTGAAAAACTGCTTCCACTCTCTTCTCAATATAAAATGTGGTACAAAAGCAAAGGCTGGTATCATCAGGGCAATAGGCCCTTTGGTCATCATGCCGCCTGCTATGGCAGCAAAACCCAGCAGGAAATGTTTCCATCGATGGGTCTGGTACCAGGCAGCCAGTTGCCATAAACTGAGGATTACCCAACCCATTAACATGGTATCGCAGCGTACATCATGTACCATTAAAAAAACAGCCTGTGAGGAAGCCAGCACGATGGCTGATAATTGTGCAATGGTGCGATGATAAAACAATAAAGCAAGCTGGTAAGTAGCATACACCCCCAATAATAACATGAGAACAGATGGCAATCGATAGGCCCAGTCGAATACACCAAATAATTGCAGGCTGAGTGAGGATAACCAGAACAACATGGGCGGCTTATCGAGGTAATCAAACCCTAAATCGTAGAGCTTCAGGTAGGAACCGTTTTCCATCATTTCCCTGCTCATGGATGCATATTGTGCCGCATCGATATCGATTACAGGTATTTGCCACATGGATATGATATACACCACCACACAGGCTGAGAGGATGAAACCAAATAATCGATTATTCATAGGGAAGATTATAAAGGTTGACCGATACTGATCAAACCAATTTTCTTGTTATAGTATTTAGCAGTGAGTGTACCGATACCCATACCCAATAACGCACCCATGAATACATCAACCGGATAATGTACACCCACATATACCTGTGCATAGCTGATGGTGGCGGCCCATACCAATAACCACCGGCTCCATTTGCCCATAAAATGTTTGGTGGTAAGAAATACAAAGACCGCGAAGCCGAAGTGATTGGTCGCATGCGATGAAGTAAAACTAAACCCACCGGAACAATGCTCCAGTAACAAACGCATTTTACCCACCAGTGCTTCTTCATTGCAGGGGCGGATTCGGGCAACCCATTTTTTGATGATTGAACTGCTGACCTGATCGGTAAGGGTTACATTGATAACGGCAAATAATATCCATACCCAGCCTTTCTTACCAAAATTCATCAGGGCAAATACTATCAGAAAAAGGTAGAAAGGCGCCCATAGTTCAGAATCGCGCCATAGCGGAAGAATGGTATCGAGTACCGGGTTGGTGAGTACCGTATTGATTTTCAGGAACAACCATGTGTCCAGTTCCAGAACCAGGTTGAGTAGCCGTTGAAAAAAATGCTGAAGCAATGTATAATTGTTCATTATAGTGTAAAGGTACTGTTTGACCCATGCTTTACAAAAGCCGGTGGTTAATAAAGTTTTAACAAAGAAAGCTTGTATTGACAAATCAAATGGTGTATTTTTCTATTATGAAACAACTACTGCTATTTGGCTTTTCTCTCGTAATTGTAATAGCTGTCTGGGGTCAGCAAAAAAAAGAAGCAAATTCAGTGATGAGTATGCAACAGTATTTAGACAGTGTAAAGAAAAAGAACGAGGCCCAATTAAAAACACCTCTTGATTTATTGAAGAAAAAGCAGCCCATTCTTATGCAAGAGCAATTCAGGCCAAAAATTATCATGCCGGCTTATGTAAATAAAAATGTAATGCCCGTATTATCGCCCGACAGTAGTTATGTGTACAATATGCCGGGAACACATGCATTCGACAAATCAAAAGCAAAGGGTGGAGCCATTTTTGTAGGGGGTAATATGTGGAAGCTTCCGGCAGCCATCAGCGAAAAGAAATAGTATAATACCACTCAGTTTTTCTTAGCCAGAATAATCATTCGCGGAGAACGACGAACATCGTATCGGCCTAACTGATAGTCTCCAAATACTTCCTGTACCTGCATTCCCTGATAAGCCATCATATCGGTGAAATCGCCCAAAGAAAATTTTGCCACCCTTTCTGTGTACAGGTGATGTGGATTTTTATGTGTATGATCTGTTACCTGTATCTGTTTAAAAAAATGTTCCTCGTCCTGCCATTTGGTAATATGAAAAGCCACATCCTCTGTTTCTGTTGTAAAAGATTTATCGAGATGGTCTTCTGCATAATGTACATTGAGGTAATCGATGATAAAATATCCCCCATGTTTTAAACTCTGCGCAATGGTTCGGATGGCATTATCATGCTCCCGTCTTGTTCTGAAATAACCAAAGCTGGTAAAGAAATTAAATGCATAGTCGTAATAGTTTACCCTGAATGGTAAACGCATATCATGCTGATAAAAATGAAGCCTGTCTGTTTCTTCTTCTTTTGCCGCGCTTACAGATGCTGCAGAGAGATCAATACCAGTTACATCAAACCCCATTTCTGCGAGTGCTTTGCTGTGTCTTCCTTTACCGCAGGCCACATCTAACATGGTTGAACCGGGGGTGGGTTGAAGAAAGCGTATCAGTGTGTCGATAAATGCAAGCGCCTCACGATCATCTCTGTGCTGGTATAACAAATGATAATAATGAGAATTGAACCAATCCTTAAACCACGCTTTATCCGGCATAAAAACACTTTGATAAAGCGAAATTACAGCAAGCAGGCTTACAAAAAATTTGAATTATGTTTGCAGGCGCTAAAAACCCTATCATGGCATTGATTAAAAGCATCTCAGGTATTCGAGGAACCATTGGCGGTAAGCCCGGTGAAACATTAAGCCCTTTAGACGTAGTTCGTTTTACTGCAGCTTACGGCACCTGGCTGTTACAGCAGTCTGGCAGCAATAAAAAAATAGTAATTGGCCGCGACGGACGTATCAGTGGTGAAATGGTTCAGCGACTGGTGGTGAGTACACTGAATGCCCTTGGACTTGATGTTGTAGATCTTGGATTAAGCACTACGCCTACTGTTGAAATGGCCGTGGTATTTGAAAAAGCAGCGGGTGGTATTATTCTTACTGCCAGCCATAACCCCAAAGAATGGAATGCCCTGAAACTGTTGAATGAGAAAGGAGAATTCATCAGTGGTGCCGATGGCGCTGCCATGTTAGACATTGCTTCCAAAGACGACTATGAATTTGCTTCTGTAGATAAATTGGGTACTTATACAACCAACGATGAGGCATTACAGCAACATATAGATGCCGTACTGGCTTATCCACTGGTAGATGTGTCGCTTATCAGGAAAGCCAAATTCAATGTAGTATTGGATGCCATCAACAGTACTGGTGCCATTGCTGTTCCGCTCTTGTTAAAAGCGCTGGGCGTAAAAGTTACGGTACTGAATGGCGAAGTAAACGGACGTTTTGCCCATAACCCCGAACCACTGCCCGAACACCTGCGTGAACTTTGTAATGAAGTAGTAAAACAAAATGCGCATTTGGGTATTGCTGTGGACCCTGATGTGGATCGTTTATGTTTTGTTTGCGAAGACGGATCATTGTTTGGTGAAGAATATACACTTGTTGCTGTTGCCGATTATATTTTACAGCATAGAAAAGGCAATACAGTAAGTAATATGTCATCTACCCGTGCCTTAAAAGATGTAACGGTAAAACATGGAGGCACTTACACGCCAAGTGCCGTAGGTGAAGTAAATGTGGTTACCAAAATGAAAGCTGTAGATGCGGTAATCGGCGGAGAAGGAAATGGAGGCATTATTGTACCCGATCTGCATTATGGCCGCGATGCTCTTATTGGCATTGCATTATTTCTGACACACCTGGCCAAAGAAAAAAAATCGGTGAAACAATTAAGAAATACTTATCCGGATTATTTCATGAGTAAAAACAAAATTGAACTCACTGCCGGATTCGATCTTAAAAAGATTTTTGACCACATCAAAAAGAAATATAAAAAACACCCCATCAATACAGAAGACGGATTGAAAATTGAATTTGAAACCGACTGGGTACATTTACGCACCAGTAACACTGAGCCCATCATCCGTATCTATGCAGAAAGCAATTCTGAAACTGTTGCAGCGAATATTGCAGGAAAGCTGATTAAGGATATACAGGAAGTGCTTTAAAAGTTAAAAACCAAAATTTAAAAATCAAAAAAATCCTTGGGAGTTCTTTTGCTAAGAAAAACCTGATTATCAGCCTTTTTGAATTTTGATTTTTGCCTTTTGACTTTTCATTACTTTTGCGGCATGGAAAGGATATACCTGGATAATGCAGCTACCACCCCACTCGATCCCGTGGTACTGGAAGCTATGATGCCTTATCTGACCAGTCAGTTTGGCAACCCTTCATCTATTTACAGTTATGGCCGTGAGAGCCGTCTTGCCATTGAGAATGCCCGTAAAACCGTGGCAAAGATCCTGAATGCTCACCCAGCGGAGATATTTTTCACCAGTGGGGGCACCGAGAGCAGTAATACTGCTATTACAGCTGCAGTGCGCGATCTGGGTTGTAAGCATATCATCTCTTCCGTAATCGAACACCATGCCACTACCCATACAGTTGAACATATGTATCATTCGGGTGAGGCGGCACTGAGTTATGTAAAGCTGTTACCCAATGGACATATTGATCTTGAAGACCTTGAGCGTTTACTCGCCGAAAGTGAAGAAAAATGCCTGGTTTCATTGATGCATGCCAATAATGAAATTGGTAATATTCTCGATATACACGCTGTGGGTGAATTATGTAAGCTGTATGGTGCCATTTTTCATAGCGATACAGTGCAGACGGTGGGCCACTTCCCTTTTGATCTGCGCAATACACCTGTGCATTTTATTACAGGCGCCAGCCATAAATTCCATGGACCCAAAGGGGTGGGTTTATTATACATTAATGAGAATGTAAAAATTAAACCTTTTGTTCACGGCGGAAGCCAGGAAAGAAATATGCGTGCAGGTACAGAAAACCTGTATGGCATTGTAGGTTTTGCCAAAGCATTGGAAATGGCTACTCAAAACCATGAGCAAGACAGTACCTATATCAAAAGTCTGAAAATATACATGATGGAACAGTTGAAGAAACATATTAAAGGTGTTTCTTTCAATGGCGATACTTTGGGACGTTCTTTGTACACCGTAATCAGTGCCAGTTTTCCCAAGACAGAAAAAAGTGAGATGATTTTGTTCAATCTAGACATCAATAATATCTGCGCCAGTGGTGGTAGTGCCTGTACCAGTGGTGCCGATCAGGGTTCACATGTTATCAGGGCTGTTAATAATAACCCGAATCAGGTAACAGTTCGCTTTTCTTTCTCAAAAAATAATACCAAAGAAGAGATTGATAAAGTAGTGGAACAGTTGAAAGAAATGATTTGATCATATATCACATGAATGGGTGATATTGTATGAATGGCTCGCTTATAAACAGCGAAACAGGCAATTTTGGTGTCAGGTATAAAAACTGAACCATGAAGCAAATATTACTTTCCCTTTTTTTACTGATCACAGTTGCCGGCACTGCCCTCTACGCACAGCAAAGAGATGCTGATTTACCCGGACCTCCCGCTAAATCCATCTATGGAGAAATTGGCGGCCCGGGTCTTTTCTCTGCTAACTACGACCAACGTTTTAAAGGACAAAAAGGATGGGGATTTCGTGTAGGCATGGGCGGAATAGGGTTTATCAATTCCGGTATTTTTGCTATTCCTGTAGGTTTTAATCATTTATCGGGAAGCGACGGCCACTATCTCGAACTGGGTGCCGGTGCCAGCGCTATTACCATTACCGATGGAGAAGATATTTTCGACAACAGCAGTTCTACTGTTTTTGGATACCTGAATTTTGGTTATCGTTACCAGCCCGAGAAAAAAGGATTTACTGCAAGGGTATTTATTTCACCGCTTATTACCGGCGCTGGCGTTTTCCCATTCTATGGAGGCATATCCGCCGGTTTCAAATTCTAAATTTTCTCTCCGCGAAATCTTTGCTTACTCCTTTCTCTGCGGTGAATTTACTCGAATATTCACCGCAGAGAAAGAAGTAAACAGAGGTTTCGCAGGGTTAATTATAATCTTCCTCTTCACTATCAAATTGCATATCGCCGAGGTTCATCATGCTGCCGATGAGGTCCTTGAATTCTACTTTTCCTTCAATGGTTCTTTTACTGATTAATGAATAAGCGGCGAGACCATGTAAAACAAATTCCATCAATAATGCCTGTTGTTTTTCATTGGCCTGGGGAAAATATTTTTTAACAAATGCATACAGACCATCTACTTTATATAAGGTTTGTATTCTTACCTCGTCTTTACTATCCATCAGGAGGTCGAGGTGATTGCCTCCATCGAACCAGCGGATAATAGATTTGTAAGGATTCTCCGGTTCCTTTTCTTCCATTGATTTTTTCCCTGTCGGTCTTCTTTTTTTAACCTGCTCCGGGTTAGGAAAATAGGTGATAAACTGTGAGCGGATAGCTTTATCAAGCAGGTTCACTGCTACCTGGTATGGTCCCTCCTGCTCTCCTTCATATACCAGTTCTATTTTACCGGTAATGGCCGGAATAATACCACTCAGGTCGCTGATCCATACCTGTGTTTTTTCTTCCCCATGTATCAGTGCCCTTCTCTCTGCCGTACTCACCGCATTTTCAAATGCTGCTATCGTTAATCGGGCACTTACACCACTTTTCTTATCTACATATTCATTGTTACGTGCTTCAAAAGCCACCTGTTCTATCAATCTTTTAATGAGGTCACTAATATCTACCAGCGAAGCCTGGTCTTTACTTAACACCGCCTCCTGTTCTGTGATGGCCAGTGAATGTTCAATTGTTTTTGGATAGTGTGTGAGTATCTGGCTCTGTATCCTGTCTTTTAATGGAGTAACAATACTGCCCCGGTTGGTATAGTCTTCGGGATTGGCAGTAAAGACAAAAAGAATATCAAGTGGCATTCTTAACTTAAAGCCGCGTATCTGTATATCTCCTTCCTGCAGAATATTGAATAAAGCCACCTGTATCCTTGCCTGCAGATCGGGTAATTCATTGATTACAAAAATACCCCGGTTGCTCCTGGGTATGATACCGTAATGAATTACTTTTTCATCTGCAAAACTCAGTTTCAGGTTGGCGGCTTTAATAGGATCAATATCACCAATCAAATCAGCTACACTCACATCCGGTGTAGCCAGTTTTTCCCCATACCTTTCGCTGCGATGCAGCCAGCGGATTGGTGTTTCATCTCCCTGTTCCGCAATTAAGTCCTTTGCAAATTTGCTCAGTGGCGCCAATGGATCATCATTGATTTCTGAACCAGCTATTACCGGTATATACTCATCCAGCAAATCAACCATCTGTCTGGCCATACGGGTCTTGGCCTGACCACGCAAGCCAAGGAATAAGATATTATGTCTGCTCAGTATAGCCCGTTCAGTATCGGGAATAACAGTGTCTTCATAACCGATAATACCCGTAAAAGGCTGTTCTTTTTGTTGAATGGAGCGAATCAGATTTGCTCTGATTTCTTCTTTCACTGAGCGTGGTTTGTAACCACTCTTTTTAAGTTGCCCTAATGTATTAATGTCCTGTATCTTCATCATATTTTTTAGTATATAAATATCACCTGCTCCGGATTAAAATCCGGAGCAGGGTTTTATAGTATCTTTTATAATTAATAAACCGTTCTCCTTTTGCCACTTTCGAAGTCCTTAAAAATAAAGGCTCCGAGTTTATCTAAGCTGGCAAAGAAAGCCTTACCATTATTCATTTCTGTAAACTCCTGTACAAATTTTTGCAGATAAGGATCAGAAGCAATCATGAATGTGGTTATGGGTATTTTCAGCTTCTTACACTGTGCTGCCAGATTAATACAACGATTCACCACTTTCCTGTCTAACCCAAAACTGTTTTTATAATAACGGCCACCAATTTTTAAACAGGTAGGTTTACCGTCGGTGATCATAAATATCTGTTTGTTCGGATTCTTTCTTCTTCGCAGTAAATCCATGGCCAATTCAAGTCCGGCAACAGTATTCGTATGGTATGGTCCTACCTGCAAATAAGGGAGGTCTTTTATTTCTATGCTCCATGCATCATTTCCAAATACTACAATATCCAGCGTGTCTTTGGGGTATTTGGTGGTGATGAGTTCACTGAGCGCCATGGCTACTTTTTTGGCGGGTGTTATCCTGTCTTCACCATATAGAATCATGGAATGAGAAATATCGATCATCAGCACGGTGGAAGTCTGTGTTTTGAAATCGCTTTCCCTGATCTGAAGATCATCTTCCTGCATGGAAAAACTTTCTATCCCACGATTAATTTGTGCGTTGCGAATACTTTCTGTAAAATCAATCTGTTCCAGCATATCACCAAACTGAAAGGGTCGCGTATCGGGATTGATCTCATCTCCCTGACCCGGTTTGAATGTCTGGTGATTACCCTGTTTACTTTTTTTGAGTTTTCCGAATATCTCTTCCAGACTTTTTTTACGGATGGTTTGTTCTGATTTTGCGGTGATATTAAAGTTTCCGCTGGCCGGGTCTTCGTTTAGGTATCCATTCTGTTTCAGGTCTTCGATAAAATCGCCCATACCATACTCATTATTGGTAAGCTGGTATTGTTTATCGAGTTCATTCAGCCATTGCAAAGCTTCTCCTGCATCGCCGTTGGTATAGGTAAGCAATTGCATAAACAGGTTGAGTAATTGTTCAAACTTACCCTGGCTGTTCTCATTGGGATCGAAATGTATAAATCTGTGTCCGAGCATGTCTCTGCAATTTAACAAGTAAAAAGACTGAATGGTTTGCGATATGAGAAAAAGAAAGGGCTCCTTTGCGGGAGCCCTTTGCTTATTAAGGTTTATTGAATTTATTTCTGCGTAGTATCTGCTGCCATCATCTTCCCGGGTATCTGTAATTGGGGGTTATACATGGTCTGCATTTGTGATATAGCCTGTAAATAGCTTTCTGCAGCACGTTTTTCCTGCTCCATACCTTCTGCTTTTCTTCCGCTTAATGAATTGTAGAAGCGCACCTGCTGTTCAAGATCCTTTTTCACGGATGATGATACTTTTTGTGCCAGCGTAGTATCGCCCGACAAATAACAGGCTTCCAGGAATACCAGTGAATTCCTGTTATGCAAATTACCTCTGCTGGCCATGCCATAGGCGAAATTACTTTCGAGCATCATGCTGTCTACCTGTTTCAGTACTTTACGCGCTTCTTCTTTCCTGTTTTTTGACGCTAGGTCAAGTGCCAGGTCGGCATAAGCAGTACGGATGCTGTTGAGGTGACGGCGGTTTTCTTCATCAAAATATACACCCTGTACATTGGCATTACCGAATTTGAACTTGTTGGTTACCTTATCCAGCATCCAGTTGGTATTTACCCTATCGTTTTCAACCGGCACTAAGCGATAAGTCATACCATCCCTGCGAAGGAACTGGTCTAAACCTAACCCATCAGTTTGCGGAGCGGTAAAATAAATGGGGCGCTCCCATTTATTGGCTGCTATTACATTCAGTACAGCCAGGTCATTTTTCATCAATGTGGTCTTGGCTATTTCAAAACGTAATTCGCTGGCAATACTGTCAGTTGCATTGACTGTACCATTTTTAATCACCGCATCACGGTCAACAGGTACTGATAATTTTCTTACCGGATAGCTATAATCATTTTGTTCATTGTCTTTACCTACATAATTCTTCATCAGGTCGTAGAGATCATAATACCTGTTTTCGGGAATACTCGGATCGGGTCTGTATTCAATGAAATCGCGCTTTCCACCTTCAATCTGCTCGGCAGACCAGATTACATCTATCGGTGCACTTTCATTTACTTTATAACGAAGCTGGTTGATATACCAGTCGATACCCAACAGACTATAGTTGATAACACGTACATCTCTTCTTACACCCTCTACTTCCTGTGCATACCATAATGGATATGTATCATTATCTCCAAAAGTGAATAATATAGCATTGGGCGCACAGCTTTCGAGGTAATCTTTTGCCAGATCGGGAGCCAGTACTTTTTTACTGCGGTCATGGTCATCCCACTCCTGTTGCGCCATTAATACGGGTACTGCGAGTAAGCAGATGAATGTGGCCAGCATAGCCGATGCTCCTGCCTGTTTTACCGCTTTACCCAGCCAGTCTCTTACTTTGAGTACACCAATACCAATCCATACGGCAAATGCATAGAAACTACCCACATAAGCGTAATCGCGTTCACGTGGCTGGTAGCCCGGCTGGTTGAGGTACAATACAATGGCAAAACCAGTGAAGAAGAACATCAGGAAGTTCACGCCAAAATCATCTCCACGTTTTTTCAGGTGATAAAACAAGCCTATCAGTCCAAGAATTAATGGTAAAGCAAAAAGGGTATTATTGGCTTTATTATTCTTCAGGCTGTCAGGCATCATACTCTGATCGCCGTAAATGACCCGGTCGAGCGGGGCAATACCTGTGATCCAGTTACCGTCTCTTACATTACCGGCAAATAATCCCTGGTTATCGTTTTGTTTACCCGCAAAGTTCCACATGAAGTAGCGGAAATACATCCAGTTCACCTGGTATTGAAGGAAGAATTTAATATTATCTAACTGGTTGGGGTCACGTTCCCAGCTACCATCGTTCAAACGATTGATGCCGAGGAAATAGGCATAATAATCTGCATGGTTCTGATCATTACTCATATCCCATACACGGGGAAATATCATTTTATCGGCTGGTGCAAATGCATATTTTCTGTCTTCACCCAGCTCAATGTATTTATCTCTTGCTTTCTGGTAACGCATGCCTGTTGTTTTCAGGTCAACGGGACGTGCAGTGAATTTCTGTCCGTATAACAATGGAAAATCGCCATACTGCTCACGACCCAGGTAGCCTACAAGACTGATGGGGTTATCTACGTTATACATGTCTACAGATGGGTTCGCATTACTGCGGATCATGGTGGTTACATAGGTACTATAACCCATCAGCATAAATGTTACACACCACAAACCCAAACGCAGATAAGCCCAGTTTTTGCGGGCTGCATATTTTAACCCATACCATATCAGTACGGCAACAAGTATAAAGAAGAAAGCAAAACCGGAGAAGAATGGCAATCCAAAACCATTTACAAACCAACGGTCGAAAGTGCCTGCAAATTTTACTGTGTATTGAATTACGCCTACCTGAACAGCACCGGTAATTATACAAGCGAGTACAAAGAACACATAGATACCACCATAAATGGCTTTTTTCTCTTTGTTGATGCCTTCTACCAGAAACAGCAAGCCGATGGCAACAGCAGTTCCCAGGATCATTAAGCCGGCCAGTGTGCTGTCCATGGCCGGGTTTCTTTCTGTTACATCGCTATTGGCCATAATTAATGCACCGATAAATGCCAGTACACCACCAATAGCAGTCAGGCGCAGAAACCATTTGCGAAGAACAGTATAGTTGAAATTGTCTCTTTTTCTGAAATAATATACCATAACAATGGCAGGAATGGTCAATAGGTTCAATAAGTGAACACCGATTGACAGCCCCATCATAAAAAAGATAAAGATGATCCAGCGATCGGCACCGGGTTCATCTGCATGGTTTTCCCATTTGAGCATTGCCCAGAATACGATGGCGGTAAAGAATGATGAAAGGGCATATACTTCACCCTCCACAGCACTGTACCAGAATGAATCGCTGAAAGTATACGCTAAAGCACCTACCACACCAGCACCCATGATGCTCCAGAGCTGACCACTATTGAGTGTATCGGTTGTTTTTACATTTACTATACGACGTGCAAAATGGGTAATGGTCCAGAACAGGAATAGAATAGTAAAACCACTTGCCAGTGCACTCATGATGTTCACGGCTTTGGCGGCCGCCATCGGGCTATCTCCAAATATTACAATGAATAAACGACCCAATATTACAAACAATGGGGCGCCGGGAGGGTGTGGTATCTGTAACCGGTAACAACTGCTCACAAATTCGCCGCAATCCCAGAAACTGCCCCCGGGCTCAGCGGTTAAAACATACACGGTACAGGCAATAAAACATACCACCCAACCCACCAGATTATTAATACGGGTAAACTGCATATTGGTTTTGGTTTTTAAGACTGGCAAACATACCTTATTAATCCTAAAATTGAAAATGGAGAGGCCCGTTTCCGTTTTTTTAAGAAAATGTTATAAAGCAGGTACTTATATATGGAAAATCGGGCAGGAACCCTTAGAATTTCCTGATCCGATTCAGGCGAGAGGGTCTTCCTTTTATGTAAGAAATCGAATCTCGAGGTTACGCTGTATTATCTTCATAAAGAAAATGTATATGTACAGGTATTTACTGGTCATCTGCTGTCTGGGCTTCGGCTCTTCTATATTAGCTAATCCTGCCAATCAGGTAACAGACAACGCTCTGTACCGGGAAATCAGGAAAGCCGACAGCCTGCTGTTCGATGCCATGAACAGACAGTACCTGGAAACCGGTATGTCTTTTTTCGATAAGGACCTTGAATTTTATCATGATAAAGGAGGGCTGGATAATTATGTACAAACAAAAGTGAAACCTGCAGCCCTTTTTCAAAATAACCGTAACAACAATTTCAGAAGAACATTGGTGGCCGTAAGTTTAGAAGTATACCCCATACCCGGTTATGGGGCTATTGAAAGCTGTTTACACTGTTTTTGCCACCTGGAAAATGGAAAAGATGACTGCGGCAGTTTTAAGAATGTAATGGTCTGGAAAAAAACGGATCAGGGTTGGAAAGTAACCCGGGTTTTAAGTTATGATCATTAAATACAATAAAGGCAGCATTCAAACCCCAAAACCTGTCTTTGAAATATGAAGCCATATTACCTCATCATTCTTGTATGTCTACTGTTAACCAATCATGGGTATTCACAGTCTGCTCCAAAAAAATGGTTTTTTTCTGTTTTTGGTCAGATCAATGATACACGTTACGATAAAGTAACCCGCCAAAATGCCTGGGGTATGGGAGGAGGGATAAAAATTGAATACAATTGGAGAAAAAACCTCGGCCTATTTATAGAAGGCAGCTCTTTTATTTTTGGCGGCACCAAAGAACTTCATGTGATCAACGGAGAACACTATCGTCCTAAAGATGGAGTAGAGAGTCTTCATACAGGGCTACAATATCGTTTATTTGGCCCGGTGAAAATGGCTACCAGTTTCGGCCCCAGTTTCTCTTTGGGAAATACAGATTGGGGGTTCAGACAAAGTCTTTTACTGTCGGGTAATAAAAAAGAAACCGTTCATCTTAGGTTTAGTTTTGATCATGTATTTCAGGATAATCATCTTATCAACAGAGATTTTGGTTATTTCGGCTACGCCTTACTGGTGAAATTGTTCTGATGTTTTTTTTTGACCTGATCATTTGTTTCATCGAAAAGCTGATGTGAAAGGCATTTTCCTCACCTTTCGTTATTGCTGCTCTATTGATTACTCTCAGGCGCTAATCATGTAACTTTTATCCTGATATCTGTAATATAGAAAGCAGATAAAAGATCAACCTTTGTTGATTCTTTTTAACTCAAACAGGAATAATGATTATCTCCGAAACCTGGATAATGCTGCCCGGATATTCTAAAGTAAACCATGGGGTTTCAAAAGACAGTTCCCTTGAAACCAGAAAAAAATGGCTTGAGTGGATTCATAAACAGCATCAGACTATTTCACTCCTTTCTGACAGTATTCTTACTCCACTTGAACAAAGATTCAATCATCTTCTTTAAACGGAAACTGTTACTAATTTTTAAACAACAACCTATAACAACAAAAAAATGAAAAAAACAACGCTCCCTTTTCTTTTGTCAGTGAGTATGCTACTAACACTGAATGCCTGCCAGACCGCTGCCGAAAAAGAAGCAGCCGCTGAAATAAAAGTAGAAACTGCACAGGAAAATCTTCAGGATGCAAAAGAAGAAACACTGACAGATGCCCAGCAACAAGCCAATGATGCTGAATGGAAAATTTTCAAAAACAACGCGGAAACAACCATTAAAAATAATGATATCAGAATTGCTGAATTACGTGTAAAAATGACCAAGTCGGGCAAAACAATGGATGCTGTTTATGCCTCTAAAATTGATGCAATGGAATTACAGAACAAAAACCTGAAAAGCAGAATTGATACCTATGATAAAGAAAAAGGGAACTGGTCGGCTTTTAAAACTGAATTCGGGCAAGACATGGATGAATTAGGCAAAGCGATTGCCGGTTTTGTAACCAGTAAAGACTAATGTTTTAAAACAGAAAAATGAAAATCAGACCCATTCCCCAATCCCTTACGGGTATACTTCGCACAGCCTGTTTAGGTTTTGTTACGCTGCTTGTTCTCCAGAGCTGCTCAAAAAAAATAAATTTCCAAACCTCTGCAGAAGTGCCTGCGGCCAGAGGTTATGTTAAGGTAAGCAAAGACGATAATAAAAATTATGTTATCAAACTGGAGTTGTCGAACCTTGCAGAAGTCAATAGACTTGACCCTCCCAAAGAAAGTTATGTGGTATGGATGGAATCAGCTAATAATCCTGTTAAAAATATAGGTCGCATCAATAGTTCAGGCAGTTTATTATCAAGGCGTTTAACGGTTTCATTTGAAACGATATCGTCAGTAAAGCCGAGTCTTATTTTTATAACAGCTGAAAATGAGCCAACAACTTCTTATCCGTCTGGAAAAAGAATGATGACCACCAGTAGTTTCTGACTGTCTTGTAGTTTTAGTTTTATATACTTTGCCGTTTATTGTTTGATCAATAGCGGCAAAGTTTTTTTTGATATTGTAATGACTAATGCGGTATGTTAAAGTGAATGAGAAAACAACTCCCCTCTCCTTCCTTACTTTCAGCAGTAATAGTACCCTCTATACCCGATAATAATTCTTTACAAAGCATCAGCCCCATACCTGTTCCTTTCTCGCGGTTGGTGCCATAAGTTGTTTTGGCTTTGAAAGTAAACAGGCTTTTTAACTGCGCATCAGACATCCCCATTCCGCTGTCTTTCACTTCAACTATATAAGCACCTGCTGTAGCTTTTTCAGTTATATGTATACTGCCATTTTCCGGAGTGAATTTGATTGCATTCTGAATGACGTTTCTGAAAACCAGTTCCATGATCCTTTTATTACCGGGAATTACCTGTGCAATGACAGGAGTGGTTCTATGTATCTGAATTTGTTTTTTTGCCGCCTGTTTTTCAAGCAATAGCAAAACCTGGTCAATGGCTTTTGAAATATTTACTTGCTCCCACTGGGTTTCCTGTAAATATTGCAGTCTCGACCATTCCAATAAATTTTCCAACATTTCAATAGTACCATCCACACTTTCCTGTAACTGAAGACGTAACTGTTCCGACTCTGATTCATTCAATGCATCTTTATGTTCCATGAGATCGAGGTAACCACGTATCAGCGTTAGTGGGCCTCTTACATCGTGGCCAATAATGGAAAAGAGTTTATTTTTTTGCTCATCAATTTTCTCCAGTTGCTGTTTTTGCTGGGCATTGATTTCTGCCCGGTCTGTTGCCAGTTTACGTTCCCGCGCATAATTGAACTTGATATAAGTGGTAATACCATAAATAACCAACAGACTACACCAATACGAGAATGTGATATCAGCAAATAAAACCGTTTGGTTTTCGTAGGTAAATTCAATAAACCCCGGGGTATTGTATTCCATCCATAATAAACCAGTAACCAGCAACAGATTCATCGCCATCCATATACGATTCATTTTATCGGGTGACACCACTAAAATGATCATGGCAGCAAGCAGAAATAATAATAGTGTTGGCCCCTGTATACCGGAATTAAAGTAATAATTCAGTGCCAGAAAACCATACCCGTTTAAGGCAAAAAACACAATGGCTGTTTTACCTTTTTGTTTGTATCTCGACAGGTAATATGCCAGTAACTGACAGGCCAATGCAAAGAATAAATAAAGACCAATCCCCACAAGTCCAATCATGAAATCGAAAATAGAGGAGACCAGAAGTATGGGAAGAAGTATCAACAGAACAGCATGAAATATCCTTTGTTCCAGGGAAAATTGTTCTGCAGAACCTATCCACCTGTTCCAGGTATGTTTTTTTATAAGGACAAGCATGTTTAAATATCAACTCTTTACTTCTTCTAAGTTATTAAACAAAACGCGTTTTTCAGGTATTGTCTGGATGAATAAAAAGGAAAGTGTCATTATTGATAGTTGCCGCTATTATATAATGCTATTCAAATAGTTATGTATATAATCTTCCTATTGTACAGACCTGATCCATCAGCAATTCCCCATTCCTTCCTACCTTTGCAGCCCATGAGTCAGAAACGTAGTGTAGCATTTCACACATTAGGCTGTAAGCTGAATTTTTCAGAAACTTCTACCCTTTCCAGGATGATGGAACAGGAAGGTTTTGAAAAAAGAAATTTTGATGATCCAGCCGACGTATATGTAATAAATACCTGCTCAGTTACAGACAATGCTGATAAAGAATGTCGTCAACTGGTACGTCGTATTCAACGACGCAGTCCCGACAGTTTTGTGGTAATTACAGGATGTTATGCGCAACTGAAACCCAAAGAAATTGCGGAGATACCCGGTGTTGACCTGGTGTTGGGGGCCGCAGAGAAATTTAATATTGCACAGCATATCAGCGAATTATCGAAAGGCGATCCTGCACGTATCTGTAGTTGCGATATTGATGAAGTGAGTGGCTTTAATGCTTCTTTTTCGCAGAACGATCGTACCCGTACTTTTCTGAAAGTGCAGGACGGGTGCGATTATAACTGTTCATTCTGTACCATACCCATGGCCCGTGGCAAAAGCCGTAGCGATAGTATTGAAAATGTACTCAAGCATGCCCGTCAGCTCGCAACTGATGGCGTGAAAGAAATTGTACTTACCGGTGTAAACCTCGGCGATTTTGGAAATCTTCCTGATGGCGCCCGTCATCAGGAAGATTTTTTCGGACTGGTACAAGCGCTGGATAAGGTTCAGGGAATTGAGCGCTACCGTATTTCTTCTATTGAACCCAATCTATTAACCAATGACATCATTGCGTTTGTTGCCAACAGCGATAAATTCATGCCCCATTTTCATATCCCCTTACAAAGCGGAAGTAATGAAATATTGGGTTTGATGCGTCGTCGTTATAAAAGAGAACTCTATGCAGAAAGGGTGCAACTCATAAAAAAACTCATGCCCCATTGTGCCATTGGTGTAGATGTAATTGTGGGTTTCCCGGGCGAAACAGATGAACATTTCAAAGAAACATTCGACTTCCTGCATGCACTCGATATTTCTTACCTGCATGTGTTTACTTATTCAGAACGCGATCATACAAAAGCATTAGAGATACAACCTGTAATACCTGTTCACATACGTAATGAAAGAAATAAAACACTCCGTAATCTTTCTTACATGAAAATGCAATACTTCACAGAGCAGCATAATAATCAAACGCGTAAAGTATTATTTGAAGCTTTTGAAAAAAATGGTATGATGGAAGGTTATACCGATAACTATATCCGAATTACTACACCTTACAGGAGAGAATGGGCGAATGAAGTGGTGGAGTGGAAGTTATAAGCTGCAAGCGACAAGCCTCAAGCTACAAAAAAGCAGTAGACACAAGGCTTAAGAGGGTTTTATCAAATACTTGTAGCTTGAGGCCTGGCGCTTGTAGCTTTACATTACTGACAAATACTCCGCAGGAAACTCTACTACCATCACCTGTCCCAGACTTTCCAGTTTTACATAGACTTTTTTCTTTCCTCCTCTGAGCACGGTTCCTTCATTGCCCATGAATACACCATGGTTTACTTTGATTTTCATTTCATTCTGGAAACCTTCTTCAGAGAGAATGGCAATGCTTGCATCTTTTTCTGCGAGATACTTTTTTATGACTGATATCTCATCATCCTTTATAACGGCGGGCTTGCCGAGGTAATGTACAAAATTGAGTACTCCGTCTGTCATTAATACTTTAGTACGTTCATCAGGAGCTATTCGCACAAATACGTATGATTTAAATAATGGGTCTTCAATAATTTTTTTCCGGTCGCTCCACTGGCGTTCTACTTTCTGCAGCGGGCACCAGCTTTCGATACCTTTCCTGATCAGTACCGAATCTATTTTTTTCTCCCATCTTGGCTTAGTATACAAGGCGTACCATTTCTTTTCTGGCTCCATCTCTCACTTGGTTTAGCTGAAAACAACAGGCGATCCCAACGGAATCGCCTGCAAATTTACTATAATATTCGGCTGAATGTTTATTTTACAGCTGCAGTTGCTTTTGTAATCTCTGTGGCGAGGCCGTTCAATACCTTAATTGTTTCACCGATATGCATATCAGTTTTTAAAGACCGGAGCCATGCCTGATAACGCTCCCCTTTATTTTTATCAGGGTTATTGAAAAACTTGTCTTTATCTACTTCCGCAGGTGCCACATTCATTTCCTGGCTCAATCTCAGCAAAGTATTATTCTGATTCACCGTTGAACGTATTCTCTTTTGCAGGTCACGGTATTTACTGATATTCAGACTGGCCGGTTCATCATTTAGTTTCGATAACCAGACAAGGTTATCTTTTAACAGGTTGAGTGAAGCATTTTGTTTTACCCTGTCATTTTCATGCTGAATAACCATGTCGTGACCATAATCTTTGTGCCAGGTTAGATAAGTGGCTTTATTAATCTGATCCCATGGTAATGCATGAGGAACATCCTTTTCCCTGATCTTCAGGTATTCGTATGAATCGGGTAATACAATATCTGGTTCAATTCCTTTTAGTTGAGTAGAACCTCCATTCACCCGGTAGAACATCTGGAAAGTAAGTTTTACGGCGCCCAAATCGGTTCTTCCGCTGTTCATATCTACTACATTGCCAAAGGGAACAGTTTTTTGTACAGTTCCCTTACCGTAAGTTGATGTACTGCCAATAACTACTCCTCTTCTGTAATCCTGAATGGCCCCTGCAAAGATTTCACTGGCCGACGCACTGAGTTCATTCACCAGTACTGCCAATGGACCATCATACAATGTACCCGGACGCTGGTCACCGTATACATTAGCTTTACCGTCTCTGTCGCGTACCTGCACTACAGGGCCCTGATTGATGAATAACCCTACCATCTGTATTACTTCATACAATGATCCGCCACCGTTATTACGAAGGTCCATCACAAGACCCTGTATGTTTTCTTTTTTAAGTTTTATGATTTCCCTGGCTACGTCTTCAGAACAACGATTACCATTTTCACGCTCATAATCCGCATAAAATTCAGGTAGCCAGATATAACCGATTTTTTTTCCGCCTTCATTTACCACTGCACTGCGGGCAAAAGTTTCATCCAGTACAATTTCATCACGCTGCATGGTGATCACTTTAATGGTACCGTCAGATTTCTTTACGGTTAACCTTACTTCTGTTCCTTTATTTCCCCTGATGAGTTTTACCACATCTTCGGTTGCAAAGCCGGCAACATCAACCGGTTCAGCTGCTCCCTGGGCTACTTTCAGGATGGCATCACTCACTGCGAGTTCACCCGATTTCCAGGCGGCTCCGCCGGGCTGAATGGATGCAATTTTTACCCCAAAATCATCTTCTGTAAGTTGTGCTCCTATTCCGTAGAAACGGCCACTCATCTGTTCATCAAAAGACCTTTTCTCAACGGGCGCAAAATAATCAGTGTGCGGATCCATGAGACTGGTAACTGAATTGATGAATGTATTAAAACGTTGCTCTTCTTTTACAGTACTTTTTATTCTGTCGAAGCGTTTATTCATGGCTTTTAATACAAGCCCTCTTGCTTCGCTTTCCAGTTCTGCATCTGTTTTTACCTGAAAATCTTTTTTGCCTTTGTTCTGCTCTCTTTGATCTACCAGGTCAACATATCTTTCAAGCGTATAGTATTTGAGCAGTTTTCTCCAGCGGTCTTTCTGCTCTGCTTCATTGGCAGCATAAGGCATTTTAGAACCATCCAGCATAGCAGTTTCTTCTTTGGTAAAATCGAAAGGCTGTGCAAGTATGTCTTTGTACAAAGCAGCTACTTCCGTTAGGCGTTTTTCATAAATAATACCTGTAGCTGGTGCGAAACGAATTTCGGCTCCTTTAATTTCATCATCCAATGTGAGTTCATATTTCTGCAAAGCATTGATATCGGATTGCAGAAAGAAACTTTTATCGCCGTCAAGTTCATCCAGGAATTTCTGGAAAAGTTTTTTCGAAAAATCGTTGTTGATATTTTTTGGACTGTAGTGTTGTGATTCCAGTAATGAGCCTACGGCTGATAATAAGCGCTGTCGTTGCGATAAAAGCACATCCGTTCCACCACCTGTATACCTGAACGCAAAGAACAGCGCGCCGAATAATACTACGGCGAGAACGACCAAACCTTTTCTACTCTTCATAAAATCCTTGATTTTTTGCATGATACTCTTCAAAAATAACTGAAAAGCCCGATCAGTGATTCATTGTTTTCACCAATTAACAAAGGTTTTGATGAATGGCTGACCGAAAAAAAACAACCGATTCTTATATGAAAAATGTTCAATTACCCCTATTTTTGCACTCCAATAAAACGGAGAGCGTAGCTCAGTTGGTTAGAGCGTCAGTTTGTGGCACTGAAGGCCGTGGGTTCGAGACCCATCGTTCTCCCTGATAAAACCTATAAGACGGAACCTTATAGGTTTTTTAAATTTTATACATGAGTTATTCTTTGATATTAATTCCCCTTATTTCTGCCTTTATCGGCTGGTTCACCAACTGGATCGCCATAAAAATGCTTTTCCACCCCCGTGAACCACGCAAAATACTGGGTATAACGTTTCAGGGTATTTTCCCTAAAAGACAGCAGCAGTTTGCCGAAAAACTGGGTAAACTGGTTAGCGAGGAATTACTTTCTTTCTCCGATATCGAGGAAAAAATTACCGACCCCAAGAATATTCAGCAACTGATGCCGCTGGTAGAAGAACATATAGACCAGTTCCTGCGCAAGAAACTGGCCGAAGAAATGCCCATTATCAGCATGTTTATCGGTGAAAACACCATTCAGCAGTTGAAATCGGTCTTTCTGAAAGAACTCGAAACCCTGTTCCCGCTCATCATGCAACGTTATATGGGTAATCTGCAGCAACAGCTTGACCTTGAGCGTATTGTTGTTGAGAAAGTAGCCGGCTTCTCCACCGACAAACTGGAAAGCATACTCGTGTCTATTATGTCTAAAGAGTTTCGTTTTATCGAAATACTGGGTGCCATTCTGGGATTTATTATCGGGCTTTTACAGGTATTCATCAGCCTGCTCTCCTGATACACCGAATTAAAACAGGGCGTCACCGACAAGTCATCCTTTCAGGGGTATACTGCTTCAAACTTTACCCATTTATGATTGTCATACTACCGTCTGTGTAATGAAAAATAACATACAAAAACAACGTTGCAACTTTGCATTAGTATAATTCAACATAAAAACATGAGCAAATTATTTACAAGTTTGGTTTTTCTTATTCTTTCTTCTACCCTTTTTGCCCAGTTCCCGGGTGCCAGAATGGGTGGTGGTACCGCTAACATGAATGTTGGCCATTTTTATGGTAAGATCGTTGACAGCAAAACCAATAAGGGTATTGAGGGTGTTACCGTTCAGATTTCGGGTAACCGTTTCGACACAGTGGCCAAAAAAATGGTACAAGCCATTTTAAATACACAGATTACACGTGCCAATGGTGATTTTAGTTTTGAGAACCTGCCGGTATTTGGTGATTTTAAACTGAAATTCAGCGCTTTAGGTTATGCTGCACTTGAGAAAACAGTATCATTTGGTATTAAAATGCCTGCCCGCGGTGAAGCTGGGGCAGCTGGTGGAGGTATGCAGCAGATGGCTGGTATGACCGATAAAGACCTCGGTAACTTTAAAATGGAACCCGATGCAACCGATCTGGGGAATGTTACCGTTACTTCTACGGCCAAGCCTCAGTTTGAAATGGGTATCGACAGAAAGATCTTTAATGTTGACAAGAACCTGGTTAGTGCCGGTCAGACAGCAACTGAGATCATGAAAAATATTCCTGCACTGAATGTAGATGTTGATGGTAATGTAACCCTCAGAAATGCAGCCCCTACCATTTTTATTGATGGTCGACCTACAACTGTTACACTGGATCAGTTACCAGCAGATATTATTGAAAGAGTAGAACTGATTACCAACCCCTCAGCCAAATTTGATGCATCGGGTGGTAACGCAGGTATTCTGAACATTGTTTTGAAAAAGAACAAAAAGACCGGTTATAATGGTGGCATCAGAACTGGTGTTGATTCCCGTGGCCGTATAAACCTGGGTGGTGATATCAATATTCGTCAGAATAAAGTAAATGCTTTCCTGAGTGCGAACTTTAACCAGCGTAAATCTATCTCGAATAACTACACAGACAGAACCAACCTGTTTTCAACACCCAGTAATGTAAAAACTACGGGAAAAGGTGTAAATGAAGGTTATTTTGGTTTCTTCCGTGGTGGTTTTGATTTCCTGGTTGACAATAGAAATACGATTTCACTTGCAGCCAATTATAACAAAGGTCAATTTGATAATGTAAATACACAAAGAGTTGACTCTACTGTACAAAACAATTTTACATCTTATAACCAGATTCAGAATAACAGCCGCAGTAATTTTGAAAACTTCGGAACACAGTTAAGTTATAAGCACAATTTTGCACGTAACGGAGAAAACATTTCAGCTGACCTGAATTTTAATTCGAGTAAAAACGACAATAATGCCTACACCGGTACCAGCACTTTTAAAGCTGACAACAGCGTTAAATTCCCTGCACTGCTGCAACAAACAACTGGTAGTGGTACCAATAAATTTTACACTCTCCAGACCGACTATGAAAATCCGTTAAGTGACGACAGTAAGCTGGAACTCGGTGCCCGGGCTGCATTCCGCGATTTTGGTAATACCAGCAACCAGTTCAGGTACGATTATGGCACCAGCAAATACACACTGGTTCCTGCTATCAGTAACCGTTACAAATTCAATGATCAGGTATTTGCAGCATATGCTACATACAGTTTTAAAGTAAAGAAATTCAGCTATCAGTTAGGTTTACGTGCTGAAAGTTCAAACTATACAGGAACACTTTTAAAAACGACTGGTGCCGATTCATCGCAGTTCAAAGTAGATTTCCCTTTGAGCCTCTTCCCAAGTGCATTTATTACGTATAAGATGACCGATAAGGAAGATTTACAACTGAACTATTCACGTCGTGTAAACAGACCTAATTTCTTCCAGTTAATGCCTTTCCCTGATTATTCTGATCCACAGAACATCAACATAGGTAATGCAGGACTGAAGCCTGAGTTTACCAATTCATTCGAGGTTTCTTATAACAATGCTTATAAGCGTGGAGCTAATTTCCTCGTAACAGCTTTCTTTAAATACAGTACCAACCTGATTACCCGTTATTCCTACACCGGTAAAAATGAGTTAAATCCAACAGATACCACACCAGTATTCTATAACTCATATATCAATGCCGATAACAGCATTACATATGGTTTGGAACTGAGCAATAAAATGCCTGTTACCAAGTGGTGGGATCTTACATTAAGCGCCAACTTATTCAGCGCTAAAATCAATGCTACCATCCCTGGTCAGAATATTAATAACGATGCCCGGGTAAGCTGGTTTGCTAAAATGAACAGTAGCTTTAAAATAACCAAAACACTGTCTATTCAGTTCAGTGGTGATTACCAGGCTAAAACTGTATTACCTCCAGGTGGTGGAGGTGGTGGTCGCGGTGGCGGCGGTGGTGGTATGATGTGGGGTGGTGGTATGCAAGGTACCGCTCAAGGTTACAACCTCCCTCGTTATGGATTTGACCTGGCCATCCGTAAAGAATGGACTTGGAAAAATGGAAAAAGCGGCGCTTTAACATTAAGCATGAACGATATTTTCCGTACCCAATTATTCGAATCTTATTCTGAAAGCAACCTGTTCACACAAACCAGTCAGCGCAGAAGAGACCCGCAGGTATTGCGCCTGAACTTCAACTTCCGTTTTGGCAAGTTTGATGCTACCCTCTTCAAACGTAAAAACACCAAAGCAGATCAGGGTGGTGGAATGGATATGATACAGCAGTAAGAGAACAGAAGAATAAGAAATAAGGAACAAAGAAATGTCCAAGTGAATTAATTCGCTTGGACATTTTTTTTCGATGCATAAAAAAATCAGGAGATGAGAAGCAGCTAACTCAAGCTCTTCCCGGCTCCTGATTCCTCATCCTTAATTTTATATTTCCCTTCCTCTGTTCCTTATTCCTCTGTTCCTCTGTTTCCTACCTGTTTTTCCCTGTCAGCATGGGCACAAAAGAAAACTCTTCAAATGCTTCTTCCTGCAGGGTTCCGTCCTCAAGTTTTGTAATGCGGAGCATGCGTTGGTTCTCTCCTTCATCAACAGGTAATACCATCATGCCTCCTGTTTTTAATTGTGCTACGAGTTTGGGAGGGATGAAGGGTGCTGCTGCGGTGATTAATATTTTATCGTAAGGCTGAAATGCGGGAAGCCCTTCAAAACCGTCTCCAAAAAAGAATTTGAGGTTTGGATAACGCGATTTGAATACAAACGAAGTATGCTGATCGTATAATTTTTTTTGACGCTCAATCGTATACACTTTGGCACCCATTTCGGCGAGTACAGATGATTGATAGATACTACCCGTTCCAATCTCTAACACTTTTTCCAGTTTTTTTATTTTGAGTAACTGGGTCTGGTAGGCTACGGTATAGGGTTGTGAAATGGTTTGTCCCTCTCCAATTGGAAAGGCCCTGTCTTCATAAGCAATTTTATCAAACGCTGAATCAAGAAAAAAATGTCGGGGTATATTATTCATCGCCTCCAGCACTGCTTCATCGGTAATACCTTTTTCACGCAACAACTGAATTAATTGTCTCCGTAAACCTTTGTGCTGATAAGTATCGTCGAATTTTGGTTTCATAAGCAGATACGAATATAATATTTCCCCTCTGCCCTGTTCAGGAAATCAGCAGACTGTGCAAAGAATTGTACAGCAGAATAATTACCCACATGTCATGTTTTCTCTGCGTAAACGCTGAATTTTTACTGTAAATTCATATCTGTTATAATCCGTTTTACCTTATTCTGCAAAGCTGCATACTGTTCATCAAAGGCAGCTTTTTCTTTCAATATCGTATTCACACTAAAATAAAACTTGATTTTGGGTTCAGTACCCGATGGGCGTGCCGATATTTTGCTGCCATCTTCCGTTATGAATTGTAATACATTGCTTTTGGGTAATTCAATTTTCCAGCTCTCTCCTGTAATCAGGTTTTTACCAGTCTGCAAATCATAGTCGAGCAATTCTACCACTTTTGCACCATCAATGGTAGCAGGTGGTTGCTGACGATAGCTTTCCATCATGGCAGCAATTTCTTTCTGGCCATTCATCCCCTTTTTTGTAATACTGATCAGGTTCTCATAATAAAAACCATATTGAATATATAGTTCTATCATCTTATCAAACAATGTCCTTCCTTTTGCTTTTTCGTAGGCAGCCATTTCACACATGAGGGCAACTGCACTGATGGCATCTTTATCGCGTATCTTATCCCCTATCATCAGGCCAAAACTTTCTTCTCCTCCTATAACATAATTTTCTTTACCTTCTTTCTCTTTGATCAATTCTGCAATCCACTTAAACCCGGTGAGTACATTATAACAGGCTACATTATTCTGCTTCGCTACCTGATTAATCATTTGTGTGGTTACGATGGTAGATATAACCATATCATTCGGAGTGGCGATACCCTTGGCTTTTCTGGCTTCCATCATGTATGCAAAAGCCAGTACGGCGGTTTGGTTGCCATTCATCAGCACCCATTCGCCTTTATGGTTTTTTACCCCTATTCCCACGCGATCGGCATCAGGATCGGTACCCAATAAAATATCTGCATCAAGTACTTTGGCTTTCTGCAAACCAATGCTCATGGTTTCACTTTCTTCCGGATTAGGATAGGCAACCGTAGGAAAATTACCATCCGGATTCGACTGCTCTTCCACCACAGTAACATTGGTAAACCCAAAAGTTTTTAATACCTGTGGTACCAAGGTAATTCCGGTTCCATGAATGGGGGTATACACTATTTTAAGATCATGTTGTTGAGCAATTACATCCGGGTAAACACTCAGCTGTTTTACCATATTAATGTATGCTTCATCCATTTCAGTACCGAGTAAAGTAATATTTGCAGCCCCTCCATCCCATTTTACATCATCTACGTTGGTAATGGCTTCTACTTCTTTGATTACATTTTTATCATGGGGAGGTACCAACTGCCCTCCATCATTCCAGTATGCTTTATACCCGTTATATTCCTTCGGATTGTGGGATGCAGTACATACCACCCCGCCCTGGCAACCCAGGTGTCTGATGGCAAAACTCAACTCAGGTGTAGGCCTCAACGCTTCAAAAAGGAATACTTTTATTCCATTGGCCGCGAATACATTGGCAGTAGTTTCTGCAAAAAAACGGCTGTTGTTCCGGCTATCATGAGCAATGGCCACTTTGATCTCTGCACCTGTATAAGATTTTTTCAGGTAATTGGCAAAGCCTTGAGTGGCCATACCGATGGTATATTTATTTACCCTGTTGGTTCCAACACCCATAATACCGCGAAGTCCGCCCGTACCAAACTCAAGGTTCCTGTAAAATGCATCTGCCAGTTCATCTGGCTGGGTTTCCTGCATTTTGCGTATGGCATCTTTTGTAGCTGCATCATAATTTCCATTAAGCCAGCTATTTACTTTTTCCAATATGGCAGCATCCATAAATGATTGATTTTATAATTGCTTTGATTGAATATAATAAGTTTGGAGATATTTTGTTCATTTTCCCTGTAAACGCCTGGATAACATACCCTTTCTCAGGAAATATAAGCCCCTTCCACCTGACCTTCTCTCACTTCTACCTGAATATGGTCCTGTATGGTTGTGGCAACAGATAAGCCTACAAAATCGGGTTTTACCGGGAAGAGTTTATGCATACGTTCCACCAAAACCAATGTCTGGATGGTTTTTGGGTGAAATTCCAGCAAAGGTTTTAATGCATACAAAAGTGTTTTGCCACTATTGGTTACATCATCTGTAATAACCACATGCATGCCATTCAGATCGACTGATGTGTTAATCTCAACATCCCGGGGCATAGATTTATCCAGCGATAAAGAGGCAGTGAGTATATCATTGGAAATATATTCTTTAAGACAGGTTGCTATTTGTTCAGCGATTACGGTACCGCTGTTACGTATACCCAATATCACAACCGGTGTAAGGTCTCCGTTGAGTTGTTCGGCCAGTTCAAGGGCCATACGATGTAGTTTACGGTTAGCGGTTGCTTTATCGAGGATATAATTACGTTCAGGCATGAATCGGGTTTATCTCTCAAATGTAACAACAATAAAAGCAATCAACAATCACCCGGTCAAACAATCAAAACTATTATCTTAGCACCATCAAGCCTTGCTTATGCAGTATATCCAGCAAATTATATTCGTTGCAGTTTCGGCAGTATCAATCTGGTTGTTTGCACGGAAAGCCGGTGAAATACGCCGGAACATTTTTCTGGGGAAAGACGAAAACCTGAACGATTACCCTTCCCGGCGCTGGAAGAACCTCTTGCTGCTGGCATTTGGACAAAAAAAGATGTTTTCCAATCCATTGGTCGCCATCATGCACTTTATTATTTATGCCGGATTCATTATCATCAACCTCGAAGTATTAGAGATTGTATTAGACGGTATTTTAGGGAAGCACCGTTTATTCGCCGCACCATTAGGCAGTCTATATAACTGGTTGATCAATGCCTTTGAATTTCTTGCTGTGGGTGTGCTACTTGTTTGTATTGTTTTCCTTTGCCGCAGAAATATCATCAAACTGAAACGGTTTATTGGCAAAGACCTGAATGGTTGGCCTCGCTCAGACGCCAACTATATTCTTTTCACAGAAATAGTGCTGATGAGCCTGTTTCTTACGATGAACGTTACCGACCTTGTTTTACAGGGAAGAGGCAATAGTCATTACCCGGTAACAGGACAATTTTATTTTTCCGGCTTGCTCAGTAACTTATTCACCGGGCTAAGTGATGGAACACTGGTTACCATTGAACGTATTTGCTGGTGGCTGCATATTGTTGGCATATTTGCTTTTTTGAATTACCTCCCTTATTCCAAACACCTGCATATTATGCTGGCCTTCCCCAATGCTTATTATGCAAGACTTGAAGTACAGGGTAAGATGAAAAATATGCCCAGTGTACAGAATGAAGTATTATATGCCATGCAGCCCGAAACAGCCCCTACCGATGCTGCACCACCTGCTCGCTTTGGTGCAAAAGATATTTTCGACCTGAGCTGGAAAAACCTGATGGATGCTTATAGCTGCACAGAATGTGGCAGATGTACTGCTGCATGCCCGGCCAATACCACAGGCAAATTATTAAGCCCAAGAAAAATCATGATGGCCACCCGCGACCGCATGGAAGACGTTGGTAAAAACATCAATGCCAATAAAGCATTTGTGGACGATGGCAAATCATTATTACACGATTATATTTCTGTGGAAGAGCTGAGAGCCTGTACCACCTGTAATGCCTGCGTGGAAGAATGCCCGGTAAGCATTTCACCTTTGGAAATTATTCTCGAACTACGCCGTTCCCTGATTATGGAAGAAAGCAATGCACCACAGGAGTGGAACGGGATGTTTAGTAACATGGAAAATAATTTTGCCCCCTGGAAATTTTCACCTGATGAAAGAGACCAATGGGCAGCAGAATAAATAAGAAATGAGGAACATGGAATAAGGAATCTTGAAGTAAAGCCAGATTTCCTTTCATATTCCTTATTCCCTATTTCTTATTTCATGTTTCAATCCATTTGTATGACACTTTCTCCCTTTCCATTTTCAATTACTGATTTCAAAGATGTGGCACCTGAACTTCACCAGGGTATTACCGGTGTTGCAGAGTGGAAGATTATCCGTAGAGATGATATACGCATCAGACTGGTTATTTACTCACCCGAATACCTTGCCGATCACTGGTGCAGCAAAGGCCATATCATTTTCTGTGTTGATGGTGAAATGGAAACTGAACTGGAAAATGGAACAAAGCATGTATTAAAGAAGGGGCAGGTTTATACTGTTGGTGATCAGTCAGACGCCCATCGTACCTATTCAAAAGAGGGCTGTATTCTTTTTATTGTAGACTGAATTATATCCAGGGCTTGTATACCATCCTGTACAATTGAATCAATGCAGTAATGATAAAGATTACTCCCATGATCTGGTTTAATGTTTTATTACTGGTATTATTCTTTTTAACCAGCCAGTTACCGCCATGGATATAAAGAGCCAGTCCTCCAATAGTACCCACCCCTGCTCCTGCCGTAAACATATTAAACGCTTCAGGAGTTACCGGTAATACTTTTGTCTGAATCATGGTAGAAGTCCATAAAAACCAGAAAGGTATCTGAATCGGATTAAGTGCACTCATCATAAGTCCGAGCAGAAAACGATGTAATTTATTATCCAGTATCACTGATTTTTTTTCTGAAGCCTGTTTTCTGGCAGACAGGAAAGAAAGTACCCCAAGTACTAAAAACAAGACTACTGTTACCCAGCCCAGTGCCACAAACCAACTGCGGTGCTTCACTACCCAATCCATACCTGTAAGGGCAAAACGCAGGTAAAGCATTTCCACAATGGCCACGCCAATGGCAAACATCCAGGCCTTTTTAAAGCCTTCCTGTATACCAATCTGGGTGGAAGTGATACTCATATTGCCTAAAGGCAATTGCCCGAGAAAACTAATCAATGCAGCGATAAAAAAAATATACGTCATATGGCAACTAAACCTTGCAATAATAACAATAGCCTGTGAATATAACTATCCCTTGTGAAATTAGCGATTATAGTGCCTCTAAAAGGGCATTTTCATTTACATTCGTAAAAACTTTTGCTATGAAAGTGATGACCATGGCTGAAATGGCAATGAATGGAGAAACACCCGAAGTATTGTTTTGGGTAGGCTGTGCAGGTAGTTTTGATCAGCGTGCGCAAAAGATTACTAAAGCTTTTGCAAGTATCCTTGATAAAGTAGGATTCAGTTATGCCATACTGGGTAAAGAAGAAGCCTGCACCGGCGACCCCGCACGCAGGGCAGGTAATGAATTCCTGTTCCAGATGATGGCTTACCAGAATATTCAGGTATTGAACGGGTATGGCATCAAAAAAATCGTTACCACCTGTCCCCACTGTTTTAATACCCTGAAAAATGAATACCCCGAGCTGGGCGGAAACTATGAAGTCATTCATCATACCACCCTGTTACAGCAACTGATAGATGAAGGACGTATTAAATTAAAAGAAGGGGGCAGTTTTAAAGGAAAGAAAATTTCATTCCACGACAGTTGTTACCTGGGGCGTGCCAATAATATTTATGAAGCTCCGCGTAAAGTACTCGAAGCACTGGATGCAGAACTCGTAGAAATGAAGCGCTGCAGAAGCAAGGGACTTTGCTGTGGTGCAGGCGGCGCTCAGATGTTCAAGGAAGATGAGCCAGGTGATAAACGAATTAATATAGAAAGAACAGACGAAGCATTGGCTACTGGTGCGGGTTTTATTGCAGCAGCATGTCCATTCTGTAATACCATGATGACCGATGGTGTAAAGAACCGGGAGAAAGAGCAGGAAGTAGAAGTATTGGATATAGCAGAGATGGTAGCGCAGAGTATGATTTAATGGCAGATGTCGGATTTCTGATATCTGATGCAGGATGTCGGATATGATGGTAATCACCTATTCATTCTTAGTATGAATGCTGTTATAATTTTTTTCAAAAAGGGAACGGAGCAGTTTCGCTGGCGGTATTTTTCCTGGAAAAGAATGTGCTGGCTCAGCCTTTTTTTGTTTGTCTTTTTTATTGGCTGGCGTTTATTATTTCAAAAAGAAGCTGCTGAAGAGCTTGCTTCCCCCCGTCTGTTCAGACACTTTAGCCTTGCCATTTTCATGGGTTTCATATCCGCTTTCTCAAAACCACCTGAAACAGAGACTGACTAACCCCAAAAGAATCTGACATCAGAAATCAGCCATCTGCCATCCATAAATCAAACCTGCTATCTTTGTCCTATGGATCTGAACTACCAATCTTTTATCCCCGCCGATTTTCATCCCGGCTCACGTGTGTGGGTGTACCAGTCTTCGAGATTATTTCTCATCAGTGAAGCATTTGAAATTGAAAATATATTGAAAACGTTTACCAGCCAGTGGCTGAGTCATGGCACACCTGTAAAAGGATACGCCAATCTCCTCTTTGGCCAGTTCCTTGTTTTTATAGCCGATGAAACAGCAACAGGGGTAAGCGGTTGTAGTACCGACAGTTCTGTTCGGGTGGTAAAAACGATTGAAGAACGTTTCAAAGTAAGTATGTTCGACAGACAGCAGCTTGCCTTTGTAGTGAAAGATAAAATACAACTGATACCATTGGCGCAATTCAGTTATGCACTGGAGAATAATTTTATCAATCCCGACACGCTTTATTTCAATAACCTGGTAGCCACAAAAACAGAGTTGATGGAGAAATGGTTGGTGCCCGTGAAAGAGAGTTGGTTGAACGGGAGGATACACAAAGTGTCCAACTAATTCTGTACTTTCTTTTTCTTAAACAGCGGGCGCATCCATTCCGCAATCAAACCCACAGCTGTAGTACTGATACCAAGAGCAAGTGATTGTTTCAATTCAACACCAAAGCCCCAATAACTTAAGGCAAATAACAGAAACCCAATGATTGCCGAAGCAATTACAAGACTAATCTGGTATTTCATGTTTTTTATTTTACAGTAAAATAGAATTAATATTTTATATTATGGAGTGAATGGGATAAAAATACCTGATAGTATGAAGAATAGATTTTAAGCCACAGATTCACAGATTATATTTAACACTTATCAGGCTTTACTTGCTTTTTGCAAAGCTGCTTTTTTGTCTTTCTCACTCAGTTTCGATTTCTGTACCACCCTGTTTAGCTGGTAACTTACCGATAACCTGAAATTGCGGGTATTGCTTGAATTGAAGCTCTCCAGATTGAAATTAGCACCATAAGTATAAGTAGTATAACGCTGGGTTGTAAACGGATCTATCGCATTAAAACTTACAATCAATCTTCGTTCAAAGAAACGATGCTGTACACCCAGGTTCATGTTTACATTGCTCCTGCTTCTTCCCTGCGGATTGGCAAAGTTGCTGAAACGAATGCTTCCTTCAAATGTAAGTACGTTACTGGGCGTAAACGTATAATTGAAACTGCTGTAAAAACTATTCCCGTCGCGGTATTTATATAATGTTTTTTCTGCGGTACTGTATCGGTTCATGGTATACCCCATACTGGTATTAATACGCCACTGCCGACTGATGGTATAACCACCCCAGATACTGGCTTCATATTCTTTTCTGTCGGCAATATTCAACCAGCTTACTTCTGTTTTACCACCACCAATCAGGTTACGGATAGAGTTAAACACATCTCTGAGTTTATTATAGCCTACCGAGGTATTGATGTAATATTTCCCCTTGATCCAGCTTACTGTCCAGTCGAAATTATCAGACAAAGTAGGTCGCAGGTAGGGATTACCAAAGCGGAGATTATAGGGATCACTGTAATCCACATTCGGATTCAGTTCGCCAATACCCGGTCTGCGTATAGTTGCTCTGTATACAACAGAAGTGTTCAGTGTTTTATTAAACTCTTTGCGCAAGGTAAAATTGGGTAAGAGGTTCCAGTATCCATTGTTTACATTGGTACTATTGCCTTTAAAGAAAGTGAAACCCATGGCAGTATGTTCGGCCTGTAGTCCCATATTCAAACGCCAGCCTTTGGCCATCTGCAATCCAAAGCCAGCCCTTGCCGTAAAAATCTCCTGACGAAAGGCAAAATCATTACTCAGCAGGTCATTGGGTATAAACAGGCTGTCTGATTTCCTCAGAAAACTTGTATTTAAAGTGTTATGAAAATAAGAGCGATTATAGGTTACGCCCGTTGAAAAATTACTCCCTTTTTTCTTCAGGGGTTTATTATAATCCACCCTTGCAGAAACAGAGCGGTTATAATTATCGAAGAATTGCGACTGTGTGGAATCAATACCTGTGGGCGACAAATCGGGTTGCAGGAATTCCTGGAAAAAACCACGGTCATTATTGTTCTTATTAAAATTGGCATTTAAAATAACCCTTAAAAATTCAGCAGGATTTTTTGCCTTGTGGGTATAAGATAAAGAAGCATTGTGTCCATAACCCTCCCCTTCACTCCGGTTGGTACGGGTACTGTATCGATATACTTGTTTGTCTTTATTTATATTGGTAAAAGTGCTATGACTTTCGTTATCATAATAATTCAGGTTACCCTGGTATGTAATATTTAACTGGTTTCTTTTATTGAGTTCAAAATCGCTTTGCACCCGAAGGTTGGGTCGGATATTTCTATTTTCAAATGCACCTGTATTGTTAAAGTAATTGACAGAATCCTTGTATATATTTTCGCGTTTGGAATAGCTGTTACCCGTTAATATACTTCCGCCAATACCTGCGGTAATATTCAGTGAGAAAGGTTGTGTACGGTAGCTTGCATTCAATGCAATATTGCCCTCTCCCCTTGTACCCCCACTTATTGTTGTTCTACCCACCCATCCTATTTTTCCTTTTTTGGTCACAATATTAATCACACCACCTGTTTCTGTTGCGTATTGCGGTGGTGGATTGGTCATGATTTCTATTTTCTCGATACTGCTTCCAGGCAGACTTTCCAACAGATCCTGCAGTTGTTGTGCATTCAGCTCTGTGGGTTTATCATCGATTAATATCTTGGGTTCTTTTCCCTTGAGTAAAATTTTACCGGTAGGGTCATTATTAATCAATGGCATATTTTTCAATAACTCTGCTGTTGTAGCACCGCCACTCAATGCACTCTCGCCAACATTATAGGTAATTTTATCGTCTTTGTTTTCAATCAACGGCTTCTCTGCATAAACAATCACTTCATTCAATGCGCTTGCCGCATCACTTAGTTTAACATCTCCGAGATTAAAATCATATCGTTCGGGCCTGAGATAAATACTGTCAATCTGCGTTTCGGCAAAACCCACCATATTAACAATTAAACGGTAATATCCCAAGGCAAGTTTACTAAACTCAAATGCCCCATTCTTATCGGCAACCTTGCTCATTTTTTTTGTGGTGTCGGCTAATAACTGCAATTGTACACTGGCAAATGCCAGTGGCTTACCCGTTTTAGATTCCAATACATTACCAATAACAAGCCCCATTTGAGCACGGGGTTTATCTTCTGTTTTTTGGGCGAATAGTGATGGAGTACCCAATAGGAATACCCACAATAAGTAAATTCTCAAGGTTTATCGATTGCTTGTCAACAAAATAAAGATTATTGGGTTATAATCACCGGGAAATTAGATAATTGGTTCTATCCACCGGAAAATCGGGGAATGGGCTGTTTTACCGGCTCTTATTATATTCGCAGCCAATTAAATTCAGTAAACAAAATGTACAAGATATACGGCATCCCCAATTGCGACACCGTGAAGAAAGTGTTCACCTGGATGAAAGAACAGAAAATAAGTTTCGAGTTCCATGATTATAAAACCATGGGCATTACTGAAAAGGAGTTAAAAAACTGGTGCGAACAGGCTGGCTGGGAAACCATTTTCAATAAACGATCCACTACCTATAAAGAATTATCACCCGAAATACAAGCTTCCATTACCAGTGCAGCAAAAGCCATTCCGGTGATGCTCGTACATGCCAGTATCATTAAGCGGCCTGTTATCACTAAGGGCGATGAAGTAATATTGGTTGGATTTGATGCGAAGAAATATGCTGAAGTATTGTTAAGTAAGAGATGAATAGTGAGTAGTCAGTAGTGAGTAGTGAGTAGTGAGTAAATAAGTAGATGTTCACTACTGACCACTCACTACTCACTATTTCAATATTTCCTTTAACTTCTGTTGTAAAAACTGCTCTCTGAGATCACGTGCGATAATTTTTCCATCCGGGTCAATCAGCATATTGGCAGGGATGCCCTGTATGCGGTATAATTGTGCTGCTGCGTTGTTCCAGTATTGCAGATCACTTACATGGGTCCAGGTAAGATTATCAGCTTTAATGGCCTGTAACCAGCTACTACGTTCCTGATCGAGCGAAACCCCCAATACAGTAAAGTTTTTGTCTTTGTAAGTATTGTACGCCAACACCACATTCGGATTTTCCATTCTGCAGGGTCTACACCAACTGGCCCAGAAATCAACCAGTACATATTTACCTTTGAAGGAAGATAATTTTACCGGATTACCATCCACATCATTCTGCGTAAAATCAATCGCCTGTGTACCTACACTGCCAATTTTGGCATCAGCAATCATTTTTGCAACTGTTTCTGAATAAAAACCTTTCTGTGCAACAGGTTGCAGTTCATTGTACCGTGCTTCTAATTCATTGATACTTTCATACAGCGGACTTACGGCAAATAATACAAACGGACTTACAGGCGATTCAGGATTACTCTTTACATAACTGGCAGCATCAGCCAATACAATGGCTTTGTACTGATTGAACAGAGAAATAAGCGAATCTCTTTTTTGAGGTTGTGTAGATTGATTGATGACAGAAGCCAGGTTATTCAATTTATCTTTTGTAGGGTTAAATTTTACCCTGAAACGTTCATATTCTTTCTGAACAGCAGAGCCCATAACAACTGCTTCGCTAAGCTTAGACAACTCTCCATCCAGGGTTACCCGGTCATTGCTGATGAACAGATCGAGTTGTTCATTCCTCTTCACAAAACCTACCTGAACCAGTTCAGGATTTTTTAATCTGCCTTTTAACAGAAAAGCTCCATTCATGGCTTTGCCGGTAGTGAGCGTTTGTCCGGTTACACCATTGCTGAGAAACACAACTGTATTATCCGGAAGACCTTTAATAATACCTTTAATCTCAAAAGAATCTACCCCTATCTGTGCCAATAAACTGCATGGCAACAATAATAATAACAAAAGTTTTTTCATACTTATCTTGAATGTCTTTTTTTCAATATATCTATCACAGACCCTAAGTTATGACCTTTGACGTTAAGTAAAAGTAAATAATGGAACAGCAGGTCGGCCGCTTCATTCAGGAAGAGTTCTGTATTGTCGTCTTTGGCTTCGATCACCAGTTCTACAGCTTCTTCTCCCACTTTTTGTGCCACTTTATTGATGCCTTTTGAAAACAGTTTGGCTACATATGATTCCTCCGGAGAAACCTGTTTCCGTAAACGGATAATATCTTCGAGATAGAGTAAAAAATCTTCACTATGGTTTCTTTCACTCCAGCAGGTATCGGCACCGGTATGACAAACAGGTCCGAGCGGATGTGCCTGTATTAATAAAGTATCATTATCGCAGTCTACCGACATACTTTTCAGTTCGAGAAAATTACCACTCTCCTCTCCTTTGGTCCAGAGCCTGTTTTTGCTGCGGCTGAAAAAAGTAACTTTCCCAGACTGTTCTGTTTTTGTCAGTGCTTCCTCGTTCATGAAACCAAGCATCAATACTTTATGTGTATTAAAATCCTGTACAATCGCCGGCACCAATCCATCCACATATTTCGCAAAATCTACTTTCATACAATAATCATTAATCGGTTCTTACAATGTGAGCAACTTTTGGGGCCTGGCGGTTAGTCTTTAGCTGTTAGCTATTGGCCATTAGCAGGTATAAAGCATTTGGTAACTCTAAAAGATACCACCATCCTTTACCTTTACCTTCACCCCCTTCCTACTACTTGTGTCTTATTCCTTGTTTCTTATTTCTTATTCCTTATTTCCTCATCCTTACTCCCTGTCCTGCAAGATAATCTTTCAATTCCGGTATACCGATTTCTTTAAAGTGAAAGATGCTTGCTGCCAGTGCTGCATCAGCTTTTCCTTTTGTAAACACATCAGTAAAATGCTGCATTGTACCACCACCACCGGAAGCAATTACCGGAACAGATAAAGTACCTGCCAGGGTTGCTGTAATGTCTAAGGCAAACCCTTGCTTAGTGCCGTCATGATTCATAGATGTAAGTAATATTTCACCGGCTCCCAGATCAACGGCCTGTCTCGCCCAATCTGTGCATAAGGTATCTGTTTTTACCCTGCCCCCATTCAGGTATACATACCATTGACCATCTGTTTCCTGTTTAGTGTCAATCGCCAGTACTACACACTGTGAACCGAATTCTTTTGAGAGATCTGCAATCAATTGCGGATTTTTATAGGCAGCTGTATTAACAGATATTTTATCAGCACCATGCTGCAGCAGTACCTGTACATCTTCCACACTACTGATACCTCCTCCAACAGTAAACGGGATATTGATATTCTGAGAGATACGGTTCACCAGTTCACTCAATGTTTTTCGTTTTTCATTGGTAGCAGTTATATCAAGAAAAACCAGTTCATCGGCCCCTGTTTTAGCATACAAAGCTCCGAGCTCAACAGGATCACCGGCATCACGGATATTTTCAAAGTTGATGCCTTTTACTGTGCGGCCATCTTTAATATCGAGACATGGTATAATTCTTTTTGTCAGCATCTTATAAACTAATTTCTTACTCCTATGCGTAAACTTTGTTATCTCATGTTCTCTGCGGTCCCTTCCTTCGTCAGGATGACGTGAGGAACCCCACCGCAGAGAACGAGAGGAAGCAGAGGCTTCGCAGAGTCATTTAATTATTTTTATCTGTTGAACTTTGATAATTCTTTTAAACTGATCCTGTTTTCATAGATGGCTTTACCTACGATGGCACCTGAGCAGCCTGCTTCACGCAATACTTCAAGATCACTCATACTACTCACACCTCCACTTGCGATAAAATGAAGTGATGGAAACTTTTCAAGGATCTGTTTATATAAAACAACAGAAGGCCCTTCCAGTTTACCATCTTTACTTACGTCGGTACAAAACAGTTGTTGTATACCAAGCCCTATGTATTTTTCTATAAAATCATAAATCCATACATCAGTTGTCTCTAACCAGCCCGACACAGCGATTTTCTCATCTTTTACATCAGCACCTAAAAGAAATTTATCGGCACCATATTTTTGCATCCACTCAATAAAAACGTTTTCCTGCTTCACAGCAAGACTGCCGATAGTTGCATAAGCTGCTCCTGAATTGAACACAACAGTCAGGTCTTCTTCTTTTTTTATACCTCCTCCAAAGTCGAGGATTAAAGATGTTTTGCTTGTTAGTTGCTCTAATACTTTCCAGTTTTTTACTGCACCTGCTTTAGCGCCATCTAAATCAACCAAATGCAATCTTTTCAGCCCCGCATCCTCGAACTGCAAAGCTACTTCCAGCGGATTTTCATTGTACACTGTTTTCTGGCTATAGTCTCCCTCTGTGAGGCGAACACATTTGCCATCAATAATATCTATTGCCGGAATAATTACCATTTTGATTTAATCAGAGCTTTAAAAAATTAGTCAATATTTTTTCTCCTACCACTGCACTTTTCTCCGGATGAAATTGAACACCATAAAAATTATCCCGGTGTAAGGCTGAGCTATAGGGTTGAATATAGTCGGTAGTAGCAATCGTATGCTCACCTTTTGCTGCATAATAGCCGTGTACAAAATAGCAATAACTGTTTTCCGGCACCATATTAAACAAGGGTGTTTTTACATCTGAAATTGTATTCCATCCAATTTGCGGCACTTTTAAGCCTGTACCTTGTTGTGGTTTAAATTGTTTTACTGCTTCATCAAAAATATTCAGACAGGTGGTGTCATTCTCTTCCGAATGTCTGCACATTAGCTGCATACCCAGGCAAATACCCAATACAGGTTGCTGCAAACCTATTATAAGCTGATCGAGTTTTCTTTCCCTGAGATAGTGCATAGCTGTACTTGCTTCACCCACACCGGGAAAAATTACTTTATCGGCAGATGCAATCATCTCATGATCGTCTGTAACTGTTGCGGTGGCACCAATCCGTTCCAATGCATAACGAACCGACTGTATGTTTCCCGCATTGTATTTTATGATTACCAGGTTCATATCTTATTTTAATACCTGTTCCAGGAATTGTTTTGTTGTAGTACGAATATCTGTACCCTGTTCCAGTGCTTTGATATAAGCCGATCCAATGATGGCGCCATTGGCATATTTACAGGCTGCTTCAAATGTTGTTTTGTCTTTAATTCCAAAACCAACCAGTACCGGATTTTGCAATTGAAGCCCTCTGAGTTTTTCCAGATAAGTTTCTACAAGACTGAAATCTTTATCATTTCCCGTGGTAGCCGATGAACTTACTGCGTATAAGAAACCTGTGCTTAATGTATCCAGTTTTTTTATCCGCTCCTGGCTTGTTTCAGGTGTAACAAGGAAAATAAAATCAAGCCCATACTTTTTAATGATCGCTCCGTAAACGGTTTCATATTCATATTCTGGAAGGTCGGGTAATATCAGACCATCTACTCCAACAGCAGCAGCTTCTCTGCAAAAATTCTCAAACCCATACTGTAATACAGGATTCATATAGCCCATCAGTAGCAGGGGAATATTTGTTTTAGCGCGCAGTTCTTTTAATTGTTCAAACAGTACTGTTATTCCCATTCCATTTTGCAAAGCAATGGTACTACTTGCCTGTATTACAGGCCCGTCGGCCAGCGGGTCGCTATAGGGCATCCCAAGTTCTATTAAATCGGCTCCGCTCTCTTCAAGAGCCAATATGATATTGATTGTATCATTCAACTGCGGATAACCTGCTGTGCAATACACATTCAGTACCCTTTCTTTTTTTTGCTTGAATAAATGCTGTATCCTGCTCATTGGCTGTTAACGAATTTTATAAATGTTGCATATAAGTTGCCAGGTCCTTATCACCTCTACCACTCAAACAAATCACTATCCTGTCTGTGTTTTTTAAATTTAATTTATCGAGTACAGCAAAAGCATGTGCCGTTTCCAGTGCCGGAATAATACCTTCTGTTTTACTCACATGAAAAGCAGCTTCCAGGGCTTCTTCATCAGTAGCACTTAAAAACAAGCCTCTACCACTTTCAAACAGATAGGCATGTAAAGGGCCAATACCGGGATAATCCAACCCTGCTGAAATGCTATGTGGTTCTATTACCTGTCCGTCTTCAGTCTGCATCAGCAAACTCTTACTGCCATGTAAAATACCAGGCTTACCTAACTGAGTTGTGGCCGCACTCATTCCACTATGTACGCCATGACCTGCAGCTTCCACTGCCACCAGTTGTACAGTTGGCTCATCCAAAAAATGATAAAATGCACCAGCAGCATTGCTGCCACCACCTACACAGGCTATCACATGTGTTGGCAGCTCTGTTCCTGTTTTTTCTTTTAACTGTATCCGCGTTTCCTTACTGATGACACTTTGAAATTTCGCTACCATATCGGGGTATGGATGCGGGCCTACTACACTGCCGATAATATAATGTGTATCGTTCGGGTTATTGATCCAGTCGCGGATCGCTTCATTAGTGGCATCTTTCAGGGTTTTACTACCACTTTTTGCCGGCACTACTGTTGCCCCCAGCATTTTCATTCTAGCTACATTGGGTGCCTGACGTTCAATATCTTTCTCGCCCATGTAAACAATACACTGAATTCCTTTTAAAGCACAAACAGTAGCAGTTGCCACCCCATGCTGCCCTGCACCAGTTTCAGCTATGATCCTTGTTTTGCCCAATCGCTTAGCCAATAATATCTGACCAATGGTATTATTGATTTTGTGTGCACCGGTATGACAAAGATCTTCTCTCTTCAAAAAAATTGTAGCCCCGGTTTCTTTACTAAGTCTTTCTGCATGAAACAAAGGTGTTGGTCTGCCTACATAATCTTTCAATAATGTTTCAAACTCGGCTTTAAAATCCGGGTCATTCATTATGGCAAGGTATTGTTCCCTTAATTCTGTCACATTACGGTGTAACATTTCGGGGATATAAGCCCCTCCAAACTGTCCGTAATAGCCCTGCACATCCGGTTGCTGATAAGTAGTTGCCATTGATTATTGTTTTGGGCATAATACTATGCCTTCATTAAAATTGTTTTATTGCCTTTATAAATTTCTCTACTGCCTGCATGTCTTTCAAACCCGGTATGGTTTCAAATTTGCTGTTTACATCAATGGAAAAAAGATCTTTTGCTACCGGATCTTTGGCAAAACCTGTCAGTTCTTCCACATCATCCGGACCAATTCCACCACTCAGAAAAAAGGGTTTGTTGATGTTAATTCCCTTCAGCATAGACCAATTAAATTTCTTACCTGTTCCTCCATAGCCCGTCCCGTCGGTATCAAACAAAAACATATCCGCTATTTCCTGATAGTCTTTTATTTTCCATAATACCTGATCATCCTCACGCAGCCTGAATGCCTTGATCACACCTACATAGTCTGCCACTTTTTCACAATACTTGGGTGTTTCATCTCCATGTAGCTGAACCAGGTGTAATCCGCAATCATCTACGGCCTGTAACAATTCTTCCACAGGAGCGTTCACAAAAACACCCACTTTATTAATATGTTGTCCTTTTATTTTTTTTATTTCGGGTCTTGGCATATGCCTGAATACATATCTGGGCGATTTGGGGTAAAATATAAAACCCGCAAATTCAACTCCCAGTGCATCCAATTGCATTACTTGTTCGGTATTGGTCATACCACAGACCTTAATTCTCATGTTATTTTGCTTTTAGTTGATGTATAAAATCAGCAAAAGCAATCGAAGGTTTTGATTCTTTCATAAAGTTTTCTCCGATGAGAAAGCCCGAGAACCCGGCATTCCGTAAAGTTACGATTGTATCCACATTACTGATACCACTTTCTGCTATGGCTGGTTTTCCCGCAGGAATATGATCAATCAAGTGTAATGAGGTCTGAATGTCTACTTCAAAGGTTTTCAGGTTGCGATTGTTGACTCCCACCATGTCTACCATATCGCTGATATGCCCCAACTCTTCTTCATTATGAATTTCCAGTAATACTTCCATACCCAGCCCTTTGGCACAGGCGCCCAATTCGTTTACTTCATGAGGATTTAAACAGGCAGCTATCAGCAGTATCACATCTGCCCCCATTGCCTTGGCTTCATAAACCTGGTATTCATCAATCATAAAATCTTTTCTGAGAATAGGAATATTATTGAACCGGGCTTTCTCCAGATCGGCTGTCGTACCTCCAAAGAATTCAGTATCTGTTAGTACCGATATTCCGGCTGCATATTGTGCATAAGCACTGGTAACTTCTTCCACTGAAGCATTGGCATTGATAATACCTTTTGAAGGCGATTTTCTCTTGTATTCTGCAATAATACCTGTTTTAGTATCATCTGCGAGGAAACCGGTGAGTGAAAAAACCGGTCTTACAAAATAAGGTTGTTGCTCCAATATGTGTAATGGTGTGGTTAGCTTTCGCTCCTCTACTTCTTTTCTTTTCTGTGCAACAATGGTATCGAGTATATTCATTTTATTGCAGGTTGATTAATTTTTCCAGTGCCTTGAATGCTTTCCTGGTTTCAAGACTTTCTACAGCGGCTGAATAGGCAGTTTCATAGCTATTATATTTACCGGTACAATAAAGGGCCATAGCAGCATTGGCCAACACTACAGCGTTCTGTGCCCAGCTTCCTTCTCCTTTTATGATACGTGTAAATAATTTTGCTGCTTCTTCTACTGTATTACCTCCATAAATATCTTCTGCTGTCACCATTCGCTTACCCAGTTGCTCCGGTGTCATGATTCTTTCTCCGGTATTGGTTATTACTTTGGTATCGTTCGTCAATGATATTTCATCATACCCGTCAAGACTGTGAATGATGGTAAATGCATTTCCTGTTTCCTGAAGGAGATAATTATAAATACGGGCCATTTCAAGGTTATATACACCTACCAACTGGTATGCTGGTGTTGCGGGGTTTACCATCGGCCCCAGCATATTAAAAAAAGTGCGGACACCAAGATTTTTACGTATTGGGCCCACTACTTTTAATGCCGGGTGAAACAATGGTGCATGAAGAAAACAGATATTGGCCGCATCCAGTTCTTTTTTTAGTTCATCAGTATTATTCTTGAACCTGTACCCAAGCTGTTCCATTACATTCGACGCCCCGCTTACCGATGATGCTCCATAATTACCATGCTTGGCCACCTGCTGACCCGCGCCTGCTACAATAAAACAGGACAGGGTTGAAATATTGAATGTGTTTTTGCCATCTCCTCCGGTTCCAACAATATCCATTACTTCATGTCCGTTCATATCTACTTTCACAGACAGTTCCAGTAATGCGTCTCTGAATCCATGTAATTCCTCAATGGTAATGCTCCGCATCAGGAATACCGTAATAAATGATGCAATCTCCGATTCATTGAATTGTCCGCCAGACATCTGCAACAACACTTCTCTTGCTTTCTCACGGCTCAGTGTTTTATGTTCGAATAAATATTGTAATAATTTTTTCATATCTGCTATTTGTCATTTTGTAACCGATACTCCCTATTAATTAGCTCTTTAGCCAGTTGCGTAATATTTTTTCTCCGTCAGGTGTTAATACACTTTCAGGATGAAATTGTACTCCCTGTACATCATAGTTTTTATGTTGTAATGCCATGATATAATTGTGTTCATCTCTTGCCGTAACCTCCAGTTCAGCCGGGAAATCTTCTTCACTAATAACCCAGCTATGGTACCTGCCCACAATCAGTTCTTTGTCAAAACCCTGAAAAACATCATTAGCCTTTGGTTGGCGCTTTGCAGTCTGTAACTGAATGGGGGTTGCCACGCCATGATAAACTGTAGTAAGGTTTAGCAGTTTGCCTCCGAATGTTTCTCCTATTGCCTGGTGACCCAGACAAACCCCCAGGATTGATTTTACCGGGGCATATGCTTTAATCAATGGCAATAATAATCCTGCCTCCGCAGGTACTCCCGGACCTGGCGATAAAATAATTTTATCGAAAGCGTTCACTTCTTCCAGCGTTACCTGATCATTTCTTCTCACGGTTACCTTTGTATGAATAATCTTCTCTACCAGGTGAACCAGGTTATAAGTAAATGAATCGTAATTATCGAAAACAAGGATGTTCATTAAGTTTGATTTTCTGTCTTAAGATACTTTTCGGGGTCTCTGATTTTTGATTTAACTTTTTACAGTGCTTTTACACTGCTTTTATACAATGCTTTGAGCAATTCCGATCGCTACTTTGAGGGCATTCAGTTTATTGTTTACTTCCTGCAATTCACTTTCTGGATTTGATGCTGCTACAACACCTGCACCTGCCTGATAATAGAGTGTATTGTTTCTACTGAGAAATGAACGGATCATGATGGCATGATTGCAACTGCCATCAAAACCCATAAATCCAATGGCGCCGCCGTAATAACTTCTTGCTGTTGGCTCATAACCATCAATCAACTCCATTGCCTTGAATTTGGGAGCACCACTCAATGTTCCAGCTGGAAAAGTTTGTGCCAGAATAGCAAAAGGGTTATGCCCGGCAGGAACTTTGCCCATAACTTCACTCACCAGATGAATAACATGACTATAATATTGCACCTGTCTGTAATGACTTACTTGCACATCGGAACAGGCCCTGCTAAGGTCATTGCGGGCAAGATCCACCAGCATTACATGTTCTGCATTTTCTTTGGCATCATCTAATAGTTTGGCTGCCATTTGCTGATCTACCTCATCATCGCCGGTTCTTTTAAATGTACCTGCAATCGGGTGAACAATTGCCTTGCCTCCCTGTATTATCAATTGAGCTTCTGGTGATGACCCCATCAGTTTATATTCTCCATAATCAAAAAAGAATAAATAAGGTGAAGGATTCACTGTTCTTAATGCCCTGTACACATTAAATTCATCACCCGTAAATGATTGCTGGAAACGTCTACTTAATACAATCTGAAACACGTCGCCACGAAGACAACTTTGAATTCCTTTCTGTACCATTGACCGGTAGTCTTCATCAGTCATATTGGATGTTTCTACTCCTCTGGCTTTGAAAGGATATACAGGTACATCTTTACTTCTGATCAGCGACTCTACCATTGCCAATTCAGACTCAATACCACTGATCCTGTTCTCACAAATAAATAATTCATCCTTAAAATGATTGAATACAATCACATACTGGTATAAACGATAACGCATTAATGGTATGGCCGAATCTGCTGATACCGGTTTTTTTAACTGAATGGTATCAAAAAAACCAACTGCATCAAAACAACTGTACCCAAAGAGTCCCTGTGCAAAAGCAGCTTCTTTTTCTGGTGCAGGTTGTATTTCAAAGCGCTGCATAAAATTCCACAACTGAACAGGTACTGTTGACTTATCACTGATCGACAGTTTTTCAGGTTGCTGGGCAGGCAATTTAATTTCCATTGTTTCTGCCGAACGTATTTCAACACCGGCGATGGCATTGATACAGATAAAGGAATAACTGTTCTCTGCTGCATGGTGATCGGTACTTTCGAGTAAAACCGTATCACGAAACCTGTCGCGTATACGTAGGTAAATCCCTACCGGCGTATACACATCAGCCAGTAATTTTTTAACGCTCGTCTGAATCTGGATCTTTTTCATGTTTCTTTTTTGAACCCGGTATTATACTAACAAAAAACCCCGACAATGTCTGTCGGGGTTTCTGAATATGATTCATACAGTACTGGCTATGCCATTACAATCCCCGATCGGAGTTTGAATGCCACCACCACTGACTGTTGATTGTTCTTTTCATTGTGTTGCAAAAATGGGGTAGTTGGGTAATACAAACAAATTTTTTTTCCATCATAGTTTGTTATTTTCAGGAAAAACCAAGTCCTGTGGTCATATTTCGCCATTTTCTGATTTTTATCCTGCTCAGCGCAAGCCTCTCTGTATCAGCAACACAAACAACCGATAGTTTTTTACTCATTAAAGCCGACCATTTGTTTGATGGTGAGCAAATGCATACCGGATGGGGCATTTGGGTCCAGGGGCAGAAAATTGTAGCCGTAGGCCCGCTTTCGGGTCTGCCAACGCATTCCCCGTATAAAACTTTTGACCTGAAAGGAAAGACATTATTACCCGGATTGATAGAAGGGCATTCTCACCTGTTGCTTCATCCTTACAATGAAACGAAATGGGACAAACAGGTAATGGATGAATCTGATGCCGAAAGGGTTGCAAGGGCCGTTGTTCATGCCCGTTCTACTTTAATGGCAGGGTTTACCACTGTGCGAGATTTAGGTACCGAAGGAGCAGGTTACGCTGATGTGGGATTAAAAACAGCTATTGAAAAAGGTATTATCCCCGGCCCCAGAATGTTGATTGCTACCAGGGCAATAGTAGCCACCGGTAGTTATGGTCCGAAATTAGGCAACCTGAATCACCAGGTTATAAAAGGTGCGGCAGAAGCAGATGGTGTGGAAGGGCTTACAAAAGAAATCAGGCAACAAATGGGCAATGGTGCTGATCTGATAAAAGTATATGCCGATTACCGATGGGGCCCCGACAATACACCTGCCCCTACTTTTACACTTGAGGAATTGCGTAAAGCAGTTGAAGTTAGTGCGAGTGCAGGCAAACAGGTGGTAGCGCATGCCAGTAACATTGAAGGAATGAAAAGAGCTGCATTGGCCCGCGTAAGCACTATTGAACATGGAGACTATGGCAATCATGAAGTATTTGATTTAATGCTAAGAAACAATGTGGCACTCTGTGCTACTCTTGGTGCAACAGAAGCTACCGCTACTTATGATGGCTGGAAAAAAGGAATCATGCCTCCAACTGACCGTATAGCTGCAAAGAAAAAAAGTTTTCAACTTGCATTACAGAAATCTGTCACCATCTGTTTTGGCGGTGATGTGGGTGTATTTACTCATGGTGATAATGTTCGGGAAATGGAACTGATGGTTGAATATGGCATGAAACCTGTTGATGTCATTAAATCTGCCACCTCCATTAATGCTAAGGTGTTTGGTATTGGTGATAAAATCGGCCGGCTGCAAAAAGGTTTACTGGCAGATATGATTGCGGTTGACGGAAATCCTTTGGAAGATATTAGTGTAATGAGGAAAATAGTATTGGTGATGAAAGAAGGAAAAATTTATCTCCACCCATAAATATAAATCTTATGTACAAGATACTGAAGAGTAACCTGGTTAGTATTTGTTTTCTGCTGGTGGCTACTGTTTTTGGGAAAGACAAAGAAAACCCGGACGCCATCATTGGCACCTGGCTGAATGCTTCCGGTAAGGGTCATATACAAATTTATAAACAGGGTAATAAATTTTATGGCAAACTGGTTTGGTTAAAAGAGCCCAACGATGAAAAAGGCAACCCGCGCGTTGATTCCAAAAACCCAAATGCCGCTTTAAAAACCAAACCGCTTATTGGCGCTGTTATACTTCGTGATTTTGTGTTTGATGATAATGAATGGAACAGTGGCAGAATATATGATCCGCAAAATGGCAAGGAGTATAAATGTTTTTTACGTTTAAAAGATGACAGAACATTGAGTGTAAGAGGTTATATTGGCGTTTCCTTACTGGGCAGAACAGAAGTATGGACCCGTATCAATCAATAGTTTTTGAACAATAAAATACTGATATTACCCCCCCATCTTATAGAGCAGGTTAAATGGGATGATTGTGTACACAACCATCTCAATGGCCTTATTTATGGACAATATGATTACTTAGACAGCATCTGCGATCACTGGCATGGTATTGTTGTGGGAAATTATGAAGCTGTAATGGCTTTACCCTGGAGAAAGAAGTATGGATTCAGGTATTATTATACGCCCCCTTTTATGCAGCAACTGGGCATAATGGGCAACCTGGATGCAGTAAATCACGATACACTGGCAAGAGCTATCCGTCAATTTGCATGGTATGGCGACCTTCACCTGAACTTCAGTAATCATCAACTGGCTTCTGCGTTACAGTCGAAAAATAAAACCAATTTCATCATCAATCTCAAAAATGGTTTTGAAGCCATACAAGCCCGGTACAGCAACGATCTGAAACAAATACTTCAAAAAAACAGTCAGGGTCTTTTATACAGCAGAGACGACAATTTTCTGCCTGCTATTGAATCTTACCGTGAATACTATGCTGCACGTATGCCACATGTTAGTGAAGATGATTTTTTGAGGTTTTCGGTATTGTGTAAGCAGCTGGCCAACCGCAGCGACTGTATCGTCAGATCGGTGCGCAATCATCGAGGAATCATGCTATCTAATGTTTTGCTGTTAAAAGACAAGAAAAGAATCTACCATCTTTTTAATACAGTTACTCCGGAAGGAAGAACACAACATAGTAATCACAAACTCATCAATCAGGTCTTGCAGGAGTTTGCCGGTCAGGATTTATTATTTGATTTTGAAGGGTCGGAGCTTGAAGGCGTGAGCACTTTCAATAAAAAATTCGGCGGACATATCCAGCCTTATTTTCACTACAAGAGAAATTTGCTGAGAGGAGTTTAAAGTATTCCCTGAGAGGCAATAACCTGCTCGGCAATAATCAGGTCTGCGGGTCTGGTAATTTTTATATTGGTAAACTCTCCTTCTATGAGGTATACTTCTTTTCCTGAGGCTTCTACTACTGTTGCTTCATCTGTAAATTTTTCTTCAAAAGGTCTGTCAAATGCAGGAAGTAATAATTCACTCAAAAAAGTTTGTGGTGTCTGTATAATACGTACCTGGTTACGATCAATTACCTGGTGCTGCTGGCCGTTGACAATCCGTATACTGTCTGTTGCTGCTACTGCAGGAATAGCACTGCCTTTATTCAATGTTTGCTGATAACACCGTTTAATAAGATCATGGCTGACAAGACATCGAACACCGTCATGAACAAATACCACTGCAGGTTCTTTTACCAGTAACAGCCCATTCTTTACAGACTGAAAACGGCTATCGCCTCCTCTTGTAATTTTAACTCTTTCGGTCGCCTGCAAATCCATTATTATTTCATTACCTGCTTTAATATGCTCTTCTGGTAATACAAGGATTATTTCTAGATCAGTCCATGTTTCGAGGAAACGTTGAAGGGTATGATGCAACAATGGTTTCCCGTTCAGTAGCAGGAATTGTTTGGGTATGGTGGCCCCCATTCTCTGACCGGTTCCGCCGGCTACGATAACAGCAATTTTTTGCATAATAGTTGATCTAAAAAAAGGGAGCTACAAAAGCAGCCCCCTCCTTTTCTCATGTGTATCAGTTCTAATCAAATATAATTATTTGTAAATAAAAACTCCACTTCTTCCCTTACTATTTTTCATACCACGGTACATTCCGGCACTGTTAAAAACCATAGCGGCATTACCTTCTGCATCAACACCAATCATACCACCTTCTCCTTCCAGCTTCATGAGTTTATCGTGCACCACTACTTCCATCGCTTCCTGCAAACTCAGTCCTCTGTATTCCATCAGGCAACTCACATCGTAAGCTGCCACGGTTCTGATAAACATTTCGCCATGTCCGGTACAACTGATGGCACAGGTTTTATTATTGGCGTAGGTACCACTTCCAATCAGTGGACTATCACCAATACGTCCATATTTCTTATTGGTCATTCCGCCAGTAGAGGTTGCACCCGCAATATTTCCTTTTGTATCGCAGGCTACGGCTCCTACCGTACCAAATTTTTTATCCCGCATCAGTTCTTCCAGGTGATGATTGGTATGATCAAGTGAATAATTATCTGAATCGCGGATGGCTTTCCACTGGTCGTATCTGAACTGGGAGAAAAAGTATTCATCGGGCTCCAGTTTTATACCCTGTTTAATGGCAAAATCATTGGCCCCTTTACCGCTCAGGAATACATGGTTACTGTTACGCATTACTTCTGTAGCCAGTTCTATCGGGTTTCTTACATTCCTGATGGCTGCAACAGCACCGGCTGCAAGTGTTGAGCCATCCATAATAGCCGCATCCATTTCCTGTAACCCCTTTTTTGTGAATACTGAACCACGCCCGGCATTAAAGAGAACATTGTCTTCCAACACAACTATGGCTGCTTTTACCGCATTAACAGCCGTTCCTCCCTGTTCGAGTACTGCATAACTTATGTCTAAAGCCTGTTGCAATCCCGTCTGGTATGCCTGCTCAAGTTCCGGGGTCATGTCTTCTTTCAAAATAGTTCCCGCCCCGCCGTGTACCACAATGGTGAAATTCTCTGTCATAGTTCAATGTTAAAGCACCCGAAATTAGACATTTAGAAAAGGGAGAATATCGAATTGTTTCAAAGAAACGTTAGATATGGTTTAATGAACGGAGGAAAATGGTGAATAGTGAACAGTAAGTGGTCTGTAAAAAAAACAACTCACTTCTCACCCAACACCTCATTCTCCAAGCAGCAGTTCACATTCCTGCAACAGTCTTTCCTTATTAATAGCTGCTGTACCTACTTCTTCGCAAACAAGTCCGCCTGCAATATTGGCCATTTCAGCTGCCAGGTGCATGTCTTTCGTTACCGCATAACATAATGAAGTAACTGCAATAACCGTATCGCCCGCACCACTTACGTCGGCTATATTGCGAATATGTGTAGGTATAATTCTATGTGCTGTTTCGTCCTGATAAAATACTCCCTTTTCAGACAGTGTAATCAAAGAAATATGGTGTTGCAAATGCTGTTGTAACGTTTCGTGAATCTGTTTGAGGGATGAGAGATCAATAGTATCTGTTAATAAATTTAACCCTTCTTTTACTTCTTTCAGGTTGGGTTTAAATATGGTTACTCCGTGGTAGGCCAGAAAATTTTTTTTCTTTGGATCAACCGCTGTAATTATATTTTTTGCTTTGCACAGAGCAATCACTTCTTTTATAATCCGTGGTGTGAGTACACCTTTATTATAATCCTCGAGTATCAGTACCTGTGGCTTTTGTATTTCGATACAAAGCTTTACCTGTTCCAGTAATATGTTTTCTGTTTCCGTATCAATATCAGTGGTAATTTCTGCATCAAGACGCATCATTTGCTGATTACGGCTCATGACACGTGTTTTATTTGTGGTTACCCTGTTGGTGGCTTTTTTGATGTATTGTGTATCGATATTTTTCTCCTGTAATAACTGTATCAGTTGTTCGCCATCAGCATCTGCTCCTATCACAGCGATCATGGTTGTTTTTGCACCCAGCGAAGCTGTATTGAGGGCCACATTGGCTGCACCACCCACACGCAGTTCTTTTCGTTTCAGTGCCACAACGGGTACAGGTGCTTCGGGTGAGATACGGTCTACCGAACCCCACCAATAGGTATCAAGCATTACATCACCGAGAATGGCAACACGTGTATTGCTAAAATCTGCAAAAAGCTGTTCAAAGTTCATCAGGCTTCCTGTTTCTTATTTCGGACTGCAAGATAATACAAAGGAATACCAATCAGCGTAATGGCTAGTCCCCAAAGTGAATAAGTAGGCGAAGACCATACCAGGCCCACACAAAACAATGAGGCCAGAATGATATAGATGATGGGTAATACCGGATAACCGAATGCTTTGTAAGGTCTGGGCAGATCAGGTTGTTTTTTACGGAGTATAAAAATACCGATGATGGTGAGTACGTAGAATATCACTACCACAAAAGATACCATCGTTAACAGGTCGCCATATTTACCACTCAAACACAAGAGTGATGCTACCAGACATTGTATCCATAACGCATAGGCCGGAACAGCATTCTTATTGAGTTCTGCTGTCTTTTTAAAGAATAAGCCATCCTGTGCCATGGTATAATATACACGGGCGCCAGCCAGGATAAGACCATTGTTGCAACCAAAAGTGGAGATCATGATCATCACGGCAATTACAATGGTGCCTGCGTTACCAAATATCTGGTTGGCAGCAGTTACCGCTACCCTGTCGTTTTCAGCAAATGCAATAGATTGTAATGGCAATACATGCAGGTACATGAGGTTAGCAGTAATATAAATCAATGTTACAATCAGTGTACCCAGGAAGAGACTTAGTCCAATATTACGTTGCGGGTTTTTGATTTCGCCTGCAATAAACGTTACGTTGTTCCAGGAGTCGCTGCTGAAAATAGAGCCTACCATGGCAGCGGCTACAGCGCCAATTAATACCGCGCCCGATATAGGTTTCCAACCTGTGGCTTGTAAGGCTCCACCTGCATCTTTACTACCCATATCCTGCATGGCCGATAATCCTGTTTGCCAATTCTCCGACCAGAAACTTTGTTTAGCCAACAAGAATCCAAATACAATCAATCCGAATAAGGATACCAGTTTGGTGACCGTAAATGTACTCTGGATAATCTTACCTCCCTTTACGCCACGGGTATTGGTATAAGTGAGAAAAGCAATCATGGCAATGGCCAGTAACTGGGCCGCCGATATTTTTATAAAACCCAGATCGGCAATAATATTTTGTTCGCTCACAGAAGGTATCAGGTAAGCGGTAAACCTGCTGAATGCTACACCTACAGCAGCGATGGTAGCTGTTTGTATTACAGAGAAAAAGCTCCACCCAAATAGAAAGCCCACAAGCGAATTATATGCTTCTTTGAGGTACACATATTGTCCGCCGGCTTTAGGGTACATAGCGCTCAACTCACCATAACTAACGGCTGCAGTAATCGTCATAAAACCTGTAATCAGCCAAACCAGCACGAGCCATCCGGCACTACCCACATTTCTGGTGATATCTGCACTTACAATAAAAATACCCGATCCTATCATACCACCTGCAACAATCATGGTGGCATCAAATAAACTCAGGGTGGGTTTAAACGAAGGGTTCGTATTACTCATATGGTTGCGTAGTTAGGAGTTCAAGATAAGGAAAAAAAGATTCAGGGAACAAGTGTCAGGCTGCAAGAGATCGTGATGAATTCCGCAACATCAGGTATTACGGGCAGTGTTAATTTGCAAGGGATCAATTTGGATAAAATCCGTTTAGAAGCGGATAATTTTAGATACTGCCATTCGTTTTCCAACCTACGTTAAAACCTTTCCTTACAGTACATACTTACCCCACAAACAAAAAACGCATGAACCAAAGTCCACGCGTTTCAGATATTTCCTCCAAAAAGCTAGCAGCTAGTAGCTAACGGCTAGCAACTTTCTTCCTACTGCTTCTTCTTATACTTCTCATTCAACCCTTTAATTACATCTGTTGTAATATCATAAGCTGAATCTTTATAGTAGAATGCCAGCGACTCTGAGTTATTTCCTACAATAAAAGCATATCCTTTTGAGGTATTGTATTCTTTCAGGTAATCACTTATTTTCTGGCGCACATCGAGCATCTTTTTCATGCTCTCATCCTGCATTTCATTATTCATCATCTGCTCCTTGCTGTTATAGGTTTTCTCCATCTGCATCAGTTCCTGCTGCTTGCTGTTAACTTCGGCCTGAGTCATGGTTTGCGCAGAACGCTGCAGGTCCTGGTATTTGGCAGCAAAAGCTTCTTTTAACTGGTTCAGTTGTTTGCCGTTTTCCTGGGCTTTGGCCTGAATGGAATTACTTACTTCTTTGTAATAAGTAAAATGCGCCTCAATAGAATCAATCTCAAAATATGCGATCTTAAAATTACCCTGTGGTACTTCTTTAGTTCCACTTACCACACCTGGCTTACCATTTCCACCCGAAGAAAACTGAAGGTAAAATAACACAGCCACTGCAATCACTAAAGCAATATTTAACCCGATCGTAAAATTTTTCATGTGTCGATTTTTATTGGTTTTAGCCATATGGAATTCGCCTGCAGACAATTAAGTTGGTATCAACAACTGGGCTGGCTTATTTCATGAACTGATTTTTAGGTAATAAAATTAAACGCTTTTGTTCCCGTTTTTTTCCGGGATGACAAGATTAACAATAAATATCAGAATACAAAAACCCTGTATAAGTAACTCAATGGGTACCTGAAAAAAAGTAGGAAGTTTTCACTTCCTACTTTAACATTTATATACTTTCCTTTCGGAATCTTACTCGTCATCGTCAAAGCTCATCGCTTCGCGGGTGGTTGCTAGTACCTCGTATTCTTCCTTGCTACCAACGATCATGTTCTCGAACTCTTTCTGTCCTGAACCTGCAGGGATGAGGTGACCAGTAATCACATTCTCTTTCAGACCCAGCATTGCATCGGTCTTACCCTGTATAGCAGCCTGGCTCAATACCTTGGTTGTTTCCTGGAACGACGCGGCTGAAATCCAGCTCTGTACGCCCAATGAAGCCTTGGTAATACCCAGTAATACAGGTGTTGCAGTAGCAGGTTTGGCGTCACGTACATCAACAAGTTTCTTATCGGCTCTGCGGAGGATTGAGTTTTCTTCTCTCAACTCACGCAGGGTGATGATCTGACCCGCTTTCAGCTTAGCGCTTTCACCTGCATCGGTTACTACTTTCTTGTCATAGATCCTGTCGTTCTCTTCAATAAAGTCGAAGCGATCTTCCAGGTCCTCCTCCAAAAATTTAGTATCACCTGCATCTACGATTTCTACTTTCTTCATCATCTGACGTACAATCACTTCAATGTGTTTGTCGTTGATTTTTACACCCTGTAAACGATATACTTCCTGGATCTCATTCACTACGTACTCCTGTACGGCGAATGGACCTTTAATAGCAAGGATATCTGCAGGTGCAATTTGTCCGTCAGACATTGGCGTTCCTGCTTTCACAAAGTCGCCATCCTGTACCAGGATCTGGCGGGTCAATGGAACCAGGTATTTTTTCACCATACCGTCTTTCGATTCTACGATGATTTCTCTGTTACCACGTTTTACGTTACCAAATGCTACCACACCATCAATCTCACACACGATTGCAGGATTACCCGGGTTACGTGCTTCAAACAACTCAGTTACACGAGGCAGACCCCCTGTGATATCTCTCAGCTTACCGAGGATACGTGGAATCTTCACCATCACCTGTCCGGCTTTCACTTCATCGCCTTCTTCTACAGCAATGTGTGAGCCTACTGGCAGGTTGTATTGTTTGATTTCTTTTCCTTCCACGATAATGGTAGGAATCTTGGTTTTGTCTTTGGTTTCAATAACCACTTTTTCGCGGTGACCTGTTTGTTCATCGGCCTCATCGCGGTAAGTGATACCATCGAGTACATTTTCAAATTTGATGGTACCATTCAGTTCTGCAACGATTACGTTATTGAACGGATCCCATGTACAGATCATATCTCCCTTTTTCACCTGCTGTCCGTCTTTCACATTCAGCGTTGCACCATAAGGTACGTTATTGGTGATCATAAGACGGTCGTTTTTCACGTCCATGATCCTTACCTCACCGGTACGACCAATTACGAGTTTCACTTTATCGCCATCATTGTTCAGTGTATCTACAGTACGCAGACCATCGAACTGGATAGTACCGTCGAATTTAGCAGGCAGACCAGATTCTACTGATGCAGAACCCGCAACACCACCCACGTGGAAGGTACGCAGTGTAAGCTGTGTACCAGGCTCACCGATAGACTGTGCAGCGATGATACCTACTGCATCACCTCTCTGCGTGATATAACCTGTTGCCAGGTTTTTACCATAACATTTCACACACACACCACGTTTGCTTTCGCAAGTGAGTACAGAGCGGATCTCTACGGTTTCAATACCTGCATCTTCAATGGCTTTTGCATCTTCAGACGATATTTCTTCACCTGCAACAATAATCAGCTCTTCTGTTACCGGATGATAGACATTGTGTAATGAAGTACGTCCTTCAATTCTGTCGGCCAGTGGTTCGATCACATCTTCATTATCTTTTAATGCTGTTGTAGCAATACCACGTAATGTGCCGCAATCTTCTTCAGAAATTACCACATCCTGTGATACGTCTACCAGACGACGGGTCAGGTAACCGGCATCGGCTGTTTTAAGGGCCGTATCTGCCAGACCTTTACGCGCACCGTGGGTAGAGATAAAGTAATCCAATACGTTCAGACCGCTTTTGAAGTTCGACAGGATCGGGTTTTCAATTACCTCACTTCCTGTACTTCCACTTTTACGGGGTTTCGCCATCAGACCACGAATACCTACCAGCTGTTTTACCTGCGTTTTACTACCACGGGCACCTGAATCGAGCATCATGTAAACAGAGTTAAACCCTTGCTTATCATTCTGCATTTCGCGGATCAGGGTTTCTGTGATACGTGTATCCACACGGCTCCAGATATCGATCACCTGATTATAACGTTCGTTATTGGTGATCAGACCCATGTTATAGTTTTCCCATACTTCTTCTACTTCTGCTTTTGCATTTTCCAGCAGTTCATTCCTCATATCGGGAACGATCAGGTCGTTCACGTTGAATGACAAACCACCACGGAAGGCCATACGGAAACCGAGTGTTTTGATATCATCGAGGAACTTGGCCGTCTTAGGCACATCAGTAATCTTAATGATATCACCAATGATTTCTCTCAGGCTTTTCTTGGTCAGCAATGCATTGATATAACCCACTTCAACAGGTACATGCTGGTTGAATAATACACGACCAACAGTTGTGTCGATCAGTTTTTTTACCAGTTTACCGCTTTCGCGCACATTTACTTTCACTTTAATATTGGCATGCAGATCTATTCGCTGTTCATTATAAGCGATGATCACTTCATCCATACTATAGAAAGATTTACCCTCTCCTCTTACGATCTCTGTTTCAGTTGTTTTCTTACCCTTGGTGATATAATACAGACCCAGTACCATGTCCTGAGAAGGAAGGGTGATAGGTGTACCATTCTGTGGGTTAAGGATATTGTGTGAAGAAAGCATCAGCAACTGTGCTTCCAGTACTGCGGCATTGCTCAATGGAACGTGTACCGCCATCTGGTCACCATCGAAATCCGCGTTGAACGCTGAAGTAACGAGCGGGTGAAGTTGAATCGCTTTACCTTCTACTAATTTTGGCTGGAAGGCCTGGATCGACAAACGGTGCAGTGTTGGGGCACGGTTTAACAATACAGGGTGTCCTTTCAGGATATTTTCAAGGATATCCCAGATTACAGCTTCTTTACGGTCTACCAGTTTCTTGGCCGACTTCACTGTTTTCACGATACCTCTTTCAATCAATTTGCGGATCACAAATGGTTTGAACAGTTCTGCCGCCATATCTTTTGGCAGACCACATTCATGCATTTTCAGTTCAGGACCTACCACGATAACCGAACGACCAGAATAGTCAACACGCTTACCTAAGAGGTTCTGACGGAAACGACCTTGTTTACCTTTCAATACATCTGACAATGATTTCAGCGCACGTCCACCTTCCGCTTTTACCGCATTTGATTTACGGCTGTTATCGAAGAGTGAATCGATGGCTTCCTGCAGCATACGTTTTTCGTTACGCAGGATCACTTCCGGTGCTTTAATTTCCAACAATCTTTTCAGACGGTTATTACGAATGATCACACGACGGTACAGATCATTCAGATCTGAACTCGCAAAACGACCACCATCCAATGGAACCAACGGACGCAGTTCAGGTGGAATAACAGGAATGTATTGCATTACCATCCACTCCGGACGGTTGGTGATTCTTGTGCTTGCATCGCGGAATGATTCCACTACGCTCAGACGCTTTAAAGCATCTGCTTTACGCTGCTGAGATGTTTCAGTAGCTGCAGCATTACGCAGAGAGAAACTTAACCCATCAAGGTCAATTCTTTCCAGCAATGCATGAACTGCTTCAGCACCCATTTTAGCGATGAATTTCTGTGGATCATCATCGGGCAGGTACTGGTTATCTTTTGGCAAATTGTCCAGAATATCCAGGTATTCTTCTTCCGTCAGCAGATCACCCATGTTCAGGTTTTCTTTTACGCCACCCTGAATAACCACAAATCGCTCATAATAGATGATGGTCTCTAATTTCTTAGAACTCATACCTAAGAGATAACCGATTTTATTAGGTAAACTTTTGAAATACCAGATATGCACTACAGGAACCACCAGTTTGATGTGTCCCATGCGTTCACGACGAACTTTTTTCTCTGTTACTTCCACACCGCAGCGGTCGCACACGATGCCTTTGTAACGGATACGCTTATACTTACCACAGGCACATTCGTAATCCTTTACTGGACCGAAAATCCTTTCGCAGAACAATCCGTCGCGTTCTGGTTTGTAAGTACGGTAGTTAATGGTTTCAGGCTTTAGTACTTCGCCAAAACTTCTTTCCAGGATACTGTCTGGCGATGCCAGGCTGATCGTAATCTGGGAGAATGTTGGTCTGGGGCGATTGTCTCTTTTAATGGCCATATTTTTAAGCTTCTAGCTATTAGCTGCTAGCTACTAGCTGTATTTAAATTTTAAAAAAGATTAGTATTCGCAAAAAGCTAGCAGCTAGTAGCCAGAAGCTAGTAGCTGCTAATTTCTCTTATTCAAATTTCAAGTCAAGACCCAACCCTCTCAGTTCATGTACGAGTACATTGAACGATTCGGGTACACCTGCGCGCGGGATATTGTCTCCCTTCACGATGGCTTCATAGGTCTTCGCCCTTCCGATGATATCATCAGACTTCAGCGTCAGCAATTCCTGCAGGATGTTGGCTGCACCATATGCTTCCAGCGCCCAAACCTCCATCTCACCAAAACGCTGTCCACCAAACTGCGCCTTACCACCCAACGGTTGTTGTGTGATCAGACTGTATGGTCCGATAGAACGTGCGTGCATCTTATCATCAACCATGTGGTGCAGTTTAATCATATAGATTACACCCACAGTTGCTTTCTGGTGGAAACGTTCTCCGGTTTCACCATCAAACAGATAAGTATGTCCGTTTCTTGGAATGCTGGCGTCTTTACAATATTGCTCAATCTCATCAGTGCTTGCACCATCAAAGATTGGCGTTGCAAATTTCACACCCAGACGTTTACCGGTCCATCCTAAGATGGTTTCATAAATCTGACCCAGGTTCATCCTTGAAGGTACCCCGAGTGGATTCAGTACGATATCAACCGGTGTACCATCATCCATGAACGGCATATCTTCTGCACGTACGATTTTCGCAACGATACCTTTGTTACCGTGACGACCCGCCATCTTATCACCCACTTTCAACTTACGTTTTACAGCGAGGTACACTTTGGCCAGTTTCAATACACCTGCAGGTAACTCATCACCAATTGAAATGTTGAACTTCTCACGCTTGTAACGTCCGAGTTCTTCATTGTAACGGATGCTGTAGTTGTGCAATAAAGTATTGATCTGATCATCGGTTTTTGTATCACCAGTCCAACCCAATGGATTTACATTCTGGTAATCGATAGTGCTAAGGTTCTTTTGATTGAACTTGGCACCTTTACCAATCAGCATTTCACCAAAGTTGTTGCTTACACCTGTAGATGCTTTGTCTTTCAGCAAAGTCTGCAGTTTATCCAGTAACAATTCTTTGATAGATTCTGTATTCTGCTGGTGTACTTTTTCTACTTTCTCCAACAGCGCTTTCTCACGGATCTTGCCATTCTTATCTTTCTTCGCGCGCTGGAACAGTTTCTTATCGATCACCACACCTTCGGTACCATTTGGTGCTTTCAGTGAAGCATCTTTTGCATCACCTGCTTTATCACCAAAGATGGCACGTAAGAGTTTCTCTTCCGGAGTAGGATCTGATTCACCTTTTGGCGTGATTTTACCGATCAGGATATCACCTTCTTTAATGGTGGCACCAATACGGATAATACCATGCTCATCGAGGTCTTTGGTAGCTTCTTCCGATACGTTAGGTATATCTGGCGTCAGCTCTTCCTCACCCAATTTGGTATCACGTACTTCCAGTTCGTATTCATCAATGTGGATCGATGTAAACAAATCTTCACGTACTACTTTCTCACTGATTACAATCGCATCTTCAAAGTTGTAACCCTTCCATGGCATGAATGCCACCTGCAGGTTACGACCCAATGCCAGTTCTCCATCTTTCGTTGCATAACCTTCAGTTAAGAAGTCGCCCTTCTTCACTTTCTGTCCTTTTCTTACGGCAGGACGCAGGTTGATACAGGTTGCCTGGTTGGTTTTGATGAATTTGGTAAGCTTATATACCTGCAGATCATCATTAAAGCTGATCAGACGATCAATATCGTTTCTGTCGTAACGAACATGAATTTCGTTTGCATCTACAAACTCCACCACACCATTACCATCAGCATGAATCTGGATACGTGCATCGCGTGCTGCTTTTCCTTCCAGACCAGTACCTACGATAGGCACTTCCGGACGGATCAATGGTACAGCCTGACGTTGCATGTTTGATCCCATCAACGCACGGTTGGCATCATCATGTTCGAGGAACGGAATCAGGGAAGCACTCAAACCAACAATCTGGTTAGGCGCAACGTCCATATATTCTACATCCTCTTTATCTAAAATCGGGAAGTCGCCCGTTTGACGGGAAACTACTTTATCTTCTGCAAACTCACCTTTCTCTGTCAGCGGAGAGTTACTCTGCGCAATTCTCGCAGTGTCTTCTTCTTCTGCACTCAGGAATGTGAGTTCTTTCATGTTTACTTTACCGTTCTCTACTTTACGATAAGGCGTTTCAATAAAGCCCATATCGTTGATAGATGCGTGTACGCAAAGTGTCGAAATCAGACCAATGTTTGGTCCTTCCGGTGTTTCAATGGTACACAAACGGCCATAGTGAGAATAGTGTACGTCACGTACCTCGAAACCGGCACGCTCACGACTCAGACCGCCTGGTCCGAGTGCTGAAATACGACGTTTGTGTGTAATCTCACTCAATGGATTGGTCTGGTCGAGGAACTGCGACAACTGTGAGGTTCCAAAGAAGGAATTGATTACAGATGACAGTGTTCTTGCATTGATCAGGTCAACCGGCGTAAATACCTCGTTATCGCGAACGTTCATACGCTCACGGATGGTACGAGCCATACGGGCCAGACCTACACCAAACTGTGCATAGAGCTGCTCTCCTACGGTACGAACACGACGGTTGCTCAGGTGATCGATATCATCAATCTCTGCTTTCGCATTGGTTAAGCGAACCAGGTATTTGATGATCTCAATGATATCCTGCTTGGTCAATACTTTTTTCGTCAGCGGATATTCAAGGTTCAGCTTGCGGTTAATTTTATAACGGCCTACTTCACCCAGGTCATAACGTTTGTCTGAGAAGAACAGTTTGTCGATGATACCACGCGCTGTTTCATTATCAGGCGCATCGGCACCACGTAACTGGCGATAGATATGTTGTACCGCTTCCAGTTCACTGTTCGAAGTATCTTTATTTAAGGTATTGTATATGATGGCATAATCACCACCCACATCTTCTTTCTGGATGAATACACTTTTGATTTCCATTTCGATGATGGTTGCTATAGCTTCCTCATCTAAAACAGTATCACGTTCCATCACGATTTCGTTACGCTCAATGCTTACCACTTCACCGGTATCTTCATCCACGAAATCTTCTACCCATGTTCTTAATACGCGGGCAGCCAGTTTTTTACCAACATGGTGAGCCAGTGTTTTCTTATCGGCTTTCACCTCATCGGCCATACCAAAGAGTTCCAGGATATCCTTATCGGTTTCAAAACCAATAGAACGTAATAGGGTTGTTACCGGGAATTTCTTCTTACGGTCGATGTAGGCATACATCACATTATTGATATCGGTAGCAAACTCCATCCATGCACCTTTGAAAGGAATAACACGGGCAGAATAAATTTTGGTACCGTTAGGGTGTACAGACTGACCAAAGAATACACCGGGTGAACGGTGTAACTGAGATACTACCACACGCTCGGCTCCGTTGATTACGAAAGTACCACGGGGTGTCATGTACGGAATATTTCCGAGGAACACATCCTGAACGATGGTCTGGAAATCTACGTGCTCTTCATCATTACAACTTAAACGCAGTTTTGCTTTTAAAGGCACAGCGTAAGTAAGACCACGCTCCATACACTCATCGAGTGTGTAACGGGGCGGATCGATGAAATAATCCAGGAACTCCAGTACGAAAATGTTACGCGTGTCTGTAATAGGAAAGTTTTCCTTGAACACACGGAACAAACCCTCCACATTACGTTTATCGGGTGTTGTTTCTAACTGAAAAAATTCTCTGAATGATTCTAACTGGATGTCGAGCAGGTCAGGGGCATCAGCCAAATGTTTAGTTTTACCGAAGCCGACCCTGTTGTTCAATGTAGTTGTAGACATATTTGTGTAAAACCGGTTTAGATACGATAAAAAATTGGGGAGAATGGTGAGATTCTCTTAACGTACAATCGGCGCATTCATCATTCAAACGTCAATGATAAAAATGTCCACCCGCTAAATTGCCCAAAATTAAGGATGGCAAAGGTATGAAATGGATAAGCAATCGCAAAAACAAATTTATACGTGAATGGTCAATGGTGAATGGGGAGTGAGTAGTGAGGAGTCAGCAGTGAGTAAGTATATGATAATCAATAGATTAGATTTTCTTATTGCCGAAACAGACACAATCCCCACCCTTGCAGTGATCTTACGGTGGAATAGCAAGTTAACCACAGAGTAGCAAAGAGTAAAACACGGAGTTTCACGGAGGTAGAACTAGTAACGTTTAGCTGCTACATAGAAAACCTCCATGAAACTCCGTGCCACACTCTGTGCTACTCTGTGGTAAAAAAAATCACCAAATCCTCGCCCGCTGATCAACTGCACGGAAAAGTTTATTCTTCTCCGTTACCCCAAATGCCTGATAGAATGGCTCGAAATTGGCCAATGGGCCGTTTACCCTGAATTCTTCCGGACTATGCGGATCGGTGGTAATACGGGTACGCATACTCTCTGGTCTGTCAACCAGCCTCCAAACCTGTGCATACCCCAGGAAGAAACGTTGATAGGGAGTAAAACCATCTATTTTCTCGTTACCCTGCCCCTGTTTGGTGAGTTTGAATGCATCGAAAGCAATGGCAAGTCCGCCGATATCTGCCAGATTCTCTCCTAATGTGAGGGCGCCATTTACATGCAGACTATCTAAAACAGTGTAAGCATTGTACTGCTCTACAACCCCTTTGGCTTTTGCATTGAACTTTTCGCCATCGGTTTTGGTCCACCAGTCGGTGAGGTTACCCTGCGCATCGTACTGACGACCCTGGTCATCAAAACCATGGGTTATTTCATGACCAATCACCATACCGATGGCTCCGTAATTGATGGCATCATCTGCTTTCAGTTCAAAGAAGGGGAATTGTAAAATACCTGCAGGAAAAACAATCTCATTGAAAGTAGGATTGTAATAAGCATTTACAGTAGGTGCCGTCATCTGCCATTCTGTTTTATCAACCTGCTGACCAATTTTGGCAATGCTTTCTTTATAATCATGTTTGGCAACACTGCGCATATTATCGTAAAATGCAGTCCGGGAAATAACAACATCATCATATGTTTTCCATTTATCGGGGTAACCGATTTTTTTCATGATGGTTGATAATTTTTCCTGTGCTTTCTGTTTAGTAGTATCACTCATCCAGTCCAACGCAGTGATGCGTTTACTGAAAGCTGTCTGCAGGTTATTTACCAGTTCATCCATTCTTTTCTTTGCATCGGCCGGAAAATATTTCTGTACGAATATTTGTCCGAGTAAATCTTTCAATCCATTATCTGTCATATTCACCATTTTCTTCCAGCGGTCTTCCTGCACTTTGGCGCCGGAGAATAATTTATTGAAAGAAAAACGTTCATCAACAAAAGCCTTACTCAATAAGGAAGCATTGGATGCGATATAATCATAACGAACTTTACTTTTCCATACATCTATCGGCTCACTGGCCAGCAAAGCGCTCAAGGCTTTGTAATAACCGGGCTGACTCACATTAATACTATCTGTTTTGATACCCATTTTCTGCAGGGTATTGCTCCAACTGATATTAGGCGCTATTTTTTCCAGTTCGGCCACAGACATTTTATTGTAATTACGAATAGGGTCACGCAGTTCTACAGGAGCCAGATGCGATTTAGCAATGGCTGTTTCCAGTTTCAGGATAGCTGCAGCTTGTTGTGTTGCTGTTTCTTTAGACACACCCGTAAGCACAAAATAATTGGCAATATGTTCCAGGAATTTTTGTCTTTGTGCAACTGTAGTAGAATCTGTTTTGGTATAATAATCTTTTTCGGGCAAGCTCAACCCTGTCTGGTAAAGACTCAGGATATTTTTACTGCTGTTTCTTTCATCGGCGCCAATATAAATGCCAATCAGGTCGCCATCGCCTTCCATGTAACTTTCTGCCAGCAGGTTAATCAGTTCCTTATAATCTTTAACGGCATCTATTTTAGACAGCATGGGCTTGAGTGGATCGTAACCCGCTTTTTCAATCGCTGCCGTATCCATTCCACTGGCATAGAAATCGCCTACTTTCTGTTCGGGGCTGCCAGATGTATGATCGGTTTTGGCAGACACTTCATCTAAAATGGTTCTTAGTTTTTTCAGGTTCTCGTCGTACAGGGTATAAAAGCTACCCCACCCGCTCTGGTCATCAGGAATTACACTGTTTTTAATCCATGTGCCATTGGCATACATGAAGAAATTATCGCCGGGATGAATAGTTGTATCCATGCCGGCTTTATCGAAATAACTTGACTGATCTGTGTTGTTTTTACAGGAAGCAAATAATAAAACGGCTCCTGCAATTGCGGGTATGATTTGTTTCATAGCGATGTTTTAGTTGGATAAATATGGGTAATTATTGGGGAGGAGCAAAACCGTTTAACATTTTGAGGGCAATGGGTGGTGCAAACTTGGCATTATTATTTTGGTCAGTATTACTTCCTGTTTCCACAGTAATATCTTGATTTTCAACAGAGTGATTTCGTTGCATATGTCTTGAGGGTTGTGTATATTTATGAGTAGTCGGTTATCTTATTTCGACATCATCAACTTTAAACATAAAAGAAACAGACTATATTAATAAAACATACCATCATGAGAAAAAACAAAGCCATTTTCCTGTTGGTCGTATTAAGCATATGGCTTAATGCATGCTCCGACAGTAAAGAGAATAAAATTGCGGAGACTTCAAACGGCGATCTCACCAAAGAAACCTTTTCAATCAACAATCTGGTAAAGGAGAATAAACAGGTGCCAGACAGCATTATTGAACGACTGAATGCACAGCATCACCAGTTGAAAGTTCTGGAAAGACGTACGATACCCGGTTCATTTATTAAGGCGGGGATGAAATACTTTTCCGACCATGCCGTTAAGTTGGATAAGCTTCCCGTTATTAATCCCGGCCCCGGAGAATATGTGCATGTTATGGAAGGGCAGCACCATGGCTACAAAAATCTTACCATAGGAATTACGGAAACTTTTCCTGGTGGGGCACCGCCAATGCATTCGCATGAAGGAGAAGAATCGCATGTATTGCTGGAAGGAGATATTCTTTATGCATTAGGTGATACAATGTTTACCATCAAAGCACCTTATATGGTTAATATACCTCCGGGTGTACCGCATGCATTTAAAAACATTGGTAATAAAACAGCCAATATGGTTGTTATCTTCCCTACCAATATCTGGAAATATGATGTGCTTGACTATTTCCCTTTCGCCAAGGACACAACAAAATCAGTGTCCCGGTTTACCCAGTTTAAAAATAAACAACTTGCAATGAAACAATAATGGCTTAAAAATAACAGTTGAGTATTAACTTTTGGAAAGTTCCGAAACTTTCCAAAAGTTTCACCGAGGCTACTCAGATAAATGCAACATTCCTGTACAGAAACGATATCAAACATCAAACATTCCCCCCTATCCCACTTTTCGTTTTACCGGCTTCTTTATTTCTTTTCTACTATTCACCGGAACCACCAATGTATACGGCCGATTAAACGCCTCCTGAGAAACCTTAAAATACTCCGCCAGCTTTCTGATCACTTCTTTTGAAAACCCTTTTTTGTAGTGCAGAATATCAGATACATACCCTTTACTGATGCCCAGTATTTCAACCATATCTTTTGCTTTCAGATGATGATCGTTCATGAAAGACTGTAATAGTTGAACAGGATCAAGATCGGTAGCAGAAAGATGTGCAGCATCCCATTTTTCAATGAGCAGGGTGAGCAGTGCAATTTCATCTTTGGTGTTTCTGTCTTTTGCCCCAGAGAATACCAGTTCTTCCAGTGTATTGCAGTAGGCTGCATACTGGGTTTTGCTGGTAATAACTTTATATTTTAATGTTTCCATGGTATTTATTTTAGTAGTTACTGATAGTATATTGTTCTCCTGCTTTGTGCATTTTCTTTTTGTATGCATCAACAGTTTCTCATCTTATCAGGTGAACTTTCATAACAAAGATGATTTTTTTCTTATAGTTCACAAAATGTGAACTATAGTTTATTAACATTTACCTCTAAATATATCCATACAATATTCATTAGTGTAGGTTTATCCGATTAAAAACGGATATAGAAAAGTTGTAGTTAAGTGTACTATGTGAGAGGCGGATTCATGTGCAAATTGATTATTTTCACTTTACCATATTGCAAATCTTTAACGCTATAACCTATCGTTCAAAGTATGAGATTTGTATATTTACGCTGCATGATCAATTAAACTATGAAAACATTTTACTGCTGGACTACCATACTCCTTTTTTGTATTAGTAATACAGGTTTTACGCAAACCAAATCACTTAACGATACGGTATATCATTCCAGCCACCTCATCATCACCCGTTTGGCAAAACACAGCTATGTACATACGAGTTATCTGTACACCAACAGTTTTGGTAAAGTGCCCTGTAATGGCATGATTGTTCTTCACAAAAATGAAGCGGTAGTTTTTGATACCCCGGCCAACGATACCAGTACAGCAGAATTAATTAACTGGATTCAAAAGGATTCAAAAAGCAGGATCAATGCCATCATACCCACCCATTTTCATGACGACTGCCTGGGTGGCTTAAAAACCTTCCATCAATACCAGATTCCCTCCTATGCAAATAACCAGACCATTTCACTGGCAAAAGCACAACAGTATCCGGTTCCTGCCCATGGTTTTGCTGATGAGCTTACGCTAACTGTAGGAGGAGAAAAAATATATACCCGATTTTTTGGTGAAGGACATACAAAAGACAATGTGGTGGGCTATTTTCCTACAGATCAGATACTTTTTGGTGGTTGCCTTATTAAAGAACTCAATGCCACAAAAGGTTATCTGGGTGATGCCAATGAAAAAGCATGGTCAGCAACCGTAGAAAAAATACAAAAGAATTATCCTGATTTAAAACTGGTGATCCCTGGTCATGGCAAACCCGGTGGTACAGCACTATTGAAATACACCATACAGTTATTCCTGCAACAGTAATACCTGCCTGTATTACATCAAAGGGCTTTCCTAATTCATTTTTTATTAAATTGAATTCCGGTTCCTATCATATACCCTTTGATTATACAAGCCATGAAGAAAATCTATTGTCTGTTCATTGCAGTTGCACTAACGCCATCTCTCTTTGCCCAGGTTTCAAAAGCACCAGCCTACCCATTGGTTACCCATGATCCTTATTTCAGTATCTGGAGTTTTTCTGATCAACTGAATGAGAGTGCAACAAAACATTGGACCGGTACAGATCATTCCCTGCTTGGATATGTTTCAGTAGATGGTAAACTCTATAAATTTCTCGGTGCCGCTCCCAAAAAAATGCAAGCGCTTTTACCTAACAGCGACTTATCAGCCTATGAATGCAAATTCACAGAAACAAAACCTGATGACAACTGGCAACTGCCTTCTTTTGATGACGCTGGCTGGCAAAACGGGAAAGGTATGTTTGGTTCAAAGAATATGGATGCTACTACTGAATGGAACAGCAAAGAAATCTGGTTCAGACGTTCGTTCACAGTAACAGAAAAAAACTTTAACCAGTTGCTGCTGACTTTAAAATACGATGACAATATTAAAGTATACCTGAATGGCGAAAAAATTTATGAAGCAGGCTGCTGTTCTTCCAATAAAGAAATAATGCTGTCGAAGGAAATAGCAAACAAAATCCAGATAGGCAGGAATACACTGGCAGTATATTGTGAGAATACCGGTGGACCGGGAATTATTGATGCAGGATTATACAACCTGTTACCAGATGAGCCGGTATTACAGGCCACTCAAACATCGGTGAACATAAGCGCCACACAAACTACTTATCAGTTTACCTGTGGAGGGATAAATCTTACTGTGAAATTTTTATCTCCTCTACTGGCGAACAATCTCGATGTGTATTCGCGCCCCATCAGTTATATCAGTTCTATAGCCAACACCAATGATGGGAAACAGCATGACGTAAAAGTATTTTTTAACAGCAGTTCCGATATTACCCGTAATAAACTCAGTCAGCCAGTAAGTACCAAAACCAGTAAATACGAATCATTACTCATTCAAAAAACGGGTACGGATTCGCAGGAGGTTTTAAAAAGAAAGGGGGATGATGTTCGTATAGACTGGGGTTATTCTTATACCGTCGTAAAAGATGAAAAAGGGGTACAATTATCGCAGCCTGCTCATACCCCTTCCTCTGCGCCTGATATATCTTCCGTTTGCAACCTGAAAATGGACTATGGCAAACTGGGTGCTACGCCTGTTTCCAAAACTATTTTACTGGCTTATGATGATCTGTATTCCATTCAGTATTTCAATAAAAATTTAGAAGCCTGGTGGAAGAAGAATTTTACATCTACAGAAGATATGCTGAAAAAATCGATGGATGAATTTAAAAGTATTGAAGCCATTTGTACACGTTTCGATCAGCAGCTTTATACCGATGCATTAAAAGCGGGTGGAGATTACTATGCAAAGCTTTGTGTATTGGCCTATCGTGAATCATTAGCGGCACATAAGCTGGTGAGAGGCGCAAACAATGAAATATTATTTCCACAGAAAGAAAATTTCAGTAATGGTTCTATCTGGACAGTGGATGTTACTTATCCTTCAGCGCCGCTTACATTAATTTATAACCCTGCATTGTTAAAAGGCATGGTAGAGCCCATTATGGAATACAGTGAATCGGGAAAGTGGACCAAACCCTTCCCGGCACATGACCTGGGTACTTATCCACTGGCCAATGGGCAGACTTATGGAGAAGATATGCCGGTGGAAGAATCGGGGAATATGATTATTCTCACAGCTGCTATTTGTAAAGCAGAAAAATCATTAGCGTTTGCTAAAAAACACTGGCCATTATTAAGTCAGTGGGTTGAGTTTTTAAACAAGGATGGATTTGATCCTGCCAACCAGTTATGTACCGATGATTTTGCCGGGCATCTTGCACGTAATACCAATTTATCGATGAAAGCCATTGTAGGTATTGGAGCTTACGCACAGATGTCACAACAGTTAGGTAAAACAGAAGAAGCAGCTAAGTATCAGAAAATCGCACGCGACTATGCAGTAAAATGGATGCAGATGGCTGATGATGGCGATCATTATACGTTGGCTTTTGATCAGAAAAATACCTGGAGCCAGAAGTACAATCTTGTTTGGGATAAACTACTCAACCTAAACCTCTTCCCTGCTTCCGTATACCAAAAGGAAGTAAAGTACTACCTCACTAAACAAAACAAATACGGTTTACCCTTAGACAGCCGGAAAACCTATACCAAGAGCGACTGGATTGTATGGACCTCCGTTTTAGCTGATAAGGATAAAGACTTCCAATCACTGATTGATCCTGTTTATAAATATGCCATCGAAACGCCCAGCCGTGTACCCCTCAGCGACTGGCATGAAACGATCGATGGGAAACAGGTGGGTTTTCAGGCAAGAAGTGTGGTGGGGGGATATTTTATTAAGCTGCTGGAGCAGCAATGGAGGAGATAAGCTGCAAGCCACAAGCTACAAGCCGCAAGCTATAGGGATAAGATACAACTACGCTATCAAATACTTGTAGCTTGTAGCTTGCGGCTTGAAGCTCAAAAAAAAGCCGCCCCAAAATGGAGCGGCTATATTTTTTGCTTAACAGCTTGTGAAATTACTTCACTTCTACTTCAGCACCAGCTTCTTTCAGCTTAGCAACGATATCGTCAGCTTCAGCTTTAGAAATACCTTCTTTTACTGGTTTTGGAGCACCGTCAACCAGGTCTTTTGCTTCTTTCAGTCCAAGGCCAGTTAATTCTTTAACGATTTTAACTACACCCAGTTTGCTTGCACCACCGCTTACGAGGATAACATCAAAAGATGTTTTCTCTTCAACAGCAGCAGCTCCACCGCCGTCGCCAGCAGCAACTACAACTGCAGCAGCAGCTGGTTCAATACCGTAATCAGCTTTCAATACATCAGCTAATTCCTGAACTTCTTTTACTGTTAAGCCTACTAATGTTTCGGCTAATGATTTTACGTCTGCCATTTTGTTTCAATTTTTTCCGCCTTCATTCCCTGTAAGAGTCCGGCGGATGGTTTAAAAAAATTTGATCCTTATTAATTTGAAAATTCGGGAATTTGAAAATTTGAAAATGAGCAAACCCCTTAATTTTCAGTTAACACAATTTGTTTTGAAAGTCTGTCATTTGAAACATTGAAATGGTTCTCCATTTTCAAATTTCCAAATCTCCAAATTTTCAAATTACTCCGCGCTAGCGGTAGCCTGCTTCTCATGGTGGTGCAATAATGCAGCCAGTACACGTTTAGCGGGAGACTGCAACAATCCGATTACTTCACCGATCAGTTCATTCTTCGTCTTGATCTGTGTAAGTGTTTTCAGGTTGTTATCGCCTGTGTAAACATCACCATTGATGAACGCAGCTTTCAGCACTGGCTTATCGCCATTGCTTGATTTACGGAAAGAGCTGATGATCAATGCTGGTTCTTTTGGATTCTCTGAAAACATCAATGCAGTTACATTATTCAGAGACTCATAAACACCTGCATATTTTTCTGCATCCAAAGACTCGAGGGCCTTACGGATAAGGGTATTTTTTGCTACTTTCATCTCTACCTGCTTATCAAAGCAGGTACGACGCAAAGTAGATACTTGCGCTACAGTCAGCGATTCTGTATCGGTGATGTAGAAGTTATTGTATTGAGCGAATTTCTCTTTCAGAATTTCGATCACCTCATTTTTTTGATCTTTTGTCATATCTGATCTTTTTTAAAAACCCAGGTCATTTCCATCTCGCCTGAGGCGAGAAAGGATCACCAGGAATTAGTTCATTAATGATTTGGTGTCTAAAGCGATACCAGGGCTCATGCTGCTGGCCATACTCACACCTTTCAGGTAAATACCTTTGGCAGAAGATGGTTTCAGTTTGATGATTGCATTGATCAGTTCAGCACTGTTCTCAGCAATTTTCTCAGGAGCAAATGATACACGTCCGATAGAAGCGTGAACAATACCTGCTTTATCAACCTTGAAGGCAATCTTACCACCCTTCACCTCATTTACCGCAGCGGCAACATCATTGGTTACAGTTCCGGTTTTAGGATTGGGCATCAGGTTACGTGGACCTAATACTTTACCCAGCTTACCAATTTTTGGCATTACTGCTGGAGTTGCAATGATAACATCGATATCTGTCCAACCACCTTCAATTTTGGTGATGAATTCATCCAGCCCTACAAAATCGGCACCAGCTTCTTTGGCAGATGCTTCTTTATCAGGCGTACAAAGAACCAGTACTTTTTTAGTTTTACCGGTACCATGTGGTAATGATACAGTACCACGAACCTGCTGGTCTGCTTTCTTAGGATCTACTCCCAGACGGATATGCAGGTCAACAGAGCTATCAAATTTGGTACAGTTAATTTCTTTTACAAGTGTAGAGGCATCCTTCAGGGAATAGGCTTTATTCTTATCCACCTTGGCTGCTGCTACTTTTCTTTTTTTAGTCAGTGACATTTTTTACAGATTAAAAGGTGAATAAATTAATTGTTTTCCCATGGGGCTTTACCATCTACAGTCAATCCCATACTGCGGGCAGTACCGGCTACCATGCTCATGGCACTGTTCAGGGTGAAAGCATTCAGGTCAGACATCTTGTCTTTCGCGATTGCTTCTACCTGATCCCAGGTTACTTTACCTACTTTCTGACGATTGCTTTCTTTAGATCCTTTCTGGATCTTAGCTGCTTCCATTAACTGAACGGCAGCGGGAGCGGTTTTGATGATGAAGTCGAACGACTTATCAGCATAAACAGTGATCAAAACGGGAACTACTTTACCCATTTTGTCCTGAGTTCTGGCATTAAACTGCTTACAGAACTCCATGATGTTAACACCCTTCGAACCAAGGGCTGGACCTACGGGAGGTGCTGGATTGGCTTGTCCGCCTTTTACCTGCAACTTCACATAGCCGGTGATTTCTTTGGCCATTGCTTTTTGATTTAATTGGTTATAACGTCCAGATTTTATCGGGACTCCCAAACTCAATCATTCTTTCAAAAAAAAGAACTTTTGGGGCGGCAAAGGTAAGGAGGAGGTGCGGGATTTCAAAGAAAAAGAGCAGAAAAGCTGTCAGCCGCTAGCTACTAGCTTCTAGCTTTGAGTAAGTCAATCGGTAAATGATTGATAATCAATTAAAAAGGTGAGACATAAGAATGCCTCACCTTTTATTCGTTGTTTAACACTGCTATATTAGCTGGCAGCTAGAAGCTAGCAGCCAGCAGCTCTCCTACAGTACCAATATCCCTGCTGCCTGAATCACAATCTCCTTCTTGGGTTCGGTGATTTTGGCAATTTCGTCTTTGCTTTTACCGGCATCTTCCGCAAAATGCTTCAGTTGTTTTACTGATGTTGTGGTTTGGGTGGCTATACCGTCAATCACTATCTTCTTACCATTCAGAATCACCGGAACGGCAAATTTATGGTCCTTCATACGAACCATCATATTACCATTGGGCGACTGTACTTTGATCCAGCAACCCTCTTTCTGGCAAACTTCTGTTACTACACCTACTATTTTGGCTTCATGAGGTTTTCCCTCTTCTTTGGTCGACATCACTTTTACAAACTCTTCAATAGATACTGCATTATCGGCAGTGGTGGCTTTACCAAATTTGGCACCGGCTTCTGCGGGTACTTGTGGGGGCTGTGCGCTCAGCATATTTACGGCAAATAATGCAAAAGCCGCAATCAATAATTTTTTCATGCAATCCTTATTTGTTGTTAATGATAGTTGAGCAGTTTTTACTGTCTGCTACAAAGATACAACCATCAATAACACGTTGCAACACCGCTGGTCATAATACCTTTATTGGAAATTATTGACCCTTTAAACGCTTCTCCTGCAGTATTATTCTTCATACTTGTTTTTCCTCTCATCTGCACCAAAGCCAAGTGCCAGTTCTTTTAGCTGGTATGTAATGCGACGAATAGGTACATCTCGATAATTGGATAGCACAATTACGGTCAGATTATCGTTCCTGTAAAAATGAAAATTTGAAATAAATCCATTCATCGTACCTCCATGCCTGATGAGTTTTCCGGCATCCTCCCCTTCCTGCGAAGTTTGGTAAGGTTGTATACGGAAACCATACCCATAATAACCCCAATCCTTTCCTGTGCCATCAAACAGCTGTGAAAGACTCTCCCCATTGAGCAACGCTAACCGCCCCAAGGCTTTTCTCCAATTGAAAAGATCTGATGTAGTTGAGTAAATATCACCTGCTCCAAAAGCATAAGCAACCGAATTATGAACCCTGCGAAATATTCCATTCACCGTCCTGTACCCTATTGCCCTGTTCGCTGGTGTATTTGTCAATCTTTCCATACCAGTATACTGCATACCCGCTGGATTAAAGATAGCCGTCTGCAGGTATTGCTGATAACTGGTACCCGTTACCGATTCAATAATCATAGCCAATATGGCATAGTTGATATTGGTGTACTGGTATTTTTCACCGGGCTGAAAACTTCTTTTCGATTTATTAATAATCGCAAGCAGTTCTGCCGGAGTAATATCCATTATTTCATACTCTGTAAGGTTATCAAAACTTGATTCTAGTCCGGATTGCTGTTTCATCAGGTAATGAATGGTTAATCCATCTGCCAGTTCTTTTTTCAGACCGGGCAGATAGGTAGTTACAGGCATTTGCAGATTGAGTTTTTTTTCTTCCACAAGTTTCATCACGGCTACTGCAACAAAAGACTTGGTTAATGAACCGATTAAGAATTGCGTGCTGATCGTATTGGGTATCCCCTTCTCAACATCAAACATTCCATATGCTGCATGATGTATCACTGAATCGCCCTTTGCCACCAGAACAGTTCCCTGAAAATGTGTGCTTGTCAAAATGGATTGCATATACGACTCCATCTTGTCGTTTTTTATTTCACGAACCACATTTTTATCTTCTGGTTGGCTGTTTACAGATTCCAGATCCATTGAAAACAATACGCTGGCGATTTTCCATACCCCGTTTTGTTTAATCAATCCCCAACTCTCTTTCCCCCAGTTTCCTTTTTTACCATTCGACCAGAAGCTGTAATCAAATGTTACCGACCCGATTGTTCCATCTTCCACAATTACAGGTTGAATAAATTTCTCCTGCTTGGTTCCACCTTTCATTACCGACCTGAACCATGTTCTGAAATCAGACACACGGTATTCAGGCGCTTTTGTGTCGTTTAACAGACGTTGCCGCTGTGTGGCTGGTTTCCATACCCCTACCCATGTCACAGGAACATCAGCAAAAAAGGAAAACATCTGCGTAGAATCTCTTGTTTCAATGGCTTTCATAAAACCCTGCAATAGCATGTTAATTTCAGGATGCTGAACAGAAGTATTTTGCGAATTGGCCCTGAATACTGTTACCAGAAAAAAACAAATGACCATAGTGCTTTTACAACATTTCATAGTGTAGATATTCATTGTATTTATTTTTTGGGAATCATAAACGTCTTGGCTACAATAAAAAAGAAATATCCTGCGAATCTCTCCTTCGTTTGATTTTGAGTAACACTTATTCGACGAGTTGCCTTTTCGCAGCAACAAACAATTCTATTTCAGTTTTACACCTCCGTTTTGCTTGTTGATATGCGATTTCACTTATTTCGTCTACAAAGGATGATCCGGCTCCAACATTTTTCTATTTTTATAGATATTGCAAGTCACATGAAATTGAAAAAAGAGAACAAATATTTACTGCATATTTTATTCTGGCTGGTTATTTACATTGTGTACCTCACCCAGTACATTTTCAATGAAAGATCAGATACTCTCCGACACGAGTTCAGCACATATGACAGAGGGCTTACTGTTTTCTTTCACCTGCTGGCGGTAATAGCAGCCAGTTATTTTAGCGTTATCAGGGTTCTTCCTTTCCTGTTTGATAAGAAGCAAATCATACGTGGTGGCATTGAATTATGTGTGGGTATTTATATCATCGCAATACTCAGCAGGTTTTCGGTCGTATATATACTGGAACCCATATTGGGTGGAAACTTCGGGGAGCAGGAATCGATCCTGCAAATACTTGGTCAGCTTGCAATACTTTTCAAATATTATATCATTAGTATTGTTTCGGGCGCACTTCCTTTTATCATTTTTCATCTGTTGATAGACAGACAGCGTATCATGAGGGAACAGGCGGAGATTGAAAAAGAAAAAATCAGTGCAAGACTTGATGTACTCAAAGCCCAGATCAATCCTCATTTTTTATTCAACACACTCAATAATATTTATTCACTCGCTGTTCAGCAGTCAACTGAAACAGCACCAACCATCGACAGGCTTTCACAATTACTCGATTACCTGTTGTACAGGTGTAATGCCAACTATGTTTCATTGGATAATGAAATCCAGTTCCTCAGAAATTATCTTGACCTTGGTAAAATGAGATTTGGCAATCGCTTAAGTATACAGTTTCTACATGAAACAGACAGGCCTTATACCATTCCTCCTCTGCTATTGGTTCCTGTAATTGAAAATATGTTTAAACATGGGGCAGAACAAACAACAGGGCCTACTGCATTCAGCATTAGATTAAAAGCTGAAAACAATCAATTAACTTTAATTGCCACCAATAATTTTATACCCGGTGAAAATAAGGTTTCAGGTATTGGCCTGTCAAACCTCAAGCAAAGACTTGACATACTTTTTCCCGGCCATTATATATTGAAGGTTGTAGAGAAAAATGAAATTTTTGAAGTAAAAATGCAGGTTCCACTGGTATGAATGCAACATGTTTAATTGTAGATGACGAGCCACTGGCAATTCAATTATTGCAGAAGCATATTCATGAATCGGGTTTGCTTGAACTGAGTGGCTCCTGTGCACATGCTATGGAAGCAAGCGCTTTCCTGAGAACCAATAAAGTTGATTTGATTTTCCTTGATATTCAGATGCCAAAACTAACAGGCATAGAATTACTCAGGATGCTAAAACCTGCACCTGCCGTAATTTTCACCACCGCTTACCGTGATTATGCAATGGAAGGTTATGAACTGGACATTGTAGATTACCTGCTAAAACCAATCAGCTTTGAGCGTTTTATGGCATCTGTAGAAAAATTTTACAGAAGAAGGAACAATAACACTGTTGAAGTTGCTGCAAGCAATCATTTGTTACCACAAAAATTAATACTGCTTCAATCCGGCACAAAAACTTATCAGGTGAATGAAGCAGATATCGTTTTTATTGAGAGTTTAAAAGATTATATCCAACTGCATTTTACAGATGGAAAGAAGCTCATGATCAAATACAAAATCGGTCAGTTGGAATATGAACTCTCTTCAGATTTTTTGCGCGTGCATAAATCTTATATCGTACACAAAAACAGAATTACCGTTTTCAGCAGCCAGACAATCGAACTCGGTAGCTTTTCCGTTCCTGTTGGCAACCATTATAAAGGCTTTGTAGAAGAACTACTGAAAAAATAAGATCATCCACCTATTGGGGTAATGGCACACCAGCTTTTGCAAAAATCTCCTTTATCTCCTGTTGAATAGGCATCCTTCGCATCGGTGGTACATTGGCTCCACCAGTATTACCTACCGGCACGGTTCCTACAAATGACTTTACACCTCCTATCAGTAACCTCGGTATCTGACCTATCACTTCTTTTACACTTTTGATGCGACAGCCAAATACCAACATTTTCCAGTGTACCAAACTGTGGTGATACGGATAGCATTGTCCGATTACATGCGCCCTCTCGAGATAATTCCATGCCCCGGTAAGGTCTTTGTTCTTCATCGCCGTAGCATAGTCATTTAAAGACTGTTTGAAAAAAGGTTTCAGGGAACCTGGCATGGTTGTGTAGAATTTCATACCTTTTTTTACTAAGTTAAGACCTCTTCTCTTAACTGAGATAACGGATACAGAAAGATTTTCAGTTAATTTTATTCAACCGATAAGCTAGTATTCATGTCATCATTATTAGGTACTATCATCACCAGTACACCCGACATCAATGATCCCAACTTTGAGAATACGCCTATTCTGATTGTAGAACACAACGACAGGGGCGCTGTTGGCTTTATTGCACATTTGCCTTTGATGAAGAATTTGAATGAGCTTGCTGAATTTACACAGTATCCACCTGTTCCACTCTTTATAGGTGGCCCGGTTGATCAGGAAAATCTCTTTTTTTTACATCGCCGACCCGATTTAATTGAAGGCGGGCTGCTTATTAAAGACGGAGTTTATTATGGTGGCGATTTTCAGCAGGTGCTTGCTCATCTTAAAGACCAAACTTTAGCTGAAAAAGATATCCGCCTGCTCATTGGGTATGCGGGGTGGGATCCGCAGCAACTGGAAGAAGAGATTAAGGAAGGTAGCTGGGTCATTACTAATCAACCTGCTTTTGATGCATTTGATTAGTACATCAGGCATCAAGCAAAGTCTGTATATCAAATTTCTGCATTTTCAGGAATGCCTGAATAACCCTCGGCCCTTTTTCAGGATTGCTCATGAGTTCTGAGAGAACAGCAGGAACAATCTGCCAGGAAACACCGTACTGATCGGCCAGCCAGCCACACATATCATAGCGCCCGCCGGCTCCCAGTGTTTCCCAGAAATAATCGATCTCTTTCTGGTCATCACATTCTACCACAAATGAATTTCCCGGCGTAAAATCATACTCATGTTGCAGGGTACTGCTCATCGCATTCATGATAAAACCATTGAGTTTGAATTGTGCAAACAACAAGGTTCCGTTGCCCATTCCTGCTTCGGGTGGATAAGGCATATCCATCAGTTGCATACTATTGGCAAATGTGTTCATATAGAAATTCCTTGCCGCCGCCACCTGTGCATTTTTTTTATTCACGAACAAGAGGTTAGGCACAATTTTCTGTTCATTGTTAATCTCTTCCACATCAAGCTGCCAGTTTACTCCAAACCGGTCCTGCACCCATGCATAACGTGGGCTCCAGTCGTATTTACCAATTGGCATCAATACATTCCCTCCTTCTTTCAGTGCTTCGTATAAACGATTGATTTCTCCCTCACCATTACAATACACGAAATATGATACCGCAGGTGTAACCTTGTATTTGGGTCCGCCGTTGAGTAACATAAAAACAATACCTCCGGCTGTGAACCTGGTAACAATTGGATTTGATTCGAGTATGCTTGCCTTATTAAATATTTCACAATAAAATGCAGCAGCTTCCTGTGCATTGTTATTGAACCATATGCAAGGATAGATTGGTTTTGACATTTTATTTGACATTTAAGGGATAATGGTACCCTATCAGATTTTCAACAATTGGTAGGATTTGATATTTTTTTCAGACATTATATCAAGTACCGATACAATTTGCTGATAACCGGTTTCTTTGGTACAAACGATATTAACGACTGGCTGCTGTAACAGGTTTGTTTTGGTAGCAAGTTCCCGTCTCAGATCGGCATATGCAATTTTAATTTTCTTTCCTTCTACTACATAATACACTTCATTTTTTTCAAGAAGCAAACAATGCGCTAAATCGGCAGTTTTTGCTTCTTTCATTCCACTGAGGGTATTGTCAACGGGTTCAGATATTACACTTGTAAGAACAAAAAATGAAACAGACACAAGAAACAGAGCTATCATCACCATTACCAGCACGCGAAAAGATGTACGTGAAATTTTCATGGCAGTATGTTTTATTACGATGATGAATTTACTATTTTTTTAGCAAAAAAAAGGCCGTCCTGATTGGACGGCCTTTTAAATATCTGTATAAACTAACTGAGTTTTTCTACCTGCATATAGTTGAGTTCCACAGGTGTTGAACGACCGAAGATTTTCACGGTTACTTTCAGTTTTTTCTTTTCGTCGTTTACTTCTTCAATAACACCATTGAAGTCGTTAAATGGACCTTCAATAATTTTAATGGTTTCGCCGATAATGAATGGTTCGCTCATGGTTGCACCCTGATCGTTCATTTCATCTACCTTACCCAGCATTTTGTTTACTTCACTTTTACGCAATGAAATGATATTGCCTTTTGAGCCTTTACCATCGGTAAGGAAGTGCATAACATTGCTGATATTGCTGATATGCTGTACGATATCATCATTCAGCTTACCATTCAATACTTCCATCATTACATAACCGGGAAAATAGTTTTTTTCGCGCATTACTTTTTTACCGTTCTGCACTTTGTATACTTTCTCCATCGGAAGGAAAATCTGTTTAATAATTTCCTGCCAGCCACTGCGAATAATGTCTTTATCCAGGTATTCTTTCACCTTACGCTCTTTACCACTTACCACGCGCAGTACATACCATTTGGTATTTTCAGGCTGACTGGTTTCAGTGGTTTCAACAGCGTTATTATCTACTACTGATGCTTCCATGTTCTCTTACTTGAATAATGAGTAAATCAACTTCAGCAACTGGTTGCTGGAGAAATCCATCACCCAAACCATCGCGGTGATGATAACGGTAGCTACCAGTACAATAACGGTACTTTGCTGAAGTTGTAACCAGGTTGGCCAGGTTACTTTCTCCATCAACTCACGGTAGCTCTCTTTGAAGTATGTGGCGATTTTGTTCACTTGTACAATTTGAAAATTTGAGAATTTGAAAATTTGAAAATATTGAGTCTTTCGGTTAAAATTTGATATTGAAAACATTTCCCTTTCAATTGCGCAGCAATGGAAGGTGCTTCATTTTCAAATTTTCAAATTCTCAAATTTTCAAATTATCCAGCACGGGCACTAGGATTCGAACCCAGATCAAAGGTTTTGGAGACCTCTATACTAACCGTTGTACTATGCCCGTATACCCCTAACCCCTAAAGGGAGTAAAGGTTTTTTTATTAACTACAAAGTACTTAGTTCCCTAAGTACTTTGCAATTATAAAGGTAATAAACTTTTTCCAACATCCCCTTTAGGGGACAGAGGGGAGCTTATTTAACGATTTCAGTAACCTGACCGGCACCTACGGTACGTCCACCTTCGCGGATAGCGAATTTCAGACCTTTTTCCATAGCGATCGGCTGGATCAGTTTTACAGTAAGACCGATGTTATCACCAGGCATTACCATTTCTGTTCCTTCAGGTAAAGTACACTCACCAGTTACATCCGTAGTACGGAAGTAGAACTGAGGACGGTATTTGTTAAAGAATGGAGTGTGACGTCCACCTTCTTCTTTGCTCAATACGTAAACTTCTCCTTTGAAATCAGTGTGTGGAGTGATGGAACCTGGCTTACAGATTACCATACCACGACGGATATCTTTTTTCTCAATACCGCGGAGCAGCAGACCGGCGTTATCACCTGCCTGACCTTCATCCAACAGTTTCTTGAACATTTCAACACCAGTTACGGTAGAAGTTAATGGAGATTCCATCAGACCAACGATCTCAACACCTTCACCTACTTTAATGATACCACGCTCAATACGACCGGTTGCAACGGTACCACGACCTGTGATAGAGAATACGTCTTCCACAGACATCAGGAATGGCATATCGATTGGGCGGGGAGGCAATGGAATGTAAGTATCTACAGCTTCCATCAGCTCATCTACTTTAGCTACCCACTGTGCTTCACCAGCAAGAGCGCCGGTTGCAGAACCCTGAATAATTGGAGTATTGTCACCATCGAAACCGTATGAAGTCAGCAATTCGCGGATCTCCATTTCAACCAGTTCCAATAATTCAACGTCATCAACAAGGTCAACCTTATTCATGAACACTACAATACGAGGTACACCTACCTGGCGGGCCAGCAGGATGTGCTCTTTGGTTTGAGGCATCGGACCATCAGTCGCAGCCACAACCAGGATAGCACCGTCCATCTGAGCGGCACCGGTAATCATATTTTTCACATAGTCGGCGTGACCTGGACAGTCAACGTGCGCATAGTGACGATTAGCAGTTTGATATTCTACGTGTGCAGTATTGATAGTGATACCACGCTCTTTTTCTTCCGGAGCGCCATCGATCTCATCATACTTTTTAGCCGTTGCCAGACCTTTCTTAGATAAGATGTCCGTAATGGCAGCAGTCAGGGTGGTTTTACCGTGGTCAACGTGACCAATGGTTCCAACGTTTACGTGAGGTTTCTCCCTCTTAAAGGTCTCTTTAGACATTTTTATCGGTTTTTAGTTGTGTTTTAAAAATCTAAGGCTTTCGCCGTTTGTTTAACTGTTTATTTACCCGCTCTGCGGATCACATTTCTTTCGCTGCTTGAGCCGTTAGTGAGAATCGGACTCACGACCTCTTCCCTACCAAGGAAGTGCTCTACCACTGAGCTACAACGGCTTTTAAATCTCTTTAGCTGTTGTGTTTTTCTTTTCAAAAAAAGAACTCACGACCTTCCCGATTACATCGGGATGCTCTACCACTGAGCTACAACGGCTTTTTAATCTCTTTAGCTGTTGTTTTTAAAGAACTTAAAAATGAGCGGGAGACCAGGCTCGAACTGGCCACCTATAGCTTGGAAGGCTATCGCTCTACCAAATGAGCTACTCCCGCTTGTTAATTTGAAAATTTGAGAATTTAGAAATTTGGAAATGTTTATAAAACACTTCGTGTTTTTAAATTATCAGGTTTCAAATACTTATAAAGAACTTACTAAAATCAACAATCCGATCATTTTCAAATTTCCAAATTCTCAAATTTTCAAATTGTCCTGTGGGCAGAGTAGGGTTCGAACCTACGTACTCGTGAGAGAACAGATTTACAGTCTGTCGCCTTTAACCACTCGGCCATCTGCCCTTAATTGATCCGTTATTTTAAAGAAATAATTGTGTTATTCTATTATTCCAATCCAATAAACCACCAATTTTCTAAAGAACTGAGCCGAAGATGGGACTCGAACCCGCGACCTGCTGATTACAAATCAGCTGCTCTACCAACTGAGCTACTTCGGCTTGTTTTGCTTCATTTATTCAGTATAGATCGTTTAAAGGTCCGCGACCTCCCCGATAAAATCGGGATGCTCTACCAACTGAGCTATATCGGCTTTTATTTGTGAGAAATTCGACCATAAAAACAAGGTTTAACCCTCCATTTTTTTCAGTTGCTGATTCTGCACAATACAAAGAACTACCCGTTTTTGGGATGGCAAAGGTAATGGAAAACTTAATTCAGCAAAATTTTGGTTGGAAAATTTTCAGGTAGTTATTCACAAGAGGAAAAAAGCTGCTAGCTGCCAGCCGCTAGCTACTAGCTTTTTTTCCTACTGGAAGCTAGTAGCTAGCGGCTGGCAGCTCACAAAAAAGCCCCGGCTTTTTGGGCCAGGGCTGGGTAATTTTACGCTGCTAATTTTTCTTTTTTTCGTTTGATCTGTGAAACAATAGATTCCATGGCTGAATCGAATGACTCTTCGAATGACTTTGACGAGGCCTTCACAAAAAAATCATGCCTCGGTACGTGCACCCTGATCTCCGCAATCTTGTCTTTAATGGTGTGTACCACATTGTCAAGCTTCAGAAACACATCCACTTTCAATATCCGGTCGTGAAAAGTGTTTAGCTTGGTCAGCTTACGTGATACATACTCTACCAATTTGTCATCTGCATCGAAGTGCACGGTTTGAATGTTAACGTTCATAGCAACTCACGTTTAATCGGTGAAAAAATTATGTGAAAGATCTTATTTGCTGAGGGCTTGTTCCGGGGTTTTAACCCCGTTTCTCATAACAAACAAGTTAAACCTTTCGAATGAAAAAAAGAAATAAACAAGTGAATTTTTAGAAAGATTTAGAAGAAAAATCATCACCAAAAAAAGGGGCTTGAAAAATCACCTGCGAATCAATAAAAAACATATCAAACTCAACCACATCTATCCCCAGTTCTCACTTTCGGACTTACCCCCTACGCCTTCGGATGCGCTTTCTTAAACACTTCTTTGAGTTTTTCAATGGTATTATGGGTATATACCTGCGTAGCCGCAAGGCTGCTATGCCCCAGGAGTTCTTTTACTGCATTGAGATCGGCTCCATTATTCATTAAATGGGTGGCAAAACTATGCCGGAGTATGTGCGGACTCTTCTTTTGTATCGTGGTTACGGCAGCAAGGTGCTGTTTTACAAAACTGTATACCTGTCTTGGCTGCAGCGGTTTGCCCTTTTCGGTGAGGAATAATCGGGGGTCTCGTTCTTCCTGCTGCACAGGTTTCTCTTTTATATAAGCTCTAAGTGATTGTACCAGCACCGGAGACACAGGTATAATTCGCTCTTTATTTCCCTTTCCCAGTACTTTTACCTGTTTCAGTGAATCATCTAACTGGCTTTCTTTTAAACCTATCAACTCGCTTAAACGCATGCCTGTGCCGTAAAAGAGTTCCAGCACCAGTTTTTCAGTTCTCCCCTTCCAGTCGTCTGAAAATTCCACATAATCAAAGAGGGTCTTCATGTCTTTCTCCTCCACAAAAGCCGGCAAACGCTTATTGAGTTTGGGAGATACGATGGTTGTCATGGGCGACTGCTGTATGACCCCGTTTTTTAACTGAAATTTGAAAAAGGATTTAAGAGAAGAAATTTTCCGGTTCAGGCTCCGGCTCTCAAGTCCCTCCTCCTTCATTTCGGCCAACCAGCTCCTGATAAACATGGCCGTTATGGCAGGTACTTCAGGCGAATCGAACTGACTGGCCAGGTAGCTGAAAAACTGCTCCAGATCGGTCTGGTAGGAAATAAGGGTATGTTGGGAATATCGCTTCTCGAAGCGGAGATGATCGAGAAAGGGTTGTATGACAGGGCACCTGGGTTGGGACATAAAAAAAGTAGCCTAAAGTTACAAAACTCAGGCTACTGAATATATTCTGCTTCGATAAAAGGAATTATCCCTCGATCTTGCCGCTAGCGATCTGCTGCTTATAGATGGCTTTCAACACTTCACCACGACGTCTAACAGACGGCTTGGTGAATGCCTGACGCTCTCTTAACTGCAACAGAGTTTTACTTTTTTCAAACTTCTTTTTGTACTTCTTGAGAGCCTTGTCGATGTTTTCGCAATCTTTTGAATCAATAATAAGCATAACGATTATACCTCCTCGGGTGTTTTTTAGGATGGCAAAGATAGTAGTATCATCAGAAATACACAAATACTTTTAAAATTTTTTGATGTCAGATGTCAGATGGCAGATTTTTAAATCTGCCATCTGACATCTGACATCTGATATTTAACTTGCGTCTATGTTTACAGGCATAATAGAATCTATCGGAAAAATCGTGGGGCTGGAGAAAAATGGCAGTAATATTAGTTTTTGGGTGGAATCTTCTATTTCGGGGGAACTGAAGATCGACCAGAGCCTGAGCCATGAGGGCGTTTGCCTCACCATTGATGCCCTCGATCAGGGCCGTCACCGGGTAACTGCTATTGAAGAAACCCTGAAAAAGACCAATTTATCGGGATGGGAAACCGGTAGCATCCTCAATCTGGAAAGATGTATGCTGATGAATGGCAGGCTCGATGGACATATTGTTCAGGGTCATGTTGACTGTACCGCTACCTGTTTAGAAAGGATAGAAAGAGAAGGTAGCTGGGAATTCAAGTTTCAGATTCCCGAGCAATTTGCACACCTGATCATTGAAAAAGGGTCTATTGCCATCAATGGCACCAGCCTTACCTGTTTTGAAGTGGGTACCGATCATTTTAAAGTAGCCATTATACCCTATACGTATGCACATACCAGCATTCACCGGGTAAGCAAAGGGTCGGTGGTGAATATTGAGTTTGATATTCTGGGGAAATATATTGAGCGGATGAGGGGGTTAGGGGTTAGCTATTAGGGATGGATGTTAGCGCATTTATTGAAAAAGGGGCCGACAAGGTACTGACTACTATTGGACCGACATTGAAGAAACATTGAGAAACTATTGAGAAAACATAGGAAATACAATAGAAAACCATTGAGAAAGCATAAGGAAAACATTGAGCAACCATTGAAAAATGCCGGGTATATTTTCAAATCATCCCCGCCTTTCTGTTGCGCACAGAGGGGGTAATAGCCCGTTTCACTTTTCACCTTTCTCTTCCCAAACCAAGTAAAAGGTACAGGTATTCATTGAAAAAGAGACTGTCTACCTACTGAGTGGGTATAGACAGAGATACGAGAGGCATAAGGGAACCATAAGAGAATGATAAGAGAATGATAAGAGAATGATAGTGAAACCATAGGAAAACCATAGGGAAGTGATAGTTGCCTTGTACTGATTTTTCACTTTTCACCTTTCACTTTTCTCTTATGTCTCCCCCTTACACAGTCTTCCCTTTCAATGCCTGACCAACGGCCTTATCCATGGCACGTTCAGCAAAGGGGCGGGTTACTTCGTTTAATTCTTCTATTTTATTGTGAATCATGTTTTTATCGTCCATAGTTAAAGCTAATTGTAAGGCCTGCATGGCGTTGGCTGTCAGTAAAACCTCTTTATTTGACAAGAGCTCGGGGTTTTTCGTCATAAATTTTTCCGTCGCGTCCAAAATCTGTTCTCCCTCGGTACGGGCTTCCACAAGGGCGCGCGTAACCATATCATCTTTGGCATGAGTAATACTGTCCAGCAGCATTTGTTCCACTTCCTGATCGGTTAAACCGTATTGTGGTTTTACTTCAATACTTTGTTCTGCTCCACTACGTAACTCTTTGGCTTTCACTATTAAAATACCATCTGCATCAATTAAAAATTGCACTTCAACCTTGGGTAACCCAGCAGGCATTCCGGGGATGCCGGTTAGACTAAATTCTGCCAGTTTCCTGTTATCTTTCACCAGGTCGCGTTCTCCCTGAAATACGGAGATACGCATTCCGCTCTGGCCATCTTTCTGGGTAGTGTACTGGCGTCCCACCCGGGTTGGTATTTTGGAGTTCCTAGGGATCAAGACATCCATCAACCCTCCCATGGTTTCAATTCCCAGACTGAGGGGGGTAATATCGAGCAGCAGAAAATCGGTATTGTTTCCTGCCAGTATATCGGCCTGTACTGCTGCGCCAATTGCCACTACTTCATCGGGGTTTACCTCATCATTTACAGGTCGGCCAAAAAAAGCACTTACGGCTCCTTTTACGGCCGGAACACGTGTACTGCCACCCACCATTACCACCGTATCAATATCCTGCTGTTTTAATCCGGCATCTTTTAACGCTTGCTCACAACAGCCAATCGTTTTATCTATCAATGGCCTGATCAGTTCATTGAATTCAACTTTATTTATGGTTAACACATCGCCATTCAGGTCAGTTTCGAAACTATCATGACTGCTCAAATGCTTTTTGGCTTCTTCTGCCCTGAGCCTTAACGATTGAACCAGTTGTTTATTGATTTTCAAATCATTATCAGCTATACTTGCTTTTTTAGTCCAGTTCTGAACGATCGTTCTATCAAAATCATCGCCGCCTAAATAGGTATCTCCATTGGTACTGAGTACTTCAAAAATACCATTGGATATTCTCAGGATGGAGATATCGAAAGTACCGCCACCCAGATCGTATACGGCTATGGTTTTCTCCTCCTCTTTATTCATACCAAGTCCATAAGCCAAACTTGCCGCTGTGGGTTCATTTACAATACGGAGCACATCGAGTCCAGCCAGTTTACCGGCATCGCGTGTAGCCTGTCGCTGGGCGTCATTAAAATAGGCGGGTACCGTTATAACAGCCTTGGTTACGGGTGTCTTCAGTATATGTTCGGCTCTTTGCTTGAGCTCTTTCAGAATATAGGATGATAGCTCAATGGGTGAATAGAATTTATCGCCCACCTGTACTTTTACCAGACTTTCGGTATCATCATCAATTACTTTATAGGAGAAAAAGTCTGAATGTTCTTTAATATCCCGGTAACTCTTACCCATGAGTCTTTTGGCACTGAAAATGGTATTGGTGGGGTCTGTTTCCAGGTACTGACGGGCTCCTTCTCCTACTTCTGCGTTTCCAAAAGCATCAAAATGCACCACACTGGGTACCAGGCTGCTGGTATTAAACTCCCGTAATGCCACGGGCACTTTGCTCTCCGGGTGAATAATGGCCACCAGGCTATTGGTGGTTCCCAAATCGATACCCACTATCATCTCAGCCTGTTGTAAACTGCCGGTTGCTATATTAATGCCAATCTTTGCCATATTTATTTCAATAAGCTACAAAAATAAGCGATTACCGGGGAGGAGGATTTCGTTTTTGGAAAGAAGCGGAGAAGAAACAGAAGAACAGAGAAACATCCAACTTCGAAATTGGATATTCGATGTTTCGGCATATGTGTAGCCACGACACAAGGTAGAATGTGGATAAAAATAAATAACATAATTTAACGGGACACTAAAACTCCCGCATTATGAAATTTGACTTTTACAAAACTGTTATCGTATTATTATTGGCGGCTCTTACTTTCTATATGTTCAAGCTATCCAAAACAATAGAGTTAAATGCTAAAGAGAACGCTAAGGCAGGGAGATTTGTGCCGATTGGGAATTTAGTATTAGATACACAAACAGGGGCTACTTATAACGAAGGAAAGGTTTATTCTGACCCCATAATAAAATAGGGATAGACCGAAGCCTATCCCCTTGATCCATTAATTAGGCTGCTTTTTTTAGTTTAGCCCAGAAGTGCCAAACTGTTTTTCCCTTTGGTGGTGGTATTTTCTTACCTTTGACAGTAATAAACTTTGAAAATACCTCTACCTTGCCTTCGTGATTTACTTTTCTTAGTGCCACGTTGTTTAGGTTTAGAAGTTATTTAATGACCAACGTTTTAAGTGCAATGGTCTTTTACACTATCCCCGATTGGCGGCAACCTTTCAGGGATTTCTTTTTTATACATATAAATATGGCAAAAGCATCTAAGAAATTAACTCCAATGGAAAAACTTACCGCTGGGTATGAAAAATTCATAGAGGGTAAGAAAACAACAAGCAAAGGGAAAAAGGTCTTTGAAAAAACTATCAAAGCAGCCTCTAAGCCACATGGCTCAAAATAGTATCAAACATTATATCTTGCTTGTCCTTATTCATTAATCTGAAAGCTACCTCATCGGCATAAAGCTGAAGATATTTGACCGAAACGTGTATATGCGTTCCTTTGATAGTTCTCTTTAAATTACTCCAAGCGTTTTCTATTCCGTTGGTGTGAAACTCACCCCTTTTAAATTCGTTCTGTAAGTGATTAATAACCTCATGTTTCAGGTAATTAATGTCTAAGCCTTTATAGCCTAAATGGCTATCCGTTACAAGTATTGCGGAGGGGTCAACGTGTTTTCTTACTCTCTCTTTAAATGTTTTGGTATCGTCCATTACTTCAAAGATTACTTTCTTATCATCAGTAACAAATCCCATTACTCCGGCTTTGTTGTCGTTCCTTGTTCCATCTTCGTTGTAATATGTTGCTCTTTTCTTGCTATGCATATTATCAAACTTCATCCCAAAATAACTTTCATCTACCTGCACTTTGCCAGTCAATTTGCCGAGCCTGTTATTAGCCATAAGTATTTTAATTTGATGGCTCATTCTTAGTGCTGTTTTGTAGCAAACATTCAATTGCCTTTCCAGTTCTTTCGCAGCAACACCGTTGCGTGTTGTTGTTTGCAGAAAAATTGCATAAAACCAATAGGTTAATGGTGTAGTTGTTTTTTCAAAAACTGTGTCTTTTGTGGGATACACTTGTTGACTGCAATTAGGGCATTGATAAGACCTTCTATTCTTAACCCTTGTAAACTCTTTAGTGCTTTCACACTTAGGGCAAATAAGCCCTTTAAAACGTAACTGGAATATCTTGTCTAAGCAAGCATCATCATTAGGATAGTCGGTTCTAAATTGATCTATCGTGTAGCGTAATGTCATAGTAGTAAAATTTAACCGTCTTTTGTTGCTTTTACAGTATCTTTTACTACCTTTGTATAGTAAAAGTGTGGAGAATAACGGATTCGAACCGTTCAGGGAGGTTCTCAAAGCGCCCCTGCCGTACCCACGGATTCCCCTATTTTTATTGAACTCATAAGCCACTCACAGTCGCCGCCAAAGCAAGTGAGTGGTTTTTTTTATTTCATGCTGAACTTGGTATCAAAACCAGTTTCAACGTGCTTTTTGAATAGTGCCTTATCATCATTTTCTTTACTGTTTATACTTAATACGGTGGATATATTCTTAGCCGCTTTTACCTTATCTGCGTTCAATTTTGGGTCTAAGGCAAGTATTGCATCTATAATTTGACGCGAAGTCAACGGGTTTGGGCTATTCTTTAAGACAAAAGCTATCTTCCCGATATTAGTAGAGCCTTGCGGGTAATCGGTATTAGTTGTAGCCGGTTGCTCTACCTGTACTACCGATTTTGAGTAAACTGGCTCTTTTGGTGTTTTGCCCAATAGCTTGCTTATCATAGCTTCAATCTGTCTTTCTTTTACGTCAATCGAATTACGTTGCTCTCTTAATGCAACCAGCTTGTTATGGTAGAACTCTAACAGTTCGGGGGTTTCATTTTCGGTTACTGTAATGTCTATTGTCATATTTCTTCTTTTGTACCACGAAAATAATACCCAATTCTATACAATCCAAATTTTATAGAAACAATTTCTACTAATTCTATAATAATTTTCAACCAAGGGAATAAAAAAAGCCTCAAAAGGAGGCTTAAAAATAGCTTAAAACGTCTTGTGGTCATTTTATATCGGGGTTAATACATGTTTATATATTTAATATGTTCTATATAAACTCTATGGTATCGGGCTTATATAATTGGTCGAAGCCATAGAATTTGTATTTATCCATCAAATTACCATCAGCATTAAGCCATTCAGTTTTCACCCAATACAACCCTCTATCTGAAGTTTTAGGGCGCAATAATTTGATAGCATTGTGTTTGTTAAGGGTTCTTAGGGATTCTCGAACGCTATAAAGTGAGCCTGTCAACTCTTTATATTTATCCTGAATATCCTTTAGTTTACACGCAAACCCAATCATATCAATGATTGCAAGGATTTGAAACTTCATCTCTGCTTTGTATGGGAATATTTCAGGTTGTGGTGCTGTTAATAACTCTGCATTATTCGTATCTTCAATAACAGGCGTTTGAGTTAATGAAAAACTGTTAGATTTTATCTTTTTTATCAGCTTTTCAACCTCTGTTAGCTTACTGGATAATTCGTCTCTATCACGATATAATCCTTTGAGAATTAACTCTTTCTCTTGTGTGTCTTGTGTTGTCATAACTATGTGTTTCTATTAAGTTACAACAGCCACCTAAACAAACCAAACAGCACCTAACAATCTAAGGTGTTTAGAGGTGTGTTTGTGTTCTGACTACATATGTGCCGATGTTTCTCTGTTCTTCTGTTTCCTATTTCTCCACCACTTCCGTTCCGCTCACCCAATCGTGCAGGGGTTTACCGAGGAAAGGGATGAAAAAGAGGTCTATGATGGTTACACGGACGGCACTTCGGAGCAGTATTCTCCAAACAGCGGCTCTTCCCCCCTGTTTGTTCACCACTTTGGTATAGCTGAACCATTTGGCAGGTGTTCGCTGGAAAACAATCTCAAAAAAACTATAGTAGATAAACATCATCCCGAAAAATATCCACCCGAAATTAAGATACGGGTATCCCCAATACCGTACCTGAAACATCCAAAACTTATTAAATGCAAATGCCAGGATGAAGATGATCAGGGTGTCGATAAAGAAATTCAATATTCGGGTGCCTTCGCCTACTTTTCGCATGGGGCAAAATTAGTGAATGGTGAATCGTGAATGGTCAATAGTTGGCTGACATTTTAAAAAAAGATTCATCCTCCATCATTCACCATTGACCATTCCCCATTCACTATCTTTGCCGCAAACAAAAAGCAATGACCCTAATAGAAGAGCTGCGCTGGAGAGGGATGATTCAGGATATCATGCCCGGAACGGAAGAATTACTGAACAAGGAAATGGTTTCAGGATATATTGGTTTTGATCCTACGTCTGACAGTTTGCATATTGGCAGCCTGGTTCCTATATTATTACTGGTTCATTTACAGCGGGCCGGACATAAACCCATGGCCCTCGTGGGTGGTGCTACAGGTATGATTGGCGACCCCACCGGCAAAAGCGAAGAACGTAATCTTTTGAGTGAAGAGATACTGGCTTTTAATCAGGATGGCGTTCGCAAACAATTAGAGAAATTCCTCGATTTCGACCCTTCCAAACCCAATGCAGCAGAAATGCTGAATAATTACGACTGGTTCAAAGGCATCAGTTTCCTGAACTTTATTCGTGATGCCGGCAAACATATTACCGTGAACTATATGATGGCCAAAGACAGTGTGAAGAAAAGACTTGAGGGCGATACAGGCATGAGTTTTACCGAATTCACTTACCAGTTGATTCAGGGCTATGATTTCTACTGGCTCTACCAAAACAAAAACTGCAAACTGCAAATGGGTGGCAGCGACCAGTGGGGCAATATTACCACCGGCACCGAACTCATCCGCAGAAAAGCGGGTGGTGAGGCATTTGCCTTTACCTGTCCGTTGATCAGAAAATCGGATGGTGGTAAGTTTGGCAAGACCGAAAAGGGAAATGTATGGCTTGACCCTAAAAAAACATCCCCTTACCAGTTCTACCAGTTCTGGCTGAATGCCAGTGATGAGGATGCCAAAACCTGGATCAAAATATTTACGCTCCTACCTGTTGCAGAAATAGATGCCCTCATCAAAACACATGATGAAGCTCCCCATCAGCGAGCTTTGCAGAAAAAACTGGCCGAAGAACTCACCTGTTTTGTGCACAGCCGTGCCGACTACGATTTTGCGGTTAAAGCATCCGATATTCTCTTTGGCAATGCCACTACCGAATTATTACAAAGTTTGAGTGAGGAACAATTATTACAGGTACTGGAAGGTGTACCCACCGTTGAAATCAACAAATCACAACTGGAAGCCGGTTATGATCTTATCGGTTTTCTGGCTGAAGCAGAGATATTCCCCAGCAAAGGCGAAGCCCGTAAAATGTGGCAGTCTGGGGGCGTTGGACTGAATAAAGAAAAGATTTCTCCCGATAAAACCACCCTTACGCATACCGACCTGCTTCAGGGAAAATATTTACTGATTCAGAAGGGGAAGAAGAATTATTATTTGGTGGTGGCGAGATGAGTGAGTAGTCAGTAGTGAGTAGTGAGTGAAGAACAAGATATTTACTTGGTTTTATTGGCGGCGAGCCTGTGCTTTTTAAAAGTATGGCTTTATAAATTATTAAAATTACTCACTACTCACTACAGACTACTCACCATCTGACTATGAAAATCTATTTCCTTTCCGGTCTTGGGGCTGATGAGTCTGTTTTTAGCGCATTGCATTTGCCGGGGGTAGACAGGGTTTACCTGAACTGGATGGAGCCGCTGCCGAAAGAAACCATAGAAGCCTATGCACAACGGATGGCTGACCGGATTACAGAACCCAATCCTATTATCATTGGTCTTTCTTTTGGCGGTATGATGGCGATGGAAATTGCCAAACTTATTCCTGTTAAACAGTTGATACTTATATCGAGTGCCAAAACACGTAAAGAACTTCCAACCTATTTTGCTGCATGCATTTATATTCCGCTGCATAAATTATTGCCTTTACAGGCAGTGGCATACAGCAATACATTAATGGGTTTCTTTTTTGGGGTGAGAACTGCTACACAAAAAGAGCAGTTGAAAAATATTATCCGCAATACCACCAAAGGATTTAATCAATGGGCCATCAACGTTTTGGTAAACTGGAAGAACCAACAGATCAATGCACCCGTATTTCATATTCATGGTAATGCTGATAAGCTGCTACCCCTGTCTTTTGTACGTCCAGATATTATTATTGAAGGAGGCAATCATTTTATGATCATGCAGAAAGCAAAGGAAATTTCAGCGCATATTCAGCAGGTGCTCTTAAAGTAATGAGTCCGGGAGACCGGAAGTCGGAAAGACCGAAAGAGAATGGCCCCGATGAAATTGTCTTCCGGACTTTCGGTCTCCCGGTCTTTCGGACTATTTTGCCACTGAATGCACAGAGGAGCACAGAATTATTGTTTGTTTGAGTTAATGCTTCTCCAGAACTGACGAATGGCTCTTAGTTCAGCATCAATATTATCTGTCATAGTAGAATGACCTGCGTCCATAATCTCCACAAAAGATGAAACCGGTACGAGACTTTGATAGTACATAACCGTTGCAGGCCGTGCCGCATCGTATTCACCTGCCGTAAACAACACAGGAATTTTCAGCTTATTCAGGTCTGCTGTGCGGTCATAGTTTTTCAGGTTACCTGTTGCCACAAATTCTTCCGGCCCCCACATATGTCTGTACACGTTGAGCGCCTGATGGTGCTGAGAACTATCTACATAAGGTGAGAGTGGCTGTTTGCGGTTATAAAAACTGTTATAGTAAAGTGTCAATGCGGTGGCGAGTTGTAAAGAATCTGTCTTTGCTCCTTTAGCCATTGCTTCGAGGGTATTGCGTATACTATCGGGTAATGATTGCATGAGTATGGCAGCATCTTCTACCCAGGTTTTTGTACGTATACATGGACTTGCCAACACCACAGACCTGATGTTCTCCGGATGTTGCAAATAAAAATCCATCGCCAGCATGGTACCAAAGGAATGACCGTAGAGATCGTACTCCTTTATGTTCAGGTGTTGTAATAATGCAGTTACCTGATCAACATGGTGCTGCATATTCATCAAACTGGTATCGGTAATTTTATCGGAACGTCCGCAACCTAATTGATCGAAGATGATGACGGGACGATCTTTTGCAATAGAATCGGCCAATGCTGTAAGATAATAACTGGTAAAACCGGGACCGCCATGTAACATGAGCAGTGGTATTTCACCCCCCTTACCTACAACTCGATACCATATTTTTCCCCCTTTTACATCGAGGTAGCCGGTACGCGGGTTTAATGTTTTAAATCCTTCTGAGGTACAGCTAAATTGCAAAATCATAAGTGCTGCGAGAAAGAAGAGAATTTCTTTTTTCATGGTGTATGCGCATAAATTATACAGATCCAAAATTCCAACTCACTACTGACTACTCACCACTCACTTTCTTAATCACTTTCCACATCGCTTCCGCCACCACTTTGTTTCCTTCATCGTTCAGGTGCACGCGATCGTAGGTAAGTATTTTTGAATCCAGGTTATTGGGATTATTTGCTTTGCTGTAGTTAAGAAAGATAGAACGCAGATCAACCAGAGGCAATTGATTGTCTGTCGAGAATTTCCTGATCCAGTTACTGTAATGATTGAGTTCTCCATCCTGCGGATTACTACTGTCATGTCTTTCACCAATAACTGCCGGTGTACAGAGAATTACTTTTGCACCTGCCACCTGTAATTTCTTAACCAGTGCTGTATAGAATTTTCCAAATTTATCGAAATCAGTTCCGGTCCCCATCATACTCTTGTGCCAGATATCATTTACACCGATATACACTACAACAATATCGGGTTGTAATTTCAGTACATCTTCTTCCATACGCAGGTAGAGATCGTACACTTTATTTCCGCCAATACCTTTACCGATCAGTTCATATTGTGTAACCTTATCTTCATTACGAATCAGGTCTTCGATTACACGGATATAACCATTGGGCTTAACTCCCAACTCAGTAATGGAGTCACCAAAAAAAACTACTTTCTTTTTCTTATCAGAACGATAAGATGACAGAATAAACATCGCAGCGATGAAGAGCGTTAAGAGAATGAGTTTGTTCATTGTAATTTGAAAATTTGAAAATTTGAAAATTTGGAAATGAAGCCCCCCTTTCACTTTTCACTTTTCACTTTTTTCACCACTGAGTTACACAGAGTTTGGCACGGAGTTTCACAAAGGGTTCTTCTATCTCTCACACCCTCTCACGTTTCACGTCTCACCTCACACGATTCCTCAATACACATCCGTCATCACCGGCGTGGTTGCCGTCCCCATTTGCTCTACAAAAGTTCTTTCATTCACTAAGTATCCATTGCCTTTGGCGCAGAAATGCACTTTCAGGTTTTCAATGGTAATGGGGTTTCCTTCGGGTATATCGGCCATATTACTATGTCGTATTTCGTGACCGTCTACAATAATCACCAGACCACTGCCAATGGCTTCCATGCGGTTGCCACGGGTAATGAGCATGCCGGTATCTTCTCCCAAACCAATACCAATACAGGATGGGTTGGATGAAACCGCCTGCGCCAGACGGGCAAAACGACCCCGTTTTTCAAAGTGAGAATCGAAGATAACGTTGTCCATAAAACCGAGACCGGTAGTAATTTTTACTTCCCCCTTTAAATGGGCTCGGGTGGCATTGCCTTCATAAATCATGGTATTACTCATGGCCATGGCACCTGCTGAAGTACCTGCAATTACAAATGTTTCATGCTGGTAACGATCGTGAATGGTTTTCAGGAAACTGGTACCACCGAAGATGGCGGTGAGTCGCATCTGGTTACCTCCACTGAACATGACTGCGGCACAATTGCGAACTCGCTGTACATAATCTGGTCGCATGGCATCTTCGCGGTTGCGGATATGCATCACGCCAATATCGGTACAACCGATTTTACTGAATGCATGTACATAATTATCGCCTACTTCCTGCGGAATGGTAGATGCGGTGGTTATGACTTCTATACGGGAGTCGGTACCACCTGTTTCTTCAACGATTCTGCGGAGGATACCCAGTTCAAAAAAATTGAGGTTATTACGGTGAACTTCTCCTTTTTCCAGATCCGTCCCTTTATCTTCTGCACCGCCAATAGCGATCAGCTTGCCTTTTGGAATACTCATGCCCTTTAAGTTCGTTCCAAACAAAAATAAGTGATTTCAACGGGTATGCCTTATTTGAAAATGTACTATATTCCATATCCTGCTCAATGGGTATTTACTGTGTATAAATAGCAGCCAAATCAAAACAACTGTATGAAGATTGAAGAGATTAAAGTATTACGTGGTCCAAATTATTGGAGCGTGCGAAGACCCAAGCTGATCCAGATGAAGCTTGACCTCGAAGAACTGGAACAACGCCCTACCAATACCATCGACGGTTTTCTATCCCGTCTCGAAACCCTTTTTCCATCCATGTATTCACATCGTTGCAGTGTAGGCAAACCGGGTGGATTTTTTGAAAGGGTAAAAGAAGGTACCTGGATGGGTCATGTAATTGAACATATTGCCCTCGAATTACAAACGCTGGCGGGTATGAACTGTGGTTTTGGTAGAACACGCGGCACAGGTAAAGAAGGCGAATACTATGTGGTATTTAATTATATGGAAGAAGATGCGGGCGCTTATGCCGCAAAAGCTGCTGTAAAAATAGCACAGGCACTGGTAGATGCAACAGCTTACGATTTGTCGGCCGACATTCAACGCTTACGTGAAATCAGGGAAGACACCCGTCTGGGCCCCTCTACCGGATGTATTGTAGATGAAGCGGCCAAACGTGGTATTCCATATATCCGACTGAATAAACAAAGTCTGGTGCAATTGGGTTATGGCGTTCACCAGAAACGCATACGCGCCACTATTGCCAGTACCACTTCGAATATTGCGGTAGACATCGCCTGTGATAAGGAAGAAACCAAAAACCTGCTCGAAGCGGCTGAAATTCCGGTACCCAGAGGCACGGTCATTCGTACCGAAGCCGGACTGGAAGAAGCCGTGGCCAAATATGGTTATCCGCTTGTCATCAAACCCATTGATGGCAATCATGGTAAAGGCAATACCACCAATATCACCACCTGGGAGCAGGCTGTAAAAGCACTGGAAGCCGCCAAACAATATGGTCGCTCGGTGATTGTAGAGAAGTTTATTACGGGATTTGATTTTCGGGTGCTGGTCATCAATTACAAATTTGTATGTGCCGCCTTACGCACCCCTGCTTCTGTTGTGGGCGATGGTGAACACAATATTCAATGGCTGATTGATGAAACCAATAAAGACCCTCGCCGTGGTTATGGGCATGAGAAAGTGCTCACTCAAATTACCATCGATCAGTTTACACAAAAGATGCTGGATGAAAAAGGATATACACTGGATACCATTCCTGCCAAAAGCGAACAGGTCTTGCTTAAACCCACGGCCAATCTCAGCACCGGAGGTACTTCTACAGATGTTACGGATGAAGTGCATCCCATCAATATTGTTTTAGCAGAACGCATTGCCAAAATTATCGGACTGGATATCTGTGGTATTGATATTATGGCTCCCGATTTACGTGCCCCCATTTTTGAAAACGGTGGTGCGGTACTCGAAGTAAATGCTGCACCCGGTTTCCGTATGCATATAGAACCCGCTGAAGGTTTACCACGTAATGTGGCAGAGCCTGTCATCAATATGTTATTTCCGCAGGGCTCAGATGGCCGCATACCCATTATTGCCGTTACTGGTACCAATGGTAAAACCACTACTACCCGACTCACAGCCCATATCTGTAAAACAGCAGGTCGCAAAGTGGGTTATACTACCAGCGATGGTGTATACATCCAGAACCAGATGATGATGAAGGGTGATTGTACAGGTCCGCTGAGTGCCCAGTTTGTATTACGTGACCCGACGGTTGATTTTGCGGTGCTTGAATGTGCCAGAGGTGGCTTACTAAAAGCCGGACTTGCTTTTCAGAACTGTAATGTGAGTATTGTTACCAATGTTACGGCCGATCATTTAGGACTGGGCGGTATTGATTCACTCGAACAAATGGCCCGCGCCAAAGCCGTAATACCCGAAACCACTTTTAACCATGGTTTTGCCATTCTGAATGCCGATGACGACCTGGTGTACAATATGCACAAAGGACTCACCTGTAATGTGGCTTATTTCAGTATGGATGAAAACAACCCACGCATTCAGGAACATTGCCAGAAAGGTGGATATGCGGTGGTGTTTGAAAACGGTTATGTATCTATCCTGAAAGGCACCTGGAAGATAAGGGTGATTAAAGTGAGCGAAATTCCGATTACCTACGGTGGTAAAGCCATTCACAATATCATGAACACCCTCCCAGCCGTTTTAGCTACTTACCTGTTTAAAGATATCAGTATAGAAGATATTCGAACGGCACTCACCAGTTTTGTGCCTTCTCCTTCCCAAACACCGGGTCGTTTGAACCTGTTTGAGTTTAAACATTTCAAGTTCCTGGTCGATTTTGCCCATAATCCGGCCGGGCTCGAGCTGCTCTGCGATTTTGTGGGTAAGATGGATGGTCACCCCAAAGTGGGCATCATCAGTGGCACGGGCGACCGCCGTGATGAAGATATCCGTGAGCTGGGGCGTATTTCCGGCCGGAGTTTTGATGAAATCATTATTCGTCAGGATAAAAACCTGCGTGGCCGTACCGCCGAAGAAATTGTGAACCTGCTGGTTGAAGGCATTAATGATACCAAAGGCAAAGACATTCCCCTTACCATCATCTACAACGAGAAAGAAGCCATTATGCACGCCTACAACACCGCCAAACCCGGCTCGCTCATCACCATTATGTGCGATGTGGTGGCGGAAGCGCTGGACCTTATAAAAGCACTCAAAGAAGCGGAGGAATAGAAACAAACAGAGGAACAGAGAAACAGAGGAATATCCAATGTCCAAATTGGGAGTTGGATATTCCTCTGTTTCTCTGTTCTTCTGTTCAATGCAGCTAAAAAATTTGGAACAATTCCCCTTCCCCCTTATTTTTGCACCCCATTCAGAAATGAAGGGGTCGGATTGCCCGATAGTATAAGGGTAGTACAACTGATTTTGGTTCAGTATGTCTTGGTTCGAATCCAGGTCGGGCAACAATCCAAATTAAAAACCGCTGTAAGTCTTATACTTATGGCGGTTTTTCTTTTTAGTTCACACATAGTTGACACAAATACTTCAGAGATTTAACTTTTTTAGATAGTAAATACCAAACTAACTCAATAACCTATTTATTTAACCTCGCTTGAAAGAAAGAAATGGTAGTAAAAAAAGATTCGGTATCTCTTATAGTAATCACAAATATATTGTTACGAACAGTAGTTAACTCAACGCCATCTTCTCCTTCAAAAATATACCCTGTTCTAGAACGTGAGAATCTCAGCCCCCACCCTCCAAATTGACTCAGCGGTTTAATAGATGTCTTTTCAATTTGCTTAATATCTTCCCATAAAACTACTTCTTCCTTTCTTTGCAATCCTTTAATTTGAAAAGAAATACCACTTTCATTTACGTGTAAAATCAATTGTATAGTTTTCAAAAAAAACCAGCTAACTACACAGATAATTACTGATACAATCAAACTAGTTAATACTGCATTTTGCGATAACCCAGAAATGTATAATATCCCAGGAGCCAAAAGAGGTAAAACAACTAATAAACTTGCTTTAGTTCTGACCAAGCTCTGTTTTTCAGTAAATTCCATTTTGCTTTTTTAATAAATATATAAATAAAATAGAATAACACTACGTTCTCAAAAAGCAAATCACCGATTAAGATTTTGATTCAATTATTTTTTACACCCTATGCTTTTCTAATCGATTGATTAATAAAATATTACTCTAAAATAATCCACAAATCATGGATAAATCTCTTTGAAACTGAAACGAACGTAACTCAGTTCCGACAACGAAGAAAGCTTCACAGAAATGTGGGGCTTTTTCTTTTGAGAACAGCCCTCTATGTAAATTTTAAGAAAGTTTCGGAATCTAGAAGATAAAAGAAATCATCACTTTAAAGAAGGGAAAAATCATCTGGCTAATTCTTCTGCAACAAAATCAATTTCCTCCCTTTTAAGAAAATAACCTTTGATGCAATTGGGATTGCGGACACAAATTTGAATATGGCTTTTTGATTTCAGACCTGCTCCATCAAAAGCAGGGGCACCTTCTACATAAACACCCCTAAGAGAATCAAATATTTTATAATTACTGTATCCCTTAACATCTATATCAGCTCTTACTGCCGATTTAATTTTGCTGTGCATAAATTCAATCACTGCACAATCGAGAAAACGAACTAACAAATCATTATTAGTATCCGAAGTTGCATCTTTATTAGTAGGTATTTCTTTACCAGCTTTTTGATAAGTGTCTACCATTGCTGAATGGTAACCAGAAATCAGATGAATAAACTGCGAATCCAGAAAATCACAACAATATCCGAGGTCGATCACTGCTCCAATTACTGCCGCTTTCTTTATTCTCCCCAGCTTTTGTTTATCAAGTGCCCACTTCATCGCCCGCTGGTAATTATTTTCCCAGAAATACATGCCATTGCCTAACCAATCAAATGCTTCTTCAGATTTAGGTAATTTAGAAGGGTCTGACAATAATTCCTGTTGCCTGGACTCATCACAACCATGAAAGCCTATCATTAATCCGGGCCTGGTGTTATACATCTGGATAATTGAATTACAAGAAATTATTGCTCTGCGGCAATGAGCATTTCCTGATAAGGTTGAGCATATTTACCATCCTTCTCTAAAATACCGGCTTCTACCAATGACTGTAGAGCCTCTTCTTTAGTAAGACTTGCAATTTGTTGATTTTGAGATTCAACCAATTCGAGAAGGTTATTTATATCCTTTTCACTCATAGTTCAAAACTAAACAATTAATTGATTTGAAATATTAAAGCTAAGGAAATTAACGAATCGAGTAAAAGATGTATATCGATGATTTTCAAGCAATTGCGATCATCTAAGTGTTGATGGTGCCATAAATTTAAAAGGCATTTCCCAAAAAATACAGAACCCATTACTCCTTAACTACAACGATTCAAGTTTGTAAGCCGCTGTAAATTTTAGCTTATGGAGATATTTTTTGCAAGATGACTTTTAAACTTTTTTTATGCCTATTAATCCAGGTTTTAGCCGGCAAATGGAAGCGTAAAAATCAGCAAGTGAAAGGTGTGGTAGATGTTAGGGGTTAGAGGTTAGGCGTTAGGAGGAAAAAATATATTATTGACAAACACCTAACCTCTAACCCCTACCCCCCGATTAAGCTTTATTGATTCATGACAATATCCAGCGACACATGAATATCCGGCACCAGTTTTTCTTTGATGCCTGATAAAAAATCAGTAGAAAACGTTTGTGGTTTTGAATGAATATTCCATAACTGGCGCGCTATGTCAACTTTGGCAGTAATATGGCTGGTATTCTTTTTTGTGATAATGGTAGCCCTAAATTCGATTGGCTGAGTGATGCCTTTTATGGTAAGCTCTCCCGTTACCGTATAGTCGGTGGATGAACCAATCCGGGTGATTTTCTTTACAACCATGGTCGCTATTGGATACTGGTCCGATGCAAAAAAATCGTTTTCTCTTAACTCTGCATCCTTCTTTTTTCCCTCTGCCTCGTTGGGGTTATCCGTTGTGCGGATGCTATTCATATCCATATAGAAGGTTCCGCGTTCAGGTTCGCCTTTGGCTGAATACTCTAAATGGCCGTACTGAAAAAGGAAATAACCGTAATGACCACCCATCGTTTTTCCGGTATTCCACAAAACTTTGCTTTTTTGAACATCGAGTTGCCAGCCTGGCTGCAACTGCTGTGTACAGGCAAGGGTCTGGAATAGCATCATTAATACAAGAGTGGTAGTGACTTTATTTATCATAGCGTTTACATTTGAAAGAGCAAACTACTTTCACCTGCTGTATTCGATGCTATTAATATGGTAAATTAAAGTGTAAACATTGTAAATTCTGCGTAATGACCATTAAAGACGATACGATATATCCTGAAAAGAAGAGGCGTTACATACTGCCGCTCCTTTTTCTGCTCACAGGTACAGTCATTTGTGCAGCGTTCGGCTTTACGGGTAATGAAAATTTTGACCTTGCCAAACGGCAGATACTGTTGAGGAATATCGGGCATGAGATACTGTTGCATGCGGGCGACAGTACTTCGAGGGTATTACCCATACAGGAAATAGCACCGCATGAATACCAGATAAGGTTTGAAAATGAATTTAGTTTTGAAACAGATTCACTGGTTAAGATCATCAGGCAGTCGCTGGAGAAAGATCCGCTTGCAAAAGATTATATCGTTAATGTACTGAACTGCTCGGGTAAGGATATTTTATTCGGTTATAGCATCTTTCAGCAAAAACAGAACAATATTGTACCCTGTTTGGGCCGCAGGCAGCCGCGTGCCTGTTACCTTGTTAGTATAAAATTTCAGAACAAGGCTTTTACCCCTATCAACAAAGCATACCTGATAGGTGGATTATCTGTTTTCGCTTTTATCGGGTTACTGGCTGTGCGTCCTTTGAGAACAAGGCGGTCGAGGGGTGCAGGAGCAGATACGAACGCAGGTGTTATGAAGATCGGCGATACTTTATTTGAACCGGGAAAAAGGCAAATCACTATTTCGGGTATAACAACAGAACTTACGCCCAAGGAAAATAAACTGCTGAAAATATTTGCCGATGCTACTGGCAATCTTATTGAAAGACAGCGGCTTCAAAAAGAAATATGGGAAGATGAAGGCGTGATTGTAGGACGGAGCCTGGATGTATTCATATCGAAACTCAGAAAAAAACTGGAGGGCGATGCGTCGATACAGATTGTAAATGTACATGGTAAGGGATACCGCTTGCAGATCAATGATACCATTATATAAACAGGATCTAGCAACAAGGAATAGCATAGTTCACCTCTTCATATCCGAAAGCTGACGAAGATACTCATGGAATCGGTTAGAAAATAATGCTAGTCGGGCAACGAAAGTCGCACAGCAATGTGGGGCTTTCTTCTTTTAAGACCAGCCCTCTCATTTCAGTTCCCTACGTTCTGAAACTTTACAAAAGTTAAATCGCATTTGTTATATAAAATAAATATGGTATATTAGATGATCCCGAGTATTAATTCTTCAGATATTTATACCGTTATTATGAATTTAGAGTCTTCTAAAAGAAAATTAATGAGAGCTCTTCAGTCAATTCCTGAAAATGAGCTTACAAAGCATGGTATCATTCCCCTTCTGGAAAAATTAGAATTCAAAAGAGTAGAATTTTATGGAGGACCGACTGAACATGGTAAAGATATTATCTTTTGGGAACCACAAAAACTAGGCGGTGATCGTTTATTAGTTGCTCAAGTCAAACACTATAAATTTTCAAAAACAGCAAGCCATTCAAATAGCTTCCAAACCGTTGTTAACCAGTTAATAGCTTCATTAAAAGATAGAATCCTCGGAATTGATCAATTCAATTACCAACCAGTAGAAGCGGTACTAATTAGCACATATGACATAGATGTAGCAGTTCTACAAACCAGATTAGGCAGCTATGATGAACTTAAAAATAAAGTAAGAATAATTGATGGAAATGAATTAGTCGAATTGTTCTTAAAACATTACCCAGAATATGCTGAGAAATTATTAGGCGTTTCAATAGAAATAAAAGATAAACTTAGCGACTACTTGACTAATGATATTTTATTAAAAGCTATTGGCTTTAATAAAAGTAAGGATCTGAAAGTAATTTATACAGATATAGATTTCTCCGTGGGCAGACAATCTACTGAGCTCTTTTTTGATACCGAATTTAAACCAATTGATATCAATTTCACCTTTGATGAACCTCATTTTTTATTATTACTTGAAGACTTAGCAATTCTTTCTAAAGAATATAAACTAGACTTCATAAAAGTTAATCTCGAATTACTTAAGAGAGAGTACGATGAGTTAAAAGAACAAAATGAATTGAGTGAGATTAAGAAGAAAGAGCTAAGGAGCACTTTGTCCAAAATAAAAAATAGCAAATCCTATAGTGAATCAAAAAAGAGAAATGAAATAGATAAAATCAATTTGGAAATTACTAAAGAAAATTTAAATAAGAAAAAATTTAGCGCTACAATCCCGATTTATGGAAGTAAAATAACGAACCAAATTCTTCAAAAACGAAAATGGATAGAAGAGCAAGTATTGATTTTAAATAAAAAGAAACATTCTCGTTCTGGGTTAAAAGAATTCATTATCAAATCAAAAAAAATACTAAATAATACTTCTCTTTTCTTTACTCGTAGTTACTTTACTCAATGCACCGGTCTGGAATCAAAAAAAATTCACAGAACAAATCATGAAAAGACTAGGTTCAAATTGCCGATTGGACAAATTTTTGATACAGGAGAAAATATTATCCTTCTAGGGGAAGCAGGAGCTGGAAAATCAACAAGTGTGCAAATGTATGCTCTAAATGCAGCTGACTTAGATGACCCTTTGGTTATATGCATCCCCTTAGCAAATACAATTCTGAATTGGATTAAAAATGAGTCCAACTTAGATGATGATTATAAGATCACCAATTTCTCAGATGCAATTTCAAAGTATTTAATATTTAAAGGAATCAAAATTCAGCCTCACCAGTTTATTGAATATTTACAAACTAAGAGATTAACTTTACTATTAGACGGATTAGATGAAGCCATTAAACCAAATCCATGGCTTACAAAAGCAATAGTAACTCTTTCAGAGAACTATCCAAATTGTCAGGTAGTTGTAACTTCACGTGTTTCTGGAAAATATATTGAAGAAATCCCCTTCTTTGCAGTGACTCTATTACCATTTACTGTTCAACAAAGAAATACTTTTATAAAACAATGGTTTGAAAACGGCGAGAAAAAATTTGCTGATAAAGTAAAGAGGCACCTAAGATTAAACCCTGAATTAAGTGAAGTCGTATTAAGTCCATTATTATTAACAACTGTTTGCGTATTAGCTCGCAATGAAGTGGATTTGCCAATTACTGAAACTAAGCTCTATGACGATAGATTAAGACTATTAACAGGCTATTACGATAGAGTAAAAAATATTCAACAACGACTAGAAACTACTCCACAAGATCTAGAAATGGTTTCTAGGAAATTAGCTTTTTTCCTCCATTACAATAATAAACGCGAAGAAGATAAAGAAACATTAATGAATATGGCTGCTTCTTTACTAAGGGGTAAAATGAGCGCCAATAATGCTAAACGAGCTGTATCAGAGTTAATTGACCCTTGTAATATTCTAGTTCCAATGACGGATGATGGGAAATTTGGTTTTGGACACCTAAGGTTCCAAGAACATCTTTGTGCACGTGAAATAAGTCAACACCGTGGAATAAAAATAGCACCATTATTATTTCAAAATTGGTGGAGGGGCACGTTGCTTTTATACGCCCAAATGGATAACGATATTTCTTGGCTAATTGAAGAAGTTGGGGAAGGAGAAACTATAATTGGTTATTACGAAACCCTTAAAAGCATGATACAGGTTAGTCCAAAACATGAGCAAGAAGGTTTAATGACAATGTTAAAAACATACTTTGATGAAAATCAAAGGCACAAAGAATATTATTTATAATTGCAAAATCCCATTTTTTCTAAGCAGGGTCTACTATGTCTAAGATTCCCTGCAGATGTTTCTCGTAAAGGATTACGCGACAACTTGCACATAAGATAGTTAATAATCAGTTATCATCCTCAACTGTTAACTAAGAACTTGGCAACACTAAAAGTAAATAACACTCCGGCATGATAAAACACACAGTTCTCTTTGAGATATATCTTCGTCGAACTTCTTGTGATTCTGAATATGTTGCAAAAAAGGAAAAAAATTCGATAATAATTACTGCTAGTTCGGCAAATTATTTGTTTACTGTCTCAGTCTAACTGTTAGCTCTCTCTTCTTTTCGGATTCCCCGGGAAATCATACCCACGCTCAATCAAGAGATCCTGTAGTTTATTGATAAGGTATGCCGCCATTGCGCCATTTGCAACCCAATCGGTGATGATCTGATACATAACATTAAGCTCTGCAGCAATAAAAGCTTGTCTTGCATCAGCACCCCTGATTCCCTTTTCATCTTTGTTGTGGCCTTGAGTAAGCAGAATATTCTTCAACTCGTAGGTATAATCACGCAAGCTTTTATACTCGCTTCCCTTCGGCAAGAATTGCTTCATTAGCGATTGTATTGCGTAAAAAAGCTTATACGATAATTCCGGATTTTGCGTATCGTGGATTGCCTGGATCGTAGCTGCATCTGCTTCATCAAGTGGTTCTTCAAAAATGATGGAAGTTTGAACTGTCCTGCTCGCTTCCTCGTCAGCTCTTTTAGCCATTTCCATGATACTTTTTTGCATTTCATCGGATATAACAGCTTTTTCGTTTTGGTCTCCGTTCATATATTATATAATTAATTGTTAACAGCACTTGTATAAGCTTGTTTAACACGAGCAGCATCTTCTTTTACGTTTCCGTGCAACATCGTATTAATAGTCTTTATAGCCCTATCAGGTGATACATTTAATTGATGGTTGTAACGTGCATACCAACTGCTATGATCCGCACCCGGATGTGCATCTTCTAGTGATCGAATAAAAATGGAATAAATAATTGATGGATGCACTTTGTTCTGTTCTGCGTATTGTTCTACTACACGAGGGGAATCAATAAACTGGCGTATATAATTAACCTTGTCTGAAGAAAAGAGTATCTCCCTCGCAAACATATTTGCCTCAGGTTCCATCAGGTACAAATCATCATTGCCCGACACATGGTAACCCAATGTTTTAATTTTATCGAAATGGTAAAATACATGCGCTATCTCGTGCATCAGCGTAAACCAAAGCGTTGGGTATTTATTATAGTAGTTTGAGAGAGCTATGCATGGTTTACCATCCACAATCATGGTCATACCGTACACGTGTGTCTTCATCAAATAAGGTTGTACTATAACTGTAACCCCCAAATTGTATAATGCTTTGATGACTGTAAGCAAGCCCGCTTCAACGTCACGACTGTATGGCCGCATTTTAGGAATGAGAGCTTCCAAGCTCGCTTTATCATATGGATTAGGGTTTGCTATCTGCTGGAATTTTGCGTATGCAGATTTTACCCAATATTCCAGCATACGATCTGCGAATGGTCGCTTGCTGCGGCTAAATATGGGATAGGCGACCTCCAGAGAATATTCAAAAATAGAATTCAGCCCGAACTGTTGAACAATCTGTTCTTCGATCGCGTCATAATCGGTAACTGAATCAATAATCCCTGTTTTCTTTAAAGTTTTGAGATCAAAATGTTCGACAATATAGTTAGCCTTACGAACCTTTTCTAGACTACCGATCGATGCCGGCGGTAAGGACGAGACGTATAATTTAATAAATTCACCCACCTCCAAGTTTAGAAACTGGATGAGTTTCAATGCGGTAAGCATATCTACTTTTTGCGCCTCACCCTCTTTTAATCTTTTTAAGGATGGGCGTTCGATCCCAAGTATGGAACTTAGTTGACGTTCTGAAAGATCCAGCTCCGTCATTTTCTTGTCGATCAGAGTAGCAATATCTGCTACATGGCCAGTTTGACTCAACAGCTGGTATATTTCCGACATTAACCCATCATCTGACTTTTCATCCATCATCGGCATTTTTAGTAAAGTTATTAAATATTTAATTACTGGCATAAAATTATACCAGTAATTAAATAACAAAGGCCTTACTGAATATTTTACGTATCTAGATGGAATAAAATTATACCAACTAGGACATTTTCATTTTACAGAGTCTCAATTAAATGGAGTTTTTCCTTCTCCGTGGGTGTACTTTTCCCTTTGGCAAGGGAGGGAGACGACACGCAAAACTGCTCTACTTATCCCCTTCCCCAATCACCCTCAACATCTCCTTCACCGCCGCTTCTATCTGTGTATCCTTACCATTGATCAGCGCATCGTAAGGCAGGGTGGCGGGGATATCGGGTTCCAACTGAAAATTTTCTAAGGGTCTTTTTTCTTTTACGCCAATATTCGCAATCATGGGTATGCCAAAAACCATCGTGGGGTCTATCTGGGTTTCCCACCAAACAGAAGTGCTGGTACCCGGTACGGGCATACCAATTAATTTACCAATGTTTTTGGCACGGTAGGCATAGGGAAAAGTATGGGCATCGCTGTAATTGCTTTCACTCATGAGCACACAGCTGGGTTTAAACCATTTGCCCTGTGGCTCTCCCCCTTCGGCACTATAACCATAGGGTTTGAATGTGATATAGTTTTTGCCATCTAAGAAATTAGAAAGATCCTCATGCAGCCAGCCACCACCATTAAAACGAGTGTCTACAATCAATGCCTGCTTGTCGGCATTTCTGCCCAATACTTCTTCATACACGGTTCGGTAACTGCCATCGTTCATACCCTGTACATGTACATAACCTACTTTACCATTGCTCAGTTTGTCTACCATGGCACGCATGGTATTTACCCATCGGTTATACAAGAGGTTTTGTTCTGCACCCAGGCTAATGGGTTTTACCGTTTCTTCAAAACGGGTATTGCTGGCGGCATCAAAAACAGACAGCAATACATAACTGCCTGCTTTACGATTCAGGAGCCGGGTCCAGTCAATAGCAGCACTGATATTTTCTCCATCTATTTTCTCAATCAGCATACCTGCTTTTATCTTTGTACCCGCCACATCGAGCGGACCATTTTTTATGATTTCTGTGATCTTCAATCCATCTCCCCCGGTAAACTCATCTACAAATACACCCAGCGATGCTGTCTGGTCTGCATTCTGCGGCTGCGGACTGTACCTGCCACCTGTATGTGAAGCATTGAGTTCGCCCAGTATTTCACTCAGCAATTCCTGGAAATCATAATTGTTGTTGATGTGCGGCAGAAATTTTGCGTAAGCCTGTTTATACATGTCCCAGTTGAGTCCATGCAGGTTGGGGTCATAGAATTTTTTCTTTACCTGCCGCCAGGCATGTTCAAATATATAGGCCCTTTCACCCGCAGCATTCAATACCATTTCGCTCCTGATGCTGATGGGTGTTATTTTAGCTGATTCTGTTTCAAATTTGGCCAGCCCCTGTGCACTGTTGAGGAACAAAGATTTTCCATCGGCACTCACCACAAAACCGGCACCGGGTGCTACCCTGGTAATGATGCGGGTTTCACGGGTCCTGGTATTCATCTCCCATAAATCGGTATTTCTTTCTGTGGTGGCCGTGTACCATAATTTGCTGCCATCATTCGATAAAGTAAATGAACCAATCACCAAGGAGTTGGGTGTAAGCCTTATTTTGCGTTCGTTGACATTATCAAAATCAGGCTGCCAGTTTTGTCTGGCAATGGAGTCTTTTATTTTCCAGGCACTGTCTTTTTTAACTTTCGCATCAAGTTCCTGTAACAAAGCATAGTCTTCTTTGCTCAGCCTGAAACGGTCGTAACTATCCTGGTCAAAAAACAGGATGGAAATATCTGTTTCCCTGGCACCCTGGTATGCCAGTGGCCGCTTACCGTATTTATCGGTTGACCATACAATGGCTTTTCCGCCAAAAGCAAATACCTGTCCGCCATCCTGGAAACCGCTTTGGGTAAGATCGGTTCCGGTTTTATCGGTACCATCTGCTTTATACATTACCACTTCACTGCTGCCAAAGCGACCTTTACTGCTGCGTATGGCCAGCCATTTACTATCGGGACTCCATTCAAAATACTGGTCACCATCTGCATAAGAAAAATTCATACCTGCGGGCAGAATGGTGCGTACTGCTTTGGTGGCCAAATTCATCACACGCACCATGTTTCTGTCTTCCAGGTAGGCCAGCTCTTTTCCATCGGGTGATATGTCGGGTTGAAATTCTTCTTTATCCGTAGCAAGTACGGCTTCTTCTTTTAAGAGCGTTGAGGCATAGAAATAAGGCTCTTCTTTTCTAAGGATGCTGGTTTTATAAATATCCCAGCTACCATTGCGTTCAGTAGCATAGTACACCGTTTTACCATCGGCCCCAAACTCTACCATTCTTTCCTGTTGCGGTGTGTTGGTGATTCTTTTGGTAATACCTCCTTCTACACTGGTAACAAAAACCTCTCCCCTGAAAATAAAAGCCAGCTCTTTGCCATTGGGCGATACGGCAATATCGCCATTGGTAGCCGTTACCGGCACCATCTGTTCTGCATTGTTTTTTACATCGCTTACAATGGTAATAGTCAGTTTACGGGCATTGCCATCGTTCTTTACGGTATAGATATCGCCATTCCAGCTAAAACATAAACTGTTATTGTTTGAACGTGTTAAATGTCTTACCGGGTGATCTTTGAAATTGGTGATCTGCTTTTCTTCTTTTCCATCGAGCGAGGTTTTAAAAATATTCTGTGCCCCTTTTTTCTCACTCAGGTAATACACATGTGCATCATCACTGCTGAACAGTGGCTCACGGTCTTCTCCTTCAAATTTGCTTACTTGTGTGTAGGTATTGGCTTTTATATCGAACAACCATATATCACGGGTTAAGGATGATGTATGGTGTTTGCGCCAGGGGTCTTCGGTTCCTTTTCTGTCCTGGTACACAATAAGGTTACCTGAACGGTTGTACTGGGCATGTTCCATTCCGGTAGCAGAAACCAGTACACTTCTTCCTCCATTTACGGGTACGGTATAGGTCTGCAGAAATAAATTACCCCTCGGAAAACGCACATTCGTGTTTACCGTATGCCTTGCACTGCCATACAATACGCTTGCATTATCTGTAGAAAAATCGAAGGGATAATCATTGGCGGAATGATGGGTTAAGCGGGTGGCTTCTCCTCCGCTGGCGGGCATAACAAATACATCGAAATTGCCATAGCGGTTGCTGGCAAAAGCAATTTTCTTTCCATCCCTGCTCCATACGGGCTGGTAATCATGTGCTTCGTGTGTGGTAATGGCGGTGGCTACACCCCCTTCTGCACTCACCGTATATAAATCGCCTTTATAGCTGAATACAATGGTGCTTCCATCAGGAGATATGGAAGGATACCGCATCCACAACGCATTGTTTTGAGCAATAATGGGTTGTATACATACTAAGGCAAAACACAGATGAATGAAGCGTTTCATAAATGGATATAATTGGTCTCTTTAAAGATATTAATTCAATGGAATGATCGAATTAAAATGTATGAAGGGTTAGAAAGTGCTCGGCTGAGCTGCTCACAGGCGGTATTACCTGTAAAAACAGCAGCTATGGTCAGACCCATGTAATCAGCCTTTTACCTGTACAGTTTTTTAGTACAAGACATCGGAAACTGGAGGGAGATGGTCCGTACCATGACCGTACCATGTTCGGGGTTTCTTCGAGGTTTCTTCGGGAGTTCTTCGGGAGTTCCCGAAGAAGTTCCGAAGCGGCTTCGGGAAAATCCGAAGAAACCCGGTAGCAGGTACGAAGTAAACCCGGCCCAAATACGGCTATGATTCGACCCCGGTACGAATAAAAAACCTTGTCTTCTACTGAAAAGCTTTACTGATGCTAGGCATATTACTGCCAGGACTTTACAGTCATTTGTTCAGCATCAAGAATATCTACTTCTGTACCACTGTAAACTACCCTTGCAACTGTTCTTCTGAACATAGCAAATGACCGTTTATTGAATTCTGAAACTTACCAGCAGATGGTTCAAGTAATTTGAAGGATAAAGTTCAATGGTAAGATTATGAACAAAAAACCCTTGCTTCTTCTGGCTGGCGTCTTTATAGCCTTGGTTACTTACGCACAAAGCATTAATAAAATAAAGCTCAACACAGTTCTTGAAAAAGCGGAACAAACCCATTCTGAATCTGTTATCATTTATCAAAACAACACTTTAATTGCTGAAAAATATTTTGGTATTGGACAAGCCAACAATAAAATTGAAAGCATGTCTTGTACCAAAAGTATTGTTGGGCTAGCCGTTACATGTTTGCTTTCAGATAAATTAATCGACAGTCTTGATATTCCTGTTTCGAAATTTTATCCGGAGTGGCGTCAAGGACAAAAACAATTTATCACATTAAGACACCTGGTAAATATGACGTCGGGGTTGCAGAATAACCCAAATGCTTCCGCTGAAATTTATCCAAGCCCCAATTTTGTTCAGCTAGCGCTTGCGGCTGAACTTACCCATAAACCAGGCGAAGTATGGGCATACAATAACAAGTCGCTCAACCTAATGGCAGGCATCTTTCAAAAAATTACCGGCAAAAGAATGGATGTTTATATTGGTGAACGCCTTTTTAAACCATTGGGCATTACTGATTTTAGCTGGTCGCTCGATAGCGCAGGCAACCCGCATGTAATGTCTGGATGTCAGATTAAACCAATGGACTTTGCCAAAATCGGCATTTTAGTACTCAATAAAGGAAAGCTACATGATAAGGTGATCATTGAAGAAAAATACATCAATGAACTTGTTACACCATGTAAGCAGTATGAAGCTTATGGAATATTATGGTGGATTGACTATGAAAAAACAGTTTCAATCATAGATGATGAAATAGTAGATGAACTTAAGAAAGCTGGTGTATCGCAGCAATTTATTGAAAAGGTTATACAGGCAAAAGGAACATATCATTCAAATGATGCGTATGTCGCCAAAATTCAAAGCATTTTTGGAGAGAACCCCTGGGGCTATATCAGTGAAAACCTCGGTGCAAGCCTTCGCATCAGGAAGAAAAAGTATAGTGGAAATGTAAGTTACAGGGCTGATGGTTATTTAGGCAATTATCTTATCATAGACCCCAAAAATAAAATAGTGGCTGTTAGAATGATCAGTCATCAAAGCTTTAAGACACATACCGACAATTATGCTGATTTTGGAATGCTGTTATTAAATATAACAGAATAAGCAAGCCTGGATAATATCTCCATCTTTTAGTGTTGAATGGCTACATGAACAAAACAATATATACTGAAAGCAATTGCAACTGAGATAATTAAATAAGTCAAGTATGTTATAAAATAAATGTCATGAAATATATCTATGTTTTTATTATTTTATTTTCTATCGCTTCCCTTTCAAGTGCTCAAACAATATTGGTTAAAAAAACAGAAGTGTTGCTGCTCGGCACTTTTCATTTTGCTAATCCCGGATTAGATGTTGCAAAGTTTGAAGATGTCAATATCTTATCTGACAAAAGACAGAAAGAAGTTGAAGCCCTTATTGCAAAACTGAAAACGTTTAAACCTGATAAAATATTTATAGAAGTTCCTGTAGCTGGTCAAAAGCGTTACGATTCATTGTTAAATGCATATAAAAACGGAACCCATATTTTAAGTAAAAGTGAAAGCCAACAAATTGGCTTTCGGCTGGCAAAGGAATGTGGACTTAGTACCCTGTATTGTTCTGATTACACCAATGTGAGTTTTCCTATGGATAGTATAACGAGAATTATGGCTGCAAACCAACAAATGGGGATGCTTAAATACCTACAGGAGACAATACAAAAAGAGCAAACTGATTTTAATGAACAACTCAAAACAAAAACGATTACCGAAATACTAATTGACCAGAATACAGAAGCAGTATATAAAAAACTGGCTGGCCTGTATTATTTTTTCTTAAAAGCCGGAGATAAAAGCAATCACGTTGGTTCTTTCCTGGCCAGTGAGCAGTGGCGACGCAATACCTATATCTATGAAAATATTTTGAAAGAATTGGATGGAAAAGAACAGAGAATACTTGTTTTGTATGGAACCACTCATGTGGCCATGCTAAAAGAAATGATGAAGTATAATGACCAATTTGACATTATACCTGTTTCAAAAATATTATGATCTGCCTATCAAACAATATTACTTCTTCAATGAAATATATCTTATAACTCAAGTTACTATTATACAGTGTTGGCAAATTTCTTAAACAGAAATTACCGCACTAAAAGGAAAAAACAATCCTGAGCGAACAAGTGCTAAGGATATAACAAATACTTTTTTCTCATTTCCTTATACGCACTCAATCCCGGCTCCCAGCTTTTACGGATTTCTTCTTCTGAAACGCCGTTTATTACCTGCTGTCTGAATTCACCCACACCTATCTGTATTTCTATTGAATTCATTTCTTTACTCAGTTTCTCAAAGAATTTCTCTTTGAAAGGATGTGCTTTGTACAATTCAATGATCCAGCTGATATTGATCTTTTTACTTTTTCTAAGTTTTTCTACATCGTAATTACGAAGATCGAGCCCATAACATTCCTGATCCATAAACAGCGGTGTTTCTGCCATGCCTTTGATGCTGGTGGGTGTATAGGAAAATGAATAAATACCTTTTAACTCCGGACTGCCCAATACAGTGAACGGATACATGGTACCACGTCCATGATTCAGGTACACCCCTTCGAACATACAGGTGGATGGATATAACATAATGGCCTGTTGCGTATTCAGGTTGGGCGAAGGTTTTACAGGCAATGTGTATGGCATGTCGTGATCGTAATTGGCAACAGGTATAATACGGAGATTACATGTTGCCTTATTGGCCAGCCAGCCTTCCCCATTGGCCATCTGTGCAAATTCACCCACCGTAAGTCCGTGCGACATAGGTATCGGGAACATTCCAATACCCGATTTGTATTTCATATCCAGTACCGGACCATCCACCAGATAGGCATTCGGATTGGGGCGATCGAGAATCAGCAATTCTTTTCCATTTTCCACGCAGGCATCCATCAACCGTACCAGTGCATTGATATTGGTATAAAAACGAACACCTACATCCTGTATATCGTAGATCATGATATCCACATCTGCCAGATCTTCTTTACTGGGTTTGTTTTTCTTTCCATAGAGTGAAATGATCGGAATACCCGTTGCCATATCTTTTTCATCTGATACTTCTACCCCTGCGCTTGCATTGCCACGAAACCCGTGTTCAGGGCCAAATACTTTTACAATATTCACCCCCAGTTTCTGCAGACTGTCTACCAGATGTATTTTACCAATAATGGTGGTAGGATTGGCGAGCATGGCCACTCTTTTACCTTTCAGCAAAGGCAGGTATTTAGCTGTTTGCTCGGCACCTGTGAGAATAGGCCTGGCAGTTTTTTCATCAGCTACGCCGGAAAATGACTGTACACAAATCATCATGCATAAGCAAACAAGCTGAAATATCCATTTCTTCATATGTGGCAATTGAACGATAAATATAAGTACAATTATAAAGTAGGCTTAGAATGAAGCATTTATTTATATAGCCACAGATTCACAGATTAGTTCGCGTAATCTGTGAATCTGTGGCTAATCAAATCCTGGCTATTAAATCGCAAACATCCAACGCACATCAAACCTGTCTACAATTTCCACAAGTGGCTCGGTGCTGCTGGTTAACACTGTGGTATGTTTATAATCGTAAAGCTGCTCTATATAACGGGTTCTTTCTTCATAGCTATTGCAGGCAATCAATACAGCCATATAATTACCTACCCGCCTTCCTTCATTATACACCAGATCGGACCCCTGTATAACCAGTTTGGGAGAATATAATACCGCTCTGATGACAGGTTGTGCTGAACACCCTTCTATATGTTGCGTAAATGCATCAATGACCAATTCTCCGCCGAAACAGGAATGATAAAGCATAAATGCTTCCCTGCAATCGCCACTGAATGTGAGAAAAATACCACTTCCTTTATGCGCTGTTGACATACTCATTTACCGCCTTTTAACTCATTCTCTTTTTTCCGGAACACAACCATACGCTTGATCATCTTTTCAGGAAGGGGTTGATCATTCGGAAATTGAATAGCTGCTTTACTTAGTTTATATCCTTGTAATTCTTCCCGAAACGTATCAAGAAATGCCTGGCTAAAAGGATGCGACAAGGTAATATGCTTTGCAAATGCGGCATAATAGATCAGGTAGCCCTTGTATTTAAAACAGGGTATCTGGTAACTGATACATTCTTCCACACCGGGTACTACTGCTTTAATCAGCGACCTGATCTTTTCCATTCGTACAACAACATCGCCACTGAAAGCTGCATGGTATTGGTCGATCGTCTGGTAATCTGTTTTAGCCATGTAGCTGTTTTTTGGGTTGATAGTAATACGATACAAAAAGAATGGCGCCTACTGCTACAGGCATAAGTATGAAGCCAATGTTACCATCTACTATGATATGACTGATTACTGCAAACAGGAGGTTGAAACTAAGTCCTGCATAGGCCCACTCTCTTAGTTTGGCTGGCAGTTTTGTGATGGCAATAGCTGCTGCTCCTAACACTTTGCAAATGATAAGTGTGTAGGCAAAATAATCGGGGTAACCCAGTGGTTTAGTGCCTGCATTAACATATTCCGGCATAAACAGCACGGTTGATAAGGGCATGAGACCTTCCCATAAAAGAATGATGATGGTGGCGATCCAGAAAATGATCTTGTTGCGTTTCATAATAATAATAAATTTGAATGTTTGGTTTAGGTGTCTTAATCGCAGCGCTTCTTCATTAAAAGCATCCCCTCCGTTTTCTTTTTTGTCTTGACACCCTCCAAAGGCGGACAAGCAAAAAAGAAACCTGCCTGACGGCAGACAGGCAAAAAAAGTCAAGGCGCCAGCAATAATGAATAACGAATATCCAACTCCCAACTTCGAAATTCAATATTGGATATTTCGCTGTTCTTCTGTTTTACAAGGCCAGGCATCATCCATTGCTTAACGCTTCATTACGAAAATTTCTTAACGCTTTTTTTCTAAGGCCGGAGGGCTAAGTCAATACAAAAAATCTTTGTGTGTATTTTATTTAATTTTCTTTCTCACTATTTATTGGTAACGTATTGAACGAAATTGTTCAGAATAGCCTGCCAGCCCTGTTGCTGTAGCTCTACCGGGTTTTCAGTTTCTGCATCAAATGTGCTGGTGATGGTAACAGTATTACCTGCTTCTTCAAAAAGGGTGGTGACCATTCTACCATCAGACATGGTGTAGGTGATTTCTTTGTGTAGCACTACTTTGTCATATACGCCACCAAAATCGAATCCGAAACTACCATCTCTGGCTTCCATTCTGTGTTTGAATGAACCGCCTTCACGCAGATCGTTTTCACTGGCAGGACAATGCCAGCTGGGATCAGCCGTGTTCCACTGCTTAATATCTTCAGGATTATTCCAGGCATCCCATACCTTCTGAACAGGTGCTTCTATGCTTGCTGATACGGTAACTTTTGTGTTGGTTGACATGTTATATGTTTTTATTGATTTAGTGATACAAAGATGCAAAGGGTTTTGCTGCGGGGTAATACGTGAAAACGACAAGTTGAAGGGTGTATTACGACAATCCTTACTTTTGAATAAGAACCCAATGCCTGCAGCCATGCGTATTTCTGTTTTTGTTCCGGAATATGGTGTCATTGAAGCCATTACTCCACCATTCAGGTCATTTCATACTGCCAATGAATTTCTTACCGCTTTTGGAAAAAAGGCGGTATTTGAAGTGGAATATGTTGGACTGAACAAGTATGTTACCGCCAATAATGGCGAGTACACCATAAAGACAGACCGGTTGCTGAAAGATGTTGAAACAACAGATCTGCTCATTATTCCGCCCACTTTTGGCGATACGGGCAGAGGTATTGCGGCCAATGCAGATGCCATTCCCTATTTCAAAGCACTGCATCAGAAAGGTGCCAGTTTGGCCAGTCTTTGTATTGGTGCTTTTTTACTGGCAGAAACGGGTTTACTGAATGGTAAAAAATGTTCTACTCATTGGGCCTATATCAATGAGTTCAGGGAGAAATATCCTGAAATAGCGGTAGAAGATGGTGCCATCATTACAGAGTACGACAATATTTACAGCAGTGGCGGTGCCAGTAGCTTATGGAATCTGGTGCTGTACCTGATAGAAAAATTCTCAGACAAAGAAACAGCCGTACTGATCTCCAAATATTTTGCACTGGATATTGGTCGCGACAGCCAGGCTCAGTTTGCCATTTTCAGAGGACAGCGTAACCATACTGATACCGAGATTCAGCAAGTGCAGGACTTCATTGAAAAAAATTATGAAGAGAAAGTAACCATCGAACAATTGGCCACCATCATCAATACCGGACGCAGAACTTTTGAAAGAAGGTTCAAACAGGCCACCAATAATTCTCCCATTGAATATTTACAACGTGTACGAATTGAAGCTGCCAAAAAACATTTTGAGCACTCCCGCAAAAATGTGAATGAAGTAATGTATGATGTTGGTTATACTGATACAAAAGCCTTCCGTGATATTTTCAAGAAACTAACGGGGCTTACGCCGATTGAGTACAGGAATCGATTTGTAAAAACCACAACTGAGATATAAATGGAACACAGATTTTCATGATGATGATGATCTGTCATGATAAATCATAAGGATCATGAAAATCCGTGTTCCATTCATCGTCGATTTATTGAAAACGTATTGATGGCAATAAAATAATTAAGCCACAGATTCATTCTCACACTTCATCAATTCTATTGATTAATCTTTGTATCTTCAAAGAAAAAAAATATGCTTAGTAAAACAATGGCCGAGGCCTTAAACAAACAGGTGCTGATGGAGGCCCAGAGTTCTCAGGCATACCTTGCCATGGGTAGCTGGGCAGAAATACAACCCGGATTAAAAGGTGTTACCTCTTTCTTCTTTAAACACAGTGAAGAAGAAAGAATGCATATGCTCAAACTCATTCACTATATCAACGAAAGAGGCGGCTTTGCCATAGTACCGGAACTCAAACAACCCACCCTCACTTTCGTATCGCTCAAGCAGGCTTTTGAGGAACTGTTAAAACACGAACTCGCTGTAAGTGCCAGCATCAATGACCTCGTGGATCGTGCCTTAAGTGAAAAAGATTATGCTACCCATAATTTCTTACAATGGTATGTAATGGAACAAATGGAAGAAGAAAAACTGGCCCGCGACTGCAATGACAAACTGGAAATGGTGGGCGATGACCGTAGTGGATTGTATTTATTTGACAGGGATATTATGACGATGGATATGGAGAAATAATAGCAGGAAGAAACAAGAAAGAAAAATACAGAGGGATATTTTAGCCACAGATTCGCAGATTATTGCGCTTTGTTATTTGGTGGTATTGTAGAAAGTTGGTTACTTTTTTTACTAAAATCATTTAATATGCCATTACTGCCTTTGAAAAACAAATGGATCGGCATTTGCTGTATCGCTTTTGGTTTTTCATTTACAGGTCTGCAGCCTAAAGCTACGGATACGCTTCTTTTCACCAGTTCAAGAGATGGTAACTGGGAAGTATATACAATGGATGCCGATGGTAATAACCAACACAACCTCAGTAACCATGCTGGTGCAGATTATGGTCTTGGCTGGTCGCCCGATGGCAGCTATATTCTTTTCTATAGTAATCGCGATGGCAATGAAGATATATGGCGGATGAACGCAGATGGCAGTAATCCTGTTAATCTTACCAAACATCCTGCCGGTGAACGCGCCGCTGCCTGGTCGCCCGATGGAAAAGAAATTGCTTTTATTACCGACCGTGACGGAGCTGAAAGAGAACTCTATCTCATGAATGCCGATGGCAGTAACCCACGCAGACTTACCTACAACAAAGCATACATAGAATGTCCTGTCTGGTTGAAAGATGGATCAGGTATTGTATTTACCATGATGGTGAACGATAAAACAGACAGCACCACTGTAAGTAACGGCGACCTGCACCTCATTAGCAAGGATGGGAAAAACTTAAAAAGACTTACACATAAAAAAGGATTTGATTCCGGCGTCTGCTTCTCTCCCGATTTTAAACGGATGGCATTTTATGGTCCAACAGAAACCAAATGGTATGATATCTTCCTGATGAATGCAGACGGAAGTAATATGATCAATCTCACCAATGATGCTACAGAAGATTATTCCCCTTCTTGGTCGCCTGATGGTGAGTGGGTTGCTTTTACTTCGGGCAGCAAGGGTAAATATGATGTGTGGCTGATGAACATCAACAGTAAAGAAAAGATTCAGCTAACCACTGCCCCAAAAAGAAATGAATCTCCCATATGGAAGCCTGTTAAATAATTTTTCCCCTGCGTAAACTCCGCGTTCTCTCGTTCTCTGCGGTGGAATTCCTCACGTCACCCTGACGAAGGAAGGGACCGCAGAGAACAAGAGGGTGCAGAGATTATCCGCAGAGCGTTAGGCTTCCAGTTCGAAGAGGCTTACTTTATCGAGTTTGTAATGATCGGGTAGTGTGCTGGTGTCTTTTAATTCAACCAATCCGAGAAAGCGGAAGCCGCTGTCCTGATAATGCTGAATGAGTTTCTGGTTCTCTCCTACTGTATCTAGCCGCACATATTTTTTTCCTTGTTCTTTTGCATACTGCTTTGCCCAATTCACAATTTCTTTTACTAAATGTCTGCCCCTGAATGCCGGCACTGTTGTGATGCGGTGAATATAAATAGATGGATCAGCATCTTTTTCCTCCCATATCTCCGGATCATTAAATGTGATGGCCCAGATACAGGCCAGTTCTCCATCAATCATTATTTTCCATTGACGGCCTTCTTCTATTTCTCTTATCACCATATTCCTGTCGAATTCGGGGAAGTGTACCCAGAATCTTTCTTTCATGTACTGGGCGGCCATTCTGTATAAACCGAAAATAGTATCAATATCTGCGAGGGTACTGTTCTGTATTTGCATGTCATAAAATTACAGTTCTCTTCATCGAATAATGCAACTGAATTGACAAACGGTTTTCTCCCGGATACAATTAACTTTATACAAACCTTATCACATGTCCACAATACTTCAGAATCATTATGTATTAGCCGTTCATGATCTTGATGTACACGCTGCATTTCTTGAAAAACTGGGGTTTAGTGTTGTAGATCGTCCTGATGGGTGGGTATTTCTTCAAAAAGACAATTGCATGATGATGTTCGGTGAATGTAAAGACGCGACAGCTCCTGCCGAACTCGGCGATCATAGTTATTTTGCTTATCTGCGGGTTGATGATGTTGATGCTTATTACAATGAGATCAAGAAAAACAATGTTCCCACTTTTGATGAGCCTTCTACCAAGCCATGGATGATGCGAGAATTCGCGTTACGTCTTCCTGAGGGGCACCGGTTAACTATTGGGCAGTGGATGGGTGGTGAATAATGGCTCTCTTACTTTAAAAGAAATGATGTTAGCCACAGATTCACAGATTAGAAAAAGTAATCTGTGAATCTGTGGCTAACTTATACTACACAATTTCTATGATTTAAGTTGTAAGATACATTCCTGCAGCGCCTCTTTCCAGTCACGCATCACAATTCCATAAGCTGTGCTTATTTTACTTGTATCCATTACCGAATAAGCAGGCCGTTTGGCAGGTGTTGGATATTCTGTGGTAGTTATTCCATTCACCATACAGGAGAGTGAAGCCTGTTGAGCAATTTCTCTGGCAAAATCGCTCCAGTTGGTAACTCCGGCATTGCTGTAATGAAATATGCCGTAGTGTTTATTTCCCTTTTCTAATTGATTAATGATCTGTAAGATTGCCGTAGCGAGGTCGCGCGCGTAGGTTGGCGAACCCACCTGGTCGGCAACTACGTTCAACGTATCGCGTTCTTTCATCAAACGCATCATGGTCTTCACAAAATTATTTCCATGTGAACTATACACCCAGGAGGTGCGGATTATAATAGTGGCCGGATTATTAGCCAGGGCTAATTGCTCTCCAACCTGTTTGGTATACCCATAATAATTTACCGGTTCAGTTGCATCCTCAGTAGCATAGGGTTTTACTCCTTTGCCATTGAATACATAGTCGGTAGAGATAGTGATGAAAGTTGCGCCCAGTTTGCTACAGGCATTGGCCATTACTCCTGTAGCCACCGCATTTACCTGATAAGCCAAAGGCTGTTCTGTTTCGGCTTTATCAACAGCCGTATAAGCTGCACAGTTAATAAAATAGGCTGGCCGGTATTGCTCTATACATTTTTGTATGGACTGACTATCGGAAAGATCAAGATCAGTTCTGTCTAAAAAAACAAAATCGAATTGCTGATGCCCATCAGCCAGTTGTGTGAGTTCCCAACCCAACTGTCCCTGTTTACCTGTAACGAGAATGAGTAGCTTTGACATATAATCAGTTAAACTCTTTGGGTTGTTTAGACCATTCTTCTTTGGGCAATGATTTAAAATAGTCGTAGGTTTTTTTCAATCCTTCCGCTCTATCGACAGTGGGTTCCCAACCCAGTATTTCTCTTGCTTTGGTAATATCGGGCCGGCGTTGTTTCGGATCATCCACCGGTAATGGTTTATGAATAATTTTTACCGAAGATCCGGTCAGCTTCAACACTTCTTCTGCAAAAGCGAGTAAGGTAATTTCATTGGGGTTTCCGATGTTTACCGGCAAAGCATAATCGCTCATCAATAACCTGTAAATACCTTCTACCAGATCGTCTACATAACAAAATGAACGGGTTTGACTACCATCTCCAAAAACAGTGAGGTCCTCTCCTCTCAATGCCTGTCCGATAAACGCCGGCAGAGCTCTTCCATCATTCAAACGCATACGCGGACCATATGTATTGAATATGCGGATGATTCTTGTTTCTACACCATGATAGGTATGATAAGCCATGGTGATGGATTCCATAAAACGCTTGGCTTCATCATACACTCCTCTCGGACCAACCGGATTTACATTACCCCAATACTCTTCTGTTTGCGGATGTACCAATGGATCACCATATACTTCACTTGTTGATGCCACAAGTATTCTTGCTTTTTTCTCTCTTGCCAGTCCGAGGCAATTATGTGTACCCAATGCTCCCACTTTAAGGGTTTGTATGGGAATTTTTAAATAATCAATCGGGCTGGCCGGTGAGGCAAAATGCAGGATATAATCCAGATGCCCGGGTACATGAATAAATTTAGTAACGTCGTGATGAAAGAATTCAAAATCGGGCAGGTTCATCAGGTGTTCGATATTTTTCATATCGCCTGTAATGAGGTTATCCATTCCAATTACATGATACCCTTCACGGATAAAACGATCGGAAAGATGAGAACCGAGAAATCCGGCAGCACCAGTAATGAGTATTCTTTTCTTTGACATAGTTTGTTGTTTTGGTCCATAGTTGATGGTCCATGGACCATGGTCTATTGACTATTTCCTCCCCACACTTTCATAATGATAGCCCATATCTGCCATCTGTTTTACATCGAAGAGATTTCGTCCGTCAAAAATGGCTTTGTGTTTCATGCGGGTTTCAATAGCTTCGAAATCAGGAGTGCGGAATTCGCTCCATTCAGTCGCAATAATTAATGCATCTGCATCTGTCAATGCATCATATTGATTATCGGCATATGCTATCTGGTCGCCCAATACCTGTTTTACATTGTTCATGGCTTCCGGATCAAATGCAGTAACCGTTGCACCCTTCTCCAATAACCTGCTGATCATTTCCAATGATGGCGCTTCTCTTATATCGTCTGTATTGGGTTTAAAAGCCAGTCCCCATACTGCCAGTTTTTTCCCTTTTAGGTCTTGTTGAAAATAACGGGTTATCTTTTCTACGAGATGTAGTTTTTGTGCGGTGTTGACTTCTTCTACTGATTTTAGTATTTTGAAATCGTACCCCGCCTCTTCTGCTGAACGTATTAATGCCTGTACATCTTTAGGGAAACAACTTCCTCCATAACCGATACCCGGAAAGAGGAAACGTTTGCCAATACGATCATCACTACCAATACCTCTGCGCACCATATCTACATCGGCACCCATTCTTTCACAGAGTTGTGCAATTTCATTCATGAATGAAATTTTGGTTGCAAGAAATGAGTTGGCGGCATATTTGGTGAGTTCAGCAGAGCGCTCATCCATATAAATAATCGGATTACCCTGGCGCACAAAAGGCGCAAAGAGGTCTCCCATAATTTTTCTTGCTCTTTCTGAGTCTGTTCCCACCACTACCCTGTCGGGTTTCATAAAATCATCAACAGCCACACCTTCGCGTAGAAATTCCGGGTTACTCACTACATCAAACTCGCCTTTATAATTAGCAGCGATGGCCTGCTTTACTTTATCTGCGGTACCTACCGGTACTGTGCTCTTGTCTACAATTACTTTATAACCGGTCAGTATTTTCCCCAGTTGGTCGGCCACTCCTAAAACATATTTCAGGTCGGCTGCTCCGTCAGCTCCGGGTGGTGTAGGTAATGCGAGGAAAATAATTTCCGCCTCCTGTATACCAGACTGTAAATCTGTGGTAAACTTTAACCTGCCTTCTTTCAGGTTGCGCAAGAAAATTTTCTCCAACCCCGGTTCATATATCGTAATCTCTCCGTTTGATAAACGATCTACTTTCGACTGGTCAATATCCACGCAATACACTTTGTTACCGGTTTCTGCAAAACAGGTTCCGGTTACAAGGCCAACATATCCCGTTCCAACAACTGCAATCTTCATTCCTTACTGATTTACATAATTTAAAACATGTTGTGTAATATACTCCAATTGATCTGCATCCATTTCGGTATGCACCGGTAACGATATTACCCGCTCGGTTAACCAATCCGTTGTTTGCAGGTTATAAGCAGGCAGGTTAAATGTGTTGAACATGTCCTGTCTGTGTCCCGGAACCGGATAATAGATCATGGATGGAATTTTATGTTCAGACAAATAGGCTACAAGTCCGTCTCTGTTTACTCCATTCAATAACATCGTGTACTGGTGGTACACATGCTTGCTGTAAGGAGCTACATATGGAGTGGTAATTTTTTCATTGCCTGCAAAAGCATCATTGTAATAAGCTGCCACCGACTGGCGTGCTGCATTGTAGGTATCCAGTTTTTTGAGTTTGATGTTCAGTATGGCTGCCTGTATACTATCGAGTCTGGAATTGCATCCCACCACTTCATGATAGTATCTTTTCTGCTGTCCATGATTGGCTACCATTTTGAGTTGTTGCGCAAGTGCATCGTCATTGGTAAAAATGGCCCCGCCATCGCCGTATGCCCCTAAGTTTTTACTGGGATAAAAAGAAGTGGCGCCAATGGTTCCAATGGTACCGGCTTTTTTAACCGTACCATCGGAGAATGTATAATCGCAACCAATTGCCTGTGCGTTGTCTTCAATTACATAGAGGTTATGCTCTTTTGCTATCTGCATAATTTCTTCCATAGGCGCGGCGTGACCATACAAATGCACCGGAACAATAGCTTTTGTTTTTGGTGTGATGGCTTTACGCATTGCCTGTGGGTCCATACAGAAAGTTTTGGGATCCACTTCCACAAAAACAGGAGTTAATCGTAAAAGTGCCACTACTTCTGTGGTGGCGATATAGGTGAAAGATGGTGTAATCACTTCATCACCCGGTTGCAGCCCCAAAGCCATCATGGCTATCTGCAATGCATCGGTTCCGTTTGCACAGGGTATGGTATGTTTTACACCCATGTATTCACTTAACCCCGCAGCAAAATCCTGAACAGCTTTACCATTGATATAGGCTGCAGAATTTAATACTTCCTGGATAGCTGCATCTACTTCCGGTTTAATCTGTTCATACTGCCGTTTTGTATCTACCATCTGTATGGGTCGCATGTTTTCTAACCTTTAGGGTGCAAAATTACTGTAAAAAAGCTCATTTTATTATCCCGGCAATCAATCAATGAATTGGTTTACAAGAAGTTTAAGTTGTTATTTTGTGGTAATAAAATACTGCCATTGCGTTTACTGTACCGAATATTCGTCTGGATTTACCCCAAAGCCGCATGGTTATTGTCTTTTTATAACCCCAAGGCTAAACTTTGGGTAAATGGAAGGAAACAACAGTTTCGCAAACTCTCCATGATTTTTCATACCAACCAGCAACCTGTGGTATGGATGCATTGTTCTTCATTAGGCGAATTTGAACAGGGCAAACCTGTTCTGGAATCCATACGGCAGCAATACCCACAGTATTTTATCCTGATCAGTTTTTTTTCACCTTCGGGCTATGAGATCAGAAAACATGATACAGTGGCCGATTATGTTTGTTACCTGCCCATGGACCGCCCCTATAATGCCAGCCGTTTTTTAAATATTGTTCAGCCATCGCTGGTATTTTTTGTGAAGTATGAATTCTGGTTTTATTACCTCGATGAAATCAGGCAAAGGAATATTCCGTTACTGCTTGTGTCGGGTATTTTCAGACCTGATCAAGCTTTTTTTAAATGGTATGGAAAATTTTATCGCGGCATGCTCCAGAAATTTTCACACCTGTTTTTACAAAACAAAGAATCGTATGCGCTGCTGCAACAGCTTGAACTATCACAGGATTATTCCGTTGCGGGCGATACACGTTTTGACCGCGTATTACAAATTGCCGGAAGGTTTGAACCGCTTCCGCTGATTGCCTCTTTCTGTGGTAGTCATCCGGTGATTGTTGCGGGAAGTACCTGGACTGATGATGATGAAGCACTGGATCATTTTGCAAATACGTATACTGATATTCGCTTTATCATTGCACCGCATGATATTGATGAAGACCGACTGAAAGAGTGTGAGCATCTTTATCAGCATAGCATCCGCTATTCAGCTTTGGTGGCACAACCTGATGCAGCCATGAACAGAAATGTACTCATCATGGATAATATGGGTATGCTGAGTAAACTGTATCATTATGCCACGATAGCTTATATAGGTGGTGGTTTTGGAGACGACGGCATTCATAATGCACTTGAAGCTGCTGTATTTGGCAAGCCTGTTGTGTTCGGACCAGTTTATGATAAATACCAGGAAGCCATTGATCTTGTGGATACAGGTGCCGCTTTTAGTATAGAAGATGCTTTGGAGCTGGAAGAACAATTGAAAGAATTATTATCCAATCAAACCCTGTTAAAACAATCAGGAAGGATTGCAGGAGATTATGTAAGGGAACAGGCAGGTGCAACAGCAATGATACTCCACTATATTCAGGCAAACCGTCTTCTTACCAACTGATCGAATAATTTGGCAGTTTCGCATTGATCACCCCATCCGAGTTTTACTTTCAGTTCTCTTTCAATCCAGTATTGCGCTTCAGGATAAATGGTAAATCCATTAATGGTTTTCATACTTCTCTCATACATACTCTCATCGCCACGGAACAACTCATTTACAAAAAGATAGCGATCGTTGATGCCTACTGCTTTCTTTAAATCGCGCACCGGTGCGCTTTGTAATACAGTTGCTACTTCTACTCTTTCTTCTTTTAACCTCTCATTTAATTCGGGGTGTTCATGTTGTGCCACCAGTAGTTCATTCAATTCATACACTTCTTTCTGAACCTGTACAGGCTGGTGTACCATGGTAGGAATTTCAACAGGTATATTCATCATCCATGGAATGACTTCCTCCAGTTTTTCTGTTGGAGTGGCTTCCGGAACAGGTTCAGGTTCAACCAGGGCTGTTATAGCAGGTGTAAATTCTTTTTCAGCTTCGGCTTCATGGGGGGTAACATGACCATTAGCAAAAGAAGAGGGCATGGTAACAGAAACCTTGCTTTTTATGGGTGAGGGTTGCTGCTGCAGTACCGTTTGTAATTCGGCCAGCAATAGGCGTGTATTGACCAGCAGTTTGGCTGGATCAGCTTCCTGCTCAAACTGTTCTTTCAGTTTATTGATTAACGTGCCTACTCTTTCCATAGTATGTAATACATTTGGGGGCTTACTAAATAAGGGGCAGGGTTGTTTAAAGTTACTAACGTTTTATTTAATAATTTATTTCATTCATGTTCATTGAGCCAAATTTAACAGGTGAGCGAAGAGGCTGGATTGAAGTGATTTGCGGCAGTATGTTCAGTGGCAAGACCGAAGAACTCATCCGCAGGCTGAAAAGAGCCAAAATTGCCAACCTGAAGGTAGAGATATATAAACCTGCCATTGATGTTCGCTACGATGAAACACAGGTGGTGAGTCATGATGCCAACAGTATACAGAGTACACCCATTGAGAACTCCCAGACCATTTTGCTGATGGCACAGGATGTAGATGTGGTAGGTATTGATGAAGCCCAGTTTTTCGATGCAGAAATTATGCATGTTTGTGAAATGCTGGCCCTGAGAGGTACCCGCGTTATTGTTGCAGGTCTTGACATGGATTACCTGGGCAGACCCTTCGGACAGATGCCCAATTTACTGGCCATTGCAGATTATATTACCAAACTGCACGCCATTTGCATGAAATGCGGCAATATTGCCAATGTTTCTTACCGGAAAGTAGCAGGTGATGGACAAGTGTTACTGGGAGAAAAAGAAACTTACGAACCCCGTTGCCGTAAATGTTACCATGAAATGAGCCACAACAAAAGTTAATACAACCCGGAATGTTAAAGGGCGAATTCCATGTGACAAAAACCAATAGAAATGCACACATGAAAAGTAGCAACACCATACTTGCACTGGTTAAAAAAGACCTCCTGCTGGAAATGCGCCAGCAATACACGCTGTATGGAATACTCCTCTATGTAGCTTCTACTATTTTCGTGGTTTACTTATCCATGGGGCAACCTGATGATGCTGTATGGAACGGTTTATTCTGGGTGATTCAACTTTTTGTTTGTGTAAATGCAGTTGCCAAAAGTTTTCTTGCTGAAGGGCGTGGCAGGATGTTATATTTCTATTCGATTGCCGGACCTGTTGATTTTGTACTCGCCAAACTTATTTTCAACCTACTGCTGATGCTGGTGATGAGTTTACTTAGCCTGCTAGTATTCTCATTACTGCTTGGAAACCCTTTACAAAACTTTCTGAAGTTTACGGGTATTGTGTGTTTGGGGGGTGTTAGCCTCAGTCTTGTATTTACTTTCCTGGCCGCCATTGCCGCAAAAGCACAGCAACAATCGGCCATGATGGCCATCATGGGTTTCCCATTGATTATTCCCCAGTTATTATTGCTGATGAAAATTTCCGGAACAGGTTTCTCCGATGTAATACAAGCCGGCTGGTGGCAGATGGTATTCCTGCTTGCAGGACTGGATATACTTGTAATTGCGCTGGCAGTGATATTGTTTCCTTTTTTGTGGAAAGATTGAGATGATGGCAGACATTAGATGTCAGATAGCAGATTTATTTGAAATAAATATCTGACATCTGCGATCTGACATCTCCTATCAAAACCTCAGGTGCCTCACCGTTTGCCCTTTATTGATGAGTTGTTTGAGTGAGTCGATACCTATTTTCAGGTGTTTTTCAACATAATCAGCTGTTACTTTTTTATCACTGGCTTCTGTTTTTACTCCGTCTGGAATCATGGGCTGATCGCTTACGAGTAAGAGTGCACCGGTTGGTATTTTATTATAAAAGCCTACCGTAAAAATGGTAGCCGTTTCCATGTCGATGGCGTAGGCCCGTACTTTGGTGAGATAGGCTTTAAACTCATCATCATGTTCCCATACCCTTCTGTTGGTGGTGTATACCGTACCCGTCCAGTAATCTACTTTATAATCACGTATGGTGGTGGATATGGCTTTCTGCAATGCAAACGCCGGCATGGCCGGCACTTCCGGCGGGAAATAGTCGTTAGAAGTTCCCTCTCCCCTGATAGCAGCAATTGGCAATATAAGATCGCCTAACTTATTTCTTCTTTTCAAACCACCACATTTCCCGAGAAATAATACCGCTTCAGGAGCAATTGCCGTGAGTAAATCCATAATGGTGGCGGCACCCGGACTTCCCATTCCAAAATTAATAATGGTAATTCCGTTGGCGGTAGCGCATTGCATGGGCCTGTCGGTTCCTATCACTTTCACCTTGTTCCATTTTGCGAACATGGTTACATAGTTGCCGAAATTGGTCAGCAAAATGTATTTCCCGAAATTTTCCAGTTTCTCGCCTGTATAGCGTGGTAACCAGTTGTTCACAATTTCTGTTTTCGTCTTCATAACATAACTATTTTGGTCTGCTTGCCCGGTATCTTTGAACAAGTTAATTGGCTAAAATACAAAAAATCAATTCCGCCTGCAAGCATTATGATCAAAATAACCTACCCTTCTTACCCCTATAAAATAGAAATGAAAGATGGCAAGGAACATATTTTTGATCCGCTGCGTAAAAAATGGGTGCGACTTACCCCGGAGGAATGGGTACGTCAAAATTTCCTGCAGTACCTGCTTCAGGTAAAGCAATACCCCGCCTCACTGATTGCCGTAGAGAAAGAGATTATAGTGGGTGAATTGAAGAAGCGTTTTGATATACTGGTGTATAAAAATGACCTGCCCTGGTTATTGATAGAATGTAAAGAGATGAATATTCCTGTTGAAGAAGCTGTATTTCATCAGCTTTTAAGATACCAGTCTGCATTGCAGGCAAGCCATATTATCATCACTAACGGTAATGAAACAAAAGGCTGGACAACAAAAGAACAAGGAATTATTCACCTCGATTCGATTCCGGATTACGACAACTAATATACGATATACATAAAAAAGGGAAGCAATGCTTCCCTTTTCTTTTATCATCTTTCGGACTTTCCGACTTTGGTCTCGCGGACTATTATGGGAAAATACCCAGTTCGGCATAAGATGTACCTACTTTATTGATGGCACATACATAAGCGGCAGTTCGCATATCGGGAATATCAGGATTGTTTTTCCAAATCTCCATGATCTCGCGTGTTGCAGTAATCATGGTTTCTTCGAGACCACTGTGAACGAGGTCTACTTCTTCCGGTCCATGGAGAATAAAGGTACGCTCACTATCGGTTACTTTTTTACCGGTGAGTTCTTCAATCTGTCCGAGAATATGGTTGTTCATATTTTCAGTAAAGCGTTTTTCCATACGACCATAGCGAACATGGCTCAGGTTTTTCAACCACTCAAAATAAGATACGGTTACCCCACCTGCATTCAGGTACATATCGGGTACTACCAGTATTCCTTTGGCTGAAAATATTTCATCTGCTTCTGGCGTTAAAGGTCCGTTGGCAGCTTCCCCAATAATCTTTGCTTTTACGCGTGGTGCGTTCTCGCCATTAATAACATTTTCAAGTGCAGCAGGAATCAGGATATCACATTCCAGCTCCAGGGCATCTGTGCTTTTAGCAAGGTTGGTAGCACCTGGGAAATTCAGGATAGAACCTGTTTTCTTTCTGTGCTGAAACACTTCTTCTTCATTCAATCCAGCGGCATTAAAAATAGCGCCTTCATATTCTGCAATGGCTACTACTTTTGAACCTGCTTCACGGAAGAATTTAGCAGAATGATATCCCACATTACCTAATCCCTGTACTACTACCGTTTTACCTACAACGCCTACTGTAAGCCCCAGTTTCTGCATTACATCGGGCATATTACATACTTCACGGATACCGAAAAAAACACCCAGTCCGGTTGCTTCTTTTCTTCCACGTACACCACCCTGTGTTACTGGTTTACCTGTTACACAACCTGCAGCATCAATTTCTCCGGGTTTTAAAGAAGCATAGGTATCAACAATCCATGCCATTTCACGTTCGCCGGTTCCATAATCAGGTGCAGGGACATCGATACCAGGTCCTATAAAATTTTTCTTCACGAGTTCAGCCGTGTAACGACGCGTAATTTTCTCCAGTTCATAAGTACTATGGCTACGTGGATTGATTTTAATACCGCCCTTACCACCACCAAATGGCACATTCACAATAGCGCATTTGTAGGTCATGAGCGAAGCAAGTGCCATCACTTCATCCTGGTTCACTTCTTCACTGAAACGGATACCTCCTTTACAGGGCGACTTATGCTGCGAATGCTGCACACGGTATGCTTCAATTACTTCTATACGGCCATCATCCATTTTTACCGGGAATCGCATGCTGTATATACTGTTACAGGCTTTGATCTGTTCAAGCAAACCCTTCTCCCAGTTGGTAAATTTGGCCGCTTTATCAAAACTTCTCTCAACACTCTGAAAGAAGCTATACGGTTTGTGTTCTGACATGAGCTAATCGTTTTTGTTTTTGACGTTTATTGTATAGCAGATAGTCGATAGACCATAGTCCATGGACCATGGTCTATTGACTATTTGCTTTTCTCCAGTTTACTGATCTTACGGTCGAGGCTTGCTACATAGATGAAGAGTCCGGCAACAATGGTAATTACCACCGCCATGACTACATAAATCTTTCCGTTACTTCTCATGATATCTGTTTCTGCTGCTACTTCCTGTGCCGAAGCTGAGGTGGTAAGAAATAATGCGAACAGTATAAAACTTATTCTCTGCAGTAATTTATTCATGGGTTAATCTTTGTTCTTTAATGATTTCGTAACGAATACGCAGTGTGCTGATCCACACACCTAATAAAGTCCAGCCAATTACTGCAGGATAAAATACAGACCGCATATTAGAGTCCATATCTTTTCCATTCAATCCAGGGTTTCCCTCACTGCCTTCTCCGCCGGGGTGTAATGATTCTGTTAAACGGGGTAATATCCAGAGTGTGGGGAAGAGCATGAAAAAAGCGAAAATATTGTACACAGCACCTATTCTTGCTTTCTTCTCTTCGTCATTCATACTACCACGTAATACAAAATAGGCGAGATAGATAAGCATTGCAATAGCGGCTCCATTTTGTTTGGGATCTCCACTCCATGGACTCCCCCATTGGTAATTGGCCCAGATGGCACCGGTAGCCAGACCAAGAAAACCAAAAATAGTACCCGTAATAGCAAAAGCTACTGAATAATGATCATGAATGGGTTTACTGCCCCTCAGGTATTTAATGGCATATACCACTGATACGCCAAGAAGAATCATCATGGCAAACCACATGGGTACATGAAAAAAGAAATTGCGGATCGATTCCTGTAACCTGTCGTCCAGTTTTGGTATTTCTACCAGGAATCCATACGAGCAGACATACATCAGTAACAGAAAGGATAATATCTTCCACCAGGCTTTTCGAATCATGATCGGTTTTTTACAGTTTCCATACACACCAGCCAAACTAACAACTGTTTGGCGCAAAATTAGGTGAAAGCCCTTCAATAAATGCCAGTATCTGCTAAAATAATCTATGCACAACAATTGGTGAATTTTGTGGGCCAGCGGCAGAATCGATAAATCAAACTTATCTTGTGACTGCCTATGCCTTCACCCGTTTTATCTATCCGCAATCTTTGTGTAGATTTTACATCTTCCTCCGGTAATCAGCGGGCTATTGACAGTTTGAATCTCGATTTAAATAAAAGTGAAATATTGGCCATTGTGGGTGAATCGGGTTCAGGGAAATCGGTTACAGCCCTTTCTATATTGCGGCTATTATCCGGTTCCGGGGTCAGTTATCCATCTGGCCAGCTTCTTTTTTATGACGAAAACAAAGAAACAGACCTGCTTAGGCTGCCGGAAGAAGAGCTGCAACAGATTCGTGGACAAAAGATTGCCATGATCTTTCAGGAGCCCATGACGGCACTGAATCCGGTATTTACCTGTGGCGACCAGGTAGCAGAAGCCATTCGCCAGCACTATGATCTGGATGAAAAAGCGGTCAGGGAGAAAGTAGTGGCACTTTTTAAACAGGTGCAATTACCCCATCCTGAAAAAATTGGTTTGAGGTACCCCCATCAGCTTAGCGGCGGACAAAAACAAAGGGTGATGATTGCTATGGCCATGAGTTGTAATCCATCATTACTCATTTGCGATGAACCTACCACCGCATTGGATGTTACGGTTCAGAAAAACATACTCCGACTCATTAAAGAATTGCAGTTAGCGCACCAGATGGCTGTTATTTTTATTACACATGACCTGGGTGTGGTAGCAGAAATAGCAGACCGTGTAGCTGTTTTATACCGTGGTAAATTATTGGAAGAAGGAAAGGTTCAACAAATATTTCAACAGCCGGCACATCCATATACAAAAGCATTACTGGCCTGCAGACCTTTATTGCATCCAAAAGGAAAAAGATTACCCGTAGTGAGTGATTTTATGGATGAACATCTCGCAGAGAAAAAATGGGCTCCACCCGAACAGCCTGTCAGTAAACCTGTTTCATCAACAATGAATCAACCCCTGCTCGAAGTAAAAGATCTCTGTGTATGGTATCCGGTGAGGAAAAATTTTCTCGGCAAACCAGTTGAATTCATGAAAGCGGTTGACAGGGTAAGTTTTACAGTTCAGGAAGGTGAAACTTTAGGGCTGGTGGGTGAATCGGGCTGCGGGAAAACCACCATTGGCAGAGCCATACTCGGACTTAACCCAGTAACATCGGGCACCATTCATTATAAAGGACATGATCTTACGCATGCTACTACCAGACAAAGAATGCCCTTTCGCCGCGATATGCAGTTGATTTTCCAGGACCCCTATTCTTCGCTTAATCCACGCATAACCATTGGCGAAGCCATTGGGGAACCTTTGCTGGTGCATGGGCTGGTAAAAAATCAGCAGGAGAAAAAAGACTGTGTAATTGATTTACTTGAAAAAGTACAACTGGGTGCTGCTCATTATCATCGATACCCTCATGAATTCAGTGGCGGACAAAGACAAAGGATCGTAATTGCCCGTGCACTGGCGCTGAAGCCTTCGTTTATTGTATGCGATGAAAGCGTTTCGGCACTGGATGTAAGTGTTCAGGCACAGGTGTTGAATTTATTAAACGACCTGAAACAGGCTTTTTCGTTTACTGCTATTTTTATTTCGCATGACCTGTCTGTGGTAAAATATATCAGCGACCGGATTATGGTAATGAAAGCCGGAAAGATTGAGGAAAGCGGGCCCGCAGAAACTGTTTATTATCAACCCAAAAAAGAATATACCCGGCAACTGATAGCTGCTATTCCGGGTATAAGCACCAGTACCTAGGTCGTTTCTTGCTTATTGCACCAAAAACGGCAAAAAATCCGTACCTTTGCCGACTTCATAAAAAATCATGCCGTAACATGAAATTATCTCAATTTAAGTTCGATTTACCCCTTAACCTTATTGCACAAAACCCTACCAAAAGAAGAGAAGACAGTCGACTGATGGTAGTTGACCGTAAAAGCGGTCACATGGAAAACAAACATTTTCGTGATATCCTCGAATATTACGATGACAAAGATGTGTTTGTAGTAAATAACACCAAAGTGTTTCCTGCCCGTATGTATGGAAGGAAAGAAAAAACAGGTGCCAAGATTGAAGTGTTTTTGTTGCGTGAGCTGAACAAGCCCAATCGTTTATGGGATGTAATTGTTGATCCCGCAAGAAAAATTCGTGTAGGAAACAAACTCTATTTTGGCGACAACGAGGAACTGGTAGCAGAAGTAATTGACAATACCACCAGCCGCGGTCGTACCATTCGTTTTTTATGGGATGATGATGATGAGAGTTTCAAAAAAATGCTGGAATTTCTGGGCGAAACACCTCTTCCCAAATACATTAAACGTAAACCAGATGAGGAAGACAAAGAACGTTACCAGACTGTTTATGCCAAGCATGAAGGTGCTGTAGCAGCTCCTACTGCCGGTTTGCATTTCAGCAAGGAACTTATTAAACGTTGCGAAATACTGGGTATTCGTTTTGCAGAAGTAACACTGCATACAGGTTTGGGTACTTTCCGTCCTATTGAAGTGGAAGACCTGAGCAAACATAAAATGGATGCAGAATACTATGCCATTTCTGAAGAAGCCTGTAAAATTGTAAACAAAGCCAAAGAAGGCGGTCATCGCATCTGTTCCATCGGTACTACTACCATGCGTGCCATGGAAAGCAGTTTTACTGCCCAGAAATTACTGAAGCCAAGTGAAGGATGGACCAACCATTTTATTCACCCACCTTATAATTTTAATGTGGCCGATAGCCTGGTTACCAATTTCCACCTGCCAAAAACAAGTCTGTTGATTATGACCTGTGCTTTTGCCGGTTATGACCTGGCCATGGAAGCTTATAAGAAAGCCATTAAAGACAAGTATCGTTTCTTCAGTTATGGTGATGCATTACTGATCATCTGATGAAGAAATAACAATAGCTTTTAAATGAGAAAGCCATCCCACCTTAGGCGGGATGGCTTTTTTCATTTAACAACCAACAACTCCCATATACCCTATAAGAAGTTGTCAAAACTGAATCTAACGTTCACCTAAACTAACAAACATTAGTTGTAATACAGGTATAAAACTGCAACTATTTTTTTAAAAACGCAAATAACCGCAGTTATTTTTTAAATAATAGGGATAAAATGGCAAAATAACTCTACAAATTGCCTGTTTGAGCCTCTACGTATTGGCGGAGTTTCTCCAGATTCTTCTCCATCATGGGTCCGAGTATCTTATCATTCATCATCGTTCCCAGCTTTTCCCAGGGTAACCAGCCTACAGATTGTTCAAACTGCCACTGTACAATGGTCAGGTTTTCACTTTGCCCACCAATGAGTTGTATGGTGCTTACCTGCTTTTTATTCCTCTGGCTGATCCATTCACTCACTACCATGGTATCAGTTAGTTTTACAATACGCACTTCACTCTTTCCTATCGAAGCCTCATTTGCTGAACGTATATGTACAGAGGCGTCATTCATACCTTCCACCCAGTTTTTCCAGTGTGCTAAACTGTTTAATTCGGTCATTATTTTTCCGGCAGGGGCTTTTATATTCACTGCTCTCGATACCAATACCTTTGGTGGCAATAAAGCACCAATACCGGTAGCCAGTGCAAAAAGACAGACCAGACTTATCGCTGCAAGTTTCAGCAACTTCATATTATTCCCATTTAAAGGTTTTAAACGCTACTGCATAAACAACTACGGTCCATGCACCCAATATCATCAGTTCTTTTCCACAGGCAGATAAAGCCGCTCCCTCAAAAGCAATACTACGCATGGCATTATTGAAATGCGTAAGAGGCAATATTCTGCACAAAGGCTGTAACCAGGAAGGGAAAGCATCAATAGAAAAAAAAGTGCCTGCCAGCAAAAACTGGGGTAATGTAATAAGATTGGCTAATGGAGGAATACTGCTTTCGTTTTTTGCCAGACTGCTTACAATAAAACCAAAACCCATAAACAATATCAGCGCAATAAAACTGAGCAACATAATGGTTAGAAAAGTTTCAACACCATTAACCAGTGTAAACTTAAAAGCATAATGCCCTACCCCGATGATGATGATAGCTGTCATCATCTGAAAGATCACACGACTCAGTGCTTCGCCCAGAACAATATAAGGTCTGCGTATAGGTGTAGCATAAAACCGTTTGAGTACGAGTTGCTGGCGCAGATTAAAAAACAAAAATGCCACACCAAATACACCAGCGCTTAATAAAGAAAAACCCAATTGTCCGGGTAAAATAAAATCAATGGTCCGGTAAATACGCCCCGGAATTTTTTCTATCCGGCTATTCACCATTGCAATGGTTGGCGTATTACTGTATGTCTGCTGGTTGATTCCTGCTATAACAGCATTCAGTATGGATTGCAAGACCTGCAGGTTCTGCGGATTTACCGCCTCCGAGCTGGAGATATCAATGCTGTATGGTGGATTTTCAACCCCCGATTTCCGGATATTAATCATAGCAGTTACCCTGCCTTTTTCCAGGTCTTCTTTTAAAGCCTGTCCAGATTTGTCGACGATGCGTATGCCTGCAATTTTTTTAAGTGCAGGGTAAACAGGATTGAGCGTATCTGTATTGGCCGCAAAAGCAATACTCAGCGATACCCGGCTCCCTCCCCCAATAAAACCAAAAACAAGGATAAAAATCAAAGGGAATGCAATGCTGAAAAGAACTGCCGATGGACTGCGAAAAACGGCTTTAAGGCTCCCTTTGGTTATGGCCAGCATGGCGCGTAACTGGCTGTATTGTACAGGCATACGATTTTACTTGTAAAACAAAGCTATCCTATTCTACAGGAAGATAAAAGGAATAATTTTTTATTCAAAGACAGAAGTCGTATATTTGGGTGACAAATGTTACTTAATGGCAAAAGCTAAAAAAATACCACCGGCACCTCATCCTCCCCTTGCGGAAGAACCTGTTGCTTCCTATTTGCCTGCAGTTGCAGAATTTACCTATCGCAAGTTTAAAAAAATTGCCGACCTGGTTCCTTTTACGCAGGCCGAGTGGGCAGGTATTTTACATCTCTCCGAAAGAACGCTTCAGCGATATGCCAAAAACAATGGGTCGTTTGAAGGCATTTATACTGACCGCATTCTTCAGTTACAGGAACTCATTGAAACTGGTCTTGTTACTTTTTCTTCTCCTGAAGCTTTTTACCAATGGCTAAAAAAAGATAAACATGTAATGGGGCATGTGCTCAATTTTAATTCTTTGTCTGCCGGTCGTGGTATCCAGGAAACACTCAACCAATTGGTTCGTATACAACAAGGTGTGTACGCATGATTTTGTATCGTTTTGCACACCACAAATTTGCGGACGACTTATCCGGTACAGGTGCCAAACTGAAAGGTGGGAGATGGAACATGGTTGGTACACCTGTATTGTACACCAGCAGTTCTATTTCACTGGCCCTTCTCGAAATATTAGTGAACACAGGAAGTTTTGAGGAACTGCAACTATTTAAACTGATGCAACTCACTTTGCCTGCAGATGCAGCTGTATATCATATAGAGACAAAAAATTTGAAGAAAAACTGGCACCACGATTTTGAATATACACAGTGGATGGGCAGTGAAATTATGCAGGATAAAAATTCACTCGCCGTTGCCTGCCCTTCTGCCGTAGTTCAGCAGGAACAAAACTTCTTACTGAATCCTACCCACAAAGATTATGGTAAGATTCGTTTAAAAGAAGTAAGTGGTTTTTATTTTGATGAACGTTTATTTCTCTCAGTGTATCGTTAAGAAATAAGGCATTCGTGCCTGTGGTTCTCCTACCATCTGTTTTACCTGTTTGAACTGCTGCATCAATTGCCACTGCTCTACCCCTATTTCATCTTTTATCAGCGTGGTTTTGATGGAACGCTTATAATCGCCCATAATCTGTTCGAGGAAATTTTTCTTCTCGGGATATTCGCGCAAACGATAATCGTCTTCAATTTTAGCGAGTTTGGCCGCATGTTTTACTGCATCCTGCAATGTTCCAATCTTATCTACCAGCCCTGCTTCCAATGCCCGTTTACCTGTCCATACCCTGCCTTGCGCGATACTGTCTACATATTCCATGCCCTTATTACGGCCTTCCGCTACCCGGCTTTTGAAAGTATTATAAATTGAATCTGTTGCCGCCTGAAAGAATCGTTTTTCAGTTGCTGTTAATGCACGGTCACCTGCCCCCATATCGGCATAAGGAGCCGTTCTTACCCGGTCTGTAGTAATACCCAGCTTATTTTTCAGGAAAGATTCGAAATTGGGAACAATACTGAATACACCGATAGAGCCGGTGATAGTTGTTTCATTGGCGAATACGGCATCTGCATTACAGGCAATATAATAACCACCAGATGCAGCAACATCGCCCATACTTACCACTACAGGTTTTTCTTTCCGGGCCAATGAAATTTCTCTCCATATTACATCACTCGCAAGCGCGCTGCCACCGGGTGAATTTACACGAAGCACTATTGCTTTGATATCTTTATCAAGTCTGGCCTTGCGAATTACATTTTTATATACATCACTACTCACCTGTTCTTCATCGCCTTCCTGGCTTACAATATCGCCCTGTGCATAGATGATGGCGATTCTGCCACTACCCGAATAATCACTCAATGTAGTTGCAGCAGCATATTCATTGATGGTGACAAAATTGATACTTGATCGCGAACCTTTTTTCAGTCGCTGTAAAATCTCTCCCTTTATTTCATCATCATATTTCAGTCCATCTACCAACTGGTATTTTTCTGCATCAACTGCTGTTTGAATATCTCCATCATTGGCCAACTGGTGTAATACCGCTGTATCGATCTTACGAGCCGTACTGGTTGCTTTTAAAAAAGCACTGTACAAATCGCCCAGCCATACCGATGTTTGTAACCGATTGGCTTCGGTCATTTTTGTTTCGCGCAATGGCTCTGTTGCGCTTTTAAATTTACCCGCATAAAATATCTGCGGTTCAATCTCAAGCTTATCCAACATTCCTTTCAGAAAAAACAAATTCGATGAAAATCCAGACCACTCCAATCCGCCCTGTGGATGTACATATACACGTTCTGCTGCGTTGGCCACGTAATAAGCTTTCTGGGTCATGGTTTCGCCATAGGCTATCACAAACTTTCCCGATTTTTTAAAATCAAGGACCGCTTTCCGCAATTCTTCACTTGATGAGAACCCATTTGCATTATCGCTGGCTAATATATAAATTCCTTTCACTGCCGAATCTGATTTTGCCTCTCCGATCAATCTTACTACATCGAACAGGGATGGTGTATTGGCTTCTGCGGAAGAAATGAGTCCACCAAAAGGATCTTCTTCTGCCTGTTCTTTGAAATTAACAGACAGGTCAAGTACCAGCACTGCTTTTGAACCCACAACCGGCACTTCTGAAGTAGTGGCTGTTGATATAAACCCGATCAAAATAAACAGGCCGATTACCGTAAACACGATTAATGCCAGTAATGAGGCGAAAAATATTTTAAAAAATGTCTTCATATGCTTTTTTTACGGCCTCTTACAAGGTACCATTCTTCTTTCTGAGAATAATCTCCACAGCTACGTGAATTTAAAGATATTTGAAGCCGCAAATATCTCCAATTTATGAATACAGCGTATTTGCTGACAGGCGGTAATATGGGTAACCGGGCTTTTCACCTGCAACAGGCCGAACAATATATTCAACAATATTGTGGCGAAATCGTTTGCAGTTCTTCTATTTATGAAACCGAAGCCTGGGGTTTTACAGATCAACCCGCATTTTATAACCAGGCCCTGGAACTGAAAACGGCACTTTCCCCTGATCAGCTTATGCGTAAATTACTGGAAATAGAACTGGAGATGGGGCGTATCAGGACACAGAAAATGGGGCCTCGTATTATTGATCTGGATATATTACTGATCGATGACCTGATTATTGAATCTGAATTACTTTCCGTACCACATCCGGCCCTTACTGAAAGACGGTTTGCTTTACTGCCGCTGGCAGAAATTGCACCCCTACTCATACACCCTATTGAGGGTAAAACCATTACCGCTTTGCTTGATAGCTGCACCGATACATTAAATGTGCAAAAAAAATAGCATACTGCTTGGTTACTGCGGTTAATTTTGACGGTATTGCATCGAATCAATATGAAGTATCAATATATTACCGTAGAAGGAAACATAGGAGCAGGTAAAACCACTTTAGCGCATTTACTATCGAAAAAACTCAATTCCAGGTTGATATTGGAAGAGTTTGCAGACAATCCTTTCCTGCCAAAGTTTTATGAGAACCCCCAGCAATATGCTTTTCCGCTTGAACTGTTTTTTATGGCTGAGCGATATAAACAGTTAAAAGATATGCTGCATACCAAAGATATGTTTCAGCACGTGACCGTTTCTGATTACCTGTTTACCAAATGTTTGCTCTTTGCCAAAGTGAATCTGCCTGAGGAAGAATTCAGGCTTTATCAGAAATTATTTGATATTATTCACCAGCAACTCATGTTTCCCGATATTCTTATTTACCTGCATGCGCCTGTTCAGAAATTGCAACAGAACATCAAGCGGAGAAACAGAGAATACGAACAAGCTATTCCTGATGAATATTTATTCAACATACAGGAAACCTATACCAGTTATATCAAACAACACAATATCAAAACCATTTTTATTGATGCCAGTAATGCTGATTTTCTGGGTAATGAAAAGCATTTAAATATTGTATTGGAAGCATTGGAAAAAGATTACGACGGAGGACAGCATTATTTCAGTTTACCCTGAAATAAATAAGGCACTCAAAAAAAATACAGATGACCCAGCAGCCTACTACATACGACGCTTTCGCAGCCATGCGTATTCCTGAATACCGCAACCTGATGATGGGACGCTTTCTGTTTATCATGGGTTTGCGTATGATGGGAACACTGGTTGGCTGGTGGATTTATGAACTTACCAATGACCCGTTTGCTATTGGGTTAATTGGCTTATCGGAAGTAATACCTGCTGTTTCCCTTTCCTTATATGCGGGGCATGTAATTGATATCAGTGAGAAAAGAAAACTCTTATTACGTGGTGTGAGTTTGTATTTTACCTGTGCCATTTTTCTGCTACTCTTATCCAGCAACTATACTTCCACTCAATTAAGTAATCACTGGATTGCTTTCAGCATTTATGTAATCATCTTTTTTACTGGTATCATCCGTGCTTTTACCGGGCCCACATTTGGCACGATGGTGGCTTCTATTGTACCCAGAGAACAATTACAAAATGCCACTACCTGGAACCAGGGCATCTGGCTTACGGCTTCTGTAACAGGCCATGCCACCGTTGGTTTTATGATTGCTTTACTGGGTAATACAGGCTCCCTGATTATTATCTGCAGTCTTGTAGCTATTGGTTTTTTATTTATGTACCAGCTAAAACCCAAACCTTCCCTGAACGAACCCGGTGAGAAAAAAACCATGGATAGTGTAAAAGAAGGTCTGCGTTTCGTCTTTAAGACAAAAGAAGTTTTGGGAGCACTCAGCCTCGATTTATTTGCCGTTCTTTTTGGCGGTGCTGTTGCCATGATTCCTGTATTTGCAAAAGATATTTTAAAAACCGGACCCATTGGTTTTGGATGGCTCAATGCGGCTTCCGACATTGGGGCCATTCTTGTAGTTATTTTACTGACACTGTTCCCGCTTCGAAAACAGCAGGGTAAAAAATTATTATTTGCCGTAGGTGGTTTTGGTGTCTGTATCATCATATTTGCCTTATCAGAGTGGTTCTGGCTATCGTTTTTTGTACTGATGTTAAGCGGCATACTTGATGGCATCAGCGTGGTAGTAAGAGGCACCATTCTTCAACTCAAAACACCCGACCAGATGCGAGGAAGGGTAATGAGTGTAAACTCCATGTTTATTAACAGCAGTAATGAGCTCGGACAATTTGAAAGTGGTGTTGCCGCCAAATTATTGGGGGTAGTGCCGTCTGTAGTTTTTGGCGGATGTATGACCCTGCTGGTAGTAGTAGGCACCTGGTTTAAAGCACCCAGTTTAAGAAAGATGGAATATTAAAAAAGCATCCCGGAGGATGCTTTTTATGCTGGTTAGTCAGGTATTACAAGTTTATTATTGTTGCGGTTTATATCTGCCATTCGCATGGATGGATCAATTTCAACCGATTTAATTTCCTGTATCCCCTTTGCAATAGCGAATTTGTATTCGGGGTGTGTCCAACGCCAGGGCGTATGATTGGTGCGGGGTATTTCATTTTCCGCAGGTTTTGTTCCATACATCAGGTCTAGGGCAATTACATGCATTTCCTTTGAGCCGTCTTTATAGGTTACCAGTACATCAATAGGCATGGGCATTTTTCCGATGCGTTTTACCGAGAGCATGGTCTTACCATTTTCTACGTTGATATCTCCTACTGCGTAATCAATGGTTTTGGTTGAATTGATCCAGTATTCTTTATACCAGTCGAGTTCCATACCACTTCTTTTTTCTGCCACACGGATGAGATCATTTGGATTGGGATGTTTGAATCTCCATTGATAATAATAGTCGAGCAAAATCTGGTCGCGTACTTTTTCACCTACTATATAACCTAATTGCGCCATAAACACAGCTCCTTTGCTATACGCTGCAGCGCTATAGGCAAAATTGGTATTGAAATGATCGGCATGTGTACTGGCAGGTTCTTCCAGACCACTTTTTGCGAGATTAAAATAACTTCTGTAAGAACCTTCTGCTGCAAATCCGCTTCTACCGCGCATTTCAGCCATGACACGTGATGTGGCATAATCTGTAAATCCTTCATCCATCCATGGATAGAGTGCTTCGTTACTGCCCAGCATCATCTGGTACCAGCTATGCATCCATTCATGAATAGCGGTGCCGATGCTGGCATTTTTCAGCAAAGTGGCCATCGGATATTCCATTCCACCATCTCCACCCTGTATAAAAGTGTAGGTTTTATACGGATAGGGACCAAATGTTTTGGCGATAATCGGATAAGCCAGCGCAGTTGAATCTGCTACACGCTGCCAGCGGCTGTCAACAGAATCCACCGCTTTATATACTACCCGGATCAAGGGGCCGTTTACAGTTGTGCGAGTAATCATTTTATAATTCGGATCAGCGGCCCACATAAAATCATGAACATTATACGCCTGCCATTTCCAGGTAACGGTATTTCCTGCAGGTGTTGAGGGTTTAGTACCTGCAACTTCATACCCTCTGCCTATTTCATTGGCATTCATGAGATCGCCACCGGCTGTTACAAAATAATTTTTATCGATGGTGATGTTTACATCAAAATCGCCCCATACGCCATAAAATTCCCGGGCAATATAGGGATTGGCATTCCATCCCTGGTAATCGTATTCTACTACTTTGGGATACCACTGGCTCATGCTGTAGCGGATACCTTCCGCATTATCGCGACCGCTTCTGCGGATCTGCTGGGGCACTTGTGCTTCAAACTGAACATCGAGTTGCACTTTCGATTTGGGCATGATAGGTTTTGCCAGCACTACTTCCAAAATCGTTTCGTGCATTTTCAATTCCTGGGCCACTCCTGCAATTTTTACCGATGCCACTTGCTGAAAACCGATTTGTTCGGGTGTAAGTTTACTGATCCGGTCTTTTACGCGCGCATCCCAATCGAGGCCATCACTCATACGGGATGGTTCTCTTAACACGGTTTTACCCAATTCACGGCTGCGCACGTCCATGCTGCTGTTGGGCTGAAATGCATTCCAGTATAAATGAAAGAAAATACGGGTTAAGGTATCGGGCGAATTGTTCCAGTAATCAATTTTCTCTGTGCCTGTAAAACGGTTTGTGTTCACATTCATGTTTACATTGATCTGGTATTTGATACGCTGCTGCCAGCGATCGGGCTGTGCTTCAACAAACAATGAACTAATCATTGCAGATGTGAGCAGAACAGAAAATAGAAATAGTTTTTTCATATGCCTTGGAAACATTTTATGTTTAATTTCAGAAAAAAAATATGGAAACTCCAAATATAATCAATGGTTATCCTTTTATAATCTATCGTAAAGAAACGTATAATGATGATCAAATAAAGCAAAGATCAGCTGATTTTTATGGGTGGATGAATGAAAGACGCACTGTTCGTGAGTTTTCTGACCGAAATATTGACAAATCTGTTATTGAAAATATTCTAATGACCGCTTCCACAGCACCTTCGGGGGCCCATAAACAGCCTTGGACATTCTGTGTTGTAAGCGACCCCGACATTAAGCAACAAATAAGAGTAGCTGCTGAAGCAGAGGAAAAAGAAAGTTATACAAACAGAATGAGTGAGGAATGGCTGGAAGATCTGGCCCCTTTTCAAACAGATTGGCAAAAACCATTTCTTGAGATAGCTCCTTACCTGATTGTTGTTTTCAGAAGAAGTTATGAAATTGATTCGAATGGAAAAAAAAGGCAGAATTATTATGTTACGGAGAGTTGTGGAATTGCCTGTGGTTTTTTATTAACTGCTATCCATAATGCAGGTCTCGTTGCGCTTACCCATACACCTTCACCTATGAATTTTCTGTCAACACTCTTACACCGACCGGAAAATGAAAAGCCCTATTTATTAATACCAGTTGGATACCCGACTGATACTTGTCTGGTTCCACAATTGTCAAGAAAAAAAATAAATGAAATTTCAAACTGGTATTAAGCAGGATTTCCGGCTACAACAATCACGATTTCCCCTTTCACTGTTTTTGCACGAAAATGATCGGCTACTTCTTTTATGGTACCACGGAAATTTTCTTCAAAGAGTTTGGTGAGTTCGCGACTCACAGAACAGGGTCTGTTTTCTCCAAAATATCCAGCCATTTCATCCAGTGTCTTTACCAGTCGAACAGGACTCTCATAAAACACCATGGTTCTCTCTTCGGTTACCAGTTGTTTGAATAGTGTCTGGCGACCTTTTTTGAGCGGCAAAAAACCTTCAAATACAAAACGGTTAGACGGAATTCCGCTGTTTACCAGTGCCGGTACAAAAGCGGTAGCGCCGGGCAGACATTCTACTTTAATTCCTTCCTGCACGCAGGCCCTGACGAGTAAAAAAGCCGGATCTGAAATACCGGGAGTACCTGCATCTGTTATCAATGCAAATTGTTTACCGGCTTTCATCTGGTCAACCAGGTGTGCCACCACTTTATGTTCATTATGCTGGTGATAGGGAGAAAGCGGTTTCTGTATCTGATAATGATTCAGGAAGCGGGATGATGTGCGCGTATCCTCACATAAAATCACATCTACCTGTTGCAATACTTCTAATGAACGAAGTGTTACATCTTTTAAATTCCCGAGGGGTGTAGGGACGAGGTAGAGCATATAGCAGATATGAGATATCAGATAGCAGATGTATTTCAAATCAGACATCTGCCATCTGACATCATCAAATATTATTGTATCATTTCAATCTCATAAAACTCCATCACCGGGTTGGCGAGTAGTTTTTTACTGGCTTCTTCGGCTATTTGTCTGGCTTCTGTTTCTGAGGCGGCATCGATCTGTAAAGTAATATGTTTCCCTACTCTTACATCGGCAATTGATCCGAGTCCGAGGTTCTTCAATCCACCCAACACTGCTTTACCCTGGGGATCGAGCAGGTCTTTTAATGGCATTACTTTGATCTGCACGTTATAGGTCATGATTCTGTTTGTTTAAGGAGCAAAGATAAAACTACATAAGCAATAAAACTAAGCGGAACTGCCAGCCAGCCAAATAAGACTGCACCGATCAGTGCTATTACAGCTATGATAAGGAAAGGAGCGATTTTTTTTACACTTATATTTTTAAATTTCAGGGCCATCATGGGTAATGTAGATACCATGAGGTAACTCACACCCAGTACTATCGCATACCAGAACCATTTGTTGAGTAATAGGGTAATAACCCATGTTTCGGAAGTAGTCCAATAGATCAGCGGAAATGATGCAAATAATAAACCCGCTGCTGGAATGGGTACCCCTTTAAAACCATGAGACTGTTGTGTATCGATATTAAACCTGGCCAGCCGGTAAGCACCTGCGCAGGGCACAAGTACGGCCGGTAATAACCATGCTACGGGGGCATCAAGACCATCGGGCTCCTGTGCCAGGCATAAACGCAGGAACTGGTATACAATAAGACCCGGCGCCACGCCAAAACTCACTACATCGGCGAGTGAATCGAGTTGTTTGCCCATTTCGGATGGTACTTTTAATAACCTTGCCATGAAACCATCACAGAAATCAATAATGGCTGCCAGTGCAAGAAAAAGGCTGGCCCATTGCATCTGTTCAGGTATTTCTACAATGGGCTCCCCGGCAGAAGAACTGGTTATCTCCAACCCTGTTTGCATAATACAAATAATGGCCAGACAACCGAATACCAGATTAAGGAGTGTAAAAAGGTTGGGAATTTGTTTCATGGGGAGGGTTTATAGTCCATGGTCGATAGTCCATAGTTTATGGACTATCGACCATGGACCATTCGCTTATTTTTTCTTCATCAATGCTTCAATCTCTTCTACAGTAATGGGGATGTTTTTCATCAGGTCTGTATTTCCATTACGGGTGATCCAGAAATTATTTTCGATACGTATACCCATTTGTTCTTCTTCAATATAAATACCCGGTTCTATGGTAAAAACCATTCCTGCTTTAACAGGTTGTGTTTTAGTGCCCAAATCATGGACATCAATACCCAGGTGGTGTGATATACCATGATAGAGATATTTTCGATAGGCGCGGTTTTCGGGTGTTTCGTTCTTTACATCCGATTTTTTCAGCAACCCTATCTTTAAAAACTGCTGTGTGGCTTCCTCTCCTACTTTCTCTGTGTAATCAACAATGGTAATTCCAGGTTTTAAAATGCTTTTGGCATAGTTGTGCAAATGTAAACAGGCATTGTAAACTGTTTTTTGCCGGCGTGTGAACTTACCATTAACTGGTACAGTTCTGGTAAGATCGGCACAATAACCGCCATATTCTGCTCCGAAATCCATTAACACCATCTCTCCATCCTTACACTCCTGGTTATTTGATACATAGTGAAGAATACGGGCACGGTCGCCACCGGCAATAATACTTCCGTAGGCAGGACCTGTTGCACGCTGACTATAAAAATCATGGTAGATTTCTGCTTCAATTTCATATTCCATTACACCGGGTTTAATAAAACCCAGCAGGCGACGGAATGTATGATCTGTAATATCAATGGCTTTCTGTAATACGGCTACTTCATCTTTGGTTTTGATGGCCCGCAATGAACGCATGATTTTTGCTGCACGATGGTAGGTATGCAGTGGGTATCTCTCACGCATTTCATCTACAAAACGGTAGTCGCGGCTCCTGATCTGTGAGGCTTTACGGTCGTTTTCGTTGGTATCGAGGTAAATATGATCGGCCAGGTGAACCCAGGTTTGTAATAAAGCATCAATACTATCTACCCATACAATGGTTTGTATGCCGGAGATGGCTGTTGCCTCGTTGGTGCGTAATCTTTTTCCATCCCATTTCTCTTTCAATTCGTTGGGACGAACCAATACCAGCACTTCACGGAATTTGGGGTCTGGACAATCGGGAAACAGCACTACCATTGAATCTTCCTGTGTAATACCACTGAGCCAGAAAAGATTGCTGTTTTGTTTGAATTTATGAAGGGCGTCGCCATTCATCGGCCATTCGTCGTTGCTCACAAAAATGGCGATGCTGTTGGGAACCATCTCTTTTACAAATCGTTCCCTATTGGTTATGAAGATGTTAGCATCTAAAGGAAGATATTTCATGTGTTTATTTTCACTGATTTTAGTTACATGTAATTCGCCAATTAATATTCAGGGTTTATAACAACCATTGTTAAGGCTTATTTCATATGGGTCATTTTGGAGTGGCTGCAATATAAAACATAAAGTTTTGCGAGCCTGCTACAATTCAACCCACCCTCCTGCCGCAAATGTTAAAAAATAGCCGGTTATCCAGATTGATGATCCATTTACGAATATAATCGTATGTTTACTACGAAATAATTCGTCAATCAATAAAACAATCAACATGAAAACGATTTTAATCAACAAATGGATAGCTGGTATTGTACTCGCCCTGGCAACGATCAGCTTTACTGCCTGGAAAGTGGCCGATAAGAAAACCGAGCAACAGGAACCTTCTTTCGAAAATTTCTACCAGGATACAACCAAAACAAAAAAGAAATACAAGTACAGGTATAATGATGACAGAGAATACAAAATTCATGATCTGGAAAGAGCCATGAAAGAACTGGATAAAGCTTCCATTGAACTGGACCAGGAGATAAAAATTGATCTCGGCAAAATGGAAAAGGAAATGAAAAAAGCGATGGAGGAGATTAAAAAAATTGATGTAGATAAAATTCAGGCAGAAGTTCGTAAAGCCATGAAAGAAGTGGAACTGGCGCTGAAAGAAATTGATTTCAAAGAGATAGACAAAGAAATGGCAAAAGTAAAAACAGAATTAAAGTCGGAGAAATTCAAACACAATATTGATTTTGATAAAATACGCAGCGATGTGGAGAAGGGACTGAATGAAGCAAGGGCGGGTATTGCCACTGCAAAAAAACAACTCACAAAAATCAAGGCTTTTGTTGATGAGCTGGATAAAGACGGACTGATTGACAAGGATAAAAATTATAAGATACAGGTGAAAAGCCATAAGCTGTATATAAATGGCAAAGCCCAGTCTGATGATGTAAATAAAAAATACAGCAAATACCTGGATGAAGACGACTACAGCATAAGCAAAGATGCAGATGATGAAGACATTGAAATCTAAGCGCTGGATAATAGACCATGGCCCATGGACCATGGACCATGGTCTATTATCTTATTTTAAAATCTCACCGTCGGACATTTTACCCCGTTTCCGCCATTCGAGAAGATTCCGCTTTTGATAATCGATATTTCATAAGCCCCTCTTGCCCCATTGATACTGCCGAGGTTAGATGTTGTGGCATCATAATTAAATGTAAAGCGGGTATCATTTACCTGATAACCCACCATGGGTATTACCGCATCTTTATGACGATAATACAAACCTAAGATCATTTGTTGTTCTCCATCGCCACTCAGGTTACGGTTGGCATTAAAACCAACTACTGTTTCCCATGCATTACCCATTTTACTTACATAGATATTCGGATTCACGATCCACAAATCCTGTAATTTGATACTGGCATTTACAAAACCTGTATACCTCCTGTTTACCCTCGCATCGGCAACATTGGGTGCAAAAAAACTTTCCTGTGGACTATTGATATGCATGGCACTTACACCTGCATTAAAATAAAAATTATCAGAAGCAAAATACGCATAGTTCATCCCCACGTGCAGGTCTAGATAAGAAGTCTGGCTATACGCAAATGGTTCATTCGAGGGGATATTGATATCAAAAAACTGTCCGTTCCACTGGTTATCGAAATTTAGTTTACTGATATCAATTCTTTTGGTAACAAGTCCTACGCTAAAACCCCCACTCAATAAACTGTTATACCCGAGCATCTGGTGGTATGCCACACTTGCATAGGCATTGGTAGAAACGAGGTTACCACTTCCTGCTTTATCGCTGTACAAGGAGGCACCTGCGCCCATCCAGCCATTTTCAAAACGATTGGTAAATAATTTGGTGTCGCCCCACAGGCTCATGGTGCGGAAAGGATTGCCTACACTGGCCCACTGGTTCCGGTAATTACCTCCGATACGATAATCATAGTCGGGATTAAATCCTGTATTGGCCGGATTCACCAACATGGGTGCATTATAGTATTGCGAGAAATGCAAACCCTGCCCGCTCACTGTAATTCCAATGAACAGTAATAATACAAACGCTCCTGTTTTCAACACGCTACGCATATCTGGCATTTATCGAAGTAATGTAATATCGCCCTTCTTTGACACTTTATCGCCGTTGGTAAATTCTATCTGTAAAGTATAATGGTACACATCCTGTGGCTGTATCCTGCCTTTGTACCTGCCATCCCAACCCTCATCCTGGTTATTACTCACATATACCTGTACGCCCCATCTGTTGTAAATACGCCAGGTCATTTTATCTATTCCATAACCACGTACAAAAATGCGGTCATTGGTTCCGTCGCCATTAGGCGAAAATGCATTAGGCACAACAGCCGTTGCATTCACGGTTACACTGATTGACTGACAGGTAGTATCACTACAGCCCGATGCATTGAATGCAATGAGACAGGCATTATAGGTACCGGTTCTGTTGTATAAATGTGGTACGGGAGAATCCGGATCGGTTGTAATGGTACTGTCCCCATCTCCAAATAACCATTTAAATGAAACAGCGCCTATTGATCCGTTATTAAAGTTTACGGCTGTATTGGGTTCAGTTGGATTGGGTGTGTATGTGAAAGCTGCTGTAGGGCTACCACTCACTGTTATAACCTGGGTCGTGGTATCCCGTATATTACAGGTGGCATTGTCTATCGCAATCAGGGTTACGGTATAAGTTCCCGGTGTAGGATATAAATGTGTCGGGCTGGTTACTGTTGATGTTGTTCCATCACCAAAATTCCAGAAGAATTGTTGTCCGGCCAGTGAAGTATTATTAAACACGGCATTGTATGGTGCACAACCCACCGAAGGAGTGGAAAACCTTGCTTCTACATTGGGTGCAATGCGTATTTGTTGTACGATACTGTCTGCATGGTTACAATAATTGGTATCAATTAGTACAAGTTTCACATCATAAGTACCGCCTGCTGCATAGCTATGTGTTACCAGACCGGGACCAGCAATTCTTGTATTGCCATCACCAAAATCCCAGCGGAAGCTTTGGTTGGTAAAGGGCTTACCGGCGGGTGCTACTGATGTGTTATTAAACTCAAATACCAGTGACTCGCAGGGAGGAATTTTGGTAGATGTAAATGATAATAAAGCTTCATCTCCACGTACCCGCATATTGATATAGGCAGTATCGGTAAAATTACAGGTAGTGGAATCAACTGCTACCAGCATTACCCTGTATAATCCGATATTATTGAATGTATGCGAAATAGAAGGTGTTGTTGTTCTCACTGCTGGTGAACCATCCCCAAAATGCCACCAGTAAGCTTGACCCTGTGCCAAGGTATCCCTGAAATCAACTGTTAATGGTACACAACCGGCGGTATCTCTGGCAACACCATTAATGGATGCTTGCAGACCAGCTCCTACGCCTGCGAGGTCGAAGGAGAATTTGATGGCGAGTAAGTTACACCTTGCACCTCCGCCCGGAGTAGCTAAATTATTTCTGGACCAGACTCCCGCTGTACCAGGTAATGACTGCGATGAACTATTACCTAAACATGAACAAATTGACTGATAAATGGTACCATTTCTATCAAAACGACTGGTTCCGCCATCCACATGATCGCCCAAAGGGACATTGCTTATTGAAGTGGCACCAAAAAAAGTAGCATACAAAACAGATCTGGCATCCCTTTCAATCACATAGAAATAGACATCCTTTCCATCTGTTTGTGGTTTAAACTGGTCTGTTCCGGCTGTAAGCAAACCAGTGGTGCCTGATGATGGAAAGTCCTCAGTAATTTCTCCACCCCATCCGGAAACATACACATTCTCACAACGATCTACTAAGAATGCGGTGGGCGAAATATTGGGTGTACTTCCAGTTATTGTACCAAAGTTTGTTGAAAAAATAAATGCAGATAAATCTGGCTGTAATTTGGAAATAAACTGCTTCCCTGTAGCCTGACTTCCATTTGCATTGATTGGTGCATTTACAACAGGCCAGGCAACTGTTGAGGTTCCCATTATGTAGGGGAATCCGTTCCTATCAAACTGAATACCGTAAATAAGATCAATACCTGTAGTAGCGAAATAACTTGTTTTAATAATCTGAGAGCCGTCAGGACTTATAATTGATACAAATCCATCAGTAGTACCTCCTCTGAATGCAGGAAAGACAACCCCTGTTTTGTCTCCGGGGAAATTATTACTAGCTGTTCCTCCTGCCACATAAATATTTCCATTAAGCGGATGCGTTGCCAGTACAAATGCAGCATCATCTCCATTGCCCCCTAAAAAAGAACTGAACAGAACAGTATTTAAATCGGAAGTAAGTTTAATAACCACTCCATCCTGAAAACGTGTTTGTGTTGCAGTACCCGGCGTGGTTTGAAATGCATTATTCGTTACCTGAAAGTTTGGCGACTGTGTAACAGATGCCAGAATTGGATTTCCTCCTTCATCTAATATAATTTCACTTCTTGCATCATCGCCATAATTTCGGCGTGTTGTTTCCGGAGCAATAGGATTTAAATAATTAGCTCTAACATTAATACCATCGTCACGATTTCCACCAATTCTCAATGAACTAATAATATCAGTACCAGTAGGATTCAATTTTGTAATAATAATATCTGCACCGCCTCCACTTCCATATAAACCAAGCCCCCGGGTTGGATATGAATTGCCAGATGTAGTTCTGCCAGCAATAAATAAATTTCCCTGACTATCAACAACTAAACTATGTGGTTGTTCATTTCCAGTTCCTCCCAAATAAGTAGCATATATTCTATTTGCTCCCGAAGGATCAAATTTTATAATTGCTATATCATTCGGGTTTAATTGTCCTTCACTTATTCCACCCTGAAACGTTCTTTGAAACGCACCATTACTAACGGGGAAAGTACCAGGTTGGAATACTATCCCCCCTCCATAGAAATTACCCATAGCATCATATGTTGCTGTAAAGCCCCAATTCTCAGCCGTACTCCCCGAATATCCATAGAACACAATCGACGGATCTACTATCAATGTTGCATCTTTATTATATGCTCCATTTACTTTAAATCGAACAATATTTCCCTTCACCTCAAAACTACAGGGTATTTCTGTGCGGGTATTACGTGCCAGTTGATAGGTATAGGGTGCCATTTCCTTCACCTCAATAACCGATGTTTTAATAACCAGTTGCTGATCCTTCACCTTTAACCCATCTACTCCTTCAAAATAAAGATTTACATCATTGATATTTCCACCCGGATTCACAATCAGGTCATATTTCAAAGTGCCATTAGCAGTGTAATAGCGAATATCAATATTGGGATAAATATTCCTGAAAGTTACGCCCTGGTATATCTTGCAGTTGGATGCCCATTTAGATGGGTCATTGCCCAATATATAGTTGTTATAAGAAGCCTGGGCCTTATCTGGAATCACCTGTGCATTTGGATTGGCATTCAGGAATTTCACCTGGTAGGCATGCCCCCTCAAAATAAGATTATCTGTTGAACCACCGCCTCCCCCTCTTGAAGGTTCACCTGCGGCGGATTTTTTTACGGATGTTGCTGTAGTGGTTGTATGTTGGTGACCTCGCGGATGCGGATTCAGTTTTTCCAGGTCTTCTTCATTGTGCAATAATACCCGGTAACCGTCTGCCTGCAGCGCTACCGAACCGATGCCTGTATTGGCTAGGTATAATATTTTTTTATCCCACTGTCCTTTGTTCTCCACAAACTCCAGGTAGTTCTGCGCATAAGTTACCAGTCCCGTCACAAGCAATAGTACCGTTCCTGCTATTTTCTTCAGTGCTGCCAATCCTCAATTTTTTAATAAGTTACTATAATATACGTTTCCGGCCCTGTTAAAGTTGTCGTCAGGAAATACGGCTCCATGCATTTTTACCTTTCTGTGACCTGAGGTAGTTTTTTAACAGCAAATTCTTTGCCATATCCAGTGTTGGATCCTCGTCCACTATCTGCTCGGCCATTGTTTTTGCCAGCTCGAGTAATTCCTTATCATTAACAATACTCGCTACTTTAAAGTTCAATGCACCGCTCTGTCTGGTACCTGCAATGTCGCCCGGGCCACGCAATTCAAGGTCTTTTTCTGCAATTTTAAACCCGTCATTGGTGGCGCACATAGTATTGATCCGTTCTCTGCCTTCTTTGCTTACTTTGGCACCCGTTAATAAAATGCAAAAACTTTTCTCGCTGCCCCTTCCCACCCTTCCACGGAGCTGGTGCAACTGCGATAAGCCGAATTTTTCTGAGCTTTCTATAACCATAACCGTTGCATTGGGCACATTTACGCCCACTTCTATCACGGTTGTACTCACCATTATCTGTGTATCACCACTTACAAAACGTTGCATATTGGTTTCCTTCTGCTCTGCCGGTTGGCGTCCGTGTAGCATACTGATGAGGTACCTGGGTTCGGGGAAAAAGCTTTTTACCTGCTCATAGCCCTGCATCAGGTCCTCATAACTCAGTTTTTCACTTTCTTCAATCAATGGATATATAAAATAAGCCTGACGACCTTTTTGTATCTCGGTTTTTACGAAATCCATCACACTGGCCCTTGCCGATTCATTACGGTGAACTGTGGTAATGGGTTGTCTGCCTGGCGGTAATTCATCCATTACACTATAATCCAGGTCACCATAGGCAGTCATGGCAAGTGTTCTTGGAATGGGAGTTGCCGTCATCACCAATACATGCGGCGGAACAGCAGCTTTTTCCCATAATTTGGCCCTTTGTGCCACACCAAAACGGTGTTGTTCATCTACAATTACAATCCCCAGGTTTTTAAACTGTACCACGTCTTCTATTACCGCATGTGTGCCCACCACAAAATGAATGGTATCGTCCTGTAAGCCGGCCAATATTCTCTTTCTTTCTTTGCCTTTTACGGTACCCGTTAATAAAGCTATTTCAACAGGCATTTCTTTCAATAATGCTTTCAGCCCATTGTAATGCTGCTGTGCAAGAATTTCTGTAGGAGCCATCAGACAACTCTGGTAGCCATTGTCTGCTGCCAGTAACATACTCAGCAAAGCCACAATGGTTTTACCACTGCCTACATCGCCCTGTAACAAACGATTCATCTGGTGTCCGCGGCCGGTATCGGTTCTGATTTCCCTGATTACCCTTTTCTGTGCACCTGTTAATTCAAAAGGCAGGTAATTGTTGTAAAAATTGTTGAACAGCTCACCCACTTTTTCAAATACTACACCCCTGCTGTTTTTATGTCGTTCAAGTCGAATCAGGTTCAGTCTTACCTGCGCGATAAAGAGTTCTTCAAATTTGAGTCTTTTGAGTGATCGCTCATATGCCTCCTGTGATACAGGAAAATGAATATTGCAATAAGCTTCATAGCGGTTAATCAACTGCTGTTGCGCTATTATATGTTCCGGCAGGTTTTCCGGAATATCCGTTGGTTTAATTTGTGAGAACAACTGAAAACTAAGTTTGGCCAGTTGCCGCCCATTGAGTCCCCTGGCTTTTAATTTTTCTGTGGCAGGATATACGGGTTCGAGGTATTCTTTCCCATCGGCTTTAGCCGCTACAAAAGGTTCTATTTCCGGATGCACCATTTGCGGTCTGCCACTAAAAAAACCGGTGCGACCAAAGACCAGGTATTTTTGTCCGGGTACCAGGTTTTTCTGCACCCAGCTAATTCCCTGGAACCAGGTGAGTTCGAGGCTGCCTGTTTCATCTTTTAATTGAGCCACCAATCTTTTGGCCCTGCCTGCACCTAATATTTCAAACTGTTGTAAAACACCTGCTACCTGTACAAAATCGGTTTGATAATTAATGCTGCTTATCTTATTTACCTTGGTCTTATCAATATGCCGATGTGGAAAATGATCCAACAAATCGCCGAAAGTAAAAATCTCCAGCTCCTTACGCAGCATATCGCCCCGCAAAGGGCCCACACCCTTGAGGTATTCTATCGGCGTAGATAATATGTTCGATGTAGAGTGGTTGATGTGGGGTTTGATTTTTTGATCTTTGATTTTTGATTTACAAAGGAACTTACAGTATACAATAATTTCCTTCCTTACAAATATCCTTTCTGGGAGGGATATAGAAAATTCAATCTTCAGAAAACAAGGGTTAGGGAACAGGCTAGAGGCAATAAGCAGCAAGAGACAAGATGGTTGACTCCTGTTTAATCCTATCACTCCTACCTGTCTCATGTGCCCTGTTCCCTGAGTCTTGCTTCTTGTGTCTTGTTCCTTGCTCCTTGCCGCTTATAGCTTCTCTTCCTTATCTTCGCCCAATGGAAAAAGAGGTTGTTTTAAGTGGTATACGACCCACTGGTTTTTTGCACCTGGGTAATTATTTTGGTGCCATGCGTAATTATGTGCGTATGCAGGATGAGTTTAACTGCTATTTTTTTGTGGCCAACTGGCACAGCCTTACCACCCACCCCGATACACGCGAACTTAAAAACAGCGTTCTGCGTGTGATTGCAGAGAATGTAGCATGCGGACTCGACCCTGATAAAGTGGCCTTATACGTACAAAGCGATGTACCGGAAATAGCTGAACTCTACCTTTACCTCAATATGATGGCTTATAAAGGTGAACTGGAAAAAACAGTAACTTTTAAAGATAAGGTTCGCTTACAACCCGATAATGTAAATGCGGGTTTACTTACTTATCCCGTTTTGCAGGCTGCTGATATTCTGATACACAGGGCTGTAAAAGTACCGGTAGGCAAAGACCAGGAACAGCACCTCGAAATGGCCCGCAATTATGCAGAAAGATTTAACCATCGTTATGGTGATGTATTGCCGCTGCCATATGCTTTTAATTATGGCGGTGAACTGGTTAAAATTTTAAGTCTGGATGGTGAGGGTAAGATGAGCAAAAGTGAAAACCAGATGAATACCCTTTACCTGGCCGATGAAGATGACAGCATCCGTAAAAAAATCATGAAAGCCAAAACCGATCAGGGTCCTGCTGAACCCAATGCTGTAAAACCAGATTATATAGAGAATCTTTTTACTTTAATGAAGCTTGTAAGTACAGCAGATACCGTTCAGAAATTTGAGGATGATTTTAATAACAGCAGTTCAGGTAATTGTGTAATACGTTATGGGGATATGAAGAAACAGCTTGCCGAAGATATGATCCGTTTTATTCAACCCATTCGTGCCAAAGCCGCAGATATTCAACATAATCAGGAACTGCTCCAGAAAATTATTCGTCAGGGTGCCGATAAGGCCCGTGCCAGCGCCAGTGAAACGCTGAAACTGGTCAGGACTGCGGTGGGGATGGATTATTAGCGTCTGAAAGACCGGAGCAGGAAAGTTGGAAGAAATGGGCTGAATACCTGTTATGACAATAGTGTAATTCAACTCTTTCCTCACGGACTTCCCGACTCCCCTACTTTTTTCTCCCATTTCTCTCAACTTTCGTATTTTCATTTTTATGGCGAAAACCAAGAAACCAAAACATGTGGCCGTGGCCGGTAATATAGGAGCCGGAAAGACCACGCTCACAGAGATGTTAAGTAAGCATTATCGCTGGATTCCTCAGTTTGAAGATGTGGACCATAACCCTTACCTCATGGATTTCTATGAGGATATGCCACGCTGGAGTTTTAACCTGCAGATATACTTCCTGAACAGCCGTTTGAATCAGCTGCTTGATATACATCATGGTACGGAAACCGTAATACAGGACCGTACTATTTATGAGGATGCAAATATTTTTGCGCCCAACCTGCATGAAATGGGGTTGATGAGCAAACGCGATTTTGATAACTATTACCAGTTTTTTCAGACCCTGAAAACCATGGTACAGCCTCCTGATTTACTCATTTACCTGAAAGCCTCTGTACCTACATTGGTGGCCCAGATTCAGAAAAGAGGGCGTGAATATGAAGAAAATATCAGGCTCGATTATTTGAAGCGCCTCAATGAATATTATAATAAGTGGATCGATGGTTACAAAGAAGGTCAGTTACTGGTGATCGACTGCGATAAGAATAAATTTGCAGAGAGTGAGGAACATTTTGGGGAGATCATCAGCAAGGTAGACGGTATGTTATTCGGCTTATTCTAAATTTACCTGTTTGTAATACTGTGGCGACTGTTTTATTGCCACTGAAAGCACAGAAGTACACAGAATTAGTTCAGTGTGTTTCAGTGTCTTCAGTGGCAATACCCTTTATAAAACAATCTGTCCTATTTTTAAAAATAAATTTTGCGAAACCAGATAGTTGCATATATATTTGCAACCGAACGGTTTCTTATAAATTATTTTACCATGAACACCATTGCATTATTGGTACTTGCTTCAGGAACAGTATCCTTATTGGCTTTCCTGACACTCCATTTTGTAAGCCGTGAATTTCACCCCGGCTGGCGTATGATCAGCGAATATGCGCTGGGATCACACAAATGGCTGCTCACTGTTTTCTTTGTATGCTGGGGTATTTGCTCTATATCGGCTTCTATTTTATTATGGAACCTGGTACATGGCTTTTGGCCTTCTGTTGGTATTGTATGCTTGTTCCTAACCGGTATTGGTGCTATCATGGGAGGTTTGTTTGATGTGAAACACAAACTGCATGGAATGGCTTTTGGCATTGGTATACCTTTTCTCCCGCTCGGGGTATTATTGATCAGTTATACATTGATAAAAGAAGATTTCTGGTCGCATGAACGATTGAGCATTTTATTATCCGCACATGCTATATGGCTATCAGTGGTGCTAATGGCCGTATCAATGGTTTTATTGTTTTCAGGTTTTAAAAAAGCGGGTATTCCATTCGGACCAGCTATTGCGCCGCCAGAAAAATTACCGGCAGGCGTAATTGGCATCAATGGATACTTCAACCGTTTACTGGTTATTTGTTACCTCTTATGGCCCATGCTGCTTGCATGGTTATATTATAACGCAAAGATTTGAGCCGTTAACCAATCGAAATATCAACTCGGCTGTAACAGGTCCCACAAATTTCCATACAGGTCTTTAAATACTGCTACAGTGCCATACGATTCTGTTTTAGGTTCCCGTACAAATTCAATACCATTGTTCATCATATGCCGATAGTCTCGCCAGAAATCATCTGTCTGCAGAAAGAGAAACACACGTCCGCCTGTCTGGTTACCGATACATTTCTCCTGTTCTTCTCCGGAGGCTTTAGCGAGTAAAATTTGTGTGCCATCAGAGCCGGGCGGGGCTATCAATACCCATCGTTTATTTTGTTCTGGCTGGTACATATCTTCTACCAGTGTAAAGTTGAGCTTACCTGTATAGAAATCGATGGCTTCGTCGTAGTCTTTTACCAATAATGAGATATGTATGATGGATTGTTTCATGATTCCGGTTATATGGCATGCTATTAAAAATACAGGATTTAGAGAAGTAATAGTATAAAAGTCACACCCCATTTTTTGATAATAATTATCTTGCAAACTGATAAATTAAACTCATGTACCAACTTAGAAAAGCAGTAGCGGCAGATTATCCTGAACTCTTAGTTCTCTGGGAGGCTTCTGTAAGAGCTACGCATCATTTTCTTGATCCGGATGATATTTTATTTTTCAAAAATATTATTCAGGAACATCATGCTTTTTCACTGGTAGCAATTACCTGCATTGTTGATGAACAAAACAAGGTACTTGGTTTTATGGGTATTGCAGAAGATAAAATGGAGATGCTTTTCCTCGACCCTGATCAAAGGGGAAAAGGTTTAGGCAAACAGCTGATGCAATATGCATTGAAAGAATACCATATTACCAAAGTAGATGTGAATGAACAGAATGAAACTGCCAGAAGGTTTTATGAAAATTTTGGATTTACTGTAAAAAGCCGTTCCCCTTTTGATGGAACAGATAAGCCTTACCCCATTTTACATATGGAACTAAAATAGTTTATCCATTTACCGTTCCCGCCACTCCGCCTACCATTTATTGTTATTTTTCAAAATCACTTCGCCTCACACGTATTCTATAATCCAGGTCGTAGTCGACTATCATCAGTCATCAATTCTGTTAACAATTACGAACATTTCAATTATTTTCATTTTTATCTTTACACCACAATCAATCAAAAATGGGTTTAGTTTATGCAACTATTACATTGATCAATGGCGAGGAGCTGATTCTTGCGAAAAGGCATCTGATTGGTACAGATGAAATAAAGCAGATGAATGCATCGATGTTCGTGAACAGTGGTGCATATATGATGGCCATTAATGAAACTATCTGCGAACAACTTAGCCTGTCAATTAAGGAAAAAAGAAAGGTTCAGTTAGCCAATGGTGAGATTGCCGAGTACAATGTGGCAGGGCCAATAGAAGTACGTTTTAAAAACCGAAGGTCAAATATGGATGCCCTGGTTTTACCTGGTAACAATGAACCATTACTGGGAGCCATCCCGATGGAAGATATGGATGTATTGATTCACCCGCAAAGACAGGAATTGGTGGTGAATCCGGAACACCCCTATTTTGTCCAGATGGTGATGAAATAAAAAGCGATTCTCAGCCTAAGATATTATAGAAGCTTATTTAGTTTTTACAGCTACCAATATTTTACCCCCCTCAGAAAGAAAGTGCTACAGCATTTTAAAGTTGTAGCCTTAAACACGTAATGCATTTCAATGATGCAGTAGCCCGTGCGTATGCTACAACCTACTCATTCAGTAGCTACGAATTGCGGGATATTACACCTTTATTGACCCAAAGAAAAAACAATAAAGAACGTTGGTTGCCACGAAACAACCTGGGGGTTCGTAATAGACAGCCCAGCCAAAAGCAAAACTGAAAAAACCGAGTTCACGGTAGCGGGAATTTTGCGTGACGCTGAATAAACAAACTCCGAACCATGGCGAAAGACAGGTGAGGGTAAAAATACTGCAGATGCAACTACCAGAATTTAAAATGATGAATCTGGACGATCTTGACAACTCCGAAATGCAAGAGATATCCGGAGGCGCATGGCCAAAGTGGTTAAAGGGTATTACCTGGGCCGCTGTAGGCAAAGAAATCATCGATCACTGGGATGAGATCAAAAAAGGCCTGGTGGATGGATGGAATTCAGTAAAATAAAAAATCGTATTACTATGACTCAATCAATTGATCTTTTAAAGTATGAAGGACTCTGCGAGTTATCTTCAGAACAAATGCTGGCAATTGAAGGTGGAGGGTTTTGGCGCGATGTAGCCTACCTCATTGGTGCAACAACCCATGCCATCTGGCAATTTTCAAAACAGGCAATGGAGTACCAGCACTCCCTGCCGGCAAATTTAAAAAAGTAATTAACCATGCAAGAACTGAGTTCGCAACAGAACTCAGTTCTTTTATTTCTAACAACTATGAAAAAGAAACTGTCAACTTTCCAATGGTTTGTTTTCTTTCTTGCGCTCTTTTTACTTTCTGCATCCATTTTAAAATGCCATTAATATGTGTATCCATACAGCTAATAGATATTATAATAATTTTATCAACAGATTAGGCAGACAGAAAACAACCATGCTTATATTGTACACTGTTGGTATAGATGTATTAATTACACTTATCTTTTCTCTTATCCTCTTCCCGTCTCATACTGCAGGACCAGTTCATACATCAATAATTGAAGGTTTTTTTATTGCGGTTTTACTTAGTCCATTTATTGAAACTTTATTGTTCCAGCACCTGGTCATAAAATTTATCCTGAATAAGAAAGCGACTGCAACATTAGTATCCTGTATGGTTTCAGCTACACTTTTCGCCATCTCACATTACTATTCATGGCAATACATACTCAAAACATTTATATCCGGACTACTGTTTGCCTCACTATACCTTGCCATAAGGCACAAACGTCAAAACCCGGTAATCATCGTTTTTATAGCCCATGCTATCTATAACTGTATTGGTTTGATAGTTGATATTGTAAGTGCCTACTTATAAATACCAATAATGAACAATTTATATAGTATACATACTTCCAGAAAAAACACGCATATACTTTACATAGTAATACTATTACTTATTCTTTCCACTCTATCTGCTCTCCCATTTATCAAAACAAGTATTTCTGTTATTTCACCAGGCATCATCCGGCCACTTAATGAAAGAACAGAACTCAAACCGGCTGTTTCGGGCATCATTGATACTTTACTGGTAAAAGAAGGAGATACCATCATGCAGGGGCAATTGGTAGCAAGAATTAAGGACAATGTTTCCGGCCCTCAAATAGTCTTGAACGATATTGAAGTCAGACAGCGGCTAAACTTCATCAGTGATCTTGAATTACTGATTACTGCGAAGAATTATCACAGCTTACTACTGAAAACACCGCTTTACCGTCTTCAGTTAAGCAGGTTTTTATTCCAGCTAACCGATCAGCAAGCTGCTATAAAAAAAGTCAGTCATGAACAGGAAATCAATACGCTTTTGTTGAATGACAAAGTTATTGCACGCAAAGAGCATTTTGACAAGGAAATTGAATCAGAGCGTTTAATTGCTTTATTCAATGCTTTTAAGCAGGAGCAGATTACCAATTGGCAAAACGAATTAGAGCGATACAAAACAGAAACATCTCAGTTTATTGCTCAGCGAAAACAAATAGAAAGCCATCAGAAAACCCATTTTTTATATGCTCCAGTTTCCGGAGAGATTCAACATGTCAATACCCGTTATGCAGGAGGTTTTATTACCGCAGGAGAACCGCTCTGCATTATTTCACCGCAATCTGATTTAATTGGTGAATGTTATATCAGCACAAGAGATATGGGGTTGTTGAAAATCAATCAACCTGTCCGATTTCAGATAGATGCTTTTGATTACAATTATTTTGGAATACTAACAGGCAAAATTACATCCATCGACAATGACTTTACATTATTAGACAATAAACCCGTTTTCAAAGTTCGCTGCACCTTCGATGATACCCAACTATTATTAAAAAACGGTTATAGGGGCATACTTAAAAAAGGACTCAGTTTCCAGGCCAGGTTTACGGTAACTGAACGTACCCTTTGGCAATTATTGTTTGACAAAGTGGACGATTGGCTGAATCCTACCGCGCCTGCTGGGCAGCTTACTAAAAAACAGCCATGAAAAAAAAGATACGCATTCAACAAAGAGACATTACAGATTGTGGCGCAGCTTGTCTGGCTTCTGTAGCCATACATTACAATTTACAATTGCCCGTGAGCCGCATTCGCCAATATTCAGGAACAGATAAACAGGGTACGAATGTACTTGGACTTATTGAAGCAGCAGAAAGATTGGGTTTTCAGATCAAAGCTGCCAAAGGTCAATTAGAAAGTTTAGCGAAAATTCCACTTCCTGCTATTGCACATGTCGTATTAAAAAATGGTTTACACCATTATGTGGTTATTTATAAGGTTATTAAAAAGTATATTACTTATATGGATCCCGGTGATGGAGCTTTTCATAAAGTAACCTTTCCAAAGTTTAAAGAAATTTGGAGTGGCGTGATTGTGCTATTAGTTCCAAATGATGATTTTGTAGCTGGTAAACAAAAAATCGCTAATACAGTACGATTCTGGCAGTTAATTCGTCCCCACTCTGCAATCATAATACAGGCTTTACTAGGGGCATTACTATATAGCATTCTTGGCTTATCGACCTCTCTTTATATCCAAAAAATTGTTGACTTTGTACTGATAGAAGGGAACATACGCCTGCTGAACCTGCTGAGCATTGTGATGGTTGTAATATTGATTTTTCAACTCTTTATTAGCGGCTTAAAAACAGTATTTGCGCTCCGTACCGGACAAATGATTGATGCACGTTTAATACTAAGCTACTATAAACATCTGTTGAAATTACCCCAACGTTTTTTTGACACCATGCGGGTAGGCGAAATCATCAGTCGCGTAAATGATGCAGTAAAAATCAGGGACTTTATTAATAGTGTTGCCCTGAATATCATTGTAAATACACTGATCATTTGTTTCAGTCTGGCTGTCATGTTTCTATACTACTGGAAGCTCGCTTTACTGATGCTGATGATCGTTCCGATTTACCTTGTTTTATACTGGATCAGTAATAGTGTTAATAAAAAATGGCAAAGGAAACTGATGGAAGAATCTGCAGAACTGGAAACACAACTGGTAGAAAGCCTCAATGCTGTTGGTACGATCAAAAGATTCGGACTCGAAAACTATGCCAATGAAAAAACAGAAACCCGGTTTTTCAATTTGTTACACAGCGTATATAAAAGCAGTATTTATTCACTCTATATAGGAACGGGGGCAGAATTTTTTACCCGCATATTCACTATCGGTCTGTTATGGGCCGGAAGTTATTTTGTGATCAACAGAGAACTATCTCCCGGCGAGCTCCTTTCATTTTATGCCTTGATTGGTTATTTCACAGGTCCTGCCTCATCGCTAATCAACGCCAATAAACAAATACAGGATGCATTGATAGCTGCTGACCGGTTATTTGAAATTATTGACCTGGAAACAGAAAATAACCAGCAGCACAGCATTCATCTCAAACCTGAACAGGTTGGTAATATACTTTTAAACAATATCCATTTTCGCTATGGAACAAGAGCCATGGTATTTGAAGGATTAACACTACAGATAAAAAAAGGGTGCAGTACTGCTATTGTGGGTGAAAGCGGTAGTGGTAAATCAACCTTATTATCCTTATTACAAAATCTTTACGCACTCAAAGAAGGAAGTATCAGTATCGGCGGAATCGACATGCAGCATATCAGTCATAAAAGTCTGAGAGAAAGGATTGCAGTAGTGCCACAACATATCGATCTATTCAGCGGAACCATTATTGAAAATATTGCCATTGGCGATCCGGAGCCCGACCTTCAACAGATTATTAGCCTATCGCAAATGCTGGGAATACACGGTTTTATTGAACAGCTACCCAATACTTATAACAGCCTGCTAAGCGAACAGGGTACCAATCTTTCCGGTGGGCAAAGACAACGCATTGCCATTGCCAGGGCACTGTATCGAAATCCGGAAGTGCTGGTACTTGATGAAGCCACCAGCAGTCTCGACCCAGTTAGCGAGCAACAGGTTCAGCAAACCCTTCAGTGGTTTCAGCAACAGGGTAAAACCATTATCATCATAGCGCACAGGTTGTCTACTGTGAGGCATTGCGATACAATACTAGTTCTACAAAAAGGGAAATTAGTTGAAGAAGGAAATCATGAAATGCTTCTTATGAATAAAGGGCCATACTGTGAGCTTTGGTGCCATTATAAGTGAGTAAAGTTGCTGTATTGAGGTTTATTGCTTATTCTTATTTTTTAATTTATGATTCACTTCTGAAAAGAATCTTTACGACTTTTACCTTTCACATCATATCTCTTCTTTCTTAAAAAAAGAAATCCCGCCACAAGTGACGGGATCCCATTCAAACAGACAAAGCAATCGAAGAGACCGAGTTTATACCGCCTGAGGCGATACCGTAATCAGTTATACATTAGGGGCTGCCTGAAGAATTTCTTCGCTGACACCCGCAGCATATTTTGAGAAATTATTAATAAACTGTTGTGCCAGGTCTTTTGCTTTTGCATCGTATGCAGCAGCATCGGCCCAGGTATTTCTGGGGTTCAGTATTTCTGCCGGCGCACCAGGGCAACTCAATGGCATCATCATACCAAACACAGGGTGTTGTTCAAACTGTACAGCATCAAGTTCACCCTTTAATGCAGCAGTAATCATAGCACGTGTATAGCTTAATTTCATCCTGCTTCCCACACCATACGATCCTCCACTCCAACCTGTATTGATCATCCATACTTTCACATCATGTTCTTTCATTTTCTGTCCAAGCATCTCTGCATATTTACCCGGATGCAGTGGCAGGAAAGGCGCACCAAAACAGGCACTGAAAGTTGATTTAGGTTCTGTTACTCCTGCTTCTGTACCGGCAACTTTGGCTGTGTAACCACTGATAAACTGGTACATGGCCTGTCCGGGTGTTAAACGGCTGATGGGTGGTAATACACCATATGCATCGCAGGTAAGAAAGAAAATATTTTTAGGAAGTCCGCCAATACTGGGCTCAGCTGCATTACTGATAAAATGCAAAGGATAGCTTACACGTGTATTCTCAGTAATTTTTTTAGAAGAAAAATCAATCTGGTTAGTTCCAGTAATAAATCCAATGTTCTCTACCAATGCTCCGGGGCGGATGGCATGAAATATCTCAGGTTCTTTTTCTTCACTCAAGTCAATGGTTTTGGCATAACAACCGCCTTCAAAATTAAATACGCTGTTACCCGTCCAGCCATGTTCATCATCACCAATGAGTTTACGGTTAGGGTCGGCACTCAGTGTTGTTTTACCTGTACCACTCAGTCCAAAGAAAATAGCTACGTCACCAGCATCACCCATATTGGCACTGCAGTGCATGCTGAGTACATTTTTCTGTTGAGGTAATACATAATTGAGGATGGTGAAAATACCTTTCTTCATCTCACCTGTATAACCGGTGCCACCAATGAGAATGGTTTTGTGTGTAAAGGAAACCACTGCAAAATTATGCTGACGTGTACCATCTACTGAAGGATCGGCTTTAAAACCCGGAGCCTGAATAATATGCCATTCAGGTGTAAAGTTTTCCAGTTCCTGTTCCGTTGGGCGCAGGAACATATTATAGGCAAATAAATTGCTCCATGGATTTTCATTGATCACACGGATATTCATCCGGTAAACCGGATCGGCACAAGCATAAGCATCACGTACCCAAATCTCTTCTTTACCATTCAGGTAATTAAGCATCTTATCCCTAAGCTGGAAGAAATATTTTTCTTCGATGGCAATGTTAAAATTGTTCCAATGAACAGTGTCGGCCGTAATGGCGTCTTTTACTATAAACTTGTCCTGCGGAGAACGACCGGTAAATTCACCTGTCTCAATACAGAGGGCACCTGTATTGTTTAATACTCCCTGACCACGAAATACGGTCTGCTCGGTTAATGCTTCCTGACTTAGTTGATAATGAACATGATGCATTGGTTTTAGTCCCAATGCCGTCAATTGCTGAAGGTTTAGCTGGGTCATAGATTCAATCATATACGAACAATCGTTAGTTAGTTGGGCAAAATTAATTGTTTAACGCTTTCGATGATTTTTTTATGTAGTATCTACACATTGGTATTCATCAATCGTTTGCGGAGAATCTTTTAAGATATTCAAGGAATTTTATGAGATAGTAGTGTTTCCTTAATATCTCCTCCCAAAAATTGAAGTTTTTATAAAAAAATGGGTGCAAAAGCGCAAAATCCTGCAAGCATCTCCTCGTCAAGAAGTATTTTTACCAAAATTATCTAAAACATGGCGGCTACGGCAGTTAAGGGAACACTCACCCACGAACATATTCAAGCATTCAAATCCATACTGGGTGATGCTTTTGTATTTGCAGATGAAGAAAACCTGAATCATTACGGTCATGACGAAACCGAGCATTTATTATACCTGCCTGAAGTAGTGGTAAAACCCCGGACTGCTGAAGAAATTTCCGCTATTCTGAAAATTTGCAATAAAGACCTGATTCCGGTTACTCCCCGTGGGGCAGGAACGGGTTTAAGTGGTGGTGCATTACCTCACCTGGGTGGTGTATTGCTATCTACAGAAAGAATGAACAGCATTCTTACTATTGATGAACGTAACCTGCAAGTCATTACCGAGCCAGGTGTTATTACAGAAGTTTTACAAAATGCTGTAAAAGAAAAAGGACTTTTCTATCCCCCCGATCCCAGCAGCCGTGGCAGTTGTTTTATTGGTGGCAACATTGCCGAGAACAGTGGTGGACCTAAAGCAGTAAAATATGGTGTGGTAAAAGATTATGTACTGAACCTTGAGGTGGTATTACCCAACGGAGAAATTATATGGACAGGTGCCAATGTACTGAAAAACTCTACTGGCTATAATCTTACTCAACTGGTGGTAGGCAGTGAAGGCACATTGGGTATTGTTACCAAGATTGTGCTGAAACTTATTCCCTTTCCTAAATATGATCTGTTAATGCTGGTGCCTTTTGCTTCACTCGAAAAAGCCAGTGAAGCTGTAAGCGCCATCTTCCGTGCCGGTTTTGTGCCAAGTGCATTGGAACTGGTTGAAATAGATGCATTAAAGATTGTAAGCAAAATGGTAGACAGCACAGCTGTTCCTGTTGATGATTCTATTGCCGCTCACCTGATCATAGAAGTAGATGGCAATAATATGGAAGTGCTGATGAGTCAAATGGAATCAATTGCTGAATTACTTACGCAGTTTGATGCAGGTGAAGTATTTTTTGCCGACGATGCACAACAAAAAGCAGAGCTCTGGAAATTACGCCGTCGTGTGGCAGAAGCCGTAAAAACAAGTGGTTATACCATCGAAGAAGATACTGTGGTACCCCGTGCAGAATTGCCTGTGCTGATTAAAGGTGTAAAAGAACTCGGCAAACAATATGGCTTCCATGCTGTTTGTTATGGACATGCCGGCGATGGCAACCTGCATATACGCATCAATCATCCTACCATCAAAAACAGTCATGGCAATGCTGAAATGACCCATGCCCTGCGTGCCTTGTTTGAACTGGTAAAAAGCCTGGGAGGAACCATCAGTGGAGAACATGGTATCGGACTGATACAGAAACCATATATGGCAACTGTATTCCGCGATGCCAATCTGCACATCATGAGAGAAATAAAAAAAGCATTTGATCCTAACAATATTTTAAATGCAGGTAAAATCTTTGACCTGAACTGAGCCGTACATTTGCATAAATACCAATGACCATGAAAAAAAGCGTATTGTTTACCTGTCTTTTGTTGCTTTGCACCAGTGTATTTGCACAACAAAATGAAAGTGATGAACAACCCAAAGGTTTTAAAAGAGAAAACATGTTCTTTGGTTCAAGTTTGAACCTCTCACTGGGTAATCGTTTCTTTAATGTAGGGGTAAATCCGGAGCTGGGTTATAGTCTTAACAAATGGCTGGATGCCGGCGTATCGCTGAACATCAATTATTTCTCCCAGAATGCATCTGATTTCAGCAATACCCGTTTTCGTAATTTCAACTACGGTGCCGGTACTTTTTTACGCATCTGGCCGGTAAACTTTTTACACCTGCAGGTTCAGCCGGAATATAACTGGATCAGCTCTTCTCAAAAGAATGTCATCACCGGACAATCAGCCAGGTATAACTATAATGCAGAAAGTTTATTAGTAGGTATTGGCTATGGCAGCAGGGTTGTTGGCAATCAGTATTCCTATGTTACACTTATGATTGATGTGTTACAGAATATCAACTCGCCTTATCGTGATCAGTTTAATGATCCATTACCGGTTTTCAGAGCGGGCTTTGGCGTGTACCTTAACCGAAAAAAGCAATAGCTTCATCGGCATTATTGGCTACAACCAGACGTTCGCGCCAGTCTTCATATAAAAAACCTTCTGCGGCCATCTGCTCAATATGTGCCACAAGATGCTGATAATATCCTGCTGCATTCAGCAGGATTATTTTTTTATTGTGGATATTCAGTGTGTTCCAGGTAAGCATTTCGAATAATTCATCCAATGTTCCGTTACCACCGGGTAATACAATGGCTGCATCACACAATTCATACATCATCTTCTTGCGAATATGCATATCCTTCACCACATGTAATTCTGTAATGCCTTCATGCTGGTGCTCCCATTCAAGCAATACTTCGGGTATTACACCGATAGCTTTACCTCCATTTTCCATAATAGCATTGGCCACTGCTCCCATCAGCCCTTTATTACCGCCGCCATAAATAAGCGTAATTCCCTTCTCTGCCATCAGCTTACCTAACTTTGAAGCATCGGCCTGAAAAACCGGGTTGTTCCCATTCTTTGAACCGCAAAAAACTGCAATACGCTTTGTCTGCATGCATCTCATTTTACGCCACAATGTAAGCAGCTTTATCATTCCAAGCCAAAAGGGCCTGTTTTTTATTTGTAAAACTTAGGGTTTCAATTCCCGCAATAAACCGCAAACAACCCCTATCTTTACCCTGAACGATTGTTATTCAGCTTTAAATAATAACGCTATGTCGCCACTGCTTTTGTTTTCTTTTGTCATCATTTACTTCCTGATTTTACTGGCTGTAGCCTGGTATACCGGCAGAAACAGTACAAATGACTCTTTCTTTATCGGTAACAGAAACAGTAACTGGATGCTGGTGGCATTTGGTATGATTGGTACTTCATTAAGTGGGGTAACATTTGTAAGTGTACCCGGTGCAGTGGCAAAAGAATCTTTTGCGTATATGCAGATAACATTGGGGTACCTGATCGGTTATATGGTGATTGCTTTTGTATTACTGCCGCTTTATTACAAACTCAACCTTACTTCCATTTACAATTACCTTAGTTCGCGACTGGGTTTTGCATCTTATAAAACAGGTGCTTCATTTTTTATCCTGTCACGTACACTGGGCGCCACTGCCCGTTTGTATCTGGTAGTACGCATACTGCAGGATGCCATCCTCGAAAGTTTTCATATTCCTTTCTGGGCTACAACACTCATCATTTTGCTGATGATCTTACTATATACCTATGAAGGTGGTGTAAAAACCATTGTATGGACCGATACTTTACAGACTTCCTGCATGCTGATTGGTCTGGTAATATGCGTAGTCTATATTTTGAGTCAGTTAGATATGGGTATTGGTCAAAGTCTTTCTGCCATGGGCGATAAAGGTTATTCAAAAATATTTTTCACTGAACCTGAAAGCCGTTTCTTTTTTCTGAAACAGATACTGGCAGGTGCTTTTGTAACCATTACCATGACAGGCATGGACCAGGAAATGATGCAGAAAAATATTTCTGTTAAAACATTGAAAGACTCTCAGAAGAATGTGGTAACCCTTGGTTTTATTATGCTGGCTGTAATAGGATTGTTCCTCTTCCTTGGTGGTTTATTACATCTTTATGCCGATGCACAGGGAATCGCGGCAACAGGTGATAAACTATTCCCCACTATTGCATTACAACACATGCCAAGCATGGTATCGGTAATATTCATCATTGCTTTGATCTCTGCTCTCTTTCCCAGTGCAGATGGGGCCATTACGGCACTTACTTCTTCATTCTGCATTGATATCATTGGCTTACAGCGACGTGATGACTGGACCGATGCACAAAAGAAAAAAATCAGACAGCGCGTACACCTGGTATTTGCATTTATCTTTCTCTTATTTGTGATGATATATAAATGGATCGACAGCAGCAGTATGATTGGTGTAATTCTGAAAGTAGCAGCTTATACCTATGGCCCATTACTTGGCCTCTTTACATTTGGAATCCTGCTAAAACGTGCTGTAAATGATAAATTGGTACCTGTTATTTGTATAGCATCTCCATTGTTATGCCTGGTATTGGATAAATTTCAGAAACAGATTTTTGGTTCTTTTGAAATTGGACTGGAGCTGTTAATTATTAATGGTACAATTACTTTTCTGGGATTGTTGTTAATTTCTAAAAAAGCAGTTACAAGCAACTAAAGTTAATACGCATCAGTAAGGATAGATAATCGGGATTGAAAATAATAATTACCTGTGAGTGTATTCTTTCATTTTTTTAACCCTCATGGCCAGTACTGCAGAATCCCGGCCAACAGTATCTATCCTGCTTTTGTTTAACTGCAACAAGAAAAACTGGTCATGATTTTCAGGATAATCATCTGGTTCTTCATCCAGACTATGATCATGGCTGTTATTTTGATGAATGAGAATATTCAACTTGCCTCCATTTGTAAATATCCACGATTCTTTTTCAAATGAATCTCCTGCATCACCAAATGATTCAGCGAGTTCAATGTAGGAGGGGTTTATTTTTTTTGTTTGTTCATTATATATAAACAGTTTAATTGAAGACGGATAATAAACAGAAGGGCTTCTTGTTATCAGCCCCCAGTAATTTTCTCCTACTTTTATCCGCTTGCTTGCAAAAAGACCTGGTGGATCATTAAAATGTGAGGCTGCGATTTCTTGGGGAAATACTAAAATCTGTAAGCTATCCAAGACTTTCCCATGATAGAAATAGTTTTCGTTAAAATCATCCTTTGCCGGAAATACAAAAACAGTATCCGCTGCAATAGTTTCATAAGCAAGGAGCAAGTTATCCTCATTCGAACTTGTTCTATCTTTACAACCACATACAAGAAGCATTACTGCCAGTAATTTCTTCATTTCGATTAAGTGAATAATACCATCACAATCTTCTCTTATAATTGTAATCTGGCATAGGATTTTTAAAATATTTCTTTGTCATATCTCCTGTTACAAGACTTAGTACGACTACTCCTCCTTTCTCACCTCAGCCCATACAAATTCCTCAATCTCATCAAAAAGGCTCCGTGTTCTGGTTTTGCCTTTCGCTTGTTCTTCATACTTATTGGTAAGGGTAAGCGCAAGCTGGTACATTTCTTCCGTTGCCGTCTGGTCTGCCATTTCCGCAAAACTTTTGGGTTGCTCACTTGTTTCCAGTTCCCTGATATAACACAATACTTCCACCACTTCAAAATGTGTTTTTTGCCAGGAATCAAATCCATTGGGGAAATCAGGCATAGCCATAGCAAATCATTTTTGTGAGTAATCTTATCTCTTTAAAAATACTCATTTTTCATCTCAAAAAGTCACTGCCCCATCAATATCAAAATCTTAGCAATGTCTTAACCATCACATCCATAAATTTTATAACCTCCGAAATAGCTATTGCACTATTAATTATCTGTAAGCAAGTCTCCCCAACTAATTTTGACTTTTGAATTTTGAATTTTGCCCGAAGAACTCCTTTGGAGAATTATGTATTCCCCAATCCACCCCTCAGTTTCGTATCTTCGCCCTATGACCCCCCCCCCGATTCTTTCCCCAAAAGCTGAAGCCTATGCCATGGCATTTACATCATCTGAAGATGCTCTTTTGGAGGAAATTGCCGGTTATACCGCCCAAGAACACCCTCAGGCACATATGCTGAGTGGACAGGTCCAGGGAAAATTTTTATCCTTCCTGAGCACTATTCAGCGTCCAAAATACGTTTTAGAGATAGGTACTTTTACCGGGTACAGCGCCCTTTGTCTGGCTGAAGGTCTTCAACCAGACGGAGAGCTCCATACCATTGAATGTCGCGAGGAAGATGCCAGCACAGCCAGGAACTATTTTAGCAAAAGCAAAAGAAATCATCAGATACATTTGCACGTAGGCAATGCCGCAGAGATTATACCAGCATTGGAATATCAATGGGATCTGGTTTTTATAGATGCGGATAAAACCGGCTATATCGGTTATTATGAGCAACTGGTACCACGTCTTAATAAGGATGGACTGATTATTGCAGATAATGTGTTGTTTCATGGACAGGTATTGGAAGACCCGATCAGCGGAAAAAATGGGAAAGCCATCCATGCATTCAATGAACATGTGCAGCAGGATGAAAGAACGGAACAGGTATTATTAACCATCAGGGATGGGCTCTTACTGATTAAAAAGAAAGAAGCATGAAAAAATGGATCTTATTACTGACAGTTTATTGTTGTGCCTGTACAATCGGCAGGGCGCAGACGCTTTCAGTGAAAGAAAAAACAGAAGCCTATATCAATAGTTATAAAGAACTGGCTATCGAAGAAATGCTGCGTACAGGTGTACCCGCATCTATTAAACTGGCGCAGGGTATTTTAGAATCGCAGTTCGGAGAGAGTCCGCTGGCCAAAAATGCCAATAATCATTTTGGTATTAAATGTAAAACTGAATGGACAGGTGAAAAAACCTATCATGACGATGATGCCAAAGGAGAATGCTTTCGTGTATACCCTACTGCTGAACAATCGTACCGCGACCATTCTGATTTTTTGAAAAACAGACCACATTATTCTTTTCTTTTTAAACTGGAACCTACTGATATTACCGGTTGGGCCTATGGACTTAAACGTGCAGGTTATGCCACCAGCTCTACCTATCCTGAAAAATTACTGAAGGTTATTGAAGATTATAAACTGCACCAGTATACCATGCTGGCCATTGCTATTAAAGACAATAGAAATGCTCCTGTAGTGGCGCCCGCTCAGCAGGTTACAGCTACTATAGACATTTCAAAAACACCTGTTCACTGGGCAAAAGAGGAACAGGATAAAACAAAAGAAGACAAGACTCCAGAAATTGACAAGAACAAAGAAAATAAGGTACAGGAGAACAAGATAAAAGAAGAAGTAAAAACTGCTCCGGTTCAGGCTTCTGCAGAAGATATTGCCGATAAAACTGAAGACACTATAGTTCCTGAAAAGAAAGTAGAACCTGCTGTAGAGAAAAAAACCGCTCCCTATCCCGATGGTGTATTTACCATTAACCACACAAAAGCCATTTATGCCAAAGAAGGTACATCTCTCCTCGCATTGGCACACCGGTACGATATCAGCCTGAGTAAATTATTTGATTTCAATGAGTTGCCGGAAACCGATATACTGGAAACAGACCAGTTATTATTTATCGAGAAAAAACAAAAAAGAGGTGCATCCGATCTGCATGAAGTGGTAACTGGTGAAACCATACATGCAATTGGTCAGAAAGAAGGTATTCGTCTCGAAAGCCTGCTCGAATACAATAAGCTTAAAAAAGACAGCCAGCTTTCAGCAGGTCAAAAACTATATCTCCGTTCTCCGGCTGAAATTAAAAGTGCCGCTGCAAAAGCAAAACCCAAAAACACAAAATAATTCAAGATGAATGTGATCACTGTTCACGATAAAGATTTTGTTCCCTATTTACCCGAAGACCTGATTCGTGAAAAAGTTAAAGAACTGGCGAAACAGCTCGATACAGATTATGCGGGCAAAAAACCATTATTCATCGCTATCCTGAACGGTTCTTTCATGTTTGCAGCTGATCTGTTCAAAGAATTATCCATTGAAGCAGAAATTTGTTTTATCAAATTGGCTTCTTACAAAGGAACCAAGTCTACCGGTCAGGTGATTACCGCTATCGGACTTGACACAGAGATCAATAATCGTCATGTGGTTATACTGGAAGATATTATTGATACCGGTAAAACCATGAGCGAATTTTTACCACAACTTTTCAATCAACAGCCCTTATCACTTAAAGTAGCCGTGCTTTTACACAAGCCCGATGCCATGAAATACCCTATACAGATGGATTACTGCTGTTTTACCATCCCCAACCGTTTTGTACTGGGTTATGGGCTTGATTACGATGGATTGGGCAGAAATATCAAAGAAATCTACCAGCTTAAAACCGAAGCATAACAAGGCTTTAACAGCAACATCCATACCTGGGTATCTTGATTTAGCGTTATATTGTAATTGAAACCCCTTCGCCAAATGAATAAACGCATTTGGATATTACTGTGCTGTCTTGCCTGTTGTCTTTTCTCCACTGCGCAATATTATATTCGTGGTGAGGTAAGAAACGAACATGGGGTATTACTCGAAGGTGTTAAAATAAAGCTCAAATCAAAACCACGACAATTGTTTTCAAGTGGTAGTTCCGGAGCATTCGGCATTTCAGTAACACAAATCAAAGACTCCTTATCACTTCATTTAGAAGGTTATGAAAAACTTTCTGTACTGGCTGACAGCAGACAGTTTCAACGGCTTCAGCTAAAAACATTACCAGGCACTTTAAAATTATACAGGAATAACAGGGCTTCTATTGTTTCCAACGCTAACACCAATGCTTACCTTCCATATGCAAAACAGGGAGAAAGTTACAGTGGCCTGATTGAAAATGATTTTATCAAAGCAGCCGCATTCCCCGAAACAGGCTTTTCACTCAATATTGATAATGCTGCTTACAGTAATATCAGGCGTTTTATTTCGAACCAGATGTTTGTACCGGCAGATGCTGTTCGTATTGAAGAGATGCTGAATTATTTCAGCCTTCCGATTATTGAAAACCTATCCCAAAAAAACATAGACCAGTTCAATTTTAATTTTAAACACACAGGTTGTCCATGGAACCAGACTAATCAGTTATTGTTTCTTCAGATAGAAGCACCCACCATACCATTGGAAAATGTACCTCCATCGAATCTGGTATTCCTGATCGATATATCGGGATCAATGGACAAACCCAATCGTTTACCTCTATTACAATCTGCTTTCAAATTATTGGTGAATAACCTGCGCGATTGCGACACTATTACTATTGCCACTTATGGAGGCGGTGTGGGTATTGTACTTCCGCCAACCAGTGGAGCCTTTAAGCAAACCATTAAAAACGCAATAGATTCATTATCTGCTGGTGGAGACACACCCGGATCTGGCGCTATTGAACTGGCCTACCAGTTGGCCAAAGACAATTTTATACCCCAAGGCAATAACCGTGTAATACTTGCTACTGATGGAGATTTTAACGTGGGACAGTCCTCCGAAAAGGAATTGGAAGAATTGATAGTACGCTATCAGCAAACAGGTATTTACCTTACCTGTCTGGGTGTTGGCATGGGTAATTATAAAGACAGTAAACTGGAATCATTATCGAAAAAAGGAAATGGCAATTTCGCCTATATAGACCAGGCAAGGGAAGCTGAAAAAGTTTTAGTAAAGGAATTCACCAAAACCATTTTTGCGGTTGCCGATGATGCCGCCATCACAGTTCGTTTTAACCCTGCTACTGTAGCAGATTACAGGTTGATTGGTTTTGACAATAAAAAAACTGCCCTGGAAGACAGCAGCAGCGTATTGGAAGGTGGTGAAATCGGTAGTGGCCATAGCATCATGGCCATTTTTGAAATAACACCTGCCAAAGACAGTGCCGCATCCGTTCAACAATTGCTGGCTGCTATACAGCTCAGTTATAAAAAGCCTGGTACCAATAATATTGTTCAGCAGTTTTTTTCAGCTAATTATCAGGGAGTAAGTATTCAGCAGACAGATAGTATGTATCGTTTTGCGGCAGCAGTTGCCATGTTTGGCTCCGTATTACGAAACTCGAAATACACAAAAGATTATCAGTTAGAAGATGTGCTAACACTTGCAAAATCAGGTATCCGCCGGAACGATCTTCTCCAAAATGAATTTGGCAGATTAATAGAGCAGGCCATCCTGCTCTATCATCCGCCAAAGAAAAAAAGAAAATAAGTTGGTATTAACTGAAAGCTTCCTTCACCCTTTCAAAGAAACTTTTATCGCTCTTATTGGGATTGGGTTTGAAATTAGGACTCTCACTTAATTTTTCCAGTATACGCTTTTCTTCATCGCTTACCTGCTGGGGTGTCCATACATTTACATAAATCAATTGATCGCCTTTATTGTAACCCTGTACTTCCGGGAAACCCTTCCCTTTCAGTCTGAATATTTTTCCACTCTGTGTACCGGGAGGTATTTTAATTTTTGCCCTGCCATCAATAGTAGGCACTTCTACCTGTGTACCAAAAACGGCATCAGAGAATGATAAATAAAGATCGTATGCCACATTCAATCCATCGCGTTGTAATTCAGGATGTGCTTCTTCTTCAATCTGAATAATAAGATCACCTGCAAACCCACCACGTTCTCCTGCATTCCCTTTACCATTCATGCTCAGTTGCATGCCTTCCTGCACTCCTGCCGGGATATCTATACTGATGGTTTCTTCTCCATATACCCTTCCCTCTCCCTTACAACTACCACATTTCGCTGTTACAGTAGAGCCCTCTCCATTACAGGTTGGACAGGTGCTTACTGTTTGCATTTGTCCGAGGAAAGTATTGGTTACCCTTCTTACCTGACCAGAGCCGCCGCAGGTTCCACAATTCTGTACACTGTTTTTATCTTTCGCACCATTGCCGTTACAGGTATTACATAAAACATGTTTCTTCACTTTCACATTCTTCGTAACCCCTTTTGCAATCTCTTCAAAATTCAGTTTGAGTTTAATACGAAGATTACTACCTCTTTGTCCGCGAGCCCTGCCTCCACCACCACTGCTTCTTCTGCTTCCGCCACCAAAGAATCCGCCAAACATATCGTCACCAAAAATATCTCCAAACTGACTGAAGATATCATCCATATTACTGTATCCTCCTCCGCCGCCACTTGTACCCGGACCAAACGCAGCATGGCCATAACGGTCGTATTTGGCTTTTTTATCCGCGTCACTGAGAATTTCATATGCTTCAGCAGCTTCTTTAAACTTTTCCTCGGCCTCTTTATCACCTGGGTTACGGTCGGGGTGGTATTGCATAGCCACTTTCCGATAAGCTTTTTTAATCTCATCGGCAGAAGCTGATTTACTCACACCCAATATTTCGTAGAAATCTCTTTTAGCCATTGTGTTTTATTTGTTGATGTCGGATGTCAGATGTCTGATTTATTTTTCAAATCAGACATCTGATATCCGACATCTGACATCTCCAAATTATTTCCCTACCACCACTTTCGCGAAGCGAATGATTTTATCATTTAAAAAATATCCTTTCATTACTTCATCCAATACCTTTCCTTTCAGGTCTTCGGTTGGGGCAGGAATTTCCGTAATGGCTTCATGTTTCTCCACGTCGAAATCTGCATGAATACTTTCCATGGCTTTTACCCCTTTGGATTGCAGATTGGAACGAAGTTTATTGAAAACGAGTTGAATACCTTCCCGCTGAACGGTAATATCATCACTGCTTTGTAATTGCTTCTCTGCACGATCGCAGTCATCCAACACATCAAGCAGAGAAACGATTACGTCTTTACCCGCAGTCTGTATCAGTTCAATACGTTCTTTAGCTGTTCGGCGTCTGAAATTGTCGAATTCGGCCATGAGGCGCAGGTATTTATCTTTTTGCTCCTGTAATTCGGCCTGTAATTTATCCAGCTGGCTGTCATCCGTCACAGGTTCATTCAGGTGTGAGGTACCTGCGGCATTTTCATCTGTATTGATATCAATACCCTGATTCAGCTCTTCATTTACGTTTGAGGTAGTTGTTGCCTGTTCTTCCATGGTTATTTTACTTAATACTTATTGTGGCATTACCTGTCAAAAATTTTGCCGATGCAAAGAAACGGGAAAAAATGGCAGTTTGTAGGGCTAAAAAGCGGGTCTTGTCAGTTGAAATACAGCTATTTCCCGATTTACAGGTCGCTTTAACAGCATGGGCTCTGGGGGCTATGGATTATCTTCGCGCCATGACAAATGTGTATCTCAGGAAAAAGATCGCTCCCAGGATCGCCAATGGCCATCCCTGGATATTCGGGAATGAAGTGGAAAGGGTATCAGGACCAGTGGAAGCAGGCGATATTGTTGATGTTTTTTATGCCGACGGAAAATTTGCCGGCCGGGGATATGTGAACCCCAAATCGCAGATCATGGTGCGTTTGTTAAGCCGTAAAAAAGAAGAAATCGATGAGCAGTTCTTTTATAACCGGATAGCTGAAGCATGGAGCTATCGCCAGAAAATTGGTTATACCGAAAACTGCCGGCTCATTTTTGGCGAAGCCGATTATATGCCGGCACTAATCATTGATAAATTCAATGACTATTTTGTATTACAAACCCTTTCGCTGGGTATGGATAAATGGAAACCTGCTATTGTAAAAGCACTCGAATCCCTATTCTCCCCCAAAGGTATTTATGAGCGTAATGATGTACCCGTTCGTGAACTGGAAGGCTTGCCACAACACAAAGGTTTTTTATCTGCCCCTTTCGATACCAATATCATCATCAATGAAAATGGATTGAAGTTTCATGTTGATATTGAAAATGGACAGAAAACAGGTTATTTTCTCGACCAGCAGGATAACCGGCGCGCTATTCAGCATATAGTAAAAGGAGCCGAAGTATTGGGCGCATTTACCTATACGGGTACTTTTGAAATTCATGCGGCGCATTATGGCGCTAAATCTGTTTTAGGTTTGGACATTTCTGAAAATGCAGTGGCACAGGCAAACCGCAATGCGGCTTTAAACGGACTTGAAAATATCTGTCGTTTTGAAGCCATGAATGCATTTGATGTGTTGAAACAGTGGGGTAAAGATGGAAGACAATATGATGTTGTCATGTTAGACCCACCCGCTTTCACCAAAAGCAGGGAAAATATTCAAAAAGCAATTACAGGTTATAAGGAAATTAACCTGAGAGGAATGAAGCTCATACGCAATGGAGGTTTCCTTGTAACCTCTAGTTGTACCAATCTGGTACAGCCCGATCTCTTTTTACAAACCATTGAAATGGCTGCTAAAGATGCACGCAAAAAAATAAGACAGGTTACCTTTCAGGCACAGGCCAGCGATCATCCGATTATCTGGGGAATGGAGAATACGAATTATTTGAAGTTTTTGATTGTAGAAGTTTCTGATAAATAAAAATTTAAAAGCCAAAATTCAAAAAAATGAGTAGATAAATGATCTTCGCTTTTTGAATTTTGGCTTTTGAATTTTGAATTAATCTCCTCACTTCCAATCCGGCCATCTGCCGGGTGTATATGGGGCCTTGTTCAGTTCCAATTGTTTTTCGAGCGCCAATATTTCTTCATCCAGTTTACGCATAGCTGTCAATACACTGCTTAGACCTTTGGATGCAATGGCATAGTCGTTACGATAAGTTGTGGTGATAGCAGATGTTGAGTTCCACACACCTCCTTCCACATCTCCTACTCTGGCTGCTACAGATGGTGGCGTTTCAAATTCGCGACGCGATTTAGTAGCATCACCTGTCAGTTGTATTCCGATTTCGTTCAGTTTAAGTGTAAGTGCATATGCTTTCTCCACCACTGCTTTGGGCGATGCTGCTATATCCTGTGCCGCTGCATTTATATTTGCTAACCTGGTGCGCATGGTCGCATAAATATCAGTTGTAGCACTCACTGCTTTTCTCAATGAAGCTACCTGCTTGTAGAACGACAGGTTATCTTCCATATTTACCGGCAGGCTGCTTTGTTGCAACAGTTTACAGGTGAAACTAACAGGGCCGGCTATTTCGGTGAGTTGGCCATCTTCATATTTCGATAATGAAACAGTGTATTCACCCGGCATGGCCAGGTGTCCTTTTTCTTCTCCACCAAATAATTGATCAGGTGCAGGTATTGTTCTGCCAACCACAGGCGCAGGTGTGGCATACCTGAAATCCCATACAATTTTTTGCAGCCCTTTTTTAGCTGGTGCTTTTAGATGCCGCACCACATCTCCTGCTTTATCGCGAATGGTAAATAATAAATAAGGGTCGGGCTGATTATCTTCCAATCTTAAACTGTCGATAGAAGGATAATACACTTTTTCTCCTTTTTCATTCTTCGCTTTTTCATTTTCTGTCCGGATATCTTTCAGTTTTTTACTCTCGCTTTTAATATAGTAATTAAACACGGCACCAACTGGTGGATTGGGTGTACTGAAATAGCTACTACCCAAATGACCTTTATCCCTTAAACCCAGTGGAAACCTTTCAATATACATCAGGCTTTCTTTCACAGGAAAAATCACTGCATCTTTAGCCATCGTTTCTTTTTTGAAGGAACGTAATACGCTATAATCATCGAGAATATAAAAACCTCTTCCGAAAGTAGCCAGTACCAGGTCATTCTCTCTTCTCTGAATCTCAATATCGCGAACAGCAGCAACGGGTAGACCTGCTTTTAACTGAATCCATTCCTGTCCGCCATTATTGGAGAAGAAAACACCAAATTCTGTTCCTGCAAATAGCAGATCGCGATCTACATGATCTTCCGCAATACTGTACACACTTCCTCTCTGTGGCAGGTTAGACTGTATAGGTTTCCATGTTTTACCGGCATCGGTTGTTTTTAACACATAAGGCTTGAAATCTCCATAACGATGATGATTGAAACATACATAAGCTGTATTTACATCATGCAGCGATGCAATAATCTGATGTACATAACTCATTTCAGGAACACCGGGCAGTTTATCGAACTTCGTCCAGTTTTTTCCTCCGTCGGTGGTTAATTGTATAAGGCCATCATCAGTACCTACCCAAAGCATTTCAGGGTTGAGTTTTGATTCGGCTATCGATGTAAGCTGACCAAAAATATCTGTACTCCCATTTTTTGCGATGGCATCTACAGACCATACTTTACCCATCACTTCAAATTTATTCCGATCAATCTGTCTGGTCAGGTCCGGGCTGATTACTTTCCAGCTATTGCCGCGGTCATCTGTTCTGAATACTTTATTGGCACCAAAATATAAGCGTGCATTATCATGCTGACTAATCAGCAATGGTGCATCCCAGTTCCAGCGGTAGGCAGCTTCATTTTCTCCTTCTGATGGTTTAATGCCATAGTACTCGCCGCTTTTTCTGTCGAAGCGAACCAAGCCTCCATACTGGCTTTGTGCATAGATGATATCGGGGTTTGACTGATCTACCTGTGTTTCAAAACCATCACCAATGGATGTGATATACCAGTCGCTGTTAACAATACCATTTCCAGATGTTGTTCTGCTGGGTCCGCCCAAACTCAGGTTATCCTGAGTTCCACCATGTACGCTATAAAATGGATAGGCATTATCGGTAGCCACTTTATAAAATTGTGTTACAGGCAGGTTCGATTTAAAATCCCAGCTCTTTGCAAAATCCCATGTTTCATAGATACCACCATCGCAACCCACCAGCAGGTGATCTGTATCATTGGGATCTATCCAGACAGCATGGTTATCGATGTGTTTATTGATTTCTCCTAAATTGTATACTGTTTTACCTGCATCATCACTTACTTTATAATACACATCGGTAATAAAAATGCGGTTAACATTTTGGGGATCGCAAACAATTTCCTGGTAATAATTTCCTGATGTTGCAAAACCACTTCGCTTTTCCCAGCTCTGTCCTTTGTCTTTGGAAAGATAGATTCCTCCTTTGTTGTCTTTTCCTTCCACCACCGTATACAATACATCCGGATTTACAGGACTGATGGCCAGTCCAATCCTCCCCAGTTCACCACCAGGAAAACCGCCTTCTACTTTTTTCCAGGTATCGCCCCCATCTGTTGTTTTATATAAAGCAGATTCAGGTCCGCCGCCGATATAAGTAAATACCTTTCTCATACGTTGGTGAAAGGATGCGTATAATACATTCGGATTACGTGGATCCATTACCAGGTCGTTACATCCCGTATAACTGCTCACTGTTTTAATGGCATTCCAGGTTAAACCACCATCGGTAGATTTATATACGCCCCGTTCTCCACCTTCACTCCATACCGGACCATAAGCAGCTACATAAATAATATTGGAATTGGTTGGGTCTACGATGATTTCCGCAATATGCTCTGAATTTTTCAGTCCCATATTTTTCCAGGTTTTTCCAGCATCTTCCGATTTATAGATACCATCACCATAGGAAAGTGAACGCTGGTTATTATTTTCACCTGAACCTACCCAGATTACATTACTGTTATTCGGATCAATTGTTACACAACCAATCGAGTACGAACCCTGTGCATCGAATATGGGTTGAAACGTAACTCCATGATTTGTTGTTTTCCATACACCACCTGCAGAACTGGCAACATAGTATTCACTATGATTAGCTGGGTTTACCGCAAAATCTGAAATACGCCCTGAAGTTACTGCAGGACCGATAGACCGAAAACGCAGGTTGGAAAATGTGGCTGTATTAAATTCCGGAGAACCGGCAGCTTTATTTTGTGCCACACTCATTACCGGTAATAGCATTACCAGTATCCTTACAATGGATTGAATAATCAGTTTCATATGATTAGCATTAGCTTGGTTAATCATCCCGTTACAAACGGGACAGCATTAAATATAAGGAAAAAAATTACGGAAGGAAGCCTGAAATGACGAATGAATAATAATGCAGGAACTGTCTGTTATTTCACTACCTGAAACTTACCAGACTCCACAATACGATTACGCTGATCGCGTAATTGGTAAATATAAAGACCACGGTAATACTGGTCATCGAGGTTGATGACTACTTTGGGTTCAGTGATACGAACTTCTGTCATACGCTTGCCGAGGAAATTACAGATTAAGAGGCTGTAAGTTTTATCAACCGATTTGTCAAACTCAAAGTTAATAACGGTGGTAGCAGGGTTGGGATAGAAACGGGTTACTTTAGATTGCAGTTCGGGGAACTCCGTGAGCTTACCCACATTAAACACCGGGTCGGATGCAAAGCTGCTTCCGAGGGTCATGCATACCAGTAAAAGTATTGTGTACCTTTTTCCCATGGGTTTAATAATACTCTAAATTAGTTAAATGATGTGATTTTTACAAAAAGGACTGTTAAAACCCGGGGAATAATGAATATTGAATGTAGAATATTGAATGTAGAAGTGGTGAATTGGGCTTTTTTGTGTTCCTCTACTCTTTTTTTGCTTAACTGCTATAGATAAATAGGGGGCTTGAAAAAGACAGGAAGAATAATGAATATCGAATATCCAACTTCGAAATTCGATATTGGATATTCGATATTATACTGTTCTTACAGACTATTAAGTGTTTGCTGGATAGCTGCAAAATTCGGTAGATCACCGGGTGTCGGACATACTTCTGCATATCTAACCACTCCTGCAGCATCAATTACAAAAGCAGCACGTTTGCTTACACCCTGCATTTCAAAAGCCGGGAAAGTATCGTATAAAACGCCAAATGCTTTGGCTGCTTCTTTATTAAAATCGCTCAGCAACTGAAAATTCAGTTTCTGTTCGTCGCGGAATTTACCCAATGAAAAAAGTGAATCTACCGATACACCAAACACCACTGCATTGGTATTATTATACAATGAGATATTATCGCGAACATTACATAACTCGGTTGTACATACACCTGTAAATGCCAAAGGGAAAAAAAGTACTACTACATTTTTTCCTTTTTGGTCTGCCAATGATACTTTGTTCTTGTCTGTGTCGAAAAGAGAAAAATCGGGTGCCACTGCACCGGCCTGAATACTCATATGATTTGATTTAATTGTTGAACGATACTATAAAAAACAATAATAGGTGAAAAAAGTTGAATGCAATTTACAATTGCATTTCAGGAACGTGATCGGGTATGATCAGCTTACCTGCTGTTTTGGCCCTTATTTCCTCCACACTAACACCGGGAGCGCGTTGCAGTAATACAAACCCTTCTGCAGTAATATCAAGTGCGGCTAATTCTGTCACTACTTTTTTTACACAACCCACACCTGTGAGTGGCAAACTGCATTTAGGTAATAATTTACTTTCTCCTTTCGGATTGGTATGCATCATGGCTACGATGATATTTCTGGCACTGGCTACCAGATCCATGGCACCGCCCATGCCTTTTACCATTTTACCCGGTATTTTCCAGTTGGCTATATCGCCTGTTTCACTTACTTCCATAGCACCTAATACTGTCAGGTCAATTTTTCCGGCCCTGATCATGCCGAAACTTTCAGCACTGTCGAAGAATGCACCACCGGGTATTACTGTTACGGTTTCTTTACCTGCATTAATCAGATCAGCATCTATTGCTTCTTCTGTGGGGTATGGACCCATTCCCAAAATACCATTCTCACTCTGAAAAATAACCGTCATACCATCAGGAATAAAATTAGACACAAGCGTGGGTATGCCGATGCCAAGATTTACATACATGCCATCCCGCAGTTCCTGTGCAATTCTTTTTGCGATACCAAATTTATCTAAAGCCATGAGATAAGTTATTTTAATATTTTGTTAGGGTAGATCAAAGTGAGTAGTCAGTAGTGAGTAATTTGTTTCTCCTAACTCCTAACTTACTACTGACTACTCACTACTCACTAACTTCACTGTCTTCCGCTCAATTCTTTTTGCATAATTCTTTCCTTCAAATATGCGATGTACATATACACCGGCAACATGAATTTCATCGGGATCGAGTTCTCCCGGCTGCACCAGGTGTTCTACTTCTGCAATCGTAATATTGCCGGCCTTTGCCATTGATGTAGAGAAATTGCGTGTTGTTTTTCTGAAGACCAGGTTACCCAATGTATCGCCTTTCCAAGCTTTCACCATTGCAAAATCTGCATGAAGTGCCATTTCCATCAGGTGTGGTTTATTATTGAATACACGTACTTCTTTTCCTTGTGCTATTTCGGTACCGTAACCTGCGGGTGTAAAAAATGCAGGGATACCCATACCGGCCATTTGTATACGCGTAGCCAGCGTTCCCTGAGGAATAAGATCAACTTCCAGTTCTCCACTCAGCAACTGTCTTTCAAACTCCGCATTCTCTCCCACATAGCTGCTGATCATTTTTTTGATCTGTCTTGTCTTGAGTAATAAGCCCAGTCCGAAATCATCCACACCTGCATTATTCGAAATACAGGTAAGTCCTTTTATTCCTTTCTCTACCAATGCTGCTATAGAATTTTCCGGTATACCATTCAGGCCAAATCCACCTAACATCAGTGTAGCGCCATCCTGTATATCATTAATAGCTTCCGCAGCATTCCTGTATACTTTATTCATAGATCAGTTGCATTTATTTTTTGGGTTGCCCTCTTTCAATTTCATACCGCTTTAAACGTTCTCTGTTTGAGAGTGCATCAAGTGAATCGAGAAGGCGTTTAAAAGAAACAGGCCGGCCTTCATAATAGCGGTAACTGGCAAAATATCTTTCCCGCGAAACACCATGTATTTTGAAAACCATTTCATACAATTTCACGTCTTCCTTGTTCCGGATGGCATTGGTATCCTGTATGATCTTTCTGTTGAACCATTCGTCGGCTTTCATCATATCCCACATAATCAGTTTCATACTATCAACGGGTATAATAGCTGTTTTCGTTTCATTCCTACAGCTCATCTGCATTAGGAACAGGAAGACTATACATGCACCGGTCATTACTCTCATCGCAGTTCTTCTTTATATTTTGATGCGTTGATCACATCCAGTTCACTCAGTAATTCAACCGCTTTGGCTTTTTCTCCGGCAGGCGCCTTTTTAAATACACCCACCAACTCCTGGTACTTACCCTGCATAAAGAATTGCTGAATCATGGTATTCGGATTTTCCTTACCAAATGTTTGCAACTGTATCAGCGCATTGATAATACCCGCCCTAGCTTCAGCTTCTTTATCGTATAAATTATCAAGCCCCTTTCTGTAATAACCGTAAATGATATCGTGTATGGTATTATACCTTGTATTAATCAGGTTTTCGTTGAGCCAGTATCGGTTTCTCAACCCGTCAAAAATTCTCCAGCCCGAAATACCCCTTCCTTCCGGTGCATTGTTTACAATATTCTGTGCTCTCCTGAAATAGGCTTCTCCTGCTTTGGGTGCAAAAGAATCGTAATCGAGTCCGAGAATGGTATACGCATAAAAAGCAAAAATGGCCGTTAAATTGGCTACAGTTGCATCGGTACCCTGTACCCTGTTTTCATTAAACTCTACTGGCTGGAATTCTACATATTTAAATGCCACATCTGCATCCTGAAAATTAATCATGGCTGCCTGGTACGATGAATGATACACGGGTCTTGCTGCCTGAATATTTAAAGAAGCTTTATAAATATTCGGCTCCAGAACACTTTCAATATTGAGGATAAAACTGCACTCTATCTTTTCATTTTGTTTATAGTTATCATTCGTCCATTTTCTGTTGTTCAGCAAATTAGTCAACTGATTCTGCAGGGTGGTAAATATTTTTCTGTCGATATTGGTCGTTACCCTGTTCGATAATACGGTTACCCTTGCCTGCAGTTCCTGGGCACCCGCTTCGCATACAATGCATGCAAGCAATAATAGACTGATGATTTTTTTATACATGCAGGTGCTTTATGATAAATGAAACAATATCTGTCGCTACTTCTTTCTTTGATTTCAAGGCCACTTTCATTTCTTCTCCCGACTGATGAAAGATGGTTACCGTATTGGTATCAACACCAAAGCCCGCATCTTTATCGTTCAGTGAATTTAATACAATACCATCCGCATTTTTTGCCTTGAGTTTACTGAGCGCATTCTCTTTTTCATTATTGGTTTCCAATGCAAAACCCAGCAGAAACTGACCCTTCTTTTTTTGCTGACCCAATTGATGTAAAATGTCTTTGTTCTTTACCAATTCAATGCTCCATTCATCCTGCTTTTTCTTGATCTTCTCCTGTGAAGCCAGTACAGGCTTATAATCTGCTACAGCTGCCGACATTACTGCAATAGCCGCACCATCGAATGCTGCCACGGCTGCGTTATACATATCATCTGCCGATACTACGGGCTTTATAGTAATCCCTTTATAATTTGTTTGCTGACTTGTTGGACCTGTAATCAAGGTTACATCTGCGCCACGCAGGTATAATTCTTCTGCAATGGCAAAACCCATTTTACCCGATGAATGATTGCCGATAAAACGAACGGGGTCAATGGCTTCATAAGTGGGGCCCGCGGTAACCATTGCTTTCTGTCCTTTCAGTTCATCGGTTCTGAAAAAATTTTCTATCAGGTACTGGCCTATTTCTTCCGGCTCGGCCATTCTTCCATCACCAAATAAACCACTTGCCAATTCACCTTTGCCTACTTCTATCAGGTGATTGCCATCTTTTACCAGTTGCACCAGGTTTCTTTTAGTGGAGGGATGATGCCACATGTCTTCATCCATGGCGGGCGCTATTACCACCGGACAGGTAGCAGAGAGATATACAGCCAGTAATACATTATCACATAAACCATTGGCCATTTTAGCCAATGTATTACAACTAAGCGGAGCTATCAGCATTACATCGGCCCAACGACCCAGCATTACATGGTTCGACCAGGCATCGCCTTCTACCAGGTCATGTATCACTGTGTTTTTAGATAATGTGGAGAGTACAACAGGTGAGGCAAATTCACGGGCTGCAGGTGTCATCACTACTTTTACTTCAGCACCCGCTTTTATTAGCAGGCGAACCAGTGTAATGGTTTTATAAGCAGCAATGCTTCCTGTGATGCCGATGAGTATTTTTTTTCCTTTTAGCATGGTCGTTGAATAGTGAGTAGTGAGTAGTCAGTAGTGAGTAAAGAAGGCTGACGACACTTGGGTCTTAACCTTACATTGAATCAGCCTACCTCACTACTCACCACTCACTACTGACTACTCACTACCCTTCCTCAAAGTAACAAAAAAACGACAGTCATAATAACTGTCGTTTTCATAAAATTATTTCAGGATAAGCGCCTTATCTGAAAAGGTCGTTATCGTTGTTTCTTCTGTGGTAGATTTTACCTTCCATGAATTCCTGTGTTGCGAGAATGGCCGGATTGGGCATTTTCTCATAGGCACGTGAAATTTCAATCTGCTCTTTGTTCTCATGAATCTCTTCCAGGCTGTCTGTATGACTGGCAAACTCTTCCAGTTTATTGTGCAGCTCTTCTCTCAGCGACACATTGATCTGGTTGGCTCTGCGCGCAATGATAGCGATAGATTCGTAGAGGTTACCTGTTTTCGCTTTAATCGATATCAGGCTTTTTGTTTCAACCACACTAGCGGTATTAGCGCTCATTTGCCTTCTTAGCTTGCTCATTTTTCTGGTTTTTAATATAATTTGTTGATTGTAATTTGAATTTATTTACTTCATCCAGGTACTTACTGTCTGCATAGCGATCCTGGAAATCCACACATTCTGAAATCACTTTTTCAAAACGTTCTTTCTGTTTCTCTTCATAACTCATCTCCGCATAACGGAAATAAGCTTTTATCACCTGCAGCTTGTATTCATCTGCTCTTTTTGAATCGGGGAAATTATCCGATACATTGGCGAATGCTATGGCTGCTGCTTTATAGAAACCGAGGTTATAATAGAGCTCTGCTCCTTTAAACTCTTTGGCTTCCAGTTTCTCTCTGCACTTATCAATAATATCAGTTGCATCCTGCACCCTTTTCGAACTCGGGTGTGTATTAATAAATACCTGCATCAACTGCATGGTTTTATTGGTATTGGTCTGATCAAGATCTACCTTGGGCGACTGTTTGAAATAACAGTAGGCACGCATATAATCGCACTCCTCTCCCTTGGTACTGTTCGGGAAGTTTTCTACAAAACTCTTAAACAGGTTCTCCGCATTCAGGTAATCGGCCTGGTAATAATATGAGTAGGCGAACTTGTAATACATGTCCTCATACCTTGCTGTTCCTTTTACATATGGAAAGATGTCTTCAAAGAGCACTTGTGCCTTGGTATAATCTTTCTTTGCGTAATACTGTTCCGCCATCTTATACTTATACTCATAATCCTTACTCTTTAAGGTCTTAGAGAACTTATTGGAGCAGGAAACCAATATAACAGATGCCAGTAAAATGAGTCCGATCCTATTCATACAAGTTGGCAAAATTAGTTAATTACCGGCAATTTAGAAACTTGAATTGGAGAATTGATTATCAGGGAGTTAAGAAAAAGGTAAAAAACAGGACAACAGAACAACAGAAGAACAGAGAAACAGAGAAATGTCCAATTTCCATTGATTCCCTACGCTTCGACGTTGGAAATTCTTCTGTTTCTCTGTTCTTCTGTTAAAAGAAAAAGCTGCTCTGCACAGCAGAACAGCCTTTTTCTTTACCTATTCAAACGAAGACGATTAGTTATCGCCTTCTCCTTCCTTCAGTTTGGCCTTGATTTCGGCTAAAGCGCCCAGGTCGCCCAGGGTGGCTTTTTCTACTTTCGCCTGGATGTTTTTCACTGCTTTCTTGGTATTGTCAGACTCAGCTTTCGCTTCTTTCTTGGCAATTTCCTTTTCTTCAGCTACTACTTTCTCCCAGATACGGGCATGGCTCAACACGATACGCTTCTCATTGCGATCGAATTCGATCACCATGAACTGTGCAGTTTCGTCGGCTTTCACCTGCGTACCATCTTCCTTGTTCAGGTGACGGTTAGGCGCAAAACCTTCTAAACCATAAGGCAGTTGCACAAGGGCACCTTTATCGTCCTTACGGGTAACGGTACCTTCATGCAGGGTTCCAACAGCGAAAGTGTCTTCCAGGGCATTCCAGGGATCTTCTTCCAGTTGTTTGTGACCCAACTGCAGTTTACGGTTTTCTTTATCGATGCTGAGGATGATGATATCGATATGTTCTCCCACTTTGGTATAATCACTTGGGTGGTTGAAACGCTTCAGCCAGCTCAGGTCGCTGATGTGGATCATACCGCCGATTCCTGGCTCCAGTTCAACAAACACACCATACGGCGTGATGTTTTTCACCAGACCTTTGTGTTTGCTGCTTTCAGGGAACTTGGTTTCGATAGTGCTCCATGGATCATCGCTCATCTGCTTAATACTGAGACTCATCTTACGGGCATCTTTATCGAGGGTAACCACTTTGGCTGCATACTCATCGCCCAGTTTGAAGAATTCCTTCGCATTGATCGGAGTATTGGCCCAGGTAATTTCAGATACGTGTACCAGACCTTCAACACCAGGCTGAATTTCTAAGAATGCACCGTAATCTTCTATATTTACCACTTTACCTTTTACTACTGAACCTTCAGACAAACCTTCAGGCAGCACATCCCATGGGTGTGGAGTTAACTGCTTCAGACCTAAGCTGATACGCTTTTTGTCGTCGTCGAAATCCAGTACCACCACCTGTAATTTCTGGTCCATCTTCACCACTTCGCTTGGGTGAGAGATACGGCCCCATGAAATATCGGTGATGTACAACAAACCATCCAAACCACCGAGGTCCATAAATGCACCGAAATCTGTGATGTTTTTCACCACACCTTCCAATACCTGGCCTTTTTCGAGTTTGCTCATGATCTCTGCACGCTGTGCTTCGATATCGCTTTCGATCAGTGCCTTATGTGATACAACGGCATTCTTGATCGCTTCATTAATCTTAACTACTTTAAACTCCATGGTCTTACCCACAAACTGATCGTAATCAGTTACAGGTTTTACATCGATCTGAGAACCTGGTAAGAATGTTTCCATACCAAATACATCAACGATCAATCCACCTTTGGTTTTGCTGGTTACGGTACCGGTAATTACTTCACCTGTTTTGTGAACTTCAACGATACGCTCCCATGCACGGAAGATACGGGCAGACTTACGGCTGAGGTGCAGATTACCCTGACGGTCTTCTTTCTCTACCACCATAACTTCTACTTCGTCACCAATTTTCAGACCCTGAACATCGCGGAATTCGTTCAGTGATACGAGACCATCACTTTTAAAACCGATGTTTACAACCACATCTGTTTTAGTAAGGGCCACTACACCACCTCTTACGATTTCGCCATCTTCAATCTGTACGAAAGTGTCGTCATACACTTTATCGTATTTAACTCTTTCAGACTCGGCATAATGACTCACATTACGTTTGTCGATGCTCCAGTCAAAATCATCGTGCGCTGTTTCTACTACTACAGGCGCCGCTGCTACAGGTGCATTTGTTGTCGCAGTAGTAACTTCTGCTGCCTCTGGGGCGCCAGTGTTCTCCTGAGCATCTGCGTTTAATTGTTTACGGAAAATGTTCATAAAATAGTCCCGATGGTTTAATAAATCGGGGGTGCAAAAGTAGGGAAAAAGTCCGAAAGTCTGGTGGTCGGAAAGTCCGAAAGTTGGGGTTTGGGAGGTGGATGGGTGGTTTTTGAGGGGGATTTTCAGGAGATATAGGAGTATTTTTGTATATTTATTAAGTGTCGCCATTTCGTAAATCGTTGTATTAAAATGGGATTTGCATAATGGGTACGGAAATGACAAGTTGTAAACAATTTAATCGATTACCAAACATTAAATAAATATGAGTTTAAGTTCAAGCACCTTAATTCACTTAACTACTCAAAAGGCGTACTTAGTTGGAATTCTGAAAGAAGGATTTAAAGTAAAATATTGTCAAGAAGATATTAAAACTAAGGGAGGTTCTATCAATGGAGCTTTTCCAATGGTTAGTTTGAGCGATCTCCCATTATCTGAACTTGACTATCACTTAGAATCCTATGGTAATTACGGAATAGGACTAAAAAAGGAATGGGCGAAGAAAAATGGTTTAAACCCGGTTTTATATTTCGATGGGAATTCTACTATTAGTCATAATATTAGAAAGGACTTTGAAGACATATACAAAAAAGTATTAGAAGGTAAACTTGAAAATAAACTATTTCAACTAGTTACTGAGATAATGAGTTATATGAAGAATTATGAAGGCACATTAAAAACAAAAAAGATAACAAGAGAAAATTATCGGTTTTCAGATGAAAGAGAATGGAGATATATACCGTCTCTTGATATTCTAGGTTCAGCCTTTCCATATATTGTCCCAAAAAATGCGGAAGAAAAAGCAAAGGCAAATAAAAAGCTAGAGCACATAAGATTAGAATTTACTCCAGATGACATAAACTATATCTTTGTGCAAAAAGAGAGCGAAATTCAAGAAATTATCGACATAATTAGGAATGCAAATGCAACAATGCCATATTCAAGTGTTGAACGATTAATGACTAGAATATTGACGACGGAGCAAATTATGACTGATATTTAATTGTTTACAACAAAGGGGTCCTTCTCCACAGCATATTCATCGCCTGTGTCTCTCGTAGAGGCCCAAAGGACTTCCTTGGAGACTTGGCGCCAGTTACACAGCTATAGAATAACATTTAGTTTTACTTCTCCCCTGTTCATCTGCCAAATGCTACTCACAGCATGAAGTAAAATAGAAAATTCATAGCACACAGATTATTGTGATATAAGTAATAATTTTAAGAAAAGCCGCATATGTCCTCATTTTATATCATACTACTTTTAGTCGGCTCTCTTACCTTATCCAAAAAAATAGCGGAGCTACGCAAATCGATTAAAACGGGTAATAAAGAAAAGATGAAAGCAGATATTTTCTTTCTGCTTCTTACCATTACAATCATTGCTGCGCTAATTGCAATAAAAAAAAATTTATCTCTCTACTGATTCTTAATATAGAAAACTTATAGAACTCGGATGATCATGATAGATCATCACAATCATGAAAATCCGTGTTCCATTTCCCGCTTCATCAGTTTCTCAAACTTCCTGAATAGTAAAGCAATTCGGCTGAGGCGTATTCAAAATACCGACTATAAAATTTGCGGGAAATACGCTTACATTCTTCACGATGTTGGTTCTATGAAAAAGAAAACCAACATCGAGGTAAAAGGCATTGCCATATCCATGTTTAAAGAACAGGATGCCGATTATATCTCGCTAACAGACATGCTGAAAGCAAAAGATGGCGATTTTTTTATTTCCGACTGGTTAAGAAACCGGAATACCATTGAGTTTCTGGGCATCTGGGAAAGCGTAAATAACCCGGATTTTAATTATGGCGAATTCGCCCTAATTAGAACACAGGCCGGTTTAAACAGTTATAGACTGAGTGCCAAAGAATGGATGGAAAAAACCAATGCCATCGGTATCAGATCAACCGCCGGGCGATATGGTGGCACATTTGCCCATGCAGATATTGCCCTTGAATTTGGCATGTGGATTTCGCCTGAGTTTAAAGTCTACCTCATCAAAGAATTTCAGCGGCTGAAGGCAGCAGAAAGCAAACAGTTACAATCTGGGTGGAGCCTGCAACGCACTTTATCGAAACTGAATTACCATATTCTTACCGATGCCATTAAAGAAAAGCTGGTACCGAAACTACTGTCTGCAAAAGAAAGTGCATATGTATATGCTTCAGAAGCCGACTTACTGAATATGGCTTTGTTTGGCAAAACGGCTGCTCAATGGAGAAAAGAAAATAGTAATACAATCGGAAATATCAGAGACCAGGCTTCGCTGGAGCAATTGGTCATACTCTCCAACCTGGAAAGCCTGAATGCGGTTTTGATTCACCAGGGTATAGCGCAACCTGAGCGTTTACTACTCTTGAATAAAACTGCGATTCAACAAATGAAAACACTGTTGAACAGACCATCGCTTACGCGTTTGAGTAAATGAGCTGGCTACCTATAAACTTCCGAGCAACTTGTACAGGAGAAAATTTAAATCCAATATGTTCATAATCTGATCATATTATAGATTTCCTAAGTACGTTTTATCTTCTTTAATTGCCTACTTTTACGGTAGTTCTCAAGTGTAAAATACCGCCGTAACAACAAAACAATGGAAAACATACTATTCGACTTTATTTCAAAATACATTACACTGACAGAAGATGAAAAGAACGTACTCGTTTCTTTGAACCTGTTTCGCTCGGCTAAGAAAGGAACGATTTTACTGAAAGAAGGACAACATTCGAAAGAAAGTTACTTTGTTTTAAAAGGCTGTATCCGCTCTTATTACCTGATAGACGGGGAAGAAAAAACAACTGCTTTCTACACAGAAATGGATGCTTTAACACCTCATTTTGTGATCAATAAAACCCCTTCTGAATATTTTATCAGTTGTGTAGAAGACAGCATTCTTACCGTTTCAAATTCTGATATGGAAGCAGAAGTAAACAGTAAGTTTCCAAAGTTTGAATTAATGTGTAGAAAATTGTCGGAAGAATTGTTGGCTCAGCAGCGTATTGACTTTGATGAGTTTAAAACCTCCTCCCCTGAACAACGATATTTGAATTTACTGCAATCAAGACCAGACCTTATTCAGCGTGTTCCCCAACACCAGTTAGCCAGCTATTTAGGCATCAAACCACAGTCTTTAAGCAGACTCAGAGCAAGAATTCTGGAGAAAAAGAGCTAATCCTCATTTCTTAACTTAAGTGAACGTACCTACGCTACCGACCAATCTACTTTTGCATCATCACTTAACACTAAAAAGAGATGCAGAAGAAAATTGTATGGATGGGACTTGCCTTTCTGTGGGCAAGTAGTCTACAACTGAAGGCACAGGATGCCAGAAAAGACAGTGCGCATAAAAAATGGTTTGTTGGAAGTTCGCTATTGATGTTAGGGAATTTCGATCAGGTAAACAATCCGGAGTATGTACAATTAAATGTTGGATACAGGATTACCCCCAAAGATGTTGTTTCATTCAGGTTTAAAAGATCCATTTATTCCTGGCCATTAGGCATCCCCTTTAGTTCACCATCATTTGATGCACCGGGAGAAAATTATCCGGGTCACGCACGCATACTTGCACCTACCGTAGGATACCAGCGGTTTTGGTGGAAAGGCGCTTATACATCCGTTTATGCATTGAATGCTTTTGAAAAATATATTGATGCCAATAAGAAAAAGATCGGAAATGGTTACTCGCTTTACCTGGACTTTTACCTGGGTTATCAGTTTAAGTTTTTCAAAAACCGCTTCTTTTTTGAGCCCGCTATTGGAATTAGTTATTGGCCTCTAAGAACAAATGTTCCAGCAGCTTTTAAAGCAGTAGAAAATAAATGGAATAACTATTTTATTCAACCGGGGCTCGACTTTGGCTTTAACTTTTAAATGAAAATTTATGAGCACAGAAAAACTAATGCAAAAAAAATTGCAAGACATCACAGTAAGTGTGAAACTAAAGCTGGCTTCACTGTGGGCTAGTTTTATGTTTCTCTACATCTATGTAGATTATTTTCACTTATACATGCCGAATAAGATAGAAGATATACAAAAAGGAAAAGTGTTTGTATTTGATATTACACAGGGGTTTATTTTCACTGCACTTTCGCTGGCTACCATTCCGATATTGATGATTTTTCTTTCTGTTACACTCACTGCCAGAGCAAATCGTTTAACAAATATCATTGTGGCAACAGTTCTTATTCCTTATATGCTATTTAACCTGGCTGGAGAAGCCTGGATACACATGATTTTTGCGGCGGCTGTAGAAGTAGTGCTGCTTTGTCTGATCATCCACCTTGCATGGAAGTGGCCAAGTGATGAAACTTTACATCCCAACTAACAATAAAATAATATGCTGCTGTGGCAGGAAATGGTTGTAATACAAGTAGACAAGTTTCCGTAGACTTAAATGGTGAGTTTATAGATGAAACCGTTCTATCGCAAGCGGGGATTGCATTTAAGAATATATTTGAAATTCTAACAAAAGCCAGCTTTAAAAAAACTGACATCGCTTTTATAGATCTCACATTTTCCAACTTAACGGATTTAGAGATCTTACCCCCCCTATTATGATTCACTTTTAGAAAAAGATAAAAAACCGGCAAGAACAGTTTATCAAGCCGCGGCTTAAAAAAAGAGGTTTGACATTACTATAAATCAATTTTTCAAATTTAAACTATCGAAATATACATACATCAATTTAACAGTATCTCCATCTATAAACAAAGTCAAACAAAAACGGGATTTACATAAGTAATATAAATTATGAAACTAAGAAAATCAATCAACGCACTGTTACTATTTTTATTATTAAGTTCAATCCAAAAAGGTTTTGGGCAAAAAAATTATACCATTAGCGGTAGTGTTAAAAGCAAAAATACTGGTGAGTACATTATTGGCGCAAGTGTTAAAGTGTTAAACAGCAATGCGGGCACAACCTCAAATGAATATGGCTTTTACAGCATTTCACTAGCGCCCAACAGCTACCAGATTGTGTTTAGTTCGTTGGGCAAATCGCCAGATACATTAAGCATTCATTTAGTAAGTAATATCGAGAAAAATATTAGCCTTTTAGAAGCGAATTATGAGTTAACCAGTGTTACAGTTACCAGCAGTAAATCTTCTGGTCGTTCTGTTACCGGCTCACAAATGGGTATTGAAAAAATATCGGTGCAAGAAGCCAAAAACATTCCGGTAATTTTTGGTGAAAAAGATCTATTAAAAACCATTCAGTTGCTGCCTGGCATTAAAACTGCCGGTGAAGGTAATAGCGGGATTTTTGTAAGAGGTGGCAGTACCGACCAAAATCAAATAATCCTTGATGAGGCCAACATTTACAACGCCGCTCACCTGTTTGGGTTCTTCTCCACTTTTAACAGCGATGCTATAAAAGATATTGCAGTGTATAAAGGAGGAATGCCGGCACAATACGGAGGAAGATTAAGCAGCGTGCTGGATGTAAGAATGAATGAAGGAAACAATCAAAACACCAGTGTTAGTGGTAGCTTGGGGCTTATCAGTGCTAAACTGAATGTTGAAGGGCCTATTCAAAAAAATAAATCTTCTTTCCTGATTACCGGCAGAAGAACCTATGCCGATGTATTCTTACAACTTGACGAAAAATCGAAAGAAAATCAACTATACTTTTACGATTTAAACGCCAAGTTGAACTATGAACTAGGTAAAAAGGACAAGCTCTACTTAAGTGGTTATTTCGGTAAAGATCTTTTAGGATTTAACAACCAATTTAAAACCAATTGGGGTAATGGAACCGGAACTTTTCGTTGGAACCACATTTTTAACAGTCGTTTATTTTTAAACAGTTCCTTAATATTCAGTAATTATAACTATGAGTTTAAAGTTAAAAATGGCACCAACGATATTAGAATCTTTTCCCAGATCAGGGATTGGAATGTAAAGCAGGATTACCAATACAGCATTAACAACAATAACAATTTACGCTTTGGATGGTCCAGTATTTATCATATTATTCGTCCCGGAGAAATTACAGGCAATGCAACTTCGAGCATCAACGATAATATTCAGGACAAAAGATATTCTTTTGAAAATGCTGTTTATGCAAGCAACACATTAAAGCCCAGCAAAAATCTGAACATCACAATTGGCGCAAGGCTTAGTGCTTTTAACGTCATGGGGGGAGGCGATTTTTTTGATATAGATGACAAGGGTAATATTAAAGACACGATTGCATATGCAAAAGGGGCGGTGGTAAAAACATATTACAACCTTGAGCCCAGGGTCTCTCTTGGTTATATGTTAAATGCCAATACATCCATCAAAGCAGCATATACGCGTAATGCGCAGTATATGCACCAAATAACCAATTCAAATGGTTCAAACCCCTTGGATAAGTGGGCCAGCACCAGTAATATCATTCAACCACAAATCAGCAACCAGTTTAGCGTAGGTTATTATACAAACATTCTGCAAAACGCCTATGAGTTTACCGCTGAGGCTTACTATAAAGAAATGGAAAATGTTTTAGACTATAGAAATGGGGCTGACCTGTTTTTGAATGAAACCGTTGAGGCACAACTATTATTTGGCAAAGGCCGGGCTTATGGTGTAGAGTTTATGTTAAAGAAAAAAACAGGTAAACTTACCGGATGGGTTAGTTATACTTTAAGTAAGTCGGAAAGAAAAATTACCGGCATCAATAACAATAAATGGTACAATGCAACACAAGATAGACCACACGATATCTCAATTGTTGGAATATACCAGATAAGCAAAAAATGGACACTTAGCGGAAACTTTGTTTTCTACACCGGCAATGCTGTTACATTTCCTTCGGGTAAATACCAGGTTAATGGACAAACGGCTTATTACTACAACAGCAGAAATGCCGACAGAATGCCGAATTACCATCGTTTAGATTTTGGTGCTACCATGCAACTAAAGAAAACAAAAAAATGGAGCAAAGAATTGGTATTTGGTTTATACAATGCATATGGCAGAGAAAATGCCTATGCCATTAATTTTAAAGACAATAAGGATAACCCCAATATTACAGAAATAAGGCAAACCACCTTATTCCGCTGGGTTCCATCAATATCTTACAATTTCAAATTTTAATAAATTAACACCAACATAAATGGAAAAGAAACATTCAATATTATATTTAGCACTACTTCTGTTTTCAGTAACAAGTTGCGAAAAAACAATAGACCTGGATTTAGACACTACTACTCCATTAATAGTGGTTGATGGTGAGGTAACAAATAGTGTAACGCTGGGCAGCACAGTTAAACTATCTTATACTAATAAAGTAAAATCTGATAACAGCATAGTGCCATTAACAGGTGCAACTGTTACCATACAGGAAGATAACGGTACAGTGTATTCATTACCAGAAACAGCCACTGGCATTTACCAAAACCCCGGTTTAGTAGGCATTACAGGTAAAACCTATCATCTGAAAGTGATAACAAATGGCGTTACACTCACATCAAGTTCAAAGATGCCGGTAATGGTAAATTTAGATTCTTTAGTGGTAGAGGATTTCCCATTCTTTGACAAAACAGTAAAAGTGGTAACACCTTTTTACAACGACCCAAAAGGATTCGGCAATAATTACAATTTGTTTATGTTTAAAAATGGAAGATTAATAAAAGACATTTTTGCCTATGACGATTCATTCATTGATGGTAAAAAAATTACCTTTCCGCTGATTTATTCAAGAGAAAGTGATGAATTCAAAAAAGGTGATGTGATTGAAGTTGTCATGAATTGTATTGACTATGCCAATTATAAATATTGGTTTAGTTTTTCTCAATCTTCCACTGGCAGTCCACTTGCTGTTCCAGACAACCCAATAAGTAATATTACCGGCAATGCCATTGGTATTTTCGGGGCTAATACTTATCAAAAAAAGAATATAGTAATCCCATAAAAAAATAATTAAACATTTAACCAGCTCAACTTATAAACAAGGTGGCAGGAGAATATCCTTGTCACCTTGTTTATCTAACACACTCTACTGCCCTATATGTTGAAAATAGAAAATTCCTGGAACCAGGATGTTTCATAATAATCTGTGTTCCATTTACCTCATCATCGACCCTCAAACTTCCCGACTAGTAAATGAGTTCATCTGAGGCGTATTCAAAATACCACCTATAAAAATTGCGGGAAATACGATTGATTTATTGCGGATGTTGGTTGTATGAAAAAAATTGTGCTTAACGATATTTCCGATTCTATGTTCGAAAAACCGTTAGTCGATAGCACTTCACGAACAGATACACCCAATGAGTAAGCCGAAAACAAAGGTAGAATTTGAGCAGGTGGCCCTGCTGATTGAAGAAGCCAGGAACAGGGCTTTTCAAAAAGTGAATGAAGAACTGGTGCTTTTATACTTCAAAGTGGGAAATATTGTTTCCGGAAAAGTATCAGCAGGCGCCTGGGGCGATAATACTGTTGAAGAACTGGCGGGCTACATCGCTTCCAAATATCCGGGCTTACAAGGTTTCAACCGAAGAGGTCTTTACCGGATGAGGCAGTTTTTTGAAACTTATACCGCGCCCGAATTTGTGTCACCAGTGGTGACACAAATAGAACAATCTGAAAATGAAGCACTTAGATTTGTGTCAGCAGTGCTGACACAAATTAGCTGGACGCATCATTTATTGATTCTGTCAAAAACCAGAACTACTGAAGAAAAGTTGTTTTACATACATGCCTGCATTAATGAGCATTGGTCTACACGGGAACTGGAACGTCAACTCAATTCGGCAGTTTTTGAGAGAACTGTACTGGCCAACAAGAAAGTGCCTGCATTAATGAAACAATTGCCTCAAAATCTTTTTAAAGACCCTTATATATTTGAGTTTCTTGATTTGCCTGACGGACACTCTGAAACTGACCTTGAGAAAGCACTAATGCTGAATTTACAAAAGATCATTCTCGAAATAGGGAAAGGTTTTACCTATATGGGGCATCAATATCGTCTGCAGGTGGGTAACAAAGATTATTATACGGATCTGCTTTTTTATCAACGCGATTTGCAATGTCTCGTTTTATTTGAACTAAAAATCCAGGAATTTGAACCCGAGTTTTTAGGTAAACTCAATTTTTACCTGGAAGCCCTTGACAGGGATGTTAAACGGCCTTTTGAGAACAGCAGCATTGGCGTATTACTTTGCAAAGGAAAAGATACAGCTGTAGTAGAATATGCAATGGCCCGAAATACTTCCCCGGCTATAATTGCCGATTATGAAACAAAGCTGATACCCAAGAAATTACTGGCCAATAAATTGCATCAGTTAATAGAGCAGTTATCAAAAAGATGAAAGCAAACGATGACCAGTAAGTTTTCGCAAACATGAAACTTGTATCAAAACAGTTCCTCATCGTGTTCATCTCTCGGTCTTTCCGACTATCCGTCTTTCGGTCTTCCCAACTTCCCACCCAATCATCATACTACGACTGTATATAACTCTGCAACTGATTAATTGTTTCTGCCTGTGTAAGAATGGTTTCTGTTACCAGGTCATTGATGGAGATAATACCTACCAGTTGTTCATCTTCTATCACCGGTAAATAACGGAGTCTATGTGAGGTCATTAACTGCATACAGGCATCTACACTGTCATTTCCACTTACATAAGGAAAATCGGTGGTCATAATATCTCCTACCGGAGTATCGCTGGAATGGCGGCCTTTCAGGATCACTTTGCGGGAATAATCGCGCTCCGTCATGATTCCGGCAAATTTTTCCTCTTTCATCACCACTACCGATCCAATATTCTGTTCAGACATAATACGGAGTGCATCAATAACAGTCATTTCGGGTGGTACAATGGTTACCCGGTTTCCTTTTCGCTGAAGAACATTACTAACTTTTCGCATGGCAAGTGTTTTACAGCTTTAATATAAAGGAATGATTTGACATTTGCAAGCCCGGAGAGGGGTAATAAACGTAGAACAGAGAAACAGAGGAATATTCAATAACCAGATAAGTTTTACTTGGATATTGAATATTCCTCTGTTTCTCTGTTCTTCGGTTTCTCTGTTCTCTTAGTCTGTCTTCAACGCTTTATCAATCAAAAAGATCAGATTGGCTCTATGGGCCTTTGTTTCTTCATTGGTTGATACTGCTGCGGCCAGTTTGGTACGGAGTTTTCTTAAAGTGTATAAGGTTGCTGCTTTCGATACATCATCAATCGGTGCCTGTGGTGTAAGGAAATTACCGGCTCCTTTTACAAAAGAAGTTTGGAGGTATTGTCTGTACACATTTACATTACCATTGATATCTGCATCAAAAATACCTTTTACCAGGTCGTTCATTACATCTGCCACACTATACTGGTTACCATACAAACGTGTATTGTTGATACGCTGTAAAGTAGCAGGGTTTAATATATGTGCCAGTGTACCTCCTACCTGGATGGCAGTGATGTTGTTGGTTACTTTATAATCTTCACCATTGTTTGGCTGGTTAAATCCGCGACGCTGTATTTGCAGGTAAGGAAATACCTGTGCATCTGCATCAAAAGCATTGGGTGCAAATACATATTTAGTCAATACTTCCATCGCTTTTTTCTGTGTAGCCAGTGGTGTTGGCGTGTATGGTTTATTGGCCGAATTCTGTTCAGGGAAACTTCTGTCAATATATACACCTCCCACATAACGGCTTACCGCATTAATCATACTGTTACGCTGCCCGAGTAATGCGCCATAACGTGCACGAAGTTCTGCGTATGACTGTCCGGGTTTGCTGTATTTCTGCACCAACTTACCCATCAGGTTATTCACCAGTTTAAAGCGGTCTTCGGCATATGCTATCGCATCGCTGGTAAGGTCGTTTACGTTTACACGTGGGTCCATGGCTTTACCGGGTGCACGCATATCATCACCATCATTGCCGAATGCCAGTTTAGGATCGGTACTGCGTGATAATATTTTTGTGATACCCGCTTCTTCTCCTGCTGCTGATAATGGTGTATACCCAAATTCAATAGCCCATAAATCATAAGGGCCAGCTTTGGTAGTATAATAATCACCCTGTTTGCTTCTGTCTAAAGAAACGTTGATGGCAGGATAATCCATTACAGAACCAATTAAACCAATCTGGCGGGTGATAGCTGTATTGTTGATATCTGCAGGTGATAACATCTGACTCGCTTTCATGTTATGGTTCAAACCAAGTGTATGACCCATTTCATGCATAATCAGGTAAATGAGGAATTGCTTATGCATTTCTTTGATCTCTGCTTCAGGAGCATCCATGGCCTGTAAAGTGGTCTGACCGGTCATAAACTGCGCTTTCAGCTCACCGGCCAGTGTACAGGTTGCATAGTGCTGCATATTCATGCCGGGCAAATGCATTTTAGATTCCATTGATGGTCCGTTGTATAACTCATCAGAAATAGGTGTAGCACTTCCTGAGAACCACTCAACAGTAATATCGGCTCCGAGGATTTGTCCGGTACGCGGATTTACAAAGCTGGGTCCGATGGCACCATAAGGTGGTTGTGCTGATGACACCCAACGAATAACATTATAACGAATATCGGCAGGATCCCAGGTAGCATCATCGGGCATGATTTTCATTTGTACTGCATTTTTGAAACCTGCTTTCTCAAAAGCTTCATTCCATTTCAGCCCCGCTTCCATAATTGTCTGGCGGTATTCATACGGAGTGGTATTCTCAATCCAGTATACCAATGGTTCAACCGGCTCGCTCAATGCAGCAGAAGGATCTTTTTTAACCAGTCCCCATCTGTTGATCATGTCTTTGTATGGAGTTGGACTGATACTTGTTTGATCGTTACGTTGTTGTGTAAAATAACCAACACGGGGATCATCTCTTCTCGCACGGAAATCGTTCTTAGGCATTTCAATAAAACTGTGCTGCATACGTACACGTACATAACGGGCATCTGTAATATCCGGTCCGGTTGCGGCGATGGTGCTTGGATTATCGTAAGAAAGATCCACGACTACATCTGTATTATTGGGGAATGAGCGGATATTGGCGTATTTCGATTTGGTGGGGTTTAATCCTCCGAGGTTAAAAGTGAAAGGTGTAGCCTGTCCGGGTCCAAAAATAGGTTTCACCGGGTCCATTTTCTCACTCAGGAAAAGCTGGTCTGCATTTATCAGGTAGCCTAATGAATCTTCGATACTGAACTTGTCGTTGTAAAAAACCGCCTCGGGTTTATCTACATCTTCGGTTTTACTTACAGGGTTTGATTTATCGTAAAAGAATCCTGTATTCACCACCTGAAATTCAATCTTGTCGAATGCTTTTTTCATGGTAAAAACACCTGTGTTTCTGTGCATACTCTGGTGCAGGAACAAAGAAGTGGGTCCATTGATAGAGAAACTCTGGTAAATGAACTCTTTGTTTAACTGGTCCTTTCTTATATACATCTGAATACTACCTGTAGTTGTATCCTGGTATAAGGTAAATAAGCCTTCGATTTTTTTATTGCCTTTTGTTCTGTCGGCTACAGATGGCTTTTTGGGTGCCGCTGCGGGTTTTGTGGTATCACCTGCAGGTCTTGCTCCTGGTGGAACGGCTGGGGGCTGCTGTGCATTGGCATTCATGCTCAGTATTCCCGCACATAATAATGTGCCTATCAAAGGTCTTCTCATAGCGAGTGTTTTAGTTGAATTCAAAATAATCAAACCTGTCTAATTATTACCATTGCTTTGGATAAGTGGTAAAATTTAACAATAAGTGTAGGATCAAAGTGATAATCAAAACCCGTGAAAGCAATTTCACAAATTTAATTTAGTAAAATACATATGTATTTATCTACATGCGTAATATATCTTCCTAATAATTCAATCTGTTTTCTCTGTCTTACCTGTCAACCATCCATTCAGAACTTTCATAGCAGTTGCATCAGCAGCAGGATTTACAGTTACTGCATAGGAACGTTCCTCTTTTTCACCTAATACAAATTTTACCATTATACTTTCATTACCTGTAATTACATGTATCCGTATTTCATCACCTGTTTTCATTCCGGCGATGATTTTATTGTATTCAGCCGCTGTTTTTACCGGCTGGTTATTTACTGAAAGTATTTTCGCCTGTCTTCTTAATCCTGCATTCCAGGCCGGTGACTGCCAGTCTACCGCATTCACCAGCACAGTGTCTCTTCTTTCCGATACTGTAAGGCCTGAATAGGCAGGTACTGTCTTAGGCGTCTGATCCACCAATAATCCGGCATGGGCAAAATAACGCGCATAGTCCAGTGGTTTTAGGGTATAGATGTATTCAAAAAAATCATCCATCTTTTCTCCACTCACTGTTTCAATTTCCTGTTTCAATTCAGCTTCGGTAAAACCCCTGCCTTTCTTCTTATAATAGTCATAATAAAGTTTCCGCATCACATCATCCAGTGAACGTTTATTTCCTGTAACATACCTGATCCTGAAGTCAAGCATCACTCCCACAACTGGCCCCTTGTCATAATAAGAGATGGTTTTATTTACCTCATCACCTGTTCTGCCAAACGGACCGTCGGACCATGTCTGAAAACTTGATTCTGCCAGGGTTTGAAAAAGCCTTCCCGGTTTAGCTTCATACGAAGCCAGTTGCTGCTGTACGGTTGCTAAAGCTTCTTCATCCGTTTTTAAACCGGCTCTTCTGAGTATCAGGTTTTCATAATAAACATTCAATCCTTCCGATACCCATAGCGAATTGGTTCGGCTTCCTTTGTTATAATCAAAAGGGCCTAATTCAATGGGTCTGATTCTTTTTACATTATAGTGATGAAAATATTCATGGGCCAGAAAATGGTACATACGATTTCGCGCAGAGCGGTTGGTTGATAAACCTTGCCCACTGAAAGCAATAGATGTAGAATTGAGGTGCTCTATTCCACCGCCGCCCGGACCAATAGCCAGAAAACTATAATGTCCGTAAGGAATTTCGCCAATGATACCTGATGCGGTGCTCACAATTTTTTTAAGATCATTCATGAAAATAGCACGATCAAACTCGCCGGGTTTATACGCCACGAAATAATGTGGCTTATTATTTACAGTAAAAGAAGGCAGGTCTTCCAGCTTACTTCCTAAGAGAAACGGGCTGTCGTAAAGAATATCAAAATCGGGCGAACGATAGGTAAATGGTTCTCCCTGCACGAGAGCAAGCCCGGTAGCTACGCGGTTCCAGTTGGTATAGGGTTGAATACGTATAACGGATGGGTAAGTGATACCTCCTACAGGGTATAAAAAAATACCAGCTGGTGAGAGGTAGGCAAATTCTTCATCAATATAATTGGATGCAACAAATCGCCTGTTACCGTAAATGCGGTAGTTAATAGTGAATGGTTTTCCATCTCCATTTATCATCCAGTGATTGGGTGCTTTCTGCTGCCATACCAGTGTATCGCCCTTACTATTTTTTACTTTGAAATCTTTCAGGTCTTTTGAAAAATACATCAACTGGTAATAACCGGTAGTCCAGTTCGGCAATTCAAACGCAATATTTTTCTTCCCTTTCGGATCATATTTCATTTCAACAGATGCAAAATGCGTTGCTGCTTCTGGAAAAGATACTGTGAACTGAATAGACGGTGTTTGTGCTATAGTAAACAACGCTGTACATACGCTTACTATTAAAAGAAAAACTCTCCCGAACTGAGTTTTGAAAGCAGGTGATTGCATAAAAGGGTTTTAGTCCTTACAAATTATTCATCAGCTCCGGAAATAACCTGCTATGAATTAACCATCACTTCTTGTATTTTAGCCCAGACTGGCTTCTCCTATCTTTTTTGCGGCTAAAAAGCCACTTGTCCATGCGTTCTGGAAATTAAAGCCTCCGGTTATACCATCTATATCCATTACTTCGCCTGCAAAAAACAATCCTTCCATTTTCTTACTTTGCATGGTATTCGGGTCTATCTCCGCTAATTTTATACCCCCGCAGGTTACAAATTCTTCTTTGAAAGTTGTTTTACCTTTTACATGAAAGTCATGTGTGGTAAGAAATTGTATCAGTTTATTCTGCAGTCTGGCTGGAAGATCGGCCCACCGCATTTCTGCAGTTATACCAGACTCTTCCAGCAGGTATAACCACAAACGATTGGGTAGCTGAAAAGGATTTTTATTCCCGATTTTTTGAGCTGCATTCGTCTCTCTTATTTCCTGCCATCTTTCACGCAACTGGCTTTCCGTTTCTGTACCGAGCCAATTGATCAGGATATAAAATTCGTATTGTCTTGATGCCAATTCTCTGGCGCCCCATGCAGATAAACGAAGTATGGCAGGGCCGCTCATACCCCAGTGAGTAATTAATACGGGGCCTGTTTCAACCAATTTGGTTCCAGTTACTTTTACAGTTGTATTTGCTATACTTACTCCCATCAGTGATGTGATGCGATGCCCCGGCATATTAAAGGTAAAAAGTGAAGGAACAGGTTCTTCAATACTATGTCCGGTTTGTTGTAACCATTGAAACATAACAGATTTCGGATAACCGCCAGTTGCCACACAGATATAATTGGCAACTATTTTAGTATCATTCGGTAAATGAACAATAAATCCAGTTTCATTTTTTTCTATTGCTTTTACTTCACGGCCAAGTTGTACTTCTACCCTGAATTTATCCGCATCACGCAACAGACAATCAATAATAGTTTGTGAATCGTTTGTAGAAGGAAACATTCTTCCATCAACTTCTGTCTTTAATATCACGCCTCTCTCTGCAAACCATTCAATCGTATCATTGGTATTGAACCAGTGAAAAGATTTTTTGAGAAAATTTTGTCCGCGGGGATATCGTTTCGCCAGTTCTGGTATCTCAAAACAGGCATGTGTTGTATTACATCTTCCGCCGCCACTTATCTTTACTTTGGAAAGCAGTTTCCCTGTTTTTTCCAACAGTATTACTTTCAACTGAGGGTTTATTCTCGCTGCATTGACGGCACAAAAAAAACCGGCCGCTCCTCCTCCTATCACTACAAGTGTTTTTTGCATTGGCTTATTTCATCAGCATGATTGCAGCCATTGTTTCTACACCGTTCCACAAATTTTTGATACGGATATTTTCATTCTCTGCATGCTGGTTATTATCATGATTGGCGATGGGTACACTAATGGTATTGGCTTTCAGGTATTTTTCAAACTTATACAAAGGCAGACTTCCTCCTAATGAAGGAACGATCACCAATGTTCCGTTTGCAGTAGTTCTTACCGCTTCTACTACTTCTTTGGCTATGGGCAGATCCATTGGTGTACGCTGTGCATTGTACCCATCATACTTTATCACTTTCGCTATTTTCGGATACTGTTTTCTTTCTTCTGCTGTCGGGTCTTTATCTGTTACGTAATATCCCTGTGCCTTTATATGATCTGTTACACGCTGCTGCTGTACTTCATAATCATTCCCTTTTACCAGCCGAAGATCAAGTGTTACCATTGCAATTGTGGGAATAACATTAGCAGCCAGTTTTCCGGCATTGGCGCTTTGCATACCATTTATATTCAGCGATGGCAACATCAGTGATTCCTGCAGGGAATAACCATCCATTTCAGGTTTGATAAATCCGAGTTCATTTTTCATCTGCTCATCTACTTTCGGCATATTGGCAATAGCTGCTTTTTCTGCAGGTGATAATGGTGTTACATCATCATAAAAACCTTTGATGGTTACTTTACCTTTTTCATCTTTCATCGATGCCAGTAGTTTGGCCATCATCAATGCAGGATTGGGTACCCAGTTACCGTAATGCCCACTATGTAAGGGTCTTGTGGGGCCATATACAGTTATGTCCATATTGGCATCGCCCCTCACACCAAAACAAATAAGTTTGTTTCCCGACTGATGCACAGGTCCATCACTGATGACCCAGATATCTGATTTTAATTCGTTGGGGTATTTTAAGAGTATTTCCTGTAAGTGTCCGGAGCCGGCTTCCTCCTCACCTTCGAAAAAGAATTTCACATTACAGTTGGGTAACTGACCTGATTTGACAATAGCTTCATAAGCCCATAAGATAGACATTACGCCACCCTTATCATCTGATGCTCCTCTGGCAAAAATGCGCCAGTCTTCATTTACAGGACTTCCTGCCGGAGGGAGAGGAATGATCTTTTCTGCATCCGCAGTTTTCCCGTTAACCAGTACAGGCGTAAATGGTTGAAAACCCTTTGCCCACTTCGTTGGGTCTACGGGTTGCCCGTCGTAATGCGCATAAAAAATTATTGTCTTAACGGCACCAGGTACTTTTATTTCTCCATATACGGCCGGTGGTGCATCTTTTGTGGCAGGACTGAGTAATTTGACATCCTGGATATTGCGTTTCCGCATCATATCCATGATCAATGATGCATTGCGTTGTATGTTGTATGCATCTGATGCTTCATTGGGGATTGCCAACAACTGAATGAATTCATTCAGCCATTCATGCTCCTTCTCCTGTCTTAGTTTTCTGACTTTTTCAATAGCGGGTGGTTGTGCTAGTATTTGCAATGAATACAGGCATAGAGAGAAAAGGAAGCATAGTTTTTTCATATACAGCAGTTTTATTCAAGACTTGATCGTCTAATAATAAGCTGCATTGAGGTTTGGATTTGCCTTTTCAGCAGCTTCAATAATACTATAGTCAGACAGTATCAATGCCTGACCGCGTTTAATGCAAACATCATGTTCAAAGTGGCAGGATGCTTTCCCGTCCTGTGTACGAATAGTCCAGCCGTCGTCTTCAGTGTATACTTCTCTGGTACCCAGGTTAATCATGGGTTCGATGGCGAGTACCAGGTTCTCCTTCATTTTGGGTCCATTGCCTCTTTTACCATAGTTAGGTACCTGTGGATCTTCATGCAGGCTTCTTCCCAATCCGTGTCCTACCAGCTCTCTTACCACACCATAACCATGTTTCTTTTCGGCATGTTCTTGTATTGCATAAGAGATATCTCCCACCCTGTTGTTCACGGTTGCTTTTTCAATGCCTTTGTATAATGACTCTTTTGTTACTTTCACCAATTGCATTACTTCTGGTGCTACTTCACCCAAAATAAAAGTATATGCATGGTCGCCATGCCATCCGTTGAGGATAACGCCCATATCAATGGTAACAATATCGCCATCTTTTAAAGCTTCTTCGTTAGGAAAACCATGTACCACCACATCATTCACCGATGCACAAACATTATAGGGATAGCCGCGATAATTATAAAAAGAGGGTACTGCTTTATGATCTTTTACAAAATCGCCACAAAGCTTATCAATCTGCATAGTCGTCATGCCCGGTTTTAAAACCCTGGCCACTTCTGTCAATGTTTTACTGACAAGAAGTGCTGCTTCTTTCATCAACGCTATTTCCGCTTCTGTTTTGTAGATGATCATATTTATTCGTCTCGACATGATAAAAAAAGAAACCTGCCATCCAGCCTAAGGCGGGACAACAGGTTTGCAAATATCGTATTTTATTTTTTAAGACCATAGTCCATAGACCATGGTCTTAAAAACTATATTGTTGTAGTAGATACAGTTTGTCTGCCCTGTACACGGCCGCTTTTCATCAAACCATCGTACTGACGCATCAGCAGGTAGGTTTCAATTTGCTGCAGTGTATCCAATACCACACCCACCATAATCAGCAGTGATGTACCACCGAAGAAAGTGCTGAAGCCTTGTGTAACACCCAAACGCTGTGCAAAGCCGGGCATGATACCTACCAGGGCCAGGAAAATGGCGCCGGGTAAAGTAATCTTATCCATCACAGATCCGATATAATCAGCAGTGGGCTGACCAGGTTTTACGCCAGGAATGAAACCGTTATTACGTTTCAGGTCTTCTGCAATCTGCTTGGGGTTAAAGATCAATGCTGTATACAGGAAGGTAAATCCAATTACCATGATTGAATACACCACCATGTACCATGTGTTACTATGGTCATTGAATATTTTAACGATACCCTGAGCAGAATCTAAATTGGTAAATGATACGAGTGTAGGCAGGAACATGATTGCCTGGGCAAAGATGATCGGCATTACACCTGCACTGTTTACTTTAATAGGCAGGAACTGACGCGCACCACCAAACTGACGGTTACCTATGATTTGTTTTGCATAGTTTACAGGTATCTTACGAACACCCTGTACCAGTACAATCAAACCAAGTATTACGGCAATAAGGATAGCAATTTCAATCAGGAAAATCAGTAAACCACCACCTGCTCTTTCGCCTTTGGCGCTGAACTCCTGAATTAACGATTGTGGTAAACGTGCAAGGATACCTACCATGATGATGATAGATGTACCATTGCCTAACCCTTTATCCTGAATTTTTTCTCCGAGCCACATTACAAACATGGTACCTGCAGTTAAGGTAATAACTGTAGAGAACCAGAAGAATGGTGCATATGCGGGGATGATTGCTTCAGCATAACCCGGGCTGTTCAGGTAAGCCACATAGGCACCTGCCTGGAATGCGGTTACAATAACAGTGAGGTAACGGGTCCACTGATTGATTTTTTTACGGCCGCTGTCTCCTTCTTTCTGTACTTTCTGTAATTGAGGTACCAGGATGGTCATCAATTGCATAAAGATAGATGCGGAGATATAGGGCATGATACCCAGTGCCAGAATAGATGCCTGAGAAAAAGCTCCACCGGCAAACATATCGAAGATACCGAGCAGGCCGCCATTGCTTTGAGCGGATGCCTGTGCAGCTTCTATTTTAGCAGGATCGATACCTGGTAAAACAATCTGTGTACCGATACGATAAGTAAGAACCAGTGCAAGTGTTACAATAATCTTGTTACGAAGCTCCTCTATCGTCCAAATATTCCTTAATGTCTGAACTAATTTTTTCACTTGAATGCAATTGTAAGCGTTAATAGTCTTAAACCAAAAAAAGACGCACTTTGTGCGTCTGGCAAGTTACGGTAAAATTACTTGATAATTTCAACGCTACCACCTGCAGTTTCAATAGCAGTTTTTGCTTTTTCACTGATCGCATTCACCTTGAAAGATACATTTGCTTTCAATTCACCGTTGGCCAATATTTTTACTTTATCGGTACGGCTGATTAAACCATTGATGTAGAGGTTTTCAAGGCTGAATTCAGTGAAACCATATTTTTCAACCAGTTGGTCGATCTGACCCAGGTTAAATACTACGAACTCAATACGGTTATTATTCTTAAAGCCACGTTTTGGTACGCGACGCTGAATAGGCATCTGACCACCTTCGTGAGCCATTTTACTTTTGTAACCGGCGCGGCTCTGACCACCCTTATTACCTTTTGTAGATGTACCACCCTTACCGGATGCTTCACCACGACCTAAACGTTTTTCTTTGTGTGTAGAACCTGCTGCAGGTTGGAGATTGTGTAGTTTCATGTTTATCTGATTTTGAACTTTCGGGGAATCACCCCTCGCGTGTTAATTTGGAAATTTGGAAATGTGCTAATTTGAAAATGAAAGATTCAGAGTAATATAAATGGAAAATGAATCAAATACATGACTCATTTTCTCCGAAGGAGTCCTGCGGACAAATTTCCAAATCTTCAAATTTTCAAATTAATTAAGCTCCTCTACTTTCACCAGGTGGCTCACTTTATTCACCATACCCAGGATCTGAGGAGTAGCTTCTACTTCTTTTGAAGCATGCATTTTCTTCAAACCTAAGGCAATCAGTGTTTGCTTCTGACGCTCTGGTCTGTCGATACCGCTTTTAATCTGTGTGATTTTAATTTTTTTCATAACTACTTTATTGAGTTAGTCCATAGTCGATAGACCATGGACCATGGGCTATGGACTATCTACCAATGATTATCCATTAAATACTTTACTCAGCTTTACTGTACGGCTTTTTGCCACCTGAATAGGCTCACGCAACAGGCTCAGGGCCTTGATGGTTGCTTTTACCACGTTATGTGGGTTAGCAGAACCGAGGCTTTTTGCCAGTACGTCTGTTACACCAGCACTTTCCAGTACTGCACGCATGCTACCACCGGCGATCACACCCGCACCATGAGCGGCTGGTTTGATCAACACTTTAGCAGCACCTTCTTTCGCCCACTGATCGTGAGGAATGGTTCCATGCATTACAGGAACTTTTACCAGGTTTTTCTTGGCATCTTCGATACCCTTGGTAATGGCTTCCTGAACTTCTTTGGCTTTACCCAGACCTTGTCCAACAACACCACTTTCATTACCCACTACTACCAGTGCTGAGAAGCTGAAGGTACGACCACCTTTAGTGGTTTTCACCACACGGTTAATGGCAACTACTTTTTCTTTCAGTTCCATGTCGCCACCGGCTTTTACCTTATTTACGTTTACTTTAGACATTTATCTAACGATTAATTGTGTTAGCAGATTAGAATTGAAGACCACCTTCTCTTGCACCATCAGCTACGGATTTAACGCGGCCATGGTAAAGATTACCACCACGATCGAATACAACTGTATTCAATCCAAGTTCAGTGGCTTTGCGTGCGATTGTGGCACCTACCAGTTTCGACTTTTCGATTTTGGTTACTTTCTGAGCAGCAATATCTTTATCACGAGATGATGCTGATGCCAGTGTAAGACCATTTACGTCATCGATCAGTTGAGCATAGATATCAGCATTGCTTCTGAATACAGATAAGCGGGGCTTTGTAGCCGTACCTGCCACTTTCTTGCGAATGCGGTACCTGATTTTTTGCCTTTGAATTAATTTACCCATTGTTTGCTATTTGTTACTTCCGATTCGGCCGGAAGCTTGTTTTACATTTTATTGAAGTCCATTGACTATGATCCATTGACCATAAACTATTTGTTATTTACCGGCTGCTTTACCTGCTTTTCTTCTGAGGATCTCACCAGCATATTTCACACCTTTACCTTTGTATGGTTCAGGCTTACGTAAGCTTCTCAGTTTAGCTGCTACCTGACCAATCAGTTGCTTATCGATACCTTCTAACAGGATCTTGGGGTTCTGACCTTTTTCAGTAACAGTAGCTACTTTCAGTTCTTTTGGAACTTCGAAAATGATATTGTGAGAATAACCCAAAGCAAGATCTAACAGGTTACCGGTATTGGCTGCTTTAAAACCCACACCCACCAGTTCCAGTTCTCTTTTAATACCCTCGGTTACACCTTTTACCATGTTGCTTACCAATGCGCGGTATAAACCATGCATAGCGCGATGACGAATCTGATCTGTAGGACGGGCAAAGATTACTTCGTTATCTTTTACAGTAACAATAATATCTCTGTCGATGTTTTCGCTTAATTCACCTTTAGGTCCTTTTACAGTTACCACATTATCCTTGCTTACCGAAATGGTAACACCAGCCGGGATAACTACGGGTTGCTTTCCAATACGTGACATAGTCGTTTAAATTTTATTGTTCAACTAAAATCCTGACCGTGTTCAGCTCCGACTAAAAAGCTTAATTGTCAGACAGGACAATTTCAAATTCAATTAAGAAATGTAGCAAAGAACCTCTCCACCTACATTCTGTGCTTTTGCCTGCTTATCTGTTAATACACCTTTAGATGTACTGAGGATAGCCACACCCAGACCATTGATTACTCTTTTGATCTCGGCAGGTTTAGCATATTGACGCAGACCCGGACGGCTTACTCTTTCCAGAGAGCGGATCGCAGGTTGTTTGGTGGATGGATCGTATTTCAGCGCGATCTTGATAAGACCTTGCTTATTATCATCTTCAAATTTGTATTTCAGGATATAACCCTGTTCGTACAGGATCTCTGTCATACGTTTTTTCAGATTAGAAGCAGGAATTTCTACCAGTCTGTGACCAGCCATCTGTGCATTACGAATCCTGGTTAAGAAGTCTGCTATTGGATCAGTTACCATTTTTATTAGAATTATTCGTGTTCAAAATTTTGTACCAATTTCCCGATCTTGATCGGGACAGGGTAGTATTACCAGCTTGCTTTTTTTACACCTGGTATTTTACCATTCAGGGCCATATCGCGGAAGATTACCCTTGAGAGACCGAAGTATCTCATATAACCTTTCGGACGTCCTGTAAGCTGACAACGGTTCTTTAGACGAACAGGTGAAGCATTTTTTGGCAGTTTATCCAATCCTGCATAGTCACCTGCTGCTTTTAAAGCGGCACGTTTTTCTGCATACTGGGCTACCATTGCCTCGCGCTTTCTTTGTCTGGCTTTTACTGATTCTTTTGCCATTTTTTTATGTTTAGATTTGAGTAGGTTCCGGATTTGCTTTTTACAAACCGGCTGCTACCAGTTACTTTTTAATTATTGTCTTTTTTTGCTCCTTTGAATGGCATACCCAGTTCTTTCAGTAACTCATATGCTTCTTCATTTGTTTGGGCAGTGGTTACGAAAGTGATATCCATACCGGTAATTTTATTTACTTTATCGATATCGATTTCAGGGAAGATGATTTGCTCGGTAACACCTAATGTGTAGTTACCACGACCATCGAACGCTTTATCGCTGATACCTTTAAAGTCACGCACACGTGGCAGCGCAACAGATACCAGACGGTCCAGGAATTCATACATTTTCTCACCTCTCAGTGTAACGCGTGCGCCGATGGGCATACCTTTACGCAGTTTAAAGTTAGAAATGTCTTTCTTAGACATGGTAGGAACTGCTTTCTGACCAGTGATCATGTTCAGCTCATCTACTGCGATATCAACCAGTTTTTTATCTGTAACCGCACCATTAACGCCACGGTTAATACAGATTTTTTCCAGTTTAGGAGCCTGCATTACAGTTTTGTAAGCAAACTTTTTCATTAAAGCAGGTACAACTTCTTTGCTGTACTTATCTGCTAATCTCGGAGTGTATTTTGTAGTACTCATTACTTGATTACCTCCCCTGATTTTTTAGATATACGAACTAATTTTCCATTCTCGCGGGTACGTTTTGCCTTTGTAGGCGCACTTGTTTTAGCATCCCATAACATTACATTGCTGATGTTGATCGGAGCTTCTACTTTTACAATACCACCCTTTGTATTCTGTGCAGAAGGTTTGGTATGTTTGGTAACGATATTCACGCCTTCTACCACCACACGGCCTTTATCCACAATAACTTCCAACACCTTGCGGGGCTTTTTCAAGTCCTTATCATCACCGGTGATCACCACTACGGTATCTCCTTTTTTGATGTTGAATTTGGGTTTAAATCTTGTACTCATCTTTTTTGAGCTTTTAGCTTTTAGCGGTTAGCAATTGCCAACCAAAATTATTATGTCGATCGCCAGTAGCTAACAGCTAATAGCTAACGGCTTGTTTATTATTAAAGAACTTCCGGAGCCAGTGAAATAATCTTCATGTATCCTTTATCACGTAACTCTCTCGCTACTGGTCCGAAAATACGTGTACCACGTGGCTCATCTGAGTTATTCAGTAATACCACCGCATTGTCATCGAAACGGATATATGAACCATCCTTACGACGTAATTTATTTTTGGTACGAACGATAACTGCTTTTGATACAGTACCTTTTTTGATACCACCGGCAGGGATCGCATCTTTTACAGTTACTACAATCTTATCACCAATCTTGGCGTAATCCTGTCCACTGTTACCCAGTACTTTGATACAAAGTACTTCCTTGGCACCACTGTTATCAGCTACATTCAATCTACTTTCTTGCTGAATCATTGTTTTTGCTTTTAGCTTTCAGTTTCGGTTTAACCCTATGCTGAACTTTTATCAATTTTATCAGAGGCTACAGCTCAAATTCTTGCAGCTTGCAGCTTGAAGCTTGTGGCTTTAGCCACTGCTATTTTATTTTGCTTTCTCAACTACTTCAACCAGTCTCCAACGCTTTGTTTTGCTCAGCGGACGGGTTTCCATAATTTTTACTACGTCGCCAACACCACACTCGCTTTTTTCGTCGTGTGCATGGAACTTAGTGGTTTTCTTTACGAACTTTCCGTAGATAGGGTGTTTTACTTTTCTTTCCACCGCAACAGTAATGGTCTTATCCATTTTATCGCTGGTTACAACCCCGATCCTTGTTTTGCGTAAATTTCTTACTTCAGCCATTGTTATTTTTTTTTTAGCTATGAGCTCTGATCAGCCCAAGGCTGATTCGAGCATTTTGATTTTGTACAAGCCCGCAGCTCGTGGCTCGCAGCTCGCAGCTGTTTTTTATATGCCTAATTCTTTTTTCTTCAGTTCTGTCTTCAGACGTGCAATATCTCTACGCAAACCACGAACAGTCATCGGGTTTTCGAGTGGAGAAATTGCATGTGCAAATTCCAGCTTCTTCAGACGGAGCTGATCTTCCTGGATCCTTGCTTTCAGGTCTGTAACATTCATATCTTTCAGACCTTTATTGAATTCAACTTTTTTGTGTGCCATTTTGGTCAATTTGAAAATTTGAAAATTTGAAAATTTAGAAATTACTTTCTCTGCTTGGGCAACCTGAAAACATTTTCTCCAAAAGAGTCTTTAGAGACAAATTTTCAAATTACCTGATTTTCAAATTAAGCTTGCAAGTCTCTCCTTACAATGAATTTGGTTTTAATTGGCAGTTTCTGAGCAGCCAGTTCCATAGCTTCCTGAGCAACCTGCTGTGATACACCGTCGCATTCGAAAATGATGCGTCCTGGTTCTACAACAGCAGCCCAGAATTCAGGGTTACCTTTACCTTTACCCATTCTCACTTCAAGTGGCTTACGGGTAATGATTTTATCAGGAAATACGCGGATCCACACATTACCTTCACGTTTCATGGCACGGGTCATAGCCTGACGTGCAGATTCGATCTGGCGGTTGGTTAACCAAATAGGCTCCAACGCTTTGAGTGCGAATGAACCAAATGATATGGAAGTACCACGCTTAGCCACTTCACGAATGCGGCCTTTCTGCTGTTTCCTGTGTTTACTTCTTTTAGGCTGTAACATTTATTACAATTTGAAAATTTGAAAATTTGAAAATTTGAAAATGGTTGGATTATTCCTGGCTCATTGAAATTTGATTTTCAAATTGCCACATTTTCAAATTATCTTCTATTGTCTCTTCCGCCTCCGCCACGGTTATCTCTTCTGTCTCCACCGCCGCTACGTCCACCGCGGTCATCTCTTCTGTCGCCACCACGTCCGCCACGGTCATCACCACTTCTTCTTTCGCTCATATCATTCTTTCCACCTACGAAGTTGGGGTTCAGTTCACGTTTACCGAGTACTTCGCCTTTACAGATCCATACTTTGATACCGATTTTACCATATACGGTTTGAGCATATACGTTTGCATAATCGATATCCATACGGAAAGTATGCAGGGGCACACGACCTTGTTTGAATTCTTCGCTACGCGCAATCTCAGCACCGCCCAAACGACCACTCAGTTTAATTTTGATACCTTCAGCACCCATACGGAGTGTAGAAGCAATCGCCATTTTGGTAGCACGTTTGAAATTGATACGGTTTTCGATCTGACGAGCGATGGTATCACCAACAATATTTGCATCCAGTTCCGGACGACGGATCTCAAGAATATTGATCTGCACATCTTCCTTACCGGTTAATTTCTTCAATTCTTCTTTGATACGGTCTACTTCTCCACCACCTTTACCGATAATAATACCTGGTTTAGATGTGTGAATAGTAACGATCAGCTTACCCAGGGTACGCTCTATTACAATTTTGGCAATACCGCCCTTGTTGATACGGGCGTTCAGGTAAGTACGGATTTTATGATCCTCAATTAACTTGGAGGCATAATCTTTCTTGCTGCCATACCAGTTACTTTCCCATCCGCGGATGATACCTAACCTGTTACCAATTGGATTTGCTTTCTGACCCATATAGTGGTTTTACAATTAGTTTTTAGAATCTACGATTAATGTTACATGGTTACTGCGTTTACGTACCCTGTAGCCACGGCCCTGGGGTGCAGGACGCATACGCTTAAGTACACGGCCACCGTCAACGAATACAGTTTTTACCACCAGGCTGCTGTCTGCTGCGCTGGCGCCATTGTTTTTCTGCTCCCAGTTGCTGATAGCACTCTTCAGCAATTTTGCCAGGGGCACAGCATTGTGCTGTGGGTGGTGTTCGAGAATGGCCAAGGCCTTCTCTACTTCCATTCCACGGATCACATCAGCCAGCAAACGCATTTTGCGCGGCCCTGTAGGATAATTGTTCAGTTTAGCTACTGCTTCCATTTCTTTATTGGTTTCTGATCCTGACCCGGTTCTGCTATCCGCTATCAACCATTGGCCCCGGACCTAATTATTACTTTTTAGTTCCTGCGTGTCCTCTGAAGTTGCGTGTAGGAGCAAATTCACCTAATTTATGTCCAACCATGAACTCGGTTACATAAACAGGGATGAACTTATTTCCATTGTGCACTGCAAAAGTGTGCCCAACGAAATCTGGCGTAATGGTACTGCGACGGCTCCAGGTTTTAATAACACCCTTCTTTGTTTTACCATCATTCATACCTTCTACTTTGCCTTCTAAGTTGGCATCTACGTAAGGACCTTTTTTAATCGAACGACCCATAGTAATGAGTTAATTTGAAAATTTGAAAATTTGAAAATTTGAAAATGGTTTTGTGTGAACTGAAAATCCGGATCTTTCATTTCCAAATTTTCAAATCAGCACATTTTCAAATTATTTTGCTAATTTTTTTCCGTCTCTTCTCTGGATAATCAGTTTATCGCTTGATTTTCCTTTGGTACGTGTTTTCTCACCTTTTGCATACTTACCTGTTCTGCTGCGTGGGTGACCACCTGAAGCCTTACCTTCACCACCACCCATCGGGTGATCTACCGGGTTCATCGCAACACCACGTACACGTGGGCGGATACCTTTCCAACGGTTTTTACCCGCTTTACCTGCAGTTTCGAGGTTATGATCGCTATTTGATACCACACCTACAGTTGCATAACAGTTGATTAATACTTTACGCAATTCGCCAGAAGGCATTTTTAATACTGCGTATTTCTCTTCTTTGTTCGCTAACTGTGCAGAAGCACCAGCACTTCTTACCATTTTACCACCCTGACCAGGCTGTAATTCGATGTTGTGAATCATGGTACCCAGTGGCATATTTTTCATAGCCAGTGCATTACCAATTTCAGGAGCCACTTCATCACCTGCAATTACATTTGCACCCACCTGTAAACCTTGTGGAGCAATGATGTATCTTTTCTCACCATCTGTATATTGCAACAGGGCGATAAATGCAGTACGGTTTGGATCGTATTCAATTGATACTACTGTAGCAGCAATATCTCTTTTGTTTCTTTTGAAATCGATGATACGGTAGTGTTGTTTGCTACCACCACCCATATAACGCATTGCGCGGCGACCCTGGAAATTACGTCCAGCAGTCTTTTTTTGAGGCTCCAATAAGCTCTTTTCAGGCTTGTTGGTAGTGATCTCAGCATAAGCGTTTCCGATTCTCCAGCGTGTGCCGGCTGTCATCGGTTTGTACTTCTTAAGTGCCATTTTTCTTTCTTTTTCCCCGACCCCTAAAGGGGACCAGATTTTGTTTTTAAATCAACTTTTGCGGTAGTTGAACTACCATACTTTATCATTCTACCTCATGCCCCCTTCAGGGCTGGGTTAAATGTTTGCGTACAGATCAATTGCTTCTCCTTCGGCTACGGTTACGAATGCTTTTTTATAAGCAGGTTTCGCACCCTGGATAAAACCGGCTTTGGTATAGCGGGTTTTATTTTTGCCCGGAGCAACTGCAGTATTCACATCAATTACATTCACACCATAGAATTCTTCTACTGCTTTTTTGATCTCGAGTTTGTTCGCCTTACGGTTTACTTTGAAAGCATATCTTCTCAGCTTTTCCTGCTGTGCATTGGCTTTCTCGGTTAAAATAGGCTTTACTAATACTTCACTCAGTTTCATTGTATTTCGGTTGAAACGTTTCTAATTGATTAAGCTACTGCCTCTTCTTCTGCGAAGATTTTGGCGGTATTTTCTGTGATTACCAGTACATCTGCATTCATGATTTCATAAGTGTTGATGTCGGCCAACAAAGTGCTGGCAACATTTGGCACATTACGGGTGCTCAGGTACAGGTTATCATTGTATTCTGGCAATACTACCAGTGTTTTTTTATCTGCAATATTCAGGTTCTTCATCACTTCAACCAGTTGCTTGGTTTTTGGTGCTTCCATCTGAATATCTTCTACTACTACGATAGCACTTTCTTTTGCTTTGTAGCTCAGTGCAGAAATCTTCGCCAGATCTTTCACCTTACGGTTCAATTTGAAATCGTAAGCGTGGGGCTTTGGTCCGAAAATGGTACCACCACCTTTATACAAGGGGTTACGGATATTACCTTTTCGTGAACCACCGGTACCTTTTTGTTTGTGCAGCTTACGGCTGGCACCCTGTACTTCAGCACGGGTTTTTACTTTATGGGTACCCTGACGGCCTGCAGCCAGGTATTGTTTTACAGCCAGGTAGATCACATGATCATTTGGCTCGATACCGAAAACCTCTGCCGGTAATTCTACCGTTCTGCCTGTTTTCTGTCCTTTTATATTTAATACATCTACTTGCATGTCAATTCAATTAAGGTGTGATTACTTCTGGATTAAAACGATTGAACCGTTATGACCAGGAACAGATCCGCTGATCAGGATATAGTTCTTTTCAGGGAAAATCTTTACGACTTTCAGACCCTTCATTTTCACCCTGTCTCCACCCATACGACCGGCCATTCTCATGCCCTTGAATACGCGTGAAGGATATGATGATCCACCGATAGAACCTGGAGCACGCTGACGATCGTGCTGGCCGTGTGATTGCTCACCCACACCAGAGAAGCCATGACGTTTTACAACACCCTGGAAACCTTTACCCTTGGTAGTACCCACTACTTCAACGCTTTCGCCTTCAGCGAAAATGTCTACAGTAACAGTTTCTCCCAATGCTTTTTCTATGGAATAATTACGGAATTCTTTTACGAATTTTTTGGCGGCGGTCTGAGCTTTTGCGAAGTGATTCAACTCAGCTTTAGTGGAGTGCTTTTCTTTTTTGTCGCCAAATGCCAACTGAAGAGCGGTGTAACCATCAGCATCCTGGGTTTTCACCTGTGTTACGGTACATGGACCAGCTTCAATGATGGTACAAGCTGTTTGCTTGCCATCGGCCGAGAAGATGCTGGTCATCCCGATTTTTTTACCAATAATACCTTTCATCGTTTTTGCGGTTTATGCCCCGCAAGGTTAAAGAGGACATCCCACCGATGAAGCGGGATTCAATCCTTGTTTGCTGCCGACCTTTTCCGTTGTTTCCCGATATAATCGGGAGAGGAAGTACCGGAAGTAAACAAACCTCGAAGGGCCTGTTTATATGTATGATCGCTGATGTCAGATGTCTGATTTGAAATCAGTCTCCAACTCTTTGACCGTTTATTTATTCAGAGCTGCTTTCTTCCCTACTTAAAGTGGGAGTTGGCAGATGATTAATTTTTAAGAACTAATGCTCGTGGCTCAAAGCCCGTAGCTTGCTGCTTTTATCAAGCTTTGATCTCAACTTCAACACCAGAAGGCAGATCCAGTTTACTCAGTGCATCTACAGTTCTTGAAGAAGAAGTATAGATGTCGAGCAAACGCTTGTGAGTAGCCAGTTGAAACTGCTCACGGCTCTTCTTATTTACGTGTGGTGAACGTAGCACAGTAAAAATTCTCTTGTGTGTAGGCAAGGGAATTGGACCAGTTACTACGGCACCTGTACTGCGTACAGTTTTTACGATCTTCTCAGCAGATTTATCTACCAGATTATGATCGTAAGATTGTAATTTGATTCTGATTCGTTGAGACATAGTCGAAACCCAATTTTCGTATTGGGGTTGCAAAGGTAGGGGTCTGTGTTGGAATGGTCAAGAAATTTGAAAAGATTTTTAATAAAAAGAGGTTTTTTGTCGTTTCATAGACTGGAAAGTACGCCAGATGGGTAGTGAGTAGTCAGTAGTGAGTACATTCACCCACTCACTACTGACTGTATCACTTTCCTAAATTCATTAATTTCACGGTATTCAATTGTAACTATGGCCCGGAAGAAACCTGCCTACCCTACCCAGGTTCAGCAAACTGCTGAAAAAAATGCGACTACACATCTGAAAAATACTACTAAGATCGCCTGGATTCCTTTCCTGATCCTTGTTTTATACATGGGGGTCCATTTTGTTCCGAATATGGATGCCATAGATGTAATGGGCCCACAATGGCTATACCTGTCTTTACTGGATATTCTGGCATGCGGCTATATTTTAGCCAGAAAGGACCTGTATTTTGATAAAATACAGGTAATATTCAAACAGTTATTCTCAAAATTATTACTGGCTCTTTTTATTTTGGCTGGATTTTCCATCTTCTTTGCCATTAACCAGATTGAGAGCTGGGTTTGTTATGTTCGATTTATTGTTACCGTTATTGCTTTTTTTAATATTTCGGTGCTTTTTCAAGGTAATCAAAACCTGTTCAAGACAATTGCACAGATTTTGTCTGTTTTCCTGATGATTGAATCTGTTCAGTATTTTAATAAATTTTTCAACGGTCTGTCAGATACCCCCCTAGGGACACTCATTTACAACTTAAGCGGAAATACAGGTAATAAAAACATTTTTGCTGCAAGCATAGCCATCAAAATCCCTTTTGTACTATATGTATTGTATTATTCGAAACTTGCCGAAAGAGTATTTCACCTGATAGCACTAACCTTGGGTATTGCCACGCTTTTTATGGCGAGTGCACGTGCATCTTATGTAAGTCTGATACTTGTTACCATTGCTTACGCTGGGTTTAGCGTGTTGCAATACATTAAAAATAGGGAGACCGAAAAATTGCTGTACAGAATCGCTTATCTCCTTATACCCATATTGGCAGCGTATTTTATTGCACAAATAACATATACGCAAGCCACCACAATACAGGATAATAATAATAATAATAATAATAATAATGCAAGCAGGTATGGTAATGTAGTGAGCAACTTCAGCTCTATTGCTCTGACTAACGATGCGTCGAGTTATCGTTTTAAATTATGGGAACATGCGGCAGACTATATACTCAAAAACCCGATCATGGGTTGTGGCTATGGCAACTGGAAACTGGCTTCCATTCCCTATGAAAAAGAATATATTAATGATTTAAACGTGCCTGCGCATGCCCACAATGATTTTCTTGAGCATGCTGCCGAACTGGGATTGCCCGGCGGGCTTCTATACCTCTCACTATACTTCTGTTTATTCATTTTTACTTTGAGAACATGGCGATCGGCTGCAAGAGAAGAAACTAAACTAATTTCCCTGTTCTCCTTTTTTGCTTTATTGGTTTATGCGGTTGACGCAGGTTTGAACTTCCCCATTGAAAGAGCCATCATGCAGGTTTTCTTTGCCACGGTTTGCGCTTTTAATGTGGGAGCTTATATAATGGCAAAAAAACAAGTAGAAACAGCGGAAGTAAAAACCCCGGTCAGTTTATGGCATCCGCTGTATGGCATCATTACTATTTTAATGCTACTCCCGGCAACTTATGTTACCTACCTTACTTATGTTTCTTTAAAGGCACAAATGAAAGTGGTGCCCGATCTTAAAAATGAACCCATGACCCTGCCACTCTCAGAAGTGACAAAACTATTCCCCCCTATTCCCAATCTTACTTCGTCTTCGCAACCCATCGAAGCCATTATTGGGAGATATTATTCAGAGAATAAAAAATACGATGAAGCATTGCGTTTATTAAGAAAAGCAATACCCTATAATCCGTATGTTTACTATAGTCATTTCTTGATGGCAAATGTTTTTTTCCTTACTGACAAACTCGACAGCGCAAAATATTATGCTGAAACAGCTTATTATAACCGCCCAAGGGCCAATACCTATTATCAGACACTGATTGCTGTGCAGGCCAAAAGAAAAGATACTGCGGCTATAGGAAAAGCTTTTAGAACGTATACACATTATAGAAATGAAGAGTTCCCCTGGCAAATATATCTACTGGGTATGCTCAATGCCTTACAAAGAGGTACACCGGAGCTTTTAAAGATGGCAGACAGCGCCCTCATTAAGTTTAAGCCACCTGCCAACAGCATACCCAATGCTGATTATCAGGCATTACTGAAAAGAAAAGAAGAGATTCAAAACAACATGAATACAGTTGTCACCGGCAACACTTCACAAGATGACATCAACAGGGCTACAGCCGTTTACAATGAAGCGGTGGCTGCTTTTGGCAAAGGCGACAATGCAACTGCAGCCAGAAAATTTGTAGCAGCCATTAATATCAGTCCTTTCAGCTATAGCATGTTCGAAAATGCAGGCATCTGTTACTATAACCTGAAAGAGTATAAAAAAGCTGTTTATTATTTCGACAAAGTAATTGCCATGAAAGTTACCAATGATGGTAAATCTGAATTTTTTAAAGGTGCCAGTCTTATTAACTCTGGCGATAAAGAAAATGGCTGTAGAGCCATGCAGGTAGCTGTTGCTAAGAAATATCCTGGTGCTGCTGATATATTGGCGCAGTATTGTAAATAGCGTAATGGTCAATGGTCAATGGTCAATGGTCAATGGTCAATGGTCAATGGTCAATGTTCAATGGTCAATTGTCAATGGTCAATAAGGGAAACTTTGCTTTGATTGACGGTATTGTATACTTGCAAAGTATTTTTTCATTCACCATTCACCATTTCACAAAAAAAAGCCCCGACAAAATAAATTGCGGGGCTTTAAATTTATTGAACAAGGATTACTCCTCGATCTTCACTTTTCCTTTGCTCTTTGCCATTACTTCTTCTGCAATATTGTTTGGCGCAGGAGAATAATGTGAGAACTCCATTGTTGAAGTGGCGCGGCCAGATGACAATGAACGGAGCTGGGTTACATAACCAAACATTTCGCTCAATGGCACTTTCGCCTTAATTACCTGGAGGTTGGCACGGCTGTCCATACCTTCCAGCATACCACGACGACGGTTCAGGTCACCTGTTACATCACCCATGTACTGATCTGGGGTTAACACCTCTACTTTCATGATTGGCTCAAGCAGTGTTGGTTTGGCTTTACGACCAGCTTCACGGAAACCAGATTTTGCACACAATTCAAATGACATTGAATCAGAATCCACGTCATGGTAACTTCCGTCAAACACACGCACTTTCATGTTGTTTACAGGATAACCTGCCAACACACCGGTAGTCATTGCGGTTTCAAAACCTTTCTGAATGGCAGGGATAAATTCTTTTGGAATAGATCCACCAAAAATATCATTCACAAACTGGAAATGTTTGCCTTCGTTTTCTTTCAGCCACTCTTCATCAGCAGGTCCGATGGCAAACTGGATATCAGCGAATTTACCGCGACCACCCGACTGCTTCTTCAGCACTTCACGGTGTTCGATGGTATTTCCGAAAGATTCTTTATAAGCAACCTGGGGAGCACCCTGGTTTACTTCTACTTTAAACTCACGACGCATACGATCAATAATGATCTCCAGGTGTAATTCACCCATACCGCGAAGGATGGTCTGACCGGTATCTTCATCAGTATTAACACGTAATGTTGGATCTTCTTCTACCAGTTTGGCAATAGCCATACCCATTTTATCAACGTCGGCCTGTGTTTTAGGCTCAACCGCTACTGCGATTACAGGCTCAGGAATGAACATGTTTTCGAGTGTGATCGGATGGTTTTCATCGCAAAGGGTATCTCCGGTTTTGATTTCTTTAAAACCTACTGCTGCTGCAATATCACCTGCTTCGATAAAATCGATCGGATTTTGTTTGTTGGCAAACATCTTCATGATACGGCTGATACGCTCTTTCTTTCCACTTCTTACGTTTAATACATAAGAACCGGCATCGAGGTGACCGCTATAACAACGGAAGAATGCCAGACGACCTACGAAAGGATCGGTCATAATTTTGAATGCCAGTGCAGAAAATGGTTCTTTTGCATTTGGCTTACGGGTAATGGTTTCACCTGTATCAGGATCAGTACCTACGGTATCTTCAATATCTACCGGAGAAGGCAGGTAACGACAAACAGCATCCAATGCAGTTTGTACACCTTTGTTTTTGAAAGATGAACCACACATCATTGGAACGATGCTCAGATCGATACAGGCTTTACGGATAGCTTCGTGTACTTCGTCTTCAGAGATACTGTTTGGATCATCAAAGAATTTCTCCATCAGCGTATCATCATACTCAGCAACAGCTTCAATCAGGTTCTGTCTCCAGAATTCTACATCTTCTTTCATATCGGCAGGTACGTCAATCTCATCGAAAGTCATACCTTCTGTTTCCATGTGCCAGATGATCCCTTTCATTTTGATCAGGTCAACTACACCGGTAAAATTGTCTTCAGCACCAATGGGTAACTGCAGGGGAACTGCTTTTGCACCCAACATTTCCTTCACCTGATTTACCACCATGAGGAAGTCGGCACCGGCACGGTCCATTTTATTTACGAAACCGATACGTGGAACTTTGTAACGGTTAGCCTGACGCCATACAGTTTCAGACTGGGGCTCAACGCCATCCACAGCAGAGAAAAGGGCAATCAGACCATCCAGTACACGCATTGAACGTTCTACCTCAACGGTAAAGTCTACGTGACCCGGAGTATCAATGATATTAAAATAATAGTTTTTTGTGTTGGCATCTGCCTTACCTTTTACAGTAGGGAAGTTCCACTGACAGCTTACAGCAGCCGAAGTAATGGTGATACCTCTTTCTTTCTCCTGTTCCATCCAGTCTGTGGTAGCGGCACCATCGTGTACCTCTCCAATTTTATGAATCATACCTGTATAGCGCAGGATACGCTCGGTAGTGGTGGTTTTACCGGCATCAATGTGTGCGGCAATACCGAAGTTGCGTTGAAATTTCAAGTCAGCCATAAAAGTGCTTGTTTAAATATTTTTTTAACGGGAACACAGGCTCCCATTTTCGAGGCGGCAAAGGTAGGAATAATACCAATTCGCTGAATGGCTCTTGCGGATTAAATTATCCCCTAAAAAAAAGCTCCGGAATAAATTCCGGAGTAGAGATATTTTATTGAAAATGAATGAGTTGTATTAAACTCTACTCAAATCGCCTATTTTTAATGGCTGAGTAAGTGAATATCAGCTTATTTTTTTGCTGCCCTTACCGATACCAGCGCAATATCATAAATAAGTGGTGTATTAGGCGGAACAGTGTTACCATTACCCGTTGCCCCAAAACCAAGATTTGCAGGAATAAATACCCTCCAGATAGAGCCTGCTTTCATTCTTAATACCGCATCCTGTAAACCTGGTACCAGTTGACTCACTGTCAGCAGAAACGATTCCTGGTTTGTTTGTGAGTTAACAAAAACGGTACCATCGGGTGTTGTACCTGTTACATTTACCACCACTGAATCTTCAGGCTCTGGTGTAACGCCTGTACCACGGGTAATCACTGCATAACGAACTCCGCTAGGCATGGTAATTACACCTTTTTGTTTAGCCAATTCTGCAAACAGAGACTGTTCCATCATTACACCTTTTACACCAGCTACATCAGCATCCAGTACATTGATCATTTTTTCAGCACTGGCTTCGCTGATCATTAATTTCTTTTTAGTCAGAACATCATCTACCGCTTTCTGGAACATGGCTCCTTTAATGAGTACACCTTTCTTTTCGAGCGATTTAATCATATAAACCCCCAGTGCATACTGAAGTGAGTCCTGAGTTGCTTTTTCTTTGGCAATCTCGGCTGCAGTTTTTGTTTGAGCACCTGCTGAACCCGCTATAAAAGCTCCTAATATGAGCGTAGAGACTATTTTTTTCATGTTTGAATAGTTTATTAATACCGAAAATATAAAGAATTTAGACAATATAAATAAAATCTAGCTTAAAATTTGCTTTTACTTCTTTGCTGATCGTATTTCAATTAATTCCACTTCATAGGTAAGTGCGCTTCCTGGCGGAATTAGATAAGCACCGTTATTACCAGACACTCCTTTTTCACCATGTGCCAAAACGGAAGGTATATACAACTGCCATTTTGCTCCCACAGCCATCTGCTGAATCGCTTCAGAAAGACCTGGAATCAGTTGTGACAATAATACCGACTGTGGAATTTTATTATTATAGGTATCTTCAAAAACCGTTCCATCTGCAAGTGAGCCTTTTAAATTTACTACAACAGAATCGGCAGACACAGGCCGGGGCCCCTGCCCTGACCGCAGAATAAAGTAATGAACACCATTTGGAAAAATACCCAGCCCAGGTCTTTGCTTGATATTAGTGAACAATTGCTGTTCAAGTTTATATGCTCTATCTTTCTGGGTAATGCGCTGGTAGGCTGTAATAAGAGGACTGATGATGGAATCCGGGAGCATCCTCGGCTTATTTTGGAAAATATCATCCATTCCTTTAATAAATAAAGTGGGATTTTCAATAAGAAAGCCCTGATTATTTACCCATTGAGCGAGAAATGCACCAATAGCATACTGAAGAGAGTCTTTGATATTAGTCAATCTTATTGCAGTATTAGCAGGAACAGTTTTAGGTGTGTTTTTTTGGGCATTTCCAAATACTAAAAACAGAGAAAACAGAAGGGTTAAAATTATTTTCATCTTATGACCGTAAATGAAAATACAAGATAAACAATCAGTTGCAGATATTATTAACCCGATACTTAAATTAACAGTTTAATACACCTAAAACATAAACAAAGGCATATTGGTTCTATAGCAGTAAAAACTTACAATAGCTGTTCTTGTAGCATCATTTCCATTGGCTGTTTGTTGTTTTGATACATTCCCTGTTGCCCCTGAAGTTGTGCGAATAAGATGTGCAAATGTTGCACTCTGATCAGTCCCTTGCCTGTTCCTGTATTGAGCATTTCCGGTAACAGCCCATCCGGTTCCGCTAATATCATTTAAATTACCCCAGGAATTATCGTCAGCGGTAAACCATGAAGCAAGTGTAACAGTGTTTGCATTGTCGGTTGTAACACCTGTTCTTGTTATGGTTGCAGCAGCAGCCGATCCGGTTTGTACCTGATCTACATCCAGTTTCCATGCATAACCTCGACTGGGGGGTCTGAATACGTGCATTGTAATGGTGTTCCCTCCTGTTCCACTCATACTGATAGAAGGGTTTGCTGTCCACGTACCATTAAAGCGGCACCAGAAAATACGTGCCGAAACATTCGCAGTTCCGGTAAGTGCGGGTAAAGCGTTCCAGTCCTGCCCACCCGTTGCACTGATAGTGAAGGTAATATTGGAAACTCTTCTTTGACCAATAAGTAATATCAGATCTCCGTCTTCCATATCTGCCGGTGGTGTAACAGCAGGAGTTGCATTGTTTAATGACCCATTATCAGCAGGATTAGAATTACTGTCGTGATACTCAATCTGTGCATATCCGATAAATGGAAGTAATAAAAAAAATGATAGTAAAAATTTCATGCAGTAGTTTTTATTTGTAACTACATGCACAGGGTATAGCTTTTAACAAAAATTATATCATGTTCAGAATGATATAGGAAATTGAATTCATTTAAAAAACTAAAACAAAATTATACTCCACTAATTAGAGGCTCGTTAGTAATAAATTAAAATCGTATTAGGAAATAAACAGCTGAGAAAAGTTATCAGCAGATGTTGTATGAGATATTTATTCCAACATATAGGCTGGCATATTTGTACGGTAAGGATAAAACGTTACGATTGCAGATCGGGTAGCATCATTACCATTAGCAGTTTGACTTTTTGCTACATCGCCTGTTGCCCCTGCGGTGGTTCTAATCTGATAAGCATACGTAGAACTCTGGTCAGTACCTGCCGTGTTTCTATATTGTCCAGAACCTGCTGTTGTCCATCCTCCGGAAGGTGCACCCCAGGAATTATCATCAGCAGTAAACCATGCAGCGAGTGTAACCGTGTTAGGTCTGATAGTTGTTACACCTGTTCTTGTAATACTGGCTGCAGCTGCATGAGCTGTTGTTGCCTGAGCCACATCAATTGCCCATGAATAATTTCTTCCGGGTGGTCTGAATATATGCATTACTACTGTGTTGGTAGATGATGCTGTCATACCAACTGAAGGGTTGGCAGTCCATGTACCATTAAACCTGCACCAAAAAATTCTTGGTGAAACATTGGTTGTTCCTGTTAATACTGGTAATGCATTCCAAGTCTGCCCACCCGTTTCGACTACAGTAAGTGTAATATTAGAAGCTCTTCTCTGACCAATCATAATTACCAGATCACCTTGCTGCATTGATGCGGGTGGGGTAACAGCCACTGTTGCTGAGGCCAATGAAGCAGCAGCAGCATCAGTTGGATTAGCTGAACTATTGAAATACGTGATTTGTCCTGATGCTGTTAGTGAAAAAAATAGCAGTATGAAAAAAATCGTCTTGATAATCTCCCTGAGTTTAGCAACTGCAAGTTGCTAATGCCTCATTAAAGAGAGATTAGAATAACATTATATATAGGTTAGAGTAAAAAATTAAGATTCATCAATCCAAAACCATCCTTGGCATATTATGCCCTATCTCATAAAAAGTAATAATCATTGCAGTTCCGAGATCGCCTCCTAAAGTTGCCTGATTTTTGCTCACGTTATTGGTTGCACTTGCAGTTGATTTAATATTATGAGCAAAAGTTCCACTTATATCAGTACCATTAGTATTCCTGTACTGTGCCGTTCCTGTAACTGTCCAGCCTGTACCTGATAAACTTCCCCATGTATTATCATCGGCTGTAAACCATGCAGCAATGGTTACAGAGTTTGGAATTCTTGTAGTTCTTCCTGGTATGGAAACAGTAAAAGGTGAAGCAGGTGCAGTAAAGTCGGTTTCAACCCTGTTGGCTTCGATAGCCCATCTCAATGAGGCTTTTGTGGGTCTGAAGACATGCATCACCACTGTTGTAGATGTTGAGTTTGAAAAAGCAACTGAAGGGTTGGCTGCCCATGTGCCATTATACTTGCACCAGAAGAGTCTTGCCCCAACATTGGTATTGCTAATGGCAGCTTCTGCATTCCACGTTTGTCCACCTGTAACCGAAATATTCATGGTAGCAGTTGTATTTCTTACATAGGCAATCATTAATACCAAATCGCCTGTTTGCATAGTAGGGGGTGTAACAGCTACCGTTGCTGCTCCTAAGGTACCATTATCTGCCGGGTTAGAAGCACTGTTTATATAAGATATCTGGGAATAAACAATATTACTCAAGAAAATCATTACAGCTGCCATGTATAGGCGCAATGAGGTTATGGACAAGAGTCTTTTCACTTTGCCGGATTTAGTCAATGTAATATTGACTCACGACCATTAAGTAGAGATTAGAATAAGATTAGAATTAAATTAGAATAGTGTTAGATGACTATTATTACAATTAACGAATTATAACTAAACTATAAACAGTTTAATCTAAAATCAATGCAGACATTCCATGAGCCATTTCGAAGAAAGTAATGATCATTGCCGTACCCAGATCACCACCATTTACTGTCTGATTTTTACTTACATTATTTGTAGCTCCAGCAGTTGTTTTGATATTATGTGCAAAGGTCCCACTAACATCGGTGCCATTCAAATTTCTGTACTGCGCGGCACCAGTAACAACCCAACCTGTTCCTGCTAAAGTTCCCCAGGAATTATCATCAGCTGTAAACCATGCAGCAATGGTTACCGAACTGGGTATGCGTGTTGTTCTGCCTGTAATAGTTACCGTAAATGGATTTGCTGGTGCTACAAAATCTGTTTCAACTTGATTTGCTTCAATTGCCCATCTTAGTGAAGGTTTTGTGGGTCGAAAAACATGCATAACTACCGTTGTAGAAGTTGCATTAGAAAAAGCAACAGAAGGGTTAGCTGCCCAGGTACCATTATACCTGCACCAAAATAGTTTGGCACCGATATTTGTATTACTTAATGCGGTTTGTTCACTCCAGACCTGTCCACCTGTAACTGATATTGTCATGGTGGCTGTTGTATTTCTTACATAGGCAAACATTAACACAAGGTCGCCTGCTTGCATTGTTGGTGGCGTAACGGCTACGGGAGTAACACCTAATGTTCCGTTATCAGCAGGATTAGATGCACTATTTATATAAGTGATTTGACAAAAACTTATATAAGGAACTATTAAGAATATTATAATTGGCAGTTTCTTCATTTAGTTGAGACGAGAGACTTTAGTCTCATGACTCAAAAATACATTAGAATAACATTAGAATAGCATTAAAACGAGATTAAAACACAATGTAAGAAGTTAATACTAACAGCCCTTCAATGAAATATCGAAGGGCTGTTAGTATAATGATTATATCGAACTTTAGTTAAGATTATCTACCCTTGAAACCAGATCCCATCTGCTATCAGTGGTATTGTAAATAAAGCCAAGATACATGGTAGTGTTGATTACAGTTGTTGTGGGGAAAGGTATATCAGTACTTGCCCTGAAACCACCTGCACCACCTGTAAATGTAAGTGCGCGTGCCGTGCCATTATCCTGTATCCTGATAATCAGCGTTTGCCCCTGTGTAGGTGTACCTGAAGGAACAGCAAATGTTAATGCACCAGTTGCACCTTCAACGATATAAATATCGGTGTTATCACTTGCAACAGTTAAAGATCCGGTTACTCCTCCAGTTACTGCTCGCTTGGTGATACGCTTATTGGTTAAAGTTTCTGTACCCGCTAATGTTGCCAGCGTACCAGTTGTTGGTAAAGTGATATCTGTAGCAGCAGTAGTATTTAAAATAACTGCATCAGCACCTACTGTAGAGAATGCACCTGAAAGATTCACGTTACCGGCAACTGTAATAGTATTCGCTCCGTTATTAACGCCGGTACCACCATAGGTTGGATTGATTACCGTTGCGTTCCATGTACCTGTTGTTATCGTTCCAACTGATGTTAAAGAAGACGACACCACATTCGAAGCCAGTGTAGTTCCTGAAAGTGATCCGGCAGGAACATTACTGATTGTATTGTTTGAGCCATCAATGGTTTTATTCGTTAGGGTTTCAGTACCAGCCAGTGTAGCCAAAGTACCGGTTGTTGGTAATGTTACGTTGGTAGCACCCGTTGCAGTTAATGTAGTATTAAATGCACCACTGGTTGTAAGGTTACCACCTAATGTAATGGTTCTTGAACCATTGTTTACACCTGTACCACCATAGGTTGGGTTAATCACATTACCATTCCAGGTACCAGTTGCAATGGTACCCAATGTGGTAATATTGGTACTACCGGCCCAGGTTGAAAGAGCAGTGTTCTCCACATTTCCTAATCCAACATCTGTTTTACTGAGTGACAGCATTGATTTTGCAATTGCAGGAGAAAGCTCTTCAATTACACCTGATCCTGCCGTATTTCTACCCAGGAAAGTTGCGGTAGCAATATTCTGGATCTTCGATAATGTAACATTTGAGTTCAATATCTTACTGGTAGTCACCGCATCATTTGCAAGTGTGGTAGCCAGTGATCCTGCAGAAGTTGTTACATCACCCGTTAATGCCGGGAATCTTGCAGCAGCGAGTGTGCCTGTAACATTTGTACCAGACAGGTTGATAGCGTTAGCAGTAATCTGTTGATTACTTAATGACAGGTAGTTTTCACCTGCAAGTGTAACGTTACCTGTATTGGTACCTGTAAGGTTAGAGCCGGTTATAGTTCCACTTGCATTTACAGAGCTTGGTGTAATAGCTCCTAACGACAAGCTAATGGTTCCGCTCGTTGTAATTGGTGATCCTGATACTCCTATTCCGTTGGCACCACTCACTGTTACTGATGTTACGGTTCCACCTCCGCCTCCGCCAGACGCACTTAATGTACCTCCTGCCAATGTTAAGCCGGCCCCAATAGAAATGGATTCAACATTACCCGTACCAGCCGTACTCCTTCCTAACAAAGTGGTTGTAGTAATCTGCTGGAAATTACCGAACGTAATAGTATTTGCAGATATCGATGACCCTGTAATATTGGTCAGCGTATTATTGGATGCATTAATTGTTTTATTGGTCAGCGTTTCCGTTCCCGACAATGTAGCCAATGTACCTGCTGTTGGCAATGTTACATTGGTTGTACCCGTTGTAGTAAAGGTAGTATTAAACGCACCTGCGGTTGTAAGGTTACCTCCCAGCGTAATGGTTCGCGATCCGTTATTCACACCCGTACCACCTTTCGAAGGATCAATAATCGTTGCACTCCATGTACCTGTTGTTATGGTACCAACTGTTATTAATGCGCTCGACCCTGCCAGCGGTGATTTGGTTTGTATCCTGCTTTGTACGGCCGGGAATGAATCTGCTTCAAAAATATTCAACCGGTCGAGATAAGGAGTAAGCATCAGGCTTGTATCTGAAATTTTCAGGTAGATCGGCGACATTACAGAATCTACATCCTTATACTTAATTACATGACCATAACGGGCATAACCTGTTCTTGGTATTTCTGAGGCAAATTCTGCACCATTCAGCATTTGAGCTGTATCGGTTGTTTTGATACGACTATTAAAGATGATTGTATCGGCCACATTGAATTTACGCATCGCCAAGCTATCCATTCTGGCCCTTGTACCGATAATACTTGTATCAACTTTCAGTGTAACTGCTGCAGAGCCATTATAGATAGTGCTTGTTGCATTATTCGCAAGTAAGCCGTTCGATACACTCAGCGCATTATTTAATGCACCACTCAAAGTAGCTGCACTGATCGTACCGGTTGCATTTACAGTATTGAAATTACCTGTAGTAGCACTTACAGTTGTACCCTGTATAGTACCGGTTACTGCTAAAGTAGTAAGACCAGTAATGGCACCTGTATTTATGGTAGAGAAATTACCATTGGTTGCGCTTACAGTTCCTGCCTGTAAAGTATTAGAAACACTCAGGTTAGTAAGCCCTGTAAGGTTGGTAATATTCGCATTGGTAATACTGGCCGTAGTTGTAGTTATCGCTGAAACATTAGCCAGGTTTGTAATGCTGTTCTGTGCACTGGTACTTAATGAAGCACTCAATACTCCTCCTGAAATAGTGCCAGTTGTATTCACATTTGTGAAATTACCTGTAGTAGCACTAACCGTTCCTGCACTGATCGTTCCGCTGATAGCAATCGTAGTAAGACCGGTAAGGTTCGTAATATTCGCAGTTGTGATATTGGCATTCGTAGCAGTCAGACTATTTACGTTCGCAAGGTTCGTAATGCTGTTCTGTGCTGATGTACTTAAACTGCCACTTAAGGTTCCTGCACTGATCG
>NZ_JAHVAA010000003.1 GCF_019264485.1 Sediminibacterium sp.
ACCTGCACGAATGGTCTAATGAGTTGAACACTGTCTCCTCCACGAGCCCGGTGAAATTGTAGTATCGGTGAAGATGCCGGTTACCCGCCACGGGACGGAAAGACCCCGTGAACCTTCACTACAACTTTGCATTGATTTTGAGCAACAAATGTGTAGGATAGTTGGGAGACTTTGAAGCAGTGTCGCCAGGCATTGTGGAGTCATCGTTGAAATACCAACCTTTTGTTGCTTAGAACCTAACCCTGAACAAGGGGACATTGCATGGTGGGTAGTTTGACTGGGGTGGTCGCCTCCTAAAAAGTAACGGAGGCTCGCAAAGGTACCCTCAGTACGGTTGGTAATCGTACGTAGAGCGCATTAGTAAAAGGGTGCTTGACAGTGAGACAAACACGTCGAGCTGGAGCGAAAGCTGGCTAAAGTGATCCGGTGGTTCTGCATGGAAGGGCCATCGCTCAAAGGATAAAAGGTACTCCGGGGATAACAGGCTGATCTTACCCAAGAGCTCATATCGACGGTAAGGTTTGGCACCTCGATGTCGGTTCGTCACATCCTGGGGCTGGAGAAGGTCCCAAGGGTTCGGCTGTTCGCCGATTAAAGTGGCACGTGAACTGGGTTCAGAACGTCGCAAGACAGTTCGGTCCCTATCTGTGGTGGGCGCTAGTAAATTGAGTGGACATGACCTTAGTACGAGAGGACCGGGTCGTACGTGCCGCTGGTGTATCTGTTGTGCCGCCAGGTGCAATGCAGAGTAGCTATGCACGGACAGGATAAACGCTGAAAGCATCTAAGCGTGAAACCTTCCACAAGATGAGTTTACTTTTAAGGGTCGTCAAAGACTATGACGTTGATAGGCTATAGGTGTAAAGCTGGTAACAGCAAAGCCAAGTAGTACTAATTGCCCGTAAGCTTTATTTTTTTTCTTGTTATTACTTCCTTCCCAATATGTAAATTATTGTCACTGGTTTATTACCATGATTTAAAATCTTATGGTGGTTTTGCCGGGGGTGTTCACCTCTTCCCATTCCGAACAGAGAAGTTAAGTCCCCCATGGCCGATGGTACTTGCATTTTGCTGGGAGAGTAGGTAGCTGCCATATTTATTGAAGCCTCACTGTTTATTCAGTGAGGCTTTTTTGTTTCATATATCAACATAAATGATCAAGGGAACAAGGCGTCAAAAAAACAGATTGTCAAGATATTTGTGAACGTTTCGGCTCCATAACTGTGTATGGGTTGAAATTAAAAAAGTGGAGTTGATAACCCCGTTTTTTGCTATTTACACAGTTTTTGAGATAGTGTGTTTTTTCAACTACTCCTCCTGTCCCTTGTTTCTTGCTTCTTTCTTACCCATCTTATTTCCTCATTACACTTTTATTGTTGCTAATTTCATTACTTTACAGTCTGCCCCTATATATATCCAATGACCCAGGAAAAGAAACTCAACCTTTTTCAGAAATTTTTACGCACAGGTGTACATGATGATACCTCTTTTATTGAAATACAGAGGGCATACATGTTTAACCTTTTTATTCTCATTGGGTCTCCCTTTGCCATTCTATCCCTTATTATTAACCTTACCCATTCGGCCTATCTCCCTGCAGTCGTAAACATGGCACAGCTAATTAGTTTTAGTATTGCGCTTTGGGTATCTCTTAAGGGTAGGTACAAAGAGTTAAGGGTGTTTGTATTGATATCTCTTACCGTTCTATCAATGATCGCTTCCTATATTTATCATAACTCAGGTGAATACCGTTTCCTGTTGATGATTTTAGCGGCCATCATTCTTTTCGATAAAGACTGGCATTACCTGCTCTATGCAATGAGTACCGCAGCTGTTTTTGTTCTGCTCCGCCTGTCATATACCCCGAACCTGGAACAATTACCCATACCGGAAATTATTGCTACCTGCCTAAAAATGTTTCTGCCATTACTTCTTTTCATACTGGCATTACTGTATTTCAAAACCATCTATTTTAAAAACCTGTACCAGCTGGAGAGCACCAATATGGAACTAAGGTTTGCAAAAGATGAAAAAGAAAGAATTCTGGGAACCGTTGCTCACGACCTGCGAACACCTATTTCTAATATCTCAGGTATCACTAAACTAATGCAGGCCGAAGAACTTCCAAAAGAGGAACAACAGAAACTTTTTGCACTCATCGATCATGCATCGCACAGTGCCCTTATGCTTATTAACGACCTACTTCAGCACAATGAAAATAACAGTGCAGATGGACAGTTGAAAACAGTAGAACTAAATCAGCAACTAACTGAGTGGTATCCTTCATTTGAGTTTCGTGCAAGACAAAAAAAAATAAGGGTCAATGTGCAATATTGTGCAGAGGATTTACCTGTAACTATTGATACCGATCGTATTGAAAGGGTGTTGGGCAACCTGGTTATGAATGCCATTAAATTCAGCCCTGAGCATTCACAGATTATAGTAATAACCAGAAAAGAACCCAATTTTGCACTTATCACTGTAACCGATCATGGTATTGGAATACCACATGAAAAACAGGACAGTATTTTTGATTTATTTGGCCATGGAAAAAGGAGTGGTACGGCAGGGGAAAAAGGATTTGGTATGGGACTGTCTATTTGTAAACAGATTGTGGAACAGCACAAGGGGAAAATAACCGTCGAAAGTGAAGAAGGAGAAGGCACTGTTTTTTCTGTAAGACTGCCCTTGGTCTGATATAACTTAACAATCAAGCCACTTCTTCACCAGTAGAGGCAGCTAATAATTTAAACCAGTCTTCTCTTTCCAGTAATATACCTGCTGCATTTTTAGCCTGTATAAGCCGTTCAATTTTAGTAGTACCAATAACGGGTAAAATACCCGAAGGATGGCGGTGCAACCAGGCTAATAGAATTTCATTCACTCCGGTCTCATATTTTTCTGCCAATAAGGTAGCTGTACTTACTATACTTCTGAATCTTGGATGACTATCGTCATTCAGTATTCCTCCGCCAAGCGGGGCCCATGCCATGGGCACAATCTGGTATTGCATACAATGATCGAGCATACCATTGGTAAAAGGGGGCAGGTGAAGAATGGAAATCTCAAGCTGGTTATATTCTATTCTGGTATATTTCAGTAATGTTTCTACCTGGTGAGGATGGAAATTAGATACACCAAACTGCAGAATTTTACCCTGCTGCTTTAAAAGTTCAATCGCTCCGGCAACTTCTACCGGGTTCATTAATGGATCTGGGCGATGTATAAGTAGAAGATCCAGGTGATCGGTTCCAAAATGTTCTAACGATTGTTCTACAGAACTGATGATATGCTGAGCAGATGTATTGTAAGATTTTACCTGGTGGGCGGGTCTGTTCTCTGTAAGCATCTGTATACCACATTTACTGATGATGCGCAGATGAGCTCTTAACGAAGGAGCTTCTTTTAAGGCGGCACCAAATTCTGCTTCTGTGGTATAATCGCCATATATATCGGCATGGTCGAAAGCTGTGATACCATTTTCGAGACAGTCTTCAATCATTTGCCGGTATTCTGCTGTTGAAAAACCGGCACCCCATTTCCCCCAACGCATACAACCTGCAACAGGGGCTTTTATAACAGATGCTGTATTCATTGCTCCAAATTAAAGAATTGGCAACAATTGACAATAGTAAGTTCAGCACATAAAAAAACCCCGACGAGTTAAACTGCCGGGGTTTCAAGATTGTGTAGTTGTAGTAGATTAATACCTGTTGTATCCACCACCACCGCCGTTACCACGATCGCGGTTGTATCCGCCACCGCCGCCACCACGGTTTCCGCCACCACCACCAAATCCGCCACGGCCACCGCCGCCGCCGAAGCTCTTCTTTTTGAAGCCGCCTCTTTCACCTTCAGGGCGTGGGGTAGATTCGTTTACCACGATCTTACGACCCAACACTTCTGTGTCGTGCAGGGCGCTGATTGCGGTACGGGCTGCCTCATCATCAGACATTTCAACGAAACCGAAACCTTTGCTGCGGTCGTTATTGAATTTGTCGGTAACAATTTTGGCGCTCGTTACTTCACCATAGGGAGTAAACAGGTTCTGCAGATCGTCACTGGTCATGTTCCAGTTCAGATTTCCAACGTAAATGTTCATGTTCTTTTTAAAAATTAAGTGATCAAAAACCAATGAGAAACCAGTAACCAAAAACCCTGAAACATTTACGTAAAAACGTTCTGAGATATGGAAGACCTTTCATTGGACTATCGAAGATAGGGAATTTGGGGGATTGACAAGTTTTTTTCACCCCGGGGATTTTTTAGGTCAAAAACAGTAAAAAATACCGATTTATCGGTATAAAAAACCCCGATTTCCACCATGAAATGGAAATCGGGGTTGGAAAAACTTGTTCCAGGACGATTATTCGCCTACAACTTCAAAATCAATCTCAGTAACATGGCCGTTACCAAAATCTATGGAAGCTTTATAAGCACCCAGTTCCTTTACATCATCCACAATACTGATACGCTTACGGTCGATCTCATAACCTTTCTGGTCACGGATAGCACGGGCGATCTGCAGAGAAGTAATGGTTCCGAATATTTTACCACTCGTACCGGTTTTGGCACCCAGTTTTACAGGAGCTGCTTTCAACACATCGATCACTTTATTGATCTCAGCGAGCATAGCTGCTTCTTTCTTCGACTGTACTTTCAAACGCTCTTCCAGTTGTTTGAGGTTAGAAGGGTTTGCTTCTACAGCGAATTTCTGTGGGATCAGAAAATTCCTGGCATAACCGTTTTTAACGTTTACCAGTTCATGACGACCACCCAGGTTGTCTACGTCCTGAATTAAAATTACTTGCATGATTGTTTGTTTAGTTCCCAAGAGCCCAGTCTTGCCTGAGGCCAGACTGTCTCCCGATCTTGCCGGGATTAGGGAAGGTGACTAATTAATGATAATTCAAAAACCAAAATTCAAAAGTCAGAAAATGTTTTTTGGCTTTTGAATTTTGATTTTTATTTCAAAAGATCTGTTACATATGGTAAAAGCCCCATCTGGCGAGCTTTTTTAACTGCATCAGATACTTTACGCTGGTATTTCAGCGAGTTCCCGCTCAAACGGCGTGGTAATAATTTACCCTGCTCATTGATGAATTTTTTCAGGAAATCGATGTCTTTGTAGTCAACGTATTTAATGCCATATTTTTTGAAGCGACAGAATTTTTTCTTTGGCTTCTCCTGTTTGATAGCGGTCAGGTATTTTATTTCATTCTTTGCCATGATTAACCCTCCGTTTTTTCAGTTACAGCAAATCCGCCATTTCTTTTTCTGTAGTTATACTCGACGGCGTATTTATCGAGTTTGGTTACCATGTGACGCATTACCTGCTCGTCACGTAAAAGCTGGATCTTCAATTTTTCATTGAGATCGGTTGGTGCACTGTACTCCAGTATCCAGTAAATACCGGTTGTTTTTTTCTGGATTGGGTAAGCTAGTGATTTTAAACCCCATGGGTTACTGAATACGGTAGACCCACCATTTTCTTTGATGAAGTCTTCGTACTTCTTCTGAGAAGCTTTGAAATCTTCCTCAGACAGTACCGGAGTGAAAATCACCATCAATTCGTAATTACTCATTACCTGAATTTTTAGGTTTTTAAATTGGTTTTTCCCAGTGGATTCCCCCAACAATGCTGTCGGGAGGAAATCTGCCAATAACAGATTTGGGGCTGCAAAGGTAAGGCATTGGAGGGAAATAATGAAAGGAAAAGTCCGGGACCCCGGGACTCCGGGACTCCGGGACTCCGGGTTAATTTTGCTTTGCAAAGGTATAATCTTCGGACTTTCCGACTTCCGGTCTTCCAGACTCATTGATAATCAGCTATATGTCTCAAAAAAACCATATAAACCGGAAAATGGTCGCTATAGCCACCCCTATACCGGTTTCCTTCCCAGGTACGCATAGGGTAGCCTTTAAACCTTCCGCTGTATTCGGCCAGGTAGGGAGGATTAAAAATATGATCCCTGAAAAAATGGAAACCAGCACTGGTTTTATCGAGCCAGCTCTGAGAAAGCATGACCTGATCAAATAAACCCCAGCGATCTTTATGAGCGAGGGTACCCACTCCTTTTTGCAACCAGCTACCCCAGGGATTGAATAAATCACCCGGTTTTAATTCTTCTTTTTTTGCTTTGGCCCTCAATCCCTCCCTGATGCTTTCGTCGCCGGGGTCATCATTCATATCGCCCATCACAATCAGTTTAGCTGCAGGATTTTTTGCCTGGATCGAATCAATATGTTTTCTGCATACGCCAGCCGCCGCCATACGAGCCGGATCACTTCTTTCCTGACCACCTCTTCTGCTCGGCCAGTGACTTACATATATATGTACCGTATCTGTATGCAGTAGACCTTTACAGTATAAAATGTCTCTTGTAAAATATCCATCTTTACTATTGCTCGGTAAAGCCACAAATAATTTCTGTGCTTCAATCGGAATAAAATAGGCAGGGTTATAAATCAAAGCAACATCAACACCTCTTGCATCTTTCGATGAAGCATGTACAATATGATAATTCCTTTTCTGCAATACCGGATGCTGAACAAGAAACTGAAGTACGGTATCGTTTTCAATTTCAGCTACACCTAATATGCTCAAACCATTGTCTGTATAAGTAGTACCTATTTCACTAATCACTTTAGCTAATTTAGTTAGCTTGTCTTTAAAAATAGCAGTACCATATTTTTTCACACCAGTTGGGGTGAAATCATCATCATTGATCAATGGGTTGTCGATGGTGTCGTACAAATTCTCAAGGTTGTAAAAACCAATCACCGCTACCTGATATCTCTTTACTTGTGACGAAGCGCTTAGAGAGAATTGTAGTACGCTCAGAATGAAGAGTAGTTTTTTCATGATAAAAGTTGAGTATTTATTACGCTAAATACATTTTTTCATGACCGTATTTCCCGCAAAAATGATCACTGGTAGTACAATTTGTTTTTGCACTTTCTATTTTGGAAGAAATGATTTGTATGATCCGGTTTATTTTTTTTGTAGCCCATTTAGCATTTTGTTTAGAAGTAGCCGCCTCTCCATGCAAAACGGATACACTTCCATCGAAATACGATAGCAGTTTACTACAGCTTTTACTCAGTCAGGAATCGGTAGAAGCAGATGCTATATTGATGAATGAACAGGAAAGAGGTACAACATCGGCTATTGTATCGGCATTATATGGTGAGAAAGATGTATTCCTGCAAATGGCCTCATTTCAGTTCAGCGCTATGCGTTACAGGTATCGAGGGTATGATGCATCTCTTTCAGGAGCACTCATTAATGGTTTATGGTTTAACGATCTTCAACAGGGTAATCCCGCATGGTCATTATGGAATGGTCTTTCACCAGTAATGAGAAGCAGTATTGATTTTGCGGCTCATCGTTTCCAGGATAACTGGTTGGGCGATGCAGGCATTACTACCAGTAACGATTTGCGGACACTTGCACAACGAAAACAGTTGCAGTGGGGTTATGCAAGATCCAATCGCAGCTACACCAACAGGTATCATTTTTCTTATGCTACAGAAACCAATAAAAAAGGCTGGTCATGGGCAGCATCAGCAAATATTCGGATGGCTACAGAAGGCTACAGAACAGGATGCGAATACCAGTCAGGAGCCTACTATGCAGCCATCGATAAACAACTCAGAAAAGCAGGCTTATTATCACTCATCATTTTTGGCTCCATCCAACAATATGGAAAACAGGCTGCGGTAACTGCACCGGTAACAGATTTATTGGGTATCAGGTATAATCCCAATTGGGGCTACCAACAAGGCCGGAAACGAAATGCTGCATTAACGGCTCAGCACATGCCTGTTGCTATTCTTTCTTATGAATGGAACCCTGATAACCAGTCGGCATGGATTACCAGTATTGGTGCGGTAATGGGAACAAGAACAGATACAGGATTAGATTGGTACCAGGCTGCAGATCCGCGACCGGATTATTATCGCTACCTGCCGGCACACCAAACAGATAGTTTATTACGCAATCAGGTAACTGATATGTTGTTAGGGAATAAAGAGCTGCAACAGATTAACTGGCAACAACTATATGCCATCAATAGTAACTCTTTTGAACGGATTGATGATGTAAACGGCACAGGTGAATCCATATCAGGGAAAAGAGCACATTATTTATTGGAACAAAGAGTAATAAATACAAAAAGATGGTTGCTGAGTAGTCATTATCAGGCAAGATGGAAAAATAATATGAGCATAGCTGCAGGATTTCAATTCAGTTACCAGCAAAATCATCAGTATAAAACAGTGTATGATTTATTGGGTGCAGATTTTCATGTTAACTGGAACCAGTTTGCAGAAAATGATTTTCCTGCAAATCAGCAGGCTCTTCAATTTGATATCGATCAACCCAATCGCATACTTCGTAAAGGCGACCGATATGGGTATGATTACCTCTCAACCGTTGTATTAACCAGCCTATGGACACAAACAGAATATGTTACAAAGAAAATTGATTATCTACTTGGTTTTCGTTTTTCAAAAACGGAGTTTAACCGGAAAGGGTTGGTTCGTAACGGTCTTTTCCCACGACATTCAAAAGGAGCGTCGGTAGCCAGTCATTTTTTTGATCCTACGCTAAAAATAGGCCTTAGGTTCAAACTGCATGCAAAACATACGCTTGGTTTTTTAGTTCATACACAAACCAAAGCGCCTTTGTTTGACAATGTATATATCGCCCCGCGTATGCGTGATACCAGACAGGAACAAGTAATGAGTGAAACAATATTTAGTGTTGAAATGATGTATCAGTTACTATTACACAAGTTAAAAGCCAGGATAAGTCTTTACCATACTATTTCGCGAAATGGTATGAATGTGCTTACGTTTTATCATGACGGGTATAGAAATTTTGTGAACTATGCCATTCGCAATATAAACCGCCAATACGCAGGTATTGAATCGGCCATTTCCTGGGAATTGAATGAACGATGGGAGCTGAGCCTGGCTTTTGCAAAAGGGTTACACAGCTACACGAGCAGACAGGCAGTAACGGTAAGCCTGGATAACAATGAGGCCTTGCTGGATAAAATGGAAGTGTATGCTAAAAATTTCAGAATAGGAGGTTCCCCACAACAAGTAGCTGGTACAGGTATACGCTACCGTACAGCAAAAAGTTTTTTTCTTCAGGTGAATACGAATTTTTTTAATGAGCAGTGGCTTGAGTTTAATCCTGTACGCAGAACTTATGAAGCACTCGAAGGCATTCAAAAAGGAAGCGAGCAATGGTATAAGATTATTAACCAGGAACGGCTGCCTTCCGCCATGCTCCTGAATGTGTTTATAGGAAAAGGTTTCTCTATCCGTAATGTGTATAACAAAAAACCACTAAGGTTTTTCTGTACAGCAGGTATCAATAACCTGCTGAATGAGCAACGCATAATTACAGGAGGCTATGAACAACTCCGTTTCGATCAGGAAACAAAGGACCCGGACCGCTTCCCTCCCAAATTATTTTATGGATACGGGTTGAATTATGCCCTGTCTGTTTCACTTAGTTTTTAAATAATTAACTATGAAAATAAGAAACTGTTTTTATCTGCTGCTCTCTGTGCCCCTGTTAACAGGTATAACCAATTGTCATAAGCCATTTGATGAACCGCCTGCATATCATGGACCGATGATCAGTTCAAATACAAGTATTGCAGAACTAAAGCGGCTACACCTGCTTAATAATTTTGAAAAAATAATGGATGACCTGGTGATTGAAGGAATCGTAATAGCCAACGACCAGACCGATAATTTTTATAAGTCGATTGTTGTACAGGATAGTACGGGAGGCATCACTATCCGGTTAGATGGTTATTCTCTTTTTAATGTGTACCCGGTTGGTAGAAAAATATTTGTGAGACTGAAAGGTTTATGGATGGGCGATTATGCAGGTATGATTCAATTGGGTGCTGGTGTTGATCGTTCTGATCCATTATCACCACAATTGTCTTCCATACCACAGCCATTATTCGACAGGGTACTAATTAAAGGACCAATGCAACAAAAACTGGTCCCCAAAAAACTTGCTATAAGTGAATTGGCCGATAGTCTGCAAAGTACACTGATTACATTAATCAATGTAGAGTTTGCCAGTTCCGATACGGGAAAACCTTATGCAGACGCGATTAATAAACAGGCAGTGAGTCATACAATGAGAACCTGTGGCATTGGTACTGTATATGTACGAACAGGAGGTTTTGCTCGTTTTGCATCTGCATTAACAGCAAGAGGAAATGGTGAAATAACGGGCGTGTATAGTATTTTCAGAACACAGAAACAATTATTGCTCAGAGATACCAATGATGTAAAACTGGATGGGTTAAGGTGCACACAAACCGGTCCTAAGCAAATGTTTGCAGAAGATTTTACAGGTCAGCAAACAGATAGCAGCATACACTTAACTGATTGGAAAAATATTCCTGAAACCGGCGATCGTTATTTCCTCGCGAAAACTTCGGCAGGAAATACTTATGCAGAAATCAGTGCGTTTGCTACAAAAGAACAGTCGGTCATCAGCTGGCTCATTCTGCCTCGTATTGATCTTGAGTACTCTTCAAATGAATTACTGCGTTTTCAAACAAGGGACGGATTTGATAATGGAGCGGTATTGCAGGTATTGTATTCCACCAATTACGACGGAGGAGCTTCGCCATGGAAGGCAAAATGGAACAAGCTGGATGCAGTTATTGCAAAAGGCGCTGTTTCAGGATATGCAAAAGATTGGGTTGCTTCGGGAGACGTGAGCTTGCATGCACTCAAAGGAAAAGTATATATCGCATTTCGTTACGAAGGAAATGACCCGCCTGCACAAGTGGCCAAACTCACTACCACTTTCAGAATTGATAATATTCAGGTATTGGGGAATTAAATAAAAACGCCCCGGTAAAACGGGGCGTTTTTATTTAATTATAAATGGAGAACCATTACCTGATTTTGATCAGTTGTACCACTTTTCTTTCTCTTCCCTGAACCAGTTCAGCATAATAAGTGCCGGGGTTCAGGCGATGTCCTACCTGAACGGTACTGTTAGCGTTCAGATTATTTCTGCTTTCAAGAGCTCGACCTGTAACATCAATAATGCGAAGTTGAACTGGTGCTTCTGTTTTACCTGAAATTTTCAGTGTAAAGAATGTACGGCTTGGGTTTGGCATTACTGTTACATTTAATAAACCGGTAGTTTCAGTAGCAGGTTTTTCTTCTGCTATGATCTTACTGCTTATTACAGGCTGGTTATTACTAGCAGCCACAGTATTAACAGTGCAATTGTTATTGTTCCATGTAATATTGCCACCCTTGCTTTCTACCTGTTCTGCAATAAACAATCCTGTCATGTAAATAGCTGAAGTATTGCTGTTCCATTTTCCATGACCCTTGTTTTCAGCAGTTACTTTCAGTTTGCCGTTTGGCATATACACGTTTGCATTTACACGTACATCTTCACCTTTCACCTGGAATTTTTCATCATCGCATTTGGTATCACCCATGTAGAAAGTTACTTTATGGTTATCAGGGTTTAGTATCACGCGATTGCCAATACTTACTTTCTTACTTACCTTAAGTTGAGTGCCGCCATTGAACCTGATATTGCTGTAGGCTGTTTTACCGCCTTCTTCAACGATCAATTCTTCAATGCTCACTGCAGCGGCAGTAAAGCGGATGTTAGCGCCTTTATCTGCTTTAATTACTCCGAAAACAGTACCATTTAGCGTAACTGTTGCATTTTCTTTGATAGTAATGTCATTATAATTACCACTTAATGTAACCGTCGTATTCTTCTGAACAGAAGTGTTTGGAAGGTTACGCGTGTTACTGGTATTATAGAACATGGTTGGTAAACTTACTGTTGCTGAACCATAAATTTTGTTCGGGATATTGATGCCCGATCCATCGAGGTCAATTCTTGGTGCTTTTACAAATGCGCCTGGGGCAGCTACAGAACTGTTTTTGTCAAAGGAAGCCTCGCCTCGTCTGTTCATTACACCTACACTACCACCAGCAACTGTATTCGATTCACCCAGTTTTACTTCTTCATAAGCAAGTATGGTATAATTGCTTACAAGGTTTTGTTTCTGATAGGTGAACGATGTGTTGTTGGCACTACTGCAACCTGCTGCATCGGTAATAGTGAGTGAGTAGGCCCCATCTCCATTGCTAAGACCAAGGTTCAGTTGGGAACCAGTGCCTACAACAGTATTGTTATAGAACCATTTGTAGCTATAGTTGCCACTGTTTCCAGACAATACAAACTGGTTACAGAAAGCATCAGGATTGCTGCTTGTAATGATTGCTGTTGGCGGAGTTGTAATTGTTACCGTGAAACTACAGGTATTGCTGTTGCCGTTTATATCTGTAACAGTTAATGTAATATTTGATACACCATTGTTGAAAACACCACTGATATTACCTCCACTTCCACTGCGAGTAGTAGCGCCTGTTATAGTGTAAACAATGCTAGCAATTCCGCAATTATCAGAAAAGCCAATTACTGGAACTGTATATTGGTTGTTGGCCGACTAACAGAATGAGAGATTGGCAGCACATGCAATTTGTGGAGCCTGGTTATCTGTTACTTGTACAATTTGAGTTGCGATACGAACATTACCGTTTACATCTGTAACCGTCCAGGTAATGGTTGTTGAGCCGGTTGGGAAAGCATCTGTTAATGGCAAACCATCGTTCCTTACTCCTGTAATGGTAGCAATACCACAATTGTCGTTTGTCTCAGGTTGAGTAATGCTGATGAATGCATCGCATCTGCCAGCCTGAGCAGACATGGATATTGCATTTACAACTACAACAGGCGGCTGGTTATCAATAACAGTTACTTCTTGTTTGGCCGTATCGGTAATATTGCCATGAATATCTGTTACTGTCCAGGTAACAATCGTAGTTCCAACCGGGAACTGTGCCGGTGCGTTATTGGTAACAGATGCAATACCACAATTGTCTGCTACTGTTGCTGAACCAAGCGAGCTAATAGTGCCATAACAAACGCCATTATCGCTTACAATACTCACTGCTGCCGGAGCCTGAATGGTTGGTTTTTGGTTGTCTGTAACCGTAATCAACTGCTCTTTAGTATTGCTATTGCCATAAGTATCAACGGCGGTCCAGGTAACTTTCGTTACGCCCACTGGGAAAGTTTGCGGTGCATCGCTGGTAATGGATACGATATTATTGAATCCGGTAACAACGGGTGTTGGTAATGTTGTTGTTATTGAGCATACACCGGCATCTGTAAAGAAGCCAAGATCGGTAACCGATATTGTTGGTTTGCTGAAATAACGCCAGTCATATTTCGTAATGATTGGGAAGTGATCTGATGTTGTACTGGCGAAACCATTAATCAGTGTGAGTACATCCCTGTAAACTTTTGCGGAGTTCTGTACATATGCAATACTCATTTCACTCGATGTAATAACGTGATCAATCATATCGGGGAAAGAAGCAGTAGAGCTATTGCCAGTTAAACTCAATGGTAATGTAACAGGCGTATAATTGGCCGCATCATTCAGGAATGAACTGTAAGAGCTTGCTGTGATGGGGGCCATCTCTGTGGTAATGGTTTTGTCGAAGTCATCATTCATATCGCCGAGTATAATAATCCGGCTGTTCGGGAAAGCAGCGTCTAATGAATCTTTCAATTCATCAGCTCCTGCTTTTCTTCGCTGGTATCCTTCAATCTTGTCGGCGGTATTACCTGTATTGGCTTTGGCATGTATTACAATAAAATCAACAACACTTGTAGCTCCGTTTAGTGTTACCTCAGCCTGCATCAGGAAGGGGAAACGACCGCTGGCCCAACTGTTATAGGCATTGCCGGAACTGGCCTGCAACAGGGGCCGGCTGCTCAGTTTCTTCACTACATCTTTATTGTAAATAAAACCAAGCTTCTGTGCGCCTGCATAATCAGGATCATTTACATCATCGGCATAGGAACCATAAGTATTTACAACATATCCATAATTTCCAGGCAAAGACTCCGCCAGATTTTTAAATCGTAAAGTATCAACAATTTCAACCAGCGCATACACATCTGCTTTCAGCGTGTTGAGCACCGTTGTTACATTTTGTTGCTGCAGATCTTTGTTGTTCGGACCCAGTCCGGCTTCGGTACTGCCAAACCATTCCAGGTTCCAGTTTACCACTTTTAAGGTTCTGAGAGAAGTGCCCGTAAAACTCATACCCTGAATGATGGTGCCGTTATTGGTAATTAAGGCATTCACCTGTCCGGAATAATTCTGGTCGGCTGCCAAAGGTCTGAAACGCGCATAAATAGTTTTACGTGTATTGGCATCAGCAGCAGGTATGGTAACAGAAGAACCAAAACTGTTGCCATCCATACTTATTTCAAATCCGGTTGGGGCAGTTACACTGATATCGTCTGATACATTATAACCTTCAACAGAGAATGTTCTGTTGGCAGAAGTTTGTCCGTTCGCTATATAATCAAAATCAATATTTCCGCCACGTATGTCAACGCCGGGTGCTGCAGGTACTGCAGAGTTCGTAACATTAAAATCGTCGAGTGTCCATCTTGCAGCGTTTAAAACAGGTGATGAAGTGTACACAAAAGCGATATATACATTCGCTGTTTTATAAGCCGACAAATCGATCTGATCGCTGGTAGTCCATACATCAGACTCTGCTTCAGCAAAGCGCCCATTAATCTCAGTCCACTGAGCGAGGTTTGGATCACCAGCTCCTGTATAGTTCGAAGATACCATGAGTTTTAAGGAAGGACCTGCAAAACGAACACGTGAAGCAAAGCTCAACAGCGGGTAATCAAACCCTGATAAATCGAAGGAGGGCGAAATGAGCCAGTCTTCATTAGTCTGGGCACCACTAACAAAACCATTGATCTGAACACCATTACCTGTTTTGCCAAATGTGGTACAACCCCATACCTGTGCACCGGTAACACTGTACTGTGTAAAGCCACCCGGCAGATTACTTACACAATCGTTGAAATTAAAACTGGTAGGAGGTGCGCCTGTACTAAAGCTCCATGTGTTGGCCGCAATCCCTGCAAAAGCGTTGCCACCCAAATCAACCAAAGCTCCTGCATCTATTGTTACGTAATAAGATTTAAATGCAGAGAGGTTGGTATTCAGACTTAACGTTTCTGCAGCAATGCTAACGGCAGGGTCATTAATAGTAAAGACCTGACTTGTGCCATTGGTTGCATTGTGTAATGTAATATTTCCTGTTCCGGGAACGATGGTTTCGTTGAATGTAACAGCAATTGAACCTGCTGGCGTAATACCTGTTGAACCTGTAGCAGGGTTATAACTGGTCACGAGCGGGGCTGTTACATCACCGGGTGTATAACCTCTCACTACCAGGTTGTCGATGCTGATTTTAGGTCTTGACCCTGTTGATCCGCCACTGCCATTATGATAATAGAAACGCAATCTGGCATTAGGGTTATTACTGAAATTAGACGGTAATGCAATACCTGCTACTGTTCCGTTAGTAGGAGCGTTATTGGTAATATTCAGCACAGCTGCTGCTGTTATTTCTGTGAAATTTACACCATCGGTACTGCTGTATATGCGAAGAGAACCTTTCCTGTCGCCGGTACTGTTGTTAACAGATGCCCAGTTAAACGCAATGGTTCCTGCATTTACACCCGTGAAATCAAGTAAGAGATCAACAGCTACTGCGGTGGTATTATCAGCAGCACCTGTTGCCAGTAAAACAAGGCTGCCGCTGCCACGTTGTACACCACCCGAAGATCCGCTACTGAAGCTATTGGTAGCTGTTGTAGTGCGAATGCCGTTTGGAATAGTTCCATTAGCATTTACAGCAACGGGGCCGAAATTAATGGCACCATTATCAGATGCAAAGCCATTTGACCAGCTGGAAATATTATCGAAATTCTGTGTATAAGCCAGTGCAGCTTGTTGTGCCATGATTACAGGCCGTGCAGTTGTAATAAATGATTGCTGCGGACCATAAGCTGTGCCGCCTGCATTGGTTACAAATGCTTTTACGTAATAAATAGTATTGGCATTTAAACCATTCAGTGGGGCACTGAAATTATTGCCCGACAAGTTATTTGCTGTAACTACTATACCTGTTCCATTGGCAAAATTATTAGTGGTACTGTATTCAAATCCGTATGCAGAAGCAGGAGAACAACCTGCATTGGTAATATCACCAGCCAGTGTTGCGGTTGTTGATCCGATATTACTGATGAGTTGTGTATTTACAGAAGCAGTGCTGTTAACACCATTACCAATCGCTGGGTAAGAAAGAGTGGTTCCACCTCCAGAGAGGTTAAAATTGTTTTGATACGACTGAACTACAACAGGTGTAAAACGAACATATACAGTAGTTGCGTTTAAAGTGCTGCCAGAATAATTGAGTTGAATGCTACTTCCAAAACTACCGTTGGCAGTTGCAGCAACACTAAATCCATCAGGTGCAGTAATGGTAACCGGACTTCCATCTAAATCAGTTCCATTAACGGTGAAAGAAGTATTGGTGGTGGTATTGATACATTGATTGCCAAAATCAAAACTTGCGGGGTTGACAATCAGTAAAGGATTGCCTGGTACTTCGCGTGTAACCTGTATACTGTAAGTTGATACAGTTATACCATCCTGTGCTGTTACCTGTATGGTAATATTGTTTACACCTGTATTTAAAGCAATTGCCTGCGAAACATTTCCGTTTGCAACTGGTAAATTGTTTACAGTAATGGCTGCCAGTACGTCTGTTGCAACAGGTGTAAGCGTAATACTATTCACTGCAGCAGGAACTGTGCTGCTGTAAGAAAAATTGTTAGATGTAAATGAAGGCGTTAAAGAACCAGCGCTTAGCGCAAGTGATGATAGCGATGATATATTGGTAGGAACGCTTGCACTAACAGAAAGTGTAAGATCATCAATACGCCAGTTGGTGGTATTGGCAGCTGGGGAACCAGTGCCGTTATAACCGTAAATCCTGAAGGTTGTAGCAGAAGAAGCACTAAAGGTTAAGCCTGTATGGCTTTTCAAACTCCATGAGCTGTTATTACTAATCGATCCCGATACAATATCAGTGGTAAAATTATCCGCACTCGATCTTATGGTATAAGCCTGGGGAGCGGTACTAGTGCTCCTTGTACCAAAACTAATTCCATTCAATGTAAAAGTATAACCATTGGCAGGAGTAAGTGTAAATTCAAAATAAGCACTACTGTTGGCCGCCAGGTTTAATGCTCCCGTCCTTGCAGCCACACCTGCATTGCCACCTGCTGAAAAACCAGGGTAGGTACTGGAAACAGATACAGTTGTTATTAGTTCGTTGGTAGTACCATTGTTATTACCCCTGCTTATATCTGAAGCGGTAATATTTGTGGTAGTTAAAGAGGGAGAAGCGGTGGTAAAGTTCCATCCGATGCTTTGTGCCTGGGTAATAAATGATATTACAACAAGGCAAAAAACGCCGAAGAAACGGCTCAGGTACAGTTTTCTCATGGATTTGAGTTTGTTTGGATAACAAATGTAGCATTCCAACTGAAATGACATTTTTTCCCTGGATCAATTGATCATTAAATTTTATTTAGGTGGATAACTTGTCAACCTGTCAGTTTTCTCCCCTTTGGTACTTTCTTTGTTCATATGCGCTGAAAACAAGAGAACCATGCAAAAAGGCCAGATTCGTGTTCAAACGGAGAATATCTTCCCCATTATTAAGAAATTCCTTTACAGCGATCATGAAATATTCCTTCGGGAACTGGTGAGTAATGCCGTCGATGCCTGTCAGAAACTAAAAACCCTCTCGTCTATCGGAGAGGCTAAAGGCGATATCGGCGAACTTAGAATAGACGTAATACTGGATGCCAAAGAGAAAACCCTGAGTATTATTGACCGTGGTGTGGGTATGACGGGAGAAGAAGTAGATAAATATATTAACCAGGTGGCATTCAGCGGTGCCGAAGAGTTTGTAAATAAATATAAAGACGCCAGCATCATCGGGCATTTCGGATTAGGTTTCTACAGTGCTTTTATGGTGAGTGATAAAGTAGATATTCATTCAAAGAGTTTTAAAGAGGGTAGTGGTGTTTTCTGGAGTTGTGACGGTAGCCCTGAGTTTGAGTTATATGAAACCGATTATAACGAACGCGGCACCAAAATTGTGCTCCATATTAATGAAGAGAGTAACGAATTCCTGGAAGCTTCACGTATAAAAGGTATCCTCGAAAGATTCTGTAAGTTCCTGCCAGTCTCTATTTATTTTACAGATGCAGGAGAAGAGAAAAAAGAAGATTCAGCAGAAAACCCCATCAACAATACCAATCCCATCTGGATTAAAAAACCGGCCGAACTGACGAAAGAGGATTATGAAAAATTCTATCGTGAGTTGTATCCGTTTGGTGAAACACCATTATTCTGGATACACCTGAATGTAGACTATCCATTTAATTTAACGGGTGTCTTGTATTTCCCCAAAATAAAACAGAGTTACGAGATACAAAAAGATAAAATACAGTTGTACTGTAACCAGGTATTTGTAACAGATGAGGTAAAAGATATTGTTCCCGAGTTCCTCATGTTACTGCATGGTGTAATCGATAGCCCGGATATTCCGCTGAATGTAAGCCGTAGCTATTTGCAGGGTGATCCGAATGTGAAAAAAATCAATGCCCATATCACTAAAAAAGTAGCGGATAAACTGGAAGAAATTTTTCGTAACGAGAGAACTTCATTTGAAGAGAAATGGGAGAGCCTGGGATTATTTGTGAAATATGGGATGATGACTGACGACAAATTCCTAGAAAAAGCGAATAAGTTTTTAGTGATGGAAGATGTAGAAGGAAAATTCCATACACTGGAAGAATATAAAACCGCTACGGAAGTATCGCAGAAAAATAAGGAAGGCAAGCATATCATTTTATACAGTACCAACCCTGTTCAGCAGGATGCCTATATACAGGCCTGCAAACAAAAAAGATATGTGGTAGTAAAAATGGAGACCCTTGTAGATGCTGCTTTTATTAACACGATGGAGATGAAGTGGGACAATGTCAGCTTTGTAAGAGTAGATGCTGATATTGTTGATAACCTGATTGATAAACAGGAAGGAAATGATACAGTATTAAGTAACGAAGAAACGGAACAATTAAGAGAATTGTTCAACCTGAGTTTTGCTGATCTGCATGTTACAACTGAAATCAAAGGCCTTAGTCCTGAAACCGCACCTGTTATTGCCACACGCCCAGAATTTATGAGACGTATGAAAGATATGGCCGGGGTAGGTGGGGGTATGACTGCTTTTTATGCACAAATGCCAGATGAGGTAACACTTACCATCAATGGTAATCACCCCATATATCAGCAATTATTAAAAACAGAAAATGTGCCCCTGAAAGAAAAACAGGTAAGGAACCTGGCTGATCTTGCATTGTTGTCGCAGGGACTATTAAAAGGAAACGACCTCACAAGTTTTATCAACAGAAGTGTTGAATTACTGCAGAGCGAAACGGAAAAAGTATAAACAGTGCTATTAGAAAGAAAAAGCTGTTCATATAAATTGAACAGCTTTTTTTATGCTATGGCTGCCCGAATATGAGTATTTTCATATACTCACAAAAGCGTCATTATGCAGTATCGTATTCTGTCTAAAATAAAGGAAACAGAGAATGCCGCTTCTTTTGTATTAGAGCCCGTAAACACTGTGTTGAAATACGAGGCAGGTCAGTTTGTTACACTCATATTTAATAACAGGAATAATGAAGAGGAAAGAAGAAGTTATTCAATCTCATCATCTTCCATACTTAACGAGCCGCTCACTATTACGGTAAAAAAAGTGGTAAATGGCGCATACTCAAGAAAACTGGTTGATACTGCTCAGCCAGGCGATATATTAAATGGTCTGGCTCCGGCGGGCTTTTTCACTTTGCCTTCTGCAACAGAACAGCTCCAGTTTGCTTTTTTTGCGGCCGGTAGTGGTATCACACCTGTATATGCGCAGATCAAAACATTGCTGGCAATTTATGATACTATCAAAATAGTACTGGTCTACAGTAACCGTTCTCAAAAAGACACATTGTTTTATAAGGAACTGCAATCAATGGCCGAAAAATATGCAGACAGGTTAGTTATTCAGTTTTTATTTAACGATGCATCGCATTATAGTCATGCAAGATTAAGTGCATCGATGGTGGAGAATATAATACGTTCGCATTTTCCGGAAAGAATGCAACTGTTATGGGTTTATTTATGTGGTCCTTTTCAATACATGCTTATGATTACAATGGTGTTGAGGGGAATGGGTATCAGGGATACACAAATCAAAAAGGAACAATTTACAATACACAAATCAGCAGCACCACAAAAACCTGTTGATACTGCGCTTCATATGGTTCATGCCATGCTTGGGCAATCGGCTTATTCATGGCAAGTACAATACCCCGATACCATTTTGCAGGCGGCAAAAAAGCAACATATCGACTTGCCCTATAATTGTGAGAGTGGTCAGTGTGGCGCATGTGCCGCTGTTTGTGTAAGCGGGAAAGTGTGGATGTATAAAAATGAGGTGCTGATGGAAGATGAAATTAAAACGGGCCGCTTTCTTACCTGTACAGCTTATCCTATAGAAGGAGATGTGCAGATTCGTTACTGAACAGGTTCACTGATGCGGAGATCGATCATTTTCAGTTGAATATTTTTTTCTCCGTTCCAGTCATTTTCATCCAGTGAGAATACCAGGTCAACGGGTTGCTGCTGCTGGAGCAGATGAAATTTGGAAGCCATATTAAAACCAATACCAGTAAAGCTGATGTTTTGCTGTTTAACTACAAACCGGATATGCTGTTCTTTTACAATCTTTGAAAACCCGGTATCGCTCACCCTCGATGCCATAAATACAGGACGCATATTATCGGGTCCGAAAGGTTCCATCTGGCATAGTATATTGAACATGGTAGGATTGATCTCTGAGAATTGTATTACCGAGTCGATATTAATTACAGGAATAAGTTGCTCGGGTTTAATTTGTGCCTGCACAACTTTTTCAAAAGCATTGGCAAAGTCAGTTACCTTCTCTGGTAATAAAGTCATACCGGCGGCGGCAAAATGCCCTCCATATCCCAGTAAATGTTCCTTGCACGCATGAATGGCTTCGTATAAATTAAAACCCGCCACGCTTCTTGCGCTACCAGCAACATAATCGCCACTTCGTGTTAAAACGATTGTTGGTCGGTAATGTTTTTCAATCAGCCTGCTGGCCACAATACCAACCACACCTTTGTGCCAGTGTTCCTGATATACAACGGTTGACCTTTTACTGGCATGTTGAGGATCGGCTTCAATCAGTGCCAAAGCTTCTTCTGTAATAGAACTGTCTGCCTCACGTCTGTCTGCATTATCGCTGTGTAACATTTCTGCGAAGGATAATGCTTTGCCGGGATCTTTTTCTACAAACAGTTGTACTGCTTTGCGCGCATCATCCATTCTTCCTGCTGCATTTACACGTGGCGCGATAATAAAAACAAGGTTGGTGATATGCATTGTTTTTTGCACAGCGGCAAGTTGCATCAGTGCTTTGATGCCCGGACAAGGGTTCTGGTTTACTTTCTCGAGGCCATAATAAGCCAATATTCTGTTTTCGCCTGTAATGGGTACAATGTCTGCAGCAATGGCGGTAGCAACCAGATCGAGATAGGCAAAATGGGTTTCTTCAGGTAATGAAAGTTTTTCACTCAGCGCCGTCATGAGTTTAAAACCAACACCACAACCACATAGTTCTTTATAAGGATACTGACAGTCGCTTTGTTTCGGATTCAAAATGGCAACAGCCGGTGGCAGGCTCAGATCGGGTAAGTGGTGATCGCATACAATGAAATCAATCCCCAAAGTTTTGGCATAACCAATAAGGTCTGCCGATTTGATTCCACAGTCAAGTGAAACGATCAGCGTAAAACCATTTTCTTTAGCGTGATCAATACCCATTTTTGAAATACCATACCCTTCTCGATAACGATGGGGTATATAGAAATCAACACTGTCGTAAATACTGCTGATGTACTGGTACATACCTGCAACAGCAGTGGTGCCGTCTACATCATAATCGCCAAAGACCAATATTTTTTCATGTTGCTGAAAGGCTGAGAGAAGGCGGTCAACAGCTTTATCCATGTCTTTCATCAGCCAGGGGCTGTGTAATTGTGCAAGCTGGGGCCGGAAATAATCTTTTGCCAGATCGTAAGTGTCAATACCTCTTTGAACAAGAATGGAACAAATGGTTTTATTAATCTTCAGTTTCTCGTGAAGACTTTCAGTTTTGGTGGCATCTGTTGATAATATGTTCCAGCGTTTATCCATTAATAAGTCCGGTCTGTTGTATAGCGTACCAATTCTTCAAGGGCTTCTCTTTCGGGTGTTGGAGGAAATTCGTGTAGAATTGCCAGTGCCTCATCTCTGAAAGCAAACATTTTTTCCGTGGCGTATTGAATACCACCTGCTGTAGTAACAGCATCAATTACAAATTTCACTTTCTCCTTTTCCGTGTTTTCATTTTTTACGATGTACACAATTTTTCTTTTCAACTCGGAAGAGCAATTGTTAAGTGTATAGATAAGAGGTAGGGTCAATTTTTTTTCTTTGATATCATTACCTGTTGGTTTACCTATATCCATAGTGCCATAATCAAAGAGGTCATCTTTGATCTGAAAGGCCATTCCTACTTTTTCACCAAACTGTCTCATTTTTTCTACTTTATCCTGATCAGCAAAGGTAGTGGAAGCCCCTGCGGCACAGGCGGAGGCTAAAAGAGAGGCGGTTTTGCCATTAATTATTTCATAATAAATTGCTTCTTTGAGGTTCAGGTTACGGGCTTTTTCTATTTGTAATAGTTCTCCTTCGCTCATGAGGCGTACTGCTTCCGACAAAATCCTCAACACTTCATGGTCTTTATTATTAAGTGATAATAATAAACCTTTAGAGAGGAGGTAATCGCCTACGAGTACGGCAATCTTATTTTTCCAGAGTGCATTGATGGAAAAAAATCCGCGTCTTTCAAGTGCATCATCTACAACATCATCATGTACCAGCGTAGCAGTATGTAATAGTTCTACCAGTGAAGCTGCCCGGTACGTGCTGTCGTTTACGGCGCCTCCCAGTCTGGCACTCAGCAGTACAAACATGGGTCTGAGTTGCTTACCCTTGCGTTTAACAATGTACTGCATGATCCTGTCGAGCAGAGCTACCCGGCTCTTAACCGCTTCACGAAAATGCGATTCGAACTGGATTAATTCCTCTGATATTATTTTTTTTGCTAATTCCATCGGTCAGAATATGCTGCAATATAGTCTGAGGAGGGCATAATAACGCCCACATATGCAGCGTTTTAGACTGAAATTGAGTCTGGTACGAAGATTGTTATAGAAAACCTTAAACAATATCCGGGCAGAAAATTGGGTATTTGTATCATAAGACTTAAATTTGCAATGTTTTCTTAATATCAACAAGTTCTCATTAAATATCAATCAATTATTATGGCAAGCAAAAAGAACATCTTAGCACTAGCGCTGATCGTACTGGTACAGTCGATCGGTATGGCTCAAACAGATTGGGGTTGGGATTGGAAAGACACATCCAAAATTTCAGTAAAGAAATTACCCCAGCATAATGAGTTTATCAACAACCAGTATCCTTACCCTGCGCAACCACGCAGTCAGTGGGAATTAGGATTTGGTCTTGGTGCATCATCTATTACAGGTGATATCAAATCTAAATTAGGTTTCGGTGGTACGGTTTCTCTGCGTAAAGCATTGAACCACACTTTTTCTATCAGAACCGGTTTAACTGGTCTGTGGAACTCAGGTACCGCTAACGCTTTTCAAACAGCAGTTGGTCGTCCTGATTACAAAAACAGAACCTACCAGTTAGGTTTCGATGTAATCGCTTCACTCAATGCTGCAAGTCATTACCGCGGTAACCCTAAAACAAATGTGTATGTATTGATGGGTTATGCATTGAATGCATCGAATGTACTTTACAAAAGACCAGGTGGTGCTCAGCCAGGTGGTTACAGCTTCTTCTATGGTTATAACCAGAATGAAGTGTTCCCTAATAGCCAGGCAGGTACTATCACAACATTTGGTGGAGCTACCATCAATGGCAGACAGGCGTATACCCTTTATCATGGTATGAACCTTGGTGCTGGTATTGCGTTCAAACTGAGCAACAAAGTAAACATTGGTCTGGAGCATAAATATACTTTCACTGTTCCTGGATACGATTTCCTCGACGGTGTTAGAGCTGGTAATAACAATGATTATATTGGCTTCACCAGTGCACGTGTAAACGTTAACATTGGTAATTCAGCTAAAAAAGTTCAACCATTGTACTGGCTTAACCCAAACAACTTTGTGTACAGCGAGTTGAACTCTCCTTCACACATGAAGATGCCTAAAGTTGTACTGCCTGATGCCGATAAAGATGGCGTTACAGACCAGTTCGACCTCGAGCCAAACACACCAGCAGGTGCTCCTGTTGATTCTCATGGCCGTGCAAAAGATACTGATGGTGATGGTGTTCCTGATTACAAAGACAAAGAACTGCTGACTGCACAGAAATGTTTCCCTGTAAACAATGATGGTATCGGAACTTGTCCTGAGCCAGCTTGTTGCAAAGAGATCAAAGACATGATCGCTAACATGAAGCCGGTTGAAGCAGCTCCTCAGTGTAATATCGGAAGCTTACCAAGCATCCAGTTCAAAGGAAAAGCTACACTGTCTAAAGATGCTCAGAATATCCTGAATGGTGTTGCTGCAAGAATCAATGCAAACCCAACCTGTAATATCAAAGTAATCGGTTACGGTGCTTCAAGCAAAGCTTCTCAGCAGTTAAGCTGGGATCGCGTTAATGCTGTAATCAAATACCTGGTTGAAAAACAAGGTGTTTCTGAAAGCCGTTTCATCTTTACTTATGGTCAGGATGGAGATGCTAACACAGTAGATCTTCAGGGCACACTGGATGCGGGTCCAAACACAGTACCTGCTCCACACCCAAATCTGAAAAGCAGAAACTAATCATCTGATTAGTCAGAAATAATAAAAGCCCCGGTCAGAAAATGATCGGGGCTTTGTTTTTTAGTCCATGGTCAATGGTCCATGGACTATGGACCATCGATTATTAACTATGAACCAAATTAAAATGCAACTCTCCAAAATTCTGTAATGAAGAAAGTTTGAGATCAGCAGCGCTCCATTTTTCATCTTTTAATTGTGATACATGAGGAACAACCACACATTTCATTCGGGCGGCTTTGGCAGCAATCATTCCATTGAAAGAATCTTCGAAACAAATACAGGAAGTAGGATTGCTGCCCAGTGAACCGGCACAATCGAGATACACTTGTGGATGAGGTTTGCCATAGGCCAATGCTTCTGCCGATGCAGTAGCATGCAGGTATTTTTCAATTCCGCAGATATTCACTACAAGGTCTATCAGTGCGGGTGGCGATGAAGTGGCCAGGCCAATTTTAAAAGATTTTCGGTGAAAGAAATCAAATATATAAGGTACACCGGGCATTACTTTTCCTTTTTGTTCAATCTTGCTTAAAACCAGCGCTACAATTTTCTGCTCGGCTCTTTTTAATTCACTGTCACCAATATTAAAATATTGAAACCACCACTGTACAAACTCTCTGGTACGTAAACCTGTAGTGGTTTTGTATTGTTCTTCTGTCATACTAACACCATATTCCAGGAATAACTCAGTGGCTGCTTCATTCCACAGCGGCTCACTGTCGATCAGCAAACCATCAATATCAAATATCACCGTATCTAATTGCATGGATAATTTTTTACAGCGCAAATGTATTTCTCTGTCGTTGTTATTTGTGCCTGTATCCGGCATTTTTTAAACAATCACTTAACAATTTGATTACATTCCTTATTTTGCACGACTTGCCAACTCCAAGCTCTATGCGAATAACGGAACGTTTGAGACATATTAAAGTGGTTCGTTCAATCGTTTATGCCATCGTGGGATTGTTTTCTTATCCGGGTCTGACATGGATCAATAAAATAAAAATTGAAGGGACTGAGCACCTGGTAAAACTGCCTAAAAAGAATGTGCTTTTTGTAAGTAACCACCAGACCTATTTTGCAGATGTCATTACTTTTATCCATATTTTTTGTGCAGTAAAATGGAGACGACAAAACAGGCTTGGTCTTCCTTTTTATTTACTCAATCCGTTTACCAATGTGTATTTCGTTGCAGCAGAGGAAACCATGAATGGAAACTGGTTGAGTCGGTTGTTTAAACTGGCAGGCGCCCTTACCATAAAACGTACCTGGCGTTCTGAAGGTCAGGATATCAGCAGAAACAGGGATGAAGCCGACACACAAAAAATTGACCAGGCATTGAATAAAAGCTGGGTCATTACTTTTCCACAGGGAACCACCAAACCTTTTGCTCCGGGACGAAAAGGAACTGCCCATATCATTAAAAATAACCAGCCCATTGTAGTACCAGTGGTGATCAATGGATTTTGGCGGGCGTTTAATAAAAAGGGACTTAGTTTCAAGAAAAAGGGGTCAACCTTATCTATCAGGTTTAAAGAGCCGATGGTAATTGATTATACGCAGCCTGTAGAAGCCATACTGGACCAGATAATGGACGCAATAGAACAAAGCAAGGATTACATGATGCGTGGCAGGCATCATATATTAACGAAACTGGATAAATAACCGGATTTAGTCTTTAATAAATAATGCCTTTAATTCATTGGCATCATCGGGTTTCATTTTTCCCGCCAGTATCAGCCTGATCTGCCTTCTTCTCAGGGCACCATCAAATAATTTTTGCTCGTCCTCGGTTTCGGGAATCAACTCCGGAACTTTTCTGGGTTTGCCGTTGGGATCGAGCGCTACAAAAGTGAAGAAAGCTTCATTGCTTTCATATTTGTATTGATGCAAGAGGTCTTCACCCCACACTTTAATATGAATTTCCATGGAGGTATTAAAAGCGCGACAAACTTTGGCTTCAATATGTACCACATTTCCCAGCTTAATGGGGTTTTTAAAACTCAGGTTATCAACCGAAGCTGTCATGCTGGGTGTGTTACAATGACGACCTGCAGCAATACCCGCAGCAATATCCATCCAATACATCAACCTGCCACCCATAAGATTACCAAAAGTATTGGTATCATTCGGCAGTACCAGTTCGTTCATAATGGTAACACTCTCACTCACTTTTTTTCCTTCCATCTGTATAAATTTTGACAAAGATAAGAAAGAGGGAAACAGAAGAACAGAGAAACAGAGAAATGTCCAACTTCCAACTTCGACATTGGATATTCCCGAAGGGTCCCTCGGAGGACATTCCTCTGTTTCTCTGCTCTTCTGTTCATACAATGCAGGTAACGCTATTGTGTTTGGCAAAGAACACCGGGTCAACATCGGCTCCAATACCGGGGCCATCATTTAGTATCAGCTCCATACCATTGTATTGAACACCACCTATAACAGGGTCTTCTTTATGTCCGAGTAAACAGGTATCCAGATCATAAAACTGGATATTATCGTGTGCCATGGCAAAGTGTACTTTGGCTGTAAGTGCCATCCTGCTTTCCAGCATACCACCCAGCATGCAGGGGATATTATTTTGTTCGGCTACCTGGTTAATCCTGATGGCTTCACGTATACCACCACTTTTAGCTAATTTGATATTGATGTAATCGCAGGCTTTATTTCTGATTAGCCTTTGCGCATCATGATGTGTAAACACACTTTCGTCGGCCATTACAGGGATGCCTGATATTTCACAGAGTGAGGGTAATAGCTCATCGTTCCATTTTCTCATGGGTTGTTCGCAAAACTGTATCTGATAGGTTTCAAGGGCTGTTAATGCGGTAATTGCATCGTCATAAGTCCAGCCCTGATTGGCATCTATTCTCAAAATAATATCGGAGCCAACTGCTTCACGAATCAATTTAATCCTTTGTATATCGGTGAAAACTTCTTTACCTAATTTCACCTTGATCATTCTCACCCCTTTCTGTTTAAACTCTAATGCGGTAGCCGCCATAGCAGCAGGATCGCTGATGCCAATGGTAAGATCGCTTTCAATTTTTTTCTTCTGTCCGCCTAAATATTGATACAAAGGAAGACCGGCCTTACGTGAAGCGATATCATAGAGTGCCATATCAAAAGCACTTTTGGCAGTATAATTACCAGCAGTAAATAAATCCAGCTCATTGAGCCGCTCTTCAATTTCAAGTGGATTTTTACCTTTCCATAGTCTTGCAAAATCTTTGGCCATTTCAAAACAGGTGGCCTGTGTTTCTGCAGCGATCATGGGAAAGGCAGAACATTCGCCCATACCGGTGATACCATCACTCGTATGAATACGGATGAAAATATTCTGTGCATATTCCATGGTACCGGTAGCTATGGTAAAAGGAACCATTGGAATAGAATACTTATAAATTTCGATGGATGAAATAGTCATGCGCGAATTTCAGGAATTATCGCAAATACTTTTCACATTTCTTCCAGTAACTGAAAAAGGATGGGTAATAACCTGTTACTTCCGGAAACATCCAGCTTCTTGGTTCCGCTGTTCCTTTATAATGTTTGGTAAGCGGATGTTCTTTATAATAAATGCTGGATAGAGGAAATGCCTGAGAGAGCTTATCAAATGAACCTGCAAACAATTGAATATCCGGAATATTTTTCCGGGCAAGATCAATGATAAATTCAAGTACCCGTTTACTCACCGGGTACTTTTCAAAATGGGAGGGTTCCAACAGAAGTATACGAAGCCCTCTTTCGCCTGCATGCCAGGCCGGATCAAGTTGATAGCTGTTATAAACAAAAATAGTATCGTTTTTTTGATCTGCTTTATCAGGATCGGGCAACAGGGTAGATAATGATAATGAATTTTGAGCTTTGAGTATATCAGGAACTTCCATGTTTTCAAATGCATCATATTCAACCGATAAAAAAGTAGATAGCTGTGTACTGCCTGTATACTTATTAATATTTTCCTGGTTGGCTACATATTTTTTACTGCTGAAACTACCTGCTACCCACTGCCAGCTAAGAGCATTACTGGCCAGATCGCCGTCTATTAAATGGTAATACATCCATTGGGCTGGAGCCAGCCAGTGTGCTCTTCCAATATTGCAACAGAGCATGGCAGTGTACATCCGGAGATGATTATGCATATAACCTGTTGCATACAATGTTGCTATGCCTTCATCAATAGATCTTATACCCGTTGCTCCTTTTACGACCGAATCGGGTACCTGATGATGATCAACCTGTGTTTGTGTCTGTTTCAGGTCTGTAAAAATCAAATCTCCTTTAGCCTGCCATACCCGTTGATAATATTCTCTCCAGGCTAATTCCTGTAATAGTTTTTCTGACTGATGTACTGAGTAATTCTCTAATAGCGTAGATTTTACCTGTGCTAAAGAAATAACGCCTCTTGATAAGTAGGGAGAGAGCCTGGTTACAGCACCGGTCAGAAAATTACGCGTCTTACCATATGCAACCGGTTCTATGGCTGCTATACGTTCTCTGATCTTTGACAGGTCTGTCGGAAAATCCATACTGTTCATATCCTGATGAGTTGGTGTTTTCTCAAAGTGTCTAAGGTGAGCGGCTCACCTTCATTCATATTTTTGTATTGTAATACTTCACAGAGGAAGCCGGTATGATCACCGCCGGGGAAACTGCTGATGGTTTTCAAATGCATCACAGCTAATGCATCTTTTAAAACCGGAAACTCATTCCAATGGGTGAGCAGTTTTCTTTTTTCCAACCGGGAAATTTTATCAGTATCATGTCCTGATTTTTTTCCAAGTAATTCAACCAACCTGTATTGTTCTACAGATAATAATTGTAAAACAAATTTATTATGCGCTATGATATTCTCCAGCGTTTTAGTTCCTTCATAAATACCACATACATAACGTTTGGGATACATACTAATCTGGCTTGCATAAGTAATGATATGCATATTGAATAAACCATTACCATCTGAACTGCAAATAGAGTAAACAGGTAAATTCACCCTGTTCCAAGGACGTTTTGACATATCTTTTGTTTATTGACTAAGGGAAGACAGGAATTTTTCTGCGTGATTCAGGTGCTCCTGTTTTTTTTCATCTTTTAGTTTATCAAAAGTTTTTACCAGCATACCCAGTCTTGGATTGCCAAGAAAAAAATGACGATGCACATGCATAAACCGCCAGAATAAACCATCCCATACCTGTTGCCAGTTTCCTTTTTCGTAATCACTCATTTTCATGATATAGTTACTGCCGCTGATATAGGGTTTGGTCGTCATTAGTCCCCCATCTGCAAACTGAGTCATCCCATATACATTGGGAACCATCACCCAGTCATAAGCATCTACAAACATTTCCATGAACCAACGATATACTTCATCCGGATCAAATTCGCAGAGCAACATAAAATTTCCCAATACCATCAGCCTTTCTATATGATGTGCATAGCCGCTTTGCAATACACGTTTGATGACAGTATCAACCGGTACAATACCTGTGGTGCCTGTCCAGAAGGAAGCGGGTATTTTTCTCTTAAAACCCCAGTAATTGCGTGTTCTTTGTGTAATATTTTCACGCTCATATACAGCCCTGATAAATTCGCGCCAACCCAGAACCTGTCTGGTAAATCCTTCCAGCGAGTTGAGCGGAATTTTTTGCTGTTTGGCAGCTTCCAATGCCCCCTCAATAATTGTGTTCGGATTCAATATGCCGATGTTCAGCATAGGGCTAAGTACGCTGTGGTGTAAAATGGAAGCCTCTTTTACCATGGCATCTTCATACGGACCGAATAAGGCAAATCTTTCCTGCAAAAAACGGTTCAGCCAGTTTTCTGCTTCCTGGTGTGTAACAGGATAAAAATGCGGATGTTTTCCAAAAGGATTTCCTGCCTTACCCGGGTTCTCAGGAAAATGTTGCTGAACATAATCTATAGCTTCTGTTACATATTTATTCTGTGAAGGAAAAGGCTGATTGGGCTCAGGCTCATTTTTTGGAAATTTCTCTCTGTTATCTGTGTCAAACGTCCACCTGCCACCCAATGGCTCATTCTCATCAGTGAGCAGTATGTTTCTTTGTTTTCTTTGCGAGGTATAAAAATCTGTCTGGAAATAACGTTTTTTACCTGAGAAATACTGGTTTATTTCTTCGGATGTATTGATGAAGTTCGGATTACCGTACAAGTACAGGCTGATGTTATTTTTACTGCATGTTTTCTGCAATCTTTTCAGTAGCCATTCATCGGTTGGGTTGGCTACATGTATTTGCTGAACCCCTTTTTTTGCCAGAACGGTTATGAGGTGTCTGATATCGCAGACTGGTTTTACTGCATCAGCATATTCTACGGTGAAACCTTCTGCCAGTAGCCGACTGGCATATGCTTTCATGGAAGCCCGGTGTAAAATGAGTTTTTGTTTATGAAATGCATATTGATTGAAGAATAAAGTTTCCTCCACCAGCCATACCACCCTTTTTTTAGTCAGTGCCGGATGTGCTGTAAATAGCTGGTGCGGAAATATAATTGCAACTTCTTGGCTCATGATGATTTTCTAAAACAAAACGGGCCGCTTATTGTTTATATGCGTATAAAATGATGTTATGGAATCGCTTAAAGGGAAAAAAGTATTACTCATAGGGGCAACCGGAGGTATAGGCGCCAGTCTGGCAAAATTATTACATGGGTCAGGAGCAAATGTTTATATAACAGGACGTAATGCCGAGAAACTTTCTGTAGCCGGCGAACAGACGGGCATTCCGGCAGGCCGGCAGTTTCAACTTGATATCACACATGAGTCATCAGTGTACGAAACAGTTGCTGCAGTTCAGCAGGATGGTGCAATTGATATACTGATCAATGCAGCGGGTATTGGTATCATTAAAACCATTGATACACTTACTACAGATGATTTTTTGAAAACCCTGCAGGTAAACCTGATCGGTAGTTTCTGGGTAACCAAAGCAGTATTACCGGCCATGAAAGAAACAAAAAAAGGGTTAATCATTCATATACCCGGGGTGCTTGGTAAAGTGCCCATGGCAGGTGCCGCTGCATACAGTGCCAGTAAATATGGACTCGTGGGTATGATGCAAAGTATAAGGGAGGAACTGAAGCGAACAGAAATTCGTATTACGAATCTTTTTTTAGGGGGTGTGGATAGTTCTTTCTGGGACAATATCGACCTGCGTGTGCAACGCGATAAAATGGTGCAGGCAGAAGAAGCTGCCAAAGCCATCTGGTTTCTCTGCCAACAGCCGGTAAGTGGGGTGGTGAGTGAAATGGTGTTGCAGCCTTTCAATCATCAGGCGATATAAATAGAAATTTCACCCCGCTCCTGTAAAATCTTTTTTTTGAACGTTTCTGTACCGATATTCGCACTACGAACGAACGTTAGCAATGAATATCTCCTTCGACAATACAGAAAATGCTTTTGCTTATAAGTCAAGCAAAGAACTGAAAAGTGCCAAATTTCTCTTCAGTACCATGGGTTACCCCTGGTTTGTGCAGTTAGGTACCAGGTTAACACCTTTTATCATGAAAACCGGGTTGCCTGTACATGGTATTATCCGTAAAACCATTTTTAAACAATTTGTAGGAGGAGAAACACTGGCAGAAACAGCAGGTGTTGGTGCCGTTTTAGGAAAGTATGGCGTACAGGTAATTCTCGATTATGGTGTAGAAGGAAAAGAAGGCGAGGACAGTTTTGATCATGCTACAGAAGAGTTTATCCGTGTCATTAACTATGCAGCCACACAAAAAAACATTCCTTTTATCAGCATAAAAGTTACAGGACTGGCACGTTTTGCTTTGCTTCAGACTTTAAATGAAGCACCACGTTTGCGCAGCGGTATCCACGATCATGAAATGGAAGTAGATGAATGGGATCGTGTTCGTGAAAGAATGTACACCATTTGTGAAGTAGCCGCTGAAAAAGGAGTAGGGGTTTTGATAGATGCGGAAGAAAGCTGGATTCAGGATCCTATCGACAGGCTCACCATGGAAATGATGGAGCTGTTTAATAAGGGAAAAGTAGTGGTGTATAATACCATTCAATTGTATCGTCACGACCGTTTGCATTTCCTGAAATTATCGCACCAGATTGCGCAGCAAAAAGGATTTCTGCTGGGTGTGAAACTGGTGCGAGGGGCTTATATGGAAAAAGAAAGGGCCAGGGCCAGAGAAATGGGCTATCCTTCCCCCATCCAACCTGATAAAGCTGCTTCAGACAGGGATTATGATCTGGCTGTGCGTTATGCCCTTGAACATATCGATCAGTTGGCTGTCATCATTGCTTCGCACAATGAAGAAAGTAACCTGCTGGCGGCTCAGTTACTCGATCAGAAAGGACTGGCGCATAATCATCCGCATATTCATTTCTCGCAGTTATTTGGCATGAGTGACAATATTACCTTTAACCTGGCCAAAGAAGGGTTTAGCGTAAGTAAATACCTGCCTTTTGGGCCCATTCGCGATGTAATTCCATACCTGATGCGCAGGGCGCAGGAAAACAGCAGTGTGAGCGGACAAACCGGCCGTGAACTTGCGCTGATAAAACGTGAACTGGAAAGAAGAAAATCAGCCTAAAAATTCACAGCTTCTCAACATTCTCAAGCCGGTGCTGTAACATCGGCCCGAGTGGCGTATTTTGCGCCCATGCAGCAATATCATCAGCTTCTTCAGCATATTTTAGATCACGGGGTACAAAAAACCGATCGTACTGGTACCGGCACCATCAGTTGTTTTGGTTACCAGATGCGTTTCGATCTGCAAAAAGGATTTCCACTGGTTACCACCAAAAAACTGCACCTGAAAAGTATAGCCTACGAACTACTCTGGTTTCTGAAAGGCGAAACCAATATTCAATACCTCACCGATCATGGTGTAAGTATCTGGAACGAATGGGCCGATGAAAATGGAGAGTTGGGTCCGGTATATGGCAAACAATGGCGCAGTTGGGAAGGGGCCAATGGAGAAACCATCGACCAGATTACCGATCTTATCGAACAGATCAAAAAAAATCCCGACAGCCGTCGGCTTATTGTCAGTGCCTGGAATGTGGCAGAACTGCCGAAAATGGCATTGATGCCCTGTCATAGCCTGTTCCAGTTTTATGTGGCGGATGGTAAACTCAGTTGCCAGTTATACCAACGCAGTGCAGATGTATTTCTGGGTGTTCCTTTCAATATTGCTTCCTATGCATTACTTACTATGATGGTGGCGCAGGTATGCGGATTAGCCTATGGTGATTTTGTACATAGTTTTGGGGATGTGCATTTATACAACAACCACATTGAACAGGCCAGACTGCAACTCAGCAGAACACCATTTCCACTTCCGACCATGAAGATTAACCCGGATGTAAAAGATATTTTCAGTTTTCAGTTCGAAGATTTTACCCTCGAAAATTACCAGTGCCATCCGCATATTAAAGCACCGGTAGCGGTTTAAGAAACAGAGAAATAAGAAATATGAAATAAAGAATGAGAAAGGAGGAGAAGTCAAGAATTAAATCAGACATCAGCCATCAGACATCAGCCATTAAAAGCCCCTATCTTTGACTATGCTCATTTCTCTCATTGTTGCAGCGGGAACGAATAATGCCATTGGTAAGGATAACCAGTTGTTATGGCACCTGCCTAAGGACTTACAGTTTTTTAAAAAAACAACCTGGGCCATGCCTGTGATTATGGGGCGTAAAACATTTGAATCACTATCTGGTAAACCTTTGCAGGGTCGTTTAAATATTATCATCACCCGACAGAAGGACTGGCAGCCGGAAGGTGTTACGGTGGTAAACTCGTTGCGTGATGCTTTATTTGTAGCCGCGTCTGCAGACTATAAGGAAGTATTTGTTGCTGGAGGCGGGGAGATATATAAAGAGGCAATGGGGCAGGCTGATAAAGTGTATCTCACAAGGGTACAAACAGCTCCGGATGCAGATACTTTTTTTCCTGAACTGTCGCCAGATGAATGGCAACTGGTAGCTGATGAAACTTTTCCAAAGAACGAAAAACATGCTTACCCATACAGCTTCCAGTTATGGACGCGCAGGTAAACTTCCTTCTATGGCATTTATAGAACCAGCATTTGCTTTTACTGTTCCATTCTTATTGTTGTTTTCCTGGCTGGGTTACCGCTCGTATAAACGGTATGCGAAAGCATTATTAGCAGCCACCAATCTTATTTTTATTTTGTATTCGATTTTCCTGATCAAACAGTTGATTGATTTGGCAAGGTTAGGTCAGGAACTGATGCGGCAGACAGGTATAAAACCAGAAGACCTTCCACCTTTTGAACCCGATGCTTATTTTTACAGACTTACAATACTGATATTATTGCCCTGGTTGTTTTTGATACGACGGGTTCGAAATACTCCCTGGTTATCGATCATTATTCTTATTGTGATTGCTGCAGGAGGAACAGGCTCATGGAATTACTTTGATCTTATTTTCAAAGTTCTCCATTACGGTAGCCTGCTTTGTGCTGTGTATGCATTACTTTGGCTACTAAAAGAATTACCCTTTCAAAGAAGAAACCGAAAGCTGTTTAAATAATTGAATTGCATGTATTCACCGGTTAAGATGGTAGTCAAATATGTGAGGTATTATATCACGGCATCTAATGGAAAAGGCCATGGTGTTCATTCTCCTTTTGTATTTGATTTTATTGAGCGTGTATTAAATGATGACAGACAGTTTTATGCATATAAACAAATAGAAAACCTCCGGCAATTATTACTCAATAATCAGCGAACACTTGAAATAGATTTCCCGAAAAATGCATCTGCATCCGGTAAAGTAGCTGTAATAGCGCGCTCCGCTTTGATGCCTGTAAAGTTCGGCCAACTTTTATTTCGAATGGTTGACAGATATGCGCCTTCACAAATACTGGAGCTTGGAACATCACTCGGAATAACAAGCAGTTACATGGCCATGGCCAATGAGAATGCTTCCGTTACTACCATGGAAGGATCGAAAGCACTCGCAAATAGTGCCAGGGAGCAGTTTAAAAAATTAGGTATCAGGAATTGCAGGCTGATGGAAGGTAATATTGATGAAATATTACCTGTATGGCTAAAGGAAGGCAGAGAACCTGATATGGTATTGATTGATGCAAGCCATTTTTATGCCCCAACAATGTATTATTTCAGGCAATTACTCGAACATATCAATGATAGTAGCATCCTTATTTTTACCGGAATCCACAAAAGTGCCGAAATGGAGCAGGCATGGAGGGAAATACAGAAGGATGAAGCTGTTACACTTTCTATTGATTTGTTTTTTATTGGGATCATTTTTTTCAGAAAAGAGTTCCGTACCAAACAACATATCACCATCCGCTTCTAACTCCTCTCTCGGCTAAAGCTCCCCGTCTCATGTTCTCGTCGGTGAACCTGTAAAATGGGTAAAAAAATCGCCACTATCCCATCCCACCCCAATTATACCGATTGCACAAAGAAACCCTTGCCCCCTTAGAAAAAAACACCTAAATTGAAACCATGATTCTTGGTATACTAAGTGAAAGAAATACAGACAAAAGAGTATCGCTCTTACCGGAACAGGCAGACGCACTGGTTAAAAAGAATGTAGCGGTATGGATGGAGAAAGGCGCAGGTGAAAATGCATTTGCAGCCGATACTGTTTATACAGACAAGCAGGTTGTTTTACAGGATCGTAATACGATCTTATCACAGAGCGATTTGCTGCTTTGTATTCATCCGCTGTCAGCAGCAGAAATCAGTTTATTAAAACCCGGTCAGGTAATAGTAGGGGTGTTTCAACCCTTATTCAATATTACACTGATGCAGGAGCTGGCTGCAAAACAGGTAACATTATTCAGCCTCGATTTAATTCCACGTACCACCCGTGCACAAAGTATGGATGTGTTGAGCAGTCAGGCGAATATTGCAGGATACAGGGCCGTATTACTGGCAGCTACATTATTCCCCCGTTATTTCCCCATGTTTATGACGGCTGCAGGTAGTATACCTCCTGCAAAAGTATTAATCATCGGTGCCGGTGTAGCAGGTTTGCAAGCCATAGCAACGGCACGTAGACTGGGTGCAGTAGTGGAAGTGTCTGATACAAGACCTGCTGTAAAAGAAGAAGTGATGAGTCTGGGTGCGAAATTTATTGAAGTAGAAGGAGCCGCCGATGCATCAAAAGCAGGTGGTTATGCAGTGGAACAGTCAGAAGAGTTCAAACAAAGACAACAACAAAGACTGGCAGAATCGGTGGCCAAATCTGATATCATTATCACCACTGCACAGATACCCGGTAAAAAAGCACCATTGCTGGTTACCGAATCTATGTTGAACAGTATGAAACCTGGTAGTGTAATTATTGATCTTGCTGCTTCAACAGGCGGAAATGTATTTGCTACAAAAAATAATGAAACCATTGTTCATAACGGAGTAACCATCATGGGTAACAGTAACCTGGCAGCCGATATGCCATGGGATGCCAGTAAACTATACGGAAAAAACGTACTCAACTTCCTGCAACTCATCATTGACAAAGAGGCGCAACTAAACCTCAACTTTGAAGATGACCTGGTGAAAGGATGCTGTATTACACATGGAGGAGAACTGGTGCATGAGAGGGTGAAGAAAGCGTGAATAGTCAGTAGTGAGTAGTGAGTAGAATATTTTGAATACTCACTATTCACTACTCACTATACTGGTTGCCGATAAAAAAATCTATCTAAACTAACATACAAATGGAAGCCGTTTTAAACTGGATACAGGCGCATATCGAAATTATCTACATCGTACTCCTGTCAATTTTTTTAGGAATTGAAGTGATTGGACGTGTGCCGAGTGTATTACATACGCCGCTTATGAGTGGTGCCAATGCCATTCATGGAGTGGTAATTATTGGAGCCATTATTGTGATGGGGAAGGTAGAGCCGGGTAATTATATTGCACTTGTAATCGGCTTTTTGGCGGTAGTACTTGGCACACTCAATGTGGTGGGCGGATTTGTAGTGACCGACCGGATGCTTGAAATGTTTAAAAAGAAAAAATAGTATATCGCTCCCGAACAGGGATTGAAAAAAATAAGTATGGAATTAAGTCTGCTCACTCTTTGTTACCTGATTGGTTCGTTGACATTTATCATCGGACTAAAAATGCTGTCACACCCCGACTCTGCCAGGAAAGGTAATCTGGTGGCTGCTGTGGGTATGGCGGTTGCTATTTTCGGCACCATTTTTTTGTATGAAGAAGAAGGGAAGAAACTGGGTAATTACGAATGGATTTTTGGCGGACTTATTTTAGGTACCATCGTTGGTGTATTAGCAGCAAGAAAAGTAAAGATGACTGCTATGCCCGAAATGGTGAGCCTGTTCAATGGAATGGGAGGAGCCTGCGCAGCGTTGATTTCTTTTATTGAATTTGATCATATTAAAGATGCTTTTGCCAAAGGGATAACTATTGAAATTCATGCCGGAACTTTAATAACCATATTTCTTGGGTTAATTATTGGCTCAGTTTCTTTTGCAGGAAGTGTGATTGCATGGGGTAAACTGAATGGCAAAATCAAAGACTTTGCTTTTCCGGGTCAGCAAATATTTAACCTTGTTTTATTAGCGGCAACATTGGTAACAGCAGGTTATCTGGTGTTTAACCTCAATGCAGAAAATTACTGGCTCTTCTATGGTATTGCCATTGCTTCATTGATTTATGGTGTGTTATTTGTATTACCCATTGGTGGCGCCGATATGCCCGTGGTTATTTCATTACTCAACTCCTTTACCGGTGTAGCTGCTGCCTGTGGTGGTTTCCTTTACGATAACCAGGTAATGTTAACAGGAGGTATACTTGTAGGTGCAGCAGGTACATTGCTCACCATACTCATGTGTAAAGCAATGAACAGAAGTCTTACCAATGTATTGATTGGGTCTTTTGGTGGTAATAAATTTAGTGGTGCCAGTGCTTCACAAGGCCCGCAGGGTAATTACAAAGAAATATCTATTTCCGACGCTGCTGTATGTATGTGTTATGCCAATAAAGTAATTATTGTTCCGGGTTATGGACTGGCAGTGGCACAGGCACAACATACCTGTCATGAACTGGAGAAATTACTGGAAGAAAAAGGAGTTGCTGTTACTTATGCTATTCACCCGGTAGCAGGTCGTATGCCGGGTCATATGAATGTGTTATTGGCGGAAGCAGATGTGAGCTACGATAAACTGCAGGAAATGGAACAGGCCAACGATGAATTTAAAACTACTGATGTGGTACTCATACTGGGCGCCAATGATGTGGTAAATCCTGCAGCTAAAACCGATCCATCATCGCCCATTTATGGCATGCCCATTCTCGAAGTGGAACAGGCTAAAACAGTAATCGTAAATAAGCGTAGTATGAAACCCGGTTATGCGGGTATTGAAAATGAACTCTTCTTCCAGCCAAAAACATCCATGTTATTTGGCGATGCAAAAGCGGCGTTACAAAAATTAGTTACGGAGATCAAAGCGTTATAATTCTTCATTTCATTTATTCTAGTCATAGCTCCGGGTTTAAAGCCGGAACTATGTGTTTCTGAGAATAGCATATTTTTGCGATATGCCAGTTCCGCACGATCTTATTCAATCTCTTCAGGATGTTCCGGGCTTTAATGAATCTTCATTCAAACAGGTACATGAATCTGGTGAACAGGTTACAGCCATTCGCTTTCATCCTCTAAAACAACAATGGACAAGCCTTGAGCGGTCAGGTGAAAAAATTCCCTGGTGCCTGCTGGGTTTATATCTTCCTGAAAGACCTTCTTTTACTTCTGATCCTTCTTTTCATGCAGGTGCTTATTATGTGCAGGATGCAAGCAGTATGTTTCTCTGGCAAATGCTGCAGCAATTAGTACCGGATGCTGAAGGTAAAAAAGTATTGGATCTCTGTGCCGCACCCGGAGGTAAGTCTACTTTACTCGCTTCTTATTTTCCGGAAGGCTTACTGGTAAGCAATGAAGTCATTAAATCACGTGCAGCCATCTTGGTGGAGAATATGACCAAGTGGGGGAATGATAATGTGGTGGTTACCAATAATGATCCTGCTCAGTTTCAGTCGCTGGGAAATTATTTTGATGTGATTGTAGTGGATGCTCCCTGTAGTGGAAGTGGTTTATTCAGAAAAGATCCTGATGCCATAAACGAATGGAGCCTTGATCATGTTCAGCTATGCAGCCAACGACAGCAGCGGATTTTATCTGATATTCTGCCTGTACTCAAAGAAGAAGGTATTTTAATCTATGCCACCTGCTCCTATTCAAAAGAAGAAGATGAAATGATTGCAGACTGGTTAGTAGATGAAATGGAAATGGAATCTTTGCCTGTTCAGACAGATGATGCATGGGGTATTGTTCATTCCTTATCAGCAAAACAACAGGCAGCAGGTTACCGTTTTTACCCCGACCGTTTAAAAGGGGAAGGCTTTTTTATAGCTGCTTTTAAAAAGAAACAAACAGAGGCAAAACTGTCTTATGGAAAAAATGTAAGCATCACAAAACCTGGTAAACAAGAATTGGAGCAGGTATTGTCATTTTCCCCCCTGACAGATGAATATCATGTCTTTAAACAGGCTGATCAGTTCAGGGTAGTTCAACGAAAATGGCTGGATGATATCAATATACTTGCCGGCTCGCTATATATCCGCAAAGCAGGTGTTGAAATCGGCACCATCAAAGGAAAAGATATTGTACCATCCCACGAACTGGCGATGAGTTTATTGCCCAAAGAATCTTTTAGTCAGACTGAGGTTGATCGTGAACAGGCGCTTCAGTACCTGCGCCGTCAGGATATTTCTTTGCAGGCACCTAAAGGATGGAATTTAATCACTTATCAAAACCTTTCCCTTGGCTGGATAAAAGCCCTTCCGAACCGTATCAACAACTATTACCCGCAGGAATGGAGAATACGAAATAAATAAGAAATAAGGAATAAGAAACAAGGAGTAAGAAAGTAGTGTGCTACTTTATTTTCTCATTTCATGTTTCTTATTTCTTATTACTCTGTTTAACTCCTTAAATTTGCCATTCTCATCCCCCCGAGGCCTATGAAAAAATATTGCTTATTTATACTTGTATGTTTATTTGGGCTCACGGCTTTTGCTCAACAGAAACTGTTGATCAAGGGTAAGGCCACAGCTATGTATATTGAGCATAAGGTTGGTGAGAAAGAATCACTTTCATCAGTGGGCAGGTTATACGATCTTACCGCTTCGCAACTGGCCCGCTTTAATGGTAAAAGCCCTTCCTCTCTTTTATCTAAAGGAAGTGTCATCAAAGTGCCATTGAAATTACAGGATATTCAGGCAACAGGGAACGGAAGAGCGGTGTATCATGTGGTGGGTAAAGGTGATAACCTGTTTAAAATTGCTCAGACCTATAATAAAGTTCCCCTCACTCAAATACGGAAATGGAATAAACTGGGTAATAATGCTGTTAAAAACGGACAGCAAATTATAGTTGGTTATCTTAAAATAAATACAGAAGAAACAATTGCTGCTAAAACAGCACCAGCAGAAAATATAGTTGCTGAGAAAAATACAGATATTGTAACCATTGCTGAGAAACCGGTAACCATTGTGAATGAGCCCACAAAAAAAACCGAGGTTAAAACAGAAGCTGTTTTGCCTGTAACAGAAGTAAAAAAAGAAATTGTGCCGGCGGCAGGACAACAAGGCCCTGATGAAGGTTTTTTCGCATCTCTTTATGTAAAAAATGATCTTACGCTGGTTCAGAAATCTTTTTCGGGCAGTGCTTCTACTTTTAAAACAATCAGCGGTTGGACAGACAGGAAATATTACGTACTAATCAATGATATAACACCAGGTACCATTGTGCGTATTACGGCAGTTAATAATAAAAGTATTTGTGCAAGGGTACTGGGTCCTTTGCCGGAAACCAAGGGAGCGGAGGGTTTATTATTACGTATGAGCAATTCTGCCGCATCTGTTTTAGACATGAAGGACCAGCAGTTTATAATAACACTTACTTATTTTGAATAAGACATTTATGAAACCGTTGATTCAATATGTATTTGTGGTGGTAATCGCTTTTTCATCCTGTGATAGTATTGCACAACAGAAATTGTCTATTACAGTGACCGAATTCGAATCAAAATGGCAAACAGGATCCTATCAGTTATTAGATGTAAGAACTACGGGTGAATACAAAGCTGGTCATCTTAAAAATTCCTTGCAAGCTGATTGGCTGAATAAACAACAGTTTGAGGAGAGGACGAGGCATTTGGATAGATCGAAACCATTGCTGGTGTATTGCGCCTCAGGTGTAAGAAGTGAACAGGCTGCAAAATGGTTGCTTAAACAAGGCTTTGCTGAAGTATTCAATTTGAAAGGAGGTACATCAGCATGGCAAATAGAAGGCAGACAACTGGAGGCTGATGTGGTGACTCAGCAGATGACAATAAGTATATTTCAACAGAAAATTCAGACAGAAGGGATAGTGTTGGTTGATATTGGTGCCGAATGGTGTCCACCCTGTAAAAAAATGGAACCTGTTCTTACGCAACTACAAAAAGAAATGGGTAATAAATATCAGTTGGTAAAAGTAGATGGCGGCACTGATATAGAAGTGATGAAAAGTATCAAAGCCAGCGTACTACCTACTTTCATTGTTTATAAAGAGGGTAAAGAAATTTGGCGTAAGGAAGGAATTGTTGACCTCACAACGCTGAAATCGAAACTACAGTAACCCTGTATAATTATTGCTGGCGGTAACCTCGCAGAAAATCTTCAACAGCCATTCTTTTCTTTCCTTCCAGTTGCATATTCAGTACATAAATGTATCCATCAGTACAGGTGAAGCGCAGATAGGTTTTACCATCTGTGTGCATGGTGCCCGGTTGGTCTTTTACAATGTTGTATTCCTTTTTACTGCTGTATATTTTCAATACTTTACCTTCTAATGTGGTTAACGCACCTGGATATGGCGATAATCCACGGATCAGGTTGTGAACCTGATCTGCTGTATTAGCCCAGTTTATTTTACAGGTTTCCGTGAAAATTTTTGGGGCATGCCTGATATCTGACTCGGTAAAAAGTTCGTCCTGTATTTTTTCTTTGAGAATGCCCTGTTGTAAACCTTCTACAGTTTGTACAAGAAGTCTGGCTCCGATTAATTTCATGCGGTCATGTACTTCTCCGGCTGTTTCATCGGGTCCAATTGTAAAACGATCCTGTAATAATATATTACCGGTATCAATTTCATGTTTCAGTTTAAAAGTAGTTACGCCTGTTTCTTTCTCTCCATTTATTACGGCCCAGTTAATGGGAGCAGCTCCACGGTATTGTGGTAACAATGAACCATGCAGGTTAATAGTACCCATTGGCGGCATGTTCCAGACAATCTCCGGTAACATACGAAATGCCACTACAATCTGCAGGTCTGCTTTTAACTCCTTTAATTGTGCAATAAATCCGGGGTCCTTTAATTTTTCGGGTTGCAGAACCGGAAGATTTTTTTCTGAGGCATATTTTTTTACAGCACTCTGCTGTAATTGCATACCCCTGCCTGCCGGTTTATCAGGTGCCGTAACAACTGCTGCAATAGTAAAGCCGGCATTCACCAAAGCATCTAATGACGCTACAGCAAACTCGGGAGTGCCCATGAAGATGATACGCATAGTGGTGAGTGGTGAGTAGTGAGTGGTGAGTGGTGAGTAGGTTAAAAAATTGACTCACTGCTCACTATTCACTACTCACTTTCTTTGTTATTCAAAATCTAAATACAACAAATACTGTTTCCTGATTTTTTTAAAAGCTGCTATACCAGGTGCCCAGCTGTCGCGGATTTCTTTTTCTGTCTTCCCGGCTTTGATCTGGTTCATCAACTGATCGCTTCCGGCCAGTTTATTGAAAAAATAGTCGGTTGGTTTTTCGCTTTTTGGTTTGATAAAGAAATTGTCCTTATCAGGAAAGAGTTTATAAGCTTCCAACAGGTATTTTAACTGAATCTTATTATCAACTTTTTTCAACACTTCATCTTTTGTGCCAAAAAGATTCCAACCATAACTCTGTCTGTCTTTTAGTTTGGGTTCTTTTGCACCATCTCTGCTGGTTGGTGTAAATGCATACATATTTTTTGGCAGGTAAGGGTGGCCAAAAATTGAGAACGGATGATCGGTTCCTCTTCCTTCGCTTAAAACAGTGCCTTCAAAGAAACAGGTACTGGCATACCAGTAAATAGATGACATATCCGGCAGGTTGGGAGATGGTTTTGCCGGTAATTCATATTGACTTTTATGCGTATAATTCTGGTTTTTGATAACCTGAAAATGAAAGAGGGTATCGGGTGGAGAGTTTTTGGCGCGTCTGTAATATTCATAACGTTCATTGGCTTTTGGCGACAGCCATTTTTCACCAGCCAGCATCAGGGCATATTCACCCATCGTCATGCCATATACGATAGGAATGGGTTGCATGCCTACAAAACTTTTATAGGCAGTGTCGAGTATGGGGCCATCTACATAAAAGCCATTGGGGTTGGGGCGGTCGAGGATCATGAGTGGCTTGCCATGTTCAAATGCCGCATCCATAAATTCCTGTAATGATGAGATATAGGTATAAAAACGGGTACCCACATCCTGAATATCAAACAACAAGACGTCTACATCTGCCAGGTCTTCTGCACTTGGTTTTCTTTTCTTTCCATACAATGAAACAACGGGAATACCAGTATAAGGATCGACATAATTATCAATTTTCTCACCTGCGTCTGCAGTACCCCTGAAACCATGTTCAGGACCGAAAGCCTTGGTAATCTTTACACCGAGTGTATACAAAGTATCTACCAGATGGCGGTCGCCAATAGTAGCAGTATGATTGGCAAAAATACCTACTCGTTTTCCTTTCAGCAATGGAAGATAAACCTGTGTTCTATGAGCTGCCGGAATGATTTTCAGCTCTTTCTCATCCTTTGGTGAGGCCGAATTAGCTTTCAGACCTTTTGCATCCTTAGGTTGGGCATTGACACTCAGTATAATAGCAAGTGAACATATAAGGGTAAATAACTTCATATAAGGGTCTTTAAAATGCGAAAGTTAACAAAAAATACTTGGCTGCACTTCCTTTGCAGGTTGTACTTTTGCGCTTCGGTTCGTTTTAATAACAACTTAACTTTTTCTTCCTGTTTTTCCGGATGTCAATGCTAAGCTACTACGTTCCGTATTCTTTATCACATAACAAAAAAGTATGCAACAAGTAAAAAAAGGTGATACTGTAAAAGTGCATTATCACGGCAAATTAACCAATGGAACTACATTTGATTCATCTGAAGGAAGAGAGCCATTGGAGTTTGAAGTGGGTGGCGGAATGGTGATCCCAGGATTTGATGACGGTGTTACCGGTATGGCCATTGGCGAAAAGAAAACAATTCATATCCCTGCCGATCAGGCTTATGGACCTAAACAGGAAGAAATGATTATGGAATTTCCCCGTGACCGTTTCCCTGCAGATATGGTTCCGGAAGTGGGAATGCAATTAAATATGAGTAATGGTTCAGGACAAAATTTTCCTGTAACCATTGCTGAAGTACGTGAAGCTGTGGTAGTACTCGATGCCAATCACCCACTGGCAGGAGAAGAACTGATCTTCGATCTGGAACTGGTTTCCATCGATGGCGGAACTCCGTTGATCATTATGCCTTAATACAGATAAACAACGAATAAAAAGGTCGCAGTAACAATTACTGTGACCTTTCTTTTATAGTGAAATGGGATGAATGAGCAGTGAATATCGTTGTATGATATTATTTTCTTCTTAACCACCATCCCAGCCATATACCTGCAAGACCCCATGATGCAATAGCGTCAATTAAATAAGCCATAAGGTCTCGGGTCTGGAACCAGATATGATTGGTATAAGGGCCATTTAAGAAACCAATTATTCCAATCACAATACTGGCTGAAAGAATTGTCATAAAAGGAGGTGAGCCCATCTGTTTAAAGAGCCAGCAAACCAGTAAGAGTATAACAATATTTATGGCGAACCCTCTTGCCATATTCATACCCATATTCATATCCATCGATTTATGATAATGAATTTGGGCCCAGGGCTTACCATCCATGGTTTCATACAGTTTTTCCTGTTCTTCTTTTGATGCACCATCAGGAGTAGTAGGCAGGAAATAACTGCCATCTTCAGAAAATTGTGTGCTCAGGTATTGAAGGATACTATCCTGCTTTGGCGTGTATGCTTCAGCAGACCTGTGCAATTGTACCATAGTCCATGAAAGAAATTGCCAGAGAAAGAGAATGATGGCTCCTACAAGTGAGCCAATCAGTGTTTTTTTCATAAGGTTGTTTTTGGTTGTATACAAAATAGAAAAGAGAATCGGTAAATGCAAGTATTACGTTATACAGTAACTGATTTCTGTATTTTGCAGCATGTTTCATGAATATAAATTTACCGTAGCAGAACGTTTTATGCGTTATGTACAGATCGATACACAAAGCGATCCGCATAGTATAAGTTTCCCAAGCACTGAAAAACAGAAAACCCTTTCTGTATTACTTGCTGCGGAATTGAAAGCAATAGGTATTATGGATGTGGAAACAGATGAATATGGATATGTATATGCGACTATACCTGCTACCAGTAATGAACCGCTGCCGGTGATCTGCTTTTGCAGTCATATTGATACCGCCCCCGATTGTAGTGGCACGGATGTAAAACCTATACTGCATAAAAACTATCATGGTCAGGATATCGTTTTACCCGATGATCATAACCAGGTAATCAGCGTTGATGCCTACCCTTATTTGCAAGAACAGATGGGTAAAGATATTATTACAGCCAGTGGACTTACTTTACTGGGAGCTGATGATAAAAGTGGAGTAGCCATTATTATGGATATGGCTCATTATCTGATGCAACATCCTGAATTGGCACATGGCACCATCAAAATATTATTTACACCCGATGAAGAGGTAGGCAGGGGAACAGATAAACTTGATATGCAAAAACTCGGAGCCGATTTTGGGTATACATTGGATGGAGGGGAGTTGGGTACTTATGAAGATGAAACATTCAGTGCAGATGGTGTAACCATCAGCTTTTATGGAATCAGTGCGCACCCCGGTTATGCAAAAGGAAAAATGGTGAATGCATTAAAACTGGTATCGGCTTTACTTGCAGCTTTGCCAACAACAGCGTGGTGCCCGGAAGCAACCGAGAAAAGAGAAGGTTTTGTTCATCCCGTTCATATGGAAGGAATTGCAGAAAAAGCAAGTGTTGAATTTATTATCCGCGATTTTATTACAGACCAACTCACCGTTTATGAAGACCAGTTGCGCAATTTATGTGAACAGCTCATTCAGCAATACCCGGGGGTTACTTATACGTTTGAAGTAAAGGAACAATACAGAAATATGAAACTGGTATTGGATCAGCATCCACAGGTAAATGAGCGTGCGGCAAAAGCATATAAAGCTGCCGGACTTATTTTGCGTAAAGAACCCATTCGCGGAGGTACAGACGGTAGCCGGTTGAGTTTTATGGGGTTACCCTGTGCCAATATTTTCACAGGTATGCAGGCCATTCACAGCAAACATGAATGGGTGAGTGTATATGATATGCAGAAAGCTGTGGAAGTGCTCGTAAAATTGGCTTGTAATATGGATTGAATCGCTTAACTTAAATGGCTTTTCCGTTTGCTCACAAGAAAAAAAATGCCATGTCAGATACGCTTCACCTGAATACAAAAGCAACTGCTCAGAATAGTTTTGATGCCATTGTTGTTGGCTCTGGTATCAGTGGTGGCTGGGCCGCCAAGGAACTCACTGAGAAAGGGTTAAAAGTTTTGATGCTTGAAAGAGGCAGACCCTATGAGCATATTAAAGATTATACAACAGCAAATAAAAATCCATGGGAACTGTCACACAGGGGAAGAACCACAGCTCAGCAAAAAAATGATTATCCTGTAATACACAGAGGCTGGGCCGCAAGTGAAGTAGTAATGGATGACTGGGCCAGTGAAAAAGACTGTCCATATACAGAAATAAAACCTTTTACCTGGTGGAGAAGCTATCAGCTGGGTGGACGCTCTATTTTATGGGGCAGGCAGAGCTATCGCCTGAGTGATCTTGATTTTGAAGCCAATCTCAAAGAAGGTATTGGAGTTGACTGGCCTATTCGTTATAAAGATATAGCGTCATGGTATGACTATGTAGAACGTTTTGCCGGTATTAGTGGATCAAAAGAAGGATTACAGCATTTGCCCGACGGACAATTTCTTCCTCCCATGGAACTCAACTGTGTAGAGAAAGATGTAGCTGCAAGAATAAAAAAAGCATTCAACGGGAACAGGCATCTTATTATTGGCCGCGTGGCCAACCTTACTGCTCCCATTGAAGGAAGAACACAGTGTCAGTTCAGGAACCGATGCTGGGAGGGATGTCCTTTTGGTGGCTATTTCAGTACACAGTCATCTACCTTACCTGCTGCCATGAAAACGGGTAACCTAACTGTAAGGCCATTCTCTATCGTAACAAAACTTATTTATGATAAAGACACAAAAAAAGCAACAGGTGTAGAAGTGCTTGATGCAGAAACCAATCAGACTTATGAATACTATGCAAAAATTGTTTTCCTGAATGCATCGGCCTTAAATTCTACCTGGGTATTGTTTAACAGCGCAACAGAAATATGGCCCGGTGGATTGGGAAGCAGCAGTGGAGAGCTGGGACATAATGTGATGGATCATCATTACAATATTGGTGCATCGGGTAAAGTAGATGGTTATACAGATAAGTATTATTCCGGAAGAAGAGCGAATGGTTTTTATATCCCACGCTTTGTAAATATGGGTAAGGACAAGCGTAATTACCTGCGTGGTTTTGGTTATCAGGGCAGTGCAAGCAGGGAAGGCTGGTCGAGAGATGTAGCAGAATTATCTATAGGAGCCGGTTTGAAAGACACACTCACCGAACCTGGTGAGTGGAGTATCGGTGCAACCGGATTTGGGGAGATATTGCCTTACCATGAAAACAAAATCATGCTCGATAAAGAGAAAAAAGATAAATGGGGTTTACCGGTATTGGCAATGGATTGTGAGATGAAAGAAAATGAACTGAACATGCGTAAAGACATCATCACTGAACTACAGCTTATGCTGGAAGCATCCGGTATAAAGAATATCAGAACCTGGGATGCCGGGCATGCACTGGGGCATGGTATTCATGAAATGGGAACGGCGAGAATGGGACTTGATCCAAAAACATCGGTACTCAATGGTTTTAATCAGGTATGGGATGCAAAGAATGTGTTTGTAACCGATGGTGCCTGTATGACTTCTTCTGCCTGTCAAAATCCATCACTTACTTATATGGCACTTACAGCGAGAGCTGCTAATCACGCAGTGGAAGAAATGAAAAAAGGAAATTTGTGAGGATAGTACATGGTCCATAGCAGATGGGTTACTATGGACCATGTACTATCAACTATAGGCTACTAAATAATCTGTTCACTGATTTTGCCTGTCTGCTTATGTTTCAGGATTAATTTTTTAGTGCCGAAATGTGTCATCTCTTCTTTTATAAGATAATGTTGATCATCATAGGAAACAAGATGACTTCCTTTGGTAAGTCCGGTTTGTCCTCTCCAGATATCTAACTGAACAGGTTCCCATTGTTTGCTTTTGGCCGATTTGTATGCGGCATCAAGAATTGAGTTTACCACATAGCCATCATAAAATGTTTCTTTAGGGTCAACACCTTTTTCCATGGCGTTAAACATATCCATGAACATATGGTTATAACCAAGTTCATTTAACTCGTCACCCACCGGGAAGAGCCAGCCAGTGTTGCTTTCTGCTTTTTCTGCCACATAATCTGCGCCTTTGCCCGTGGTAAACATATCGAAACCAGTGCGGAGAAAACTGTTGATCCAGATAGTACCTTCACTACCCATTACTTCATCGCGCAGATCAAGTCCGCCACGAAAAGTCCAGCTTACTTCAAACTGACCAATAGCACCGTTTTCATATTTTACCAGACCGATCGCATGGTCTTCAGCATCAATGGGTTTTACCTGTGTATCGGCCCAGCACATGACTTCTACAGGTTTAATATCTTTACCAATATAACTTCTGGTAATTTCAACACAATGACAACCGAGATCGAGAATACAACCTCCACCGGCCTGTTCAATATCCCAGAACCATTCGCTGTGCGGGCCAGGATGCGTTTCTCTCGATTTAGCCCAAAGTATCCTTCCCAGAGCACCATTCTTTACACTTTCCATGGCCTTGATAAATTTTGGTGTGTAAACCAAGTCTTCGAGATAACCATTAAAAATACCTGCTTCTTCTACTGCCAGTAACATCCGTTTGGCTTCTGCTGCATTACGCCCCAGGGGTTTGGTGGTCATCACTGCTTTTTTATGTTTGCAGCATAACATTACAGCAGCTTCGTGAAGATTATTGGGGAGAGAGATACATACTATATCTACATCAGGATGCGCTATGGCTTCTTCCATATCAATAGTCCAATGTTCGCAATGATAATCTTCAGCGAATTTTTTTGCACTTTCTTCTCTGCGGGAATAAATACTGATGATTTTATCCCTGCTTCTGTAACCCTGTAAAGAATCGGCATAAAACCGGCCAATAAAACCGGAACCGAGCATAGCAATTTTTTTCATATGTGTTGTTATGGTGAGTAGTGAATAGTCAGTAGTGAGTGATTTAAGTGCATAAAAATACTCACTATTCACTACTGACTACTCACTTCTTCTTATTTCTTTTCCTTAAAAAATAACAGAAAATATACCAGCACTGCCATGGCAATATAAGCTGGCACATACCAGATGTTGAGCCAGTTATGTGTTTCTCCTGTTTTGTAGAGATCCACAATATAACCGCTGAACCAGGTGCCGATAAACATACCTACACCATAGGTGGCAAATGTAAAGAGCCCCTGTGCCGCATTTTTAATTTTAGCACCGGCTTTTTTCTCCGTGTACATATAACCTGTTACAAAAAAGAAATCATAACAAATGCCGTGTAAGATGATACCGGCATATAACATCCAGTTGTTTACCCCGGCATCTCCATAGGCAAAGAATATATAACGCAGAATCCATGCACTCATGCCCAGCAGTAACATATTCTTTACACCAATTCTGTTAAACAGGAATGGAATAGCGAGTATGAATACAGCTTCCGAAACCTGGCCAAGTGTCATTTTACTTGCTGCATTTTCAAAATTCATTTCATTGAGAAATGGATTGGCAAATCCGTAGTAAAAGGAGAGTGGAATACAAACCAGTATGGCAGCAATAAAGAAAATGAGGTAAGGCTTTTCTTTAAACAGTACGAATGCTTCTGTTCCTATGGCTTTAGATGCAGAACTGTCTGCGCCATTCGGAGGCGTATTGGGCAATACAAAACTCAGTAAACCAAGTCCTACAGAAACGGCCGCCGCCATATAAAAAGTAGAAGCTGTTTTTTCAATCCCTAATTGCCCTATTAATACACCGGCTACAATCCAGCCCAGTGTTCCAAACACACGTATCCAGGGGAATTGTTTACCAGGATCAGTCATTTGTGAAAAAGCAACACTGTTACTCAATGCAATGGTGGGCATGTATAACAAAGAATAGCCCAGAATGACCCAGTAAAACAGGGTACTATCTGTAATTTTTGTAGCAAGAAAAAGCAGAACGGCACCCAGCAGGTGTAATACACCCATAATTTTCTGTGCGGCAAAAAAACGGTCAGCTATCATACCTACAAAAAACGGGGAGATCATAGTGGCGATGGCCAGCGCACTGTAAGCCGCCCCAATTTCAACGCCGGTTGCCTGTAAATGGGTTCCCATATAGGTTCCCATGGTAACATACCAGGCACCCCAGATAAAGTATTCGAAAAACATCATGGAAGCCAACAAAGAGCCTGTTTTGTTGTTCATATAGCAGTTGGTTTTTGTATGGTTTCAAAAATGGAACTAAAAAAAATCAGTTATTATTTAATTCAACAAGTTTAAGACCACTAAAGATAATGGAAGCACTTTATAAGGCCATACAATCCATGATCAATATTTCAGGTACAGAATGGGAGCGTTTTGCAGAAAACTGTATCGAAAAAAAATTTCCAAGACATGCTTTTTTAAGTAAACCCTTAGCAGTACCCAATGAAATCTTTTTTATTGCAAATGGACTTGTAAGGGTATTGGTTACAGATGAAGAGGGTATTGATCACTCTATTCATTTCGCGATGGAAAACCAGTTCATCTGCGACTATGCCTCTTTTCTGCAAAGAAAATCTTCCATATACACCATACAGACATTGGAGGAAAGCGAAATAATTGTAATGCCAAGATCACTGATAGAATGGGGGTATAAACATTTGCAGGAAGGGAATAAACTTGGCAGACTCATAGCTGAATATTATTTTATTTACCAGGATAACCGGATTAAGAATATGATAGCACTCTCACCCAAAGAGCGCTATGATTCCATTACTGAAGTATTTCCGGATATTCACAACAGAATACCACAACACATGATTGCCTCCTACCTTGGTATTACGCCTGTTCACCTCAGCAGGCTGAAGAAAGGGGGTAAAAGAAAAAACTAAACATTTGTTATCGCTTTAAGCAAATGGTCTTCTGACATTTGGCAGATAGTTAATTATACTAAAATCTGTCAAATGCTTACACAGGTTGAAAAACAAAGACTCAAAACAAAATATGGACCCTGGGCACTGGTTACCGGTGCTTCATCTGGGATTGGTCTGGAATTGACTGAACACCTGGCTTCTGCTGGACTGAATCTCGTAATATGTTCAAGAAGTATCAGCAAACTTGAGTATGTACAACACCAGATGCTTAGAAAATATGATGTTGAAATCATGCTGGTACCAGCCGATATGTCGGAAACAGCAGACATAGATAAACTGGTTCAACAAATTCAACACCTTGATATCGGACTGGTGGTTTTGTCTGCGGGTTATGGTACATCAGGTCTGTTTAAAGATGCTTCCGTGCACACAGAAATCAATATGCTGAGGGTAAACTGCGAATCGGTATTAACACTTACTCATTATTATACACAGCGAATGTTGGCAAGAGGCGGGGGTGGTATTATTTTGATGAGTTCAATGGTTGCTTTTCAGGGGGTTCCCTATGCCGCTCATTATGCCGCTACCAAAGCATATGTTCAGTCATTGGCAGAAGCTTTGGCCGTTGAACTAAAACCTTTTGGGGTGGATATACTGGCAGCAGCCCCCGGCCCCGTGCAAACAGGTTTTGGTAAAAGGGCCAATATGACAATGGGCAAATCTCTCCGGCCTTCTGAGATAGGGGTGCCCATTTTGAAAGGATTGGGAAGAAAAAATACGGTTTTGCCGGGCAGACTTACCAAATTGCTGGTATATGCTTTACGAACGGTTCCACGAGGGATGAAAATTCAGATCATGAAAAAAGTAATGTCGGGTATGACCAACCTACAGGGCATTGCTCGTGATCGGATAAAATGAGTAAATTGAGGCAAAAGAAATGTATGAAAGCATATAGGAAATTAGTCTTGTTACTATCTTTTTTGATATCACTGAGTATGCTTTCCATGCGACCGGCAGAGAAAAGGATCCTTGTTTTTTTTGAAACAAAAGGATATTATCATGAGTCCATTCCAACGGGCGTTGCGGCGTTGCAATTACTGGGTCGGCAAAATGGGTTTGGAGTAGATACTTCGAGAACATCAGACCCTTTTACCGACGAAAAATTATCGGTGTATGATGCTGTTGTTTTTTTGAGTACCACCATGGATGTATTGAATGAAGAGGAACAAACCGCATTTCAAAAATTTATCAGAAAAGGAAAAGGATTTGTAGGTGTTCATGCAGCTACCGATACAGAGTATGCCTGGCCCTGGTTTAATCAACTGGTGGGAGCTTATTTTAAAAGTCATCCCAAACAACAGGATGCAGTTTTGCACATCAAAAACTCAAAACACCTTTCAACTAAACATTTACCCAAAACATGGAAACGATGGGATGAGTGGTACAATTTTAAAAATATTCAGCCCGGCTTAAATGTCTTGATCACACTGGATGAATCGAGTTATACCGGGGGAGAAAATGGAACTGACCATCCCATTAGCTGGTACCATGAATTTGATGGCGGTAGGGCATTTTATACCGGATTAGGACATACCCATGAATCCTATTCCGATCCATTATTTCTCAAACATTTACTGGGTGGCATCAAATATGCGATGAAAATAAAGTAGGGAATACCCAGAAAGAGGTATTTTAAGTGAACTTATTATTTTATACATTGTTGCAGAAATGGAGTTGTAGTTTCAAAGTGCCAGTAATTATTGAAAACGGTACAATTACTATTCATGCCGAGTAAATTATTGTTTCGTACTACTATAGTATCCCTCATACTTTGCTGGATATGTATTCACTCGAATGCACAGCAGGTAAACCCAAACCTCAAAGCAGGGTTGAAAGCCTATTATAATTCCAATAATGAACAGGCTTTGCAATATTTTAAAGCTGCAGGAGATGATCCGGAAGCACTCTGCTTACTGGCCAGAATGTATTACAGGGGCGATGGTGTAAAGGCAGATTATGTTACCGCCAAAACTTATGCAGAAAATGCTTTAAATAAAGGCAACGGAATGGGTAATATAATCCTGCATTTTATTTATGAAAGCGGAGATGCTAATATCAAAAAAGATAAAACACTCTCAGACCAATACCTTGAACGGGCATTACCTGCATTAAATCAACTCCGCCGGCAGATCATTCAGCAAATTGAGCGGGTATATGAAATTGAAGTAACAGACAGCAATAGTCTTCGTATGCAGGAACTTGAACCATCATTTTATTATGGGTTCGATAAAAATATATTTGATGTGAGAAGACTTACCTGGGCACAGGGAATAGCGTATGGTGCCATTGATGATAATGTTTTACTGAATGCAGCCTATATTCATATGTATGCTTATTTAATGGATAATAAGCGTATAGCTGCTGATAAAGTATTTACAGGAATTTCACTGTATTTCCTTGGTCATTATATTGGATATGTACAGTCTACTGTTGCTGTAGCCAACTACTTTTATGAAAGAAAAGGCTACAGAAGTGCGTCGGATTATTATGATAAGGCATATAAGAGAAATAATATCCGCTCTTTTCTTTCGGTAGTGAATTGTATGAAACAATTAAACGAGTCGAAGTATAAAATATTGGATACACTGAAAAGTGAAATGAGTAAGAAGAATGAAATCCTGCCTGAATGTATAGGCCTATTTGTAGAACAGGCAATTGATGATAAAGCTTTTTTTAGTGGGAAACAGATTTATGAATGGGCCATGGTTGGGTATAAATTGAAATCAACTATCTGTGCCTATTACCTGGGGTATATGTATGAAAAGGGATATTATGTTTTCCAGGATATGGATAAAGCCATCCGGTATTATGAGGAGGCAGGTAAATTAAGCACAACCAGTTATGGACCTTTCGAGGCGGCCAGACTCAAAATTACGATGAAGAAAGCAGATTCAACTGCTTCCTGGCAATTGATCCGTAATGCAGCAGCAGCAGGTAATGAAAGAGCCAGAGTATATAATATTGATCTTGCCAGATCGGTCGTTAATTTCAATTCGAATGGATTGATGGGAACTATTAAACCCGTAGTTGATTTTTATCCGTATTCCCCTAATTTTATTTAAACGGGATCATGAGTTTCCGATGCGGTTTCAGGTGAATTATCAAAACAATAGTGGAAGTAATATTCAGGTGTTTCCAACGAAAGTATGGAACATTCCTCACGATTTGTATGCACCTTCTTCACCAAAAGGGGCAGGTGCTCAGGAACACGAAACATATATTATACCAGAGGAGATTGGTACTTTGTTTGGAAACCTGCCCATTGCATTTCGGACGAGAAATACCAATAATACTTTCAGAACAGTTCTTACTGTGAATGTACCCGTTGCAGTTGCTTTTTTGAGTCAGAATTATGAAAAAAACATTACCCTTAATGTATTGAGAGAAAGTAGTGCCAATAAAGTACAGGTAGACGATTTACTGAATCTACCCGCGCTTGATGATGCTGGTAATTATTTTGCTTCAAAAGCGGAAACACCACGTACTAACCTGCAAATCACCAAACAGCTAAATCAGTATGAAATAGCCAACTGGATGAAAATACAATTACCCGCCTACCTGGGAATCAATGAATATAAAAGCCAGCTCATCAACCTGAATAATAAACAGTTTGCTCACAGTTCTCAGCAATATGGTGTAGCTGTGTCTAAAATTTCTTCCAGTAACATCTATAATTATACTAACAACTTCGAAAAAATGCTGGATAATGATGACTCATTGAAGTTGACCATCAGAAAATTTTTATTTTCTGATAATACCATTAAAACTGATCAACCCTATATACAAATCAGACAAACAAATTCAAGTAAAACCTCCAGAGGAGATCAATACAGGCATGTAGCTGCAATGATACGCTTTGGGAAGGCCGATCTGATTAATGAGTTCAAATATTGTAATATCGTCTTACTGCAATCTGAAGCCAGCTACTATATGATCCTGCTGCAAAGATCATCTTATCCGAAGCCCTTAAATGAAAATAGTGCAAGCCTGAGTACTGCAGAAGAAAATGCTTTATATGAGCAGATGAAAGTGATCATACAAAATATTGAATGCTATGAGTAAACATGCCCGTCGAGTGAGGTATTTTATACTGCCTCTGCTGCTTGTATTATTCAATACACAAACTTTGCATGCACAAAAACAGGAACTGAGTAATATACCAGGGAGAATAAATGGTAAAAAACAGGTTTTTACAGAGGTGGTTGCAAAAATGGATAAATTTTCTCCTTTTTATTCAATTGCATTTTCATTCTATGTGGGAAGTAGTAGTGACGAAGACTATGATGGCATACGTCCTTATTTGTATTTTATTTTCAGAAGTTCAAAAAGACAGTTCTTAAATAAATTGCCCTGGCCACAGACCTATTCCAAATTCCTGTTTTTAACAGCTGATCATATGGGTATTGGTCAGGGAATTGCATATTATGATGAAAATGCAAAGCGGGATATTCAACTGGTTATTGAAAAAATCGAGAAAAGAAGCGATGGCGCCAATATCATTGTAGGAACCATTGACTATAAAATGAATAACGATAATCAACTGAAAGGTCCGTTCAGGGCTGTTCTCAGTGCTTATTAATCAAAGAAGTCAATCGTATTATTGTATTTGATATCCCTTATAGCCGACCATTCATAAATACTGGCCAGCCTTTTCCATTCACCCTCGATCTTTTCGTAAATCCAGAAAGTACCTTCTTTTGAGAAAATACTGCTTTTACCGAGATAGAAAAAACAGAGTGTATTGTTGCGGAGAAAAAAAGGAGCAGTAAAATGCTGTACTTCCATACAGATTTTCTGCTGTGGTTTTGCTTTGCTGTTATCTGTTTTGGTGAGCAGTGGTTCAACTGAATTCAATGGAATCATATAAGCAAAAGGAAACATTTTAGCCGGCCAGCTTATTTTTTTTACAGCATCTAACTGGCTCACTATATAACGTCTCTCTTCCAGTGTAAACCGGGTTTTTCTTTTTACATACACAGCCTGATCGGGGTCCCATTCCTTGAATTCTTTGTCTGATAAAAAAGCCTGTTTTACTTTATTGATAATATTGGTATCTACCCTGTCTGAATAAAAAAAAGTATCACATTCCTGGTAAGCAAAGGGGCGGTCATTAAACCAATTACTGTAAATATCCCTGATCAGCGATGCCGACGACGAACTCTCCTGAGCCCTTAGCTGAAGAGAAATAATAAGAATCGCCAATAAAAAAATGGATCGTTTATACAACCGCATGCAATGAGATTACAGAATCCTTAAAGATATTCAGGATTTGAATACGAAATACAGACGAAGATTAGAAGCTGGTTAAAGCAGTGCCTGTAAGATATCCGCCAGTATATCATCTTTATGCTCCAGTCCTACAGAAATACGGATAAGTCCGGGTGTAATATTAACGGCTTGTCTTTCCTCTTCTGTAAGTTTGGCATGCGTGGTGCTTGCAGGGTGCGAGGCAATACTTCTCGTATCTCCGAGGTTGGCGGTAAGAGAAAGCATTTTCAGTTTATTCAAAAAATTCCTGCCAGCTTCCAATCCTCCCTTTAATTCAAAACATACAATGCCACCTCCGTTTTGCATCTGTTTTTGTGCAATGGTGAACTGCGGATGCGATTTTAGGTATGGGTATTTCAGCCAACTAATAGCAGCATGTCCTTCCAGTGCCGAAGCTATATGCAAGGCGTTGGCTGCATGCCGTTCCATTCTTACATCGAGGGTCTCAAGGCTTTTGCTCAGTACCCAAGCATTAAAAGGAGATAAAGCAGGCCCTGTACTTCTGCAGAACAGGTAAATATCTTTAATAAGTTCTTTTTTTCCTACCACCACACCACCCAATACCCGGCCCTGTCCGTCAAGCCATTTGGTAGCAGAATGCACCACCAGATCGGCGCCGTATTCAATGGGTTGCTGGTTAACAGGTGTGGCAAAACAATTGTCGACGTTCAGGATAATACCATGTTTTCGAGACAGTTTTCCAATCATCTCCAGATCCAGCAAATCAAGCCCCGGATTGGTAGGTGTTTCCAGGTAAATCATTTTGGTATTGGGTTGAATAGCAGTTTCCCAGGCAGCAGCGTCTGCTGTTGCAGGTACATACGAATATTCAATGCCATATTTCGGCAGGTATTTGGAAATGACGGTATGGGTACTGCCAAATATGGAATTGCAGGACAACAGGTGATCGCCCTGTTTCATCAACGCCATAAAAGAACCAAAAACGGCGCTCATTCCCGAAGCAGTGGCATAACCGGCTTCAGCACCCTCCAGCTCACATACCCTGTCTACAAATTCCTGCACATTCGGATTGCTGAAACGGCTGTAAATATTGTCATCTGTTTCATCTGCAAAGGCCGCACGCATCGATTCTGCATCCTCAAAACAAAAACTGCTGGTAAGGAACAGAGGGGAAGAATGTTCCATTTCACTGGTTCTGTTGACCTGGGTACGGATGGCACGGGTAATTTTATCGGACATGATGAAGATTTGAAGATGTCGAATCCCTGATGGCTGATTTGCCTTTTCAAAGATTTTTACAAATGTAATTCACTCCTGCCCTTATTTTGCTGTTGAAATGAGGAATAATCAGTTGAAATATTTTGAATACAAACAGGTGTTTGCATTAGAATCGGGTTTGTCGCTGCCCGCCCTCACCATTGCTTATCATACCTATGGTGAGTGGAAAGGAAGCGAATCGAAAGTGGTTTGGGTTTGCCATGCATTAACAGCCAGTGCAGATTGTGCCGATTGGTGGAAAGGGTTGATAGGAGAGGATTCACTGATTAATCCTGATGATTATTTTATTGTTTGTGCCAATATACTGGGGTCCTGTTATGGTACAACGGGCCCGTTAAGCAAGAACCCGATAACAGACACACCCTATTTTTCAACCTTCCCCAATATCACCATTCGCGATATGGTACAGGCACATATACTGCTGCGCGAACATCTGGGTATCAAAAAAATCAGTTTACTGATGGGTGGAAGTATGGGCGGTTACCAGGCACTCGAATGGGCGCTCATGGAACCTTTCGTTATTCAACGTTTATTTTTAATTGCTACATCGCCATCGGAGAGTGCCTGGGGAGTTGCGGTACATACTGCACAAAGATTGGCCATTGAAGCAGACGATAGCTGGAAAGATGCAAATGAGAAAGCCGGTGCTAAAGGTTTAAAAGCGGCACGCGCCATTGGCATGCTCACCTATCGGAATTATGGAATTTTTCAACAGGCACAAACCGATCCTGATCCGGAGAAAATCGATGATTTTCGCGCCGCTTCTTATATAAACTATCAGGGAGAAAAACTGGTGAACCGCTTCAATGCCTATTCATACTGGTTACTTACCAAATCGATGGACAGTCACCACCTTGGGCGGGGAAGGGGAGGTAATCTGATTGAAACACTGAACCTGGTACAGCAACCCGTATTAATTATTGGTATTGACAGTGATATTCTCTGTCCTTTAGACGAACAGCGGTTTATGCAGGAACACCTGCCTAATGCTACACTGATAGAAATAGGGTCAACCTATGGGCATGATGGGTTTATTATTGAAACCAGGCAGATTACCCGGCACCTGGGACCCTGGCTTGAACAGAACCAAACTGGCGGATAACTGTTATTTTTGTATAAATGGATTTTTATGGGCATCCTCAGACAATTAGCAGAATACCTCTACATTAAAAAGAAAGACCCCGATCAGCCACGTACACAGTGGATGAAATATATGCATGGCATGAACCGCATTTCGTTGATCATGTTTATGGCAGCGTTACTGATTATTATTTTTAAACTGGTGATACTACCCATGTTCCGATAAAATTTGTCCCCTCTATGTATTTGCATAAATTACATAGATGAAAATCGGGGTATCTATTGTCGTTTTACTTTGTGCTGTTTGTATGCATTCTGTTCATGCACAGGTAGCAGATACATTGTTATGGCAACCTGAACGAACGTTGAATTGGATGGATTATAAAGGGGTGCCAGATCAGCAATCACATTATACAGCGCTTACACATGCAGAAATAAGGTATCAGGTATCCATGCAGCGCTCTTTTGCAAAATTTGATTTCGCAACCCTTTTTCTCAAAAAAACTTCCTGGACCAAACATACCCGGGACCCGCTTCTATTGAAACACGAGCAGGTTCATTTTAATATTGCGGAGCTACATAAAAGAGTATTCATTGAAATACTATATACCCGGCATCTCTCCTATACAGGGTTTGAAACAGAAGTGAAAAGACTGGGCGATTCTGTAAATGTGGCCAGACACCGGATGGATGATGCATTTGATGCAGATGTATCGAATATGCGTGATAATATGAAAATCAATAAATGGTACAGGCAGATCGAAGAAATGTTGAATCGGTTAAAAGCCTATGACCGAAACAGTATTCTCATTGCGTTGAAATAAACGTTCTATTTTTTTATCAGGCTGATCACCTGTTGCGCCGCTAAAGAAGATGCGTTTCCACTCTCCGATAAACGCTCCCATAAAACAGCATAATCAGACATTATTTGTTGCCGGTGTTGTTTATTCTCCAGAATAAGATGTAACTCGTGTACCAGGTTCTTTGTATTCAGTTCCTGTTGTATCAGTTCCTTCACCACCAGTTTATCCATGATCAGGTTGACTAATGAAATATATTTTATACTGATTAATCGTTTGGCAATCTGGTAGCTGATATTACTTCCTTTGTAACACACGATCTCAGGCACTTTCAAAAGTGCTGTTTCCAAAGTAGCGGTTCCGCTTGTTACCAATGCTGCATCAGACTGCATCAGAAGCTCATAAGTCTGGTTACTCACACTGCTTACATTGGGTGCTGATGCTAAAAAAGGCTGATAAAATGCATCATCCAGACCCGGTGCTTTGGCCACCACAAAATGGTAATCCGGAAAAAGCGGAGCCACGCTCAGCATAATGGGTAATTTTTTACTGATCTCCTGCTTACGGCTGCCTGGTAGTAACGCAATAATGGCTTTATGATGATCACCTGCTTCTTGTTTCTTGTTGCCTGATTCTTTTATTTTCCTGTCTATCACTTCTACCAGTGGATGACCAACATATTCTACATTCCAGTTCCATTTGGTTTTGTAATAATCTTTTTCAAAGGGAAGTATGCAAAGCATTTTATCGATGCATTGTTTCATTTTCTTCACCCTGTTTTCTTTCCAGGCCCAAACCTGGGGTGAAATATAATAAGCTACTTTAAATCCTTGCTTTTTGGCCCATTCAGCGATACGCAGGTTAAATCCGGGATAATCAATTAACACTAAAACATTGGGTTGCCAGTTTTGTATATCAGCTTTGCAGTATCTGATATTGCGAAGAATGACAGGTAAATTTTTCACTACTTCGGCAAAACCCATAAAAGCCAGATCGCGGAAGTGTTTAACCAGTGTACCACCTGCAGCTTCCATTAAATCGCCACCCCAGCAGCGTATATCCGCTTCAGGGTCCTGTTGTTTCAATGCTTTAATAAGGTTGCTGCCGTGCAGGTCACCGCTGGCTTCACCTGATATGAGGTAGTATTTCATAGTGAATGGTGAGTAATGAGTAGTCAGTAGTGAATAGCAAGGAGTATTCCACTCACTATTCACTACCGACTACTCACTAAAAATCCCCCGCAAAATACACCCATCCAAACGCTTTCAAGAGAATAGCGAACTTTTTTTCAGAATAACTAAAAAAATAGTTGTAAAACTAAAAAATTAGTTTTAGGTTTGTTCTGAGTTTAAATCATCCCCCCATGAAGCCATTAACAAAAGCCGAAGAACAGATCATGCACAGCATCTGGAAACTGGGTGAAGCATTTTTAAAAGACATACTCGAACAGCAGCCTGAACCCAAGCCACATTCCAATACAGTGGCCACTATTTTAAAAATATTGGTAGACAAAGGATTTGTGGGTATTACACCAATTGGAAGGATGCACCGTTATTATCCCCTGGTATCAAAAGAAGAATATTCATCGAGCAGTATCCGCAACCTGGTAGAGGGCTATTTTGAAGGATCGTTCAGTGAAGCAGTGACTTTTATGGTAAAACAGAAAGATATCAGTGTGCGTGAGCTGGAATTATTGTTACAGGAAATTAAAAACGCCAAAAAATAAACGCATGCTGAGTACTGCTTATTATTTTCTGCAGGTGATACTTTGTAGTGCCATTATGATGGGGTATTACTGGATCGCTTTGCGAAACAAAAAGTTTCATCAGTATAATCGTTTTTACCTGCTGGCCGTGGCTTTGTTTTCGTGGACAGTTCCGCTGATTAAAATTCAATGGGTAACTGCATATGCGAACCAGCAACAGGTAATTCGTTTTTTATCGGTAGTGGCCGATAATAATTCCGAGATAGAAGCAGTGATTGGCAGCAAAGGCTTTCACTGGAGCATGGAGAGAATTATGAGTGTTGTTTATGTATTGGTGGCCACCTGTTTACTGGCTGCTTTAATCAGTGCTTTTTACAGGATTTATCAGTTACTCAAAACACATTCCTGTAAAAAAGTAGGAGAGGTATTCCTTATCATCACCCAGGCAAAGGGGACGCCCTTTTCCTTTTTCCGGTATATTTTCTGGAATGAAGAGATCGATATCCGAAGCGCATCGGGTAAACAGATCCTTCAACATGAGCTGACGCATGTACAACAGAAACACTCTGTTGATAAACTGCTGATTCAGGTTATGTTGATTCCCGGATGGCTCAATCCATTTTTCTGGTTACTCAAAAAAGAAATGGACATGATTCATGAATTCATTGCAGATAAAAAAGCGGTACAGGATGGTGACACGGCTGCATTGGCGCAAATGCTGTTAACGGCAGTTTATCCGAAACATCATTTCGAGCTAACGCACCCGTTCTTTTTTTCACCCATAAAAAGGAGGTTGCAAATGTTAACCAATCATAAAAACCCAAGATTCAGTTATATCCGTCGTCTGGTTATATTACCCTTGCTGGCGGTTGTAATCGTATTGTTTGCCTTTCGTAACAAAGAATACAGGGCTAAACATCCTATTTCTGTCAAAAATGTACTGGAAAGTGTAATTAACGATGTAAATACATCACAACAATCGGGCGTTACTATAAAAGATATTGATCTCGAAGATTTGGCCCCGATGAAACTCAGTAAAACCTATCGTATCGTTATCAATCCGGGTCATGGTGGAGAAGATGTTGGGGCAAGAGCTGTTGATGGAACAACAGAATCTGCACTAACACTTCAATTGGCAAAAATGCTGAAAGAGAAAAATACAAATCCGCAGTTAGAGATTGTTCTGACCCGAAATGCAGATGAATTTCACACAGTGGTGCAGGTAGCAGAAAAAACAAACGCTTTGTCTCCCGATTTGTTTATCTCACTACACATGAACAGCGCAGCAACTGTTCGCAGAAAAGGGGAAGCTCCAGTGAGTAATCCCGCAAAAGGAACTGAAATTTACCTGGCTGATAAAACAAAAACCTTTGATTACAATAAAAGTTATCAGCTGGCCAACTGGATGGGTAATTTTCTAACCCAGGCAGGCACTTCATTTCAGGGAATAAAAAGCAGGAATAAGGGTATCTATGTTTTGCAAACAATTAAGTGCCCTTCGGTATTATTGGAAGCAGGCTATATGACCAATAAGGACGAGGCTTTACTCCTTAAAAGCGAAGCATACCAGGCAAAAATAGCCATGGCTATTTTACATGGTATTGAACAATACCTGGCAGCTGTTGAAGGAAAAACAGCTGATACAAACGGGGAACCGTCAAGCAAAACAAATCCTTCATTTGAGTTCGGTGCAAAAACGGCAGTAGTGATGAATGATAAAGCAGGTAATATTCAATCGATAAAACTGGAGGGAAATCCCTATTTCAAATTCCCTGAACAATACCAGTCGATGGATGGCTTATTATATTTCCTGAATGGCGAGAAAATAAGCTATAATCAGTTGAATGATTTAGAACCTAATACAATCCAAAAGATTAATATCATTAAAGATCCGGCAGCATTAAAAATATTCACCGATGAAGATGTGAAGGGAGTGGTGTTGATTACTACCAAGCAGGCAGTAAACGTTAAAGCGCATAATGAAGATAATACAGAACGTAAAGAACCTGTTAATTACATAATTACGGTAGTAAATGATCGACCAATAATTAATGAAATAAAAGTATTGTATTTACATAATGATCTGCCGACGGTTGAAGGATATGACCTGAAAGATCCTGTTAAAAGAAGTGCGTTTGCGAAAAAATTTGCAGGTGAAAACGGCGTTGATAAAATAGTTAAGGATGCAGAGAATTATTATTCTGGAATAAAGGGTATAAAAAATACTAAACCAGCTGTATTATCAATGCAGGTTGAATATCCAGCCGATTTTCCGGGAGGGGAACTCGCTTGGCAAAAATACCTGGTAAAAAACCTGAATAGAGATATACCGGTTGAGAAAGGGGCTGGTCCGGGTACTTATGTAGTAAAAGTAACTTTCGTAGTTGAGCCAACTGGGATTATCAAAGATGTGAAAGTAAAACAAGATCCTGGTTTTGGTACTGCTGCTGAAGTAGTAAGAATTATTACCAAAGGTCCGAACTGGCGCCCAGCACTCTATAAACAAAAGGCTGTAGCTTCGCTAATAGAGAAAAAAGTTACGTTTGTTATTTCTGATGAAAGTGATGAACCAGTACAAAAAGAGCAGGTAAAAGATGTTGTTCTTGAAACTGTTTATGTTGATCCGCAAATTCCACCTTCTTTCCCCGGGGGATTAGCTGCCTGGGCAAAATATCTTGAAAGAAACCTGGATGCTAATCTTGTCAAGAAAAAAGGTGGCCCTCCCGGAAAGTACACCGTTGTTCTGAATTTTGTAGTGGATGAAAATGGAAAGATCAGTAATGTTAGATCAAATAATCCGGGCTACGGTACAAGGGAAGAAGCAGTTCGAATAATTGAAAAAGGGCCTAACTGGAAACCTGCTATCAATAAAGGAAAGCCAGTTAAGGCAGAGCACAAACTAAGTATCACATTTAATCATGCATAAATTTTAGCCACAGATTCACAGATTGCTTCTTACATCATCTGTGAATCTGTGGCTAAAAAATCATACAAACCATTTAAAAGACAGCGCTATCAATGCATAAATACAGGTAGCAATAAAAATACCCCTTGCTGTTTTATCTTTCTGTTGATTAATATAAATCGTGAATACCACAGCATTGGTAATTAACGAAAGGCTGATAATACCCGTTAGCATAGAAGGGTTTGACCGGATGATGTGTAAAAATTCCTGAAAACTGAATAACCTGAACTTTACCAGATAGTAGATAAAGAAGCCAAGTACAGGCGACAAGAACCCAAGTATCAGACCCAGTCGGAGATTATCCTTTTTAAGCATCAGAATTTCCATTTGGTTTCGAGTTGCTGTTTCAGTTTGTAATTGGTAAGGTCAAACTGAACAGGCACCACGCTTACATAATTATTTTTGAGGGCCCATACATCGGTATCTTTTCCTTTGTCGAAATTTACAAACTCGCCTGTGAGCCAGTAATATTTTTTACCATGCGGATCTTTTCTTTCATCAAACTCTTCTTCATATTTGGCATAAGCCTGTCTGCATATTTTAATTCCCTTGATCAGCTTTTCCTGAACAGCCGGAATATTTACATTCAGACATAAATGTTTGTCGAGGCTTTTACCACTCAATAATTTCTGGACAATAACTCTGGCATATTTACCCGCGGCGCTAAAATCGGCATCAATACTAAGATCGAGTAAACTGAAACCAATGCTGGGAATACTTTCAATAGATGCTTCGAGTGCGGCCGACATGGTACCCGAATAAATTACATTGATGGAGTGATTGGCACCATGATTTACACCACTCACGCATAAGTCGGGCTTGCGGTGTAATATTTTATCTACTGCAATTTTCACACAATCAACCGGAGTACCGCTACAACTATAGGCTTCCACTCCTTCAAATACATTCGATTTCTGCAGACGTAATAATTGACCAATGGTAATGGCATGTCCCATTCCGCTCTGTGGTTTATCAGGAGCCACCACCACCACTTTACCCAGCCCTTTCACGGCTTCCACCAATGCACGTATACCCGGTGCATTGATCCCGTCATCATTGGTAACAAGAATAACGGGTTCTTTCTTTTTACTTGTTTTAGACATAGGTGCAAGATACTAACCCTCCCCGACATCGCTACCCTCCCCCAACCCCTCCCTGAAGGGAGGGCTTTGGGGAGGGGAAAATAATTTTGGTAAAACTAAAAAAATTAGTATTTTGCAACTAAATCAGTTAGCTATGTCAAATGCCGGAAAGAATTTACGCTACCTGCGCAAGCTTCGTGGCTGGACGCAGGAAGAGTTTGCCAACAAGCTCAAGATCAAAAGATCATTGGTAGGTGCCTATGAAGAAGAGCGTGCCGAACCAAGACTGGAAGTGGTAAAACAGATCTGCCAGATTTTTAAACTGAGTATGGAAGAGTTTCTATTGAAAGACCTCACTGCAGCTAAAACAGGAGGTTCATACCTGGAAAAGCGCCGCCAGTTAAAAATGGAAGTAACAGTGGCAGAAGTGAGTTTTGTACCCATAAAAGCCGCTGCCGGTTACCTGACAGGTTATGCTGATCCTGAATTCGTAGACGAACTGAATACATTTACCCTGCCTATGTTGTCGCCCGGCCAATACCGTGCTTTTGAAATTGTGGGCGACAGTATGTTACCTACACCCAGTGGCAGCGTTATTGTTGGTGAGAAAGTAGAAGACCTCGAAGATGTAAAGAATAGCAATACTTATGTGGTATTATCGAGAAGTGAAGGGGTAGTATACAAGCGTATTATGAAAAATAATCGCCTGAAAAATAAAATCACACTTATCAGCGATAATCCGCAATATGAACCATATAATGTAAGCTCGGAAGATGTGCTGGAAGTATGGAAAGCGGTATATATTCTTCAAAAGGCGAATGCCGGACCCCGTTGGGATGTAAATCAACTGGCAGGTATGGTAAATAACCTCCAGGAGCAGGTGAGTACACTAAAGAAAAAATTGAACTGATTCGATACTAAAACTGCCTGCCAGATTCAATCGGCAGGCAGTTTTTTATAACGCCGCTGGTACAATTTTGCCAGTCAGAGAAGGCCATTCCACTATTTTTGCGCCACCATGAATGCTATATATACACTGCTTGCTATTATTGGCTGCTTTTTTATTACCCATACCCAGGCACAGGAAAGAAGCCTGTCTGCATTAAAAATCAACAGTGCTATTAAAATTGATGGTCAGTTAGATGAAGCTGCCTGGAAAGAAGCTGTTGCTGCTGATAGTTTTATCCTCAATAGCCCGCAATTCGGTGTACCAGCCAGTCAACGTTCAATGGTGCGTGTTTTATATAATGACCAGGCTATTTATGTAGGGGCCTATTTGTATGATGACCCCAAACTGATCCGTAAGCAGCTTACCTCCAGAGATGGTGAACAAAGAAATGACATAGATTATTTCAGTGTATTCTTTGATACTTATAATGATGACCAGAATGGTTTTCAGTTTCTTGTTACGTCAAGAAATGTACAGTCAGATGGCCGCTTACTCCCCAATCTGAACTCACAATTTGGTCCGCCATCCGATTATACATGGGATGCGGTTTGGGAGAGCCGGGTTCAGATGCAGGAAGACGGATGGTCGGTTGAAATGAAAATTCCCTATTCAGCCCTGCGCTTCTCAAAAAAAGATATACAGGAATGGGGTATAAATTTTCAACGATACAGCAGGCGAAACAATGAGAGTTCATTCTGGAACAAAGTAGATCCTAATCAGAATGGTTTTGTAAACCAGTTCGGTAATATAAAAGGGATTAAAAATATCCTGCCACCGCTCCGTCTTTCTTTTCTCCCCTATGTTACTGCAGGTACAAGGGTTGTGCCCTATGCAACAGGAGAAAAGAAAACAGACTTCCTCCGTAATGGTGGTATGGATGTTAAATATGGAATCAATGAAAGTTTTACACTCGATGCTACACTGATACCAGATTTCGGTCAGGTAATTTCAGACAATGTGGTATTAAACCTGTCACCTTTTGAAGTACAGTTCCAGGAAAACAGACCCTTTTTTACTGAGGGAATAGAACTGTTTAATAAAGCCGGATTATTTTATTCAAGAAGGGTAGGCAGCACACCCGGTGGTTATAATTCGGTTCGGAATATGGTAAATAGCAACCCTAATCTGGCATTGATTTCAAACCCGGGTATAACGCAGTTATATAATGCATCAAAATTTTCAGGGAGAAATAAAAAGAAACTGGGTATTGGTGTATTTAATGCACTGGCGGCACCCATGCATGCAGTGGTGGAAGATAAAATAACAGGCATACAAACACAAATAGAAACAGAACCCCTAACCAACTATAATATTATTGTACTCGATCAGGCATTGGCCAATCGCTCCTCTCTTACTTTTACCAATACGAATGTATGGAGGAGCGGAGGAAGCAGAAATGCCAATGTAAGTTCTGCCGATATAAGTTTATTTGATAAAAATAACCGCCACAATTTTAAATGGAGTGGAAGGTACAGTCATATTACGGGGAAAGATAATTATAACGGGTTTACGCATGTATTGTCTTACGCAAAAGTGAGCGGTAAAGTACAATACCTGTTTCAGAATGTGGTTGAATCGGATCGGTATGATGCTAACGACCTTGGATTTTTACTCGCTCCCAATGAAGTAACTACAGTGGCCAGGCTTAGTTATAACCAGTTTACACCGACGAAAAAATTTCTCAGCTACAATTACAGCTTAACACTTACACCTACTTATCTCTATAAGCCATTTGCCTACTCCAATTTTATGATACAGGCCCGTGCTTTCTGGTTCTTCAAAAATTTCTGGGACCTGAGTATCAATTTTAACTGGCAACCCGACTGGCAACGTGATTATTTTGATTTGCGTACACCCGGACGTATGATTCGTAAAACACCTTACTGGTTTACGAGCGCCAGTGGAAGCAGCGATAGCAGGAAAAGATATTTTATCCGCTTCAATCTTGGTTTTGCAGAGTCACCGATACCGAACGACCCATATATAGTAACCACTATCGGACAGCGATACAGGTTTAATGAGCATTTCAGTCTGGATATGGAACTGCGTCGCGATATAGATAACGGACAATTTGGTTATGCTTATCGCGATTCAAATGGAGAACCAATTGCAGGGCGTAGAAAAATTACCAATTTTACTACGCTTATCAATGGTATTTACAATTTTACCCCAAGAATGAATCTTACGCTTCGTGGCCGTCATTACTGGAGTAAAGTTATTTACCAGAGTTTCTTTGATGTCTCTCCCGAAGGCTGGTTGATTCCAAAGCCTTATGTGAGTGGTAAGGATCAGAACTTTAATGCCTTCAACCTGGACATGTTTTATACCTGGGATTTTAAATATGGAAGCCGGTTTATCATTGGCTGGAAAAACTGGTTGGGAGCTGATTTTCCTATATCAGGAACTTCTCATAAAAATTATATGGGTAATCTCAGACAGGTATTTCAGCAACCTCATGGAAATGAAATTACTTTCCGCCTCATCTATTTTATTGATTACCTGAGCCTGCAAAAAAGAAGAAAAGAAATCTAAATCTTGGCCGGGATTTAAACCCCGGGCAAGATTTAGATTTCGCAGAGAAATTAATACAAGGTAGCAGCCAATCGAAACGTATTACAGTGAGCTTCTACAATGGTTCGTACATCGGGAGAGTAGCCACCACCCATCGCAACAGTAACAGGAATATTATTTGTTCGAAGTGTTTGAAAAACAAATTCATCACGTTGCCTGCATTCATCAAGTGTAACTTTCAGTTTTCCAAATTTGTCTGTTTCAAGTATATCCACGCCGGAGAGATAGAAAGCAAAATCGGGTTGTACGGTTTTAATAAGATGCGGTAATGTTTCTTTCAAAAGAGAAAGATATTCAGTGCCGGTAGTGCCGTCTTTTAAAGGAAGATCAAGATCGGACTGTTCTTTATGAAAGGGATAATTATGTGCACCATGCATGCTGAATGTAAATACTGAATTATTGTTTTCAAATAATTTGGCAGTGCCGTTTCCCTGGTGAACATCAAGGTCGATGATTAATATTTTCTTTACTTTTTGTTGAGCCAATAAATAATTGGCAGCAACGGCCATATCATTCAATAAACAAAAACCTTCACCCCTGTCTGCAAAAGCATGGTGGGTGCCACCTGCTACATTTAAGGCCACACCATACTCAAAAGCATAAGAGCAGCAATCAATAGTGCCCTGTGTAATAATAAGCTCCCTTTCTGTAAGTTCTGGTGATTGGGGGAATCCGATTTTTCGTTGTTCAGATGCAGTTAATGTTTGATGGAGCAGTTTGTCAAGGTATTCTTTATCATGGGTCAACAAAATTGTTTCATGATCACAAACGGAGGGTGTAAATAAATTTTTTTCGGTAATCATGCCCTCATGTAATAACTGGCCCGGTATCAGCTCATACTTAAGCATTGGGAAACGATGACCTTCGGGTAAAGGATGCGCATAGATAGGGTGATAAGCGATCCGGATCATTGAATTTTGATGATTGACTGGTTCACGATGGCAAATACATGATCATTTTTTTTCGCTTGCACAATTGTAAGGCCTGAAAAATGACTAAATGCAGGTAAAATGGCTTGCTGTTCTGTAAAATAGAAACAGGGGAAACGGAGTGACTGTTTACCCGCACCCCTGATTATACAGCCGGGATGAAGATGACCGGAAAAAACAAAAACATCTTCTGACTGAGTAGTGCCTGTATTATCGTGTATAAATAGGAATGAGTTTAATTGAAATTGTTCAACGATATCTACAGACGCATTACGATACCATTCTTTTTGCAGGATATCATGGTTTCCTTTTACCAAGATCATGGGTAGGGCAGACAGATCGTTTCTCCATTTCAGGAAAAAATCCATCTCTTTATTTTCAATGCTGTGAAAAAAATCGCCTACGATTAATATTTTTTCGGGGTTAAAAAAACTGATCTGGTGAAACAGTCGCTGGAGATCCTGCTGGTAGATCGATTGAGGAACAGCAATACCACTCTTTCTGAAGTGTCCTGTTTTCCCAAAATGTAGATCAGATAAGATCAGGGTTTTTTCTTCTTCCCAGTATAATACCCTTTCCGGCGAAAGCCAGAAATGATGATCCCTGATGCAATGTAAAACAGGTGCTGTCATAAAAAGCCAAAGATAAAGATACAAGCGTCAATGTTCAGAGAAGTTGTTGTTGCATTCTTCGTACCCTGTCTTCCAGTTGTTCCGACGACATATTTTCACGCATACTGTCTACTTTAATTGGGAAACAAAAAGGGGTTAACCGATTTGGAAACCGGATAACAATTTTACCATTAATAATTCTTGTTAAGGTATTTCTTAATCTTACTTCTTCCATCTGTTGATCAAATACTTCCTGGTAAGCCTGCCTGAGTAAGAGATTATTGGGTTCATAGTCACTGAATACCTTGAAGAGCAGAGAAGCTGAGGATTGCAGGTGTCTGGCTTTCTTTTGTTCACCCGGATAACCCTGGAACACGAGGCCCCCGATTACTGAGATATCCCTGAATTTTCTTTTAGCCATTTCCATTGAGTTCACACTTTGTGTAATATCGTTCAGTAAATTCTCAGTACTGAATAATTCGGTAACATTACTGTCGTCTAAAGGAATAGGCTGATCGCTTAGTAATTCAAAACCATAGTCGTTCATTACAAATGAAAAGGTAATGGGTAATATTTTGCTCATTCGCCAGGCGAGCAAAGCTGCCATCGCTTCGTGAACAAGTCTTCCTTCAAAAGGGTAAACAAATACATGAAACCCGTCTTTTGTTTCTATATGCTCTATAAGCAACTCATTTTCTTTGGGAATATGTGATAGTGATTTCTGGAGTTCAAACAGAGGCGTTAGTGCCAATAATTCAGGTTCTTTGGTTTTTTTACCAAGTGCGTGGTCAAAAGTCTTTCGAAGCATAAGGCCGAGGTTAGCCGTTAAAGGCATTCGCCCTCCCATCCAGCTTGGCACAATTGACTTTTTAGATGAAGAAGGTTTCACCGTTACAGTCATTTCTTTAATGCCAATCAACTCCAGGTTGCGCCCGGCAAGCGTAAAAACAGAACCTGGTTCGAGCCTGCTGATAAACCATTCTTCAATAACACCAATAAATTTTCCATTCATGAGTTTCACTTTCAGCATCGCATCACTTACGATGGTACCGATATGCATACGATGCCGCATGGCAATTCTCCTGTTGGTAATTTTATAGATGCCATCTTTGATCTCTACTTTTCTGTATTCATCGTATTGTTGCAGTGCAGTGCCGCCCTGTGTAATATGCAGTAATACATCCTGCCATTCCTGGTCCTGCATGTCAGCAAAACAATGTGTGTCTTTAATTTCTTTCAACATTTCGTCTGCACGGAATCCCTCACTGATGGCAAGCGTACATAAATATTGCAAAAGCACGTCATAAGCAAGCAAAACAGGTTCTCGTTTTTCGATTACATTTTTTTCTATCGCAGTTTTTAAAGCAACGGCTTCTACCAGTTCCAATGAATGAGTCGGCAGAAAATAAATACGGCTCATCTCGCCGGGTTGGTGACCACTTCTGCCAGCCCGTTGTAAAAAACGTGCAACCCCTTTGGGAGAACCTACCTGTATAACAGTATCAACCGGGCGAAAGTCAACACCCAGATCAAGACTTGCGGTACAAACTACAGCTTTTAATTTTTGTGTATGTAATGCATCTTCTACCCATTGCCTGAGCTCTTGTTCAATACTTCCATGATGTAACGCAATGGCGCCAGCCAGGTGAGGAGCAATCGATAGAATGGTCTGGTACCATGTTTCTGTCATTCCTCTTGTGTTGATAAAGATCAGCGTGGTATTACTTGCTTCAATGATGGGGATAATTTTTTCTGCAAGCTTGATGCCAAGGTGTCCGGCCCAGGGATATTTTTCAATTTCATCTGGTATGATCGATTTTATTTCGATTTGTTTATCGATCTGTGCACGGATGATTACGCCATTTTGCCGGATAGGAGACAGCAATACTTCTTTGGCTTCTTCGAGATTGCCAATTGTAGCGCTGATGCCCCACACAGACAGCGGACGATTATTTATTTTAGCTATACCTGCCAGACGCGATATGGCCAACTCAACCAGTACACCTCTTTTACCTCCCAACAGTTCATGCCATTCATCAACAGCAACAATTCGTAAACAGTTAAACAGCTCAGGATAACCTTTCTGTGCCAGCAATAAATGCAGACTCTCAGGCGTAATAATCAGCACTTCGGGCATATTTCTTTTCTGTTTCTGCCTTTCAGCTGTATCTGTATCCCCGTTACGAATACCTATTCGCCATGACATATTCAATGCTGCAATTACTTCTTCCATGGCCCTGCCGATATCTTTTGCCAAAGCCCTCAAAGGAGTTACCCATAACAATTGTAGACCATTATTTTTTCTGGAACGGTAATCGTGTGGATGATCATTGATAAACTGAATAATACTTCCAAGAAAAATGGAAAATGTTTTGCCACAACCTGTAGGTGCATTGATTAAACCGCTATCTCCTTTTTGAATCTGGTTCCATGCTTCTAACTGAAAAGCAAAAGGTGAAAAACCTTTACCCGAAAGCCATTGTTCAATGACGAATTGTCCTTCTGTTATTTTGCTTTTCATTTACCAGACAAATGGGGCTGTAATTAGAATCATCTAAAATATTCATTTCAGATGGCTTTTGATATTGCTTTATTAGAAAAGCGGGCTTACTGGTTATTTTTATTTTTTTTACACCGCTCGGAGCAATATTTTAATTCAGCCCATACTTTTTCCCATTTCTTCCGCCAGCTAAATGGCCGATTACAGGTTACACAGACTTTAGAGGGTAGACTTTTTTTATTGCCCTTGAATGATTTCACGGCATCACTAACAAAAAAATAAACTGATTGTTGAATTATTGCTGGCTGACTGAACGTATCTGACCATCCATTTTTCGGATATAGTACAGTTTTTTATTCTCAAGATAGTCAACGGCTCCGGCATTACTGCTATAGGGTCTTACCGGCTGAATATCGAAATCATTAAAGAGTTTTACACTTTTATCGTTGATATTGGATATCAGTTTACCCTCATGTTTCACAAGTAGCCTGGTAAAACGATACATGGCTTCAAAACCTTTAAAGACCATATCGCTGGGTCTACCTGAGAATTTATTTCTGTAGGCATTAGTAATATCAAGCCCCAGTTTATCTGTTCTGATAAAATGATAGGGAGTGGTGTAGATGATTTCAATATTTCTGTCTACTCCTCTTAAGGCATCCCATGTAGGCATACCCATTGCAATGCTCCTGTATTTTCTCGATTCACTGAGTGATTTTACGAGATTGGCCCCAAAAGTTTCATTCAGGGATCCGCAGATGATAATATTTTGCCGGGTACTGTCGAGATAGCTAATTACCTGGCTGGTTGTAAAACTGTCTGTTAGTTCCACTGTTTTTATTCTCAGGGGTACACCAGAGGTTGTACGGCTGATATCGCTGAATGTTGATTGTATGAGGTCTTCTACACCACCTTTTCTCCTGAACATGCTGATATTACTTGTAGGGTATACACGTTGCAAATACCGATAGATGCCTTCCAGGTGTGTTTTTAGTGTGGGATTAATAAGAATAAAATAGGGGTTTTCACTAATCCCGCCATCATTTGGATAGGTGTGTGAGATCAATGGTATCTCATGTTCCAATGCAAAATCGGCTAGTGGTTTTATTTCTGCCCGGTTGTTAAACGACGCAATTATAAGTGAAACCTCACGCAGTGTAGTATCGGTTAAAGCATAACTTATATTTCCTTTGGCAGACCTGGTGTCATAAAACACCACTTCAACTGGCGCCTGTTCTTTACTGAGAGAATCAACCGCAAGCATGATACCGTTGTAAAAATCAAGTCCGGGCATCATATACCTTGGTAATATCTGGCTACCTAAACGATAAGTACCGTCGGGAGTAAATGCAGAATCTACGTACACAGGTGCAAATACCGCAATCTTGTATACCCTTTCAGTAGTTTGCGAATGAGTATTATTCATCAGGCAGATGAACAGCAGAAAGGATAATATGATTTTTATATGACTTCGCATTTTACAACTATTCCCACTCGATAGTAGCAGGTGGTTTACTGCTGATGTCGTAAACAACCCTGTTAATACCCCTAACATTATTAATAATCTCATTCGACACATGTGCCAGAAATTCATAAGGCAGATGGGCCCAGTCTGCAGTCATCCCATCAACAGAAGTAACGGCTCTTAATGCAACTGTAAATTCATAAGTACGTTCATCGCCCATTACACCCACACTTTTTACCGGTAATAAAATGGCACCGGCCTGCCATACCTGTGTATATAGATTATGTGATTTCAACGCTTTGATATAGATATCATCTGCTGCCTGTAATAAGGCTACTTTTTCTTCGGTTACTTCTCCCAATATCCGGATGGCCAAACCAGGTCCGGGGAAAGGGTGACGGTTAATCATATCTGCCGGAATACCCATTTCAAGCCCTACTTTTCTTACTTCATCTTTAAATAAATAACGAAGCGGTTCAACAAGGTCGAGGTGCATGGTATCTGGTAACCCACCCACATTATGATGCGATTTGATGGTTTGTGAAGGACCATGAACACTTACGCTTTCAATTACATCGGGGTAGATAGTGCCTTGTCCGAGGAACTTTACACCGGCTACTTTTTTAGCTTCTTCCTGAAATACATCAATAAACAGACGACCGATTACTTTTCGTTTTGCTTCCGGATCTGTTTTGTCTTTAAACTCATTATAAAAAAGTTGTCTGGCATCTATACCTGTAACATTAAGACCGATGGTTTTATAGGTATCCAGTACCTGTTGAAATTCATCTTTTCTCAGTACACCATTGTCTACAAATATGCCATGTAACCTGTTGCCAATGGCTTTGCTGATTAATGTGGCAGCTACCGTACTGTCTACACCGCCACTAAGCGCCATAATTACATGATGATCGCCAATTTGTTTTTTCAACTCTTCCACTGTTTCATGAACAAAGGAAGCGGGTGTCCAGTCCTGATTGCAACTACATATATTAACGAGGAAATTTCTGATAATTTTTTTTCCTTCTGTTGAATGATATACTTCAGGATGAAACTGGATGCCATATAAAGGAAAGGTATCGGTAGTTGTTTTTTTGAATGCAGCGATGGGGATGCTTTCTGTAATGGCGGTAATTACAAATCCCTCAGGCAAGGAAACAATTGAATCGCTATGGCTCATCCAAACCTGCGAGCCTGTGGAAACACCTTTCAGTAGCTGATCTTCTTTCAACACTTCCATTCTGGCTCTTCCATATTCTCTTTTGTTCGATTTATCTACCCGGCCACCGAAATTTTTAGCAGTCAGTTGTGCGCCATAACAAACACCCAGTACCGGTACTTTACCGATCATGGCTGCTATATCAACATTCGGGGCATTTTCCTCATTTACACTGAAAGGCGATCCGCTCAGGATAATGCCTTTTAATCCTTCTTCATAGGTAAAAGCCTTGTGAAAAGGGATGATTTCGCAATAAACGTTGGCTTCGCGAACGGCGCGGGCAATCAACTGGGTATACTGGCTGCCAAAATCAAGAATGAGGATTTTTTCTGTCATGGCGCGAAGGTAAATGAATTTTTGGAGGCGTTCAAGTGGTATCAGTGGTTATAAAATCCTTAGGAATGGTGCTGAATTGCATGGGCTTTTCAATATTTTCGGGGTCTTAAAACAATCATATGAGAACCTTATTGGTGATATTTGCCATCCTGGTAATGGCCGGATCCTGCATTTTTATTGATTCAGAAAGCGTAAAAGGCAATGGTATCATATCCGTGGAAGAACGTAAAGGACTGAATGCGCACCGAATCAGACTTTCAGGTTTTATGGATGTGGAACTTACCCAGGGTAATGGTACCGAGGTAAGAGTGGAGGCAGACGAGAACTTGCAACAATATATTATTACCGAAATGGATGATGATGTATTGGTGATTAAAATGAGGAACAATATTCGTTTTATCAACAGCGAAAGACTCAAAATATATATTACCACCGACAGACTGGAACAACTCACTTTATCGGGTTCAGGAAATATTTCCGGCACTAATAAATTCACTGGTTCCGATCGCCTGAAACTGCGTGTATCGGGTGTGGGCGATTTAAAATTAGATCTCAATACCCCTGAGCTGGAAGCAGAAATAAGCGGCAGTGGCTCTCTGGTATTGAGCGGCGAGACCAGGAATGCTAAAATACAGATCAATGGAGTGGGCGACTGTAATGCCGAGACCCTGAAAGCCGAAAATGCCTCAGTGAAAATTGCAGGTAGTGGTGATGTAAAAGTATTTGCAGACACTAACCTTGATGTTACCATTCGTGGTGTTGGGTCGGTCTACTATAAGGGAGCAGCCACTGTTTCGCAAAAAATAAGCGGGAGCGGAGAAGTCAAACGTCTGGAAGAATAAAATATCATCAGGTAACTCGACTGGGTTACCTTTTTTATTTGTGGTTATTAAACTTACTCCCTTAAATTTTTTGTTATTCGATCTAAAGACGATTATATGAATTGGAAAGAAAGGATTTTGTTGATTTTGTTGGCCAGTGTAAACTTTACGCATATCCTCGATTTTATGGTGATGATGCCACTGGGTAATTTCCTGATGCCTTATTTCAAGATTACGCCCGGACAATTTAGCGTCATAGTAGCTTCATATAGTATCAGTGCGGCCGCCTCCGGATTTGCGGCTGCCTTTTTTGTGGATGGGTATGACCGTAAAAAAGTATTGTTATTCGGGTATATCGGTTTTGTAATTGGCACCATCTGCTGTGGTATCGCCCCAACTTATACTTTATTACTTGCTGCAAGAATTACAGCGGGATTATTTGGCGGGCTGATAGGAGCTCAGGTTCTGAGTATTGTGGCTGATAGTTTTCCTTATGAGAAAAGAGGACAGGCGATGGGTATTTTATTCTCCGCTTTTTCGCTGGCATCTATTGTGGGAGTACCCGCGGCATTATACATGGCCGGATGGATGGGCTGGCATACACCATTTTTAGCGATAGGGGGTCTTGGCATTATCATTATATTGTTATTGAGTCGATACTTACCACCAATGTCTGATCATATTCATGGTGTAAGAATTAAACCCATGCTGATGCTGAAGAATGTGATCAGTAGCCGCAAACAACTGGTAGCACTTGGTTTATCGGGTGCATTAATGCTTGGGCATTTTCTGATTATTCCTTTCCTCAATCCATATATGGAATTCAATGTTGGGTTTACGGATACGCAGCGTAACATGATTTATATGGTGGGTGGGCTTGCTACTTTTTTCACTTCTCCATTTATTGGGAAACTGGCAGACAAATATGGTAAGCATAACACTTTTATCGTTTTTGCATTGGTATCGCTTATTCCTATTTTTCTGATTACCAATATGCCAGCTATCAAATATTACTATGTATTGATGGTAACGGGTATCTGGTTTGTATTAAGTACCGGAAGAGGTATTCCCGCACAGGCCATCATCAGTAATGTAGTACCTGCAGAACAACGTGGAAGTTTTATGAGTTTTAATGGCTCTATTCAACAGTTGTTTTCAGGTATTGCATCGCTGATTGCAGGGGCCATTGTAATCAGTAAACCCGATCACACCATAGTTCATTATTCCTGGGTAGGTTATCTCAGTATTGCAATTGTATTGTTCTCCGTATTTATCGCGAGGAAATTGTTGCAGTATGAGAAGGTAGATAGTTAATGGTCCATAGTCCATAGTAAAGCAGATATTTTTACTATGGACTATGGACCATCAACCATGGACCCAAACCTCATCACTCATCTCAACTTAAACACTGGGTACCGCATATGTGCAGGTTCGTAATAGGGTGAGTTTTTATATACAAAATCCAGTTGAGCGCTTGCATTGGCAGCAAATTTTTCATCTGCTTTTTTCTTTGCATCCAGTTCAGCCCTGAGTTCGGGATGTTCTTTAAGGTATGCTGCTGCTACATCTTCCCAACGATAATTGCTATAACCTTCTTTCTGTTGCAGAATGGCATCAAAAAAATTCCAGGAAAAATAACTGTCATCAGCACCGGGCTCCAGTGTTTCGAAAAGGAAACGATCTGCTGACTGGCCCGTATAAAATAAATAATCTCCTTTCCTGAACTGTATTTTTTGCATATCGGTACTCAGTTTTACACCTGATTGTCGGTAATGTTTTTCAAATGAGCGGGTAGCTGTCCTGTACTCACTTATTTTAGTTACCTCAACTTCAATAAGTGTATCATTTTTTAACCGCTGCATATTTACTTTATTGATACTTAATAATTCTATCACCTCATGCCAGCCTTGTGGAATAATATAGGCTTTTGGTTTTTGAACAAACTGTTCTCCCCTGAAATAATTGAAATATTTGATCTCTTTGGTATAGGGTTTAGTCCGGTCATAATACATCCTGTTCATACCGGTAACATCGCTGGTTTTTTGTGCAGATGCATACCCCAGAAAACGTACCATATCGTAACGAGATGTATCAACGCGGTAAGTAAGCGGAAATTCCTGCTGGAAACGAATAGTCTCAATAGCTTTTTGCCTTGTTGATTTAATGGCAGCAGCCTGTTTGGTAGCTTCTTCCAGGAATGTTTGCATCAGTGAATAAGTACTTTTAACCCTTTGCTCAAAAGGTTTTAGCATATGTGTTTCAGGCATAAATGCCATTGTTTGAAATAAAGTAGCATAACCGCTGCTATAGCGTGGAGGATCATAAAAAGCTACCCAGTTTCTTTCAGGATTACCCCCTTCAAAACTCACATAAGGAACCAGCGGCCAGTTTTTTTGTTCCATCCCTTTGTACAAAGAAGGTTCAAATACATCATGCAGGTAGTCTCCCAATACAGAACCAAGTTTACTATGTTGAGAAGTAAGCAGGGTCATGGTATGCTGGTAGTCTGCACCATCACTTACATGATTGTCTACCAATATATCGGGATTCAGGAATTGAAAAATGCGGGCAAATTCTTTGGCCTCACGGCTGTCGCTTTTAATAAAATCCCGGTTCAGGTCCAGGTTTTGTGCATTGCCCCTGAAACCATAACTCACAGGCCCTTCCTGGTTTACCCTGGAAAAACTGGTTCTGTTTAAACTTCCACCAATATTGTACACTGGAATAATACCAAGTACCACATTGTCGGGGGCTTTGAGTTTTCCGGTAACAAGGTCACGGAGCAGCATCATGCTGGCATCAATGCCATCTGGTTCGCCGGGGTGAATGCCGTTGTTGATCATAATAACAACTTTATTCTCCTTATGCCACTGTAAAGGATCATGTTTTCCGTCGGTACTGAATAGAACAAGATGTAACGGGTAACCGGCATCAGTTAATCCAAATTCTTTGATCCTGATACTCGGAAATGCTGCATCCAGTTCTTTATAATAACGTATGCATTGCTCGTACGTAACGGTTTCTTTACCAGCCGTTTTTTCAAAAACAGTTTGCCATTTCTGGGCAAATAATGTGGTAGTCAGGAATACTTGTAGGAGAAGCAGTATTTTTTTCATTACTTTCAAGTTGAAAATTTATTCAAAGTAATGGAAAACCCGCATAGTATATTACTGGTAGAGGATGAAGCCAAACTTGGCCAGATAGTACGGGACGAATTAAAGCGGCAGGGATACCTGGTAGATCTGGCTGTTGATGGAAAAGAAGCTGAAATCTTTTTCAGGTCGAAAACCTATTCCATCATTTTACTAGATGTAAATCTGCCTTATAAAAGCGGACTGGAATTGTGTAAAGAATTCAGGGCAGCCAATAAAACCGTACCCATTGTTATGTTAACGGCAATTGGACAGATACAGGATAAAGTAGAAGCTTTTGATCTGGGTGCCGACGACTACATGGTAAAACCTTTTCACTTTGAAGAATTATTTGCCCGGGTAAAGGCATTGCTTAAAAGAACAGATAAACCTGCAGAAGACGAGAAAATTGTGGTGGATGATCTTACAATCGATATGAGAAATAAATCGGTAACACGTGGTGAACTTCAAATTAACCTGACAGCAAAAGAATTTACCCTGCTTACTTTATTGGCGCGTAACCGTGACAGGGTAATCTCCAAACAGGAAATACTGGAAAAAGTATGGGACCTGAGTTTTGATACAGGTACCAATACCATTGAAGTATATATCAGTTTCCTCCGCAACAAGATTGATAAACCATTTGAACAGAAACTGATTCATACAAAACCCGGATTTGGTTATTACATCAAATAAATTAAACCTGGGATGAGTTTTAAACTCCGATTTGCGTTGCGGTTTACTTCTGCTGTTGCAGTAATCCTGCTGATTTGTTTTGTCAGTATTTATTTTTTATACGCAAATTACCGGCAACAGGATTTTTACAGCAGGATGAGATCTGAAGGACTGGAAGTGTATCGGCTTTTATCAAAACTGGGAAATGAAGACCAGGGCAAGTCACTGGAAATAATTCGTGAAGTACACAGCAGTATTATTTCCGGAGAAGAGATGCTGATCCTCGATTCAAACCGGCATATGCTTTTTTCAATTCCTGAAACAACTGATAGTACCCGCTTCAGTACCATATTTCAAAAAATAAATATAGCAGCAGACCATACCGAAGCTTCAGGTGATCGCCAATATATAGGACTGTATTTACCTCTCGAGAAAATACAAATGGTAATATCGGGAATCGATGAATCAGGGTTAAAACGGTTACAAAACCTGAAACTGATTTTATTGATTGTATTTGCTGTGGCATTGCTGATCAGCACTTTCATCTCTTTCTTGTTTAGTAACCAGGTGTCTCAACCATTGCTGGCTTTAAGTAAGCAAATGGAAACCACTTCGGAAGTAGATCTGAGGAAACGTATTCCGGAAAATGCAGCTTTTACAGAAGTGAACCTGGTGGCAAGAAATTTCAATGCCATGTTGGAACGACTGGAGCAGACATTTGAGTTTCAAAGAAGTTTTGTTCATCATGCTTCACATGAACTCAGAACCCCACTTGCTACCATGTTGTCGCATACCGAGTCGGCACTGGCCAACAGACTTTCTGAAGAGGAATACCGAATTGTGCTCGGGTCATTAAAACAGGATCAGGAAAGAATGATTGAACTCACCAATTCACTGTTACTTATTTCGCAGTTTGAACAACAGGGTTTTGACCACACCTGGCCTATTTGCAGGGTGGATGAAATTTTATATGATAAAATCAGTATCAATGTAAAAATGTTCCCGGATCTCGGGATATCACTGGTTTTCCTTAATACGCCGTCTTCTGATGATGACCTGAGCATCAGGGGAAATGAAGCCCTGCTTAAATCAATGTTCAGTAACCTGATACGCAACGGGTACTATTATTCTACGAACAAGAAGGTGGAGATATTATTGGAAATAACTGAAAACAAAGTGCTGGTGCATGTTGATACCAGAGGTGAACATTTGAATGAAACGGAAAGGGAAAAAATCATGATGCCGTTTTTCAGGGGAGAATATGCGCGGCAGAAAAAAACAACAGGTGCGGGGCTGGGTCTTACCATTGTTCAGCGTATACTGAATATGCACAAAGGGTCGCTGGTATATTCGCCTATGCCCAATCAGGTAAACCGGTTTACAGTAATATTACCCAAAGCAATAACGGTATAGGGCCATAAAAAAACCAGCCCAGGGGCTGGTTAACTATTTATGCTGAAAATCCGTTAAGGATTAAGCGGTTGCGCTTGCTTTCTTAGCCAGTTTGCTCTTCAGGTTAGCCGCTTTGTTTTTGTGGATAATACCACGTTTAGCCAACTTGTCGATCATAGAAAGAACGTCAGGTAACTGCTCTGTATAAGCCTTGGTATCTGCACCGGCTTTCAGTTCACGGATAGCGTTACGGGTTGTTTTACCATAATAACGGTTACGATCGCGACGCTTAGCAGCTTGTCTCACATCTTTCTTGGTAGCTGAATGATTTGCCATTTTCTGTTTTTTTCAGGACGGCAAAGGTAAGGACTGGAACCCAAACAGGGAAATTTTTTATTAAAAAAAGTCCGAAAGTCCGGAAGTCAGAAAGTCCGGGAGATCCAAGGAATCAGTTTTTTAGCGAAGATAACCGGCTTTTTACCCAAATCTTTCTGACTTTCGGACTTTCCGTCTTCCGGACTCTTTCCACCCAAATTGGTCAAAAATTAGGCATTTTTTCTCCCTTCAATGACCGATATTTGCCAACCTGTAATTTAAAATTGGACGTATAATATCTACTCATGAAGGATTTTTCGTATATCACAAACTCACATCCAGCTTTTATTGAGAGTCTTTACCAGGAATTTGTTCAGAACCCTGAAGCCATTGATCCCGACATGAAGAAGTTTTTTGAGGGATTTGATTTTGCAGTAGCCAATGGATCAGGACCGGTAACTGGTTCAAACACACAGGCCGTAGTGGCTGCTGATGGAATTGATTGGATGAAGGAGATCAGGGTATACAGGTTGATTCTAGGTTACAGGAACAAGGGGCATTTACTCGCCAAAACCAACCCGATCCGTGCCAGAAAAGACAGGGGTGCCAATCTTGATCTGTCTTTTTTTGGGTTGTCTGAGGCAGACATGAATACAACTTACCAGGCAGGTAACCTGATTGGTTTGGGAGCCACTACTTTAAAAAATATACTCACTCATCTCGAAAGTTGTTATGCTTCGAACGTGGGTATTGAATTCAAATACATCAGCGATCAGAAAAAAATTGACTGGCTTACCAATGAAATGGAAAGGCAGTTTACACAGCCGCTTTCACTTGATAAGAAAAAACGCATCCTCGAAAAACTGAACCAGGGGGTGATGTTCGAAAAATTTCTACATACCAAATATATCGGTCAGAAAAGGTTTTCACTCGAAGGTGGTGAAACAACCATTGCTGCACTTGATACCATCATCAATACAGCTGCAAATAACGAAGTGCAGGAAGTGGTAATTGGTATGGCACACAGAGGGAGATTGAATATACTGGCCAATATTATGGGTAAAACCTATGAGCAGATATTCAGTGAATTTGAAGGAACGGCGGTTATGGATCAAACAATGGGTAGTGGCGATGTGAAATACCATATGGGGTATGGCAGTGAAATACAGACGGCAGATAACAAAACCATTCACCTTAAACTCATGCCCAACCCATCGCATCTTGAAGCGGTTGATCCTGTAGTGGTTGGTTTTGCAAGAGCAAAAGCAGATGTTTTATATAAAAGCGATTTCGATAAAATTTTACCGATACTCATTCACGGCGATGCATCAGTAGCCGGACAGGGTGTGGTGTATGAAGTATTACAAATGAGTAACCTGCTGGGTTATTATACCGGCGGAACCATTCACTTTGTAATTAATAACCAGATTGGTTTTACCACTGATTTTGATGATGCACGCAGTGCAGATTATTGTACTTCTATTGCGGCCATGGTTCAGGCGCCTGTATTACATGTAAATGGAGATGATGCAGAAGCAGTAGTGAAATGTGCCGAGATTGCCACCCGCTACCGTCAGGAATTTAATTCAGATATTTTCATTGATATGGTTTGTTACCGTAAACACGGTCACAATGAAGGCGATGATCCAAAGTATACACAGCCACAATTGTATGCGCTGATCGATAAACACCAGAATCCCCGCGAAATCTATACACAGTTCCTCATGCAAAACGGAGAATCCGATGCGCAGCAACTGGCAAAGGAAATGGAGAAAAAATTCTGGGCCGATTTGCAGGAACGTCTGGATGAAGTGAAACAAAATCCTTTACCGTATAAATACCAGCAACCTGAACTGGTTTGGAAAAGCTTGGGTAAAGCCACAGAAGAAAGTTTTGATCATTCGCCCATAACAGCTATTGCAGAAACAGAAGTAAAACGTTTATTCAACAACCTCATGCAATGGCCGGCTGATTTCAAACCACTGAAAAAGGTGGAGAAATTATTGCAGGATAAAATTAAACTGCTTGAAACAGAACAAAAGATAGACTGGGCCACTGCAGAATTACTGGCTTATGGCTCCATACTGGTAGAAGGAAATATTGTACGCATGAGCGGCCAGGATGTGAAACGTGGTACATTCAGTCATCGTCACGCTATTCTGCGTGATGAAAACACAAACGTAGAATATAATCGACTGAATCATTTCCAGGAAAACCAGGAAAAATTCCGCATTTATAACTCTTTGTTAAGTGAATATGGTGTTCTTGGGTTTGAATATGGTTATGCCATGGCGAATCCTAATGCACTGGTAATATGGGAAGCGCAGTTTGGTGATTTCTGTAATGGAGCACAAACGATGATTGATCAGTTTATAGCAGCAGGGGAGCAAAAATGGCAACGCCAGAATGGGGTTGTGATGTTGTTACCACATGGTTATGAAGGACAGGGGCCGGAGCATAGCAGTGCCCGTCTCGAACGCTTTCTTCAGATGTGTGCAGAGCTGAACATGGTGATAACCAATATTACCACGGCTGCCAATCTCTTCCATGCATTGCGTCGCCAGTTAAGCTGGAATTTCCGTAAACCCATGATTAATTTCTCACCAAAAGCCAACCTGAGAAATCCCGGCACATACAGTTCTGTCAATGACTTCACCAATGGCGGATTTAAAGAATTGATTGATGACAGTTTTGTAAATGATGCAGCACAGGTTAAAAAAGTATTACTGTGTAGTGGTAAAATTTATTTTGAACTGGCAGATCAGCAACAAAAAGAAAATAGGCAGGATGTGGCTGTGGTTCGATTGGAGCAACTGTATCCATTGCCCCATAAACAACTCGAGGTCCTGCATAAAAAGTACAATAAAGCAACCTGGTTCTGGGTACAGGAAGAACCATTGAATATGGGTGCCGCTTCTTTCCTGCAAATGAACCTGAAGAGCATAAACTTTGGTGTCATCAGCAGAAATGCCAGCGCTGCCACTGCAACGGGTTATGCTAAAGTACATGCTGCGGAGCAAGCTGAAATTATCAGCACAGCTTTCGGTATCTAATGATAAAAAGAAGATTTGAATTTATAATCATAAACAGGTAATTCCGATGATCGAGATAAAAGTACCAACAGTAGGAGAGTCCATTAACGAAGTAACATTGTTGAAATGGACCAAAAAAGACGGTGAGTGGGTAGAGCGCGATGAAGTGATTGCAGAACTTGAAAGTGAAAAAGCCACTTTTGAAGTAAATGCAGAACAGGCAGGTATTTTAACGACCGTTGGTAAAGAGGGAGATACATTGAATATTGGTGATGTACTCGCTAAAATTGATGAAACGGCTGCTAAGCCGGAAGGCCAGCCTGTTGCCAAAGAAGCACCTGCTGCAGCACCAGTTGCTAAAAATGAAGCACCTGTAACATCTGTATCAAATGATGTAAAAGCAACACCGGTGGCATCAGCCATTATTGCCGATAAAAAAGTAGATCCCAGTTCTATAAAGGCCACCGGAGCTGGTGGTAAAATAGTAAAACACGATGTACTGGAAGCATTATCCAATCCAGGTAAAAAATCACTGGCTCCGGGTGGAGAATTGTTTAGCAGGAATGTACGCCAGGAGAAAATGAGTAACCTGCGTAAAACCATCAGCAAACGCCTGGTAGAAGCAAAAAATACAACGGCTATGTTAACCACTTTTAATGAAGTGGACATGACCCGTATTATGGATGTGCGTAAACAATATAAAGATAAATTCAAGGAAATACATGGCGTAAATCTGGGCTTCATGAGCTTTTTCGCCAAAGCCTGTGCCATTGCATTGGGAGAATGGCCCTCTGTAAATGCATACATTGATGGCGATCAGTTGATATATCATGATTATGCAGATATTAGTATTGCCGTGAGTACGCCTCGTGGACTTACAGTACCGGTAATGAGAAATGTGGAGAGCCTGAGCATGGCCGATGTAGAGAAAAAAGTAGTAGAGCTGGCAGGTAAGGCAAGAGACAGTAAATTAACCGCTGATGAATTACAGGGTGGAACTTTTACCATTACTAATGGCGGTGTATTTGGCAGCCTCATGAGCACGCCGATCATCAATATTCCTCAAAGTGCCATTTTAGGCATGCATAAAATACAGGAAAGACCAATGGCTATCAATGGCCAGGTGGTAATTCGCCCGATGATGTATCTGGCACTTAGCTACGATCACCGCATCATCGACGGCAGAGAAAGTGTAAGTTTTCTTGTACGCGTAAAAGAGTTGCTGGAAAACCCTGAACTGCTTCTGTTTGGGAAGGATCCTGTAAAGACCTTACTCGAGGTCTGAGCATTCAATTTTAAAGAAATTACTGTAACTTGATAGGGCTATGTTTTATCTGGTGGCTAATCTATGATAAAACATGATCCAATGTGATGAACTGAACCCCATGATGCGATTCCAGTCATATTTTAATACTGCTATTGCCCTGATACAAGGGTATAATGGAACAACACCTCTCGTTCATTATCTTAAACAATATTTCGCTGTTGAAAAAAAACACGGGGCCAAAGACAGGAAATATATAGCTCATCTCTGTTACAGTTACTACCGGCTTGGGCATGCGTTAAAAGAGTTAACGGTAAAAGAACGTTTGCGTATAGCACTTTTTTTTGCAGAGAAAATGCCCGGTTATTGGAACGGTTTATATAAACCAGACTGGATAAAAAACTGGAGCGATGATTTGGTAGAAAGAGTGGCCTACGTTGAACAACAATACCCGGTATTCAGTATCCAGCATATATATCCATGGAAGGAAGAAATGAGTGCAGGAATTGATCTTGCCGAATTATGTTATGCTCAGTTTACGCAGCCAGATCTTTTTATACGGCTTCGTCCGGGTAAAGAAGAACAGGTAAAACAAAAACTGAAGATTGCCGAAATTCACTTTACAGAAATTGAAAAGGCAAGCCTTGCCATGGCCAATGGCACCAAATTGGATACAGTATTGAATATTGATGAAGAAGCAGTTATTCAGGACCTGAATTCGCAACGGATTGGTCGTTTTTTCCCCGCCGATATTTTATCATCGCCTATAAAGGTATGGGATTGTTGTGCCGCCAGTGGTGGTAAATCGATACTGGTAAAAGATACATTGGGAAATATTGATCTTACTGTTTCTGATGCACGTAATAGTATCCTTCATAATCTTCAGGCCAGGTTTGAAAAAGCAAAACTTACACAGTACAATGCTTTCCAGGCAGATTTATCAACATCAACCTTTCAGCCCACTGAAAATGCCTTTGATTTGGTGATTTGTGATGCACCCTGTACCGGCAGCGGAACATGGTCTAGAACACCGGAACAGCTTTCTTTTTTTGGAACAGATAAGATCACCCTTTTTACGGCGTTGCAGAAAAAGATCAGTCAAAATATTATCAGTACCGTTAAACCGGGTGGTTATTTAATGTATATCACCTGCTCGCTTTTCAAAAGAGAGAATGAAGATATTGTGAACCTGCTGTTAGCAGAAAATAAATCGCTGGAACTGGTGAAACTGGAATTATTGAAGGGCTATCATCAGAAATCAGACACTATGTTTGTAGCGTTGCTAAAGAGGAAATCGTAATATTTTACACTGGTAATAATTCACCACGTTGAATAATACCACCTCCGATTACATCATTGCCTTCATAAAAAACGGCACTCTGACCTGGAGCAATGCTCTTTACATTTTCATAAAAATGTGCACGTATGCCATTCTCACTGGTATATAAGTTAGAGAGTGCTCCACGGTCTTTATAGCGGATGCGTGTAATGGCTTCCATACCATCAGTAATGCCATCATATTTCATCCAGTTGATTTTTCCAACCAGCATGTCGTTTTGTTCAAGATCAGTTTCTTCACCCAGGACTACCGTATTGGTGTCGGGGTCAATAGCTGTTACATAAGCAGGCTTGCCCAATGCTATATCCAACCCTTTTCTTTGTCCGATGGTATAGAAAGGATAACCTTTATGGCGGCCAAGTTTATTGCCGCTTTTATCAACAAACCAGCCACCGTTTACTTTTTGTTCCAGTCCATCCACATTTCTTTTCAGGAAACCACGGTAATCATTGTCGGGTACAAAACAAATTTCGTAGCTCTCACTTTTTTTGGCCAGTTCAGGATAACCCATATCCATCGCCATTTGGCGGATATCTTTCTTGTGGTATTTACCCAGAGGCATCATGGTACGGCTCAGCAATTCCTGATCAAGTCCCCATAGCACATAACTCTGGTCTTTTAGTTCATCTAAACCTTTACTGATAACATATCGTCCATTCTCATGCTTTCTCACTTCTGCATAGTGACCGGTAGCAATAAAATCGCAGTTCAGTGCATTGGCTCTTTTTAGCAGGGCGCGCCATTTGATATGGGTATTACACATAACACATGGATTGGGTGTGCGGCCTGCGAGGTATTCTTCTACAAAGTTCTCGATCACAAAGCCACCAAATTCTTCCCTGATATCTAAAATAAAATGGGGAAACCCATGATGTACTGCTGCCTGTCTGGCATCATTGAATGAATCAATATTACAACAGCCTGTTTCTTTTGAACTGGTACCGCTGCTGGCATAATCCCAGGTTTTCATGGTAATACCTACTACTTCATACCCTTCATGGTGTAACATGAGTGCCGTAACGGTACTGTCTATACCGCCACTCATTGCCACCAACACTTTTCCTTTACGGCTCATTACTGAAATTATTAGTCTGCAAAAATACGAATAACCCGGCTAAATGGCATCTTTAGCACAGTAATGGGGTAAGGCAAGGCTTTCGAAAAGCGAAAAATCAGACATCAACAGCCATCAGCTTGAAAGTATGGCTCCAGCCATCATATACAAAACTGCAATACCTGAGTACATCGCGGCCAATGATACCGTCGTAGGGTGCATTACTGTAATCACCTTCTACCAGGTCGATGGGCAATGCTTTTTCGCGGAAAATCGGGAGGTATAGAATGCCCCTGAATAATTTCAATTCATACCGGCCACCTGCGCCATCAACCGTAGCATCGTCACGATATTGATTGAGCTTGAGTCGCTGAATGATTGTTTTATCAAGCCCTGATATATTCGAACCCGTATCAATCAGTAAACGGGTAGTAATATAAGTGTGGAAGCCCTTTAAATTTTTTACGTGAAGAAAAGTATCTTCATCGGTATGAATCTCGGCTTCAATGATCGGGCCGTGATCCTGTAAAGTAGGTATGGTAAATTGTAATCCCTGCATAACTCATACAATTTATAGGTAGCCATTCAAAAACAAAACTGTTGTTAAACCAAAATCTGCTGATCATTAAACAACCTTCAAAAATTTGCGGGAAATACGGTAACCGGGTACCATCATTTTCCCGATATTTACCGAAACTGTTTGTTATGATAAAATTATTAGTGATCGGGAATTTAGGCAAGGATGCCGTTCTGAACAATGTGAACGGTAAGAATGTCATTAATTTTACCGTGGCTCATACCGAGCGATATAAAGATGCACAGGGTACGCAAAAAGACCGTACCGTTTGGGTTGATTGTTCTTACTGGACTGACCGTACCGGGGTTGTTCCCTACCTGAAAAAAGGTACACAGGTATATGTGGAAGGCAATCCGGATGTAAGAACTTATACTACCCAGGATGGGCGTAATGGCGCCACGCTGACCCTGCGGGTATTGAGTATTCAGTTAATAGGCACAAAAGGTAATGAAGGAGGAGGTTCACAGCAATCACCTGGTAATTATGGTAATTCAACTCCCGCCCCAAGCCCTGCGTATACTAACCAGCCTGCAGTAAACTCACCCAATGAGTTAACCGAGCCTATGGATGATTTACCCTTCTAAAAAGGTATAACATATTAATAATTAGTCTGTTATTACAAATATTACGTAGAACTACGTATCAAAATGCGTAGTTCTACGTAATATTTTTTTTGCCAATCGCTATATCATTGCTGTTCAAAGAAATGGTTATTCAACTGCTTCTTGAAAACAGGTCAGGTAGTAAAGTAGGATTTCGAAAAACTAACTGATATTTGGGCGGGTTGGTTCATGGGGGGATCAGCCCGTTCCTGTTTTTAATACTGAATAACCAATTTATATGAATCATGCTATTTCTTTGGAACAGGCTGTTGCAATGACAAACCTGTATAGATCATCAATACCTGAGGGTATGCCTTTGTCAGAAACTTTTGAGATAGAAAGTGTTAATACATTATTATCGCAATCCGGATGTACAGCATTACGTATTTATTATGGAAAGAAAACAGATGCAACCATTCATGCTATTTTAGTTGGTGTAAATAAAAATGGGGAGGATATAACTGAAGGGTTATTACTCGAAGATGGAAACAGATGCCCACCTTATTGTCCTTCCGACTCAATTTTGAATAAATAAAGAAGAAGTGTTTTGAAGATAATTATTTCTTATACCACCTTAGTTATAATGTTCATTTCGTTGGTATTTCTTTATATCCGCAGAAAAAATATTGATCAGCTATTTCTGCCTTTTGCGGTATTCATTTGTGTTGCTTTTTTGGGACAGATGATTATTGAATTGGTGATTGCATCTGGCCAACATTCTGCTGTGTATGCAAATTGTTATGTATTGGTTGAGTTTCCTGTTTTTTTATGGATGTTTTATCGCTGGAGCTCACATAAAAATGCACTACTTTTTGTTACTTTATTTGTACTTGGTTTATTTATCTGGGTCTATGACAACTTCATATTCAGCAGTATTACTATTACTACTTCAATTTACAGAATCTATTATTCTCTGGTACTTATTCTTTGCTCTATTAATCAGACCAACAAAATCCTTTTTTCAGATCATGGCAGCTTATGGAAAAATGCCATATTTATGGTAAGCTCCATCAGTATTGTTTATTACAGTTTTCGCGTTTTTATTGAGAGTATGTTCTTTTTTCAGGCCGAAATGAGTAATGAATTCATGCGGCAGGTATTCCTTATCATGATAATTGTGAATTTTTTCGCACATTTGATTTATACATTGGCAATCTTATGCATTCCAGCGAGGAAAGAATTTACTTTACGGTACTGATTACTGCTTCCATCATCGGGCTGATTCTTTTATTCTTCCTGGTAACCATTGTCCGGCAACACAGAAAAAGAGTAAAGCTCTACAACGAACAGTTAAGGATGGAGGTAGAACTTCTTGAAACGGAAAGGGCAAGAATAGCCTCCGATTTACACGACGATATCGGCCCCTTGCTCTCAGCTATTAAAATGAATCTTCACCTGCTGGATACCACCGATAAAAATGACCTGTTGATCATCGGTAAAACCACCGGGCATATCGATCATACCGCCAAACGTTTGAGAGAAATTTCAAACAACATCATGCCTTATACCCTTCAATCCAAAGGATTGATAAGAGCCGTTCAGGAAATGATCGATTTACTTTCATCTGCAACACAAATTCATTTTTCTCTTGAGCATCAACTAAAGGATGTTTCCGTGAGTAAAGAAAAAGAAATACATATTTATCGCTTATTTCAGGAGGTGTTGAATAATGCAATAAAACATGCAAATGCAACTCAGATTCACATCAGATTATACGAGGAAAAGAAACAATACTGTCTGGATATAACCGACAATGGATCTGGTTTTAACCAGCAGGAAGCAATGGATCAAAAAAAAGGACTTGGTTTACAAAATATTCTCCGGCGTTCTGAAATACTAAAAGGGAAAGTTTATCTTGAAACCGCACCGGGGAAGGGTACCAGTTATCATTTCAGCATCCCTCAATCATAAAATGGAACAGACTCTGCAAATAACCGTAGTCATTGCTGACGATCATGATATTTATCGCGACGGACTGTTCATGCTATTAAGCAAAGATCCGTTAATTAAGGTAGTTGGAGACGCCTCTAATGGAAAACAACTATTGCATTTGTACAAAGAATTTCATCCGGATATTGTGTTAACCGATTTGCGGATGCCGGAACTGGATGGTGTATCTGCTATCAGGGAAATTGTACAACTGAAAAGAGACGCAAAGATCATCGCTTTATCTACATTCGACAGCGACACCATGGTAACGGATGCACTGGAAGCAGGCGCCATGGGATACATAGTGAAAAATGCAGAACGTGGTGAAATTACAGAAGCCATCAGGATGGTTTATGCCGGAAACCCCTATTACTGTAAAACAACTTCCAGCCGGCTGATCCGGTTAATTGCCAGGAGCGATTTTAATCCCTATCATCTCTCCAGCCCCAAACTATTCTCCGAAAAAGAAAGAGAAATTATCAAACTCATTTGTGAAGAGAAAACAAGTAAAGAAATCGGCGATACACTTTTTATGAGCCCAAGAACAGTAGAAGGTCATCGTACCAAGATCCTTGAAAAAATGAATGTCAAAACTACTGCCGGTATTGCCATATATGCCCTGAAAAACGGGTTATATCATTTAGGAGATTAATTATTTCAGCTCCGGCCAATCAAATAGGCTGTTACTACCGCTTTAAAACAGTTTTGTACCTTGCGTATATGGATCAACTATTTTCTTATGAATCGCTTTACCAGTTTACTTATGCTGTGTTTAAAGCTATGGGATGTTCAGATACAGATGCTACTACTGCTACTACCGTTTTACTTTCTGCCGACCTCAGGGGAATAGATAGTCATGGTGTGGCCAGGTTAAGTGGTTATGTTCGTTTATGGGAAGTACAACGTATTAATACCACACCCGATATAAAGATTGTTCATGAAACACCCTCAACTGCTGTTGTAGACGGCGATGCAGGTCTCGGACTCGTAGTAGCACCCTATGCCATGCAGGTAGCCATCGAAAAGGCAAAAAAAGTGGGCACCGGTTGGGTAAGTGTTCGCAATACCAATCACTTTGGTATTGCAGGGTACCATGCTATGATGGCATTACAACACGATATGATTGGCATGGCCATGACCAACGCCAGTGCTTTGGTGGCCCCTACTTTTTCAATTGAAAGAATGTTAGGTACCAACCCTATTGCTGTTGCCATACCAGCTGGTGAGGAGCCGGCTTTTGTAGCAGACATGGCAACCACAACCGCAGCAAATGGGAAACTGGAAATATTGCAAAGGAAAAATGGAGAAGCTCCGTTGGGATGGGTACAGGATAAAGAAGGTAATCCATCAACCGATGCAAATATCCTGAAGAAAGAAGGCGCTTTATTGCCCCTCGGTAGCGACAGAGAGCACGGCAGCCATAAGGGGTATGCACTGGGTGCTGTTGTCGATATTTTCTCCGCCGTTTTAAGCGGGGGTAGTTATGGTCCATGGGCGCCACCGTTCCCGGCTTATGTACCTATGCCAGAAAATATGCCGGGAAAAGGATTAGGTCATTTTTTTGGAGCCATGCGGGTCGATGCATTTCGTCCTGCTGAAGAATTTAAACAGCATATGGACAACTGGATCAAAAGATTCAGGAACGCAACACCTGCACCGGGACATGAACGTGTATTGATACCGGGAGACCCTGAAAGGGAATATGAATTGGAAAGAAAAGTAAAAGGAATCCCCATTGTGGCATCAGTAGCCGCCGATCTCAAAACAGTCGGTGACCGCTTCGGCATACAATACTGACCACTTATTGTTTGGGCGATAAACCCAGTTTCTTTTTTTGTTTGCTGCTCAATTCTTTTGTGATGATTTCATAAGGATGAATTGAGGTGTAATTCTTGCCCGGCAATAATAAATCTGTCTGACTGGCATCAATGTAAAACCTGGGACGCAAGGCTTTATAATGACTGCCAAGATCATCAGTATACTTCAGGTCGAGATAAGATACGCTGAAAAGCAATGTATTGGTATTCTTATTGCCTGAAAATACAGCAAGCGGCTGACCAGGAATAACAAAGTCGCCGGGTTCAACCAAAGTTTTAACCGGATGAATAAAATTATAACGCGCAACAGTTCCATCTTCATGTTCAATATTAATATTTCCTCTTGCCTTTTCATTGTATAATTCCTGATCGCCACGTTCTGTTTCTGCCATTGTAGTGGCAATGATAGTGCCTGTCCTTGTTGCAAAAACAGTATCATCAATCGGGAAACTGAAGCCTATTGCATAATAATTATTTGACTTTTTTCCTACCACTTCTCCAATATGATAAGATCCGGAAGTGAGTACAGGATTACCATGCTTAACCGGCATGAGGTAGGGGTAAAGCGTATCTGCTTTCGACATGTTTTTACCTGTATAGGTTTTATAACTGTACCTGTAATTGAAATTAAATCCTGTAGCTTCTCTCGATAAGGTTCCGATATTACTCACAGGCGAGTTTACAGTTTGTACAAGTGGGTTGCTACCTGATAATCGGTAACCACTGAGCTCCGAAAAGTTAACTTCAATGGTAACTGAACCAGGTCTTTTCTTTTCAGCCATAAGCCTTACCCCTCCTTTTCCATCAGATTCTGTGTACACTCTTACTTCCTGTGTAAAAGCTGTATAATAAATGGAAATACAGGCAAACAGGGTTATTAACTTTCTCATAGTGTATTCAATAATTTGCTAATATAAAAAACACAATCGATTTTTCAGCATTATTAAATCAGCATTTTCAATAAATAAATAACGGGCTGTATGAACAGAAATGAAGTGGTAAGCAGTGCCAAAGTTCATTCAATATTGGCTCAGTTGGAAAGGGCGTATAGACTAACAATCGTTCTTTAAAATCCTGCTGCATTTTACACACCTTCAGTTACCTTTGCACCTCATTTAACAACCATTTAAAACGGGGAGGGGGAATTATGAAAGTAATGAAGTTTGGCGGCACCAGTGTTGGCAAGCCGGAACGTATGCGTCAGGTGTCGCAGTTGATCACAAAAGATGACGAATCCAAAATCGTGGTATTGAGTGCACTTAGTGGAACCACCAATGCACTGGTCGACATCAGCAATAGTTTATCAGAAGGGAATAGAGAAGCTGCCAAACAGAAGATTGATCAGCTTGAAGCACATTACCGCAGTTTTGTACTTGAACTTGTTAAAACAGAAAGCCTGCGTACAAAAGCCAATGCAGTGGTATCAGAGCATTTTGAATTCCTGAATATTATTCTACGTATTTCTTTTAGTGAAGCATTGAATAAAGATATCCTGGCACAGGGTGAATTGATGAGTACCAAACTCTTCTGCTGTTACCTTGAAGAGCAGGGAATAGACCATATGTTATTACCTGCGTTGGAATTCATGACGATTGATACGAATGAAGAGCCCCAGCTCAGCGTAATAAAAGCCAAGCTCAACCAGATTCTGCAACAGCATGCAAACAAGAAATTATTTATTACACAGGGGTATATCTGTCGTAATGCAAGGGGTGAGGTAGATAACCTGAAGCGTGGAGGAAGCGACTATACTGCATCATTAGTAGCGGCAGCTATTAATGGATCTGTTTGTGAAATCTGGACAGATATCGACGGAATGCACAATAATGATCCACGAATTGTAAACAAAACAGTGGCTATTGAACAATTGAGTTTCGATGAAGCTGCCGAGCTCGCTTATTTCGGTGCAAAAATATTGCACCCTACCTGTATCTGGCCGGCACAACAGGAAAATGTGCCCGTAAAATTACTCAACACCATGCAACCGGAAGCAGCCGGAACAGTTATTACCAAAGAAGCAGGTAGTGTTGGCGTAAAAGCAGTAGCCGCCAAAGATGGTATCATTGCGATCAAAATAAAAAGCAGCCGTATGTTACTGGCATATGGATTTCTGCGTAAAGTGTTTGAAGTATTTGAAAAATACCGGACATCTATCGATATGATCACGACTTCAGAAGTGGCAGTGTCTGTTACTATTGATACCGATGAGGCCTTGGCGGGTATTGTAAAAGAATTGGAACCATTTGGAACAGTAGAAGTGGAGAAAAACCAAACTATTGTATCGATCGTGGGTAATGAAATTGCACAAACAGAACTGGTATTACAGAAACTGTTTAATGCCATTCAGGAAATTCCGGTAACCATGGTAAGTTATGGAGGAAGCCCACACAATATTTCCTTACTGGTACCCAGTGAACATAAAACCAAAACATTACAACTATTGAACAGTGGACTATTTGGTCTGTAATCAATGTTAAATGAGGTTAATATTTGAGCCATCCGTTTTTTCGGATGGCTTTTTTCATTGAAATTGTTGTTTTAAAGCAGGGCATGAGAATAGTATATCTTTTATTTCTGTTTTGTTTCGTAACACAAACAGCGGTAGCACAGCATACCCTGAAAGGAAAAGTACTGGCTGCCGATACCAGACAACCCATTCACCTTGCCAATGTATTTTTGAGTAACACTTCCATCGGAACGGTTACCAATGCAGAAGGTTTATTTACACTTGAGCATTTCCCACCCGGAAGGTATGATGTAGTGGTATCTTGTATTGGCTACGAATCGTATGTAACCACTATTCAGTATGCCCAGTTACCACTTACAATAGAAATAAACCTCAAACCAAGAATTAATATACTGGAAGAAGTAATTGTAGAGCCATATGAAAAAAATGGCTGGGAAAAATATGGGCAGTTTTTCCTCGATAATTTTATTGGTACATCTGCATTGGCGAAAGACTGTAAACTCATGAATCCAAAAACAGTACGCTTCCGCTTTAATAAAAAAGAAAACATATTACGTGCTTTTGCCGATGAGCCTATTGTACTCGAAAACCGTGCATTGGGATATACATTGAAATACGATCTCAAAACATTTGAATACAACTACAGTACCCGTATTTTTTATTTCCAGGGATATCCTTTGTTTGAAGAAATGGAAACCGGAAGAAGACGTCTGCAGCAAAGATGGGAAGACAATAGAGCAGATGCCTATTATGGATCACTCATGCATTTTATGCGATCCTTATTCAGAAATAAACTGCTGCAGGAAGGTTTTGAAGTGAGAAAGCTGATCAAAATAAGTGAAGAAGAAAAGAAAAGAGTAAGAACGGTTTTTAATAAACGCGCTTACAGCAATTCCAATGGCAGGATTGTAGTAAATGACAGCATACTGGGAGAAGGGAATATGGACACGGCCGCCTATTACCGGAAAGTGATGAGCCAGCCTGAAAAAATGAATGTACTTATTGATAAACTTTTACCGGGTGATAGTATTGCTTTTGCAATAGACAGTTTTACCGCTGGTTTATTTTTTGATGACCATTTACAGGTAATTTACTTGTATAAGCAAGTGCCAGACGAATACCTGCAAGCGAACCGATTATCGGTGCAAGCCAAATCGGCTGTTGTTTCCGAAATATTTTTGCCACGAAAAAAAACAATCGCTGTATTGGCCAACGGGAGTTACTATGAGGGTATTGATATGATCTCATCCGGCTACTGGGGGTGGTGGGAAAAACTGGCAACTATGTTACCCTATGATTATAAACCGCCCCCACGAAAGAAACAATAATTATTATTGTTTCTTCAATAACTCAAACCAGGTTGCATTACTCGTGGCTTTTACGGCAGCTTCATCTTCAGGACTCAATCCCCGCAGGAAACTTTTATATCCCGATAACATACTTCCATCGGAGAAAGTAGTTTCACAATAAGAATTGAAAACATTAGTGCCATAAGGCTTGGCAGAAGCTGCCACATTCTGAACACAACCAATAACCTGATTCCAGTCGCTGCTTACTTTTCCCCTGATTTCATTGTAAATACTACAGGAAACTTTTTGAGAGGCTGTAAGCATCCGGTACATTTCTTTGTCGATCAGGTTATAATAATCCTGCTGCTTGGTTCTGTAATCATTTATGTTACTGCTATAAACAGATCTGGCAGTACTCGCATCTGTCATACTCTTTGAAGCGGCAAGATTGGCATCAGCTTTTTTTCGATCGTAAACAGGTTTGAGTTTAGCTACTTCAGCTTCCTGTACTTTGGAAAGGTTAACGGTGAGATCCCAGACTTCTTTCTTCAGTTGCTGGTTCTCTTTCTCTAGTGCCGTTATTTTATTTTTTGTATTGGTTTTATAAGTGAGGATGTCTTTTTCAATAGCAACAATATCTCTAACCAATCCTGTTTGCTGTATTTTTAAAACCTGCTTAATACTGTCTTTAAGGTTAAGCGCTCGTAACTGCTGATCTACTTTTATTTTTTCACTTTTTAAGGTGGTTAGTTTTTCTTCCAGTGGATCTATGTATTCTTCCTGCTGTTGTTTCAGGGTATAAATATTCGTTTCATTAATTTTTACTTTTTCATTTTTCTTCTGCTGTTCAGCTTCTGTTTTTTCTTTAACAGCATTCCTGACAGAGTCGGAAGCTTTCCGAAACTCATTTTCAAAGCGAATGACCCTGGCTTTATAAATTGATGCTTTATCTTCTGCAATCAAAATATCTGCTACATAGTTCATCAATTCCTGTGCCCACATTTTATGTTTAGCTTTTGCTTCAGCGAATACTTTTGTATCATAGGATTTACTTAGCGCAGTAATGTCTTTGCAATATGTTTGATTGGCGGTTTCCAGATCCGTTATCTGTTTCTGTTTGGCTATTTTGCCGTTATCTGTTTTTTCATAGTTCTGTATCTGTACCCTCTTTAAGGCAATTCGTTCGTTGTATTTTTGGCGGGTGGCTTCCAACTCCGGGGTGGTGGCAGGCACTGCATAACCTTTTACTTCACCAAGGTGTTTTACGAAGTCAATACCCTGTTTTTCAAATTCAGATTTGTATTTACCACACTGGCTGCATTTGGCGCCCTTTTTCATATCGTCAATTAAGGCATCGCGTTCCTTTATAAGCGCTGCCAGTTCGGCCTGCATTATCTTTAAACGTGCTTTGAAAGCACTGTCTAGAGAAAGCAGCTGAATTTTGTATTGTTCAATCCGTAATTTATTCTGTTCAATCAGATTCGCCTTGCTTTCAATAGCCGATACATCACCACTGCCACTCGTTTGTGCAGATACAGAAACACACAAAAAAATATTCAGTAAAATGGCAGTAGTTAAGGTGCGAAATATAGACATAGAGGAAGTTTGTGGTGATTGAAATTTTAAGCCGGCTATTAAGTAAAACAGTCCTTTACTTACTGTCCGAAAGGATCATCTTCTGCGGCTAATAAAGCTTTTAAGTGGTTAAATGCTTTAGAGATTTTTTGAAAATTGTCCGGGTCTGCTTTCAGATACGGAAAATTGGAATATGCAACACTGCTGGTTTGCCCATTATTATAATAAATGCACACATTCCCTTTCAAATTAATATAAATCTCATTAACCGGAGAAGAGGTTCCATTCGTATGATCCCCGATAGAACTAATTAATTTAGGGTTGAATTCATAGCTATAAGTACGTTGATAGTCGACCTTAAATTCAATTTTTACTCCTCTAGTGGTTTGAATTACGGTAGCTGACGATATTTTCCCAATAGAACCATTATTGTTAGTCCAGCTATGCCCAATGGCTTCTTTGATTTTTTTATCGAGATACGAAATGGTTTCACCTTTGGTAAGTGTAGGGGTTTGAGCGATTACCTGGGTAGCAAAAAAAATAAATAAAAAACCATAAAAAAAATACTTCATGCGATTTGGATTTTATCCTGAATAATATATATCCAACATCAAAAGTTGGAAAATACAAATAACGTTATTTACTGCCTTTAAATACAAAATTATTCATTCCGCAGGCTGTTCAGCTACTCATTATTGGTGATTTATCAGGGTGTTTTATCCGGTAAACACAATTAGTTAACCAATCTCATGTAGTATATGTATAATACATTGATATGTTTTAGCTAATTCATCAGGCGTCATGCAATAGGGCGGCATCAGGTAAACGGTATTTCCAAGAGGGCGTATGTAAACCCCCTGCTCCATTGCTTTGCTGGTGACAATAGACCCAATTTGATTCAGGTATTCTTTCTTGCCTTCATTTATTTCAAAAGCCAGTATGGTACCCAGACAACGAATATCTTTAACAGGAAGGCTGCTTTTTTTCAGGGTATCTGCCATTTGCAGATTAGAGGTGCCCAGCCATGCTATCTGTGATTGGCAATCTTCTTTTTCCAGCAAATCAAGACTGGCCAGTGCAGCAGTGCAGGCTAGTGGATTAGCGGTAAATGAATGACCATGAAAAAAAGTTTTTAATGCATCATCATCTACATAAGCCTGATAAATCCTGTGGCTACAGGCTGTTACACCGAGGGCCATGGTTCCACCGGTTAATCCTTTACTCAGGCAAATAATATCGGGTTTGTTGGGCATGTATTCGCTGGCAAATAGTTTACCTGTGCGTCCAAAACCAGTCATTACCTCATCCGCAATACAAATAATATTAGTCAACTGAGCCGTGCTTAATAACTCATTGAGCAAATAAGGATCATACATATTCATTCCGCCTGCACCCTGCACCAGTGGCTCATAGATAAATGCAGCAGTATCAGGTGCATGCGCTAGCATAATATTTTTAAGGCTGCTAATATTAGCTTCAGTAGGAGTATCAAGGAAAACCACATCAAACAAATATTCATGAAAAGCCAGTGTGAAAACGCTTCGGTCACTTACACTCATGGCACCAAAAGTGTCGCCATGATAACTGTTTTTAAAAGCAATAATTTTATTCCGGTGCTTTTCTCCTCTGTTCCACCAGTATTGGATAGACATCTTAAGCGCCACTTCAGTAGAAGTTGATCCGTTATCACTGTAAAATATCCTGGCAAATGACCCGGGCAATATGGGTAGTAAACGTTCAGCCAGCTCAACAGCAGGCCGGTGCGTAAAACCGGCAAAAATTACCTGCTCCAGTTCCAGCGCCTGGTGATAAATTTTTTCAGCAATATAAGGATGACCATGCCCATGAAGATTTACCCACCAGCTACTGATTGCATCAATATAACTGTTCCCTTTTTCATCGAATAATAAAGTGCCCTTGCCTTTAACGATTGCTAGAGGAGCTGCCATATCTTTTTGACGGGTAAAAGGGTGCCATATATATTGCTGGTCCTTACTGGTAATACTCATACGGCAAATGTAATATGTAAACGGTAGCAGAAGGACCTGTCGTGGAGGTAGTTTTGCGCAGTTTTAAAAATGATGCAACGTCAGGACAACAGAATGTGTCAAAACATTGAATTCACTGCATGCAAGACGAACAAAGATTGGTAAAAGACTGTCTGAAACAACATCCGGCTGCCCAAAAGCAGTTGTATGACTCCTATGCGGAGCAGATGCTCAGTACCTGTTATCGGTATACAAAAAGCATGCATGATGCCGAGGAAGTATTACAGCAGGGCTTTATAAAAGTGTTCCAGAACCTTCACCAGTACCGGTCGGAGGGCGATCTGGGTGCATGGATCAGGCGAATTATGGTAAATACAGCCATCAATTACCTGAAACGAAAGCCCCGTTACCAGTTAGACCTGGGTTTTGAGGATACACAATTACACCCGGTAGATAATCATCAGCCCGATATTCAGCTGCACATGAAGGATTTATTGAATCTGATCAGGCAATTACCTGCCGGATACCAGGCCATATTCAACCTGCATGCAGTAGAAGGGTATACCCATGTAGAAATTGCAAAAATACTCGGGATCAGTGAAGGAACCAGCCGATCGCAATACGCCCGCGCAAGGGCATTACTCATCAGCTGGCTGGAAAAACATTCTGTAAACGGAAAAAAAGATCGTTATGTCCGATAAGTCTTTTGAACAACAGGTTCGGGAAGAACTTTCTGACTTGCGCATGAAACCCAATGCAGCAGTATGGGAATCTGTGGCTGCCAGTTTAAAAAAAGAACGTAAACGCAGATGGGTTTTATGGATGGTATTCCTTTTGGCAGGATTGTCGGGTACTGGTTTCTGGTGGTTGATACAGGAACAATCCGGCAGAAAGGAATTAAGCAATAAAAATCAGGTACAAAAAAACATAAGTATACCTGTTCAGGAAACACCTTTGATCCAAAAGGACAGTATCACGCTTGCTACTGAAATAAAAACAATAGAAGATTCTCATAGCGATAATCCGCAAGCGGCCACTAAAAACATATCATCAAATAAAATTCCGCTTACTGCTGCTTCAATAAAACAGGCAAATCTTAACCGGCCATCTTATGGCAATACAGTTGTTCAGTTGAACAAAAAACCAAAGGCAGCTGTACAGACGCTAACACAGGATATCTTGAAGAATGAAAAAGAAGTATTGCCATCTGCTACTGTAGTAAATACAAATACGGTTGATCTGGCATTACTGAAAGACCCGGTAGCGGATAAAAAACCTGAAAAGACAGATACTACTTCATTTACCGGAATACAGGCCGAAAAAAAAGATACAGTCACCATAACACAGGAAACAGAACCCGTAAAGCCTGTTTTGTCTGATTCTGCGGTTACAAATAAGAAAACCGTAAAAGCCAATAAATGGCAATGGCGAATAGGCTTTAATGCCGGAACCAGCGGTATCAGGAATTCCATTCGTTCACTACTTGAACAAACGAATACCCGTGCATATGATAATGCTTTTTCCGGTGCTTCCGCCCCCATTACAGGATCGCCGGGAACAGGAAGTAATGCCCCAGGATTTAAGCCTGTAGTAAGAGATGCATTTTCATTTGGTTCTTCGATTGAAGTAGTAAGAAAACTTGGGAAAAAAGAACAGCATGCACTTGGACTTACTGCAGGTTACCATCTATATACTACCAGAACCGGAGTAGGTAATCTCAATACCGGTACGATACAATTCAATAATGTAAATACCACTAATGATGGAAATGAATACTATGCTGTAAAAGACAGTGCTTCCTATACTTCTTACTATCATTTTATTCAACTTGGAATCCGGTATTATCATTCACTAAACTGGTTTAAGAAAATTGAGATGCAATGGTATGGGGGGATTGGTGTAAATGCTTTATTGGGAAGTAATGGACTTCATTTGGGTTCATTTAATGCAGGAGCTTATCTGTTTGAGAACAGGTCTTTATTGCGTTCATTTCAGGTAGATGTATCAGGCGGGCTTGACTTTGGACTGGGTAAATCCAAAAAAATATACCTGGGCCCGCAGATGCAGTATATGCTGAGTAATTTGTCGAAACAACCTGGTGTAAGTCAACATCTTTTCAGACCATCAATACGCCTGTCTTTTCTGCTGGATAAAAGAAAATAGGAGCCATGCAACGTTGTTAGGTAGTGCAGAGTCAAACCGGTATTAAACCATTTGTATGAAAACACTACGCTACTGCTTACTGGCGCTACCCATTTTCTTTGTTGCCTGTATGAAAGACACGGTAAAAGAATCATACAGTTTTTACCGCCCTGTTTACCAGACAAAGGATGAAGTTAAAGCAGGGATAAAAAACTCGCCTTCAACGTCTATTACCAACCCGGGCAAAATTGTGTTGATGGGAAACTACCTGTTTCTCAACGATATTGATAAAGGAATCCATGTTATTGACCTGTCAGATATTTCCAATCCGCAGAAAATTGCATTTATTTATATCCCCGGATGCGCAGACCTGGCGATCAATGGTAATAACCTGTACGCAGATTGTTACACAGACCTTGTAACAATTGATATCAGTGATCCCAAAAATATAAGCGTAAAACAATTCCTGAATGGTGTGTTCCCACACAGGTATTATGGAGCATATACAGCCGATACAGGTAAAGTCATCCAAAAATGGGTAAAAGTAGACACTGTTATCAGCAGAAGAATGAGTGGTGGTGTATCCGGAAATTTTGAATTTGATGCAAGGGGTTTGATGATGTGGTCCTCCTTTCGTGCCTCAACAGGAGGCAGCTTTGCCGGTACTGCAGCAACAGGTATTGCAGGTTCAACTGCACGTTTTGGATTGCAACAAAGCAGGTTATATACCGTTAGCCATGATGACCTTAAAGTGTTCAATGTTACAAAAGCCGATGAACCCGTCTATGTAAAGAAAGTAGACCTGAACCAGGGTGGAATTGAAACACTTTTCCCGTATAGGAATAACCTCTTTATTGGTGGGCAGGCGGGTATGTATATCTACAATACCAATAACCCCGATAATCCCCAGCCGCTTGGACAGTTTGTACATGTAAGAGCCTGCGATCCGGTAATTGCTGATGGCGATTATGCTTATGTAACTTTAAAAGGAGGCAGTTTTTGCGGTGGGTTCAGTAACCAACTGGATGTAGTAAATGTAAAAAGCCTTACCTCTCCTCAACTCGTAAAAACCTACCCTTTACAATCTCCCAAAGGCTTGTCAAAAGACGGATCAACATTGTTTATTTGTGATGGAACTGAAGGCTTGAAATTATTTAACGCAGCAGATGTTTCAAATATAACCCTTATTAAAACCATCGGTGGTTTTGAGGCCAATGATGTAATTGCCTATCAGGGCTACGCCATTGTGGTGGCTAAAGACGGAATTTACCTGATCGATTACCATGACCTTGTTAATGCAAAAGTCATCAGTAAAATGCAGGTGGCTCAAAATTGATCAATCACAAGTAAGAACAAGCAATGAAAAATATATTTTTAATACTTATTGTATTTGTTTGTACGCAGATAAATGCACAATCTCCTGGAAAAAGCAAATCATACCTCATGCCACAGTTGGGTATGCTGAGTGGAGATCAGGCAAACAGTTTTCAGTTTCAGGTAGTTGGAGGTATCCTGTCAAAAAACTGGAGAATCGGAATGGGAACAGGGCTTGATTATTATAAAGTAAGATCAGTGCCTGTTTTTGCAGACCTCAGAAACTATTTTGGAGGTAATAAAAAAGCATTTGCATTTGCCAATATTGGTTACAATATTCCATGGCCGCTGGAAAATCAGTATAGAATTTTCTTTATACAGGGCGGAAATACAAAAAGCAAGTTTGAAATGGGCTGGTATACAGACCTTGGTGTGGGCTACGATATTCAATTGGGAAAACAAAAAAATCTTTCAGTAAGCCTGGGATATTCTATAAAAACATTCAGTGAAAGATATGATGAACGTTTAGACTGGATATGGGGTTGGCCAATGCCAGTTGGAAACCCGACAGAACGAAAAGCAGACTATACATTCCGAAGATTATCATTAAAAGCAGGGTTTAGCCTTTGGTAATATATTTACGAGGGTTCAGTTTTAGTTTTGGTAAGAGTCAGCCCATTTGAAATATTGGCAATAGTTTTAGCCATGCGTTCAATCCGGGTTGATTCTTTTTTTGCGGCATATATCCAGTCAATATATTCTTTTTGCTGTCCTTCACTAAATCGTAAAAACTGCTGATACGCTTTTGGTTCATCAGTCAAACAATCCAGTAGCTCATCGGGTGTAATTACAGGGTCATTATCGGGATGCAATGTGACCATTATATAATCTCCTGCCTCTTTCTGTATGATTTTTCTGATACTGGCTTTAACCGGTAGAAATAATTGACCATTGCCCATTGGCATTAACTTATACTGGTTGATTTCATACCCGTCAATGGTTCCTTTTACTTTTACCCAACCAAAAGGGTTACTCTTTTCCTGTTTTATTTCAGGAATCCGCGCAAAAGTCCAGCCTCCCTTACCCGGAAATTTTTCAAGTAAAATTTTTTTATTGAGCATTGCTTTCATGCTGTAAGAAACGAAGGTTACGCTGAATACCACTGAATTTACTTCTTTTCAGCGGTGAATGTTTAAAGAGTTGTTTGAAAGTATCTTCAGATAAAGCCTCCCATTCTCTGGTACCCAGGTTAAGAATGGCTGGTAAAGGATTAAAATCGGTTTCATGATGTGGTTTACTGAAACGGTTCCACGGACAAACATCCTGACAGGTATCGCAGCCAAACATCCAGTTCTCAAACCTGCCTTTCATTTCAGCAGGAATAAGTGCATCTTTTAATTCGATGGTAAAATAGCTGATGCATTTACTACCATCAATTGTTTTATTGTCGAGAATAGCATCAGTAGGGCAGGCATCGATACATTTTCTGCAGGTGCCGCAAAAATCTTTGGCAAAAGGATCATCGTAGGGAAGTTCAATATCTACAATGAGTGTGGCAATGAAAAAGAAGGAGCCACTGTTTTTAGTAATGAGGTTGCCATTTTTGCCAATCCAGCCAGCCCCGCTTCGTGTAGCCCAGCTTCTTTCAAGTACCGGTGCAGAATCAACAAACCCCCTTCCATGTATATCACCATATGTTTTTCTTAATTCATCAAGTAATTCTTTTAGTTGTGCACGGATTACCTCATGGTAATCTTTGCCCCAGGCGTATTTTGAAATGCGTGGTGCATCAGAAGACTGCTTTTCGGAAGGGTAATAATTTTTTAAAACGGTAATAACAGATTTAGCGCCGGGAACAAGTTTGGCAGGGTCTATCCTCAGCTCAAAATGATTTTCCATGTATTGCATATTTCCATGGTGGTTTTGGAGCAGCCATTTTTCAAGCCTGCGTGCATCTTCATCCAATGGAACAGCTTTTGCAATGCCACAATAGTCGAAACCCAGTTTATATGCCAGTTGTTTAATAGTCATTAATTTTTTTTGGGGGATCTGTTTCTGGTATCAAATATTTATATATTTTAGAGCGCTGATAAAATTAATTTTAAGAAAGTATTTTTGAGATATAAAGAGAAGTATTTTTCAGCTTAGAAATTAATAAATAGGATATTAGCCCCCCCCTTGCTAAGCCTCTTTTCATTTGTAAAATTTTTACAAATTTCTTCTTTATGCGCATATATTTCTATGTGGTTTTATTGACCTGCTTATTGGTTAACAGATCCTTCGGACAAGCAAGACAATATACACAATTTGGGAAAGTTAATCTTACGGAATTTGATATTCAATCAACTACATCTGATACTAGTACTCCAGCTATTGTATTATCAGATGTTGGAGTTTCTGAATTTGAAGGTAATGGGAATGGTAATTTCACACTTGTATTTAAGCATCATAAGCGCATTTTAATTAAAAATCGACTTGGTTTTGATGCAGCTACGATTTTTATATCACTGTATAATGGTGAGAATTCTTCTTCAACAGAAAAATTAGAAGATTTTGAAGCGTATACTTATACCAGGGAGAATGGTAGGATTAGTGAAACTAAGGGGAAAAAGGATGCTGTGATCCAGGAAAAAGTAAACAGAGAAAGAGTTTTGAGAAAATTTACTTTTCCAAATATAAAAGAAGGTTGTATAATTGAATTTAGGTATAAAGTTAAATCGCCGTTTTATAACAGACTTCGGTCATGGAATTTTCAATCTGAATATCCAACGCTTTGGAGCGAATACAAAGTCGTTATCCCCCCACTTTTTGATTATATCAGTTCAACTTACGGCTATCTTGATTATACAGTAAATGAATTATCATATGTGCCAAAGACATATACGATACGTGATCCTATTAGTAAGATGCAGGATAATAACGTATTTACAGTTTCGGGGGAGGCTCTTGTGAATGTTTGGGCAGTCAAAGATGCACCCCCGTTTTTAGCAGAGCCATTTGTATATTCTAATTTAAATCATATTAAGCGAATTCAATTTCAATTAAAAAGTATTAATTATTCTGCTACAAGCACAACTAAAGTAATAAAAGACTGGAGTGAGACAGCAAAAGATTTACTAAAAGATCCAGATTTTGGTGCTCAATTAGAAGAAGATAATAATTGGCTGAATGAAATTGTCGGAAAAATGAATAAACAAGGTGAATTAGAGGCCAGTAGGAGTATCTATGAATTTATACGAGACAGATTTGTTTGTACTGATTTTGATTCAAAGTGGCTTTCGCAATCACTTAAAAAAACATTTGAAACAAAGACAGGAACGGCCGCAGATCTAAACATGCTACTTGTGGCAATGCTTCGAAAGGCAGGCTTGCAAAGCACCCCGTTTATTGTAAGTACACGAGAAAATGGATTCGTAAATCAAAATTACGCATTACCAGCGCAGTTTAACTATACTCTTTGTCGCGTTAGAATTAATGGGCAATATTATATTCTCGATGGAGCGCATAAAAAACTTGGATTTGGAGATATACCCGTCTACTGTTATAATGGAATGGGGAGAATAATTGATAATACTGCTTTGCCGGTAGTTTTATCTCCCGATTTATTGCAAGAAAATAAATATACCAATATAAAAATTGCCAATGATGACAGAAGCATGAGAGCAACTATCAAAATAGTATATGGTAAGATTGAAAGTTTCCAACTCCGTAACAAAATAACTTCCGGTAAAGAAGAAGAAATAGTAAGACAAATTCTTACAAACACCCCATCGGATTTTAAATTATTATCTTTCTCATTTGACTCATTAGATCAATTTGAAAAGCCATTGCAGCTTCATATAGAAATGAATTATACAACAGATCCAGATGCGTCAGTTCTCTATTTTAACCCAATTTTACTAAATGAATGGACCAAAAATCCGTTTATTTCAACCCAAAGAAATTACTCTGTTGAACTACCATATAAATTTAAAGAAGAATATCAAATAGAAATCGCTATTCCTAAAGGATATAAAATTGAGGAGGTTCCTTCCTCTTCTAAATTAAATATGAATGGGAATGATATCAGATATGAATACACAACAAGGAAAGATAGCCAAAGTGTCGCTATTTCAAATTTGATAAATGCATCGAGAATAATATTTCAAAAAACTGAGTACAACGCCTTACGCACTTTTTTTATGAATATCGTAAAGAAAAATGGAGAACAACTAGTTTTTAAAAAGAGTGAATAAAACTATTTTATATGAAACAAATTGCTATAATTATACTGCTTAACATTTTGACAACTTATGTTTCAGCGCAAAATCGACCAAATATAAAATTCGGGAAAATTGAATCTAAAGATTTCGCAATCACTTCCCCGGTAGTAGATTCTGGCGATGCCGCAATTGTATTGTCGGATATAGCCAGTACCGATTTTGAAGGAAATAATAATGGCGACTTTTCGCTTGTGTTTAAACATCATAAAAGAGTGCTGATTCGTAAACGAACTGCTTTTGATGAAGCCACTGTTTCAATTCAACTCTATTCGGGTGGAAATACGATTTCTACAGAGCGTCTTACAGACCTCCAGGCATCAACTTTTTTCATTGAAAATGGACAGTTGGTAGAAAAGAAATTAAATAAGGATGATGTTCTGACTGAAAAAGTGAATAGCGAGTTGTCGATACGAAAATTCACTTTGCCTGATATTAAAGAGGGATGCATTATTGAGTATGAATATGCTGTTAAATCACCTTATTACAGCAGGCTCAAATCATGGACTTTCCAGGACAATTATCCAGTCTTGTGGAGCGAGTACACAGTATCAATTCCTTTTATTTTTGATTACCTGACCACAAGTTATGGTTACCTGCCATATACGATAAACCAGGGCTCAAAGAAATTCAAAACCTATACCATACGCATCCCATCCTCAAATGCAGGAATGTCATCTGATGTATTAACGCTCTCGGGTGAAGCAACCACTAATACCTGGGCTATAAAAGATATACCTGCATTTAAAGCGGAATCTTTTATCTCAACAGCAAGCAATCATATCAGTCGTATACATTTCCAGTTAAGGGCTATCAAGTATTCGGAAACGAATGTTTCATATGTTGTTAAAGACTGGTACAGTACAGCAAGTGACTTAATGAAGGATCCGGATTTTTCAAAGGAAATCTATGATGATAATGGCTGGCTGAAAGACGAAGTGAAACGGCTTATGACACTGGGAGATGATGTAGCTACAACAAAAAAAATATTTGAATTTATCCGCGATAATTATACCTGCTCAGATTACGATGCCAGATGGTTGTCGCAACCACTCAAAAAAACATATCAGTCGAAAACAGGAAATGTTGCAGACATAAATATGTTATTGACTGCAATGCTTAAGAAAGCAGGATATTATGCAGTACCGGTTTTATTGAGTACACGCGACAATGGTATTGTAAATGAAACAGTGGCCCTATTAAATCAATATAATTATGTGATTGCAAGGGTAGAATTGGCTGGACAGGTGTTTTTACTCGATGCCTCGCGACCAAAAATCGGGTTTGGCGACCTGCCAACTGACTGTTATAACCGGTCTGCAAGAATTATCGACCGGATGCCGGCTCTTGTAACCTTAGATGCCGATTCAATTTCAAATGTTGACATTATCAGCGTACAGCTTACCAATGACACACAGGGAAAAATGAAAGGTGGGTATTATGGAATGAATGGAAAATTTACAAGCATGAGTTTTCGGGATAAATTCCTGGGGAAGAAAAATGAGGAAATAATGAAAGAAATTACAGAGGGTTATCCTCAGGGTTTTTCTTTTGAGAACCTCAGTATTGATTCGTTTAAAATATACGATTTCCCGCTTACCGTAAAGTATGATATTAAAGCCGATATGGGTGACGGCGATGAAGATATTATCTACTTTAATCCAATGTTGAAGGAAGGGTATGAAAAAAATTTATTTGTATCTGCAGAGCGTCTTTATCCTGTAGAAATGCCTTTCTGCCTTAACGAAACTTACTTGCTTACGATGGAAATTCCTAAAGGCTATAGGGTGGAAGAAATGCCTAAAAGTGCGAGGGTAAACTTCAATGACAACGAAGGAAGTTTTGAATACATTATTGCAAAACAGGGCGACAATATAATGCTCAGGAGTAAACTTTTTTTCAAAAAAGCATTATTCGCCCCGGAAGATTATGAAGTACTGAGGAATTTCTTTGGTTTTATTGTAAAAAAACATGCAGAACAGATTGTATTCAAGAAAAATTAAAATTGTATGCCTAAATACCTCTCTGTCATCCTGCTTTTGTTTGCCCTTAAAAGTTCAGGGCAGGAGTATGCGGTCTCATTAATACCCGACTCATTAAAAGAAAATGCAGACGTAATAAAACGGATAGAAGAAGTATCGGTAACCATCAGGTCTACCTCAAAGGCTTTGGTGAAACATAAGTATGCCATCACCATTCTTAATGAAAATGGTGACGACTACGCAGGTTATATGAACGGATATACAAAACTGATATCACTCAGCGATATCAGTGGGAAATTATTTGATGCGGAAGGAAAACTGGTTCGGAGTATCAAGAGAAAAGATATTGCAGACATGAGCGTTGGTGATGACGCGAGTTTATTAACTGACTTGCGTTCTAAAAGTTTTTCTTTTTACCACAAAACCTATCCCTATACCGTTGAATTTGAAGATGAACAGGTATATGATGGCATCTTTTTCCTGCCTAAATGGACGCCCGTAGAAGATGAGAAAATGGCTGTACAGTTCAGTCGGTTTTCTGTAGAAGTCCCCAATGAGTATGTATTGCGTTACAGACAATTCAGTTATCAGGGTGAGCCACTTATCACCCAGGCAAAAAACAAAACCTATGTATGGGATATAAAAGGCTATAAAGCAATTATTGATGAAGTATTAAGACCAGCCTGGAGAGATATTACTCCAACGGTTTATATTGCGCCTACTGAATTTGAAATTGGAGAATACAAAGGAAATATGGCCACATGGAAAACATTTGGCCAATTCATCAATCAACTTAATGCAGGAAGGGGGGAATTACCTGAGCAGGTGAAACAAGCCATAAAAGAAATTGCAGGTAAGTACAATACAACAAGTGAAAAAGTTGCAGCCTTGTATGAATACCTGCAGAAAAATACCCGTTATATCAGCATACAACTCGGAATAGGAAGCTGGCAGCCATTCGATGCCAAATATGTGGCCACTAATAAGTATGGCGACTGTAAGGCATTGTCAAATTACATGGTTAGTATTTTAAAAGAAGCGGGTATCAGGGCACATTATGTATTGATTAACGCGGGTGAAGGAGCCAGAAGCCTGGTAGAAGAATTTCCTTCTCCTAATTTCAATCATGCAATAGCCTGCGTTCCCAATGGGAAAGATACCATTTGGTTAGAATGTACCAGCCAGACAGTAGCTCCCGGTTTTATGGGTTCCTTTACGGGTAACAGAAAAGCACTGGTGATTAATGAAGAAGGGGGGCATGTTGTTTCAACCAGAACATATAGCAGCAGCGATAATCAGCAAATACGAAAAGTAGAAGCTTCTATTGATAAGGAAGGTAACCTGAAAGCATTGGTAAAAACATTGTTTACAGGTGAGCAGCAGGAACTGCAGCTCCAACTGATTCACGAGGCAACAGAAGAACAAAGAAAAAATTACCTCAACAGGGTAATCAGTTTGCCAACCTATAAAGTATTGAATTCTGTATATAAACAGGAAAAACAAGGGGTGCCGCGTGTATATGAAGAACTGAATATTGAGTCTCCAGGCTTTACATCTGTTTCCGGGAAAAGACTTTTTATTCAACCCAATTTGTTCAATAAGTATGGAACACGCTTACCCGAAACAGTAGCCAGAAAATATCCTGTTGTGTTAACAGCCAATTATGCAGATATAGACACAGTAATCATTACCATACCTGATGGTTATACTGTAGAAAGTATTCCTAAACCGGTACAGCTGAAAAATGATTTTGGCGAATACGCAATAAATTTTTCAATAGCGGGTAATAATATTGAAATGATCCGCAGTAACAAACGGGTGAAAAAAACATTACCCCCTGCGTCATACACTGAAATAGCAAAGTATTTTGATGCAATCAGAAAAGCCGATAATGGCCGTGTGGTATTCGTAAAAAAAGAATGATCCTGTATCCTGCAATAAAATTATTTACAGGTCGAAGGAATAACGTCATCGATTAGTTCTTTCAGGTGAAGAAATAATTCCCTTCTTTCTTCATTCAGTTTGCCTTCTGTAAAGAAAATACAGGCATAATTTCTGCAACGGTCAATCATGGGCCATGTACCAAATAAACCAGGGGAAGTAAAAACAGTGCCTTTGCCGGTTTCATCTGTACTCATGATCCATTGCCCAAAACCATACTGAAAACCCTGCGTGGCTTTAGGTGAATATTTAATCATGTCACTGGTAGTAGCTGCTGTTTCCATTTGTTCAATGGCTTTCTCACTTAAAATTCTTTTTCCATTATAAATGCCCTTATTCAGTATCATCGTCAGAAAAGTCATATAATCACCCGCAGAAGATTGTGCACCGCCTGATGGATTTACCGCATTGAAATTACTGAAACTGGTATTCCGCATTTGCAGTGGGCGGGTGATACGTTCAGCCATGATCTGTTCAAAACCTCTTTTTGTAATTACTTCCAACACCCTGGCAGCTAAATTCAATCCAATATTATCATAACGGAATTGTAAACCCGGGTTTGAAACAATTTCTCTCGTAGAAACAATATCTGTAATCTCTTCCTCAAGATTGGTATATTTTTTTCTGTTGAGTTGCTCCTTTAAACTGCGGATAGGTTCAGATTCAATACCTGTTAAATGTGCAAGGCAATCACGTATGGTGATATAACCCTTCGAATATTTTGTGAGAACAGGAATATACCTGCTAACCTTATCATCCAACGATAATTTACCCTGATCAACAAAAGTCATTACCAATGCTGCGGTTAACCACTGACTGGCACTCGCAATAGGTGCCTGAGATTTGGCATTGAAATCAGTACCAATAGCTTTTTGATAAATCAGTTTACCATCTTTATAAATCAAGGCCACTATATGTCCTTCCAGTTGTTTTTTTTCTGCTTCGAGCCTCTTATCTATGGCACTGAAATCATATTGGGCAAAAACGGACTGAAAGAATAACAGGAAAACAAGAGTCAGACTGACTTTCATACAGGTTATTTTGAATTTTACAGACATAATTTCAGGCTTTTCCGGTTTTATTACCCGTTTATCGTCTTAGAATAGTTTTTGCATACAAATTATGACTTCAGGTGCAAATCTGCACAGAAGTTTTTATAAGCACTCGTTAAAACAAAGTACAAAGAGTATGAATTTAAATAATTATACCATAAAGGCGCAGGAAACCATTCAATCAGCTCAACAGCTGGCCTTTAATGCTAATAACCCAGCCATTGAAACGGAACACCTTTTAAAAGCCTTGCTTTCAGACAAAGAAAGTCCGATTATTTTTTTACTTAAAAAGAACAATGTAGCCATTCCTTTACTTGAAAGTAAATTGGAAGAAGCATTGGTTAAATTACCCCGTAATCAGGGGGGCGAACCCGCACAGTCTGTGAGTCGCGATCTCAATACAGTTTTCCTTAAAGCCAATGCAAGCCTGAAAAATTTTGGAGATGAATTCATCAGCCCTGAACATTTTATGCTGGCATTACTGCAAATAAATGATGCAACAGCTAAAACATTAAAAGATGCAGGATTAACGGAAAAAGGATTGACAGCAGCCATCAAAGATTTGAGAAAAGGTGATACCATTAAGTCGCAGACACAGGAAACACAATTCAATGTGTTAAACAAGTATGCCCGTAACCTGAATGAAGCGGCCCGTGAGGGAAAGCTGGATCCTGTAATTGGCCGGGATGAAGAAATTCGCAGAACATTACATATCCTTTCAAGAAGAAGTAAAAACAATCCGATTCTTGTAGGTGAACCCGGTGTTGGTAAAACTGCCATAGCAGAAGGACTGGCTATGCGTATCATCAATGGTGATGTTCCGGAGAACCTGAAATCAAAAACCATTTTTACACTTGACATGGGGCAATTGATTGCAGGAGCAAAATACAAGGGTGAATTTGAAGAAAGATTAAAAGGGGTAGTGAAAGAAGTAGCTTCAAGTGAGGGTGAAATCATTTTATTTATCGATGAAATTCACACATTGGTGGGAGCAGGTGGTGGAGAAGGTGCTATGGATGCGGCAAATATTTTGAAGCCTGCATTGGCAAGAGGAGAACTGAGAGCAATTGGTGCTACCACTTTAAATGAGTACCAGAAATATTTTGAAAAGGATAAGGCACTGGAACGTCGTTTCCAGAAAGTGATGATTGAAGAACCTGGTATTGAAGATGCCATTTCTATTTTGAGAGGGTTAAAAGACCGATATGAAACCCACCACCATGTTCGTATTAAAGATGAAGCCATAATAGCTGCTGTAGAGCTCTCGAACCGTTATATCACTGATCGGTTTCTGCCTGATAAAGCCATTGACCTGATTGATGAAAGTGCCGCAAAACTCCGTCTTGAAATGAATTCAATGCCGGAAGAACTGGATACACTTGAACGTCAGATCAGACAACTTGAAATTGAAAGGGAAGCGATCAAGCGTGAAGATGATGAAGAAAAACTGCGGGAACTGAATATCGAAATCAGTAATCTGAGTGTACAACGCGATACACTGAAAGCCAAGTGGAGAAATGAAAAAGAAATAGTAGAAAAAATACAACAGGCCAAAGCTGCCATTGAATCACTGAAACTGGAAGCTGAGCAGGCAGAAAGAAATGGTGATTATGGAAAAGTGGCCGAAATCAGGTATGGTAAAATAAAAGAACAGGAAGCACAGATAACCAGTTTTACGGAACAGCTCAACCAGTTAAGTGAACAAAGCCGCCGGCTGATGAAAGAAGAAGTAGATGCAGAAGATATTGCTGAAAATGTAGCCAAAGCAACTGGTATTCCTGTGAGTAAAATGATGCAGGGCGAAAGAGAAAAATTATTAAACCTCGAAGATGAATTACATCAGAGAGTAGTTGGGCAGGAAGAAGCCATCTCTGCAGTAGCCGATGCAGTACGAAGAAGCAGGGCGGGTTTACAGGATCCGAGAAAACCGATTGGCTCATTTATTTTTCTTGGTACAACCGGTGTGGGTAAAACAGAACTGGCCAAAGCCCTGGCAGAATACCTGTTCGATGATGAACACCTGATGACCAGAATCGACATGAGTGAATACCAGGAAAAACATACCGTTTCAAGATTGGTAGGTGCTCCTCCGGGTTATGTAGGTTATGATGAAGGCGGGCAATTAACAGAGGCTGTTCGTAGAAAACCATACAGTGTGGTGCTACTCGATGAAATTGAAAAAGCTCACCCGGATGTCTGGAATATTCTGTTACAGGTACTCGATGATGGTCACCTTACCGATAACAAAGGAAGGACGGTGAATTTTAAGAATACTATCATCATCATGACAAGTAATATAGGAAGTCACCTGATACAGGATGCATTCGAAAATATAAATGATCAGAATATAACCGCAGCTACCGAAAAAGCAAAAACAGAAGTGATGGAGCTGCTGCGTCATACCATCAGACCTGAGTTCCTGAACAGGGTAGATGAAATTATCATGTTCAGCCCGCTGCTCAGGAAGCAGATTATGGGAATTGTAAAGATTCAGTTGGATGGGTTAAAGAAAATGGTTGCTGACGCTGGAATACAGCTCGAATTCAGCGAATATTTACTTGAATTCCTCAGTGAACAGGGATATGATCCTCAAATGGGGGCAAGACCATTAAAACGCCTGATACAGAAACAAATTGTGAATACACTCAGTAAGAAAATATTGGCCGGTGAGATTGATAAAACCAAAAAAGTGTTGATTGATGCATTTGATGGTGTTGTTGTATTTCGTAATGAGGACTGATACCGGTCAGTATATGTAAAAAGCCCCTTCTTTAGGGGCTTTTTTGTGTTCGGATGCCTGCAAATAAGTATTTTGAGGATGAATGATAAAATTCGAAACCATATTACAGCAGTTTGGTGAAAAGGGAGATAAAACCGGCTGGACCTATATACAGGTACCTCAGGATATAGCTGAGCAATTGCAACCCGGTTCGCGTAAAACTTTTCGCGTAAAAGGAAAGCTGGATGCTTTTGTTATTAAAGGCGTAGCGCTCATGCCGATGGGCGACGGATCTTTTATGCTGCCTGTAAATGCCACAATGCGAAAGGGGATACGCAAAAAGAAAGGTGCATTGGTGGAGGTTTCAATTGCCGTTGATAAAACACCGCCCCAGCTACCCCCGGCTTTGAAGGAATGTCTTGATGATGAACCTCAGGCCATGGATTTTTTTCGGCAACTGACACTCTCACAGCGGAATTATTTTATTAAATGGATTGAAGGGGTAAAAAATGAAATGGCCCAGGCCAAGCGAATTGCACAAACAATTGATGCACTGTTACTTCGACAGAATTTTGTGGATATGATAAGAGCACATAAGGCAAAAAAGGGAAAAGGTTTCTGAGCCTGCATAATAAAAACTTACTATTTAGTAAGTAATCCTTAATTTTAACCCGTGACTGCAAGAAATACCGATACCAAAGAAGAAATTGTACGCATAGGAACTGCCCTGATCAAAAGTCATGGTTATAATGCATTTAGTTACGCAGACATAGCTGAAAAGTTACAGGTTCGGAATGCTGCCATTCATTATCATTTCCGCGGAAAAGAGGATTTGTTATCAGAGATTATTGATCAGTATATCGACTTATATAATTCACTCGATAAGCAACTACGAGCAGTTGGAGCGTCTGCAACGGTTACGCTGGAAAAATTTATTGAACGTTATTCCTGTCTGGTAGATGCAAACAGTATCTGCATCATTGGGTCTATAGCATCTGACTATAATACACTCCCGGTTTCTGTAAAGGAAAAAGTAAAGCAATTGGTGACACTGGTATTGAAATTGGTTGAGCAAACACTCGCTGCCGGTAAGAAGTCAGGCGAATTTGTGTTTCCGGAAACCCCGAAGACACAAACCCTGCTGCTGATGACGAACCTAGCTGCAGGTGTTCAACTGGCACGTATTACAGGAAAAAAAGATTATGATACAATAAAAAAAGCGATCATTCGTCAACTCAAAGGAGGATAAAATTTTTTTACCTATAAAACTTACTTATTAGTAAGTAAAAATCAGACATCTAAAATCAAAACCATGAAAAAAGCATTCACATTCATCATCGCACTGCTGGGTTTGTCAACCCTGCTCGTATCTGCCCAGACAGAAACAAAAGGAACCATTATTACATCAGCCAACGAAACACTCGAAGGTGTTATTAAAGACCAGATGCAGAAAAAAGGAAATATTCTCTTTACCGGGTCTACGGGATCAAAAAAAATGTATTCACCCTCTGATATCAGTGGATTTACCATCAATGGGGTGAAATATGTTTCTTATGCAAATGATTTTTACAAAGAAGTATCAACTGGCAGTAAAGCCACATTATTTATTCGTGTAACTGACAACAGTGGTAAAACAATTTATAATGGTGCAGAACCTGTGGTGCTTGCAACTGCAGAAGGTAAATCGGGTGATTATTATTTGCAGGTAAAATCGGACAGCAAATTCAACCTGGTTAACAAAAAGAATTTTGCAGCAGTTATCAGCAATGTGTGTGCTGATTGTGTAAGTGTTCAGTCTGATATTAAATCAGGTCAGTTAAACTATACACTGATTACTAAAGTGGTGGAGCAGTACAATAGCTGTTTATAAACTGGTATAAAGAAAACAAGCCCCGGAAAACCGGGGCTTGTTTTAAAGATCAGAATAAGTTCTTGGATGCAATAAAATAATATCGAGTTTGCTCACTGTATGCTGGTATTCGGGTAGTGCTGATAATCTTTTCCATTCAGGTGCCTCTACAAAATTTTTCCAGTGTTTATTGCGTTCATCCATATTATCGAAACTGGTCATATACATCAGATTGGGCATCCTGCCACCGGTTAATACTTCCCCATAAAATACAGCATTAAAAGTAAGGCGTTTAAATAGTTTGATCTCACCACCTTTGTTAAACATCTCTACTTTTTTCCGGTATAACTTTTCTGTAGCCCCTTCATAACTCCTGAGTTCATATACCCGGTCTGTAACAGGGCCTGATAAAACCGGTTTTTCCATTTTAGGCATATCGGAAAAAGCCCTGAGAAGAAAGGTTTCGATGCGATTATATGAAGGCTTGTCATGGGTTGTTTGAATATAAGTTGCACCCGCCGACAAATATTGCTGGTCTTTCAAAAGTTCATCATCCAGTCTGTACACATCGTTTAACGAAGAAAGCGGGATGAAGAGATAGAGTTTCTTTTTAACGGCTGTATCATTTCCTGTGGGTGTAAATACACCAATCTGTTTAATGCCTTTTCGGTGCATGGCCGGTAACCAGGCTTTTTCTAAATACTCTTCAGTGGTTTTTTGTTGTGTAGCTTCATCAAAATGATATAATCTGATGAGATAAAATTCCCTGTTATCTTGGGCAAACAGGTTTGCTGATAATAACAGAAATACTGCACAAATAATTTTTTGCATAGGTGTTTGTTTTATTCGCTTTGTGTAAGCCTGTAAATAAGTAAAGCTGCGCGTTGAATCAGTAATGGTAATTGTTTCAGGTTAATGGTTTCGCCAACTGCATGTGCACCTCTGCCAGAAGCACCCAGTCCGTCAATACAATCTATATATTTTGCCACATATGAAATATCTCCTGCACCCCTTGATCCGGGGTCCCCGGCATTGGCAGGTCCTAATCCCATATCTCTTGAAACCCTATCCACCCACAAACGCAGGGAATCATTTCCTTTTGTGGGTTCCATGGCAGGTATGCCATCTGTAAATGAAATTTTTGCACTGCTGCCATTGAGGTTCTGACTGGCAACAATTGCCGTCATTTTTTGTCGGGCTGTTTCTCTTTGTTTTTCGGTGAGGAAACGAAGATCACCTTCCACTACAACTGATGGTGAGATGATATTTGTTTTTCCTGAAACAAGTGCCCGCATTTTTTCATCATCATAATCCATTTCAGATCCACCGGCAATGATGCCGGGATTAAAGGTGAGGTGTTTTTCATTGCCTAATTCTTCCCTGAATCGATTCAGAATACGTGCTGTTTCATAAATAGCCCCATATCCCGAACCTTGTCCGAATATCCCCGCTGAATGACCCGTTTTTGCGGTTACATCTAATTTCCAGCTGCTGAAACCACGGCGTCCGATAGCAATGGTATTCATACCCTGTGCGGTTTCAAAAGCCAGTGCCAGGTCGCATGTTCTGGCTCTTTCAATAAAATCTTTTCTGCTTACGCTGGTTGGTTTACCCGATTCTTCTTCATCACCGGTAAAATAAACAACTACTGATGCGTCTTTTAAAAGATTCATCGAGTGAAGAGCCTGTAGTGCCATCACTACTACTACATCTCCACCTTTCATGTCAGTTACACCCTGTCCGGTGGCGGTTGAATCATTGATTCTGGTGAAAGGTCCTGCTGCCATATCGGGTTCAAAAACCGTATCGAGATGACCTATAATAAATATTTTTTTACCCTTGTTTCCTTTTCTGCTGGCAACGAGGTGTCCTGCCCTTTTTAATGAATCGGGTAATGATACCCATTCTGTGTTAAGACCCGCTTTTTGCAGTTCACGGGCAAATACTTCACCTGTTTTTTTAACACCGGCTATATTAAATGTACCACTGTTGATATTTACGGCTTCTTCCAGCAGCTTTTCAGCCTCTGTAGTATGTTTTTTTACCCAGTCAATGATCTTTTTTTCAGTATCGCTGAGCGATTGGGAAAAAATTTTAGTAAAGAGAAGCAACGCAAGAACAAGTGCCGGTATCTTTTTCATGAATTCGGTTTGATGGCAACCAAGTTAAGCAAGATTTGCCTATCCATCAATAAGATAGATTGATCCAACTACTGCTATTGTTTCTGCAATGCCCCAGATCGGGGAAATGCCAACAAAAATGAGATGATCTGACTGTGCAAACAGTATTACAATAGTATGTCTAACAATAACAACTCTGCGCAGACTTCTTTTCTCATGTTCTCTGCGGTGAGGAATAATCACCGCAGAGAATATGCAGTCACAGAGGTTTCGCAGAGAAAAATATCCTTTAACAAAACCTTAGTACACAACTGGCATTCTTTTTGGCTCTAAATAAAAAACAGGATAAAAGCCAATGAAAAAAATGCTACGCTAAAATCAAGCACACATGAAAACAAAACAAGTATTTCTCGGAGTAATGATGTTTTTCGCCACAGCATTGGCCATAACATCCTGTAAGAAAACCGATTCGGCACAAATTCCGGCGGGTAAACAAAACCTCAGCCTTTATATGACTGATGGTCCTGGTTTTTTTGATAAGGTCTTTGTGGAAATCAAAGCCGTTCAGGTATTGGTTGATACTACCAAAGACACCCGTAAAAACGATACCTGTAACTGGGACAGGCTGGGAGCTTATATTGGCTCTACGCTGGGTAACAGAAAAGATTCTGGTCTTGTATGGACCAATCTAAACATTAATGCAGGTGTATATGATATCCTGAACCTGAGGAATGGGGTAGATACATTACTGGCTTCAACAGAAATTCCGAAAGGAGCTATTCGTTTAATCAGGATTGAAATCGGCACGAATAATTCGGTGGTAAAAGACAGTGTAACATATCCGTTGTACTGGCCTGATAATAAGCCGAATTATATCCTGATCAAGTTGAAGGGTCATGAAACAGAAGAATTCCTGCCCAACAAAATCCGTTTATGGCTTGATTTTGATGTAAGCAGATCGATTGTAATTGTAAACAATAATAAGTTTTACCTGAAGCCTGTATTCCACTTCTTTGTAGAAAAATCTACTGCCAGTGTTTCTGGTAAAGTGAAACCACAGGATGCTAAAGCGGTGCTTACATTGTTTAATGCCACCGATACTGCTTATGCATTGCCGAATAAAAACGGAGAATTCAAAATGCGTGGTCTGAAAAACGGCACTTATTCACTGTATGTTAATGCATCGAATAATTACAAGGATACAACCATCAATAATATCGTGGTTCAGGCGCCTAAAAACACCAATGTGGGCGTAATTGAACTGAAAAAATAGTAGGGTTTTTCAAGAGCAAGGGTTGAGGAGGGGTTTAGGCCCCTCCTTTTGTTTTACTACAGTTCTTTAAGAGCAGTGATTATTTGTATATTATTCCGTTGTTTGCAATAAAACGGCGAATTTGCATCTATAACCACAGAAACTGCTATGATCAAGAACCGGAAAGCCGCTATCGGATTTATATTCATTACCCTTTTAATTGATATTACCGGTCTGGGATTAATTATACCGGTAATGCCCAAACTGATAGAAGAACTATTGCACACTTCTGATATCAGCAAAGCGTCGCAGTATGCAGGATGGCTCACTTTCGCATATGCTATTACCCAATTTGTTTTTGCTCCTGTGTTAGGAAACCTCAGCGATAAATATGGCCGCCGTCCTGTATTGCTATTCTCTTTACTGGGTTTTGGTATCGACTATTTATTTCTTTCATTCGCGCCCACCATCGGCTGGTTATTTCTGGGAAGAATTATTGCAGGCATTACAGGTGCCAGCTTTACTACCGCATCGGCTTATATAGCAGATATAAGCACCAATGAAAACCGCGCTCAGAATTTCGGAATGATTGGTGCAGCTTTTGGATTGGGTTTTATTCTCGGCCCTATGATTGGAGGACTTCTTGGAGAACTTGGCCCCAGGGTTCCTTTTTTTGTGGCAGCAGGACTGGCTCTGCTTAACTGTGCATATGGCTATTTTGTATTACCTGAATCGTTAGACAAGGAACACAGACGAGCATTCGAATGGCGGAGGGCAAACCCTCTTGGTTCATTGCTCCAGCTAAAAAAATATCCTGCTGTATCAGGTTTAATTATTTCAATGATTCTGATTTATATCGCCGGACATTCGGTACAAAGCATCTGGAGTTTTTTTAATATAGAACGATTCAACTGGAGCCCTAAAATGATTGGTATTTCATTAGGTATTGTAGGTCTTTTGGTTGGAGGGGTACAAGGAGGCTTGGTTCGTATTGTAAATCCCAAAATCGGTAATGAAAAAAGTATTTATGTAGGTCTGGGTTTATATGCATTGGGACTTTTATTGTTTGCTTTTGCTACGCAGGGCTGGATGATGTTTGTATTTCTTATTCCCTATTGTCTGGGTGGAATTGCAGGCCCGGCTTTACAGTCTATCATTTCGGGTCATGTACCACCTAATGAACAGGGTGAATTACAGGGTGCGTTAACCAGTTTGATGAGTGCCACATCTGTCATCGGTCCCCTGCTGATGACGAAGCTCTTTGCTTATTTCACCAAAGAAGAAGCTCCTGTTTATTTTCCAGGTGCTGCATTCTTTTTAGGCGCGTTATTAATGATTGCCAGCACCTATTACGCATACAGAGCATTGCATTCGGGAAAAAAATAAATCAGTCTTCTATTTCTACTACCATTTCAATTTCAACAGCCATATTCATTGGGAGTGAAGCCATGCCAACTGCACTGCGGGCATGTTTACCCTTATCGCCAAATACCGCCACCATCAGGTCTGAAAAGCCATTGATAACTTTGGGCTGATCAATAAAACTATCTGTACCATTCACCATACCCAATACTTTTACAATGCGTTTTACTTTTGACAGATCACCTACTGCTGCTTTTAAAGTGGCTAATAAGCTGATCCCTGTTTGTCTGGCTGCTGCATAACCTTCTTCTATCGATAAGTCGCGCCCCAGTTTACCTGTTATATAACTGCCATCTGCTTTGGATGGACCATGACCCGACAGAAAAACAAGGTTGCCGGTTCTCACAAATTTTACATAGTTGGCTACCGGTGATGAAGGCGCTGGTAAAACAATATTCAGCGACTTTAATTTTTCTTCCGGCGTCTGGGCATACATACTGCTAACAGATAGCAACATCGCCAATGCAAATAATACTCTCATGTGCAAATAGTTATTGGTCAATAAATGAATTATCTTATTCTGCTTTTGATTTGAACCAGCTGTTCCTGATTTTTTTCATTGATTCAGTGATCGTCTGGCCGTTATTCCCGATATCATTAATGCTTAAGCTGCTGTTTTCTTTTAATGTCATCGTAGCTGTTTTTTCTTTTCCACGGTGTTTATAGGATACGGTAACTGTTTCACCGGGTTTCTTCTGCAAAAGAAAATTAGTAATATCAGCAGTTGTTTTAACAGTAGTTTGATCGAACTGTAATATTTCATCGCCGGCATCTAAACCAGCTTCATATGCAGCAGAGCCCCTGTTGGTAGCACTTACTACCAGCAGCTTACCCTGTTCATTTGCACGGGCGTTTAATCCAATATTTACTTTTCCCTCATTGGTTTTCTTTAGTTCATAGCCTGCTTTTGCAAAAAGTGATGTATAGTCAATGGCTTCATGCCCGGTGATATATTTTTTGAAAAACTGTTCAGCAAATCCAGCATTGGTAATACCTGCCAGCGTTTTTTGCATGGATGAAATAGTATAAGGTATTTCAGTTTTTCCATGTGTTAACCACATGGCTTTCATAAAATCATCCAGTGATTGACTGGTTTTTGTCTGAAGTTCAAGATCAAGTGCAAGAGCGATTGCAGCACCATATGTATAATAAGAAGTAAACATATTGCTGTAATTGTTTTTATCGATGGAAACAGATGCGTCCACAAAAACAGCATGGTTGCTGGCATCTACCGGGGAATAATATACGGCGCCGGGACTATTCGATTTCGTATTGGCCAGACTGCCTGCCGTACTCATAAATGCCTGCGGGGTAATAAGTCCTGCACGGGCCAATAACAAATTACCATAGTACTGGGTAAATCCCTCTGCAAACCAGAGTTCATGACTCATATTGCTTTTCTCAAAATTGAAGGGTTCCAGTGTTTTGGGTCTGATTCTTTCCACATTCCAGTTGTGAAAAAATTCATGAGAAGTAACACCTGATAAGAAGTTGGGATTAAAAGTTGAACTGGGAGAGGAGATCATGGTAGAGTTCCGATGTTCCATACCATCACCCTGAACATAAGGGTTGGCACTCATGATAAAAGTATAAGTGCCCGTTTCGTAATTGGGAAATTCTCCAAACACTGCTTTTGCTTCTGCAACGATCTTTTTGGTTTTTTCCATTAACTCATCAGCCTGTTGTGCAGTTGCATCGGCTTCGAGAGCAATTCTGATGGTATATTTTTTTCCATCCGGGTTATTTACCTGCCATTCACGAATAATCAGGTCGCCGATTTTTGTAGGGCTGTCCATAAAATATTGTAAACCTGGTGCAGTGAAAGTGTTGGATTGGCTGGTAGGAAATAACTGTGTTGCAATAATGCCTTTATTCTCTTTAGGCAGATCGAAACTAATTTCTATGGGTGCTTTATCGTATCCTTTGATCCACATAAATACAGCAGGCATATTGAAATGAATACTTTCCGGATCAATTCCTGCATATGTTCCATCTGCATGATTGGCAAAAAGGGTGTAAGTAACAGTTACGGTTCCGGAATGAGCAGGTACCTCATATATATCTCCGTCAACACGATTGATTGCAATTGATTTACCGTTTTTATCTGTGGCTTTTACATCGTATACATTTTTGCCAAACTCATGTGTGGCATACCTGCCCGGAGAAGAGCGGCTCATTCTGAATACAGCGGGTTTATTCTGGATGCCAGTGGCTGTAATACTAATGATTGCTTCATGGTGAACAGCATTAGGGAATGATACTTTGTAAGAAATTTTTTGTGCATATGTAAATGCGCAAATGAATAAAAAGCCAAGCAGGTAACCGGATCTTTGTAACATGATGATTTTATTGTGTGTATGCTAAGATAAATGACTGACCCGATTTAACAGATCATTCTGAAAAGAGAAGGATGAGCGGTTGGAAGGCCTTATGCCCTGATTTTTAAGAGTTTATTCTTCGGAAACCCATCTGGTATAATGAAAGATAATCGGTTATTGTCTGAATAAGTTGGTCAGGGACTTATTTCCATGTATCTTTGCAGCCTTATTTATAATTACAATTTTACAAATGAACACACAAATTCAGGGAACTGTAAAGTTCTTCAATGAGGAAAAAGGTTTTGGTTTTATTAAGCATGAAAACTCTAGCCAGGAAACTTTCGTACACGCTAACGGTCTGATTGATCAGATCGAAGCAAACGATAAAGTAGTTTTCGACGTGCAGGAAGGTCGTAAAGGCCCTAACGCCGTTAACGTTAAGCGTATCAACTAATCAGTCATACCTCTTAACTTTTCCGAACCATCCCGATTATATCGGGATGGTTTTTTTATGCCCTGTTCTTACCCATATTTATCAATCAGGCTGTTGTATAGGTTATATTTGCAGCCTAAACCTGAAATTGATGTCGACAGTAATGAAGCAATTGCAAGAAACTACAGACTTTATAAAAGCGAAAGTAACCGGAGAAGCCAGTATTGGAATTATTCTGGGTAGTGGTTTGGGAAACCTGGCCAATGAAATTGTAACTGAATTTGAGATTGCCTATAATGATATACCTCATTTTCCGGTAAGTACGGTGGAAGGACATAAGGGCAAACTGATTTATGGCCAGTTAGGTGGTAAAAAGGTATGGGTGATGGGAGGTCGGTTTCATTTTTATGAAGGTTACACTGCACAACAGGTAGCTTATCCGGTAAGGGTTATGCGTATGCTGGGGGTGGAGACATTATTATTATCCAATGCTGCAGGTGGAGTAAACCCCGCATTTAAAGTTGGGGACCTGATGATCATCAATGACCATATCAGTTTCTTTATTGTAAATCCTTTATTGGGTAAAAATGAAGAAGCTATCGGAACACGTTTTCCTGATATGAGTGAGCCTTATGATAAAAACCTGATCAATAAAGTAATATCTATTGCAGCCGAACACAAGATTGCGCTACACCAGGGCGTTTATACAGGCGTTACCGGACCTACTTTTGAAACAAGAGCTGAGTATAAACTCATTAAAGTATTGGGTGGTGATGCGGTGGGTATGAGTACCGTACAGGAAACCATCAGTGCCGTTCATAGCGGCATGAAAGTATTTGCCATGAGCGTAATTACCGACCTGGGTATCCGTGAGGAAGAAAATGTAATAACCCATGCAGAAGTTTTACAGGCTGCACATGACGCAGAGCCCAAGCTGACACTCTTATTTACCGAACTCATCAAAACACTTTAAACCGGATTACCCCAGTTTTAACTTCCTGCAAATGGGCATTCATCTTATTTTGCAGTACATTCAATAACATGCGTGTAACAAAGAACCTGATCTTAACGGTTGTGCTGATAGTTATGGGACTCTGTCTGCATGCACAGACCGGTAATTTTCGTACACGTAATACCAGTGGTCAGCAGTCGGGCATTACCACCGATGCTCAGGGACGGCCCATCAGGAGAAATACCGGTAATGATTCTTTGAAAACAAGAAACAGCCTCGCCGATTCGATTACGATTTTCTACCGTTATTACGATTCGACCCGTTTGCGTACCATCGATTCATCCATCAATGATTTTTATATGCGTTTTCCAATGCCTTATCGTTTTCATAGTTTGGGTAATTATGGAACCGCCGCACAGTCGCTTATATTCGATCCATTCATGAAACCAGGTTTCGATGCTGGTTTCCATGCTTATGATGTATACCGCTTTACTACCACAAACACACGTTTATACCAGACTACCAGACCTTATACAGAATTATCTTATTTGCTGGGCAGTAAAGCAGAGCAACTGATTAGTTTTCTGCATACTCAAAACAAAAAAGATAATTTCAATTTTACCATTGAATACCGTTTTAGTAATGCACCGGGACCAATAAAAAACCAGAATGCCAGTCACAATAATTTCAGGTTTACAACACATTATCGTTCGCCCAATCGTAAGTACGGATTTAACCTGATTTATTTATCCAATAAAGCGGCATCTTCTGAAAATGGTGGTCTGGTGGATGTGAAATTGTTAGACAGCCTGAGACTCAATGATCCCTATGAGCTTGAAACAAGGTTGGGGCGGGCAGGAGTTGCCCGTCGGAACCCTTTTAATACAACTGTTACAACAGGCAATGTGTACAAAGAAACTGTTCTGTTGTTCAGGCATTTCTATGATTTTGGGAAAAAAGATTCTATCATCACCGATTCAACCGCGTACAAAATATTCTATCCACGCTTCAGGTTAGAGCATACATTGCGTTTTACGGGTAATAATTTTAGGTTTTATGATGAGTCGGTTGATTCACTTCAATACAAACAATATTTCAACCGAACCGTGCGCGATGCAGTAAATATCGGCTACCAGGACCGATGGAATGATATCACCAACCAGTTCAGTATACTCACTTTCCCCGATAAAAACAACCAGAGTCAGTTTATTAAAGCAGGTATCGCATTACAAAATCTTGGAGGAAGATTTGATAGTGTGATCAGAAAAAATTTCTATAATATTTATGCCTTGGGTGAATACAGAAACCGCACCCGTAACCAGATATGGGATATTGAAGCAAGGGGTGAATTGTATTTGAATGGATTGAATGCCGGCGACTATGAAGCGTTTATAGGGATGAAGCGATTACTCGGTAAAAAAGCAGGTTACCTGAATATTGGTTTTCATAATGTAAACAGATCGCCTTCATTCATCTTTGATCCTTTGAGCCGCTTTCCCATTAATAACAGGACAAACTTTAACAAGGAAAACAGCATACGTCTGTTTGCCAGTTATGAGAATCCACGAAACGGACTGATACTTTCAGGCTCCTATTACGCCATCAGTAACTACATGTATTTCGATAGTTTCTTCCATGCCAGACAGGAAGCAACACTGTTTAATGTGATACATATCAGGGCAGAAAAAAAAATCAGGTTATCACGTTACTGGAACTGGTACACGGAAGTAGATGTTCAACAAACAACAGGTCAGCCACCGGTAAACCTGCCACTGATACTTACACGTAACCGGATTGCTTTTGAAGGTAATTTCTTTGTCAACCTCTTTTTGTCAACCGGTCTGGAACTCAGGTATCATACTGCTTATAAAGCAGACGGATATTCCCCATTCCTGGGCAAGTATTTCTACCAAAACACTGAAACCCTTCGAAATCGTCCCGATATCAATCTTTTTCTTCATTTCCGAATCAAGAGTTTTAAAGGGTTTATACGCATTGAAAACCTTAACTCACTGAATACCAGTAAGGGTTTTGAGTTTAGTAAACCCAATATGGTATCAGCTCTCTATCCCAATACGAGCTTATGGACAAGGGTAGGTATATGGTGGAATTTTGTAAATTAAAGCCTTAACAGTTTTTTTGCCCGATTATTGATTGTCTTTGTTAATTTTGTACTGTTATGAAGCGGGTACTTACTTCCCTTATTGCAATTATATATTTTGTCATCAGCAGTGGACTGGTGATGAGTATTCATTATTGTATGGGGAAGATCAGCAGTGTTGATCTAAGTCATAACAGTACAGAAACCTGTGTTTGCGGTATGTCATTGAAGGAAACTTCGAGTAAAGGCTGCTGCAAAACAGAGATTAAAATGGTTAAGCTGGAAGATAACCACAAAGCTACCTATGCTTTCTTCGATTTCCAGTCGCCGGTTACCCTGCTTCCAAAACTCATTAGTGTATTCGACCTTACAGACCTCAATGAGTCGGCCAAAGTATATGCTGATATTCATGGCCCGCCTTTACTATCCAGAAAGGATACCTATCTTCTCAATTGTGTTTTCAGAATCTGATACCCAACAGGGTTAATGAATTGTATTGACAACTCATCAATACAATCTATTTATTTCTATGCCTGAAGGCATTAGCAGATTCATTAAATCAATCAAAACATATTGTCATGAAAACACAATCTATCTATTTAAGCGTTTTATTTTCTTTCTTCAGCATAATCGCTTTTGCACAAACAAAACCTGCAGCTTTAAAATCAGAGGAGATCAAAGTATGGGGTAACTGTGGTATGTGTAAATCTACCATTGAAAAAGCAGCTAAAGCTGGCGGAGCCAGTGTTGCTATCTGGAACGAGGATACTAAAATCCTGAAAGTAAAATATGCTTCATCTAAAACCAGTGGTACCAAAATACAACAAAAGGTAGCCGATGCAGGATATGATACCAAAGACCTCACAGCAAAAGATGAAGCCTATAACAATCTTCACGAGTGCTGTAAATACGATCGTAAGGCAACGGTTGCTGTAAAACACGATAAAGATTGTTGCAGCTCAAAAGATTGTACCGCTTCTAAGGACTGCTGTACCGATAAGTGTGCAAAAGATGCAAAAGACTGCTGCACTAAAACCAAATGAGTAAATATATTTTTTGTGTTACTGCTGAATTATTTTCAGCGGTAACACATTTTATCATTCAATAAATAATCATGAAAAATTTTCTTATAGTATTATTCTTAAGCATTGGCCTGATGGCAAATGCGCAGGTTAAAAAAGCCAACCTGAGAGCCAGTGGACTTACCTGTGCTATGTGTTCAAAAGCGGTATTCAAATCTTTATCGGATGTTCCTTTTGTTGAAAAAATACAGGTAGATATACAGCAGTCAACCTATGAAGTATTTTTTAAAGAAGGAACGCCTGTTAATTTCGATGCATTGAGTAAGGCGGTTATTGATGCAGGCTTTTCAGTAGATCAGTTAAAAGTGACTTCTAATTTTAATGGGGTTAAAGTACAAAAAGGTGCGAAAGTGGAATTGGGTAACCAGACATTACAGTTCATCAATGCAGCTGATCAAACACTTACTGGCGAAAAAACTTTTACATTGATTGATAAAAGTTTTGTGTCTGCACAACAGTTTAAAAAATACAAATTAACAGCCGGTAAAGCTTACGAAACAGGTTTTACTGATGGTAAACGTGTTTACCATGCTGTCTTGTAATAAAGGCAAGGTGATGTTTTGTATTTAAGTATTTAAACTGTGTTATGAAAATCAATTTTCTTATTACTGCATTGCTTGTAACATTGTTTGCAAGCGGTCAGGAGTTATACGTTTTTTCTGAACCGGCCAGTAATATGCCGTCAAAATCAATCAGTGTAAAGCAAACAGGCAAATGGCTTCGTAGCGCCATGTCGGGCAGAACTGAGAGTAGACATACATCGGAATTGATGTTTGGTATGAATAAAAACCTGATGGTACATGGTGCTGTTACATTTTCTGATATGTACAGCTCCTCTCAGCGTTTTGAAAGTGTGAGGACTTATGCAAAATATCGCTTCCTTACTATTGATGGTATGTATAGTCATTTTCGGATGGCTGCTTTTGCAGAAGCATCACATAGCAGAAATGTGTCGATGTTTGATGAGTTAAGTCTGGAAGGTGATCAGAGTGGTGTGCAGGCTGGGATAATTGCAACACAACTGCTTCATAAGCTCGCCGTTTCTACCACATTAAGTCTTACAGAATCATTGCAAAAAGGACGTTCACTACCCGGTCCGAAAGCAGTGCCATACCAGGCATTTAATTATTCATTGTCTGCTGGTTACCTCGTATTGCCAAAGAAATATACCAGCTATAACCAGACGAATCTGAATCTATATGTAGAATTATTGGGACAACGGACCTATGACAAACAACGCTATTTTGTTGATCTGGCTCCTGCTGCGCAACTCATTTTCAACAGCCAGGCCAAACTGAATATGGGCTATCGTTTTCAGTTAGGAGGCAATATGCATCGGATGGCTGAGAAAAGCTGGCTGCTGAGTTTTGAATGGGTGTTTCTGAATGCCCTTAAATAGCCTGAAATTTCAGTAATAATGGCTGCCAGAATTCTGTACCTTTATCGGGTGCGAAAACTGGTAGCCATATCATTAGTAGTCGTGTACCTCTTTGGAGCTACTGAAGCCAGTCAGTTGCTTAAACTGCCTGTATTGGTACAACATTATTATGAGCATAAGGCTGGTAATGCATCCGTAACACTGGTTCAGTTTCTGCATATGCATTATATGGGGCATGATGATAATGATGCCGATAACCTCCGCGACATGCAATTGCCTTTCAAAACCATGAATGATTGCTGCATGATTGCATTCAATAATCTTCCTCCTCAGAAAATACAGATCAATGAAGTGTTTGCTTATGATGTACAACAGGAATTTACCCTGTTGAACGATGCAACACCATTTTCTATCTCTCTGGAAGACATTTTCCAGCCTCCACGGTTTGTATAGTTTTTAGTGTATCAGTAAGCTGCTGCACTTTGTAACTACTGTTCACCGATTTCAGACCGGAAGAACAGTGAGTTCGTGTATCTTAATTATCAGAGAAAAATTCATGTACGCATGTTAAATGCAATTATTCATTTTTCCATCAGGAATAAACTGATTGTGGGGCTGATGGTGCTGGCACTTGTCATTGTGGGCATTATAGAAACAACGCGTCTGCCAATTGATGCTGTTCCTGATATCACCAATAACCAGGTATTGGTGATCACCAATGCCCCCAATCTGGGTGCACCTGATGTTGAACGATTTATAACAGTACCCATTGAACAGGCTACGCGAAATGTGCCGGGTATTGTGGAACAAAGAAGTTTTTCCCGTTTTGGACTAAGTCTTGTAACCATTGTTTTTAATGAATCAACAGATGTTTACTGGGCACGTACACAGATCAATGAACGGCTTGCACAGGTGCGGCAGCAGATACCACAGGGTATGGGTAACCCGGAACTGGGGCCCGTTACCACGGGTTTGGGTGAAATATTTCAATACGTAATAAGACCTAAACCCGGATACGAAGGAAAATACAGTATGGCTGAATTGAGAACCATACAGGATTGGGTAGTAAGAAAACAATTACTATCAACAGAAGGTATTGCCGATGTAAGCAGTTTTGGTGGCGAACTGAAACAGTATGAAGTAGCTGTAAAAACCGATAAACTCAGAAGTCTGCAGGTAACCATCGGCGATGTTTACAAGGCATTGCAGGAAAATAACCAGAATACAGGAGGGGCCTACATTGAGAAAGGACCAACAGTATTGTTTATCAGAACAGATGGGTTGGCCAAAAGTATTGAAGACATAGGAAGTATTGTTGTAAAAAAGGTAAACGGTATACCCATTTTAGTTCGCGACCTCGCAGAAGTAAAAATAGGAAGTGCCACACGTTATGGTGCATTGGCTTATAATAACGATGGAGAAGTGGCCGGGGCTGTGGTAATGATGCTGAAAGGGGAGAACAGTAATAAGGTCATACGTAATATCAAAAACAAGATCAGGCAGATTGAAAAAACATTACCCGAGGGTGTTATAATTGATCCTTTTCTCGACAGAACCAAAATGGTGAACAATGCCATTGGAACAGTAGAAACCAATTTGCTGGAAGGGGCATTGATTGTTGTTTTTGTACTGGTATTGTTTTTGGGAAATATCAGGGCAGGGTTTATTGTGGCAACAGTGATACCCTTGTCTATGTTATTTGCCATTATTATGATGAATGCATTTGGTGTAAGTGGAAACCTGATGAGCCTTGGTGCGCTTGACTTTGGTTTGTTGGTAGACGGAGCCGTTATTATTGTGGAGGCAGTCATGCATAAAATGTCGAAGCAGAATGGTATAGCAATTGGTACAAAGCTCACCCGCGAACAGATGAATAGCACAGTGGAAGAGTCGAGTGGTAAAATGATGAATGCTGCGGTATTTGGCCAGATCATCATACTGATTGTATACCTGCCCATTCTTTCACTGGAAGGAATTGAAGGAAAAATGTTCAAGCCGATGGCACAGACCGTATCTTTTGCTATTCTTGGAGCTTTTCTTTTATCGGTAACCTATGTACCCATGATGAGTGCTTTCTTCCTGAGCAGGAAAAGAGGGCACAAAGAAAATATTTCAGACCGGATGATGAAAAAACTGCAATCCTGGTATGCACCACTGCTCAAAAAAGCAATAGCTGCACCTGTATGGATTATTTCTGGATCGGTTATTTTATTTGCCGCTGCACTTATAGTGATGAATACATTGGGTGGAGAGTTTATTCCCAAACTGGAAGAGGGCGATTTTGCTGTAGAAACAAGGGTACTCACAGGATCTTCTATAAGTACCACTTTGCAGGAGAGTCAGAAAGCAGTTAAAATTATATTGAAAGAATTTCCGGAAGTAGAGAAGATTGTAACAAAAGTGGGGTCAAGTGAAATTCCTACAGACCCAATGCCCATTGAGTCTGCCGATATGATCATTGTTTTGAAAGATAAGAAAGAGTGGACTTCAGGTAAAACTTTTGATGAGCTCGCAGAAAAAATGGGAGAAAAGGTGCAGGCCGTTCCCGGGGTAACAACCGGTTTTCAGTTTCCTGTGCAAATGCGTTTTAATGAACTGATGACAGGCGCCAGACAGGATGTGGTTTGCAAAATATTTGGAGATGATCTTGACAGTCTTGCCGCCTACGCAACAAAAGTAGGAACCGTAATCGGTACAGTTGATGGAGCCAGGGATCTTTTTGTAGAAACGGTAACTGGTATTCCACAAATGGTTATTACCTACAATCGTGAATCGATTGCAAGGTATGGGGCAAGTATTGAATCTATTAATCAAACCATTCAGGCTGCTTATGCAGGAAGTATTACCGGACAGGTATTTGAAAACGACAGACGTTTTGATTTGGTGATTCGTTTGGATAAAGAGCAAAGAAATCAGTCTGATGATATAGAAAACCTGTTGGTTGGATTACCTAACGGACAACAGGTACCATTGAATCTGCTGGCCACTGTTGGTATACAGGATGGCCCTTACCAGATACAGCGAGAAGATGCACAACGCAGAATTACCATTGGCTTTAATGTGCGAGGCAGGGATGTGCAGTCTATTGTAGAAGAATTACAGGAAAAAATAGGCAAACAGGTACAATTACCCACGGGCTATTTTATAACTTATGGTGGACAGTTTGAAAACCTGCAGGAAGCCACCAAACGCTTGACCATTGCTGTGCCGGCAGCACTACTGCTCATTTTTGTGATGTTATTCTTTGCGTTTAAAAAATTCAAGTATTGTTTACTTATATTCTCCGCTATTCCATTATCTGCAATCGGAGGTGTATTTGCTTTGTGGTTAAGGGATATGCCTTTTAGTATTTCAGCAGGCATTGGTTTTATCGCTCTGTTTGGCGTGGCTGTATTAAATGGTATTGTATTGATTACAGAAATGAATCGTCTGCGTGAGGAAGGCATGGAAGATTTAAAGTCAATCATTTTGCAGGCAACTGAAACCAGACTACGCCCTGTATTAATGACAGCAGCTGTTGCATCATTTGGTTTTTTACCAATGGCACTCAGTAACGGAGCAGGTGCAGAAGTACAAAGACCATTGGCAACAGTGGTAATAGGCGGTTTATTATCAGCCACATTACTTACGCTGTTTGTTTTACCCATACTATACCTTCTTTTTGAAAAAAGAAAACCAACTGGGTCTATGAAAACATTATTACTACTCATCTGCCTGCTGTCGGGATCGATATTATTTGCACAGCCTGTTCGTCAGATGAAACTTAAAGAAGTAACAGAACTGGCCACCACGCAGGCACAGGTAATTAAAGTAAACCAGTTGCAGGAGAAGTATTTTACGGTTTTAAAAGGAACGGCACGTGAAATTCCCAAAACACAGATATTGACAGAACTGGGTAATTATAACAGTTTCAATTTCGACAGCCGTATATCTGTAACACAAACCCTGCAGTCTGGCAGCTTATACCGGAAACAGGAATCTGTGCTGAACAGCTACCTGGCAACTGCCAATGCACATAGTTTTATTCAGAAAGCACAGCTGAAAAAAATGGTTGCCCAATTATATCTCGAACTTCAGTTCTTCTTTGCCAGAAAAAAAATCTTTGAAAGAACAGATAGCATATACAGCAGTTACCAGAAAATGGCGCAGTTGCGGTATGAAAAAGGAGAATCAAATTTGCTGGAAAAAACAACCATCGACAACCATGTAATGCAAAATAAACAATGGCTGTTGGCCAATCAGTCTGATATAAAAGCTGTTCAGTCAGAACTGGCATTATTGATACAGGAAGAGATACGGATTGAGCCAATAGATGAATTAACGGCACAGCAACAGTTATACGATACTGCTTTATTAAATCAACATCCTGAGCTTAAGCTATATGAAGCACAAACAGCAAGGGCGAAATCGGAGACGGAACTTGAAAAAAGCAGGCTGAAACCTGAATGGCTGGTTGGTTATAATAACCAGTCGCTTATAGGCTGGATGACCTATAAGAACAGATCGGAGCGTTTTTTTGATGCGGGTAACCGTTTCTCTTCTGTAACATTGGGTATGTCGGTTCCTTTTTTTAATAAATCGCGAAAAGCAAAAATTGAAGCTGCAACCATTCAGGAAGATGTTACCAAAGCAGAAGCAGATATGGCAGTCATTCAGTTGCGAACACGGTTGGTACAATACCTGCAGAACAGAGAAAAATTAATTGCAAGTATTGAATATTTTAAGAATAGTGCTATACCCCAATCGAATACCATCATACAAACCGCAGGGCTGCAGTATAAAAATGGACAGATCAATTATATTGAATGGGGTGCATTAGTAACACAGGCATTAGCCATTCAGGTACAATATGCAACAGCGAAAAGAGAACAGCAGCTCAATGAAATAGAACTGGAATACTTATTACAAAACAATCAATAAATACATTATGCGACCATATATAATAATATTCTTTTTATCAGTTGCATTGGCCTGCGGAACAAAGGAACAGGAATCAAACCAGCCAGCTGAAAGCAATACTGATGAAAAAAGTGTAAGCTTAACTGCAGTGCAGCTAAGAAATGGCGGTATTGAAATTGGTACAGCTGCTGAAACCATCATGAGTGCTTCTGTAAAAGTAAACGGGGTGGTTGATGTACCCCCTCAAAGCATGGTATCTGTGAGTTTCCCCCTGGGTGGATATTTGAAAAGCTCACACCTGTTACCGGGTATGGGAGTAAAAAAAGGAGAAGTAATTGCCACACTTGAGGACCAGAGTTATGTACAGTTACAACAGGATTACCTGATGGCAAAAGCCAGAATGGATTTTCTGTCAACTGATCTTGACAGGCAAAAAGAATTAAGCAGTCAGGATGCCACCAGTAAAAAAATATATCAGCAGGCAATAGCCGATTATAAAACGCAACAGGTATTGATTAAATCACTGGAAGAAAAATTACGTATTGTGGGAATTGATCCGGATAAATTAACGGTCAATAATATTTCAAGAACCATCAGCCTGCGGTCGCCGATACATGGCTTTGTAACCAAAGTAAATGTAAACATCGGCAAATACGTAAACCCCGCTGATGTTTTGTTTGAGCTGGTAGACCCGGATGATATTCATGCTGCCCTTACTGTTTTTGAGAAAGATATTATGCTGATCAAAAAAGGGATGAAAGCACAGGTATCATTAGCCGATAAGCCAGGAAAAAAGTATGAAGTAGATGTAATACTGGTAACAAGAAATGTAGATGAAAACAGAGGTGGACTGGTACATTGTCATTTTGAAAATGCCAATCATGAATTATTGCCCGGTATGTTTTTAAATGGCAGTTTTGAACTCGATAACAAAAAAGTATGGTCAGTTCCCGAGTCTGCCGTGGTAAGATATGAGGGTAAGCAGTATGTTTTTCTTGCAAAAGACAGCTCCGGTTTTGAGATGACTGAGGTAGAAACAGGTATTGTACAGAATGGAAGAGTGGAATTGAAGGGTAGTACATCCATCAACTGGAAGGAACAAAAGCTTGCATTAAAAAATGCGTATAGCTTATTGGGAAAATTGAAAAACAAAACAGAAGAGGAGTAGTGTTGCAAAATATCTTGTGTAAACTTAATACCTACTTGGTTTCTGCGGTGAATAAATTGTATAAGTTCACCGCAGAGAACGAAAGATAACGGAGATTACGCTGTGTGTTCCTTCTTCGCAGAGTATTGAACCCAAAAGTAGTTTGTCGCAAATGTCTTTCGGAGAGGACTCTGCTCGTTACACAGTTCGGGTGTATCATTTACTTTTGGGTTTACTAATTCGTTATTGAATATTTGTGCTTAATGAGTAATTATTAACTTGCTTCAGTGTGAACGGCCGCAGCGTCCTCTACGAGAGACATCTGCGGAAAACGTGCAAAAAAAGTAAACTCTGCGGAGAATGAATGGAACTGCAATAGTCGTATTTAGCGCATACAATTCATCAACAATTCAATCAGCTTTTAGACCACCTGTTCTTGGATATTATCCAGCATATCAAAATACAATTGGAAGGGCATTAAATGATATGACACAAGTTGGACCAATGTCTAAGACAGAACAAAAAATTCAATGGACTGAAGTTGTAAAATGGAAGTAATAAAATGACAATAATGAAATCACATATTTTATTTTTTTCTTGGGTACATATTTTGTTCTATGGGTGCTCTGAGAAGGTGCCAACTCAAAAAGACATTTGTGGAAAGTGGTACGGAAGTGATTCGACAGTTTGTTTGGTGTTAAAAACTGATGGATATTTTACAGCTAATAATTTACCGACCTTCGTACTTCCTTCATATGTAAAAAAAGAATATGGAGACAAATTTAGTAGTGAAGGGAAATGGACTTTAAGTGAGCAGGGAAGGTGGCAAATTAAATTAATATCCAATGATATGTCATTTTATATTCCTTTATCACGAGAAGGGCAATTTGAAGAAGGGACAAGATGGTATCTTTTTTTGTGGGTAAATCAAGAAGAAGGGGGGGAGAGATACAGATTTAAAAAAATTTTGCGATAACTTTTTCATTTAACTCATAATTTATTTAAAGAAAACCACTCCATAAAAACTGGGTTGGTTTTTTTTTATGCTCAAAACTCATGTTATAAAATTGAATACAGAAAACACAAATTGTTTTATTTATCCCTGTGATGCCGCTGGGGCAGGTGAAACAGAAGATCTGCTCATTGAATTACGTGAGGTGTAAGAATAGATATACTGGACAGGATGAGGGTAACCATGAAAGTAGGAGTAGTACAAAGGACCCCCCCCCACAATGCTGTTGGAGCAAGCCCATAATACACAAGCGAATTAGCGGATTTAGCTATCAGGCACAATTTAGATTTGTACAATGATACGTTCCGCATAATATAGCGGGAAGAAGTTTGTAAGGCGAGTAGCTGAAAAATTAGAACTGGGGATTATTGTACTTGTAAAGCCATTGCAGAAATCAGTAAAGAGATAAAAGTATAAGCTACACAAAGAAACGAAACAAAAAATCCCAGCACGGGAATTTATTCCCGTGTAATAAAAGTAGATGCGGAAGTACTGAAAACACATGCACGCTCAGTAAACATAAACAGGAATGGTTATCTTTATGTGTACGTAAGTAACCAGACTAATCTGGATGTGTTCTTTGATAATTTACAGCTCGTACATAGTAGGGGGCCATTGTTGGAAGAGACGCATTATTATCCATTTGGGTTGACGATGGCGGGGATTAGT
>NZ_JAHVAA010000014.1 GCF_019264485.1 Sediminibacterium sp.
ACTACAATTTCACCGGGCTCGTGGAGGAGACAGTGTTCAACTCATTAGACCATTCGTGCAGGTCGGAACTTACCCGACAAGGAATTTCGCTACCTTAGGACCGTTATAGTTACGGCCGCCGTTTACTGGGGCTTCAGTCAGGAGCTTTGGCTTGCGCCGAACACCCTTCCTTAACCTTCCAGCACCGGGCAGGTTTCAGGCTCTATACGTCAACTTACGTTTTTGCAGGGCCCTGTGTTTTTGTTAAACAGTTGGTTGAACCATTTTACTGTGACCGCATCGCTGCGGTACGCTTTATCCCGAAGTTACAGCGTCAATTTGCCTAGTTCCTTCTCCACGGCTCACCCGAGCGCGTTAGAATACTCATCCCGTCTACCTGTGTCGGATTCCGGTACTGGCTGCTATACTCGCTTTTCTTGGCAGGGATTTTATGGTTTCGCTTTGTCCGAAGACTCCACTCAGGCGTACACTTCCGTCCGTACGCAACCACCACGTCCCTGCGTCACTTTTAATGTATAGCAGGTGCTGGAATATTAACCAGCTTTCCATCAGATGCCCCTTTCGGGTTTTCCTAAGGACCAGACTAACCCTGATCCGATTAACGTTGATCAGGAAACCTTAGACTTTTCGCGTTAAAGTTTTTCACTTTAATTATCGTTACTTATGCCTACATTTTCTTTTGAAATCGCTCCAGCATATGTCGCCATACACCTTCAGTGCAGATTTCAATGCTCCCCTACCACTTCCGCACAAGGCGGAAATTTAGAACTTCGGTTCGTAGTTTGATGCCCGATTATTTTCCGTGCAGGATCTCTCGACCAGTGAGCTGTTACGCACTCTTTAAATGAATGGCTGCTTCCAAGCCAACATCCTGGCTGTTATAGAAATCCCACCTCGTTTGATCAACTTAACTACGTATTAGGGACCTTAGTTGCTAATCTGGGTTATTTCCCTCTCGGCCCTGGACCTTAGCGCCCAAAGCCTCACTGCTGCAGATATTTATTAGCATTCGGAGTTTGTCAGGGTTTGGTAGGCGGTGAAGCCCCCTAGCCCAATCAGTAGCTCTACCTCTAATAAACTTCTATATGCAACGCTGTTCCTAAAAACATTTCGGGGAGAACGAGCTATCTCTCAGTTTGATTGGCCTTTCACCCCTATCCACAGGTCATCCCAAGACTTTTCAACGTCAACGGGTTCGGTCCTCCAGTTAGTTTTACCTAACCTTCAACCTGCCCATGGATAGATCACAAAGTTTCGCGTCTACCCCAACTGACTAATCGCCCTATTTGGACTCGCTTTCGCTTCGGCTCCGTTAAATATGAACTTAACCTCGCCAGTTAGGAGTAACTCGTAGGCTCATTATGCAAAAGGCACGCCGTCACTCATATTGCAGAGCTCCGACCGCTTGTAGGCGCACGGTTTCAGGTACTATTTCACTCCCCTGTTCGGGGTGCTTTTCACCTTTCCCTTACGGTACTGGTTCACTATCGGTGTCTGAGGAGTATTTAGCCTTACCAGATGGTGCTGGCAACTTCATGCAAGATTCCTCCGGTCCCGCATTACTCAGGATACTGCTCGTCCACATTAATTTGTACCTACAGGGCTATCACCTGCTATGGCTCATCTTTCCAGATGATTCAGTTTGATAATGCTTTCTAAATGCAGTCCTATAACCCCGAATCGGCACGCCGACTCGGTTTGGGCTTTTCCCTTTTCGCTCGCCACTACTTGGGGAATCACTATTGTTTTCTTTTCCTCCCGGTACTTAGATGTTTCAGTTCTCGGGGTTGGCTTTCCGACTTGCGTCGGAATAATATACCTTCAGTATATTAGGTTGTCCCATTCGGAAATCTACGGATATAACGCTCGTGTGCAGCTCCCCGTAGCTTATCGCAGCTTACCACGTCCTTCATCGCCTCTCAGACCCTAGGCATCCACCATGCGCCCTTATTCGCTTTAAAAAATTTATCAGTTATGACCTTGCATAAGAGTCATAACCTTCTTGTTATTGATTTCGCTTTCCCAATATGTCAAAGAGCTAAAGTATATAGTATCAGGTATCAGGGTTCAAGAACCAAGATTCAGGATACAGCTTATACAGTTGCAGATGTTAAGGATTCGATCCTTTTGGCCTGTTGCCTACATCTAATGTTTGAAAGAACTTTTTAAAAACCGCACCCTCTCACTTATTCTACTTAATGTGGAGGATATCGGAGTCGAACCGATGACCCTCTGCGTGCAAGGCAGATGCTCTAGCCAACTGAGCTAACCCCCCATTTTTTGTTGAGTTGAACCGTTGACCACTCCCGAACAAGTTCGGGATGCTCTAGCCAACTGAGCTAACCCCCCATGGTTTTAGCTTCAGAGTTGAAGCTTAACTAGTAGACCCGACCAGAGTTGAACTGGTGACCTCTACATTATCAGTGTAGCGCTCTAACCAACTGAGCTACGGGTCTGATTCGGGTACTAATAGTACTTTTTAAAGAACTAAATAATGAAAGTTTGTGAAAGCAACAGCCGGTTAAAGCCGTCTCTAAAAGGAGGTATTCCAGCCGCACCTTCCGGTACGGCTACCTTGTTACGACTTAGCCCCAGTCATCGATTTTACCCTAGGCAGCTCCTTACGGTTACCGACTTTAGGTACACCCGACTCCCATGGCTTGACGGGCGGTGTGTGCAAGGTCCGGGAACGTATTCACCGTATCATTGCTGATATACGATTACTAGCGATTCCAGCTTCACGTAGTCGAGTTGCAGACTACGATCTGAACTGAGAGCAGGTTTTTGGGATTGGCTTCACATCGCTGTGTTGCAGCCCTTTGTCCTGCCCATTGTAGCACGTGTGTAGCCCTGGGCATAAAGGCCATGATGACTTGACATCATCCCCTCCTTCCTCACGCCTTACGGCGGCAGTTTCATTAGAGTTCCCAGCATTACCTGTTGGCAACTAATGATAGGGGTTGCGCTCGTTGCGGGACTTAACCCAACACCTCACGGCACGAGCTGACGACAGCCATGCAGCACCTTACTATCTGTGTATTGCTACAAAATGAGCTTTCACCCACGGTCAAATAGCATTCTAGCCCAGGTAAGGTTCCTCGCGTATCATCGAATTAAACCACATGCTCCACCGCTTGTGCGGACCCCCGCCAATTCCTTTGAGTTTCAACCTTGCGGTCGTACTTCCCAGGTGGGATACTTAATGCTTTCGCTCAGACACACACAGTGTATCGCGTATGTCGAGTATCCATCGTTTAGGGCGTGGACTACCAGGGTATCTAATCCTGTTTGATCCCCACGCTTTCGTGCCTCAGCGTCAATATATGCGTAGTAAGCTGCCTTCGCAATAGGTGTTCTATGTCATATCTAAGCATTTCACCGCTACATGACATATTCCGCTTACCTCCACAATATTCAAGACAGATAGTATCAATGGCAGTTCTGGAGTTAAGCTCCAGGATTTCACCACTGACTTACCTGCCCGCCTACGCACCCTTTAAACCCAGTGAATCCGGATAACGCTTGCACCCTCCGTATTACCGCGGCTGCTGGCACGGAGTTAGCCGGTGCTTATTCATCTGGTACCGTCAAGTGACTAAGAATAGCCTTTTTTCGTCCCAGATAAAAGAAGTTTACAATCCAGAGGACCTTAATCCTTCACGCGGCATGGCTGGTTCAGACTTGCGTCCATTGACCAATATTCCTTACTGCTGCCTCCCGTAGGAGTCGGGCCCGTGTCTCAGTGCCCGTGTGGCTGATCATGCTCTCACATCAGCTACTGATCGTAGACTTGGTGGGCCGTTACCCCGCCAACTATCTAATCAGCCGCACACCCATCAATAAGCGCCGTAGCTATAATAATAATGTGATGCCACATCATTATGTTACGGGGTATTAATCCAAATTTCTCTGGGCTATTCCCCACTTATAGGAAGGTTGTGTACGTGTTCCGCACCCGTTTGCCGGTCGCCATCAAATGTATTGCTACACTCATGCTGCCCCTCGACTTGCATGTATTAAGCCTGCCGCTAGCGTTCATCCTGAGCCAGGATCAAACTCTCCATTGTAAATGTTGTTTGATCTGACTTAATCTCAAATAATCGAAATTAACGTCGGATTGTGTTAATTGTTTTTGATTGCTGTTAACCTTACAAGTAAACTAATTTGTAATTATGTTTAATTGTGCTGTTGCTTCCAAACTTTCAAAGATCTTTTGGCTTTATCAAAGCCCCCATTTTTGTTGGGGTTGCAAAGGTAAGAGCCTTTATTTTATCAGCCAAAATTATTTGAAGAAATTTCAAACTTTTTTTGCTGTCAAAATCACTGTAAGAACTACCGTTTTTTTCAAACGGACGGCAAAGATAAGCGCTTATTTTTTAGTACCAAATTTTATTTGATTTTTATTTTTTTCAGCCCTTATTTATGCTTCAATGAACTTCCGTTTTTGTTGAACGGGCGGCGAAGATAAGCGTGTTATTTAAAACACCAAATTTTATTTAAAATTTTTCTGTTTTTCTTTCACCATTCATTGTAGCTGCCTTCAAAGAACATCCTCTTTTTTTAAAAGCGGGTTGCAAAGATAAGAGTGATTTGTTCCCTGCCAAATCTTTTTCAAAACTATTTCAGTACGAAATGTTATAACCCTTTACAGTAAAGGGTTTCAGCGTATAAAAAAAATGAAGACACTCATCATCATTGTCTTCATTCACTTACAAAAGATACGATATACCCGTTTAATCAAACATCACCATCACTCATTTCAATCCACCTCTTTCAATAACCCTTCCGGATAATTTACTTCCATCAGGTACAAACCACGTGCAGGTGTTGTGAAATCAGCTTTAGCACAATCCTTTGCTTCAATAACTCCCCTGAACATCAGTTCCGCCTCTTCCAGTGTTTGTGCTGTCCTCGCTATCCTTAGCATAGTACCTACAATACCCCTGATCATTCCCCTTAAAAAACGGTTCGACCTGATATGAAACTCCAGCTCCTCCTTTTCCCTCTCCTGCCAGTAAGCCGAACCAATGGCACAATTGTAGGTAAACACCTGCGTATTTCTTTTCGAAAAAGAACTGAAATCCTCATAGTCCCGCAGCACAACCGACAAGCGCTGGAGTATATCCAGGTTTAAAGGATAAGGGTATAACCAGCCCTTATCGGTCAAAAATGGATTTTTCTGCTTATAAATCAGATACTTATATACTCTTTCAGTGGCATCAAAACGGCAATGGGCTGTTTCAGACACTCCATAAATGCCGGTTACAGCTATATCGCTGGGTAATATAGCATTGAGGTTATACCTGTGGCCCGACTTCAATTCAACCGCCGTATCGAAATGAAAATAGTTCTGTTCTGCATGCACGCCTGCATCTGTACGGGATGAGCCGGTTAGGGTAAAACTTTCCCTGAAAAGGATTTCCAGCGCCTTTGTAAGCTGCGATTGTATGGTTTCCTGTCCATCCTGTATCTGGAAACCGGCATAGTGAGTTCCCTGGTAGGCTACAGAAAGAAAATAACGCATCAGGGATGTTTAAAGGGGTTGGTAATAACGGATTGAACAGGATTCACAAATACCTGCTCTACTTTATTATGCTGTATCTCCCGGCTTTTCAGGTGGCCACCCGCCATTCCAGGGGGCTTGATAGCCGGTACATAAATAATGACCGTATCGCTTTTGGGTATTCCATTCACCACAAAAACCATATCTATGCCATCCAATGAAGTTTTATCGTAAATCTTTGCAATCAATGGGAGGGGTATTTTCTTCTTTTGAACCTCTTTTACCATTTCGGGTTTGAACAAGCTGTCTGCAGGCCTGTTTTCTTTTTTTACCGCTGGTTTTTCTTCTTCCTTCACTGTATCGGCCAAAACAGGCTCTTCCACTGTTTTTATTTGCGGCTTAGGTACTGCTGCCACTGTTTTGCCTTTATACTGAGAGAAATCTACCAGGTTAAACAGGCTCCAGCTATTATCCAGTTCCTGTTTTACTGAAAAACCAAGGTCCCGGCCTTCCACCGTTATTTCAAACTGCTGTTCGGCTTCGGACTGTGCAAAGCCGATATGAAGCTCATACTTTCCATCGGTTAATTTAGGAATTAACAGGTAGCCGCTTGCATTTGAACTCAGCGTACTGCCCATAATGCGCAGGTAAAATGGCTTGTTGTTTTCCGTCTGAAAGAATAAATAATGTGTGATTTGTGCAGACGATGAACCAAGCCCCACTAATAATAAGCCCAGTACCAGAAAACAGTTTCGTATTGGTTTCACCCCCTTCATACCAACAAATTTACAGTTTTAATCTGCTCCCACCACAGTAGTGAATAACCCTTCCAACCATTAATAAAATTCTAACATTCTGCTTCTGCTTCAGGTTTATCTTTAGGCCTCTAAAACTCGAACATGAAAAGACTATTATTGCTGATTGCTTTTTTTCCGGCATTTATTATGGCCCAAACTTCTGGAGTTGATGACTGGAAGAAGGTCTACCGCTCTTTCGCCACAAAAGTGAATGACCTCGTTCACACAAGACTGGATGCCAGATTTGATTATGAGAATGCTTATCTCAACGGTAAAGTATGGATTACCCTTGAACCCCATTTTTATACTGCCGATTCGGTGCAGCTCGATGCAAAGGGTATGAATATTCATCAGGTTGCCCTTGTGAAAACAGGAAAAAACATTCCGTTGAAATACCAATACGACAGTCTTTTTCTAACCATTAAACTGGACAAAGCCTATAAAAAAGGAGAACGGTATACTGTATATATTGACTATACCGCCAAACCCAACGAGTTTAAAGTGGCCGGCAGTGCCGCCATTACAGATGCAAAGGGTTTGTATTTTGTAAATCCTAAAGGCGAAGAAAAAGATAAGCCCACACAAATCTGGACCCAGGGTGAAACAGAAGCCACATCTGTATGGGTACCTACCATTGATCGTCCGAATCAGAAAACAACACAGTTGTTCAACCTTACTGTTCCGAATAAATATGTATCTCTATCAAATGGTAAACTCATAGCACAAAAGAAAAATACAGATGGTACCCGTACAGATACCTGGTCGATGGATCAGCCACATGCCCCTTACCTGTTCTTTATGGGTATCGGCGATTATGCCATTGTAAAAGATACTTATAAAGGAAAAGAAGTTAATTACTACGTTGAGAAAGAATATGAAAAAGTAGCCCGTAAAATTTTTGGTGACACCCCTGAAATGATGGCTTTCTTCTCCAAGAAATTAGGTGTTGAATATCCATGGGTTAAATACAGCCAGATGACAGCAAGAGATTATGTTAGTGGTGCCATGGAAAATACAACGGCTACCTTACACCAGGAAAGCGCACAGCAGGATGCACGTGAACTGGTTGATGGCAACGGCTGGGAATCTACTATAGCACACGAATTGTTTCACCAATGGTTTGGCGACTTAGTAACAGCAGAAAGCTGGAGCAACCTTACCGTAAATGAAAGTTTTGCCGATTACAGCCAGTACCTATGGTCTGAATACAAATATGGTAAAGACGAAGCCATGTTTGAGAATTTCAATCAGATGCGCGGATACATCGGCAGTGGCCAGCAGGCACGTGATCTGGTGCGTTTTTATTACAAGGATAAAGAAGATATGTTTGATGCCATCAGCTATAATAAAGGTGGACGCATTTTACACATGTTACGTAACCTGGTGGGAGACGATGCTTTTTTTGCTTCACTCAATAAATATCTTACTGCCAATAAATTCGGTACAGGTAATGCACACAAACTTCGCCTGGCTTTTGAGGAAGTAACCGGCAAAGACCTGAACTGGTTCTTTAATCAATGGTATTTTGGCAATGGACATCCGCGTATTGATATCAGCTATCAATACAATGCTGAGAAGCAGCTTGCCAGCGTAATCATTAAACAGATACAGGCAGGTGACAAAATTTTCAGGTTACCTTTTACCATCGATATCTGGCATGGACATGAAAAAACAAGACAGCAGGTTTGGATGGAAAATAAGGCTGATACTTTCACTTTTAGCGTAAAATCGAAACCAGATCAGATTAATGTAGATGCGGATAAATATTTACTGGTTGATAAAAAAGACAATAAAACATTGACTGAATTTATTCACCAATTTAAACATGCAGGTAATTATCTGGATCGCCGTGAAGCTGTGGCTTTTGCAGCTAATAATGTAAAAGAACCCGCAGCTGTTCAATTATTGATGGATGCATTAGGCGACCCTTATTTCCGTATTCGTTCGCTTGCCATTACCAGCCTTGGTAAAGTAACACCCGATGATGCATTGATTGCAAAGATGGAAGCCATCGCAAAAAATGACCCCAAGCGAACAGTGAAAGCTGAAGCCATCGATTTTTTGGGTAACCTGAAAAAAGACAGTTACAAATCATTGTTTACACAGGCTACTAAAGATTCTTCGTACACATTGGCCGGTGCCGGTCTTGATGCACTTGCTGCCATTGACAGTGTTACTGCCCTTGCACTTGCAAAAGAGCTGAGTAAAGCGCCTTCGAAAGGCAGACTGAGTGAATCTATTTCAGGTGTGTTGATCATGTTTGGTGATGAAACTGCCTTTCCTGTGGTAGCTGAGAGTTATGAAAAAATGCCTTTATCCTTTCCGAAAGTTCAAATGAGTGCCACTTATGCAGCATTTGCAGCCAAACTCACCAAACTGAATGAATTCAAACGGGCTGTTGATGCAATTGTTGCTTTCAGAGATTTGATTCCTGCATCTGCAAGGCCGCAAACAGATCCTACTATTAACAATGCCCTGAAGGAGCTGGCTGCCACCAAAGAAACCGCAGGAGCAAAAGAAATGGCAGAATATGTAAAGAGCAAATTACCGGGAGAAAAGAAATGAGGAATAAGAAATGAGAAAATAATTTTTCTGTTTTATACTTTCCAACTACAACCAAGAAAGAAGCCTTCCATATGGGAGGCTTTCTTTATTTCTTGCTTATTCGTTACTCATCATTCGACATTCTGCTGTTTACCAGTTTTCTAACTACAACCAAAAAAAAAGCCTTCCAAAATGGAAGGCTTTCTGTATAATACATTTTCTGATTCCTTATTTCATATTTCTTATTCCTTATTTATCATCACCCTACCATCCGCCGCTGGCGCCACCACCACCGCTGCTTCCACCGCCGAAACCACCGAAGCCACCTCCACCAAAACCACCACCGCTTCCACCACCCCAGCCTCCACTGCTTCGACGGCCACCGCCAAGTATGGATGACCAGAGAATAGCTTCTGCAATATCTCCATATCCTTTTCTGCTTACCATTCCACCACCTTTTCCACCGCCACCTCGCGCCACAATCATCAATACCACAAACAAAATCAACACAAATGTGAGTATTGATTTTCCTGACGAACCACTATTTCCTTTTTTAGCGCGCTTTACTTTGTATTCACCTACCGCTGCTTTTGATAATGATTCTATGGCTTTGTCTAAACCCCGGTAATAATTGCTTTCTCTGAAATTCGGTCCAATATCATTCTGAATAATATTCGATGCAATAATATCCGGAATAGCTCCTTCCAGCCCATAACCTACTTCTATTCTGATCTTCCTGTCTTCTATCGCCGCAATAATTAATACTCCATTATTGGTTTTTGCATTCCCAATACCCCATTCGCGGAATAGTTTATTGGCATACTCTTCAATCGGGTAACCGTCGAGTGTGGGTAATAATACAATGGCAATCTGGTTAGATGTACTATCGTCTAATGCCACTAATTTATGTTCCAATATTTCTAACTGCTCCTTCGACAAAACATTGGCTTTGTCGGTAACCAGTTTAGGAGGGTTGGGTTTGGGCAATACTTCCTGAGCCTGTGCCATCACAAAGCCCAGCAGCATGATCCATATGACGAGTAATTTTTTCATGTTGGTTTTGTTCCAGTGTCATTTAAATATTGACACTGCTTTTATTTACCAAAAACAATATCATCAGGCAGTTCATTTTTATCTCCTGTACGATCATAAGGGAAATGATGAGCGAGTGCTGCACCAATATCTTCTATGATTGCAGCCAGTCCTTCAGCGTAATGCTGTTGCCTGAATTCTGCCAGCATTTTCTTTACTTCTGCATCCCAGAATGCGCTGCCTACTTTCTGATGTATTCCTTCATCGCCAAATACAGCCAACTGGCGGTCTTTCATGGCTACATAAACAAGTACACCATTGCGTTCCGCGGTCTGACTCATTTCAAGGTTGAAGAAAAGTTCCTGTGCTCGGTGCAATGGGTTTACATAGGCACATTTATTCTCAATAAAAATTCTCACTTCCCCACTGGTCCGCTGTTCAGCAGATTGAATGGCAGTTACAATTTTTTGTTTCTCTTCTTCTGAGAAATAACGTTCCGGCTTTTTTCTGAAGAGTCCGAACATGGCGGTTATTTAAAAAACAAGCCAGAAATGTATTAAAAATCCTGGCTTGTTTTTATTTAAAGTAATATGATTTACTTGATATTAAAATTGATGTCCGGATTCTTTTCAGAACCAGCATCTGCTTTGTAGTACTCTTTCGCTTTAAAACCGAAAATTGAAGCAAAAATATTGTTTGGGAATTTTCTCACTTTTAAATTGTAATTGTTAACGGCATCGTTAAAGTCTCTTCTGGCAGTGTTGATTCTGTTTTCAGTACCCTCAATATTTGTTTGAAAATCCTGAAATGCTTTTGTAGTTTTTAAATCAGGATATGCTTCAGCAACAGCCATTAATCTACCAAAAGCCGATTGCAACTGCCCTTGTGCCGCCTGATACTTTGCCAAAGATGCTGGATCGTTAATATCAACCTTTACTTGCGTGGCACTTGCTCTTGCCTCTAAAACATCCTTTAATGTTGATTTTTCAAAATTTGCTGATCCTTCTATTACTTTTACTACACTGCTATAAAGGTCTGTTCTTCTCTGATAATTGGTTTCAACATTACTCCAAGCTTTATTCACTTCAAGTTCATTAGAAACCAATCCATTATAACTACTGCAGCCTTTCCATCCCAAAATAATTACCAATGCTGCAATGACGATTAAGGTTAAATTTTTTGTACTCATGTTTGACTTGATTTTTATGAAATTAGTTATTTATCCAGTTATTTAGCTCATTAGTAGTAGGATGGTGAAAAACATTACAGTAGACCATGGTCTATGGACTACCTGCGCCTACTTCACCGCCGCTATTCCCGGTAATTCCTTTCCCTCAAAATATTCGAGCATGGCACCACCACCGGTAGATACATAACTTACTTTATCGGTAAAACCGAACTGGTTTACCGCCGCTACACTGTCGCCACCACCTACCAGTGAAAAAGCACCATTGGCCGTAGCTTCCGCTACTGCGATAGCAATGGTTTTTGTACCGTGCTGAAACTTCTCCATTTCAAATACACCCATCGGGCCATTCCAGAGAATGGTTTTGGAGCGCTTGATGCAGTTGGCAAACTGTTCGCAGGCACTGGCGCCAATATCAAGCCCCATCCAGCCATCGGGAATATGGTTGCTGGGCGCTGTTGATGTGTTGGCATCGGCCGCAAACTTATCGGCAATAATAGAATCGGGTGGCAGATGAATACATACGCCTTTTTCTTCTGCCTTCTTCAGCAATGCAACAGCTGTATCAAGGCGATCATCTTCACACAATGAATTACCGATGGTTCCACCCTGTGCTTTCATAAATGTATAAGCCATACCGCCGCCGATAATAATATCTGTAGCTCTTTCGAGCAGGTTTTCGATGATGAGAATTTTATCGCTCACTTTGGCTCCACCTATGATAGCCGTAAATGGTTTTTCGCTGGCATGCATTACTTTTTCAGCGCTGGCTACTTCTCCATCCATCACCGTACCAAACATTCTTTTTTCGAGGGAGAAAAATTGTGCGATGACTGCAGTTGATGCATGCGCACGATGCGCCGTTCCGAAAGCATCATTTACGTATACATCTCCCAGCTTACTCAGCTTCTCAGCAAAAGCCAAATCACCTTTTTCTTCTTCTTTATAAAATCGAAGATTCTCCAATAATAATACCTGCCCTGGCTGCAAAGAGGCAGCCTGTGTAATAGCCGACTCACCAATACAATCATCTGCAAACAATACATCAACACCACCCAACAGTTTTGATAAATGTTTTATCAGGTGTTTAAGTGAATATTTTTCAGTTGGACCTTCTTTGGGTCTGCCCAGGTGACTCATGAGTATTACGGCACCACCATCTGCCAGTGTTTTTTGAATAGTGGGAATGGTAGCACGCATACGTGTATCATCTGTTATTTCAAAAGCAGCATTCAGGGGCACATTAAAATCTACCCTGATCAATGCTTTTTGCTGGCTGAAGTTGTGGTTGAGAAATTTGCTCATTTGTAGTAATTTGAAAATTTGAAAATTTGGAAATGAGTAGAAAAAGAAATGTGGCAATTGAATGATGCTTTACACATTTTCAAATTGCCACATTTCCAAATTTCCAAATTTGTATTATTTAGAGATCAGTCCCGCAAAATATTTCACGGTTCTTACCAGTTGACTTACATAGCTCATTTCGTTATCGTACCAGCTTACTGTTTTTACCAGTTGCGCTTCACCTACGGTCATTACTTTGGTTTGTGTGGCATCAAACAATGAACCGTAATGGATACCAATAATATCAGAACTTACAATTTCATCTTCAGTATAACCAAAGCTTTCATTGCTGGCCTCTTTCATGGCTGCATTGATTTCTTCAGTTGTAACTTTTTTATTCAGGATTACTGCCAGTTCAGTCAGTGACCCGGTAATGGTTGGAACACGCTGTGCGCCGCCATCCAGTTTACCTTTCAGTTCTGGTAATACCAGTCCAATGGCTTTTGCTGCGCCGGTACTGTTTGGAACAATATTCGCTGCAGCTGCTCTTGCCCTGCGCAGATCTCCTTTAGGATGTGGGGCATCCAGTGTATTCTGGTCGTTGGTATAAGCATGAATGGTGGTCATGATGCCTGTTGCAATACCAAATTTATCATTCAGCACTTTTGCCATTGGTGCCAGACAGTTGGTAGTACATGATGCACAGGAAATAATGGTTTCGCTGCCATCGAGGATATTATGATTTACATTAAATACCACTGTTTTCAGGTCGCCGGTAGCCGGAGCTGAAATCACCACGCGCTTGGCGCCTGCTTTAATATGTGATTCTGCTTTTTCCTTATCAGTAAAGAAACCTGTTGATTCTATTACTACATCCACACCATGATTTCCCCAGGGAATTTGCGCAGGATCTTTTTGTGCATAGATTTTTACTGTTTCGCCGTTTACAATGATGGCGTCATCAGTAGAAGTAACAGTGGCGTCGAAACGTCCCTGTGCACTATCGTATTTCAATAAGTGTGCTAATACTTTAGGACTGGTCAGATCATTGATCGCTACCACATCAATACCTTCCATATTGTAGATCTGACGAAACACCAAACGGCCGATACGTCCGAAACCGTTGATGGCAACTTTAACTGTACTCATTTGTTTTTTGTTTTAGGTATATGGCTTAAAGAGTGGCAAATTTACATGGATTGACAGGAAAAAAGCGGATATTTTTTAAGGTGGGTGATTTGTTGACTTTGGTCTGACAAGTATTCGATTTTAGCCACAGATTCACAGATTTTAAGTCAGAATCTGTGAATCTGTGGCTAAAATCAACACTCCTGCCCGGTGTAGGGCATTGTTTTATTTTCATCAAGTCCCTGATTTTCATAAAAAAGCGAAAAAATTTTGGCGGGTAGTTTTCAAAGCCTATTTTTGCGTCCCGATTGACAAAAAAATGCCCGGTTCGTCTATCGGCTAGGACATCTCCCTTTCACGGAGGAAAGACGGGTTCGATTCCCGTACCGGGTACAAAGGCACTCAAGTTGAGTGCCTTTTGTTTTTGTTGGTCTGCCTACCCCTAACTCTGGCGAATGTCTGATCGGGTTTCACACTAAATTTGAAATATTTATACCTGATTAAATCATTTCTGCTATGCCCATTCTTGTTCACCTTGCAGACGAAAAAAATACAGCCAAAATTTTAAAGAATGGCATCAAAACAGGGCGTTATCATTCCGGCATTTATTGTATGCCGGTTTTGCAGAATTTCTTCGTAACACATCAATGGTTGAGAGAACTAAAGCAGGGTGGTGCCAGAACATTGGTGGGCATTTATTTCAGGGTCCACAGTTCGGAAAAAGTGTATGCCGGGAAATATGGTAAACCACACAGGCATATAACATTAGGTACCGCCATCAAAGAAATCATGGAAATGGATGATCCTTTGGGATATGAATTAATTGTGCCGAGAAAGATTGAAGCGGATGAAATCACCAAAATAAAACAGCTCCCACAAACCCTTGGCTGGCGACATATGCCTTACAGTCATAACAGGCCTCCCTGTAACTGCGAATATTGTCTGAAAGGCACCATTAAAGGCCGTCGTACCAGGAACCGCCTCAACGATGAGGAGGCCGATTCTTAAGCATTTTGTTAAACCCGGGGATACTAAAATTTCATGCAACGCTTTTGTTTCTGTCAGGGTCAGTGATAAAAAGCATGAAAATGAAAAAGATAATTGTATCAGCCCTTACCTGCCTGACCCTTATACTTACAGGTTGCGAAAAAACAGAAGAAGAACTTTTACAGCAATGTTTTAAAGTAAAAATACTTGATGAAGTATGCGGTACAGCAGTGATGCAGATTCAGGATGAAGCCTATTATAAATATGGTGTGAATGGTTATCAACTGGATGGCGTTACCTATGACCATGTTTTCTCTACAGAAATAAGTTGTACCGATCTTTCCAAATTTCAAACCCTTGCTCCTTCTTTACGCGGGCTCGTAGTTAATATAAAAATACTGAAGCAGAAAGAATATGATCCTGCTTGTGTACGTTGTGCCGCCATTGTTCCGAATGCACCAGCTAAATGGATACCTGTAAAGTTTTCAGAAAAATGTAATTGAGAAACAAAGCGTATTTCACGGTATTCATTAACGCAATAATCATATTCATATTATTTTCCCAAGAAGACGCAACGATTCTTTTGTATTCTACCTCATAAAAGAAAAATCAATGACCATGAAAAAAAGCTATTCTGTTTTGCTGATGGCATTCTGCCTGGCATTCCTCTCCGCATGTGAAAAAAATGAAGAAACACACCCTGAAGGTTGTGTACAGGTAAGATTACTGGATGCGATTTGCAGGAGCGCTGTTTTGCAAATCACTGATCCTGCCTATTATCATTTGGGTGTTAACGGGTACGTAAAAGATGGTGTCACCTATGACCATGTTTTTACTACCATTTTCCCCTGCACACTCCCTTCCGATAATTCTGCGAGGCCTAATATGGGTGTTGCAGACAAGCCATTCTATATTCAAATACTCGAACAACCTGAAGCGAGTGATCCGAATTGTGTTTCTTGTATGGCTGTTGTAGCTAATGCACCAAATAAAACAATACCTGTTAAATTTTCAGAAAAATGTAATTACTAAAAAGGGGCTTAAAAGTCCCTTTTTATTTGTTTAATCACTTTCTTCCAAATGTAATTTCTGGTGATGGGCACCTGCAGCTATATGAAGCGCAAAACCGGCGATAGCCGTATCTTTTAAAATATTCACCAGTGCCAGTGCTTTCATCTCCTTATCACCTGCATTGAAGTAATTAGGTACATGCAGGGTGAGGATGAAAATAAACAACATGATGGCGAGTAAATAAGCAGAAGTCTTTACCATACGGTTGGTTACAAAAGAAAGCGCAACAAGTATAAAAGCTGCGCCTACTAAATATACCCATATAATTCCTCCGGGCAGGGAAGATGGAATATATACCACCAGTTCACGTGCATGCTGGAAATGGTAGATACCGAAACTGATCATAACAACTGCTAATAAATAGATCGCGATACGCGATATAATATGATAGTTCTTCATGGCAGGCAATTTTTGTTGATAAAAATTACAACAGGAATTCCGCCTTTGCAAGCATTTGACTGTTTTTCTGCTAATATTTAATGTAAGATACCGGGGATTTACTTCGCAGGCCCAACAACAGCTGTTCCTCCCTCAATAGTTACAGGGTAAGCGCCGGGTAATACTCCATAGGTTTCCAGATAAGTTTCAGACACCCTGTCTATAAATTCAGCAAGAGCTTCTTTTTTTACGAGGTTAAGTGTACAACCCCCAAAACCACCTCCCATCATACGCGCCCCGATAACATCTTTATGCGCTGCTGCAGCATTCACCAGGAAATCGAGTTCAGGACAGCTTACATTGTATAACTCACTCAACCCTTTGTGTGTGATAAACATTTTTTTTCCAAAAGATATAAAATCACCACGTTTCAAATCCTCACAGGCTTCCTGTACCCTGGCTATTTCTTCTACCACATAGAGGCAGCGTTGAACTATTTTTTTATCCAGCAAATGCAGTTCCTGTTTTACTATTTCCGGTGTAGCGTCTCTGAGGCTTTTAATATTCGGATGAAATCTTTGCAGGTGTGCTACCCCGGCTTCACAATCAAGCCTTCTAAGATTGTATTCAGAATCAGCGAGAGAATGTTTAACACGACTATTGATCAGCAATAACTCATACTCGGCAGATTCAAAAGGGAAATAAGTATAATCAAGTGAACGGCAATCCAGTTCTATTACCTGGTCAGGTTTTCCAAACATACTGGCAAACTGATCCATGATACCACAGCGTACACCAATAAATTCATTCTCTGCCTGCTGTGCCATTTTTACCATGGTCATCCGGTCGAGTTTAAATCCGAATAATTCATTCAGTGCAAAAATAGTAGCACATTCTACAGCTGCCGATGATGACAAACCTGCTCCTATAGGTATATCACCTCTTACCACAGCATTAAAACCACCACAGTTATATCCTGCTTTTTGCAATACATCTACGATCGCCAATATATAATTGGCCCAGCTTTGAAGCGAAATTTCGATGGTGGCTGTATTGCCTTTATAGAATTCTTTATAATCGACCGAAAACAGGTGAATCTGATCATCTGTCCTTGCTCCAATAGAAACATATACGGCATTATCAATAGAAGCAGGCAATGCGAACCCATCATTATAATCGGTGTGTTCGCCAATTAAATTTATCCTGCCGGGTGAACGTACAATGATATTGGGTTCTCCAAAATGTTCACGATAATAACGTCCTGCATCCTGTATCAGTAGATTCATCCTTCCAGTTTTGTCTGATAATGCATTTCAGGAATTACTACTTCCTTAAACCCTTTTCGCATCAGCCGGTAAGCAAAATCCTGTTGCACATCGTATTCACCATGCACCAGAAAAAGTGTTTTTACCTGTAACGGATTCTGGCAGGCTAAAAACTGGCAGAGATCCTCATAATCGCCATGTGCACTCATACTCCGCATTTGTCCAACCTCTGCCTGTACATCATACATTTCTCCGAAAATTTTCACCTGCTCTGCCCCATTGGCCAGACGCCCGCCGAGTGATCTTGGCTCACAATAACCCACCAGCAGAATGGTATTTTTTTTGTCGCCAATATTATTCATGATATGGTGTTTCACTCTTCCTGCATCGGCCATACCACTGGCAGATATGATAACACAGGGCTGAGGTAACTCATTCAGGTATTTACTCTCATCCACCGTTTTAATAAATTTCAACCCTGGAAAATCAAACGGATCATCATCTTTCTCCATCACTTTCCTGATATGTTTATTAAAATACTGCGGATAAGCTTTCAGCATTTCAGTAGCTTCTCTGCTCAACGGGCTGTCTACATATACCGGCACTTTTGGCAGTCTGTTTTCAAGGTCCAGTTGATTAAGTGCATATAGTAATTCCTGTGTTCGACCTACACTAAACGCCGGGATAATAAGCTTTCCTTTTTTCTGTATGCAGGTCTTCTCAATCCATTGCAGCAAAGTATCTGGTGTACCATGTACTTCATCATGCAGCTTATTACCGTATGTACTTTCAAGAATAATAAAATCTGCCTGTGGAAACACAGATGGCGAACGAAGTATGGCATCATTATACCTTCCCACATCGCCACTGAAAGTTACCTGTGTAGTTTTACCATCTTCTGTTATTTTTAAATGAACGGCAGCACTTCCGATAATATGACCCGCATCGGTAAATAATAATTCCACCCCTTCGGTGATGGTTGTCCACTCTTCATAATTTACTTCAACAAATAGTTCCAGGGCCTTAGCCGCATCTTCCAAATCATATAATGGCTCATAGGGAGGCAAGCCTTGTTTGGCCCTTCGTTTATTAATAAATTTGGTATCATCTCTTTGTATAACTGCCGAATCTTCCAGCAAAATTCCACCCAGTTCTTTTGTAGCAGGGGTTGCAAATATTTTTCCCTCAAATCCTTCTTTCACAAGTTTGGGTATGAGTCCGGAATGATCAATATGCGCGTGCGATAATACAAGTATATCAACCGATCTGGCTTCAAATCCAAACTCACTGTTCAATACATCAGTTTCTTTTCCCATTCCCTGGAATAGACCACAGTCGAGTAATATTTTTTTCCCGTTCTTTAATGTTAACAGGTGCTTTGATCCTGTTACTGTTTGTGCCGCTCCGTGAAATGCTATTTTCATATGTACCTCTTTCGATTTTAAGATTGTTTTGCCTTGAAGGTCCAGGTTACAGAAAATTCTGCCACTACTTCCTGTTGCTCATTGGTGCCAATAGAATGGCATATTACAGTTTGTGCTTCTCCGGTAATTATAGACTGTTCAACTGCTGCTATAATTTTATCTCCATCGGTACAGGTAAAAAGAATGAACCCTGTTGCCTTTTTCAAAAAATTTCCTTCCACTTTTAATACCAGCATACTGATGCCAGGTTTACGCTGGTAGATTTGTGCAAAACCTAATATCCCTGTACTCATTTCTGCTGCCATCGACTGCACCGCAAAATACATGGAGCGAAACGGGTTTTGAGAGAACCAGCTATAACGTACACCTATTATAGATTGATGCTGATTAAAGGAACGGATCTTCAATCCCGAGAAAAAAGCAGAAGGTAAGCGCTGTAATAAAAACAGGCGAAACTTTAGGGGATTTGATATTTGTTTCCGGAAAACTTCAAATGAAGGATTCATGGTGTTTTGCTTTCACCATAAATGTAACAAGAGCAAAGCGAATGAAAGGGAAAAACATTATTTTCTTACGATTTTAATCGCAGGTATATAGATGAAGCGAGGTTAAAAATGAATATCGAATATACAACTCCCAACTTCGAAATTCCCCGAAGGGATCCCTCAGACGATATTGAACATTCCTCTGTTCCTCTGTTCCTCTGTTCTTCTGTTCTTCTGTTCCTCTGTTCCTCTGTTACCTATAGCAGCAGTGCTGCCAGCATATAATCGGCACAAAGAATGAGGATACAGCTCACTACCACCGCGCTGGTACTGGCCCTGCCAATTTCTAATGCCCCTCCTTTTACATTATATCCATAATAGGCAGATATACTACTCACAATAAAAGCAAAAGTGTAGGATTTATACAAGGCAAAATTTATATTATACAGGTTCAGGTTCTGACGCAGTCCGATATCAAAAATATCCGGTGCCAGAATACCTGCCATATTTCCTGCTGTTCTTCCTCCCCAGATACCCAATACTGCAGAAATAGTGATCAGACAGGGAATCACTAATAGTGATCCCAGAATTTTTGGCATCACAAGATAGCTTTTGGTATTGATCCCCATAATTTCCAATGCATCTATCTGTTCACTGATACGCATATTACCCAACTCACTCGCAATTTTACTTCCCACCACACCGGCCAGTACAATACTTACAACCGTAGGAGATAATTCAAGTATCATGCTGTCTCGCACAATTTGTGCAATGGTGGCCTGTGGTACCAATGGACTTACCAACTGATACGCTGTTTGCACAGTAGTTACGGCACCAAGGAAGAGAGAAATAATCACCACAATTGGTAATGCACCTAACCCTATCTCTACGCACTGGTGCATAAATTCTTTCCAGTACATGCGCCAGTTCTCGGGCTTGGTAAACATGCCTTTCAACATGAGTAAGTATGAACCTAAATGGGTGAAAAATGACATTGCTTCGCTTTTTGCTATGGTCTATGGACTATGGACCATAGTGAATAGTCCATAGTAAATTTTTTATTTAAAAACCAATCCATATCCATTGATTATGGACCATGGTCTATTCTCTATCTCCTACTTGTTCCTCTTTTTTAACCGCTTCCACCAGCTACTACGCTGAATCACTTCATTGGTATCCATGCGGCATTTGAGCTGTGCATCTACCACTGCTACCAATGACATATTGATGATACTTCTTACCGTACTTCCCAGTTGTAATACATGCACAGGCTTTTTCAGTCCTAACAAAATCGGCCCAATTGCATCGGCACCACCTACTTCTTTTAACAGGTTATAAGCTACGTTACCAGCCGTTAAGTTGGGAAATATCAACACATTCACCTCTTCATCTACCAGTTCACTGAATGGATAATTATCGCGTAGTATTTCTTTATTGAAAGCCATACTACCCTGCATCTCCCCATCTACAACCAGTGATGGATTGCGCTGTTTCAGGATGCGTGTTGCTTCTGCCACCAGTTTGGCCTCTGGTGAATCGCTGCTACCGAAATTGCTGTAACTCAGCATGGCTATACGTGGCGTTACATTAAAATTGCGCACTTCCTTCGCCACCATCATCGCAATATCGGCCAGTTCATCAGCAGTAGGGTTGAAATTAACCGTAGTATCTGCCAGAAACAGTGGCCCTTTTTTGGTAAGCAGTAAATACATTCCTGCTATCTTCTTTACCCCTTCCTCTGTTCCAATAATCTGTAATGCCGGACGAATAGCTTCTGCATAATTTTTTGTGAGCCCCGATAACATGGCATCTGCATCTCCTGTTTCTACCATCATACAACCAAAATGGTTGCGGTCTTTCATAATTTTCAGACTCTCATAATGATTGAAACCCCTTCGCTGTCTTTTCTTGAAAAACAATTCGCCATAAAACTCGCGTTTCGATTCCATCTCATCACTACGTGGATCAATGATCGGGAGATCAGTGATATCAATATTATATTCTTCTGCAATCCTGTTAATCTTTAACGGATCGCCGAGTAAGATAGGATATGCCACACCTTCATCATAAATAATGCTGGCGGCTTTTAATATTTTCTGGTTATCGGCTTCGGCAAATACGAGTCGTTTAGGATCACGTCTTGCTTTGTTACCAATTACGCGCAACAATTGGTTATCCAAACCTAAACGCTTGTTCAGTTCGAGTACATAGGCATCCCAATTGTGTATTTTCTTTTGTGCCACACCACTTTCCACTGCGGCTTTAGCTACTGCAGGCGCCACGGTTGATAATAATCTCGGGTCAAGTGGTTTGGGAATAATGTATTCTGGACCAAACGACATATTTGTCTGGTTATAAGCCATGTTCACAATATCGGGTACTGCCGATTTGGCCAGTTCTGCCAAAGCCTTTACAGCCGCCAGTTTCATGGCTTCATTAATCTGTGTGGCACGAACATCCAGTGCACCCCTGAATATATAAGGAAACCCAAGTACATTATTTACCTGGTTGGGATAATCCGTTCTGCCGGTAGCCATAATAATGTCTTTACGTACCGCAATTGCATCCTCATAACTGATTTCCGGATCGGGATTGGCCATGGCAAATACGATTGGATTTTTGGCCATACTTTTTACCATCTCCTGCGTCACCACATTACCAACACTCAATCCTAAAAATATGTCGGCATCTTTCATTGCTTTATCCAATGTAATATCGGAACGTTTTACAGCAAACTTTTTACGTATGGCATCAAGGTCTTTTCTGCCATCATGTAAAACACCATCCTTATCGAACAAGATGAAGTTTTCATATTTCGCTCCAAGTGCTACATACAATTGTGTACAGGCCATGGCTGCAGCACCCGCACCATTTACCACGAAACGTACTTTTTCGATTTTCTTTTTCTGTAGTTCCAATGCATTCAGCAAAGCTGCACCACTGATAATAGCTGTGCCATGCTGGTCATCGTGCATCACCGGAATATTCATCTGCTGTTTAAGCTGCTGTTCTATATAAAAACACTCAGGTGCTTTAATATCTTCCAGGTTAATACCACCAAAAGTGGGTTCCAGTGCTTTTACTATCTGAACAAATTTCTCAGGATCTTTTTCATTGATCTCAATATCAAACACATCGATATCGGCAAATATTTTGAATAATACGCCCTTCCCTTCCATTACAGGTTTACTGGCTTCCGGACCAATATCACCCAATCCCAGAACTGCAGTACCATTACTGATTACCGCTACCAGGTTACCCTTGGCGGTATATTTATACACGTCCTCAACATTATTAAAGATTTCCTTACAAGGTTCTGCCACACCCGGACTATACGCCAGTGAAAGATCGCGCTGGGTTTTGGCTTCTTTGGTTGGAACCACTTCAATTTTTCCGGGTCTGCCGCTGGCATGGTATTCAAGTGCCTGTTCCTTCCGCAGATCTGTCTTTTTAGCCATACTGTTTTTTTTCGTTAACCGGCAACACAACACTGTTCAGCCTGGGTTGTGTCACTCACTTCAGGGTCCGGTTCGCTGACCGGGCAACCAGAGATTCAGGGCTGCAAAATACAATATAAATAAAATAGGGGCTTTTATTTCATGAGGTGGCCCATTTATGATGGTTCTTTTTCTCTAAACCACACTCTGCGTAAACTCTGCTTCTCTCGTTCTCTGCGGTGAAAAAAAACACCGCAGAGAACGAGAGAACACGGAGGTTTCGCGGAGGAATCAGAATTTCACGGTGGCACCCAGCCAGGCCATATTGCCTATTCCGATTTCAATGGCATTTTCATCAATATCAAAACGCGGAGTGTGTACATTATGAATGATACCTTTTGCTTCATTACGCACACCTAAACGAAAAAAACAACCAGGAATTACCTGAGTGTAATAGCCAAAATCTTCCGCTCCCATCCGCATCTCTGTTTCCAATACATTTTCTTTCCCTATAAAAAGATCAGCCTGCTTCCAGGCGGTTTCTGTAAATACAGGATCGTTATCTACTGTCGGATAACCAACATCAATATGCAAATCAATTTCGCCGCCCATCGATTCTACCAATCCAACAGCATTTTTGCGAATTAATTCATGTGCCTTAAAACGCCAGGCTTCATCCATAGCCCTGAAAGTTCCCATGAGTTTTACTTCACTGGGTATTACATTGGTGGTATGCCCGCCCTGTATGGAGCAGATAGATAATACCGATGGCGATAATGGATTCTTATTCCGGGAAATAATCTGCTGTAAACTCACAATCAAATGCGAGGCAATCAATACCGTATCTGCTGTAAGGTTGGGTGATGCAGCATGTCCACCCTTACCTTTAATGGTGATATATATTTCGTCGGCACTCGCCATCACTCTCCCTTTTCGGAAACTGAGCTTACCTGTGTCCAGTCCGGGATGAACATGCAAACCAATAATACCCTGTGGTATCGGATTTTTTAAAGCCCCATCTCTGATCATATAACTGGCACCACCCGGATTTTTTTCTTCTCCTGGCTGAAACAAGAGTTTTACCGTTCCTTCCCATTCATTCTTTAATTCCTGTAAAATTCTGGCTGCCCCTAATAGTATAGAAGTATGTACATCATGTCCGCAGGCGTGCATTACACCCGGGTTTTGTGAACGATAAGCTGTTTCATTTTCTTCCTGAATGGGTAAAGCATCCATATCGGCACGTAAAGCAATGACACGGGTTTCGGGATTTTTACCACGAATAATTGCCAGCACCCCCGTGGTGGCCATTACTTCAAAAGAAATACCCATTTCCTGCAGTTTTAACTGCACAAATTTCGATGTTTCAAATTCCTGATAACTCAGTTCAGGATGAGCATGCAGGTGTGAACGGATGGCCACACTATCGGCTGCATATTTAGATGATAAATCTTTTATCTGTTGTAATAACATGGTCCTGTTTATTGTGTCAGTTCATCTTCCACCTGATTATATTCAATCACATCTTCCACCACATATACCCCCTGCGGATAAAACCTGTTTACTGTTTTACGAAACTGTTCCGCATCTTCCCTTCTTATAAAATTACCAATACGTACCTTAAATAATGGCGACTGATAAGATGTATATGTTTTCTGATCCGGAAAGCGGCTGAGCAATTCTGTTTTAATCCTGAAAGCCTGATCACGGCTGTTGGTGCTGATTACCTGTACCCTATAGCCTTTATACTGACCATTACTGGTGAGCATGGCCGTTCTTTTATTGATCTGCGCCTGTTTAGCTGTGAGCAGATCGAGACGTGCATCTTTTTTTACCAAAATCGTATCTGATGCCCACAAAAAATGGCCACTGGCAAGCAACAAACAACAGGCTAAACATCTGATCAACACAAACATCATGAATGTTTTCAGTAAGATAAATAAATTAGAGCAAAGATACAGGGTTACGATTGACGATATTGTTAATCCGCAACCCCGAAGGCAGATACATTATTAGCCACAGATGCACAGATTAGAGAAAAATCTGTGCATCTGTGGCTAATAAAAAATATCATTCAAAATTCATTGTTAATAGTTTCCCTCTCCTCTTTCCCCTTTCACAATAGCTACACCTGCACTGCAACCCAGTCTGGTGGCTCCTGCTTCAACCAGCTGTTGTGCAAAAATATGATCGCGTATACCGCCTGATGCCTTTATGTGCACCTGTGCAGGTAAATGTAACCGGAACAGTTTTACTGCCTCTATAGTAGCACCTTTTTCTGCATAACCGGTGGATGTTTTCAGGTAATCTATTCCGGCCACACCATATAATTCACAACATTTAATGATCTCATCATCTGTAAGCACACCCGATTCAATAATAATCTTGATCACTTTATTTTTACTTTTTACTATGGGCATAATATGATTGATCTCATTGGCGAGATACACCCAGTCGCCATTTTTAATTGCTGAAATATTAATCACTACATCCAGTTCATCGGCACCATCTACCATGGCCAGTACAATTTCTGCAATCTTAGATTCCACAGCCGAATACCCAAATGGAAAACCAATCACCGTTGCCACTTTAACGTCAGTTCCTTCCAATAATGATTTGGCTTTCTTTACAAAATTGGGTGGTACACATACTGCTGCAAAACTGTATTGCTTTGCTTCATCGCAAAGCCTTTCAATATCAGCTATCAGTGTGGTGGGTTTCAAGATGGTATGATCTATGTAATGATGGAGATTTGACATAAAATCTATCTATAAATGAAGTACAAAAATATAAAAGAAAAGCCTCCTGTTTCAGGAGGCTTTTCTTTTATAAGTCTTTGCCATGACAGGCTTTGTATTTTTTGCCACTTCCACAAGGACAAGGATCATTTCGCCCTATCTTCGGGCCTACACTGATCGGCTGTTGTTTTGCCGGTGTGGGATCATAATAATCATTTTCTGTTGGTGGCGCATCCACATCTTCTTTGCTGGTACTGAGTTTACTCAAATCTGTTTTCTGCTGACGACCCTCTCTTACTTCTTCTCCATCATTCAAAGGAATACCGGCATGGCTCAGGAACTGTACAATATTTGTATTTACCTCCCCATCCATTTTCTTGAAGATATTATAAGCTTCCATCTTATAAATTACCAGTGGATCTTTCTGCTCGTAAGTGGCCGTCTGTACACTCTGTTTCAGGTCATCCATGGCTCGCAGGTGTTCTTTCCACGCATCGTCAATCAAAGCCAGCGTTACTGTTCTCTCTAAAGCATTCACCAGTTCCGCACCATTGCTGTTGAGCGTTTTCTCCATATTGGCCAATGCCTGCATACCTTTTCTTCCGTCTGTAAACGGTACGATTACATTTTCAATATGGCTACCCTGCTGCTGACGTATATTTTTGAAAACAGGAATGGCCTGAACCATCATTTCCTGTTTCTTTCTGTCGTAATTGGTAACAGCCTGCAGGTATAGTTTTTCTGCCAGTTGCTGTTCTGTAGCTTTTGCAAACTCTTCAGCGGTAATATTGGTATCAATACCAAAATTTACAATTGCCGCCAGCCTGAATCCATCATGGTCATTCTGTTCTCTGAATGAATTTACGAGGTCTTCTGCCACTGCATAAAAAGCATTATCCAGATCGAGTGCAAGTCTTTCTCCAAACAATGCATGGCTGCGTTTTGTATACACCACCGTACGCTGTTTGTTCATCACATCATCATATTCGAGCAAACGCTTTCGGATACCAAAGTTGTTTTCTTCTACTTTTTTCTGTGCGCGTTCAATTGATTTAGTGATCATGCTGTGCTGTATCACTTCCCCTTCTTTGTAACCTGCAAAGTCCATGATCTTCGCAATACGATCGCTGCCGAACATACGCATCAGATCATCTTCCAGCGATACAAAGAATTGTGATGATCCCGGATCTCCCTGACGACCGGCACGACCGCGCAACTGTCTGTCTACACGACGCGACTCATGTCTTTCCGTACCAAGTATAGCCAGACCACCTGCTTCTTTTACTCCCGGACCGAGTTTGATATCGGTACCACGACCGGCCATATTGGTAGCAATGGTTACGGCTCCTGCCAGACCTGCTTCCGCCACAATCTGAGCCTCACGCGCATGTTGTTTGGCATTCAATACATTATGTGGCACCTGTTTCTGACGCAACATCCTGCTCAACAATTCACTTACTTCTACCGATGTGGTACCTACCAGTACAGGACGTCCGGCATCACGCAGTTTTGCGATTTCATCGATAACAGCACCAAATTTTTCACGCTTGGTTTTGTATACCAGATCCTGTTCGTCTTTTCTGATGGCAGTAACATTCGTTGGAATAGCTACTACATCGAGTTTATAAATATCCCAGAACTCAGATGCTTCCGTTTCTGCAGTACCCGTCATACCCGCCAGCTTATGGTACATCCTGAAATAGTTCTGGAGTGTTACCGTGGCATAGGTTTGTGTTGCTGCTTCAATTTTTACATTTTCTTTCGCTTCAATGGCCTGATGCAGTCCATCAGAATAACGGCGCCCATCAAGAATACGTCCCGTTTGTTCATCTACAATTTTTACTGCGCCATCCATCACCACATACTCTACATCTTTATCGAATAAAGTATAGGCTTTCAACAATTGCTGAACGGTATGAATACGGTCTGCTTTTACCGAGTAATCATTAATCAGGCTTTCCTTGCTATGCAGTTTTTCTTCTGCCGAAACAGACTCATCTTTGTCAACAGCAGCCAGTGATACACTGATATCAGGCAGGATAAAGAAGCTGGTATCTTCTCCTGCTTTGGTAATAAGTTGAATGCCTTTATCAGTGAGTTCTACTGAATTATTTTTCTCATCAATATAGAAGTATAGTTCTTCATCGGCTTTTGGCATTTCGCGTTGCTGATCGGCGAGATAATGATTTTCCGCCTTCTGTAATTTCACACGCATACCAGGCTCACTCAGGAACTTGATTAATGCACTGTTTTTGGGTAAACCACGATGCGCACGAAACAATGCCAGACCTCCGTCTTTCGGATCATCGTTTCCTTCTGCAATTTTTTTCTTGGCTTCATTCAAAAACTGGTTCACCGCTTTTTTCTGCGCTTCTACCAGCCTTTCAATACGTGGTTTTAATTCGAAGAATTGTTGTTCACCTGTGTTATGACCAATTGGACCTGATATAATCAATGGTGTACGGGCATCATCAATCAAAACAGAATCCACCTCATCCACCATTGCAAAATGGTGTTTACGTTGTACCATTTCGGCAGGTGAATGCACCATATTATCTCTCAGGTAGTCGAAACCAAATTCATTATTGGTACCATAAGTAATATCGGCGAGATAAGCATTGCGACGTGCTTCTGTACTCGGTTCATGTTTATCAATACAATCTACCCTCAATCCCAACCATTCAAAAATGGTTCCATTCCATTCACTGTCTCTTCGTGCGAGGTAGTCATTCACTGTTACAATATGAACTCCCTCACCAGCCAGTGCATTCAAGTAAGCTGGCAGGGTTGATACCAGTGTTTTACCTTCACCAGTTGCCATTTCAGCAATCTTGCCTGAGTGTAACACGCTACCACCTATTAACTGTACATCATAGTGTACCATGTTCCAGGTAACAGGTGCACCTGCGGCGGCCCAGGTATTTTTGAAAATACTTTTATCAGCTTCTATACGGATATATTCTTTCTTCACACTTAATTCGCGGTCAAGTGTTGTTGCGGCCGAAACAATTTCAGTATTCTCTTTAAAACGTCTTGCCGTTTCTTTTACCACTGCAAAAGCTTCTGGCTGAATCTGGGCAAGTATTTCCTCAATCTTTTTATCCCTTTCTTTTTTCAACTTATCTACTTCCTGATAAATAACATCCCTGTTATGGATTTCATTTTCGGGTAAGCTTTCTGCTTCCTGTTTTTTGGCCTCTATCTGTTCGTCTATTGAAACAAGATGCGCTTTAATACGTTGTCTGAATTCCTGTGTTTTGTTGCGGAGTTCGTCGTTGGTCAGTTGCTGGTATTGCTCATAAAACTGGCCAATTTTCTGAATGATGGGCATAATCTGCTGCACATCTTTTTCACTTTTACTACTCCCGAATAATTTTGAGATAAATTTCAACATATGACTGAGTCTGGTGTATTAGAAAATTTTAACAGTCAAAAACGGTGCGCAAAAAGTTTTTGAGCCAATTTGGCATTTTTCAACTGAGGCCGCCAAAGGTAAAGAATTTGGGTAGAGTGTGTACTCCGCTCATAAACTGGTTTTTATTTATCAAATACTTAACGGATTGCTATGATTTCAAAGCGTTTATGGATGTCGTTTTTCGGAATAATATCCGCCTTTATGGCACATTCACAAACCAGTGAACAGGATTCCATTGCCCGGGAAAGAATTAAACTGGTGAAAAACAATATGTATGTACTGGGTGCCTGGGCGGGTGCCAATATTATACAGGGTACCATTTCGGCCAGTAATACCAACGGCAGTGAGCATTACCTGCACCAGATGAATGCCTACTGGAACACGGTTAACCTGGCCATTGCCGGGGTGGGTTTATTAGGTATCAGGAAACAATTGAAACAGGAACACAGCCTGAACAGCAATCTCAGGGCCCAACATCAACTGGAAAAGATCCTCTTGCTGAATACCGGTCTCGACCTGGCCTATATAGCTACCGGCTTATACCTAAAAGAACGAGGTACCAGACTAAACAACGACCGCAACAAAGGTTATGGCAATAGTTTATTGCTACAGGGCGGTTTTTTGCTCATTTTCGACCTTATTCAATATGGACAGCACCGTAGAAACACCAAATGGCTCGAAGAGCAACAAGGCAAGCTGGAACTGGGTTTGGGCGGAAATGGGCTGGCCCTCCACTACCGGTTCTGAATAACGTTTACGAACAGTGGGTAAAAAAGCAAAGTTTTGATGGAATTTCAGGCCGTTTCTGCTACTTTTGCAGCCAAATTGAAAAAGGGTACTCAGGATAGTCCTTGTACCTTGTTTCTTGAAAACTTGAAACTTTTACCCCATGGCAGGTCAGTTAAAAGAAGTACGTAACCGGATCAAGAGTGTTCAAAGTACCCAGCAGATTACCAAAGCAATGAAAATGGTAAGTGCGGCCAAGCTGCGCCGTGCGCAGGATGCCATCACCCAAATGAGGCCTTATGCGCAGAAATTGCAGGAAATGCTCAGCAATATCGTTAGCAATACCGAAGGCGATATGAGCATTAAACTGGCCGAAGAAAGAACTGTAGAGAAAGTATTGTTGATTGTTATTACCAGCGACCGTGGTTTATGCGGTGGTTATAATGCCAACCTCATTAAACTGGCCAAATTAACCATTGCTGAAAAATACGCAGACCAGCATAAAAAAGGCAATGTTACCATTTGGAATATTGGTAAAAAAGGATATGAAAGTTTACTGAAAGCAGGTTATAAAGCCGATGCTACTTTTAAAGATATTTTCCTGAACCTCAATTTTGAAAACGTTCAGGCTGCTGCACAAGCTGCCATGAAAGCTTTTGAAAACAAAGAGTTTGACGCAGTTGAAATTGTGTACAGTGAATTTAAAAATGCCGCTACACAACGTTTTACTGCCGAACAATTCCTACCCATTCCAAAAGTGGCGAATACCGGTTCTTCCAAGAAGAAATCGGATTTCATTTTTGAGCCGGCAAAAGAAGAACTGATCGCCGAACTGATGCCTAAAATCCTCAATACCCAGTTATACAAAGCAGTGCTGGATTGCAATGCAAGCGAACACGGTGCACGTATGACTGCTATGGATAAAGCCAGCGAAAACGCAAACGAATTGCTGAAAACACTGAAGATCAGTTATAACCGTGCACGCCAGGCAGCCATCACTACCGAACTTACAGAGATTGTGAGTGGTGCAGCAGCGTTGCAGGGATAGGAGAACCTAATTTGAAAATTTGAAAATGTGGTAATTTGAAAATGATTGTTATGTTTGATTGAACTTAACAATTCAAAACCACTTGAATATTTCATTTTCAAATTTTCAAATTTCCAAATTTTCAAATTAATCATGGAAATAAGCCAGATCATACCCCACATTGAAGTGTTGATTTTTGCAAGTGAAAAACCACTTACTTCTTTGGATATCGTTGAACTCATCAACAATACTTTTGGTTTCCTCGAAGAGCGTGTTACACTAGACCAGGTAGAAGCTGCCATTCAGGGTATCTGCGAGAAATATGATTCTGAGTTTTATCCGTTTGAGGTACGTGAAAGCGGGGGTGGCTGGCAGTTCCTTACCAAAAAAGATTTCCATAAAACCATTGCACAACTTAATGGCGACAAATTCCTGAAACGCCTGAGTAATGCGGCACTTGAAACACTGGCCATTATTGCCTATAAACAACCCATCACCAAAGGTGAAATTGAATCGATTCGTGGTGTGAACAGTGATTATAGTATCCAGAAACTGCTCGAAAAAGAACTTATACTCATCAGTGGCCGAAACGAACAGATGCCTGGTAAACCACTGGTATATGCCACTTCTAAAAACTTCATGGATTATTTTGGCATCAATTCTCCTGAAGACCTGCCAAAGATAAGAGAGGTACTGGCAGAACAGATTGTAGAGGGAACCGTTATTCGACCGGAAGACTTTACCGATCAGCCAGTAGCTGAAGAAACACATAGTGATGAGCCTGTAATAGAAGGCGATACTTCTTTGTTAACCGTAAATGAAGACGGAGAACTCATCATCAAGGGCGACGAAGAATTGAACGATGAAGCCACTCCCGCAGAAGACATTGACACACCTGCTTCGGATGAGGGCCAGGATGAAGAAAAGTCTTCTGATGAAAATCCACAATAAGAAAACGCCTGGTTTTTTATGGATATCGTGAAGACAAGTATCTTCGCGACATGTCATTACAACTATCGAATGAGCAATTAAGAACCATTGCACAGGAATTCGGAACACCTCTTTACCTGTACAATGCAGACCGTATTACCCATCAGTATACAGCTTTACAATCTGCTTTTAAGCACAGCGATAAGGTTCGCTTTTTCTATGCCTGCAAGGCCCTCACCAATATCAGCATCCTCAAGCATATTAAACAGATTGGCTGTAATGTAGACTGCAGCTCCATCAATGAAGCGAAACTGGCTGTGCATGCAGGTTTTACAGCAGAGAATATTCTGTACACGAGCAATGGTATTGCATTTGATGAAATTGAAGAAGCCGTTGCATTGGGTATCAACATTAATATTGATAGTCTCTCCAACCTGGAGAAGTTTGGCAAAAAATACGGTCATGGTTATCCGGTAGGTATCCGCATCAGGCCTAATATTATGGCAGGTGGTAACCTGAAAATTTCAACCGGACATGAGAACAGCAAGTTTGGCATTCCCATCGAGCAACTCGGTGATATTGTACAACTCATGAAGCAATACAATATTCATATCGCTGGTTTGCATAACCATACCGGTAGTGAGATAAAAGATGTGGACGTGTTCATGAAAGTGAGCAGTGTGTTTCTGGAGATGATTCCCTATTTCCCCGAATTACAGTTTCTCGATATGGGCGGCGGATTTAAAGTGCCTTACAAAGAGGGTGATGAAGGAACAGACATTCAATTGCTGGCTAATGAGATCATGGCTTTTGAAAGAAAAATAGCCGATACCTATCAGCGCAATTTCCAGATATGGTTTGAGCCGGGAAAATATATTGTGAGTGAAGCAGGTTACCTGCTTACCAGAGTGAATGTAATAAAACCAACTGCCACTGCAACATTTGTAGGTATTGATACAGGTTTTAACCACCTTATCCGACCCATGTTTTATGAAGCCTACCATCGAATCCGTAATATCAGTAATGAACAGGGGGAGTTGAAAAAATATGCTGTTGTTGGAAATATCTGCGAAACAGACACTTTTGCCTGGGACCGTGCGCTGAATGAAACAAAAGAAGGCGATCTTCTGGTATTTGACAATGCAGGCGCCTATGGTTTTGAAATGGCCAGTAATTTCAACTCACGTTTTCGCCCGGCAGAAGTGATGGTGAAAGATGGAAAAGCAGGTCTTATCCGCAAAAGAGAAGTTTTTGAGGATTTATTAAGGAATCTGGTTGAGCCATTCTAAAACAAAAGAGTAGTTTGCAGTCGCATGATTGAGATCAAAAATATAAAAAAGGTTTTTGGGGATCGCACCATCCTTGATGATATCAGCGCCGTAATGGAAGCCGGTAAATGTAACCTTATCATTGGAACCAGTGGTAGCGGTAAAACAGTACTTACCAAGTGTATGGTTGGACTTTTCCGTCCTGAGCAGGGTGAGATTCATTACGACAACAAAGACATGCTGCTCATGAATAATGATGAGCGCAAATTATTACGACAGCAGATTGGCATGTTGTTTCAGGGTACAGCATTGTTCGATTCGATGACGGTGGAACAGAATGTTTTGTTTCCTCTCGATATGTTTACCAACTGGTCATTAGCAGAAAAAAGAAAAAGAGTCAATGAAGTGCTCGACAGGGTGAACCTCAAAGACGCACATAAACGTTACCCATCTGAAATCAGTGGTGGCATGAAGAAAAGGGTAGGTATTGCAAGGGCTATTGTTCTCAATCCACAATACCTGTTTTGCGATGAACCCAATTCGGGTCTCGATCCGCAGACATCGATGGTCATCGATAAACTTATCAAGGAAATTACAGTCGAATTTAATATCACTACCATTGTGGTTACACATGACATGAACAGTGTGATGGAAATTGGTGATCATATTGTTTACCTCCACCAAGGGAAAAAACAATGGGAAGGAACTAATAAGGATATTATTTTCAGTAAGGATGAATTGCTGAATAAATTCATTTTTGCTTCCGAATTCCTGCAGGATGCCAAAGAAATGCGGATGATGGAACAAAATGGTTTGAATAAAAAGAATCAATAACGGTATTGCTATGAAACAGGTTGTATTGTTTTTTGTTGCTGTGGCTGCTACACTCGGGCTTTTCGCACAGGATGGCGGGTCTGATCTCCCACCTTTTATGAAAACCAAAAAACTACCAGAGTTTAATATACTCCAAACCGACAGCACCTGGTTTACAAAACAACAGCTACCTGCGGCCGATTTTACCATCATCGTTTATTTCAGTCCCGACTGCGGGCATTGCCAGCATGAGGCCAAAGAGATGATAAATAATATGGACAGCCTGAAAAATACTTTTATTCTCTGGGTAAGTTATCGCGACATGCCGGACATTAAAGGTTTTGCCGAAACCTATGGTTTTTTCAACCATAAGAACCTGAAAGTGGGTCGTGACCCCAATTATGCCATTCCCTCCTTTTTCCAGGTAAAATACACCCCTTATGTAGCGGTATATAATAAGAAAGGTGAGTATTTAAAGGCTTTTGAGGGTGGTGTGGAAATGCCGGAGCTGAATCGTTTTTTAGCAACCAATAAGCAGTAGGGAGAAGGCTGTGAGCATTGAGCTACGGGCAATGAGCGATGCATATCAGATAGTTTCTGAATTAAAGTATGCGAATTATGCCCCCGGCAAAAGGACCGTTTCCGTTCAAAAAACTTCATTTTACTCTGACATTCCCTAAAGGGGTCCTTCGGACTTTATTCAATATTGGATATTCATTATTCCATTCCCCCTCGCTCCCTTACCTTTGCACCGAAAAATTCCTCATTCTTAAATAATCATTTTTTATGAAAGTAACCGTAGTAGGTGCCGGAGCCGTTGGAGCTACCTGTGCCGACAATATTGCCCGTGCCGCTTTGGCAGAAGAACTGGTATTGCTTGATATTAAAGAAGGTCTGGCTGAAGGCAAGGCCCAGGATATGATGCAGACCGCTGCACTACTTGGTTTCGATACCCGTATTACCGGTAGTACCAATGATTATTCAAAAACTGCTGGCTCAGATGTGGTTGTTATTACTTCAGGCTTACCCCGTAAACCAGGTATGACCCGTGAAGAACTCATTGGTACCAATGCAGGTATTGTAAAAGGTGTTTGTGAAAATATACTCAAATATTCTCCCAATACTATCATCATCGTGATCAGTAATCCAATGGATACCATGACCTACCTGGCACTCCAGTCAACCGGCTTGCCAAAGAACAGGATCATTGGTATGGGTGGAACACTTGACAGCGCACGTTTCAAATACCAATTAAGCCAGCACTTAGGTTGCAGTCCGGCTGATTTGAATGCAGTAGTAGTTGGTGGACATGGAGATACTACCATGATTCCTTTGATTCGTTATGCTACATGGAACAGTGCACCTGTATCTGATTTCCTTTCAGCGGATCAGCAAAAGCAAATTGTAGCCGATACCATGGTGGGTGGTGCTACTTTAACCAAACTGATCGGAACCTCAGCATGGTATGCACCCGGTGCCGCAGGAGCTGCGCTGGTTGAAAGCATTTTACGTGATGAGAAAAAATTGTTTACCTGTTGCGTAAGCCTCGATGGCGAATACGGACAAAAAGATATTTGTCTGGGTGTTCCGGTTGTGATTGGAAAAAATGGCTGGGAAAAAATTCTTGATTTCAAATTGAATGAAGAAGAGCAGGCTCTCTTTAATAAGAGCGCTGAAGCAGTAAGAAGCATGAATGATGTGTTGAAGACTTTATAATTTTCTGCTGCTCATCTGATTTAAAAACCGTTCATACTCAAAGCCCCGTTGGTAAAAATCCGACGGGGCTTTTTTCATAAAGACGGGCAACCGCTCGTCATGGTTTTGTTACTACTCATCCCTAAACGGTGTTTTACGCTGTAACATTTATAAGTGCTTTGCGTCTGATTGAGCACCTAAAACAAAACAACATGAGACGGATTTTAGTATTGGCAGTGTTGGGATTGACTACGATTTTCAATTCAGCATTCGCGCAAAGCAGCCACAGCATTAAAGGAAAGATTACAGACAATTCAGGCAAGGCCATTCAGTCTGTTACAGTATCACTCTTAAAAGCAACAGACAGCAGTTTGGTTAAAGCAGATGTAACCGATGCTAACGGTGCATTTGAACTGGTAATTGCACCCGCAGGAAAATACCTACTGAATTATACAATGATAGGTTTTGAAAAAACGTATTCCAATGCTTTTGAAGTAAAGAACGGACAGGGTTTTGATGCCGGAACCATCAGCCTGCAAGCAGCTGCCAATAAACTGGCAGATGTTACTGTTACTTCACGTAAACCCATGATCGAGATCAAAGCCGATAAAACGGTTTTTAATGTGGAGAACAGTATTAACGCTACAGGTAGCAATGCGCTCGAACTGTTACAGAAGAGCCCCGGTATTCAGGTTGATAACAATGAGAACATCAGCATGAAAGGAAAAACCGGTGTTCGCATTTATGTAGATGGTAAAATGACCCAACTGGGAAGCCAGGATCTGGCCGCTTACCTGAAAAGCATTAACAGCAATGATGTAGAAGCCATTGAAATGATTAGTAACCCCAGCGCACGTTATGATGCCAGTGGTAATGCAGGTATCATTAATATACGCCTGAAGAAAAACAAGAAATTCGGAACCAATGGTTCAATGAATCTTGGTTTTATCCAGGGCGTTACACCAAAAGGTAATGGTTCGGTGAGTTTGAATTACCGCGATAAAAAAGTAAACCTGTTTAGTAATATCGGCGCCAACCTTGGCAGACAGGAGAATACACTTAACCTATATCGTATTCAACGCGATACCCTGTACGATCAGGTAAGCACCAACTGGAGCCATAACAAAAGTGTAAACGCTAAACTTGGAGCCGATCTGTTCCTGAACAGTAAAAGCACTTTAGGTTTTCTGGTGACCACTAATTTTGGTAACACCGACTGGACCAGTGAAAGTAATACCAATATTACCTATAAACCCACCAATCAGTTCGTGAAAAAACTGGTGGCACTGAATACCATTCCCGGCAGCAGAACCAATATGAACAGCAATATCAACTATCGTTATGTTGATACAACAGGTAAAGAAATCAACTTCGATGCCGACTATGGTTTGTTCCGTGGTACAGGCAGAAGTCACCAGCCTAACTATTATGTAGACCAGAACGGCAATAATTTATCGCAGGTGGTGAACAGAAACTATACTCCAACCAATATTGATATTTATACAGCCAAGGTTGATGTGGATCAACCTAAATGGAAAGGCAAATTGGGTTTTGGTGCCAAATCTTCTTATGTGAAAACCACCAATACTTTTGATTTCTTTAATGATATCAATGGAGCACCTGTAAAAATATTGAGCAGAAGTAACAGTTTTACTTATAAAGAGAATGTAAATGCCGCTTATGTTAACTACCAGCGCCAGTTAAATCCAAAATGGAGCCTGCAAACAGGTTTACGTATGGAGCAAACAAACAGCGAAGGTGTTTTAACAAGAGCAGATGGTGTGGTACAGGCCGATAATACTGTTAAACGTAATTACCTCGATCTGTTTCCGAGTGCAGCATTAACCTGGACAGTGAACCAGAAACATACATTGAACCTTACTTTCAGCAGAAGGATTGATCGTCCTACTTACCAGGACCTGAATCCGTTTGAAAATAAATTAGATGAACTGACTTACGAAAAAGGTAATGCCTTCTTACGTCCACAGTACACCAACACTGTTGAGTTATCGCATACATTCAAATACATGTTGAATACTACAATTGGTTTCAGCCATGTAAAAGATTTTGCTACGCAAACAACGGACACTACCAATAACGCTACTTTCGTTCAGCAGAAAAATCTGGCTACACAGCGTATCCTGAGTTTCAGCATTGGCTCTCCATTGCCTATTGCTAAATGGTGGAATGGTTATGCAAATGTTTGGTACAACTATCAGATGTTTAAAGGAAAGATTGGTGAGAATGAAGTGAAAACAGATATCCCGATGTTTGGTGCTTATATGCAACATTCATTCACACTGGGTGGTGGTTATACTGCCGAGTTAAGCGGATGGTTTAGCGGACCAAGCATTTGGGGTGCTACCTGGAAAACACGTTCATTGGGTGGATTAGATCTTGGTTTTCAAAAACAGGTGCTGAAAAAACAGGGTACTGTTAAACTAAGTGTTACAGATATCTTCTTCACGAACCCATGGACAGCTTCCAGCAATTTTGGTGGATTGTATATCAATGGTAGTGGTAGAAATGAAAGCCGTACCGTTCGTTTAGCTTTCTCATGGCGCTTTGGTAACAGCCAGGTAAAAGCGGCCCGTCAGCGTCAGACAGGTCTGGAAACAGAAGCGAAGAGAATTAAAGGATAAGCAACAGTTGGTTTTTGAATATATAGAAAAAGGCTCCGGAAAATCCGGAGCCTTTTCTTTTAGTATTAATGGAACGCAGATTGCCATTATTGTTATGATCTATCATGATTACTCATAACAATAATGATAATCTGTGTTCAATAACTGGTTTAATGAAAAGGATTATGCGAGTAAATAGTTCCGCTTTGCATAATACAGCTGTAAATACCCTCTTTTATTCGCCTCATTTAAAAAAGAATGGTCTACCAGTGTTTCCACAAAGGGTTGCTTTTCTAAAAAAGGGTGCATCATTTTTTCTATCCTGCTTGCTGTAACACCTATTCGTTTGGCCAGGGTTATAAAATCCTGCTGACAGGGATGGCCGCTACGTTTATATGTTTCGCTTTTTGTATCATCTGCAAACAAACCTTTACTCAATGCAAAATCTGTATCGTCTACATGCAGGTGTGTATTGATTAAATCATATGCCGGACTCAACAGGTAATCACCTTTGGTTGATTCGAGCAGTGAAAAGTTTTTCAGGTGCGCATCTCCATTTGAAAAAAGAAAGTTGAATACTACCAAAGAAAAATATTTTTCTATTTCTACCCGCCATGCCGGAACATTTTGCTGTATCAGGTAACCCAGTTCTTCATAGCTATACTCATACTTGAAGTTGGGTCCTGCATTGTCTCTGGTTTTACCTGCCAGCGTTGCAAAATCTTCCTTACCCCATTTCTCCTGCTGATTGCCTGATATTTGTTTTCCTTCTTTTACATCAAACCGTTTGGTGATATAGGCCGGCGTACCATCTTTAAAAAAAATCATGGCATTTTCTGCTGTATGTATGCCATATACCTGCTTAGCAATCTGCATGGTAAGGTGTTCGTTTGCTGGTACCTGGTCTACCTTTTTCAAATCTCTGGGTATAGGTTTTAGCAGGTAGGTTCCCTGTTCGCCTTCCTGCGTTAAACGCAATAGATTTTTTTCGAGCAGCAGGCTTAACTTTTCCTGTACACCGGATATAGATATACGTTTGCGGTTTTCTATAAACTGTCCAGCCACTTCTTCACTTTGCCCTGGTTGTACATAAGGTAAAAGATGACTTACTTTTTTTCCCCTGAACAGATTGCGCAAACAACCCGGACTATAGGTGCTATAACCTTCAGCCAATGTGCCTGGACAATATTTCAATGTTTTCAAACTCATGTTTTAGGTTGTACAGTTACTGCGCCGATGGTATCGTATTGAGCTGTTGCGAGCAATAAACCAAAATCATCTTCCTCATCAATCCGTAATTGTGTGCTTTGTAATTTTCTGTTGACTCCTTCGCTTAAGAGGTTAAAGAAAAACGGAAATAAAAACGGACTGCTGTGTTCCTGTTGGTTTTTAGGGATGGTGATACTGATGGCTGGTTTGGTGGAATCATTAAAATAATAATCATCGTACCGGAATATATAATGCCGACGGTTTTCTTCGGTGAGTGTTCCTGCCAGTATGCCGTTGCGGTATATGGTTGCTGCTCTCATGTATTACTCAGTTCTTTTTTACTTCTAATTTCAATTCCATACCCAATACTTCGGCCAGTTTGTTTAATACTTCCAGCGATGGATTTCCCTGCCCTCGCTCCAGCTTATACAGGGTATTCACACTAATGCCCGACAGTTCAGCCAGATGATGCTGGGTGATATTCAGTTCCTTTCTTCTGTCTTTTATGGCTTCACCGAGGTGTGTAAATAACATTATAGTGTGATTTATGAGTTAAAAATACACATTTTTGATCATAAACTCAGTAAAAACACATTATAGTGTGATTTTTTGATAGATTCAGCATGCTATCAGGTTAGCTACGCCAAAATCTCATTATAATGTGATTTTTAGATTAAATAGGAAATAAACCTTGTAGTAGTGCTGACTGGTAAATAGAACGCTGATTTTCATGATTGTCATGATGTATCATGACAATCTGTGTTCAATCCTTCACTTTAGTACTTGTGGTAGAAAGGGGATATAAAATTATCAATTGAAAAATTATGGTTTACAGGTATTGATAAGCAGTCTTCGCTATCAAATCTACATCCTGATCCTGCATACATTTAAAATGCGCTCTTGGACAAGTCTTTGTTCCATAATTAGAACAGGGCTGACAGGGCAGTCCTTTTACAATGAAATTATGATAAGCTGGCTGGTTATGTTGTTGCAATTGTTCTACTCCATAATAAGGTTCAACATCCAAGGCAGGTGATGTACCACCCCAGATGGCGAGTACAGGTTTATTCAATGCACAGGCAATGTATTGCATACCTGTATCGTGTGAGATCACGAGCTTAGATTGTCTTATGATATCTGCCGATTCATGTAAACTAAATTTACCACAGGCGTTGTAAATTTTCATGGGATCGGTCTCTGTAATTTTTTCGCCTTCTGTTTTATCTTCTTTCCCTCCTACCAGTACAATGGGATGCTGAATTTTATTACAGAGCTCTCTCAGTTTATAAACAGGCAATTTTTTGGTGTAATAAGAAGCGCCAATTACAATAGCTACAAAACCCGCACTATGCGATAACGGTAAATCTTCTGCACGTACCCGCACATTTGATGGAATAAAATAATCCATTCCCTTCCCATCATTCTGTACACCCAATGGGGCGAGTGCATCAATACAACGCTCTACAACATGTCTGCCTGCCATTTTATTGATATGCAGCCGGGTGAGTAATACTTTTTCTATTACTTCTTTGTTGTAGGAGAGTACCGGGACCTTCAATGTTTTTTTGATACGCCAGGTTCTGAAATTTTTATGCAGGTCGATGATGTAATCAAATCTTTCTTCCTGTAAAGTTTTGATCAGTTGATCGAGGTTGTTATTGAAATAATGAAAGCGATCAATATATGGATTGCCTTCTGTTACCGCTTTCATCGATTGTTTCGTAAGAAAATGAACTTCCGCATTCTCTACCTGCTGTTTAAGACAACGGATGGCTGGTGTGGCTAACACAATATCACCAATGGAAGAAAAACGAATCACCAGAAATTTCATGAATACAATATTAGTCGGAAAGTCCGAAGAAAAGAAGACCGAAAGTCGGAAAGTCCGAAAGTCGGGAAGATGTTGTTGCAAGAACAAACCCTCCGTGTAACGCTGTGCCGTACTTGTGCAACACCGTGGTTAACCACAGAGGTAACGGAGTTAGGCACAGAGTTACACGGAGGATGTACTTATATTCTTTCGGACTTCCGGTCTTCCGACTTTCGGACTTACTCCTCCACGTAATTCAAATCTTTATGGAAAGTTTCTTCGGTGAAGTAGTAAGCAATAAGCGTGACACTCATTACTACAATACCGGTTACGATACCACTATTAATGAGGCTCCAACCCCATGACTTCTGAAACAGATCGAGGAATAACATATTAATCAATGGCAACGCGCCTCGCACCATGTTTGGAATAGTGGTGGCAGCCGTTCCTCTTAAATTGGTACCAAACTGTTCAGCCCCCATCGTTACAAATATGGCCCAGAATCCGGTACTAAAACCCAGCAATGCACAGATGCTGTACATAGACATATCTGAATTATTATAGTTGCTGAAGAAAAGAAGCAACCCAATTATAGTGAGCATATAATAAAGCAACAAGGCTTTTTTCCTGCTTTTAAAATACTGGCTCACCACTCCAACCAGCATATCGCCAATGGCAATGGCTGCATAGGCAAACATGATGGAACGACCAGAGTCGATGGTTGTACTGTCGAACATGGCTTTACCAAAACGATCGCTCTGGTTTACCAGAATTCCGATTACATACCAGGTGGGCAATCCGATTAAAATAGCGAATACATATTTTTTTAAGCGTTTGCCATTATTAAATAACATGAAGAAATTGCCTCTTGCTACTTTCTGTTCTTTTGCCTGATTGAACATGCCGGATTCGGCTACACTTACGCGCAACAAGAGTAACCCGATTCCCAGTATCCCACCAATTTTATAACAGAGTCTCCAGTCATCTGTAAACTGATACGTAAAATAGGCTGCCACTGCACCACTCAATCCAATACCTGCTACCATAGAAGTTCCCAATCCTCTTTTGTTCTTTGGTAACAATTCACTCACCAGGGTAATACCGGCACCGAGTTCACCTGCTAATCCAAGTCCACCAACAAAACGACAGGCTGCATACTGATCAACAGTTTGAACAAAACCTGTTGCGAAATTGGCAATAGAATATAAAATGATGGAGCCAAACAATACACTCAGTCTTCCTTTTTTATCTGCCAAAACACCCCATAAAATTCCTCCCAATAATAAACCCGTCATCTGCCAGTTGATAACACGGGTGCTGTCTACCAGCATCGTAGCGTCGGTTGAACCCACACCCAGCATACTGGGTTTCTTTACAATGGTAAAAAGCAGGAGGTCGTAGATGTCGACAAAATAACCCAATGCTGCAACAATCACAGGCAGAGAAAAGATTCCGTATTTTTTTTCGGTCATGACTAGCAGGTTTGGCGTTTTAGTCCGAAAGTCCGCGAGACCGGAAGTCCGGAAGTATGATGTTTATGCTTCGTTTTTATTTTTCTTTTTTCCGAAGAAAAGTTTGATGATTACCGGCGCGGTTGTTACCAGTACGATGCCTATTACAATCACTTCTAAATGATCTTTCAGATCAAATCCAAACTGGTTGAGAATCCATTTCTGCAGAAAATGTCCGGCAAACAACATACTGAATACCCAGGCCACACATCCTACTATATTGAAGAACACAAATTTCTTTCTGTCCATCGAAACAATACCTGCTACAATAGGAGCAAATGTTCTTATAATCGGAATAAAACGGGCCACAATAATGGCTCCACCTCCATGTTTTTCATAAAATTCATGTGCCTGTTCGAGGTATTTGCGTTTGAATAAAATATTTTCCTTCCAGTTATACATGGCCGGACCTACTTTTCGTCCAAACCAATAACCAACGGTGTTTCCTGCTATACCTGCGGCTGAAATGAGTAACATTAATACCACTAGATCGAGGTATTCATTTCCGGTTGGGATAAACTCGTTGGCGAGATTGGTACTATAAATACCTGCAACAAACAGAAGGCTGTCGCCCGGTAAAAAGAACCCGGCGAATAATCCGGTTTCTGCAAATACAACGAGTAATATTAACCATAAACCACCATGTTCTATATAAAACTGTGGTTGCAATAATTGACTCCAGTGAAACTCTAATAATATCTGTAACATCGATTAAATGATCTTATGTGGTCATTGAAATATCGGTTGGTTCGTCCAACGCACCTTCCCATTTACTCACCACACTGGTAGCAAGTGCATTACCTACAACGTTGGTGGCGGTTCTGAACATATCGCAGAAATGGTCGATGGGCAATATCAATGCAATACCTTCAGGTGGAATATTGAACATGGCGCAGGTGGCAGTTACAACTACCAATGATGCCCTTGGAACCCCTGCTATTCCTTTACTGGTGAGCATCAGTACAATCAACATCGTTAACTGCGTACCCAGATCGAGTTCTATCCCATATGCCTGGGCAATGGCAATACTGGCAAATGTCATATACATCATACTGCCATCGAGGTTAAAGGAATAACCCAGTGGTAAAATGAAAGACACAATTTTATCCTTGCAACCAAAACGTTCCAGCTCTTCTGTGAGCTTAGGGAACACGGCTTCACTGCTGGTGGTACTGAATGCTATAATAAGTGGTGGGAATATGCGGCGAAGCAGATCGGGCAGACGTTTACCCAGAATAATAAAACCAACAGTTAATAAAATAAGCCATAAAGCTGCAATACCCATCAGGAAATACATGAGGTATTTGCCATAGAAAACAAATACATCCAGTCCTTTTGTGGCAATCACTGCTGCAATGGCACCAAATACACCAATGGGTGCAAAGTTCATTACATAACCCACCATTTTAAGGATTACATGCGCCACGGCATCGAGTCCTTTCACTACAATTTTTGCTTTCTCTCCCAATGCGGCGGTTGCTACGCCAAAAAATATACTGAAGACTACGAGTTGCAGTATTTCATTAGTGGCCATTGCTTCTATCACACTTTTCGGAAACACATGTTCCACAAACTTCTGAATGCTGAATTCCTGTGTTTTACCAACCAGATCCTGTGCACCGGTAATATCTGCATTACTCAGGTCGATTCCTTTACCGGGCTGAAAAATATTCACCAGTAACATACCCAATAACAGACTCACCAGAGATGCAGATACAAACCATAATAAAGCTTTTCCTCCTACCCTGCCTACGGTTTTCAGGTCGCCCAGTTTAGCAATACCTACCACCAACGTAGAGAATACAAGTGGTGCGATGATCATCTGCACCAGTCTGAGGAAAATGGTAGTAAAGAGTTTCAGGTTTTTAGAGAAAGACTGAATAGTATCGGGTCCGGCATTTTCATGTACAAAATAGCCAAGTATTACACCCGCTATCATGGCTATGACAATATATAAGGTAAGCCTGTTCGATTTTTTCATTGGGGCCTTATTAGTGCCGCAATATAGTATTTATGTTTAAATGGCCTGACCTGACTGCCAAATCACCGATTCTTAAAAGTTTTGGGGGCTGAAACCAATAAATACCTATTTTGCCAAAACTTTTCTATTCAGAAACTTAACCAAACTGTACTATGAGTTTATTTGTAAAGAAACCATTGGGCCAATTACTGGCACAGGCCGATGAGGGCGATAAAGGATTAAAACGTACCCTCGGCGCCGGTAACCTGATTGCCCTTGGTATTGGTGCCATTATCGGAGCCGGATTGTTTGTAAGAACAGCCGCTGCTGCCGGACAGGCTGCTGGTCCTGCCGTTACCATTTCATTTATTGTAGCAGCCATTGGTTGTGCCTTTGCAGGATTATGTTATGCAGAATTTGCTGCCATGATTCCTATTGCCGGTAGTGCTTATGCTTACAGTTATGTAACCATGGGTGAACTGGTTGCCTGGATCATTGGCTGGGCCCTGATCATGGAATATGCACTGGGTGCCGCAACTGTATCTATTGCATGGAGCGAATACCTGAATAAACTATTGGATGGAGGTATACCCTATGAATGGTCGCATAGCCCCTTCGAGAGTTTTACCGACTCTGCCGGGGTATTACATAAAGGAGTAATCAATGCACCTGCACTGGTGATTTTACTGTTACTCACTTTATTGCTCATCAAGGGTACACAGGAATCTGCGATGGTGAACGCCGTGATTGTATTTATTAAAGTGGCCATCGTTATACTCTTTATTATTCTTGGCTGGCAATATATCCGCCCTGAAAACCATACACCTTACATGATTCCCGAAGGTACGGCTGCCGTTACTGATAGTGCCGGTAAAGTAATTGCCGACTATTCTGGTGCCTTCAAACATGGATGGGGTGGCGTTCTTGGTGGTGCCGCAATTGTATTCTTTGCCTTTATTGGTTTTGATGCAGTAAGTACCGCCGCTCAGGAAGCCAAAAACCCTAAACGCGATATGCCAATCGGTATTTTGGGTTCACTGGTGGTTTGTACCATCCTGTACATCCTGTTCGGACACGTATTAACAGGTGTTGCCAACTGGCAGGAATTTGTTGATCCGGAGAAAGGTCGTGAAGCATCTGTTGCTTATGCCATTTCTACTTATATGACCAAATACGCATGGCTGTCAACCGCTGTAACAGTGGCCATCCTCGCGGGTTTCTCATCAGTAATCCTGGTGATGTTGATGGGACAGAGCCGTATTTTCTATACCATGAGTAATGATGGACTGATTCCAAAAGCATTTGGTGTATTGCATCCAAAATTCAAAACACCGTATAAAGCCAACTGGATACTGTTTGTATTCGTAGGTTTATTTGCTGCATTTGTTCCCGGACACGTAGCAGGTGACCTCACCAGCTTTGGCACCCTGTTTGCCTTTGTACTGGTAAGTATTGGTGTATGGATATTACGTATTAAATCTCCTGACATCGAGCGACCATTCAAAACCCCATTGGTACCTCTCGTACCGATATTGGGTGCCATAGTTTGTCTGGGAATGATTGTTGCACTGGATGCCCAAACCCTCAAAGTAGCTTTTGCCTGGATGGCACTTGGCTTGGTGGTTTACTTCCTTTACAGCAAAAACAACAGTAAACTCCGTAAACAACCATAGAACGAAGTCATACTATTATAAAACCCGCTCAAGTAGCGGGTTTTTTTATGATCAATAGGCTTATTTTTGCAGCCCGTTCATTTAAACTTTTATTATGGGAAGGATTTTTGAAGTACGTAAAGCCACCATGTTTGCCCGTTGGGACAGGATGGCCAAACAGTTTACCCGTGTGGGAAAAGAAATCGTGATTGCAGTTAAAGCCGGTGGCCCCGACCCTGCTACCAATCCGGCGCTGCGTAGGTGTTTCCAGAATGCAAGAAGTGTGGGTATGCCCAAGGATCGTGTAGAAGCCGCTATTAAACGTGCTCAGGGTAAAGACACTTCCAACTATGAAGAAATTTTATATGAAGGATATGCACCCCATGGTGTAGCCCTCCTGGTAGAAACAGCCACCGATAACCATGTAAGAACCGTTGCCAATGTTAAAAGTCATTTTAACAAAGGAAATGGCGCACTGGGTAACAGTGGCAGTGTAAGTTTCCAGTTTAAAAAGATGGGTGTATTTAAACTGAAACCCGAAGGTTTGAGTATTGATGATCTTGAACTGGAACTGATTGATTTTGGCTTGGAAGAACTGGGAGAAAGTAATGATGATAACGGCAACCCTATCATCGTATTACGTTGCGCCTTTGTTGATTTTGGCAGTCTGCAAAAAGCATTGGAAGATAAAGGACTCAGCCCTATCAGCGCCGAACTGGAGTGGATACCCACTACCACCGTTCCCGTTACCGACGAACAGGCTGAAGACGTAAGTAAGCTGATTGATAAACTGGAACAGGATGAAGATGTGAATAAGGTGTTTCATAATATGGGCTAGGAAGCAGTAGCTATGAGCTGCGAGCCATGAGCCATGAGTTTTATATAACGGTCCATTACTTTCTATTAAGTATTGGATCGTTTAAGTTAATAGTATGCTAAAGTGTTAACTAGTTGCTCACGGCTCGAAGCTCATGGCTCACAGCTTTCTTTTCAGTAATTTTGCCTATGCAAACGCTGCAAAACATACAGCATCCCGTAATTCTCTTCGATGGGGTATGTAATCTTTGTAACAGCAGTGTTCAGAAAGTTATTAAACACGATCCGGAAAGGAAATTTCGTTATGCTTCTTTGCAGGGACAATTAGGGCAGGAAGTTTTACAACATTTTCATTTACCTGCCACACAGTTCAATTCTTTTTTGTTATTGCAAAACGGAAAATTATTTACTAAGTCAACTGCTGCCTTAAAAGTGATGAAACAGATGAGTGGTGGATGGAAATGGTTGTATTATCCACTGATGATCATCCCTCCTTTTATCCGCAATTTTTTTTACGATATCATCGCCCGTAACCGATACAAATGGTTTGGCAAACAAGAAGCCTGCTGGCTGCCGACGCCGGAGCTAAAAACATTATTCTACGATTGATATAAGCTTTGGTTTGCAGCTTTTAGCTATTAGCTGCTGGCTACTAGCTAAAAAAAAATCATGTGCCACTCATAAAGTGAAACAACACATGATCATTATCATTTTAATCTAGTAGCCAGAGGCTCGCAGCTAGTAGCCCAAAACTTGAGGCTTGAGGCCTACAGCTTACAGCAACCTACTCCGCCATCATCGCTCTCACCGCATCCATCACATCTTCTGCATTGGGCTTGGAGAAATAATCACCATCACTTCCATAACCGGGGCGATGTGCTTTTGCTGTGAGTGTTCGCGGACTTGCATCCATCCACTTATATCCACCCTGTTCTTCCATTACTTTATTGAACATATAAGCTGCTGCGCCACCAGGTACATCTTCATCTACAAAAATAATCCGATTGGTTTTTTTGAGTGATGAGAGAATTACATGATGCAGATCGAAAGGCAATAAGGTTTGTACATCTACTATCTCACAACTGATATCTTCATTGGCAAGACGCTCGGCTGCATCCTGTATAATACGTAGTGTAGAACCATAAGAAACAATGGTTACATCTTCTCCTTCTCTGATAATTTCCGGAACACCTAATGGAACAGTATACTCAAGGAGGTTATCGGGCATTTTTTCCTTGAGGCGGTACCCATTCAAACATTCAATAACAATAGCAGGATCATTGGCCTGTAACAGAGTATTGTACATACCCACTGCCTGTACCATATTTCTCGGCACACATACATGCATGCCCCTGAGTGCATTAATTACCACACCCATTGGCGAGCCACTGTGCCATATTCCTTCCAGGCGATGACCTCGTGTGCGGATAAGAACCGGACAACTTTGTTGACCGCCTGTTCTGAAATGAGTGGTACATACATCATCACTCAATGGCTGCAGACCATATAATAAATAATCGAGGTACTGAATTTCTGCAATGGGTCTTAATCCACGCAAAGCCATGCCGATAGCTTGTCCAACAATCGTTAATTCACGTATACCTGTATCGAGTATCCTGTCTTTGCCGTGTTTTTCCTGCAATCCGGCAAAACCCTGATTCACATCTCCAATATATCCTACATCTTCTCCAAATGCATATACTTTAGGATTGGCATTAAACAAGGCATCAAAATATTTATTCAGTATTTCATAACCATTCACACTTGTTGCATCAAAAGATACCAGTGGTTTTACTTCAGATACTTTTAACGCGCTTTTGGGGCCTTCATTATAAAGATGACTGTTGTATAACTGTTTGCTTTCATCCAACAGTTCCTGTCGCAAAGCATTTAGATCTGCTGCTGATGGAGAAGAAGGCGCTACTTCAACCGCAAGGGCGATGTTGCGTATCACATCGCGGCGAAGTGGTTCTTTATTATTGGCCAGGTCATTGGCCATTTGTTGTAACTGGTTGTATTTATCAATATCATTCACTATCGACTCTCGAATGAGTTCACTCGCTTTGGTGGCCTGCATTTTTATAGGTGCGATGTATTTCTCCCAGGCCAGGTTACGACCCTCTTTTACTGTTTCTTTTGCTTCGGCTTCAACAGCAGCGAGTTCTTCAATAGACGCCAATCCATTTTCCAGCATCCACTCTTTCATCTTTTTAATACAGTCCCATTCCTTCTCCCACTCTAATCTTTCCGGTGTTTTGTAACGTTCATGACTGCCGCTTGTTGAATGTCCTTGTGGTTGTGTTACTTCTTCTACATGAAACAATGCGGGCTCATGTGTTTCTCTTACTCTCTGTAATGCTTCTTCAAACACTTCACACATGCCTGCATAATCCCAGGCTTTTACTTTATAAATATGAATACCATTCGTATCGGCCTGTTTCTGAAAACCTTTTAAAGCTGCTGAAATAGAACCTTTGGTGGTTTGAAAATTCTTAGGTACCGAAATGCCATATCCATCATCCCATACAAACACTGCCAAAGGCACTTGCAATACACCTGCTGCATTTATAGTTTCCCAGAAATGTCCTTCACTGGTACTTGCATCACCGATGGTGGTAAAACAAATTTCATTCCCATTATGGCTCAAATGTTCCAACTGGTTCTGATACCTGCTGGCCCTAAAACAACGTGAAGCAAAAGCCAGTCCAAGACCACGTGGCATTTGTCCGGCAGTAGGTGCAATATCAGAGGAAATATTTTTACGATTAGCCAGATCGAGCCAATTACCATGATCATCCACAAAACGGGTAGAAAAATGGGCATTCATCTGTCTACCCGAACTAAAAGGTTCATTCTTTGGATCCGGATCGGCATATAACTGTGCGAAATATTGTTCCACACTGGCCAGTCCTGAGGCAAACATAAAAGTCTGGTCACGATAGTATCCACTTCTGAAATCACCGGGCTGAAAAAATTTGGCCATGGCAATCTGCGCTACTTCTTTACCATCACCAAAAATGCCAAATTTGGCCTTGCCGGTCAATACTTCACGACGGCCCAGCAGACTTACTTCCCTGCTGATAACAGCCATACGGTAATCTCCGATTACCGTTTCCCTGAATCCGTCGAACGATAACATATCGTTTTTATACCCCAATGCAGAAGTTGATTCCATGCGACAAAAATAGCATTACCAATGGAATGGACTAACGGAAATTAGTTTTCCGGAAAAATTGTGGATTTATCCAAAATCCGGCACGAAATTGGCAATTGTTGCGGTATATCCTGCTTTATCGATTAATCCAGGTCATTTATCTAATAAAATTTTAAGGCAAGGGAAAACCCCTTAATTTAGTTTAGTTGTAACTTTGAATTGAAAAATAAATAAACATCATATGAAGAAGTATTTATTCCTGGCCATTATTGGGCTGATTTCTACGGTAAGTGTTATGGCGCAGCAAGACATTAAATTCGCAGAAGGATCTTTTAAATTTGGCAAGATTGAGCAGAACAAACCTGTTACGCATATTTTTACTTTCACCAATAATGGTGCAAAACCTGCTGTGATTGAATTTGCCAGTGCTGAGTGTGGTTGCACTACTCCTGAATACAGCAAAGAAGCGATTATGAAGGGCAAATCAAGTACTGTAAAAGTTACTTATAATGCTGCAGCCATGGGCGCATTCAGCAAACGTGTAACAGTTAAATTTGCAGGTATTAATGATCCTGTTATTTTAACGATCGAGGGTGAAGTAGTAGCCGCCAAACCAAAAGCAGGCGCAAAATAGTTTCCATACCCTGATTGATAGTTGATATTTATGTTAAGCGGTCCTTTGTTTGGGACCGCTTTTGTTTTGAAGCGAAACCTCACCTTATCTTTGCGGCATGTTAGCCATTAGTCAACGCGGACAGGCCATGCCTGCCTCTCCCATCAGAAAACTGGTACCCTATGCAGAAGCTGCAAAAAAGAAAGGCACCAAAGTGTATCACCTCAATATAGGTCAGCCCGATATAGAAACCCCCAAGATGGTTCTCGATGCCGTTCGCAACAGCGATTTCAAAGTGTTGGAATACAGTCACAGTGCCGGCAATGAGAGTTACAGGAAAAAATTGGTGGGTTATTATCAGTCGGTAGGTATTGATGTAAACCATCAGCAGATCATCATCACCACTGGTGGTAGTGAAGCCATTCTCTTTGGTTTTATGGCTTGTTTGGATGCCGGTGATGAAGTAATTATACCCGAGCCATTTTATGCCAACTACAACGGTTTTGCAGTGGCAGCAGGTGTAAATGTGGTTCCTGTTACTTCACATATTGAAAACGGGTTTGCATTACCCCCCATTGAAGAGTTTGAGAAAAAAATTACAAGCAGAACAAAAGCCATCGTTATCTGCAACCCCAATAACCCCACTGGTTATTTGTATAGTGCGGCAGAAATGGAACAGTTAAAAGATATTATCCTTCGTCATAATCTCTATCTCTTTTCAGATGAAGCTTACCGTGAATTTTGTTATGATGGACACCAGGTAAGTGCTTTGCATTTAAAAGGTGTGGATGACCATGTGATTATCATGGATACCATCAGTAAAAGGTACAGTGCCTGCGGTGGACGTATTGGCGCATTTATTACCCGAAACCAGGCTTTATTGGATGCCGCCATGAAATTTGCCCAGGCCAGGCTGAGCCCACCCAGTTTTGCACAAATTGCCGGTGAAGCTGCTATTGATCTGCCTTCAGATTATTTTGATACTACCAAAGCCGAATACCGATCACGCAGAGACTTACTAGTTAAAAGATTAAACGCCATGGAAGGGGTATTTTGCCCAAATCCGGGAGGCGCTTTTTATGCCATTGCCAAATTACCCATTGATGATGCCGATGTTTTTTGTCAGTGGCTCCTTGAAAGTTTTGAACACAACCAGCAGACAGTGATGCTGGCCCCCGCTACCGGATTTTATGGAACCCCTGGTTTAGGTAAACAGGAAGTAAGGCTTGCATACGTATTAAATTTAAATGATATAAATTTAGCCATGGATTGCCTTGAAGCTGCATTAAAAGTATATCCTGGCAAGCAATAGACTGATTATCATATAAATAAAGGGCAATCTTGATTAAGATTGCCCTTTATTATTTTAATATTATTAAATAATTAAATATTTACTTTTACAGACAAAAACACATTTTTTTTAATAAAAAATCATAAAAACATATTAATTATAAAAAAATGAACTTTGAAATGAAAATTCCCCTATTTTTGTTTCAGCAAGTGAGAGAGAGTAGAGATGTGATGAAACACTAAACGCGATCTATCTTTTTTTCTTATATGGCAAGCAATCGAAGACGTCCCCTGTTTCTACAGGGGACTTTTATTTACAGCTACTTCAATGTATTCTCCTTTTTCATTACGAAGCGTATAACAGGGTTTGGCATTCATCATACCATACCTTCTTGAGCCCCTCACTTCAAAACTCATATACACTTTCCCATTTTCACGCCAGGCTTTTCCTCTTTGTTCTTTCCCATCCTTATACTCAATATGTTTGGCCATCGTTCCGTTTACCGACCACTCCCTGAAATCACCCTCGTATTGTCCGTTTGAGAAATGGTATTCAAAGCGTTGTTGCCCATTCTCCCACCATCCCTTATGAACACCCTCCTTCTCTCCATTTACAAAATACCGTTCCGATTCTTTTTGTCCATCCGGAAACCAGGTCATTAACAATCCTTCTTCCTTACCACTATAATAACCCTGCATTCTTTGCATGTTTCCGTTTGCATGAAATGCATGTACATGTCCGCTGAAGAGTGTATCTGCATAATACCAAAGGCCGTTTACCAGTTTCAGTTTCGAATCATCAGCTATAATTCCAACCGATGGTATTACAGCACGAACCACCTCCTTAGCAACCATCGGCTGATCACTTACACAGGCAATCATAAGAACAATATAAATATTAGTGTACCATTTCATCTTTCTTCCTGTAACCGTTTAATATCAATGATTAGATTTCTGATATCAGCTTCTGACGTGCCTTTATAAACGCCTCTTATTCTCCGTTGTTTGTCTATCAATAGTACATTTTCTGTGTGAAGAAAATCATTCTCGGCCTGCACTTCGCCAAGGTCTTCATCAGCGAAATAAGATTTTCTGGCTATCCTGTATAGCGCTTCGCGTTGCCCTGTAAGTAAATGCCATTGTTGCTGATTGATTTTATACTGTTCAGCGTACTGTTGCAGCCTCGCAACACTGTCGGTCTCCGGTGTAACTGAATGAGAGAGAATCACTACATCCTTATTTGCTGTGTAAGCTTCCTGTACGAGTGAAATATTATTGGTGAGTCGCTTACATATGCCAGGGCAACTGGTAAAGAAAAAATTAGCCACATAAATTTTCCCACTAACCGTTTGTTCCGTTACATTTTCTCCACTTTGGTTAATGAATGAAAAAGAAGGTATCTGGTGTACAGCCCCTTGCAGTTCTTTTTCACTCAACCAATGAGGGGTAAAATCTGAAGTGATATAATAAGGCAATTTGTCTTTGCGTTCATCTTTACCCGTACAAGCCTGTAAGAGTACAACCAGAATTATTACGATGCTCCTGTACATGGTTATTGTTTGGGTGGTTTAGGTGCACCCTGAGGGCCTTGAGGTCTCAAGGTTTTTTCTACCTCTACATATTTTTTATATTGCTCCTCTGTTAATACTGCTTTGATAGCAGCATCGCGTTTCTGTGCCAATGGCTCAATCTTTGCCTTATCTGGCCGCGGAGGCGGAGGTGGTGCTTGTGGCCGAAGTTTGTCAGCTTCTGCAAAAAATTGTTTGAAAGCATCATTCACCACAGTTTGTTGTTTGGTTGATAACTGCAATGAGGTCTTTAGTTTTTCATTTACACGCTTTAAACGCTCCGCTGCAGAAGGTGGTTTGGGTGGCCCATCATTTGGTTGTGCATGCGATACAAAACAGGTGGCTATCAGCACCAGTGTTAAACCAATTACTTTTTTCATACTATTTTTTTTATTGAGTTACAGTACCGGGTGTGCCATAAAAACCATTACCATTAATGTATGGAGCATCGGCAGTAATATGATAATGATAAATGCCATTTGGATAATCTGCAGTAACCGCAACATGACCATGATAAGCATCCAACTGACTGCTTGTAAGAATAGAACCATTTTCCATAGGACCGTAAACAGGATAACCATCGAGCAGAAAGCCGATTAATGCATTACGCCCTTTTTGAGCAGTGATAAAAAAAGGCTCGACATGATAATGATATTGCCCCGTTTGCTGTGGATGTCCATTGTATTGATCAAAACTGTTGATCTCATTGGTAAGCGGTGCATTACCCGCTGCATACTGATTAAACAATGGAACACCATTGATGGAAATGCCCATCGGCCCCAGTGAAGTAGCAACCGCCGAACCTGCTTTTGCAGGATTTACTGGTATCTTGAATACATAGTTCTGCGACTGTATACTGTTTGGATTTTTGGCATAATTGGGATTCGTTCCATTGTATGCTTCGTACTGTGCATGTGTTGTAGCAAAATATGGGCTTTTATGATCCGGCAACCCTGTACTCTTTAGTACTATATAATTACCCTCAACAGATATAGTTACCGATGTATTGAACTTTTTAAATACATCTGGTACAGTAGTGGTAGTTCCGGTGCCCGAACTTGCAGCATCTTTTTTACAGGAAAGAACCAGCGTAGCTCCCACAATCAGCAAACAGGTGGTTTTCAGCATTAAATATTTCATACTAGGTTTTTCTAATTAGATGCATTGCTGCAAAAAAACCTTCGGCCTTCTTCAAATTTATTTTTCAGGAAGCGGTTCTATATGTGCCGGTGGCCCGTCGGCATGCGGGCCTGGTCGTCTGCCATCACGCGGTGGTGGTGGGCCTTGGGGGCCTGCCATCATACGTAATACCTGGTGTATAATTTCATCAAATTTTTCTTTCTGCCTTTCCGTACAAATGGTTTTTATTTTCTTAAAATGATCAAACGTAATTTTAGCAAGTTCAGCATCATACTGTACAGAGACAGAAGCAGCTTGATCGATTTCAGCATCTGTGATGTTTTCCTTACTGAGTAAACTGAAAAAAGTTTCCTTGGCTTCCCGGTTTTTTTTTCTGGTATCCTGAGTAGCTGAACGATGTTCATCTCTCAACTCTTTCAGTTGTTGTTGTTGTGAACTATCCAGTTGTAATTCTTTAATCAGAAAAGCAATTGCCCCTCCCTGTGGCGGCTTGTCTTCAGACTGAAGGCCTTTTTTTACCCACCAAAGAGCTGTTAGCGTGGCAATATTGATTAAGATCAATAATACAAAAGCTACAGCAAGCCATTTATTTTTTGTAATGAAATTCATGAGGATTGATTTAATTATTAATATCAACCGTATTATACAAATTGTATTCACTGGCAAAACCTGAAAGATTTGCTTCTTCTTTTTGCACAGTTATATTTTTACTGAATACCATATTCCCAAGTGTATAGAGATTAAGTACCACCAGGCATCCTAATAAAGCCAGTACAGGAACCGGTTTCAATATCCGTTGCCATACCGGTAATTGTTGAGGCAATATTTCTTTTTCAAGCCTGGCCATAAGTCTTGTCTGAAAAAAAACAGGGGCTTTGGCTCTTTCAATTTTACCAATACTGTCTAAGAAGTCATTTGTATGTTGATGATCGGTATGCATATAATGTGTAGTATAATTTGATGAATTAATATCGTGCTGACGTCAATTTTTTTCGGAGGTTCTCTCTGGCCCTGTGCATCAACGACTCCACCGCTTTAATGCTTATTTGTAATATATCAGCCACTTCTTCATAACTAAGACCTTCTGTTTTAAGCAGTAAAAAGCATACTCTTTGATTTTCCGGCAGTGATTGAATGGCTTTAAAAATTATTGCCGATTTTTCTTTCTGCTCCAGTTCTACCCCGGGATGATAAAAATGTACCGGTTCATTCGCGGGTTCACCAAGACCAATCCAGGATGCCACCGTATGAATTCCTTTTCTAAGTTTCTTTTTTCTTTGCCAGTCGAGTGCCTTTGTAATGGAAATCCGGTAGAGCCAGGTACTCAGTTTTGCTTCTCCCCTGAATGTTCCGATCGACCGGTAAACCTGCATAAAAACCTCCTGCGCCACATCTTCTGCTTCCTGCATATCCTGTACAATACCCAAAACAGTATTATACACCATATCCTGGCAGTTTTCTACCAAATGGCGGAAAGCCTGCTCATTGCCGGCTTTTAATTGCTGAATCAGGTCTTCTTGGTTCAAAAAGGGAATCAATTAGGTATTAGACGGCTCAACCTACAAAATCCTTCGCCGGTGTAATAATTTTTTTGATTCCCGGTCCGGGTGGTTAACTTGCCATAGAAATTCTTTTATCAACTGTTTAACAAGCCAGGAGCCATAAAAAAGCAACAGGCCGGTGTAAAAGAGTATCTGTTATCGTATGAAGAAAAACCTGATCTCCTGCCTCACCCTGCTCATATGCTTCTCCGGGCTGAAAGCGCAAAGCTACCAGTCTACCTATGGCTCTGCCTATGCAGGCAGTACTTCAATTAAAAACAATCCCGCTGCTTCTGTGAATTCAGCTTATAAATGGGATCTTACCCTTTTCACGGCGCAAGTGAGGGCCAGTACCAATTCACTTTTCATGCGTAATGATTCTGCATTTTTAACCGGTGGCTCACATAGTCGGTTTTTACATAATAATGTTGATATCAGTCTGCTCAACTTTTTATACAAACCCAACAACCAACAGGCTTTTGCTTTTAACCTAAGGGCAAGAACGTATAACCATATTCGTACGGCACCCATTTTTGCCAGCGATTCCATCTATAGCATCCACGATTTTATCGTACAAAACAGAACCACTCCCTATCTTGAGGGTTTTGTTACACATTCAGGCTGGATACAGGGCGATTTTAATTATTCCCGCATATTAAATGAGAATCATAATAGCAGGCTCACTGGTGGCGTTACATTACAGGTGATGAAAAATATTTCTGCCGCTTATGGACGTGTAAGCAAAATGAGCTATCTGGAATCAAAAACATCAACCGATACGGTATACACTTTTGTAACCGGCGGGGGGGCTTTTGGCTATTCATCAAACTATGATGAAACTTCATCGGGAACATCTTCCACACCAAAAGAATTTTTGAAGAATACGGTAACCAATTTCGGACTTAGTCTGGGTGTAGAGTATTTACTGTATGCAGAAACACCAAGCAGTTATCAACAAAATAATGCCATGAATTATCAATGGAAAATTGGTGTTTCATTGATGGATCTCGGTGCCAGCCGTTATAAATCGAGTGAGTTCAGTTCACAATTCAGAAATATTGATCCGGGTATTACTGATATTACCATGGATCAGAAATTCATGAACATACAAAGCGGGCGCGATTTACGCGATTCACTTGCAACGGTTTTCACCAGTGCCGACAGTGTAGGCGACAAATTTAAGATTGGAAGTCCGACAAGACTGGTTATAAATGTAGATCGGTCTTTCGGGAATAATTTATACCTGAATGCAGACCTGAATATCAATCTTCATGGAACTTCCGGTTATAAACGTTTACTGACGAGGGAAATCAATTTATTAACTGTAACACCCAGATGGGAAACCATTAACTGGGGCGTTTATTTACCCATACAATACAATAGTCAGGGACAGTTTCATATAGGTGCAGCATTAAAAGCTGGCCCATTGGTACTGGGTATTCATAATCTTCAATGGGTAAAACAAATCAAAAATTTAAGCGGTGGTGGTTACCTGATGTTAAGCATTCATCCTTTTAATAAGAAGAAAGTAATCAGTAAACTGGATTGTCCGGAATAATAATAGTGAGTAGTGAATAGTCAGTAGTGAGTGTTTGAGTGGATATTCATTACCAACTATTCACTGCTTACCAACTTAGGCAATCATCTGCCCCTGCGTTGTGGTAAGCTGTCCTATTGGGGGGAACCGGAAATCTATTTTTCCGAATTTTTCTTTGAGTCTGTTGAGTATTTCAAAACTCAATGGATTACGAATGAGTTCAATGACTGCAGAAAAACGTTTTAGTTTTTGAATATCATCCGGATCTATTGAAGAAGATAAAATAACAAATCGAACAGATGGGAATATGTAAGCATATTTTTCAGCAAACATTTCCATAAATTCCCAACCATCCATTACCGGCATGTGAAGGTCAAGAAATACCAGTTCAGGCACATCGTTCGGGCCTTTACTGTTTAGCAAAAAGCTATCAAACACCTGTAATGCTTTCAGGCCATTCATTGCCGTAACTACCTCACCTGCGAAACCTGTTTTAGCAATCATTTTACTTGATACAAACAGAGAGATTTCATCATCATTCACAACCATTACTTTCCTGAACATATACACTGTTTTTAAGGTTATCTAATCCCTTTTCATTGCGGGTAAACAATGAAATCATTAGGGGGTGGATATTGGATTTGAAAACCTCTATATTTTTTCATTCTGCATACAACAGAACAAATGATATAGTATAGCAAAGTAAGAATGAATAAACGCCTTACGCAATAGCGTTTCCCTTTGATATGCAGTAGGAAATCAAATACAATAGGTAGTAATACTACTACATCCAATAAGCGTGCCTGATATTTTTAACTTATTGAATATCTATTATATACAAAGCCTCTTCTAACAGAAAATGCCCCGGTTTTCACCGGGGCATTTTGCTTAATCAACAGTCAAATAATATTAGTTCAGTCCACCTTTACGGGTAGCTTTTGTAGGCGCCGGCCAATCACCGGGTTTTCCTGTTCTTGGACTGATTGGCAAGACACTTTTTTCGCGAGAAGTTTTAGAGCTGTCTTCACTCGCCATATAAGCCAGTATAGCAGTAAGGATGGCATTATTACGCACATCATCAAACACAATTTTATCATAGGTGTCGCGGTTGGTATGCCAGGTATAATTACCATAAGACCATCCTAATGAACTCAACGAAAATGCGGGGGCACCTGCTGCCAGGAAAGATGCAAAATCTGATCCACCACCACCGGGAGCTCCGGGGAAATTGGTAGTAATATGCTGCCGGATATCACCTGGCACTCTCGATAACCAGCGGTTGATATATTCATAAGAATGTAAGAAACCCTGACCCGAAATATTACTTACCCGTCCTGTTCCGTTGTCCTGGTTAAACAATGCCTGCATATTGTTTACAATCTCGGGATGATCTTCCACAAAAGCACGTGACCCGTTCAGGCCCTGCTCCTCACTACCCCAATGACCAACAAGAATGGTTCTTTTAGGGTTGGGTAATATTTTTTTCAGGATACGCATGGCTTCCATCATGGTTAAAGTACCTGTACCATTATCGGTTGCGCCGGTTCCTCCATCCCATGAATCGAAGTGTGCAGATAGAATCACATACTCATCGGGTTTCTCCGATCCTTTGATTTCTGCAATAGTATTAAAAGTAGGCTGTACACCTGTTTCTTTTGAATCGGCACGCACACTGATCTGTGGTTTACTACCCGATTCAGTTAAGCGATATAATAAACCATAATCTTCCAGCGCAAGGTCAACTGTTGGTGTTTTTTTGGTGTTGGCACTGAAGATTTTATTTACACCGAATCCATTAGACCAGTTAGACTGTACCAGCCCCAAAGCTCCTGCATTCTCTAATGCAACGGCCAGCGTGCGGGCATTATACCCTGTCTTTGAAATTCTTCTGGCCCATGCCTGTGTTTGCTCAGTTCTTTGCTTCTTTATCTTTTCAATCGACTCTTTGGTACCAAACTCGTCCCAGTTATAATCCGGGCGACCGGTTGGTTGAGGCATTGAAACCAATACAAACTTACCTTTTACAGAGGGCAGCCATTGCTGAAAAGCAACAGAGTCTGCCAGATCAGGAATAATTACAGTTTCACCGGTTACTGTTTTGCCACCTGTACTCGGACTCCAGGCCAGTTGTGTGCCTTCGAGTGATTTGGTCCAGGGAGCTACCATATCTATATGGGTAATACCACGATCCCAGCCACGCCATTCACCCCATTTTTCATTGCGGGAGGTTATGCCCCAACCAGTATATTTGGCTACAGCCCAGTCATTTGCCTGTTTCATTTTGGGACTGCCCACCAGGCGCGGACCAATACCGTCCATTAGTTCATGTGCCAGTTTCTCCAATTGCGAATTCTCTGTGCCTTCCTTTACAATGGCATCCACAGTAGCATCTTTGATAGATTGAGGCGGGCCACCACCGGGCCGCTGGGCAACAGCCAGACCTGCGGTAAACATTGCCGCCATAATAAAAAGCGATGCCATATACCTGATACGGCCATATCGCAAAAAGTTGGTTTTGGTTTTCATGCACGTAAGATAGCCAAAGAGCCCGTAAAGCAAAAGACAGGCTCCATTTTTAGGATGAACGGATGGGAGTATAAAGACAAGAGTCAAAATTCAAAAAAAGTACTTTTTTGATTTTTTACTTTTGAATGGGCATTCCTTAATCAGTTAGTCCAATTCCGGTAATATATGCCTTATTAAAACTATAGTTTCGGCTTTGCAGCATATTCAGAAATTCTTCCAGTGCCTGATGAATATTGTTTATGTCTTTGGGACGGGCTTTTCGTATGTCTTCATGTGAAGTACGGGTCGCTTTTGTATAGGCCACCAGCGTGTCCCACATAGCAGGTTTTGGAAAACTAACAAGGCAACTGGTACTTCCCATTTTTTTATAGGGCCAGTAATGCCAGCCGATATTATTTTTTTCAAGTAATTTTCTGAAAGCCAATATCCAGCGATCGTCATTTTCACCTGTTTCGCCAACATAAATGGGCACATCAAATCGATTCCTGAAATCAACATATTCCTGTATTACTTCCTGAGTTGTATCGGTCCAGTATTTATGAAAACTATAAACGAGTTTGGTATCAAAGGGTTTTGAAAACATATTGAATTTTGATGCCCATTGTGCTCCTTCCAAAAAGATCAGGTGATTTTTATCCGTTTGTCTGATGGCATCAACAATTCTTCGATACAATGGTTCCAGTAAGGGATTCAGTTTATCCTGATCAAAGAAATGTGCAATGGGTTCATTGAGTAAATCGTAACCAAGTATGATGGTTTCATTACGGTACCTGGCAGCTATACGTTTCCAGATATCAATGGTTTTCTGCTGACAACCACTGTCTGTATAAAGAAACGGATATCCATAACTGTTATCAATATTGTCGCCTGTTTGTCCACCAGGTGCCCCGTGCATATCGAGCAATAAATACAACTGGTATTTTTTACACCACTTAACTACCTGATCTATATAATAAAAACCACGGGTGCTGTCGTTGGCACCCAGATAAGATTCATTGGTAAAAAGCCGGTAATCAAACGGTAGTCGCACAGAATTGGAGCCCATTTCTTTTAACAGGCGGATATCGGTTTCTGTAACATAATTGTCGAGGTATTTTTTCCAGAAACGGGTATTGGCCGATGGGCCAATCAGTTCAAGTAAAACCTGTTCTATCATCCATGGGGCATTTACTTTTTCAAACTTGAACATATATCCTTCCGGCAGCAGCCAGTTGCCCAGGTTGGTGCCTTTAATCAGCACAGGTTTACCGTTTGGGGTAATAATCTCTTTCCCTTTTACACTGATAAACCCACTTTGAGAGAAAGAAGAAAAAGAAAAACAAATAAATGTCAGCAGCAATAGTTTTCGCATGGCAATTCACTTAGGTCATACAATTTACCATAAAAAATATTGAATGCCTTACTATTACTAACAGTTGGAAGCTTTACATGCTGCCGTTTAATCGTTGAAATTATCAGACCGTCTATCACTAAAAAAACTGGGCTTATAATAAATAATATTCGTTAACAAAATTATAATTGTAGTTTTGACACTTTAAATAGTGAAATAGAGAGAGTCTGTATTATGATTCAGTTGTCCATTTTCTTGGACGCATTATTCTGGAGGACCTTATATGGCAGTATATTGGTTCTTATTAAGCACCAGGAAGCCTCCTAATCGGGGGCTTCTTTATTGAAACATATTCCTATAGTTATCTGGTAATAGTTGAATACTCACCAAAGCAATTCGCGTAAGTCAATTAGTTTTCTTTCACCTGGAACCTGTTTACTAAAAGCCGGTTCCTGATTAGCTAATATTTTAAATTGGGTAAACTCACCCAGGTATTCAAAAATAAATTGTTCTTCCATGTAGTAGCGCTGGTGGTGTCCGTCTGATTTACCATTGAGTTTTATTTCAACAGGTTTATTCTTTTTCAGGGTACAGAGTTGAAAAGATGCTTTCCGCTTTGGGTACCAGGGGTATTTTGGTCCATTGAAATAAATCTCAATTTCGTCAGCAGATCTTACCTGCAAAAAATCCAACCCAACCGATGCTGAAGTCTGGGTAAATAAAAAGACAGTTTGTTTCCATGCAAACAATCTGTCTTTTTCTTTTTCAGAAAAATCATCCAGAAGAAATACCATGGAATACCTGTTCATTTCGTCGAAGCCTCCATCCTTTTCGGGCAGGTAGAGATCATCCTGTTTGACATAACCGCTTACTGATTTTTTTTCAGGCCAACATAGCCAATCTCGACCATTTGTAAATATATGTTCTCCCTTTTCAAAGAGGCTGGCGTTTCTATATACTTGTACTACTTTTAGGGGTCGCTTTACATTAATTACTTTATTCTTACTCATTGGTTCAATATTAGACATTTTCTTAGTGAGACTATTAAGAAAATAGAAGTAAAAGTATTCGCTTATTTCTTTTCATATTGAACTATACAAAAATACCTAGCTAAGCACTCTTTTGAACTATACTTTCGTACTAACGGATATTCGCCTGTAAAGAAATGAAGTTGAGTCTGAAACTATCACTATTTACTATACGAAAAATATATTCGCTCAATTGTGCATGAAGCATACACTAAAATAGCACTATGAGTACATTTTGAATTTTAAAGGTATCGTCGTTACAGATGAATGCACCAATAAGTACCTACTTTTTGACTAACAGTCTTCAACTCAATTATCTGTTTCATTTATTTTCACTTAGATAAGTGAAATATACAAATCATAGCTATTATCCTGTAACATAGGTGGCACAGTGTTAGTATAGTTTTGTATTGTCTCATTCTGCAAATTTTAAAGCAGCTATGATACAATATATTATGAGAATAACATTACACAAGCTTAGTAATAGACTAACAACTGTTGGAGATACTCTATTAAAACTTTTTAACTATAAATGGTGTACCGCATTGGTACTTATTTTTTTTGCAGCAGGTTGCAAAAAGGTAGTAGAAGAAGTTGGACTTTCAGGACTTTGCCCGGCAGTATTAACTACTACTCCTGCAAATAATGCTACAGGTGTTAACTTGAATAGCAATATTACCGCAGGTTTTAATGAGGCATTAGATCCATCATCCGTCAATGTATCGACATTCCTAGTAACACAGGGCACAACTCCTATCGCTGGTGTAATAAGTTATAGTGGCGTAACTGCTACATTTACACCAACCAATAATCTTATGCCGAATACAGTGTATACCGGCAGACTTACAACAGGTATTAAAGATCCGGCTAAAAATGCGATGATCGCGGATTTTACTTGGAGTTTTACCACAGGTGCGGGACCAGATATTGTACCGCCAACAATCACTTCAACTGATCCTGAGAATGCAGCTATCGGTGTATCACTCAACAAAAAAATTGCTGTAGCTTTTAGTGAACCCATGGATTCTCTGGCTGTTACAAAAAGTTTCACTTTAGCTAATACCACTTCAGGAGGTAGCGTTGTTGTTGGTTCTGTCTCTTATTCAGGCTTAACTGCCGTATTCTTCCCTACCAATGATTTGTTAGCAAATACAACTTATGCAGCTACTATCACAACTTCTGCAAAAGATCTTGCTGGCAATACTTTAGTTGCCAACTATGTTTTTAATTTTACAACAGGTGCCGCACCTGATGTAACAAGACCCGTAGTAAATTCTACAACTCCAATAAATACTGCTACAAACGTTCCACTCAACTCAAAGTTAACGGCTACATTCAGTGAAGCGATGGATCCTGTTACTATATCGAGTAGCAGTTTCAAATTAAACCAGGGTTCAACAAGTGTTCCGGGTACTGTTACCTATACAGGAATGATTGCTACTTTTGCACCCACAGCCACCCTGTTAGCAAATACTGTTTACACAGCAGTTATTACACAGGCCGCCACGGACCTTGCGGGAAATGCCTTACTTACTGATTATACCTGGTCATTTACAACCGGAGCAGCTCCGGATATAGTTCGTCCTACAGTTGTCAGTTCAGACCCTTTGAATGCGGCTACCGGAGTTGCACTTAATAAAAGAGTAACAGCCACATTCAGCGAAGTAATGGATCCGTTATCCATCAACACGCAGACATTTACTTTAAGAAATGGAACTATTACAGTTATAGGAACTGTAACTTATAATGGTCTTATAGCCACATTTACACCGCAAACCAATCTTGCTGCATCTACCGTATACACAGCAACAATAACTACTGGTGCTAAAGATCTTGCAGGCAATACTATTGCAACAAATTATACATGGTCTTTCACTACAGCTGCAGCTCCTGATGCTTTAAGACCTACAGTTGTTTCTACTGATCCTGTCAACAATGCAATAGGTGTAGCATTAAACAAAATAATTACTGTAACATTCAGTGAGTCGATGAATCCTGCATCTATTAATGCTTCCTCATTCTTAGTTAGAAATGGTACTGTTCCTATCGCAGGAACAATCACTTATTCTGGCTTAATAGCAACTTTTACTCCAGCTTCCAATCTGCTGGCAAACATAAATTATGTTGCCACAATTACTACAGCTGTTGCAGATCTGGCGGGTAATACGTTAGCAGCAAATTATGTTTGGAATTTCACAACACTCACACCTCCTCCTTCATTAGGATCTGCAGCTGCATTTGGTGCATTTGGTGGTAGTGCAGGAGTAACCAATCAGGGTTTAAATACGGTAATTAATAATGGTGGATTGGGCACTACAGCTGCTTCAACACTTGTTACCGGTTTCCATGATGGATTAACAGCGGATGTATACACAGAAACACCCCTGAATAAAGGAAATGTAACTGGTGGAATTTTTACAGCTCCTCCCGCTCCGGGAACATCAACTTCATTTACTAAAGCAACGCTGGCACTTTCGGATGCCACTACAGCTTATAACAGCATTTCTCCTGCTTCAAAACCGGGTGGAACAGATCCAGGTGCAGGTGAATTAGGCGGTCTTACATTAGCACCAGGAATTTATAAATCTGCAAGCGGAACATTTAAAATAAGCAATGGTAATCTGGTTTTAGATGCCAAAGGCGATCCGAATGCAGTTTGGATATTCCAAACAGATGCCGGATTAACAGTGGGTATAGCCGGCCCAGCAGGTGCTCGTAGTGTAACTATGATCAATGGAGGCCTCGCTAAAAATGTTTTCTGGTATGTAGGAAGTTCAGCTACCATTAATGGTGCTGGTGGTGGAATTATGTCTGGCAATATTATTGCCGCACAAGGTGTTACTTTCTCTACAGCAGGAAATGCTGTACAAACAGTTTTAAATGGTCGGGCACTTTCTTTAAATGCTTCCGTAACCATGGTGAATACAACTATCAACGTTCAATAAAATCTAAGTTACCCGCAGGATTAAATTAATTCTGCGGGCTAACGTTAACCAAACAGCAACTATTAAACAACGCATTATGTCACACTTTTATAAATCTCTTCAGCAATTCATCGCACTGATACTGATGGTAAGTTTTACAGGCTTAACAGCGGGTGCACAGAAACCAAATCGTGTACAACCTACCTGGTGGTTCGGACAATCAGGTGCCATTAATTTCAATCAATATCGCGGTACCACCCAAATGCTCAATAGTGGTTTGAGTGTTCCTACTGCCTTTCACAAAGGCAATAGTATTCGTCCGTATATTTCCATACTAACAGAATATCGTCCTAATAAAACATTGGGTGGCATGTTAAATGTGGCATGGGATAATCGTGGTGGAGAATTTGAAACAGTTATGGCTCCATGTAATTGTCCAGCTGACCTGTCAACAGGTCTCAGTTATTTAGCCATTGAACCCAGCTTAAGAATCGCTCCATTTTCGTCTGCTTTTTATGTTTTTGTAGGCCCAACAGTTGGTATCAATTTATCAAAAGCATTTACTTATAAACAGGAAAAACAAACAGACGTCAGGGCTGACTGGAGTGATATCCGTAAGACTATAATCTCTGCTCAGGCTGGTTTAGGCATTGATATTCCAGTTTCGGCACGTAACAGTGAAACGCAAATGACTTTATCGCCTTTTGCTTCTTTTCAGACAGATCTGGGTAATTCACCACGTTCTGTTGAAACATGGTCGATATATACTGTTCGCACGGGAGTTGCTTTAAAATTCGGGACCAAAAAAACGGCATTGAAAAAAGTTCCTGATGCAGTTATCGTTACTCCTAAAACAGTAGTAACAGAAAAAACAGTTGTTACCGTTGAAGAAAAAGAAATATTTTTTACTGTACGTGCACCTAAAATTATACCTGCACAAAGACAAGTAAAAGAGACTTTCCCATTACGGAGTTCTGTATTCTTTGATATGGGGTCCAGTAATATTCCAGCCAGATATGTACAACTCAATAAAACAGAAGCCTCAAATTTCAAAGAAGAAGCATTACAACAAAACCAACCAGATAATCTGAACGCAGGTCGTTCAGCCAGACAAATGGCCGTATACTATAATATCCTTAATATCAAAGGAGATCGTTTAAGGAATAGTCCGAATAGCTCTATTACTTTAACCGGTGCTTCTGTCAATAACCCAGAAGAAGGAAAATTAATGGCGGAGAATATCAAAACCTATCTCGTTACTAATTTTGGTATTGACCCATCAAGAATTAATACTACCGGCAGAAGTAAACCTATGGTTCCATCTGAGCAACCCAATGCTACACAAGATCTCGACTTATTGCGCGAAGGAGACAGAAGAGTTGATATTGAAAGTAATTCAACTGAACTATTATTACAAGTAGGGGGAAGCAGTTCACCTTTTTTAAAACCCGTTCAATTCACTTCTTATCAGGTTGATCCGTTAGATAGTCATGTAATATTGAATACAGAAGGTGCCAGTACACTTATGAAATCATGGTCGGTGGAAGTCATTGATGAGAAAGGATTCTCTAAGTATTATGGCCCCTTTTATACAGACAGGGCATCTATTCCCGGTTCAACAATTTTGGGGGATAATGCATCTGGTAATTATAAGATTATCATGACTGGTGAAACTGTTAGCGGACGTTCAATTAAAAAGGAAAGTTCAGTAAGCTTAATGAAAACTGAAAAGGGTAAGGAAGAGGGCCTTCGCTATAGTATTTTATTTGATTTTGATAAAGCAGATGCTCTCTCCTCTTACGAAAAATTTCTGACCGATGTAGTTACACCATTGATCCCTGAGAATGGAACTGTGATCATTCACGGACACACAGATATTATTGGAGATGAAAAATATAATCATACACTGTCACATGAGAGAGCTATGGGCACACAAAAGATTATAGAAAATGCCTTAAACAGAGCTGGAAAAAGAAACGTGAAATTTGAAAGTTTTGGATTCGGCGAAGACCAAAATCTTGCCCCATTCAATAATAAATTTCCAGAAGAAAGATTTTATAACAGATCAGTGATTATTGATATTATTCCAGGAAAGTAATAAATTGATGAACTCATAAGGAGAGCTGGTTATATAAAACTGGCTCTTCTTATTTTTAGATTACCTGTAAAAGCTTAATATCAACTTACACTGTTTTAAAAGCTAGTTCACCTGTATTTCGGGACACTTGTTTTTTGATTCAAGAAAAACGAAGAATATCGAACAGAGAACCTTTAGATTCTCCATATCCAATTCAAAAATATTGGACGTTCGATACTCTTTGCCGGATATTGAATATTAAACCATCAGAAACTATATACTATTTTCCCATTTCCAAGCTGACCTGATCATTTCATCCAACCCCAATTCAGCTTTCCATTTAAGTATTCTATTGGCTTTTGAAGCGTCGGCATAAATACATTCAATATCGCCTGCCCGCCTTCCTCCAATCTGATAATTGAGTGTTGTTCCTGTAACTCTTTGAAAAGCATTTATCAACTGCATCACTGAAAATCCATTCCCGGTACCCAAATTGAATATTTCAAACGCTGATTCATATTTCCTATTGAGCAACCGTTCTGTAGCCAGCACATGGGCTTTTGCAAGGTCTACTACATGAATAAAATCGCGGATACAGGTGCCATCGGCTGTGTTGTAATCATCGCCAAATACGGTAAGTTTTTCTCTTTTCCCTACCCCCGTTTGTGTAATAAAAGGCATCAGGTTATTTGGTATTCCTCTGGGCAACTCGCCTATTAAAGCAGATTCATGTGCTCCTACCGGGTTGAAATACCGTAATACAATTATATCTGCAAAACCATTTGCAGCGGAACTCTCCAATATTTCCTCTCCCATCTGCTTGGTACTTCCATATGCAGATAAGGCTTTTTTAAAAGGACTGTTTTCCGTTACCGGCAATTTATCTGGTTCTCCATAAACAGTAGCTGATGAAGAAAATACAATATTCCTGACCCTGTATTTTTTCATACTCAGCAAAACGTTCATCAGCGACCCAAGGTTATTCTGGTAATAGAAAAGTGGATTTGCAACAGATTCAGATACTGATTTTAAGGCAGCGAAATGAATGACTGCATCAATTTTGTATTGCTGAAAAATAGTTTGAGTAGCTTCGTAATCACACAAATCAATCTCAAGAAATACAGGTTCCCTTTTCGTAATTTCCTGAATACGCGATAAAATGAAGATATCAGCATTACTCAGGTTATCTGCTATAATTACATTAAACCCAGCTTGCAATAATTCAACTACTGTATGAGAACCTATATAGCCTAATCCACCGGTTACCAATATATTCTTTTCCACTTTTACAGAAATTATTAGCCTATTAAGTTGTTTTAACTATCCTCACTATCCAAAGACAGATATACTATCTACAGACCACTTTATATTTTACAGGTATTTCCCAACAATCCGGGTAAAACACTCCTTCTCTTTTTGATAGGCCTGTAATAATGCAACCTGGTTTTGCGCACGAACTAAATTGTGTTTATCGTATCTGGCCTGGTAATAAATATCTCCATTGATATAATCAGTAAAAAAACGGATAGCCTGCATATATATCATGAACTCACCGGCATATATGAAATGTTCTTTTTCATCGTTTGTCAATTCTTTCCCCATTTCACTAAGATATCCGGCCGTAATAGCCTCAAAAAAATCAGGCCTGACAATCACTTTTGAAAAATCTTTTTCATCTTCATTGCAGGGGGAAAGATAGGTTCTGAACATATCACCCAAATCGCTGATAAAATAGCCTGGCATTACCGTATCCAAATCAATTACACATAAGCCTTTATCGAGTTTATCAAACAGTACATTGCTTATTTTAGTATCGTGATGGGTTACCCGCAATTTAAAAGTTGATTGCCTTTTTATTCGCTCGTAAACATCCACTATATATGACCAGTCTTTTAATTGTCTGATCAACTCAGCAGATTCTGCTAACCGTTTTTTATTTCCTGTTTCAATTATTGTTAAAAACTGGTTGTATCGTAAAGCAAGGTCGTGGAATGATGGAATAGTAATTTTAAGTTTTGTTACATCTATCCCTTTCAGTTTTTTTGTAAACCTACCAAACTGTGTGGCAGCTTCAAAAGCCTGCTCTGGTGTTTCAACAATATCTTTCGAATATGATCCCGGAACAAATGGGAAAGCCCTGTAAAAGTCTTCCTCATTTGCGTATACCATCGACTTACCATTAACAGCCTGCAACGGAGAAACAAATAAATAGTCTGGGTTATGTATTTTCAAAAAACCGGCGATTAAATCTATATTTTGCTCTATATCGCCCGGTTTTTTAAAAACATTTGTATTTATTTTCTGTACAATAAAAGCATTACCGTTTTCAGAAATTTTCCAGGTATTGTTAATCAATCCACTACCAAAATTTTCTACTACCAATGACTTTTCTACAATTCCATACTGGTTTAATACTGATTCAAGCATGAACGTTCTCTTAATTAGGCCTTTTAATATTCATCATTTAATGCAAAAACGGGCTTTCTGTACATCCATTGTCCGCCAGTAAAATCAGGAAACTCAATTGTTTCATTTCCTTTTTCTATCGACATTTCACTTAATGGTGTAATGGCACTCCAGGCTGCCGCATCATACACGTCCATTGGTGTTGGTGCATTTCTTTTTATTGATTCAACAAAAGAATGAATAACGTAAAAGTCCATGCCACCATGTCCGGAACCCTGAGCTTCCTTGCTCCATTTTGCCCATAATGGGTGATCATACTTATCCAGCCAAATCTTAGCCTCATCCCACTGGTGAGGCTTTGGAGATTTTCCTTCAATATAAATCCCTCTGTTTAAATCCATCCATATCCCCTCTGTTCCCTGCACACGGAAACCTAATGAGTAAGGTCGTGGCAAATTGGTATCATGCTGTAATAAAATTGTTTCCCCGTTTGCACAGCCAATTGATGTGGTTACTACATCGCCTAGCTTAAACTTAATCTTAGCATTAGGATGATCAGGACCACAATTTTTTATCACATGTTCATGTAATCCTCTTGCCTTTGTTGAGAAAGATGAGATATTCACAAACCTGTTTCCACGATTAATATTTATACAATGTGCAATAGGCCCAATTCCATGTGTTGGGTATAAATCTCCATTTCTGTGAATCGAATGATGTGTTCTCCAGCTTGCTTCGCTCCAGGCTTTATCACCAATCTCACATCCTCCACCATACGCTTTCGTACCATTGTTAAATTTCACATCTCTCAAATCATGTTGATAGCCACCCTGAAGATGTATCATTTCGCCAAATAAGCCCTGCCTTACCATATTCAGTATAGCCATTACATCTCTTCGATAGCATACGTTCTCGAGCATCATTACATGCGCTTTGTATTTTTCCGCTGCTTTTACAACATCCCAATGATCCTGCAATGTGATACCGATCATTACTTCACTACCAATGTATTTAATTCCTGCTTCTATGGAACCAATAATCATCTCTTTATGCCATTCCCATGGAGTTGCGATGATAATTCCGTCTATGCCTCCTTTCATTTCAAGCATTTTTTTCCATGCATAGAGATCGCCGGTAAAAATCTGAGGCATTTTTTTACCGCTCTTTACAACCATTTCTTTTGACCTCGTAAGCATTCTATCATCAATATCACAAATAGCAACCAACTCCACATCATTTCTTCTTAGTACCAGGTCAAGGTGGTTTTGCCCGCGGAGGCCAACACCAATCATGGCAATTTTAATTTTTGTATCCGCTGCTGAAGCAAATAATTTATCCGCTGGTAATATGGCCAGCGTTGCAGCAGCAAGTCCTGTATTTTTTACAAATTCTTTCCTGTTCATTGTGTTCAATTTTTATTGTTAAGGCAAACTGGTAAAATCAATTATTGGAGAAATACCTGTAGCTGTTCTGGTAAACATAGTGCCGGGTGTTATGTTATTGGCAAAGAAGCCGCCATTTTGTAAAAAGAATTTCCCATTCTCTACTCCACCTGCAAAATCCATTCGCTGTTTATTGTTACCTGTTGCATCTACAGTAAACTTAAAAGCTGTTACTTCATTCCATACACCTGCCGCAGTTCGTACCCATTGATTGGTCCAGTGGGCTTTTCTTCCGAAATAACCATTGTAGTCATAGAAGTTTTCAAGGAACCCATGAAAATTTGTGAGATGTTTACTGGTATTAGGTCTTGTAAAAGTAGCGAGCAATGTCCAGCTGCCTGTTTCCGGTGTAAAAAACCAGGAGGTATAAATTGTATTCCCTGCTCCATCGGGTTTAGCATGTGTAAGAAATTTATAAGTAGTACCAGCCTGCCAGTTAAAAATCATATAGCTCTGTCCACCAGTTCCTTCTCCCCCAAACCTTCCGGCGGTCACGTTGGTACCTTTTCTTACCAATGTAGTTTGTCCTGCTGATGGATCCCATACAGAAAACAGCACCCTTCTTTCGCTGGGTGAATTTACCTGGATACCGAAATATCCTTCACCAAAACCATTGGCCATAAAGTATGATCCGATTTTATCTTCCCCTACCGGAACAGTGAGTTCGCTGTAAAAATATTCCATATCACCAGTTGGTACTGTATAACTCAAATGACATGATGGCCCCCTTCTTGACCAATAATAATTAGCAGCGTCATTTGCAAAAAAAAGGTTCGCTGTAGTAGCAGTGCCGCCAATCATTATATCCGATACTTCTGCAAAAGAAGTACCTGTTTTACTGATACCCTGTAAATCTACTTTTACATATCCAGCAGTGGCAATATTTACTGTTCCTGCAAAATATGTTTTTGAAGAAGCTCCGCTAATATTAACAGTAAAAGGACTGCCATTTACCAAAACTTTTACCACACTGCTTCCGGCCGGATCTGTTTTTGCCTTGATAGCCAGGTCTAACTGACCAGTTTGTCCTGCTTTAAAGTAAACACTTATAGTGGTACTTGTAGCGATCCAATTTGTTAATCCACTTTCATTGATTTTTTCTGTAAAACCACTTACCGATTGTGTAATATATGCGTTACCCCCAATTGGAACAGCAATATTAGTTGCCGGAGTAATAACGGAAGGCGCAGATGAACCAGGAGATGTTATTTTGTCTTTTTTACAAGCTGCGGTTAAGGTAAACAGCAGTAACAGGACATTCGCAGAAACAGAAAATATATTATTCGTTACCATCGATGATTTTTTAATATTAAATACGGGTAAGAAAAACCCCGGCCAGATGGCCGGAGTTGTTTGCCTATAAACCTGTCGAACTTATGAGAGAAATTTTCAAGACCTTTTTATCAAGTCACCCTTTACAACAACTATTTTGTTGTAAACACATCAATTTCTGCCAGGAACGTATGATTGGTTCCGGCCACCTGTGGTGTTAATGCGGTTATTTTTAAATAGCGATACGCCTTTTCAGATGAAACAGGAAAACTTTGGAAGTCGTTTGTTATGGCAAAATTAAACTGCCCTAAACCTGTAAAACTCGTTCCATCTGTACTTCCCTCTATCTTAAATGTTTTCATTCCCACTGTATTGGGAGTACCTGCTCTTTGTCGGTTTGCAATATCGACAGAAACAATGTTCTTATTATTTTTCATATCAATCAATACCCAATGTGGATACGGAACTACCACCGAATAATCGGTATGCCAGTAGGTATTAATATTTCCATCAATCGTAGCAGATCCTTTTCCGGTATTCTCCCAGCCATCCGGCGTTTCACTATCTGCAGTTGCTGTCCAGCCAGTTTTATCGGCTTTTGCAACTGTTGATTTATCTGTAAAAAGTATTGCTTCCGATTTATTACAACCAACAATAGTTGCCAGACCTGAAACAAGCATTGCGATATATATTAATTGTTTCTTTTTCATTTGTATTTTTTGTTAGGGATAATCACATTCTATTAATTAATATGAAACCAATAACTTATTATGGATTTTGTGTAAGATTAGGGTTTTTTGCTCTTTCACTTTCAGGTATAAAGAAAACTACCCTGTTATCCGCTGCCGTAATTGTCTGGTTGATATTATTCGGTGTAACATTTAATGCATGTGTGCCAGGATAGTTACGTACTACCGATCTACCATTTCTGAATAAATCGTAAGCACGATGTCCTTCAAATGCCAATTCGAGCCATCTTTCTTCCAATACAACATCCAGTACAGACTTGCTGCTCAATGCAATACTTGCTACGGTGTGCAATGCTGTTCCTGACAGACCTGATCTTTGCCTGATCAGATTAACATCATCCAAAGCAAGTTGTGCATTACCCAATTTAGCATTGGCTTCTGCTCTTATCAGGTACATTTCAGCCAGGCGTATGTATACCGGGGAACTAAGATTAATAATACCTTCCTGCAAGTTGTATTTGTTGATATAATACATAGGTGTATTGGGTGTGAGCCTTGTATTATACTGTAATACACCATTTATCCTGTATGGAGAAAGAAAAGACTGTCTTTTATCAGCGGGATTAGTGCTCAGAAAATCATAATACTTTTTCGATGCGTATATCTCTCCCCAACCACTTTGTGCCTGCCCAGCCGGGTTTCCATTTGCATCACCACTGTAATACATTGAGCCAATAGCTGAAAAATCCTGATCTTCTGTTTTTGTATGCCGGATACAGAATATGGTTTCACTGTTTCCTTCCGGCGCCATTTTAAAATAATTAGGGAATTCACTTTGCGATAACAAGCTATAATTACCTGAATTAATCACTTTATTGGCAAACTCAATGGCTTTGTCATTATTCTCCATATACAGATATATCCTTGCCAATAATGCATTTGCTACCTGCCTTGAGGCAAATGGATTGGCTTTGGGCAACGTCATCATATCTGCTGCATTGGTAAGGTCAGCAATAACAGATGCATATACGTCTTTTACTTTACTTCTCGATATGGTGAGTTTTTGTTCTTCTGTGAGATCTTCCTTCAGAACAGGGATACCGGGATTGTCACCACTGTTTTGCGGGTATGGTCTTCCAAACACACGTACCAGATTAAAATGCATCATGGCACGTAAAAACAGATTTTCTCCTTTCAGTTGACGCAGATCTGCTGAGCTGTTATCAGGAATGGCTGCGATAATTTTATTAGCTGCACCTATTACGAAATAAGACTGTACCCAAAAATTGGTAGCATGTCCTGAGGTAGTAATATGGTTGTACCTGTATGCCCTGGAAAGGTCGTCGGATGAGTTCTGGCCTTGTGCAATTTCATCACCAGGGTATTCCATTAAAAAATGACTGCTTCTAACATATGCAGGATTTCTCAATACTGCATATGTTCCAATAGTAGCCGTTTCAATATCAGCAGCATTGGTTAATGCAGAGTTTTCATCAATTGCAGTTGATGGCTCAAAGTTTTTCTTGCAAGCGCTAAGCAACAGAACAAGAGTAACCGCAAGTATGATTGATTTATAATTATACATATTAATCGCTTTTAGTATTTAGAATGAAACGCTTAATCCAAACAAGATTTTTTTACTGGTTGGGTACCTGAAGCTGGATACACCGGAACTTAACACCACTTCCGGATCTGGACCTGAAAAATTGGTACCGGTCCATAAATTATCACCGCTAATAAATACCCTGGCACTTGAAATTTTCATCTTTTCTAAAAAGTTAGTGGGCAGGTTGTAACCGAGTGTAATATTTCTCAAACGGATATAACTTCCATCTTCCAGGTAACGTGATGAAGATGCATTTGAAAGTTTATTTCCTCCGGGTAATGCTCTGGGGTGCGTAGCTATATCACCAGCTTTCTGCCAGCGTGTCCACTCTTTTGGAAATACCATTGAGTTGTATGAATCGTAGTTACCATCATTATCATAATAAAAACGGGTATCATTATACACATAGTTACCATACACAAAATTCATAAATGCCGATAGCGTAAAGCCTTTGTATGTAATGGTATTTGAAATACCACCTGAGAATTTCGGGGCTGATGATTTACCGAGGTATTGTCTTGAAGTAGCATTGGCTACTGAATTATAGTTATTGGTATATGTAACATATTTTTTTCCATTGGCATCCATCACTACCTTTTCCCAAAGCGGATCACCATTTGAAGGATCTACACCTGCCCAAACCGGCAGGTTCCATGCATCCATATCATATCCTACCCCTATTGGCTGGGCCGCACCTGGATTGCTGTACAACGCTCCGGCATTTAATGACAGTACTTTGTTTCTGTTAAACGCCATATTGAGGTTTGTTTCCCAGGTAAAATCTCTTTTCATTATATTTTTAGTAGTAAGACTGAATTCTATTCCCCTGTTTCTAACACTACCAACATTTTCAAAGATGAAACTGTAACCGGTTGTTGCAGGTAAAGGCTTTCTATATAACAGATCTTCTGCTGTTTTCTGGTATACATCAACACTCAATTCAATTCTTTTCAAGAGCGTAATATCTATCCCGATATTGGCGGCTTTCTGTTTTTCCCAGGTAAGATTCGGGTTTGCTTTTTGTGATGGTGCTGCACCTGGCTGACCGGCATAGCTCGATGATGTCGATAATGAGTATAAACCCAATGAAGCATAATCACCAATTTCAGCATTACCTGTTGTACCATAACTTATCCGAAGTTTCAGAAAATTAATTGCATTGATTCCTTTCATGAAATTCTCTGTTGTCGCTATCCAGGATGCTCCTAACTGATAAAAATTAGCGGCTGAATTATTATTCCCAAAGCGGGATGACCTGTCGCGGACAAATGAAGCAACTGCAAAATATTTATTAGCAAAATTATAATCAGCCTGCGCCAGGTATTTGTGGAAGCTGTATTCGTTTCTGCCTCCTGTTGGAACGTTTATTACTGCTGTGGCTGTTGATGCAAAGGGCCGGCCCGGAGGAAGTCCTTTTACTGAAGTTGACAATACATCATAAGCAGACTGGGTGGCTTCACCTACAGCTAATACAGCGATGTTATGATTGCCAAAACTGTTCTCATATCTGAGTCTGTTTGAACTTACAAATGTTTTTGAAAAGGATTCGCTATTGTATAATTCTCCACCATTTGTGGCACCTCCCTGCGATCTTTTATCATAGAATGACCTGCTGCTATAATCAAAAAATGATGCTCTATTATAAGTTGCAAAACTGAGGTGCCTGGTAATTGTATAATCAATATTAACATCACTGCTTAAATTAAAACTCCTCGCATTAGAAGAATTATACTGCATAGAATACAGATAATTGCTTTGATCTCTCCCATACCATTGTACATAGCGGGAATCGACAGGTCTACCATCTGTACCATAGGCTGCGTCGAAAGGCAGGTAAGTATATGCCTGGTATAATCCACCTTCAGGGTTATACTTATCTTTGGTATAAATGCCATTAAGTAATACACTCAACTTCAATTTATTGGAGAATCGATGAGTAAGGTTGGTGCGAAAATTGTGAGCGGTTTTATCGTTTTCAATTAATGTACCCTCTTCTTTATACAAATTTCCGGATATATAGTACTGCGTTTTGTCGTTTCCACCTGAAGCAGACAGTGTGTAGTTTTGTGTGAGACTCTGTCTGAAAGTTAAATCCCACCAGTTTGTATTGGTATTAACCATTGCAGGATCGGGGGTAGAAAAGCTGGAGAGATAATCGAACAGCTGACGTGAATTCATTAATTTAAAATTTCCGGTTGTGGCATTATTTAAACCAACAACAGAACTGAATTCAATTTTTGATTTTCCGGCTTTTCCACTCTTTGTTGTAATAATCATTACACCATTTCCTGCTCTTGAACCATACAGACCCGTTGCTGCTGCATCTTTCAATATAGTAACAGATTCCACATCAGAAGGATTATAGGTTCCTCCTATATTTCCATCAACTACTACCAGCGGCCCAGAGCCTGCAGAAATGGTACCGGCACCACGGATAAGAATATTGGATCCTGAAGTTGGGTCACCCGAAGCAGAAGATACCAATACACCCGGAGCTTTACCCTGTAACAAACTTGCAAGGTTGTTTGATGTAACATCTCTCAGCTTATCGCCGGAAACTGTAGATACTGCGCTGGAGAGATATTTTGCTTTTTTAGATGAATAGCCAACAATTACTACTTCTTCAAGTAGTTTATCCTGTGTCTGTAATTTAATTTCTATGGGTCCGCTTTTTTCAGCTACAATTTCTGCAGGTGTCATATTAACATAAGAAATGACTAATACATCTCCCTTGAATACGTCAACTGAAAATTTTCCACCTGCATCGGTAACGGCCACTGTTTTTTTCCCTTTTATTGCAACGTTAGCTCCTGCGAGCGATTGGTTGTTGTTATCAGTTACTGTTCCACTGATAATAAGTTTTTCACTTTTTGCCTGTGCATTTGCTCTCTGCAGTACAATCGTTGTGAACACGAGAAAAAGTAGTACCAGATATGATGATACCCGATGAAAACTTTGTTTTGATTTTTTCATGCAGCAACCGTTTTAGTTTTGAATTAATAATCAAGTTTAGGTTGAATTATTAATAAAAAACTGTGCAAACGGGTGCGCAAATTTTGAAAAAACAGTTTGCAGTTGTTATCAAATCATCAATTTATCTGCAGTCATATCATGCGCAAACGGTTGCGCATGATGAAAAAAAAGAAGTCTTTTGTAGATGTAAGATTAAGATGTGTATGATAAAAAATTAATGATACAAACACTATAGAACTACAGTTGCTTATATGCTACAAGAGAGGGGGCAAGCTCTTCGGTATAATAGGTATTCGGCAAAACTTCCTGTGTTTCTTTATTTTTCAGAATGGTCATCAAAATATCCATTGCTTTTTCACCCTGCCTGTAAGGATGCTGTTCAATAGAAGCCAGTGGAGGAAAAGCTGTATAACTTGTGATAGGCAGGTTGGCAAAACTTACAAAAATAATATGTTTGTTCACTGCTATATTATTTCTTGCTGCATACTGCGTAGCATCCATGTGAACATAATCGTTGAAAGTAATAATTGCCTGTGGAAGTTTTTTAAGCCCTAGTAGTTTTTTCATTGCCATTTCGGTTCCTTCTTTCGACAAGTCGGTCGTTTCTACCAGTTGCATATCTACTTTTAACTGGTGTTTCGATACTCCGTCAATATATCCTTTTAGCCTTTCTTTACTGGCTCTTAATTTATCCGGACCATTAATGAATGCAATGTTTCTGTACCCATTGTTAAATAACCATCCTACCAATTCTATAGTACCTTTATATAAGTTACAAAATACTTTATGTGAATCTGTCATTGTTGGTACCCGATCAAAATAAACAACCGGTATATCATACTTTTTCAATGCTTCCAGGTGATTGTATTTGTTCGTTTCTTTAGATAAAGAAATGATTAACCCATCAACTCTTTGTTTTTTCATTGCCGAAACAGCTTTTATTTCCCGTTCCAGCTCATCGTAGCTCTGACCAAATAAAATGGTGTATTCGTGTTCAATAGCTGCAGATTCAATACCACTTATTGCCTGTGAAAAAAAGTCTTCCCTGATATAGGGAATGATCACACCAATAACGTGTGTCTTTTTTTGTTTAAAAAAAATAGCCTGCGTATTTGGCTCATATCCTAATTCTTTAGCCAATTGCTGTACCCGCTGTTTGGTACCAAGGCCAATTCGTGGATGGTTGCTTAATGCCCTTGATACTGTAGACACCGACACATTGAGTCGTACAGCAATTTCTTTAATAGTTGGCAGTTTATCCACGAATGCAGGTTATTAGTTTCAGGATATTAAAAGTAGGAAATAATTCAGGTTTGTTATGCAAAATGCCATCTTACGAATGCTTCCATTGCCTCATACTCAGCAAGTCCTAGTTTATTATACAAGCATGCAGTTTCCCTATTTCTGTCTTCTGCTCTTTGCCAGAATTCCCGGCTGTCGGCACCCTGAAAAACCACCCCATCTTTTTGTGACTGGTGCTTAAATATACCATATCGCTTTTTAAGCACCTGATCGGGACTCATAGGAACAGCCATTTCAATTAAGTCAATATCCCATTCTGCCCAGGCTCCCTTATATAACCATACCCGGCAATCTTTCATAAAGTCGTTATACTTCAATCGATGTATTGCCTCAAAAATTCCATCTAAACATACTTTATGTGTGCCGTGAGGATCAGCCAGATCTCCGGCAGCATATATCTGATGAGGCTTTATTGATTCAATACAGTTTGCAATAATTCGATAGTCTTCTTCACCTATTGGTTTTTTTTCTATGGTTCCTGTTTCATAAAAGGGGAGGTTTAAAAAATGTATATTGTCCGTATGAACACCTACAAATCTGCAGGTGCTTTTTGCTTCCCCTTTTCTTATTAATCCCTTTATGTATCGCAATGACTGGATATCTTTTTTACCATTTTCTTTGGTTTTCAAAAATTCGAGTGCTTCACTAAATATATTTTCTGCTTCGGGGCTTTTAATAGCAAATTGATTGTTGAAGTCATATACAAATTCAGCAAACCGAAATGCCTCATCGTCTGCCACTGCAATATTTCCACTGGTCTGATAAGCTACATGAACTTCATGTCCCTGATCAACCAGACGCTGAAATGTTCCTCCCATTGAAATAATATCATCATCCGGATGCGGGCTAAATATCAGCACTCTTTTTTTCTCAGGCCATGCTCTTTCCGGTCGGTTTGTATCATCGGCACCAGGTTTGCCGCCTGGCCATCCTGTAATAGTTTGCTGGAGTTGATTAAATACGTCAATATTCAGGTCATGTACCTGCTTATACAATGCAAGCAAATCACTTAACCCATTTTCATTATAATCATTAGCCGTTAATTTTAAAATGGGTTTGTTCAAAGTAATTGCCAGGTGAGTTACCGCTTTCTTTATTGTCTTTACGTCCCAGTTTACATCATCTGTTAACCAGGGCGTTTTTATTCTGGTAAGCGCTGCTGCTGCTGAATTGTCGAGTACAAACGTTGTATTATTATGTCCCTGTAAATACGAAGCAGGTATAAATTCTGTAACTGGCCCTTCAACTGCTTTTTTAACTATTTCAGCTTTTCTCTCTCCCATCGCTACCAGTACTATGCGTTTCGCCTTCATAATTGTGGCCACTCCCATCGTTATGGCTTTTCTGGGCACATTACTCTTTGTGCCAAATTCACATGCAGCATCAGATCTTGTTGTAAAATCAAGTGTAATTAACCGGGTTACAGAATTTATATGAGAGCCGGGTTCGTTAAACCCAATATGCCCGTTTCTGCCAATACCCAGTAACTGAAAATCAAGACCACCAAACGCTGCTATTTTCTCTTCATATGCTTCACAATGCTTTTTTACATCCTGCTGTATTATGTCTGTGGCCGGGATAAAACATAAGCTCATATCCACATCTACATGATTAAATAAATTTTCTTTCATGTATTGCCTGTAAGACTGACATGCATTGGCTGGAAGTGCGTAATATTCGTCGAGGTTAAAGCATACAACATTTTTAAAACTCAAGCCTTCTTCCCTGTACATACGGATAAGTTCCTTATAAATTTCTTTAGGCGTTGAGCCGGTGGCAAGTCCGAGTACAGTTTTTTCACCGCGGCTTTGTTTTTCAGTGATAATGTCTGCTATTTCTGCCGCTATTGTTTTTGAAAGTATTTCAGCAGACGAATAGATGACTGTGTGAATTTTTTCGAATAAAAATGTGTTTGTCTGATTTAACATTCCGTTCCCGATTACCATATCTGAATAGCTTTAAAAGAAAGCTTCTTTATGTAATAGTATTTATCTGTTTTATTGAATTCCTGCGTAGAATTTTATCGTGAATCAACCTACATAAAAGCTTTCTGGTCAAACCTAACCATTAATACCATTTATTTGAAGTGCAAACGATTGTCCTATTTCAATGAGAGGGAATACTTAAGATCAATGACCAGATGTTGAATATAGAAGCAAAAGCCGGAATATTATTTATTCTACTTTTCTTATATAGCAGGATCAGGAATTGAATAACGATGATTGAATTAAATTTGATTTTTACTGATTGCTTCAGATTCTCTAACTATCTCACGCACAATATTGTCTAATTGAGTGGCTGATGTTAAGAGATAGGATATTTTTTGATTTAGCTCTACATTATCAGAATGTTGTAGAGAAATCAGTTTACACAAACCTAAAATACTTGATAATGGGGCTCTGAAAATGTGAGACTGATACCATGCCAAATCCCGCAGTTTCTCTGTTTGTTTTTCGATAATCAGGTTTTTCTGATTAATATCAGAAATATCCTCCACTGTAAAAATATAAAATAAGTCTCCTTTATTAAAAAAAGCACTGGAACTCAGTAGAACAGGAATAAGTTTTTCATTTTTACTCTTTCCTACAAATTTCTCCTGAATAAATAATGGAGTATCGATGTCAGTATCCAGATCATCTACTTTAATATTATTATTACTATTTCCTATTGAAAAATTCTCTATCAATTCAATTAAATTCTGATTGTGAATTTCAGCTTCATCGAATTCAAAAATATCAGTAGCACAATGATTTGCATAATTAATCTGAAATCCTTTATTAGTTATAATTATGCCAACAGGCGCTAAGGATATAATTTTTTGAAATCGTTTCTCGCTCTCTACTAATTTTTGCTCCAGTTTTTTTTGATTGGTTATATCCTTTGCAAATATCGACACCCCCATAAGCTTACATTCTGTATCATAAACAGGATTGAATACTGTTTGATACCATATCAATTCGTTATTGATATTTTTATAAGAAATCTCTACGGAAGAAATCTCCCCCTCTAATGCTTTTGGATAATATTGATAAAATGAATTCTCTGTATCAGGTATATAATTTCTAAAATCAGCCCCAATAAAATCGCCCTTTTGAGTATTATTCTGAATTGTTTTTTCTGCAACCTGATTTAATGCTAAAATTTTATAATTTGTATCCAGTAAAGTAATAGAGTCCTCGGTATTATCCAGAATAGCCTTGAACTTTCTGGAAAGTTCAATGATCTTAATTTCAGCTTCTTTTTCGGTTGTAATGTCTTTAGCACTTAATGTTACCCCAATTAGCTCTTTATGGTCATAAACAGGAAGCATTCTATACTCAAACCAACGGCTTACATTTTCATTCTTTGTTAAATTCTGAACTATGAAAGGCTTTCCAGCTATTGCGGTTTTAAATGCAGTCAGGTATAAGTCCTGATTATCTTCAACTACAAAGTCGGGATAGTATAAATCTCCTTCTTTAAGTTCTTTATTGTGGTATTTTAACAATACTTCTTTAATCGTTCTATTAAATGCTAATACCTCATGATTTTTTCCTATGAGGACGATACTTTCAGGGCTATTATCAATTATAGCTGTTAGAAATTTTGATCGCATAGTTGGTTATTAATGGCCCAATCATAAGTTTATTAAAAAAATAATTAATATATAAAAGTTAGATTGTGTTTGATTTTAAAGCTTTCTATCTCTACAATATAACCAAATAATTTAGAATTTTAATGAACTGAGCCGTCAGGCGTACAACCAGGGGCAAATGAAACAACGCACCTCATATCGTGAAAATGGTGCCGTGCTATTCCCATTTCTGCACCTTGATTTTTGATAGTAGTGTATATCCGTTTCATTAAAAAAGGTATAAAAAATAGCTATGTAGTAGTTGAATTCATCTTATGTTTAATTATTGATTTTAAACGCATAGAAATTTCAGCATTCAGATGTCTAATACACCAATCTGAACCTTTTTTGCTAGCTGAATAAGTATTGGTAAAGACATAAAAAAAACCCACAGAATCAAGTTCTATGGGCTTTCGTTTTTATTCTGTAGCGGGATCGGGGTATTTATCGAATGAGATTATTGAGGATTGGACTATGCTAATTGGTTGATTTTGTCAGACTTAGATCGGGACAAATAGAAATTTTAGGCCGTCAATCTTTGAGCCCAATAAAAAGTGGGTTAATTTAGACCAGCTTTTTACTTTTTTATTGTTTAGGTGCATATCCACCCTTTTCTATCCATGTATCCCACGCCTTAACAAATTCCTTATAAGTTAATGGCGGTGGTTTACGGCCTTCGCCCATATTCCAGGCTGCTTTAACAAGTGTATCTCTGGCGTGTTCAATCAGCTGTGCTTTGTTCAGATGCCCGTTACGATTGTAATCCATAATCTGTAAAGCTAACTCGCGCGGTTTCTTTCCTTCAAACACCATTTTCATATTTGATGGTGGCAAAGCCCATTTAGGATTTCCAGGAGGCATATGCAATCCTGGTGTATTTTCAGGTTGATGACAATTGCCACATTTCATAGCATAAATCCCATGACCGTCTTTACCCCGCTTTGGCGACATTGCGTGAGGATGACTGTCGTCTCCCTGTAGTGGCACATCTCCTGCAGGATGACAGTTCATACAACGAGGACTCATAAGAACACTATAAACATCCGCAAAAGCTTTTACTGAGGCAACACTGTCCAAAGCTTTTTTCTGCTGCAATTCCAGATTTTCAGCATTACTAGTAGCCATAAAAGCGGAGTTCGCAACGCCAATGACAATAATGATCACAAACATTACCATCAGCATTCTTCTCGGTAAAATGTAACTATGCTTATTAAAAAAGGATTTCATAATCAAAATGAGTTTACTGTTAGATAATGCCGTATTTATTTCTTTTCTTTTCGCTGCATTTCAGCTGCAAGAAGAATAGCATCTCTTATTCTTAAATAAGTTCCACATCTACAGATATTGCCAGCCATTGCATTGTCAATATCCTGTTCTGTAGGATTTTTATTCTCTCTTAAAAGAACAGCAGCTGACATAATTTGACCGGCTTGGCAATAGCCACACTGAGAAACGTCATTTTCTATCCAGGCTTTCTGTAAAGGATGATTTTCATTCTCTGATAACCCTTCAATGGTTACAACTTTTTGTCCGACTGCACGGCTTACTTTTGTAACGCAGGAACGAACTGCTTCTCCATTCAGATGCACTACACACGCACCACATTGAGCAACCCCACAACCAAATTTTGTTCCTACAAGATTGATATGTTCTCTAAGTACCCACAAGAGCGGAGTATTAGGATCTACATCTATATTGTAATTTTTTTTATTGATGTTTAAGGTGATCATAAATGAAATAGTTTATGCTTTATTAAGGCTATTGAATTCTTTAATAAGAGGAAAGTTATAAAAACGCTTCCCTGTTAGCTTGTACATAGCACTGGCTACGGAACCAAATACCGGGGGAAAAGGAGGTTCACCAAGCCCGGTAGGATCTATTTCATTCTGAACAAAATGGACGTCAATCTTTTTTGGCGCTTCATTGATTCTGATCATGCGATACTGGTGAAAGTTCTTTTGTTGAACCTCACCGTTCACCATTGTTAACCCACCATAAAAAGCATTTCCAATACCATCCACCACAGCACCTTCTATCATATTTATAGCAGCATCAGGATTAATGACAATGCCACAATCGGCTGCACTGGTCACCCGTTCAACATAAGGCTGACCATCTCTCATAACCATATCTACCACATGTGCTACGTAGGAATTATGGCAAAAATAAGCCGCTACTCCACGACTGTACTTTTTATTCTCCGAGTTGTTCCATCCAGATTTTTCTTTAACCAATTGTAGAACGCTCATGTAGCGGTCGGCGTTGTATTCGTTATTTCTACCGACTGGATTTTCCTTTGCCCTCTTTAAAAGTTCAAGCCTAAAATCGATCGGATCTTTGCCCATTGCTTCAGCAAGTTCATCCAGAAACATTTGTTCTGAAGCAGCAGCAAAATTCGAACCCGGTGCACGAAACGCACCTGTAGTAATATTGGAAGGAATTCGCCAACCTTCAGCCAGGTAATTATCAATGGTACCTGCCGGAAAACGATTCGCGTGAATAGCATGTTCTGGAATACCCCCACCTTTAACATGTAGAGCGATCAGATTTTTATTTGCGTCCAATGCTGCGCGGTAAGTGGTAGTGTATGTAGGACGATAGATACCGTAAGTCATATCATCTTCACGAGTATATACAAGTTTAACAGGTGCTTTTATTCTTTTTGAGATTAGAGCTGCCTCATAGATGTAATGTCCGTAAGCCCTTAAACCAAAACCCCCACCCATTCGGGTCATTTGGATTTCAATTTTGTCGGCAGGGAGATTTATCAGTTTGGCGAGTGTTGGTTCAGACCAACCCGGTGCCTGCAAGGGACCGGCTACAATCGCCTTGTCATCCATTACATGAGCAAAGAAGTTCATCGGTTCCATGCAGTTATGTGCCAAAAACGGAGCATTATAAGTCCGCTCAATAACCTGAGCTGCATTCTTAAACGCCGTTTCTGGATCTCCATCTCTTCTTAGTTGTTGAGCTGGCTTCGCAGCATACTCCTTGAATTTTTCGAGTTGTTTTGTAGTGGTTTCAAGCTCTCCGGGAACAGTTATTTCAGTTTTCCCATTTCTGCCACCCATTGTATTTTTAAGTGTATCTCCAATAGGCTCCCAGGTCACTTTTAACTTTTTGCGTGCATTCATTACTTCCCAGGTGGTTTTACCCACTACTACAAGCAACTCATTGAAACTGCGAGTATCAAATCCACCTTGTTCAAAACCATCTTCATAGAGTGTTTGTCTGAATACATCTTTAATACCCGGCATTTTCAAAGTTTCAGTCGCATCAAAATCTTTCAGCTTCATTCCGAATGCAGGCGGATGTTCTATCATAGCTATCAGCATCCCCTCGTACTTATAATCTAGTCCGAATAGGGGTTTACCAGAAATGATTTTTTCTCCTTCAACATTTTTCTTGGAGTTCCTTACGACATTGAAACTCTTTACCTCTTTTAGTTTCATTCCTTTAGGAACCGGTATTGTAGCAGCTTTTGAAGAGAACTGTCCGTAAGTTCCAGACCTGCCTGATTTTTCATGTAGAAGCATGCTCGCCTTCGTTGTTACTTCATCTACAGGCACACCCCATGTTTGCGCTGCTGCTTCTTTTAACATCTGACGTGCTGCGGCACCTGCTTCACGTAATGGCCGCCAGTACATGCGCATAGAATTACTTCCGCCCGTGAACTGTGGACCTAATTTTACATTATCATGAGGCCCCATTTCAACCACTACTTTCTGCCAATCAGCATCCAGTTCTTCTGCAACGATCATTGGCAATGAAGTCATCACGTTTTGTCCAAACTCCGGATTTGGATTAATGAGCTTTATGATATTATCCGGAGTAATTTTTATATACCCAGTCAACTCATACCAGTCTCCTGATGGGGCTTCGCCGACGGGTACAGCGGTGACGAATCCGGAAAGCCAGGTAAAACTTAAAAACAGGCCACCTCCTGCAACTGTGGAAGATTTCATAAATGTCCGCCTGCTCTGTTTATTCTCAATGTTTTCCATGTGTAAACTTTATTGACTAGTTTAAAGGTATTGTGTCCCTTAAAGTTAATACCTTCATCTTGTATTTTACCCGTTTTAAACAGTACCAGTAAAATTGGTAAGTAATCCGTAATCTGGATAAGCAAGTCGTCTCGGGCAATGTGTTATCGGTGGATTTTTTCTTTATGATATTAGTTCCAACACTATCAATCCTACTGATCGGGATAGGGACGCAGATATACTTATAGCCCTGCATTCTTATATTCCTGTTCAGTTAAGGGTTCCATCCAGTTAACTCGCCCAATACGGCTTGTAATAGATATGTGTGTCATGCCGGTTGCGAAAGACGCACCATGCCAGTGAGGAACATTTGCCGGGCATTTGATTGTTTCACCGGTTCTGATGAGTCTGGCCGGTTTGCCTTTTTCTTGATAATATCCAGTTCCTTTCGTGACAATTAGTATCTGACCTGTTTCGTGGGAGTGCCAATACGATCGTGCCCCAGCCTCAAAGCTCACACTAGCCACAGATACATTTAATGCGCTATCTCCAGATGCCATCATTTTTACCGATACGTTTCCTGTCATGTTAGGTGAAGATTGATTGGGAGTGGCTGGATTTGTTCCCAAGACTCTCTGAAGCACAGACAAAGCACTGTCGCCTTCTACCCTCCCTGCTTTTTCAGAAATAATAGAAACTGTTTCCTGCAATTGCGCAGCAGTTAAACCGTTGCGCATACCTACTCTATAATGAGACCGTAATTGACCCTCTGCTTTACCGATGGATGCCAAAGCTGATATGGTAGCCAGTTCTCTGGTTTTCCAATCAAGATTATCTCGCCCGAATATATCTGCAAAAAGATGTTCTTTCAGAAATTGTTCAATGGTCGGTGCGAACTGACCACCCGCAGCCATAGAAGATCCAGTTAAACGGTTGAGGTTTTCTGTACCGAGTTCATATTTTGTTTTACTCGTGTTGATTGGGGTCGCTAAGTTTCCTTCAACATCCTTTATCCCTTTTTGTAACCTTTCCCGAATTAATGATTGAAATGTATTAATTGCGTTCAGACTACGGGGGAAGCCAGTATAAGCGTACAGTTGGTAAAGGGTCTCCTTAATTTCATTGATACTTAGCCCCGCATCTAACCCTTCACGTAGTGAGATTTTTAAAGATGCCTGGTCTCCATTTGCCGTAAATGCAGAAATCGCAACGATACTTTGTTGTTTTTCATCGAGCGTTTGTGCGAACGAACTCGCAGCTACAAAGACTGCAAAGAATACCAGTATCTTTTCCATAATTATTTATTTAATGTAGGTTACCGCTCTTAACGGCTTTTTCAATAAGATCCAATCTCGCTTTTTTAGGATCAGGTTTTCCAACTGCTACACCATCAGATTGAATCTCGAGCAATTCATTCTTTCTTTCATTAAATATTGGCCAATGTGGTAACCCTTTTCCATTGGGATTGCCAGTCTTTGCAAAATTTACCCAGTAAGTGTTCAGCAACTTCGCAACCTGCTGATCTTTTACATCAACGGAACTACCATTGGGCGCCCTGAGATTATCAAATACATAAGGAATTTCTGAAGCGTGAGCTGCTCCATAGCGCATTCTTTGCAGCATAGATGGTGAAACATAAGAAAACAAGTATATGTAGGCAGGGGAACTATTTTGCGTTATGGCTCTGGCTGTAAAGCGGGCAGGTTCTGCCCAGACTTTATCTGTGTTTACCATCGTCAACATTTTTGGAAATTCCGTCGTTCCATCAGGATCGTACACCACCCCTGCTTCGTTCTTCATCTTTCCGAATAAATTCAATAATGCTTCTTTGGAGTTCGCATTTACAAAACCCGCAGAAACTTCTGCACTGTTTGATCCAATGATAACAGGAATCTCTGGAGCCCTGCCATTATTGTAAGCAGCTTGCGCTGTTTCAACAACCAATTTACCGTCAAGAATCGGCCCTGAATAAATAGGAGCGCCGCCATTACTGTCGGTTTCCTGCCCACCGTCCAGTATTTTTGCTGCACTTAAACTACGCAATTGATCCAACGCTGTTGCATCAGCACCTTGAATACCGTGTTTCTTAGCGAAATTAATCCCTATTGTTTCAGCAGAGACAGGGTAATATGAATCGTTTTTTTCTTTGTTGATGGGCCTGCCGGTCAATACCCCATCCCGACCTCCACCAGATTGAATGATTGCTTTTTGAAACAACCCCTGAGCACTTGGAATGGTAAGCAGTGACTGCACGGAAACACCACCTGCAGATTCGCCAAATATGGTGACGTTTTTAGGATCACCACCGAATGCAGAAATATTTTGCTGTATCCATTTTAGTGCTGCAATCTGGTCCATGTATCCGTAATTGCCTTTGAACTCATCAGGATGCTCATTGCTGAGTGCAGGAAAAGCAAAAAATCCAAAACGACCTAGCCTGTAATTGATGCTTACAAGAATCACACCCTTTTCGGTGAAGGGCAGGCCTTTGTAATCACCTTGTGAACCACTACCAAATACAAAAGCACCTCCGTGTATCCATACCATTACGGGTAGTTTTGCATTTGCCGTTGCATTCACAGGTTTCCAGATATTTAGAAACAAACAGTCTTCGGATGAAGTTTTAGACAGGGAATCGGTTCTTGGAAAACCCATCTGCACGCAATCAGCGCAGTATTTGCTGGCATCACGTTCGCCTTGCCAAGCAATAGCAGGTTGCGGAGGCCTCCAACGGAAAGCCCCAACAGGTGGTGCTGCATAAGGTATCCCTTTAAAACTGGATACACCTGTTTCAGTAACTCCACGTACTAACCCTGAATTAGTACGTACCACTGGTCCTTCTTGGGCATAGATGGAGCAGGATAAAAGCAGTGTGAGGCTTGCGGTTAGTATTTTCATAATTGCATTTTGGGTTGAGGTTTATTTTTCTAGTATGTTAAAAGATCATTTTAATTTTTCGCAACCATTTTATAACATCCTTATTAACAGCAATTGCTTTTTCATTTCTAATCTCGAGCAATCTTCCTTCGTTTTCAAATCCACCCGTTGTTGAAAACCCTTCAGGTATAATGCAACCAACGCATAGTTCTTTTACAGTTTCAAAACTGCTTCCCTTACCATAACCTCCATTAGTGTTGAAGAGAATTACTTTCTTATTATTCAGTTTATATTGTGTAAGAAAGGTTTTGACTGGTGGCGGCAATTTCATGCCCCATGTAGGGAAGCCAAGGAAAATTGTTTTATAGTTTTCAATATTATCGATCCTGTTCTTTAAAGGTGGCAAATATCCTGTTTCATTTTCCCGTACAACTTGCGCAACTGTAGAACGATAATTTTCAGGATAAGGAGTTACCAATTCAAGTGCCACTAATTTTCCCCCAACCTGTTTATGAATTATTTCTGCAACTGCTTTTGTGTTATTGGTTCTTGACAAGTACACAATTAAAATTTCATCAATAGAACTCTTCTGAGCTTGAGTGCAGCCTGACAATATGATCAGCAGCGAAACGAAAAAATATTTCATGAGGTAGAAAATTAGAGTTTGGCCTCGCTGTTATATTCAGCATCAGTTACAGGCAGTAACCATATAGTAACTCCTTTTTGTGTTGAGTAGGTTGCCATATAACTTACGCCGGTTTCAGCAGAAGCTCCATGCCAATGTTCTACGCCTGGAAGACATTTGATTACTTCGCCTTTGCGTACTACCTGTTTGGGTTTGCCTCTTTCTTGGTAGTAGCCAACCCCTTCGGTGATCACCAAAATTTGTCCGCCGGGATGAGAGTGCCATGCCAATTTTTGGCCTTTGGGAAATGTTGCAACGGCAATATTAAAATTGAAAATGCTGTCAGAACTGATCAATTCGATAAGTGTATTAGAGGGTGTAGTCCTAACTGGAATAGCTACGCCGTTTTTTGTATAAGTGGTGCTTTCCTGGGCAGATATCTGAGTGGCAAAAACTAATGCAAAAACGAGGAGCAAGTTGATTTTTCTCATGGCTATTTTTTAGGTGAGATTTAATGATGATTATTCTATGATACGTTGATGATGATGACAGTTTGTAACTTATTTTATTTATTCAATTTCACAGGTCGCGAAAGATGAGAAAAGGTGAGTGATCCCATTTTCCATTTTCCGTTTTCTTTAATGTACACTTCTGTTACCATAAAAGCATTGACAACCTCATTTCCACCAACCGCTGCCACCAGGTCAATATCGTTTAACAGGATTGCAGTATTTCCGAAGAAATTCACAGAGGCGCTGTAGACCTCAGCTTTCTTATACCATATTCTACCGGCTTTGATCGTGCTCAATTCTTGTGTTTTACCCCAACTACCTCCCATATGGACGAAGACGGATTTTTCTCCAAACAACTCATTTAACGCATCCACATTTTTATCTGCCATCCAAGCCCATTTATTTTTGGAAAGGTCGAGTATTTCCTGCTCCTCCTTTGAAACATCGGTCGCGGAAGAAGTAGGCAGCTTTGCCTGTGCATATACTATTTGCCCTGAAGCAAAACAAAAGAACAAAGCGATCATTACTTTTTTCATAGTTTGGAATTTGAGTTATAGAATATCGTTATCGATTTACCATTTTTTGAGCTTGATCTGAATACCGATTCCCCTTCACATCGATTTTTGCCAATGCCTCGTCAATTGATTTGAGATCATTCTCATCCAGTTTTATTTCTGCAGAACTGTTGTTTTCTTTGAGGCGATGTAATTTGGTAGTGCCTGGGATCGGAACGATCCATGACTTCTGTGCCAGCAACCATGCTAAGGCAATTTGCGCTGGTGTAGCATCCATAACATTAGCAATGCTATTTATTTGATTGACCAATGATTGGTTGGCTACCCGGTTTTTCTCAGAAAAGCGCGGGACCGTATTTCTGAAGTCTGTCGCTTCAAACACGGTATTCTTGTCGATAGCACCCGTCAAAAATCCTTTGCCCAAAGGACTGAATGGCACAAACCCGATTCCGAGTTCTTCCAATACCGGAAGGATTTCTTTTTCCGGTTCGCGCCACCAAAGCGAATATTCACTTTGCAACGCTGCCACAGGATGAGTGGCGTGTGCCGCGCGGATGGTTTGAACTCCTGCTTCCGAGAGTCCGAAATGTTTCACTTTACCTTCACGGATCAAATCACCTACCGTTCCCGCTACGTCTTCAATAGGAATATTGGGATCAACTCTATGTTGATAAAAAAGGTCAATTGTTTCAGTACGTAACCTTTTTAAAGAGGCTTCAGCTACCAGCCGGATATTTTCTGGGCGGCTATCTGTGCCTAAAGATGGTTTACCTTCTTTAAAACCAAACTTGGTAGCAATCACAACTTTGTCTCGGTATGGTTCTAGCGCCTCACCCAATAATTCTTCATTAACGAAAGGACCATATGCTTCTGCAGTGTCAAAAAAATTAATTCCCGTCTCAACTGCAGCATGTAGTAATCGTATCGCACTCTTTCTATCTGTTGCTGGTCCATACCCGAAGCTCAATCCCATACAACCTAATCCAAGGGCTGATACTTCTAAATTACTTTTTCCCAATATTCTTTTTTGCATGGCTTCAATTTTGTCTAGATTAATCCTCAAGTTTTCTTTCACCAAGCCATTTCACCATGTTTGGGTCTCTGTGATCGAAAAAGCTGCTACTCCTCGTATCGAGACTTTTAATTGACTCCATCTCTTCAATGGTCAAGGTAAAATCAAAGATGTTAATGTTCTCTGCCATCCTTTCTTTATGTACTGATTTAGGAATGGCAATTACACCACGCTGTGTGAGCCAGCGAAGCACAACCTGTGCAATGGATTTATTATACTTTGATCCAATTGAATTCAAAAGTTCATTTGAAAATACGTTGTTCTTGCCCTCTGCAAATGGTCCCCAGGATTCTATCTGAACATTGTTTTTGTCGAGAAAATTTTGTGTTTCTACTTGTTGGTGGAAGGGGTGTGTTTCGATCTGGTTTATTGCAGGACGAACATCATTATGAATAATCAAATCTATCAATCTGTCCGGTTGAAAATTACTAACCCCTATGGCACGAATTTTACCTTCCTTATACAAATCTTCCATTGCCCTCCATGTTCCATACACATCACCATAGGGCTGGTGAATAAGGTAAAGATCCAGATAGTCAAGTTGTAGCTTTTCCATGGATTGTTCAAACGCTTTCTTTGTCCCCTCTAATCCGTGAGATTGTATCCATACTTTAGTTGTAATGAATAATTCTTCTCTTTTCACACTACTACTCTTTATAGCCCTTCCAACAGCTGCCTCATTCATATAAGACTGAGCGGTATCAATCAATCGATATCCGGTTTCAATTGCATCTCGCACGCTTCTCTCGCATTCGGCCAAATCCGGAACCTGAAATACCCCAAAACCCAGAACCGGCATTTTCACCCCGTTATTTAAAGTTAACGCCTGCATATCCTATTCTCTTTAAAGTACAAATATCTTACCATTACTATCGATCAGGGAAGACATATTACGGTTTGTTCTACCATTATTACTGATCATGGGTAATTGAATAACAGGTAAGCAGATATCTTGATAAGTTTGTGTATTAAACGCATTAAATTGGAACAGATCATCAATTTTGACACTATTACGAAATACAACGATTTCAACAAAAATGAAACTAAGCACCCATTGGTAAGTATCGTTGATTTTTCAAAAGCGGCCCCCCGCCATGGCGGCTTTAAGGCTCTATTTGGGTTTTATACCGTTTTCCTGAAAGAAGTGAAGTGTGGGGATTTAGTCTATGGAAAAAATAATTATGACTACCAGGAAGGCACACTCGTTTTTTTGGGGCCTGGGCAGGTTTTAACAGCAACCTACAGCGAAGAAGCTTATCAGCCAAAAGGTTGGGGTTTAATTTTTCACCCAGACCTGATAGTGGGAACCTCTTTAGGTCGCCATATTCATGATTATTCCTTTTTTGGTTATGAAACAAGAGAAGCATTGCATTTATCGGAAAGGGAAAGAAATATTGTACTCGAAAGTTTTCAAAAGATCGATTATGAACTTGAACATGGTATCGATAAGCACAGCAAGAAACTTATCATTGCCAACATCATATTGTTCCTGGACTATTGTACCAGATTCTACGATCGCCAGTTCATTACCCGTGATAACGTTCACAAAGGAATTTTAGAAAGATTTGAAGAATTGCTTGGCAGTTATTTCAATTCGGATAAGCCATTTACCCTTGGTCTGCCATCAGTAGCCTTCTGCGCAGAAGAATTAAATCTATCTCCCAATTATTTTGGCGACCTGATAAAGAAAGAAACCGGTATCACTGCACAGGAATTCATTCATACCAAAATCATCAATATCGCTAAAGAAAAAATTTTCGATATTAATAAATCAGTGAATCAGGTTGCATTCGAGATGGGTTTTAAATATCCACAACACTTTTCGAGGTTGTTTAAGAAAAAAGTAGGAGTTTCTCCTAATGAGTATCGATCGCTTAATTAGCATATCCACTCAAGAAAAAAACTTGGACCTTGTACTAAACTGTTGCAAGTACACCAAGAAATGAATGGCGGAAAGAAGACAATATCTAACTTGTAGGAACTGCTTGAAAAAGCTTGAAAAAATTAGTGAAATGTTGGTGTGAGGGAGCTTGGACGAAAAGAGAAGATTACACAAAACCTTATTTCCAGAGGGTATACTCTTTGATGCAGAAAATCACCAATATCTAACTCGCAAAATCAATTCCTATGTTGAGTTAGTAAATAGATCATAATGATTTGTGAAGGCAAAAAAATAGGATTTTCCAATGAAACCATTGAAAAATCCTATTCTGTAGCGGGATCGGGAGTTGAACCCGAGACCTTTGGGTTATGAATCCAACGCTCTAACCACCTGAGCTACCCCGCCGGGTATGTAAATTTTCATTTACGGGGTGCAAATATAGGGGTTCAGGCTTAGTATGCCAACAATTTTGCGATCCTATTCGCCACTGTATTGGCATTGGGTAACATGGCTGCTTCCAGGGCCAGATTGATGGGCACCGCTGGCAGATTCAGAGATCCTGATACCTCTACCCGGGCATCCAGGAAATGATAACAATGATTGCTGATTCGCAGGGCCAGGGCTTCTGCAAAAGAATTATTCTGCTGTTCTTCACTCAGCACCAGCACTTTGCCGTGTTTTTTTACCAACTGGTATATCTGCTCCTCATCCAAAGGATAGAGTGTACGCAGATCGAGCACTTCTACCTGCCCCGGGAAATTGGCCGCTGCGGCTTTTGCCCAGTAAACGCCCATGCCATAGGTAATCACACAAACAGTTTCTCCTCTTTTTATTTTTCCGGGATCGGCTGCCATTACAATATTGGCTTTGCCCAATGGCAATATATAGTCTTTGGACGGCTCGATGGTTTTGGCCTCTTCTGTACCAGGCACTTTACTCCAGTATAAGCCTTTATGCTCCAGCATTACTACGGGATTGGGATCATGATAAGCCGCTTTTAACAAGCCTTTCATATCTGCCGCATTCGATGGATATACAATTTTAATACCCTTTACTGTTAACAGGGTACTTTCTACGCTGCCACTATGGTATGGGCCACCTCCTCCATAAGCGCCAATGGGCACCCTTAATACCATACCCACCGGAAATTTTCCGTTGGAGAGATAACAGGATTTAGACAGTTCAGTCACCAATTGATTAAATCCAGGATAGATATAATCTGCGAACTGCACTTCCACCATGGGTTTCATACCCAGAGCAGACAATCCGGCTGTTGAACCAACAATATAGGCTTCCTGTATAGCCGTATTAAATACCCTGTGCTCACCAAATTTATCGGCCAGCGTTGCTGCTTCACGAAATACACCCCCCAGGCGGGCACCTACGTCCTGCCCATATAAAACAGCTTCAGCATGATCTTCCATCAGCTCCTCAATGGCATGAAGAGCGGCATCTACCATCAATACTTTTTCAGCATTTTTTGGTGAACGCTGTCCTTTTTCTTCTTTTACCGGCGTTGGTGCAAATACATGGTCTTCCACCGTTTTCGGATCCGGTTCCGGCGATGCCTGTGCCCTTGTAAAATCTGCTATTACCTTTTCCTCGGCTTCTTTTTCGATGGCACTGATCACATGTTCGGCTATACCCAGGTCTGCAAGTAATAACCTTAGTTTGGGCAAGGGATCATATGAGCCATGTTTTAAGAGGTCTTCCCTGCTTCTGTAAAACTCTTTTCGTACCCCACTTGTATGATGCCCTAACAGGGGAACTTTTGCATGTACAAGTGCGGGTTTTCTTTCCGTGCGGGTATATTCTATGGCTTCTGCCATGGTTTCATAGCTTCTGATAAAATCACTTCCATCACATTGCCATCTTTTTAATCCCTTAAACCCTGCTGCAAAATCATATGCATTCATGGCTCGCACTTCTTCTGCCGATGCACTAATGCTCCACTGGTTATCCTGTACGAGATAAATGATGGGTAATTGTTTGAGCACAGCAAACTGCATGGCTTCACTCACTTCTCCTTCGGTTACACTTCCATCACCCAGTGAACATACTACAATGGGTAATTGTCCGTTTATGGTGTGCAGTTTTTCGCTTTGAATTTTTTCGAGGTACTGTATCCCCTGTGCCAGTCCGGTAGTAGGTATGGTTTGCATACCGGTGGCACTGCTCTGGTGAATAATATAAGGACGATTTACATCTCTGCTGCTGGGGTGACAATAATAGGATCTGCCGCCGGAGAAAGGGTCTTCCTTTTTTGCCAGCAATTGAAGCATCAGTTCATATGGTTGAAAACCGATTGATAGCATGATGCTGTCGTCGCGGTAGTATGGGCTTACCCAATCGCAGGCTAATAACTGCATACCTGTAGCCAGTTGAATGGCTTCATGACCGCGCGATGTGGAGTGAACATATTTACATATCTGTCTGTTGGCATCATAAGTATCACACATGGCTTTGGCAGTGGCCATGTATTTATATGCCTGTATTAATATTTCCGGGGTAAGCATCAATCGTAATAACGATTTCTGGCTCTTTTTATTTGATCTCCAGCTCAAACATTTTTTCCTGTCCGAGGTAGCCCTCGAGTATGTCGCCTACAACGCATTCGCCTACGCCGGCGGGTGTACCGGTAAAAATCAAGTCCCCGATATTTAGTGAAAAATACTGCGTAATATGAGCTATGATGTGATCGCAGGAAAAAATCATCTGTGAAGTATTTCCATCCTGTACCAGTTCTTTATTCTTCTGCATAGAGAACTGCAGGGGCGAACGCATGGTATCGGGTTGTAATGGCATCCATTTTCCTACTACTGCAGACTGATCCCATGCTTTTGCTTTTTCCCAGGGGAGGCCTTTTTTCTTGAGTTCAGCCTGAATATCTCTTGCTGTAAAATCAATGCCCACGGTTATAGCATCGTAATAGCGGTGCGCCTGGTGTTCCTGTATGTATTTACCGTTCTTACTTATACGCAATACCAGTTCTGCTTCATAATGCAGTTCATTGGTAAATTCGGGATAATAAAAGGGCGTATTGGGCTGTAGCAGGGCCGACTTAGGCTTCATGAATATTACCGGCTCTTCGGGTACCGCATTACCTAATTCCTTTGCATGGTCGACATAATTCCTGCCAACACAAAAAATTTTCATACACATTGATTTAATATTAACCAGACATCTTTTCGATCACCCGGCCTGAAAAGGGTTGGTGTTTTTCAAAGGATTGAAATGGATAATATTGATCTCTGATAACGTCTAAACACAGATTATATTATAAAAAACTCAGGTTATTTACGGTATTCATTGTTTTTTCGAGCCCGATAGTGGCAAAAGACTCTATAATCTCTACCGATTTATTAATCTTCTCTTGTACCACCGGCTGTTCTTCGGGAAACCATTTACCCAATACAAAATCAACCTGCCTGCCTTTCGGATACTGATTGCCAATTCCGAAACGAAGTTTAGGATACTGGTCGGTACCCAATGTAAGCTGAATATCTTTCAAACCATTATGACCCGCATCAGAACCCGATCCCCTTAACCTGAGTTTACTCAAGGGCAAAGCTAAATCATCTACAATGGTCAGCGTATTACCAATTTCAATTTTCTCCTTATCCATCCAGTATTTAAATGCCTTGCCACTCAGGTTCATATAAGTGGTGGGTTTAATACAGATAAAAGTCCTGCCCTTCCATTTTACTTCCGCAACTTCGGCGAGCCTGTCGAGTTTAAAAAAAGCATTGTGGTGTAACACAAAAGCAGTTACCACATCAAACCCGATATTATGACGGGTATGCCTGTATTCATCACCAATATTGCCCAACCCGACTATCAGGAACTTATTCATAGATAGGACAAAAATAATCAAGAGTTTTATGCAAGACAGAAATAAAAAATAGCGTTTTCGATAAATATCGTTTTAATTTCGGTTACTGTTATTGAACCCCCTGATGAAAATCCCTTCTTTTTTTGATAAAGCCGTCAATATTGGCATACACCCGTCTCTGGATGCTATAGAGCAAAAAAAGACAAGGGTATTGAATTTTCTGGTTTCACTTGGTTTGCTACACAGTGCTGTTTTTATCCTCATCAATTTAGCTGAAGGCCATTACTGGAACGTGGGGCTGCTCACACTCAATATAATGGGAAGCCTTGTTTTCCTGATGGTTAACTATTATAGTTATGTACAAACGGCCCGTATAATCCTGAGTATACTTTCTACTGCCAGTCTTTGTTTGAGTGCTGTTAAATTCCAGAATGGAAACGAATATTACCTCATTACCAACCTTGTAGTCATTAGTTTGATTTTAAAAAGAACATCAGGTATTATATGGCTTTCCCTGTTAACCATTGCTTGCTTTATATTCATCAGGTTTACCGATACAACACCCTGGATGCTGGAACGACTGCCTCATTCGAGGGTACTAATAAATATGACAAGTGCCATGGTACTGGCTTTTGCCGGATTAATCTATTACCGGTATGAGCAGACTCTTTTCGAGCGACAGTTACAACAAAGCCAGTTGACACTTGAGAAAAAGAACAGTGAACTGGAAGAATCAAACACTACCAAAGAAAAGCTCTTTTCTATTATTGCACATGATCTCAGGTCACCAGTTGCCCAACTTAAAAACACACTTGATCTGCTGAACCGGCATTTACTCAAACCCGAGGAATTCGATAAACTGGTTGAACATATTTCATTGCATGTAAAACAATTGCAGGGCGGGTTAGACAACCTCTTACAATGGAGCAACAGCCAGTTGGGAGGTATTGAGGTAAATCAACAGAAGATAGATTTTACAACAATAATCGGACAGGTTATTTCTCTGATGCAGGCTGAGCTGGAAAATAAATCGGTACAAGTCAATATACGATCTGAAGGAGGGCTTATCTGGGTTGATCCAAATCATCTTCAACTGGTATTAAGGAATCTCTTGTCAAATGCGGCAAAGTATAGTTATAAAAACAGTGTGATTGAGATTCATCATTATACCCTGAACCATGAAGTAATGATTACCGTTACCGATGAAGGTGATGGTATGGATACAACTACCCGTGATGCACTGTTCTCTCCAGCTAATATTATTTCGAGAAGAGGCACATTGAATGAAAAGGGAACCGGACTTGGATTAAAACTTTGCAAGGAATTTGTGGAGAAGAATAATGGCCGTATATGGGTAGAAGCCGGAAAACCAAAGGGTACGGTTTTCTTTGTATCCTTTCCTGCGACTATATAAAAAAACAGCCCCGGTAAAATACCGGGGCTGATGAATTTGTTATGAAAGAAATTATTTCTTCTTCTCATCTTTCGCAGCTGTAGCTTCTTCCTGCTTCAACTGACGCGTCATTACCACCGATGCGATGGGAATACGAGGTGAGTTCAGAATTTCCATATTATCTGCTTTCACATCTTCTACACGAATATTACCATTCAGTTCGAGTGTGGTAATATCTACTGTGATGAACTCTTTCAGGTCTTTTGGAAAGCTTTTCACTTTTAATGCCTTCATTTTAGTTACCAGTTTACCACCTTCTTTTACACCCACTGATACGCCGGTGAATTTAAGTGGTAATGTAGCTACTACTTTTTTGTCGTCTACCAGTTCCAGCAGATCAACGTGGATCAATGCATCATCTACTTTATCAAACTGAAGATCCTTCAGGATGCATTTGTAGGTTTTACCATCCACTTTTACCTCGGCCAACTGGAATTCACTTGTGTAAACCAAAGACTTGAAAGCCTTTGCAGGAGCAAAGAAATTGATCTCCTGTGCACCCCCGTAAATTACACCTGGCACGTTTTCCTGAGAGCGAATCTGGCGGGCGGCTTTTTTGCCATGCTCGGTCCTCAGTTGTCCTTCGATTGTAATCGTTTTCATATTAAAAATTTTGGACGGCAAAAGTAGGGGAAAATCTTCGATTTTTAGCTATGAGCTGCGAGCTTCTAGCTGCGAGCTATAGATAAAAAAACAAAATCGGCGTATACTATTGATTATCAATAATATATACCGATTTTACTTTTAGTGTAATTATTCATATTTAGAAGCTATTAGCTAGCTGCTTATAGCTTTCTTACCCCCTGCCTTTCAACTGAGAGTGAATAAAGAGACTGGTTATACTTTTATTCTCGTAAGCATTCCGAATGGCTATGGCGAAAAGGTCGGCTACTGAAATAACTTTTATTTTCGGCGCCTCATGTTTTAAGGGAATGGTATCGCAAACTACCAGTTCTTCAAGTACACTGTTTTCTATGTTCTCGTATGCTTTTCCGCTTAATACCGGGTGGGTAATCAGGGCCCGTACGCTTCTGGCACCTTTTTCTTTTAACAGGCCGGCTGCTTTGGCCAATGTTCCGCCGGTATCGCATATATCGTCTACTAAAACAATATCTCTGTCGGCAACATCTCCGATTACCACCATGCTGGCTATTTCATTGGCTCTTTTCCTGTGTTTATCGCAGATCACCATTTCTGAGTTAAAATAACTGGCAATTTCTCTTACGCGATTGGTACTTCCTACATCGGGTGCTGCAAAAGTGAGGTTCTGCAATTTCAGTTGTTCTATGTACGGAATAAAGATGGCTGAGCTATCGAGGTGATCTACCGGCACATCAAAAAACGCCTGTATTTGAGCGGCGTGGAGATCCATGGTTATAACCCTGTCCGCTCCGGCTGCTTCCAACAGAGTTGCTATAAGTTTGGAGCCGATTGCAACCCTTGGTTTATCCTTTCTATCCTGACGGGCAAAGCCATAATAAGGTATTACTGCAATGATTTTATATGCGCTGGCACGTTTGGCTGCATCAATCATTAACAGTAGTTCCATCAGGTTATCGGTTGGCGCATAAGTGCTTTGAACCAGGAAAACATAATCGCCACGGATACTTTCCAGAAAGATAGGCTGGAACTCTCCGTCGCTGAATTTCTGGATATTGATTTTACCGATGGGTGCACCAAAACGTTGCGCGATTTTTTCTGCCAGCTTCTGAGAGCCAGTGCCGGAGAAAATCTTGACAGATGGATTCATAATCGAGGGAATATGCGGCGAAGATAGAGATTAGGTTAAGAAATTATGATTTGAAAATTTCAATTTTTTTACCATGGAAAAAAATACCATCAAAGAATGGGCTTCTGATGATCAGCCCAGGCAAAAACTACTCACGAAAGGAGTGGAAAACCTTAGTGATTCTGAATTACTGGCCATCCTCATTAATCACGGTATTCCCGGAAAATCAGCACTTTCGCTGGCCAGGGAATTGCTCCTGCACTGCAAAAACGACCTGAATATCATGGGTAGTATGTCGGTACAGTCAATCTGCAAGCTGCGTATTAAAGGATTGGGTGAGGCAAAAGCCATTTCTATTACCGCTGCACTGGAGATTGGCCTAAGAAGGCACCAGTTAACGGTAAAAAAAGATATTATTAAAAGCAGCCAGGATATTGCCGAATTTCTGCGGGCCAAGCTGGTTCATAAAGCGCAGGAAATATTTGCCATTTTACTGCTTAATCGTGCCAACAGGGTAATTACAATGGAAACTGTAAGTGAAGGAGGTATAACGGGTACTGTGGTCGATATCCGTATTATCCTGAAAAAAGCTGTTTTACATGATGCGGTATCTATTGTTTTATGTCATAATCATCCAAGCGGCAACCTGCAACCCAGCAGGGCTGATGAACTTATTACCCAAAAAATAAAAGAAGCGGCGGCCCTTTTCGATATAGGCCTGCTCGATCATATTATCGTAAGTGTCGATGGCTACTTCAGTTTTGCCGACGAAGGCAGGTTGTAATAGCAGGATAGAAATGAATGTGGTTCATCCCGTGCATACAAATCCATCATTACCATCCCGGATTATGCCTGAGCGGTAGGGCCCCCAAAGTTCATAGGAATCTCAATATGTTCAAGGTCTTGTATATCGCCATTGGCGGCTTCAAACCTTGCTATGTTTTCCTCCAGTGCTTTCATAAAACGTTTGGCGTGCATGGGGGTAAAAATAATTCTTGATTTCACACGGCTCTTGGGTGTACCCGGCATTACGTTTACGAAATCAATCACAAATTCAGCGTTGCTGTGGGTTATAATAGCCAGGTTAGCGTATTCCCCTTCTGCCATTTCTTCGCTGATTTCAATATTCAACTGGTTATTGGGTTGTTGTTCCATATCATTATTTAAAGAAGACAAAAATAGGAGAAAAAGGCTGTCAATCTATGTGGCCTGTTTTATATCAGCTGTCAAAAGAAGCTCCGTTTATTAAAAAGAGAAGGCCGGTAAGAATACCGGCCGTTCTCATGTGCATGATAAACTATAAAAACTGAAAACGAGTGACTATTGATTCAATTTTGAATGTACAACATTTTCCGATTTTTCAGCACTATTTATCCCACCAAACTTTCGCACTCATTGAGTTTGAATTATACGTTGCAGCAGCACTTGCATAGTTGGTTGGATTGTATAATGGTTCATTAGAACCATAAGGAATCCTTCTTGGAACTGCAGTAGCAGAACCCGGAACAGGAGTCATAGCAGGGAAGCCTGTTCTGCGATATTCTGCCCATCCCTGGTTACCGTCAGGAAAGTAAGACAACCATCTCTGTTCAGCAATTTTCTGTACATCTGAAGCCAGACCTGTTAAAGCAATATCGGTCTGGGCGAGATAAGTTGCAATTGTTGCAGTATTGGTAATACCCCAACGGTTAAACTCTGCGGTAATACCATTGGCATACTGGGTAGCTGCTACTTCTGTTGTCCAACCCAATCTTGCGCCTTCTGCGCGAGCCAGGTACACTTGTCCGGCTGTCATCAGGTACATAGGCAGGGTTTGAGGAGTTGCAGTAAACCCATACAGGAAACCAAATGTTGGATTAGCAGTTTGCCAGGCCAACGCATCGGCACGTGTCATTCCATAAGGGAAGCCTTTTGCATTGCTTGTATACACATTGATGCGTGGATCGTTTTTAGCAGTCAGTTGATCTGTAACTGTTTTACTAACAGCAAAGTCAAAACGCTGCGTAACCACATAATAGTTATAGATAGGGTTACGATAGTTACCACCAGGATAAACGATGGCTGCATTATCGGCATTGTTATCAATTACACCAGCGGCAATGGCGGCTGCAAACTCGGCTTTACCCAAAGTAGCATTGGCCTTCGACATACGGAGTGCAATTGTAGCAATTAAAGAATTGGCAAACTTCTTCCATTTGGTAGTATTACCACTGTACATGATATCGCCCTGAATGGTCAGGCCGCCATCAAATTGTGCAGCAGCTTCTTTCAGTTCTTTAATCAGGTCGGGATAAATCAGCTCTTGTTTATCATAAGCGATTGTTCCTTTACCTTTTAAAGCTTCAAAATAAGGAAGGTCACCATAAGCATCTGTAAGCATCCAGAAATTATATGCTTTCAGGATACGGGCAACGGCAATCTGGTTATTATTTGAACCAAACTGCGCTGCAGCTGCCTTGGTAGCAGGATCTGTATTTACATTGATGATATTCTGAAGATCATAAAGGTCTCCGGAATAAATTCCATCCCAGTTAATAACGGGCTGTGCATACCTGGAGATATCCGTATACTGGGTTTCAGACATGTACTGACAGTACAGTCCGGCAGTGGTATTGATACCACCGCCCCATACGTTTCCACCTGCACCGGCCAGCACATTGGTGAGCAGTGCCGATGTAATAGGAATGGTGGTTGCATTCGGGTTACGGTTGATATTTCCGAAATCATCAATACCCTTACTACAACCCGTCAACAAGGTTGCAAAAACCCCTAATGCCATTGCGGCTCTTTTAAAATTCACTTGTTTCATATAAATGATATTTAAGGGTTTTAGAAATTAAGTTTTAAGTTAAATCCGATAGAACGTGAACCTGGCAGGTTACCATCTTCACCAAATACACCGCTGATTTCAGAAGGATCAAAGTTTTTGGTATCGCGGTAGATAAAGAACAGGTTACGTGCAATCACTGATACAGATGCACCCTGGAACACTTTTCCAAATTTGCCCAGTTTCTGGGTTGGAATAGCATAACCAAGACTCAACTCACGGAGTTTCACAAAAGTGAGGTCATGTACAAATGGTTCAGCAATTTGCTGATAGTAGAACTGGTGGAAATAATCGTAAGCATCTACATATACATCTACTGGTGTTTTACCATCAGCAGCATCAACACCTCTTACACGAACACCACCACCTGAAGCAACCGGGTCACGAACAGGATTTCCTTTATCATTTTTACCAGCAGTTGTATTCAACAAACCAGAGAAAGTACCCCACTGCTCAGAGAGAGAGAAGAATTTACCACCCACCTGGTAATCAAATGTGAGACCCAGGTTCCAGTTTTTGTAGGTAATAAAGTTCTGCAACCCACCAGTAAGTCTGGGCACAACTGAACCCCAGTCTTTGGTTGCATCAGCCTGGTACCAGCCCAAACCGCCACTGAAACCGTTGGTAGTAATTAATGGCTGGCCATCAGCATTACGCTTGATACCACCACCTCTTAACATACCCCATTGCTGACCCACAAAATGGAAGGCCCTGGCAAAACGTGTTCCGAATGAACCACCTGATAAAGTAAAGCTTGTTAAACCAGGAGCCAGTGCCTGTACTTTATTATCTAAGATATAAGCAACTGTTTTATTGATTTCCCAGCTCAGGTTTCTTGTTTTGAGAACGCTTACACCCAATTCAACTTCAAGACCTGAACGGGTAACACGGGCAGCGTTGATGGTTTGTGAAGTAAATCCACTCACACCACTTACAGTTACACCCAGTGGTTCATCTCTGTTATCTTCATTATAGTAAACGATATTCAGACGAACCTTGTTCTTGGCAAAACGTAAATCAACACCCGCTTCCCAGGTGGTTGTTAAAGCACCACGCAGGTTTGGATCAGGTGAACCGTTTGGAGTTGACATCAGGAAGTTGCTTCCCCATAACAATGCATTTACTGAGTAGTTCAGGTTAAGTGCATATGGTCCGAGGGTTTTTGGTTTTTTACCCCATGAACCAAATACTTTACCAAAGCTCAACCAGGAAATTTTCTTGGTGAACTCACTAAATACAAACGAAGCACCTACAGACGGAGATAACAATGAGTTATTTCCTTTGGGCAGTGTAGAGAACCAGTCGTTACGGAATGCCCATGTTAAACTGAGGTATTTCTTATACTCTACATCACCAAATGCAAACAATGAATTTGCCTGCTGATCTGATCTTGTATTGGTAATGGTAGGTGTTGTTTTCGAGTTGCTGATAGCATACAGGTCCGGTACATTCAAACCGGTATTGGTATTGGCAGCTACAGCCCTGTTACGGATGTTCAAACGGTTGGCACCCACATTCGCAGTAATATCAAGGTCTCCAAATTTCTGCGTGTATGTAGCCACACCTTCAAAGTTCCACTCGTTGTTCACGGTATTGCTTGTACCATAGCTGGCGAGCAAACCTGTTTGTCCACCAGAAACTTCCAGTACACTTGGTAGAATGTTCTCCACGTTTCCACCAAACTGATCTTTACGGATGGCTCCTTTGAATTTGAAGTGTTTAGAGAATTTAACAGTCAGGTTCAGATCACCATATAACCTGTCTCTTCTCTGTGTGAGATCAATATTCTGGAAATAGGTGAATGGATTGTACCAGTAGTTAGCAGCATACACACTGTTTCTTGGCGCAGCAGCACTCCATGAACCCGGATTACGACGGAAGTTCCATGAGGCAAAAGTTCCGATAGGTGTTTTTAACCCTGATAGTTCACGCATGATATCAATATCAAGATCGCGGTGGAACCACTGACTAAAATTACCTGCAGAGTTGTTGGCATATCCATCAGAGAAATCACCACTGATCTGCTGATTGGTATAGTTAAGGTTGGCACCCAGGGTAATATACTGACCCATATCCATGCTGAAAGAAGTATTCAGTGTATGTCTGAGCGACTTACTGTTCTCCAGCATACCCTTGATGTTCTGGTTGGTATAAGAAACACGAAGATTGGTTCCGGCACCATTACTATGTGTAAAACTTACATTCGTGTTAGATGTTACACCTGTGTTCCAGAAATCTTTGGCGTTATTGGGCTGAGCCGTAAAGCTGGCTGTTTTACCAGAACGTGCATGACCGGGTATAAAAGCATACCAGGGAATATATTCTGAGCCATCGATTTTCGGACCCCATGAAGCATCATCGGTAAAATCGCGATAACGTTTACCATTGAAGGCCTGCCATTCTGTTGGCATACCGGCTACGTAGTTAAATGTTAACCAGCCACCATCACCACCACCATACTCATTCTGGTACTGTGGCATGAAAACAGCTTTATCAAAAGTAACCGACTGATTTACTTCTACACCCACACCTTTGGCTCTGGCGCCTTTTTTGGTACTGATGACAATAGCACCATTACCGGCACGGCTACCAAATAATGCTGTAGCGTTCGCACCTTTTAATACAGTGATATCTGCTACATCATCGGGGTTAATATCAAAAGAGTTGGTGATTGTACCATCTACAACATAGATAGCTCCCACATCACCCAGAGAACCACCACCACGAATACGCAGGAAACCCTGATCGTTCAGCTTGGCAGAAGACTGGCCCCTGAACTGTACACCGGCCACTTTACCAGCCATTGCATTGTTCAGGTTTGGCTGACGAATAACATTCAGTTTTTCATCGCTGATTACCTGTGAACTAAATGGCGTAGTGCGCTGTGATTTTTTTACACCGAAGGCACTGGTTACAAATACTTCTTCCAGTTCGCCAGCGAGTGTTTTGATAACGATGTTCTGGTAAGTAGAGGAAGCAGTAAACTCATAGGTTTCGTGCCCAATGGCCGAAACCGTAACTTTTGCTCCCTGTTTTACTCTTAAACTGAATTTACCGACATCATCGGCTTTAACGGCATTGGTACTGCCTTTTTCCTGAATAGTGGCATTTGGTATGGGGCCTCTGTCGTCAGACACTTGACCCTGTACCACCACTGTTTGCGCAAAGCTGGATAGTGTCCACAGCAAAGCAGCAGCTAACAGTGTTAGACTTTTTCTCATGTGCGTTATTTTAGAATGAAGAATAATTGTTAAAAGCATTAACAATTTCTAAGTGTTAAGGTAGGAATCTTTTTGTTCAACCGTTCAAAATAATTCTGTTTTCTTTAACATTTATCCTAAAACTATTGATTATTAGCTACTTGTGCGAAAAAAATGGTAATATGTAAAAAAAGGAAACTATATTTAAATATTTATAACATATAGTTAAACAGATCGCGTTTTACCAGAAAACCTGATTTTATTCAATCCGGCGAATTCTCCTTCTCTCCCTCATTCACCGATTAAACTGGTTATTTTTTTAGTAATATTCAAATACTTCTTCATACAATCTTTCTTTTTATGGTTGAAAAAGGAAGTCCTGCTGTATTTAAATACTTTTGCAGCATGTTAGTATTAGATGGCAAAATTGCAGCAGCAGCAGTAAAAGAATCACTGAAAGTAAAAACGGCAGCTCTGGCCGCCAATGGTAAAAGAAAACCCCATTTAGCAGCCATTTTGGTAGGTAACAACGGCGCCAGTGAAACCTATGTGGCCAGTAAAGTAAAAAACTGCGAGGAAACCGGGCTTGAATCAACACTGATACGACTGGAAGAAAACATCAGTGAATCGGTATTGCTGCAAACTATTACCAGTTTAAACCTTGATCCTGCCATCGATGGCATACTTGTACAGTTACCATTACCAAAACAAATCAGCGAACAAAAAGTAATTGAAACCATCGACCCCGCAAAAGATGTAGATGGCTTTCATCCGGTGAACGTAGGGAAACTGGTTCAGGGACTTTCTACCTTCATTCCAGCTACACCTTATGGTATCATGCTTATGCTGGAACATTTTAATATTCCAACCAAAGGCAAACATGCAGTAGTAATCGGCAGGAGCAATATTGTTGGCCGACCAATGAGTATTTTACTGAGCAGTAATCTTAAGCAGGGTAACTGCACGGTTACCATCTGTCATTCGCATACACCTAACCTGAAAGAACTTTGCCTGCAGGCCGACATTATTGTAGCTGCATTGGGCAAACCAGGTTTTGTTACTGCCGATATGGTAAAACAAGGAGCAGTAATTATTGATGTAGGTATTACGCGTGTAGAAGACAGTACCGCAAAAAAAGGATTTCGCATTAAAGGCGATGTAGCATATGAAGAAGTAGCCACCAAAGCATCTGCCATTACACCGGTACCCGGCGGTGTTGGATTAATGACGATTGCCGGCTTACTTAAAAATACCATGCAGGCTTATGAAGAAAGAGTTGATAGACGATAGACCATGGTCCATAGTCCATGGACTATGGTCTCTTAATCCAAACTAAAACTTATACCAATCAGTACCCATCAACAACATACCACTACATTACCAGTTATGGAAGCATTCTATACCCTGCAGGGTGAGGGCTTTCATCAGGGTCGGGCAGCTTATTTTATCAGGTTGGGCGGCTGCGACGTGGGTTGTGTGTGGTGCGATGTAAAAGAAAGCTGGGATGCGGCTAAACATCCGCTTATAACTATTGACGACATTGTAGCTGCTGCGGCTGCATTCCCGGGAAGACTGGCAGTAATTACCGGTGGCGAACCACTTATGCATCAGTTGGATGAACTGACTACAGCATTACACAAAGAAGGTTTTGAAACAAATATTGAAACATCGGGCTCTTCGCCGCTAAGTGGCCATTGGGACTGGATCTGTCTATCACCCAAAAAATTCAAAGCACCATTACCTGAAATAGTTCCGCTGGCAAATGAATTGAAAGTGGTGGTTTTTAACAAACATGATTTTGAATGGGCTGAAACATATGCAGCACTCGTACATCCCCAATGCAAGCTTTACCTGCAGCCCGAATGGGATAAAGCATCGGTAGTAACACCTTTGATCATTGACTATATCAAAGCCCATCCGCAATGGGAACTCAGCCTGCAGGTACACAAATACATCAACGTTCCATAATAAAAGAATTTTAACAAGCTGCTCCATTGTTTTTTCCGAACTTTCAAACGTGAAAAACCGGAATATCATCATCGGTCTGCTGACCTTTTTTATTGCGCTCAACGTTACAGCACAGGGATATGATCCTGATAAAGTTAAACCCAATGCGCTTGCACGTTATGAAGAAGCTATCAGCTTACTAAAAGATGGCGACACGCGCAATGCAGTGCCTGTTTTACTGGATTGTATTACTATCGATTCCAATTTTATTGATGCCTATTTATCGCTTGCAGGGGCCATGGGCGAACTGAAACAATACCAACGTTCTGTTGGTCTGTATCAAAAAGCAAAATCAAAAGACCCGGTCTATTTCAATGTATATCATCTCCCCTATTCCATCAACCTTGCCGGGTTGGGCATGTTTGAAGAAGCACTCTCTGCAGTAAATTCTTTTCTATCCATTCCCAACCTGAGCGAGCGTGGAATTAAAAGTGCCCAATACCGGAAAGCAACTTATCAGTTTGCCATTCAGTATGCAAAGCAGCATCCGGTAACCGATTACCAGTTTGCACCGATAAATTTAGGGGATAGTGTAAACGGACCACGATCAGAATATTATCCATCTGTTACGGTAACCGATAGTTTACTTGTGTATACCCGGAGAACAGGTGACCAACGTGAAGATTTTATGCAAAGTTCCATCACCAACAAAAGTTTTGGCAAAGCTTCACTTATTGAAGGTGACATAAATATTGAACCATTAAAAGGAGCCATTACAGTTTCGCAGGATGGTGAATGGTTATTATTTGCGGGCAATTTATCGGGACCGGGTTTAGGAGGATATGATATCTATCTCTCACAATACACTCCACAGGGATGGAGTGAACCACAAAATTTAGGTAATACAGTGAATACCGAATTCTGGGAAAGTTCACCTGCATTGAGCCCCGACAAAAGAGTACTTTATTTCAGTAGCAATCGTCCGGGAGGTTATGGTGGAAGAGATTTGTATATGTCTGTTCGCCAACCCAATGGTCGCTGGTCACAGGCTGTTAATATGGGCCCGTCTATAAATTCTGCCGGTGATGAACTGGCTCCTTTTATTCATGCCGATAACCAGACGCTTTTTTATACATCCGATGGTTTGCCGGGATATGGTAATTCTGATCTTTTTGTACTTCGTAAAAATGAAAAAGGAGAATGGGGCGCGCCTGAAAACTTAGGTTACCCAATCAACACCATAGAGAATGAAGGAAGTTTGGCCGTATCGGCCGACGGCTTAACCGCATATTATGCCAGCGACAGAAGTGATAGCCGTGGCAACCTTGATTTGTATAGTTTTCAGCTTCGTCCCAATATTAGACCCAATCGAACTTTATATGTGAAAGGAAAAGTAACAGACGCAAAAACCAAACAAGGCATTCCTTCCACTGTTGAGTTAACAAACAATAACAGTAACCTGGTATTGATGAAAGTGCAGACCGATGAACTGGGAGATTATCTTGTAACACTACCTACTGGAAAAGATTATACATTCACAGTAAACAGGAAAGGGTATTTATTTTATAGTGAAGTATATGCATTGAACCGGAAAGAAGCCGACAGTACCTATAAAAAAGATATTGAACTAAACCCTGTTCAGATAAATGCCAGTTTTGTTTTCAACAATATTTTATTTGCTACCAACAGTTTTGAATTACCAGCAAACGGGTTGGTTGAGCTTCAGCAATTGGTACAGGTATTACAGGATAACCCTACGCTGAAAGTAGAAATCAGTGGTCATACCGATAATACCGGAAATCCGAAAGATAATCTTACACTTTCCACCAATCGCGCAAAAGCCATTGTTGATTATTTGATGGGTAAAGGAATTGATCATACACGTTTATCTTACAAGGGTTATGGCGATACACAACCCATTGCCGATAACAATTCAGAAAGCGGGAGAGCGAAGAACAGAAGAACAAGTTTTACGGTTACAAGTTTGTAATCAATATAAAGACCTAAGATAAAAATTAGTTCTTAAGTCACTCAGTAATCGCTCAAATTCTAATGCTCCAATCGGTGTTCCTTTTTTGGGCTTAATTAGTTTTCTGGTTTCAGGTTCTATCCGTTCTGCAATGATTACCGATCTGATGTGGTGACTCCATGTTTCTTGCGCCAATACAAGGCCGGGCAAACCAGTAAATCCATACATAGACACCGCATAAGGCAAGGCAGGTGCATACCAGAAATGTGTTTGTCCTGCTTGTGTCTTATTAACAGGCACCGCTTTATAACAGGTATAGCCTAAAATCACCATCGAATCTTTTAATAAATCAAATTGTTGTGCTCGATAGGTAGCTTCAACCTGGTACCTGCCTGCATTCCATGGCTGAGATTGCCTGAATTCTTTTTTTAACCTGAAATCGATATACAGGTTATGAGAGCGAAAAACAGAGCCAAGCGGGTTTTCATTCCTTTCCCTTTCTTTTTGATAAGCGTGAATATAGGCAGCTGTATCTGTAACCACCAACTCATAGTTTGGAGCGGGATGAAACCGATGCTTTTTTATAAACGAAGAAATTTGGAATGAATCATTATCTGTTAAGTAACCCGATATATATCGTACAGCAAATGGTGGTTGCTGATTTTGCGCCTGAAGGCGGGCACAACCAACAATAAAAATTATTATAAACAAACAGCGCATTGAAAATCGTATTAAGAATACAATAATATGATTTTAGCGTAAAAATCTACGTATAAATACCTGATTTCTGTATTGGTAAAATCAAGACATTGTCGGGATGTATACACAGGAACATATCTATCTGTTATCACTTACCAGAGTGCCCGATCTGGGAAATATCCTCTCCAGGTTATTACTGGAACATTTTGGTTCTGCCACTGCCATATTCAATGCCAGGTTAAAAGAACTGGCTGTAGTAGATGGTATTGGTGAATACAGAGCAGGGCAAATAAAAAAATTCAAAGACCACCATGGTTCTGAAACTGAATTAACGGCTATTGCTGATAAAAAAATACAGCTGCTTTTTATCACTGATGAGGAATACCCGAAAAGATTACGCAATTGTGCAGATGCCCCCTTATTATTGTTTTACCGGGGTCGCGCAAACCTTAATCATACCAGAACCATCAGCATTATTGGTACCCGACACCATACAGAATATGGTCGATGGGCTACAGAACAGCTTATACGAGATTTATTGCCTTATCAGGTGATGATCATCAGCGGGCTCGCTTATGGCATAGACGCTATTGCACATAAAACTGCTTTACAACAACAAATTCCAACCATTGGTGTACTGGCACATGGTTTTCAGACCATCTATCCCAGGTTACACCGTTCGCTGGCGCAGGAGATGATTGAACAGGGTGGATTACTCACAGAATTTTTATACCATGAGTTACCCGACAGACATCATTTTCCTCAACGAAACAGAATTGTAGCGGGAATGGCTGATGCTACCATTATTATAGAAACGGCCATCAAAGGAGGCAGTATGATTACGGCCGATCTTGCCTTTCAATATAACCGCGATGTATTTGCTTTACCCGGTCGCATCAACGATTTTAGAAGCACCGGATGTCTGCAGTTGATAACCGACAATAAAGCAACGGCATTCATTAACACTACACAGTTTCTGGAGACTATGGGATGGCTCGAAATAAAAAAGAAAAAAACTACAGAGAAAAAATTATTCTATGACTTGACCACGAATGAACAAATTATTTTATCACTCCTGCAAGAGCATGACAGTATGCATATAGATGAAATTTACCTCAAAAGCCGGCTCAGCAGTTCCGAATTAGCCGCCGCCATATTAAATCTTGAGCTACAGAATATTATTATTCCGCTTCCGGGGAAATATTACAGGGTGAGCTAATAGTTGATGGTTAATAGTCCATGGTCCATAGTCAATGGAGTTACTATGGACTATGGACCATGGACTATTAACCATACCCCAAATCATTTTTTGGACTCAATATACCTGCCACACTATCTTTGCACATGGCAACAAGAAAATCTTCTCCCCGTAACACCGCTGCCGCTTCCAGGCTATTTGGCGAAGGGCTCACCTTCGATGACGTACTGCTGATGCCGGCTTACAGCGAAATACTTCCCCGCGAAGTTGATATCCGTTCCCAGTTAACAAAAGCTATTACGCTCAATGTACCCATTCTGTCCGCGGCTATGGATACCGTTACAGAAGCCGGTTTGGCCATTGCGCTGGCACGTGAAGGCGGACTTGGCATTCTGCACAAAAACATGAGTATTGAAAAACAGGCAGACCAGGTTCGTAAGGTAAAAAGGAGTGAAAGTGGCATGATCATCGATCCGGTTACACTGCTGGTAGATGCCACCATCGGCGATGCATTAAAGCTGATGAAAGAAAATAAAATTGGTGGTATTCCTATTGTAGATGCGGGGCAGAAACTGGTGGGTATTCTCACCAATCGCGACCTGCGTTTTGAAACAGATAAAAAAAGAAAGGTAAAAGAAGTGATGACGAAAGAAAACCTCATCACTGCACCTGAGGGTACCGATCTGAAAAAAGCTGAGAAAATATTACGCTCTTATAAAATTGAGAAATTACCTGTTGTGAATAAACAGGGTAAACTGATTGGACTGATTACTTACCGCGATATTCTTCAGTTGCGCAATTTCCCCAATGCGGTAAAAGATAATCTGGGTCGCTTATTGGTAGGTGCTGCATTAGGCATTACCCGCGACTTAATGGATCGTGCCGCCGCTTTACAACATGTAGGCGTAGATGTGGTAACACTCGATAGTGCTCACGGACATAGCAAAGGCGTTATGGAAGCTTTGAAAGCTTTGAGAAAGAATTTTAAAAGCCTACAGATCATTGCAGGAAATGTAGGAACGGCAGAGGGTGCCAAAGCATTGGCAGAAGCAGGTGCCGATTGCGTGAAAGTAGGTATTGGTCCTGGTTCCATTTGTACTACCCGTATTGTTGCGGGCGCAGGTGTACCACAGTTAACCGCCATCATGGAAGCCACCCATGCATTAAAGACAAAAGGTATCCCCGTAATTGCCGATGGTGGCATTCGTTATACAGGCGATATGGTAAAAGCGCTTGCAGCAGGGGCCAATATGGTCATGATGGGAAGTGTATTTGCAGGTGTTCAGGAAAGTCCGGGTGATACCATTATTTATGAAGGCAGAAAATTCAAGGAGTACCGCGGCATGGGTAGCCTGGGAGCTATGAGCCAGGGCAGTGGCGACCGTTATTTTCAGGATGTGGAAGATGATATCAAAAAATTTGTACCTGAAGGAATTGAAGGTCGCGTAGCCTATAAAGGCAACCTCAGTGAAATTATTTACCAGTATGTAGGTGGACTCAGAGCAGGTATGGGTTATTGTGGAGCCAGAAATATCAAGGCATTACAGCAAGCCACTTTTGTAAAAATTACAAATGCGGGTATGAAAGAAAGCCATGCACATGATATTGATATCACAAAAGAAGCGCCGAACTACAGTCGTAAGTAAAAAATAATACAGCCATAAAAAGAGCGTCCCTTTTATAAGACGCTCTTTTCTTTTTTATTCCGAACTTAGGCTCTAAAATTTCCGGTTTGAAAAAATCAGTCCTCTTATTAAGCATCACAAGCGGGTTATTGTTATTTGCCGCATGGCCTGTATCGCCATTACTGCCTTTGATTTTTATTGCATGGATACCTTTACTGATGGTTGCTGAACGCGCCCGTACCGCTTCTGGTTTTTTTGGCCTTTCCTTTCTTGCATTGCTGATCTGGAATAGTGGCACTACCTGGTGGATGTGGAACTCAACCGATATAGGTACCATCGCCGCCATTATGTTCAACAGCATGCTGATGACTTTTCCATGGTGGGGTTATTTTCATATAAAAAAGAAAGGAAAAAATGCAGGTTATATTTCACTTATTGCTTTCTGGATGTGTTTCGAATATATTCATCACAACTGGCAACTCAGCTGGCCATGGCTCACATTGGGTAATGTGTTTGCATCTTATCCCGACAGCATTCAATGGTATGAATACACAGGTGTACAGGGGGGAACTTTATGGGTGATACTCGTTAATATTTTATTGTATGAATTATGGCTGTCGTATCAACAGAAATCCTTCAATAAAAAAATGGCATTGAGTGTATTATTCTTACTGGCTTCTCCTTTACTGATCGCTTATTTATTGAAACCAACACTATCAAAAGAAACGGGCACTGATAATATAGTAATCGTTCAGCCAGATATAGACCCCTACGGTAAATTCAATGCTGGTACAGGCGCAGAACAAATTCAATCGCTACTCAACTTAACCAAAGAAGCCATCGACAGTAATACAAAAATGGTTATCTGGCCCGAAACAGCCATGAGTATTGCAGACTGGCAAAGCAATATCGGTAACAACCTCTATTATCAGGCAGTGTTTGAATTCAGCAGACAAAATCCATCGCTCAGTCTTGTTACCGGTATTGAAACATTTAAAAACTATGGCACAGAAAAAATAACAGCTACTGCCAGAGAAGCCGGTGACGGCACTTACTATGATGCATTCAATGCTGCAGTACATATTCGTAACGGGCAGGCTCTTTCTTTTTATAATAAAAGCAAGCTGGTGCCTGGTGTAGAATCATTACCTACATTTCTCAATTTCCTGGCACCTGTTTTTGAACAGTTTGGTGGTACAACGGGTGGGTATGGAAGATCTGAATCGGCTGCCACATTTTCAGCAACAGGAAATAACTATATCGCCGCTCCCATTATTTGTTATGAAAGTGTATATGGTGAATATGTTGGAGAATATGTTAAGAAAGGGGCGAACATACTCACCATTATGACCAATGATGGATGGTGGGGTAATACACCGGGGCATAAACAACATTTACAATATGCCCGGTTAAGAGCCATTGAAACAAGAAAGTGGGTAGCCAGAAGTGCGAATACAGGCATATCAGCTGTAATAGATCCAACTGGTTCTATCCGTGACAGTAAACCCTGGCATAAAATGAGTACCATTAAATATGCGGTACCGGTGGTAAGCGGAGAAACTTTTTATGTACGATGGGGTGATTATTTATACAAACTGGCATCACTCATCAGTATTTTATTTATTCTTTGGAAAATAAAAGACCGTTTCACAAACAATAAAAAATGATTCAGAAAAGCTGCAACTGGTCTGGTGGTACACTGCATTATAAAATATATGGTGAAGGCCAGCCCCTGGTTTTATTACATGGCTTTGGCGAAGACAGTAGTATCTGGAACAGGCAGGTTGCCCTTTTACAGCATCATTGCCAATTAATTATTCCTGATTTACCCGGAACGGGGAACTCATTGTGGTCAATAGTGAAAGGTGAATGGTTAATGCCCAAAGGACTCCGGTTGGAGGCGAATGAAGAGCAGCAAACCAATTCACGCCTCACGTCTCACGTTTCACCTGTCACGCCTTCTATTGATGATCTCGCCGACTCCATTTACCACTTACTAATACAAGAAAACATTTCTTCCTGCTATCTACTCGGTCATAGTATGGGGGGATATATTACACTGGCATTTGCAGAAAAATATCCCAGATTGCTCAGAGGTTTCGGGTTGATTCATTCTACTGCATTTGCAGACAGTGAGGAGAAGAAAAAAAACCGCATGAGAGGTATTGAACTCATGGAACAATATGGTGGATATTCATTTCTCAAAACAACCATTCCCAACCTTTTCGGTGAAGCATTCAAAAAAAATAATCCTGAAGCTGTTGAACAATTGATTAAACAGGCCGCCGGTTTGTCTACCCCATCATTACAGGCTTACTATTATGCCATGATGAACCGCCCCGACAGAACAGAGGTATTAAAAAGCAACCCCTTGCCTGTTTTATTCGTTATGGGTACTGAAGATGTAGCAGCACCATTGAATGATGTATTACAGCAAACGCATCTTCCATTAATATCGTATATTCATATACTGGACGGTGTAGGACATATGGGCATGTGGGAATCAACTGAAAGGCTCAATGAATTACTTATTTCATTTATTCATCAATAGTTCACCTCTTCTTTATGAAGAAACTTTTCTTCATAATGTTTTTGCTGCTGATTACATTACCAGCTATAGCCCGTCACGTAGCTGGTGGTGAATTGTATTACGAATACCTGGGCACTGGTTCTTCTCCCAATACAAGTAGTTATCGTATTACCCTTCGCCTGTTTCGTGAATGCTCTTCTCCTGGTCCTTTACTCGAAAACGAAAGAGTGAATGTGGGCATATACGACAACAGTGTTCTCGCATATGAATTATCACTACCCATGCAAGGCAGTGTAAGCAGACTGCGTTTAAAAACTGAATTGTTTCAATGTTTGGTTGGAAACCCCGAAGTATGTTATGAAGTAGCTATTTATACCAATGTTATTTCACTTGCCAATAACCAGAATGGTTATGTATTGTCAAGACTGGGTTGTTGCAGGATAGATCGTATTTCCAATCTTGCCACTCCACTCAGTGTTGGCAGTAATTATATTACACGTATTCCCGGAACAGCGTCATTACCTGAAGGACAACACAACAGCAGTCCACAGTTTCGTGTTCGGGATACGGCACTAGTTTGCACCAATAAAAAATTCGTACTCGATTTTGGTGCCACTGATGCCGATAAAGATGAACTTACTTATTCTTTCTGTGAAGGTTTTACTGCTGCGAGTGGCAGTAATAATACTGCAGTACCGCGTTCACTTTCGCTGGAACCACTCTCCTATGCCTCTCCATTTAATGGAAGTCAGCCGCTGGGCGATAAAGTAAGTATTGACCCAATTACAGGAATCATCTCCGGTACGGCTCCGCCAGGTGGACAATATGTAGTAAGTGTATGTATTACTGAATGGCGCAATGGCAATGCCATTGCAGAACACCGTAAAGATTTTATCCTGAAAGTAGATGACTGCGATTTAATTGAAGCTGATCTTCCTGACAAAATCATTAAATGTGATGATAATACGGTGTTATTTCAGAATGGTTCTACTTCATCTGCCATTACTTCTTATGCGTGGGAATTTGGTGTTCCATCTTCGCCCAATAATTTCTCTACACAGGCAACGCCCACATTTGTTTATGCCGACACCGGAAAATACATGGCCCGTTTAACGGTAACAGGACCTGAAGGTTGTATCGGCACAGATAGTACAGAGGTATTGGTATATCCCGGTTTTAACACTGATTTCAACAGTGCCGGTAATTGTTTTCAAAACCCTTACCTTTTTCTCGATGCTACTACCACCGTATATGGCGTTGTCAATAAATGGAAATGGAATTTTGGTGTTGATACTTCTTTAGCAGATACGTCTTCCCTCAAAAACCCTTCTTACAAATATGCACGGGGAGGGATGAGTGTGTTCGTAACACTCGTATCTGAGAGTAGTAAAGGATGTATCGACAGCGCCCGTAAAGCTATTACGATCAGAGATAGACCCCTGATAGCATTACCTTTTAGAGATACTGTTATTTGCAGTGTCGACAGTTTACTGATTCCTGTTAGCGGAGCCGGTACATTTAGCTGGTTACCCAATTCTAATATACTCGCCCCCAATACCAACCGACCGATTGTTTTTCCTAAAGACACTACGAGATATATTGTAACCATGGTGGAAAATGGTTGCGTCAATACAGATACAGTTACCGTAAATGTGGTTGATTTCATTACCGTACAATTAGACCCCGATACCAGTATTTGCCAGACCGATGCCATTGTATTGCGACCGAATACAATTGCCAGTTCTTTTGCCTGGACACCGGCTGCTTCACTCAGCGATCCTGCCAGCAGGAATCCGCTTGCCAGACCATTAACCAATACAACTTATACCGTTACAGGAAACCTTGGAAGATGTCAGGCCACTGACCAGATAACGATTCGGGTAGCACCATATCCCAGGGTAGATATTCTCACAAGAGATACCATTATTTGTTATGGCAGCCGCGTACAATTGAATGGAACTTTTACAGGTACACAATACCGTTGGTCGCCTACAACATCTTTATTCAATACATCATCACTTAATCCACTTGCCGGACCATCACAAAGCACCTTGTACACATTATCGGTAAGAGATACACTTTCCGGTTGTCCGAAAACTGTTACCGACTCTGTTCGCGTCAATGTAATTCCCCTTATACAGGTTAATGCAGGAAGAGATACAACCATTGTTGCAGATCAACCATTACAGTTACAGGCCATTGCTTCATCGGGAAATCAGTACAGATGGTCGCCGGGTTTGGGATTGAGCAGTACCAGCATATTAAACCCCATTGTTCAATTGGGCGATGATGTGGATTCTATCATTTATCGGCTTCGTGTAAGCGATCTCGGTGGTTGTTATGGTGAGGATGATATAAAAGTAAGGATATACAAAGGAAGACCTGATATTCTTGTACCAAACGCATTTACACCCAATGGCGATGGTACAAATGATATTTTCAAACCTATAACCATTGGTATTACCCAACTACAGTATTTCAGGATATATAACCGCTGGGGACAACTCCTCTATACCACGAGTGAACAGGGAGAGGGTTGGGATGGCTCGTTTAAGGGGCTGAAACAGGGGTCGGGAACATATGTTTATATGGTACAGGGTACAGATTTCGCTGGCAAAACTGTGTTTAAGAAAGGAACAGTGGTATTAATCCGTTAACAGTCAACTCATTCTTTGTAACGATCGGAAGCAACGATCCCGGTAAATTGTATGTCAAAACCCATCATCGGTTGATTATTTGACAAACAAAGCAGCAAAATTCTCCCGGTTCTTATCTTGTTCAGGTGTTGTAAACCCGTTAAAAACAGATATTAGCGATTTTGCATGTGAGATGGGTTGTATTTTCACGGCTCAATCAACAAACGTCTAACTGGTATTGCCCGGATCAATTCATGAAGAAATTAGTCATTTTATTATTCATTTGTTTTATTGCAGGCTCTGCTGAAGCTGCTCACCTGAAAGGGGGATGGATTCAATATGAATACCTGGGTCCAGGTCAAAGTGCCAATTCATCACGATATCAAATCACTGTTAGGCAATACCTTGATTTTAATTCAACTTCGGGACAGGTTGATGCATTTGTTGCAATCGGAATATTCAATGGATTAACCAATGCTACAGTACAAACAATAAATGTGAATCTTACGAGCACTGATTTTCCTTCTAAAACAGATTATGATTTATGTCTAAACCCAAGACCACCAAATCCACTTGTCAGATTCAGAATTGATAATTATGTAACAACAGTTGAGCTACCTAATATTAATGGCGGCTATACACTTGCAATACAAAGATGCTGTCGTATTAATGGCATAGCCAACGTAAGTAACTCAGGGTCTGTAGGTGTTACATATACAACCAAAATTGCAGGTATCATCAATGGAGTAGACTATTCAGCGAATAGTAACCCTGTTTTTGTTCAGAGAGATACCGCGCTGATATGTTTCAACGCCCCCTTTACTTTTGACTTTGGTGCCTCAGATGCAGACGGTGACAGCCTTGCATATTCCTTTTGTGACGGTGTAAATACACCTACAACTGAAGCCAAGCCTGTAACACCCAGTAATCCGCCATATCCGAGTGTTCCATATTTTTCCAATTACTCAGGAAACAGTCCGATGGGTCCAACAGTAACTATTAATCGGAACACAGGACTTATCACCGGTATTGCCCCTTCAATCGTAGGTGATTATGTTGTAGCAGTATGCGTTGAAGAATACAGAAATGGTGAATTGATTGGCTCAACACGAAAAGAAATTCATATTACTGTTGGCAACTGTACTTTAGCAGGAGCCAGTCTTAAACCAAACTATATCACGTGCGATGGTTTCACCATGAATTTTCAGAATGAATCTACCAGTTCTAATATCACCGGCTATCTCTGGGATTTTGGTGAAAACAATGCGCCTGTTTCTTCCAGTCCAACTCCTACACATACTTATTCAGATACGGGTACCTATACTTTAAAACTAAAAGTAACGAGCTCAGGTGGTTGTCAGGATTCCACTACTGCACAGGTACGTGTTTATCCGGGTTTTACGCCTGATTTCAATGTACAGGGTACCTGCTATATCAATAGCTATAATTTTATTGATGCCACCACCACCGCATACGGCGTAGTAAATAGCTGGCGTTGGGATCTCGGTGATTTAACAAGTACTGCCGATACCTCTACCAGAAAAGATACTGCCTGGAGATACAGTAGCCCCCAAAGCGTTCAGGTAAGACTGATTACCAGTAACAGCAAGGGCTGTGTAGATACCATTGTAAAGACAGTTACTATTTTAGACCGACCTATTGTTAACCTGGCATTCAGAGATACCTTAATCTGCAGTATCGATACCCTCCGGCTCAATGCCACTGTGGGCAACGGTTCTGTAGCGTGGGTGCCCGACCGATCAGCCAGTATTGCCCGAATGTCGGGCAGCAACACACCCAATCCATTGGTGTACCCTGTTGATACTACAAGGTATGTGGTAACAGTAAATGATAATGGCTGTATCAATACAGATACCGTCACCGTTAACGTACTCGATTTTATTGATGTTGAATTAGGGCTGGATACTTCCATCTGCCGAACCGATCAGTTTACACTAAGCCCGGTAAGTGATGCACTCAGTTATCAATGGACCACTTCTACAGGTGTAACTATTACAGCCAACACAAAATATCCATTGGTACAGCCTTTAACCAATACCATGTATTATGTTACGGCTAACCTGGGCAGGTGTCAGGACAGGGATTCTGTTTTTGTATTGGTAGCACCTTACCCAGAGGCCAGGGTAAATAATGATACCATTATTTGTTTCGGCGACAGGGTTCAATTATCAGGCAGCATTGTAGGTGCCGGTTTTGCCTGGTCGCCCACCAGTTCAATGATCAATGCCAATACCCTGTTTCCGATTGCCGGACCTTCAAGAACCACACAGTATGTGTTAACAGCCATAGATACCATTGGCTGCGACCGTCCTGTTTCCGATACTGTTACTATTATCGTTACGCCTCCTGTAAATGCTTATGCAGGCCGGGATACTTTTGTAGTAGCGGGAAGACCCATACAATTAGCTGCAACGGGCGGCACCAGTTATTTGTGGCGTCCCACAACCGGTTTAGATGACCCAACAACCGATGCGCCTATTGCTACTTTACCTGCAACAGTAGACTCTATTCGCTATATCGCACGTGTAAGTGGAACAGGTGGTTGTTTTGCGGAGGATGATGTGATTGTGCGTGTTTTCAAAAACGGACCAGACCTCTACGTACCTTCTGCATTCACGCCAAACGGTGATGGACGAAATGATGTTATCCGACCTGTTGGTGTAGGTATTGCGCAACTGCAACATTTCAGGGTATTTAACCGCTGGGGACAACTACTGTTTGCTACTTCACAGTTTGGCAAGGGCTGGGACGGCAGTTACAGTGGTGTACAGCAACCTGCAGGCACTTACGTATTCGAAGCCATTGGAACCGATCAGTTAGGTAACCGTATTTATAAGAAAGGAACTTTGGTACTGATAAGGTAGTGAGGTTCGGGGCATAGACTATAGACCATAGTCCATAGTAATAAACAATTAATTCCCTGCTATGGTCTATGGACCATGGACTATTAACTCCCTTATCTTTGCTTCATGAACAATATCATTCTCATCACCGGTGCCAGTTCCGGTTTTGGAAAAGCCATTGCCTACAAATTTGCCGCCGCAGGATGGAACTGCATCATCACGGGCAGAAGAGCTGATCGTTTACATGAAATTGCTGCTGACCTTGAAAAGAACAATCCCATTAAAGTATTACCGCTGGTATTTGATGTACAGGATCGGGTAACAGTAACAAAAACCCTTCAGGCATTACCACAAGAATGGAAAAATATTGATGTACTGGTAAATAATGCCGGGCTTGCATTGGGAAGAGACAGTTTTGAACAGGCAAATCTCGATGACTGGGATACAATGATTGATACCAATGTTAAAGGTTTGATGTATGTAACAAAAGCTGTTTTACCCTTTATGACAGAGCGCAAAAAAGGACATATCATCAATATCGGGTCAACAGCAGGTAAGGAAGTGTATAAAGATGGTAATGCCTATTGTGCCAGCAAACATGCCGTAGATGCCATCAGCAAAGCAATGCGTATTGATCTTTTACCTTACCGTATTAAAGTAACTGCCATTCACCCGGGTGCAGCCGAAACAGAATTTTCTATTGTACGATTCAAAGGTGATGATGCTAAAGCCGATGCTGTTTATGATGGCTATAAAGCACTACAGGCAGCAGATATTGCTGATATCACTTACTATACTGCCACCTTGCCAGAACATGTATGTATCAATGATCTGGTTGTAACCTGTTTATCGCAGGCTAATTCTCTTTACTTACACAAATAATTTTACGATGTTTTCCAGTATCAATCATTTTAAAGAAGTATGGACATCCGAATCTGATGCTACACTACAGTGTCTGAAAATGTTCACAGATGAAAGTTTACAGACTAGTTCATTTGGCGACTATCGCAACATCAAAAGAATAGCGAACCACATTATCGCCTGTGCAGATGGTATTCCATTTGAAGCGGGTCTGCCGGTTGATTTTAAAAAACAGGAATATCATACTGTTCAGGAAATGATTGATGCTTATACGAGTGCTGTCAATCAGGTACAAACAGCCATCAATCAATGGAATGATCAGACTTTACTGGAAGAAACACCCATGTATGGTGAAACCTGGAAAAAGGGTTTTGCCTTATGGGTAACAGTAGTACATCAAATACACCACAGAGGACAACTAACCGTTTTAATGAGAATGGCAGGTCTGAAAGTTCCCGGTATTTATGGTCCTAATGCTGAAGAATGGGAGGCTTATAATTTACCAGCAGCAGATTAAATAATTTGGAAATTTGGAGATGACAGGAGTATGAACTTAGCTCTAAATATAGGCATATGAAGATATAATAAATAGTCTCTTATTAAAACGAATTTCCAAATTTCCAAATTTCCAAATTTCCAAATTCTTTAATTATTTCCTCAACAATCTCCCCCGCAGGTTTAATTTCATGTATCAACGCACTCACCTGTCCTATTTCGAGTTCGCCTTCATTCATATCTCCTTCAAACATTCCTTTTTTGGCGCGGGCACGGCCCAGTATATTTTTTAGCTCTTCTTCTGAAGCACCACGTAATTCAGCTTCTTTAATTTCTTCTGCAAACCTGTTCTTTAACAACCGTACAGGCACTACTTTTTTCATGGCCAATTGTGTATCGCCTTCCTGTGCTTTCACAATTGCTTCCTTAAAAGCCAAATGAGATGAGGCTTCCGGTGTACATACAAAACGACTACCCACCTGAACACCATCGGCACCCAAAACCATTGCTGCGAGCATTTGCCGCCCGGTAGCAATACCACCTGCCGCTATAACAGGAATTGTAACGGCTGCACATACAGCAGGAACAAGTACCATTGTTGTGGTTTCTTCTCTTCCATTATGTCCGCCGGCTTCAAACCCTTCAGCTACCACTGCATCACATCCGGCTTCTTCGGCTTTTTTGGCAAACCTGCTGCTACTCACTACATGCACCACTTTAATACCATTCTCTTTTAAAAAACCAGTCCATGTTTTAGGATTACCTGCACTGGTAAAAACGATGGGTACTTTTTCGTCCACAATAATCTGCATCAACTGTTCAATATCCGCATAAAGTAATGGCACATTTACCCCAAAGGGTTTGTCAGTGGCTGCCTTACATTTTTGAATATGTTCACGTAATACTTCAGGATACATACTTCCCGCTCCCAATAAACCCAATCCGCCTGCATTACTCACAGCACTGGCCAGTCTCCACCCACTTGCCCATATCATGCCGGCTTGAATCAGGGGGTAGCGGATTCCGAATAGAGTTGTGATGCGGTTCATTTAATTTGGAAATTTGTGAATTTGGAAATTTGGAAATGGAGGCATCTGCTGATTTTTAACCTACAAATTAGACAATTTTATTTTCACCCAGCCATGTTAAAACACTGGCATTTTCAAATTTCCAAATTCTCAAATTCTCAAATTACCCAAAATCAATCTCTGTATTATCACCAATATTCAGGCTTCTGCTCAAACCTTTTACGGAAGCGTCGCTGCCGATGAGGGAATTGTCGAGCACTACTTCGTACAAATTGGTATAGGAACCAATGATGCTGTCTCGAACGATAGAGTGTTTGATGGTAGTATTGGCACCAATTGCCACATGCGGACCAATGATTGAATTAGAAATATCGCAGCCAGGAGCAATGCTTACGGGCGGAATAATAATAGTGTCTTTAAATTCATGCTGGCCAATAATATTACCTCCAAATTTTTTGAGTAATGTGGCATTACTTTCCAACAATGTTTCTTTCTTACCGCAGTCGAACCAGTTCTTTACTTTAAAAGACTGGAATTTGGCACCACGCTTAATCATGCAGTCCAATGCATCAGTAAGATTGTATTCGCCATAGGTTTTAATATCCTGCATAAAAATATGGTGCAGACATTCAAACAGAAAATCAGTTTCCTTGATTTTATATAAACCTACCAATGCCATATTACTTTTTGGAATGGATGGTTTCTCTACAACCTGTTCAATAAATCCATCATCTCCAACAGAAGCCACACCAAAATTTCTTGGGTCGTCTACTTTTTTAATACCCAACATACTATACGGGCTGTTCACTACTTCTTTTACATCATACTCACAGATTGTATCACCCAAGGCAACAAACACTTCATCGTTACCTACAATATTTTTTGTGAGTTCTATTGCATGACCTGTACCCTGTCGTTCATTCTGGTACACAAAATGAGCTACCATATCGGGGTAAGTCTGCTTTACATAATCCTGTATTTTTTCTCCCAAATAACCTACAATAAAAATAAATTCATTGATACCTGCTTCTCTTAACTGGTCAACGATATAACTAAGGATCGTTTTTCCTGCAATAGGTATCAGGGCCTTGGGCTGTGTATAAGTATGGGGTCTGAGTTTGGTTCCAGCACCCGCAACAGGTATGATTGCTTTCATGGGAGGTTTATTTTGATGAATCAGGGCACACTGTTCTTTGGTTAATCATGTAAATATGACACTTCATCAAGAGGTCGAAAATAGGAAAATCTGGTCATTGGACAAGTATTGTGGAAATTTAGGCACTTAAAAGTAAGCTTCAAGTCGGAAGCCACAAGCTACATGTTTGACAGGTGTATATGTGCACAACAAACACTTACTCCTTCCCTTTGAAACTTGTAGCTTGTGGCTTGCAGCTTGTACCCTTGTGCTTCTTATATTTGCAACAAATTCCCTTATCATGCAAAGAGATACCCTCGTATTCGATCTTATTAAACAGGAACTTGAACGCCAGCGTCGTGGCATTGAACTGATTGCCTCAGAAAATTTTACCAGTTTACAGGTAATGCAGGCCATGGGGAATGTTATGACCAATAAATATGCCGAGGGTTATCCGGGTCGTCGTTATTATGGTGGATGTGAAATCGTAGACCAGACAGAACAACTGGCAATTGACCGACTTAAAGAAATTTTCAATGTTGAATATGCCAACGTTCAGCCGCATAGTGGTGCGCAGGCCAATGCCGCTTTAATGCTCGCCATTCTTCAGCCAGGTGATGCCATTCTTGGGTTAGACCTGAGCATGGGTGGTCACCTTACACATGGTTCTGCAGTAAATTTCAGCGGTAAATTATACCAGCCACATTTTTATGGCGTAAGAAAAGATGATGGCTTAGTAGATTATGATATGCTGGAAGAAAAAGCAAGAACAGTAAAACCAAAACTCATCATCTGCGGCGCCAGTGCCTATAGCCGCGATTGGGATTATGCACGTATCCGTAAAGTTGCCGATGAAGTAGGCGCATTTGTAATGGCCGATATTGCACATCCTGCCGGTTTAATAGCCAAAGGATTATTATCAAGCCCGTTTGAACATTGTCATTTTGTAACTTCCACCACCCACAAAACATTACGTGGACCAAGAGGGGGTGTGATCATGATGAAGAAAGATTGGGAAAATCCCTTTGGACTGAAAGACGTAAAGGGTAATCTCCGTTTAATGAGTAACCTGATTGATATGGCAGTGTTTCCAGGTACACAGGGTGGTCCGCTGGAACATGTAATTGCAGCAAAAGCCATTGCGTTTGGTGAAATATTAACCGATGAGTTCTTAGTCTACCAGCAACAGGTTCAAAAGAATGCACAAGCCATGGCTAAAGCATTTACCAGCAGGGATTACCAGATCATCAGCGGCGGTACCGATAACCACCTCATGCTCATTGATCTCAGGAATAAAAATATCAGCGGCAAAAAAGCAGAACAGGTATTAGGCCATGCCGATATTACCGCTAATAAAAACATGGTACCTTATGATGATAAAAGTGCTTTTGTAACTTCAGGTGTGCGTTTTGGTGTAGCAGCTATTACCACAAGAGGAATGATGGAGAGTGATATGGAATTTGTAGTAAACGCCATCGATACAACCCTCATGAATGCAGATAATGAAAGCAAACTGAAAGACATAAAAAAACAGGTGAATGAATTCATGAGCCAGTTTGTTTTATATCCTGAAATGAACTGAGGAAACAGAGAAACAGAGGAACAGATAAATAAGGAATGAGAAAGTGAAATTTTAAATTGCATAGTATGATACAACGTGTACAAACATTGTGGTTGTTAGCTGCCAGCATTTGTGGCTTCGCGGCTTTGAAAATGCCATTCTATGTAGGCAGTGTTGGTACCGCACCTGCTGAAGAATTTACGGCCACAACCAATACCCTGCTCATGATTTTAACCGTTGCAGCGGCTATCGTAGCACTGGTCGATATTTTTCTCTATAACAACAGACCTCTGCAATTCAGGATTGGATTGTCTGGACTGGCAGTAAGTATTTTGAATATTGTTCTCTATTTTATATACACTAAAAAATACGATACCGGTGCCATCGCCCTTAGCGCTGTATTCAGTTTTGCAATACCGGCTTTTTTTCTGATGGCTATTCTTGGTATCAGGAAAGATGATAAACTGGTGAAGAGTGTGGATAGATTAAGATAAGACTCGATTGATATCATAAGCCATAGATTCACAGATTAGCGAAATATAATCTGTGAATCTGTGGCTTATTTTTTAAAGAAATTTTGCAGTATAACTTTCTTTTGATTTTTTAATACCTGAAGGAACACCTGCATATACTACCTGCCCACCTGCATCGCCCGCTTCCGGACCCATATCAATTAACCAGTCTGCCGATTTAATTACGTCTGTATTATGTTCAATTACAATCAGCGAATGCCCCTGTTCTATTAAGGCCTGAAAAGAAGCCAGCAATTTTCTGATATCATGAAAATGCAACCCGGTAGTAGGCTCATCAAAGATGAACAACATATGCCCTGCTCCTTTACCCTTTCCTAAAAAACTGGCCAGTTTTACACGTTGCGCCTCGCCACCACTTAGGGTATCACTGCTTTGCCCCAGTTTAATATAACCCAGTCCTACATCATGTAAGGGTTGTATGGCTTGACGGATATTTTTTTCTTCCCCGAAAAATTCAATGGCTTCATCTACACTCATATCGAGTACATTAAAAATACTTTTCCCTTTGTATTGCACTTCCAGTACTTCATCCTTGAATCTTTTCCCATTACATACATCACAGGTAAGATGAACATCGGCCAGAAACTGCATTTCAACCACCTGTTCACCTTCTCCTTTACAGGCATCGCAGCGCCCACCATCTACATTGAATGAAAAATGTTTAGCCTGGAAACCCCGCATTTTTGAGAGTGGTTGTTTTGAATACAAATCGCGGATAGTATCATATGCTTTGATATATGTGATAGGATTACTCCTCGATGATTTACCAATCGGATTCTGATCTACCAGTTCAATCTGTGAAATATAATCGGTATCACCACTGATTTTATTATGTAATCCTACTTTTTCAGCCGGCTCACCCTTCATCTTTTTCAGTGCGGGGTATAAGACTTGTTTTACCAGTGTTGTTTTACCACTACCACTCACCCCACTCACCACACAAAGTGTATTTAGCGGAAATTGAACTGTAATATTTTTCAGGTTGTTATGTGAAGCTCCTTCTACGGTAATATAGCGGTTCCATTTTCTAACAACAGCCGGTACTTCGATCTTTAACGTTCCTGTAAGGTATTTACCGGTAAGGCTTTCAGAATTACGAATAATTTCATCGTAGTTACCTGCTGCTATAACTTCTCCACCCAGGTGTGATGCCAATGGCCCCATATCAATAATATGATCTGCTTCACGCATCATCATTTCATCATGCTCCACCACCACTACCGTATTCCCCAGATCACGCAGCGATTTTAATACAGTAATCAATCTTTCCGTATCTCTCGAATGAAGACCAATTGATGGTTCATCGAGGATATATAATGAGTTGGTAAGATTACTACCAAGGCTTCTTGTTAACTGTATACGCTGACTCTCTCCTCCACTGAGTGAATTGGCGAGACGATTGAGGGTGAGGTACCCCAACCCTACGTCCAGCAAAGTTTGCAGGCGCTGGTGTACCTCGAGTAAAATTCTTTTAGCTATCTGTTTATCATGTTCAGACAATTGCAACTGATCAAACCATTTTTTCAGGTCGCGTACCTGCCACTCGCAGAGTTCGCCGATATGCTTTTCTCCTACTTTTACATATAATGCTTCTTTGCGTAAACGATAACCTTCACAACTGGTACAAGTAGTACGTCCCCTATAACGGCTGAGTAGTACACGGTACTGAACCTTGTATAAATTCTGTTCTACCTCTTTAAAAAAATCATCAATACCGTGGGCTCCACCCATTCCTTTCCATAACTGCTGGTACTGTTCTTTGGTTAACTCAGCAACCGGTTTATGAATAGGAAAACCAGATTTACCGGCAGCTTTTACGAACTGGTCTTTCCACCAGCCCAGTTTCTCTCCTTTCCATGGTGCCACTGCGCCCTCATATACGCTAAGCCTTCTGTCTGGAATAACCAAATCGCTGTCGATACCCAATACCTGACTAAATCCTTCACAAACTGGGCAGGCACCATATGGATTATTAAATGAAAACAGATTAGGTACAGGTTCTTCAAACACAATACCATCGAGTTCAAAACGATTGCTGAAATGAATAAGTTCTGTACCATTTACTTCCAGGTACATTTCTCCCTCACCTTCATAAAATGCAGTATTAACAGAATCAGATAAGCGATGTAAATCCTCTTCTTCAAACTCTTTGGTAACCAATCGGTCTACCAATACATATACAGGATTGGCTAAAGCTGCTTTTGCTTTTTTTGAAGGGGCTATTTTCTGTTGGAGCTCCTTATCATTTAATTCCAATAATTCTTCAATACGCAATATCTCTCCTTCGCCTCCTGTCTTGCTCCATATTCTGGAAAATCCTTTCTGCATCAGGATACTCAGTTCTTCTTTTGTATCGCGGTTGGCATGTTGCTTAAAAGGCACTAATACCAAGACTTTCGAACCTGCGGGCATTTTTTTCACAGCAGCTACCACATCGGTTACATCATCTTTCTTTACTTCTTTTCCGCTGATGGGCGATATGGTTTTACCTGCACGCGCAAACAGTAGACGGAGATAATCATAAATTTCTGTCATGCTCCCCACTGTACTTCTCGGAGTACGAGTAATTACTTTTTGTTCGATGGCGATGGCGGGGCATAGGCCTTTAATATAGTCAACATCGGGTTTTACCATCCGGGCCATGAACTGACGGGCATAAGCACTCAGGCTTTCTGCATAACGTCGCTGGCCTTCTGCAAAAAGCGTATCTATGGTTAATGATGATTTACCACTACCAGAAACACCGGTTACTACAATCAGTTTATTTCTCGGAAAAGCAACTGTAACATTCTTGAGGTTGTGCATCCGGGCACCTTTCACCAGAATATCATCCATTCCTTCCTGGTCGTTGATCTTTAGTCCGGCCGCTTTCGTCTTTGTTGCCATAAGTGCAGCAATTTAAACACAATAGGTTAATTTGAAAATTTGAGAATGTGCTAATTTGAAAATTAGATGTTGTACCCCAGGCAGGTGGCCTCTCTACGGGGACTAATTTAACCTAACCGGTAGTGTGCGGTTTCTTTGGTATGCCCTTTATTTTCAAATTAGCACATTCTCAAATTTTCAAATTCCTAACTCCTGGCATAAAACAGATGTAAAAAATGTGAATAACCATTCGCTTGAAAAACAATGTATCCACAAAAGAAAACCGGGTATGAAAGATGCATAATTTAACATAACTGTTTTATCATCCGGGTAATCGTATCGGGGTGTAAGGGGGTTTTTAATATCCAATATCCTGTTTTTAGTCGCCCAAAAGCCTTAACCATGAAAACATTAGACCACGCGTCTGATATTGATTTGATTCGTTCCTTTCAGGATGGAGATGCTGATTCCTTTGAGGTATTGGTAAACCGTTATAAGGATAAGATATTCTCTTCCATTCTTTTCTTTGTAAAGGACAGCTATCTGGCTGAGGACCTGTTTCAGGATGTATTCATCAAGATCATCGATACGCTCAAAAACAAACGTTATACGGAGGAGGGCAAATTTCTTCCATGGGCACTTCGTATTGCCCATAACCTTTGTGTTGACTATTTCCGTAAAGTAAAGAGAGCCCCGGCCATTAAAACCAGCGATAACCAGGATATTTTTGAAGTAATCCAGATTGCTGATGAGGGTCCGGAAGCCAAACTCATGCGGGCCCAAAGTCATGACAGGGTTCGCCGGATGCTGGACCTTTTACCAGAAGAGCAAAGAGAAATTATTGTACTGAGGCATTATGCCAACCTGAGTTTTAAGGAAATTGCACAGATCACCAATTGCAGTATCAATACTGCGCTGGGAAGAATGCGTTATGGTTTAATAAACCTCAGGAAGATGATGACAGAGAAGCAGATTGTACTCTAAGCATTTATTTGCCAAAAGCTGCTCTACCGCATTTCAGCCATTCTACATACTTTGATGCATCGGGCGTATAACCAACCGGGTGGTTCAACAAGCGTTCTGTTGTATCCATAATTACATATAATGGTTGTGTTACCTGGTTAAAATTCTCTGCCTGAAAAGTGGCCCATTTATCACCAACAGTTATTAATTGTTTTTGCTTACCCTCGGCTGTGGTATAGGTAAACCTTTGCTCAATGGGCAGTTTCTCCCTGTCGTCTACATATAATGAAACAAGGATAAAGTTTTCTCTGATATAATTATATACTTCAGGTTGTGCCCACACATTCTCTTCCATCTTTCTGCAGTTTACACAGGCCCAGCCGGTAAAGTCTATCAATAATGGCTTATTCTGCTCTTTTGCCATTTGTAATGCCTGCTCATAATCATTGATTACATTGGGTTCAAGGCCTTTCCCATGTACGTTCTGCTTACCATAAATACTGTAACTCAGGGGCGGAGGAAAACCACTTAGTAATTTGAGGTTGGCATATTTGGTAGAAGTTAAACCCGGAACAAGGTAGAGGGTAAACAGTAAAGCAATCAAGCCAGCTATTTTTCTACCCATACTAATCTTCATACCCTTATAATCGTGTGGTAATCTTAGTATACCAAAAAGGTAGAGGGTAAGACCCAACCCTGTTAATACCCAGATACCAATAAACACTTCCCTTTTAAGGATACCCCAGTGCATTACGAGATCTGCATTGGATAAAAACTTAAACGCCAGTGCCACTTCCACAAAAGCCAGTACTTTTTTAACGGTATCTAACCAGCCGCCCGATTTTGGTAATGAAGCCAGCCAGTTAGGAAACATGGCAAACAATGCAAAAGGCAATGCCAATGCCAAACCAAAACCTGCCAAACCCGAAGTCAGTTGCCAGGCCCCGCCACTCAATGAGCCTACCAGTAAAGATCCAAGAATAGGACCGGTACAGGAGAAAGAAACAATGGCAAGTGTAACGGCCATGAAAAAGATACCGCCGATACTACCCAGCCCGCTTTTCGAATCTGCTTTGCTGGCAATATTGGAAGGTAAAGTCAGCTCAAAAAAGCCAAAGAATGAAATGGCGAATACAATAAAAATGAGGAAGAAAATAATATTCAGCCAGGAATTGGTAGAGATGCTGTTAAAAATTTCAGGTTGCACATTTCCCAGTAAATGAAAGGGAACACTTGCGAGTACATATATCAGCAAAATAAAAAAGCCATACAGTACACCATTTTTTATGGCCTGTCTTTTATTCGATGCCTTTTTAGTGAAGAAAGAAACCGTAACCGGTATCATAGGAAACACACATGGCGTAAGCAGGGCAATCAATCCACCTAAAAATCCCAATAAAAAAATAGACAATGCTCCGTTATCGGCAATGGGGCCGCTGGTTGCACCACAATCGTTAACAGGGCTGGCAAGGTTAATAGTTGGAATTTTAATTCGCGCAGCAGATTCAGTTACAGCTTTACCTCCTTCGAGCGAAACTTCAAGTGATGATTCTTCTGTTTTAAACTCGTCGGCTTTCCGGATGCTTGAGCTTATGATGAAAGGCAGTTTTTCCGGCACAAAACCATCGATAGAGACCCGCTGTATCACTGTTATATTAGCCGTAAAAACCGATAATGACTTTCCATCGAAAATGGGATCAACAACCAGCACTGCCTTCTGTTCTGTAGTTGGCGCACCCGTTAATTTAATATTTTCATTACTGAAACTGAATTTCAGTGATTCAAGTCCTTCAACAGAAGGGTTGAGTCCATATAATACCCAACCTGTGGGTATAGTAGTTTTGGCAGCAATATCATATACGCCTTCACTTACTTTTTTTGATGAAACCTGCCATTGCAACATATTCGCTTCCTGCGAAAAACCCATACCTGCTGCAACAAACAGCATCACCAAAAAAAATGCGATTTTTTTCATCCGTATGAAAGGGGATTATTGAAGTTTGATATCAAATGATTTTTTTGCCGGTGGCAAACATTGTGTGTCGTCACAAACCATGTATTCGATGGTGCCTGTAATATTTGTTTTGGCCTTCCCTTTCAGTTTAACTGTTTGCACATATTGAACTTTATTGGAGAGGTATAATACATCGGTCTGAAATATCTCATCATATATCTTCTCTACCTTTCCTACTTCTTTTACGGCACCCGTAATATTCAGTAAAGGGTTTGCTTTAAAACTCACTTTGGTAGGAATAGGACCACCCTTACCTGTTTTCTGTGAATAGATATGCCATTTACCCTGTATATTGGCGGAGAGCACTACTTCATAAGTATCTGCTGTTTTTTTCTTCGCCTCAAAAGTCCAGCTTACCGGATCTTTGATTTGCGCTGTAACAGCTCCTGCAAGAATTGTAAATAAAACTGTGTAAATAAACTTTTTCATATTCCTTATCAATAATGACTGTGATTATTTAAAAACCTTACAAATTAATTCAGACCCAGTATTTCAAATACTTTTTTACCATCGAGGTTCATCAGCGCAGTAGATGTAGCTCTTTCAGGATGTGGCATCATTCCAAACACATTATTACCTGCATTACGGATACCCGCAATATTTCTTATAGCACCATTCGGATTGTATGCCGGATCAATTTTTCCATTTTCATCACAATAACGGAAAATCACCTGTCCATTGGCCTCCACTGCATCGAGGGTGGCATCATCTGCATGAAATCTTCCTTCCCCATGGGCAATCGGTATTTTAAGGGCATCGCCGTTATCATTTTTTATAAAAACATTCTTACAGATAAATTGTTGGTTGGCATTCTGTAATAAAACGCCGGGTAAAAGACCGCTTTCACATAATATCTGGAAACCATTACATACACCTAATACTTTACCACCTTTATTCGCAAATTCAATCACACTCTGCATCATCGGGCTGAAACGGGCAATGGCTCCGCAACGCAGGTAATCTCCATAAGAAAAACCACCGGGAAGGATTATACAATCGTCGGTAGTAAACATACTCAGGTCTTTGTCTTTATGCCAGAGCATGATCACTTCTTTACCCAGGTCATTCTGTAATGAATCCTGCATATCCCTGTCGCAATTAGATCCCGGGAAAACAACAACGCCGAATTTCATGGAGTTTTATTTATAAGTTTTGATGAATTACTTAGTTATGACTAAGCAAATAAACACAATTTTTTGAAAACACTGCATTTGATACATCAAAGGTAAGCCTGCATGCGTTAATGGTGGCCTAATTTTTCAACAGGTGCCAGTTGTTCATGGCTATCACGGCAAGGGCCAGGATAAATAATAAATTGGGCAATCCCAGGTTTCGCGGATTAGCAAAAGCATTGGTAGCAAAGGCACTGATGGGTATTAGTACGAGTAAACCGGATTCTAGTCCACCCAGTTGAAAAATAAAGGGTACGGGTAAAAGTGTGAGTAATAAAACCATCATTACTCCCCAGTTTTTTCTGATTTGTATCACCATACGGCCAATACTAACCTGCCAGAAGAAAAGTCCGAATAATAACATCAATGCCAGATACCCCAAACCCCATAAAAGTATTTTATCATTAGAACCAGCGGGCAGTCCCAGGTAAAAATCGGGTAACATGGATGCAATAGCAGGTAACCGGTCGCTGAGGTATAAAGCCGAAAGCACAAAATAATATGGTAACACAACCCCGATCAACAATACCAGCCATTCTGCCAGCCGGAAAGGTCTTACAACTGCCAGTGCAAATAATACCACGCCGATAAGTATGGCCATGGGATGGTAACAGATTACCGATAAACCCGCAATCAGACCGGTATTGAATAATAATGTTTTCGGACTTGGGTGGTTATACAAACGGCTCAGTTTAATGAATATCCAGATCACCAGCGAATTGGTAACCAGAGCCGGAGAAATGGCACACCATTGAGGCAGCATGGCCGTTAACAATACATAAGTCATGGCCGGAACAAATGTAGCCGATGGATACATCCTTAACTCATTCATAGCCATATTGAGTCTGATGGCCTGCACCAGTACTAATGCATGGTATAAAAGAAAACGAACGCTGGCAGGAAGTGAAAGGATATACCTGTCGAGAATAAGCGATAATAAACCATCATTACTACCACTATTGGTATCGATGAGCGGTGCTTCCATAAAAAAATGAAAATGCACAGTTATACTCAATACCGCTAAAAAGAAAACATTAATGAATGACTTATCGCGAAATAAAAAAACCACGTTTTAAGATAAATGGGTTAATAATCAATTTTTGCAAAACAGGTATAACCACGGTACTGACATGGAATGATCAACTGTCTTGCACCTACCTGCTTTGCATGACGTGGCATAAAACTATAACCCCTGTCAAGGTTTTTAAAGGTTGGATTCCGGTTGATCTGTCCATTAGGTGCAATACTCTGGTCAGATAATACATTGTCTCTTTTTTCCTGCACATTAAACAGAAAATGTAATCGGTCGCCAGCATTCAGCATGCCAAAACCAATGAAATTATCTGTATTATCGTCATACTGCGTCTTGCGAATTACATTACTCCATTCCATCTTTCCCTGTGGGTCAAATGAAATAACAGTAACATTATCGGCATAATAACGGGTTAAATTCGTATTGAATGAAGAGGAGCGCCACCATGGATAATAACCAAGTGGACTGTTCCATGAATAATAATCAAGCTGCGACCAATAGGGTGAACCATATAAATAATCCCAGCGGCTGAGCGTATTACCACGCGTGCTGCTATAAGCCGATTCTGAAATCACAATAAAGCCCCCATCTTTACGCAGAATAATATTCTTCAGGAAAAAATCATTGAAGGCAGATTTTATGTTGCCATCTCCCTTGGCGTCGGTTCTGAATTCGTCGTTGAAGGCTGTAGTAGTATTCAGCATTTCTTTTTGGGTATCCTTATCCCACAGATAATAATATAAGCCGTCTATATTTCCTCTCCGTAGTTTACTGAAATAAGAGGTAATGATATAATGCCTGTTGAGGTTATCTGCTTTAATCCTGATATCATCCAGGTAGATCCCTTTAATCGACAGGTCTGAGAACCGGATATTATCCTCACCGGCCTTTTTGGTTACCAGCGTTACCTTATTGATATTATCGTTTTGTGAAGTACCTGATGCCCTGATACAGGCGAGATCTCCGTCATTGTCGATGATGAATTCAGACAGGAAATCGTTACGCTGGGGCATATCAACACCTACACGACTTTTCTTTAGCAGGTTTAGTTCTTTGTCGAAAAGTAAAGTGGTGAGCACATGCATCTTCTCATTCTGGCTGCTGATCTTAAAGACCATGATCTTTTGTTTATCATCGCTGAATAGCACCGAATAGACCTTACTGGAAGATGAATTGATGTTATTGGTGGTGTCCAGTTGAATGGGGTCGCCGATTTTGTTACCATTGGCATCGAGTTTTACCACCATGGCATATAACACATTTCTGCGTTGGTATTGATAAAACATATAGGCAAAATCGGGATAGAGTTGAAAATCGGTACTCAGCATCCTTTCAGGGAGGTAATTGAGTTTCTGCTTTTGCACCATTTTCATGCTGTTGTCGAAAACACAGATAAAATTCAGGTCACGGTAATTTTTATAGACCAGGATCTTGCCGCTGATCTTTCCAATGACCTCAAAACCCATAGCACGGGCGTCTTCCCTGTCGGGTTCAGAATAGGTAATTTGCTGGGCCTGACCATTTGCTATGACCACCAGAGATATCCAGACAAGCAATAAGCATAACTTTTTCATCCCCAACCGTATTTAATGTATTTCAAAAGTAAGGTTTAAGTGGATAGGAACCGGGGGAACAACACTAAAACCATTCCGCCCGATCGGCTCTTTAGCCTTTCAACAGTAAAAACCCGGTATCGGTGAATACTGTTGCCTCACATAGGTGAAATAAATCTTAATTTCTAAGTAAGAATAGTGTTTATACTTCCTTGTTTTTTCCTATACATTTGTTAAAGATTTCGGCACAAAGGCCGGGTCTGTCTGGCGTGAGCAAGAATTTAAACAAGGTAACTTCTGCAGGACTCATCATTGCATTAGGAATTATTTACGGAGATATCGGTACTTCCCCTCTCTATGTACTTAATGAAATCATTCATGGTAAAGTCATTAATGAGCAATTAATACTGGGCTCCCTGTCTTGTGTAATATGGACCCTGACCCTTCAAACCACTTTTAAGTACGTAATTCTTACACTAAAAGCAGATAACAAGGGTGAAGGTGGTATTTTCAGTTTGTATGCACTGGTGAGGAGACGAAAAAAATGGCTGGTAGTACCCGCAATGATTGGAGGCGCTGCATTACTGGCCGATGGTATTATTACACCCCCCATCTCTATTACATCAGCTATTGAGGGCTTAAAACAAATACCCTCATTCAGTCATATTCAAACCAGCACCATTGTTGGTATTGTGATTGCCATTATTTCGCTGATATTTTTCATGCAGCAATTTGGTACTGCTTCTATCGGCAGACTTTTTGGTCCAATCATGTTTGTATGGTTTACCATGCTGGCTGTACTGGGTTCCATTCATTTACTCGATGATATTGCCATCTTCAAAGCATTTAACCCCTATTATGCGGTTGACCTGCTGACCAATTACCCCAAAGGTTTCTGGTTACTGGGTGCAGTTTTTCTTTGTACCACTGGTGCTGAAGCTTTGTACAGCGACCTCGGGCATTGTGGTAAAGGCAATATCCGTATCTCATGGGTATTTGTAAAAATCTGTCTGATACTGAATTATCTCGGTCAGGGAGCATGGTTACTCGCCAACTATGAGGGTGGTGCTATTCCTGAAAATTTAATTGCGGGCGGATTCAACCCTTTTATTGGCATTATGCCACACTGGTTTAAACTCGCGGGTATTATTATTGCCACTACTGCAGCCATTATTGCAAGCCAGGCATTGATTTCAGGGTCTTTCACACTCATTAGTGAAGCCATGCGACTGAACCTGTGGCCGAAAATGAAAATTCATTACCCTACTGAAGAAAAAGGTCAATTATACATTCCGGGTATCAGCCTCTTATTATTTGTTGGTTGCGTAGCCATTGTACTGTACTTCCAGAAATCTGCTAATATGGGTGCGGCTTATGGACTGGCCATTACCATGTGTATGATCAGTACTTCTATCCTCTTTGCTAATTTCCTCGTGAGCAGGAGAATTCTGCCGGCATGGATTTACCTCTATTTACTTGTTTACCTGGCCATAGAAATTTCATTCCTCGTAGCCAATCTGGAAAAATTCATGAATGGCGGTTATGTAACGTTGATCGTAGGGGGTGGTTTATTTGCCGTAATGTATGTATGGTTCCGCAGTCGTAAAATCAAGAACAGGTATGTAGAGTTTGTACGGATGGAACATTATATACCCATGATCCAGGAATTGAGCAACGATAAAACCATCCCTAAATACGCTACGCACCTCGTATATATGACGAGTGCAAACAACCCCAAAGAAATTGAGCATAAGATTATTTATTCCATCCTCAATAAAAAACCAAAGCGAGCAGATATCTATTGGTTTGTGCATGTAGATGTACTGGATGATCCTTATACCTGTGAATTCTCGGTAGAACATATTATTCCCAACGATATTATACGTGTTGAGTTCAGGCTTGGTTTCCGTGTGGAGCAACGCATCAATCTTATGTTCCGTAAAGTAGTAGAAGAGTTAGTGAATAACAAGGAAGTAAATATCACGAGCCGTTATGAAAGTCTGGAGAAAAACAATGTAGTAGGCGATTTCCAGTTTATTGTACTGGAAAAATACCTGAGCCAGGATAATGAACTTCCTTTCTTCGAACGCATTGTGATGAAACTGTATTTCTGGCTCAAAGAAATCAGTCTGGGTGAAGAAAGAGGTTTTGGTCTTGACCCCAGCAATGTTACAGTAGAGAAATTTCCGTTGATTGTTGCGCCGGTTTCAAGACTCAATTTGAAACGGGTATATTATGAAGGAAGTGAATTAGAATGACCCATATTTCACCTGAAGATCTAAAAGTATTATTGGAAAAAGAAGAAGTTTTCTTGCTCGACGTGAGAGAACCCGATGAACATGCCGATTATAATATTGGTGGCATCCTTATTCCTTTAAGTGAAATACTGCTTCAATACCAACAGGTTCCCGCCAACCGAACAGTGGTAGTGTACTGCAAAAAAGGTATCCGCAGCCAGATTGCCATACAAAGACTGCAAGAAAAATTTGGTTTCTCCAACCTCGTTAACCTCAGAGGAGGCATGGACGCGTGGAAGAAGGAGGATATTTGATTTTTGTGAAGTTTGATTCTGTAATTTTCTCCGACTCAAATCAAAAAATCAAAGATCATAAAATCAAACTTCAATAACTGTTGTTTTTTTCGGAACTTACAGCAAACACTGCTGTTTGATTATTGTTTATACGATAGGTGGTATACTCTTATTATCGGTACTGGCCTACCTGGTGCAGGAAAAACTGATATTCAAACCGGAGAAGCTTAAACAGGATTTCCTTTTTGAGTATGATATTCCTTTCGAAGAATTATTCTTTCAACCCGCCCCCGGGGTACGTATCAACGGTCTTCATTTTTACCGTAACCAACCAAAAGGTTTACTTCTTTATTTACATGGTAATACAAGAAGTATTAAGGGCTGGGCAAAATATGCCAAAGATTTTTACCGTTATGATTATGATGTGGTATTGGTTGATTACAGGGGATTTGGAAAGAGTACAGGCAAACGAACTGAAAAAGATATGCTGAATGATATGCAGCATGTGTATGATAAACTCTGCGAAAAATACCAGCAGCATCATATCCTTGTTTATGGAAGAAGCATGGGTAGTGGCTTTGCAGCCAAACTGGCATCCGATAACCAGCCACGTTACCTGATTCTAGATGCACCATACTATAGCTTTAAAAAAGTAGTGGAAAGATTCCTTCCAATACTCCCCATCAAATACGTACTACGTTTTCATTTACGTACAGATAAATGGATACAGAAAGTAAACTGTCATACATATATTATTCATGGAACAAAAGACAGGCTCATCCCTATTCAGCACAGCGAAAAATTACAGAGATTCAACCCGCATAAAATTACACTCATCCGTATTCATGGTGGCGGACATAATAACCTGCCCAGTTTTTCGGAATACCATAATTTTGTGAGAGACATTTTGAAGTATTGAGAGATGGCGGATATCAGATATCTGATGTCAGATGTCTGATATAGGATATGGAGTAGGGTTGAAGGAATATATTAACTTACAAAACCAAAACATACCTAACATCTGCCATCAGACATCATGAAAATCTCACGCTGGTTAAAAATAATTGTTTTAGTGTATGCGCTGATTGGCATTCTTTTTTATTCTTTTCAGCAGAAAATATTATTCCAGCCGGTGGTGGTTGCGCAAGACAGCAGTTATCGGTTTGATCAGCCATTTGAAGAGGTATGGATTCAAGTGGATGAATCCGCTAAAACACACTTAATTCATTTTACGGTGCCAGACAGTCTTCGGAAAGGGCTTGTATTATATTTCCATGGCAACAGGGGTAATATAAGAAGGTATCGTCGTTTTGTTGAACGGTTTACACACAATGGTTATGCCGTATGGATGCCTGATTATCCGGGGTTCGGTAAATCAACCGGCACTTTATCAGAAACAGCTATGTATGAACAGGCTTTACAGGTATATAAAAGAGCCAGACAGTTTTATGAACCAACAGATATTATTATTTATGGAAAATCAATGGGTACAGGTGTAGCGGTTCAACTGGCTTCGGTGAGAGATTGTAAAAGGCTGATACTCGAAACCCCTTATAACAGCATGCGTTCGCTGGTAGGTATTTATTTATGGATGTATCCGCTAAAATCAATTCTCAAATACCAGTTTCCTTCGAATGAGTACATGAAAAAAGTGGTGGCCCCCGTTAGCATTTTTCATGGAACAGATGATGGTGTAATACCGTACAGCAATGCCAGTAAATTAAAACAGGTATTGAAACCCGGAGATGAATTCATTGCCATTGAAAATGGAACTCACAGAAACCTGAATAATTTTGAACTGATGCAGCGGAAACTCGACAGTTTATTAAAGCAGTAGACCATAGTCTATGGTCTATGGACTGTTGCCCAGACCTCAGAGCTCTTTCAACTGCACTAACCGCTTCCCTACTACCAGTTCATGTTTCACTCCTACTTTTACGGGATAATTTTCGCGTGAGTGACTTACGGGGAAATCAAAACAAACCGGGTATTTGTATTTGCTTACACGCTCCTGTATTAATTCAATGGCCGAAGCACCAAAAGGAATAACCGTATCTTTCATTTCTGTGAAACCACCAATGATGAGGCCAGCTAATTGCGAAAGCATACCACTTCTTTCCAGTTGAATCATCATACGATCTATATTGTAAACATATTCGCCTACATCTTCCAGGAATAAAATTTTCCCCTTGCAATTGTAAGCAGATTTACTGCCAATCATATGCGCCACCAATGACAGGTTTCCACCAACCAGTTCGCCACTTGCTTTACCTTGCTGGTTAAATGGGTGTACTGCTGTTTTATACGAAAGTTTGTTTCCCTTTAAAGCCTTCTTCAAACTTTGAATATATTCATTGGTAAATTCACCGTCATTAAACGCGGCAGCCATGGGTGAATGAAGTGATGCTGCTTTTAATTGCGTATAGAGATGTGCATGCAACAATGTAATATCGCTATAGCCGATGATCCATTTAGGTGACTTTTTGAATTTTGTAAAATCAAGTGTATCGATGATTCTACTCATTCCATAACCACCTCTTCCACATAAAATAGCTTTTACTGTAGGATCGTCGAGCATTAACTGTAAGTCGTTTCTCCTTTCTTCATCGGTACCGGAAAAATAATGGAACTGGTTACCTAATGTTTTACCAACCCGCACTTTATAACCCCATTCCTTTAATACCTCGATACAGGTTGCTGCTTTTTCTGAAGGCATATAACCTGAAGGACAAACAATTGCAATGGTATCTCCTTTCCTGAGACTGGGTGGCACTTTGGTCATGAGTTTACTAAACTTGCGGTTATTTTTTTGGTTTTTGCTTATTGACTGTTGCTATCGCTTCTTTCTTCCTTCCGGCATCTTTCAGCGCCTTGTCAATCAGCATTTCGATTTGTCCGTTCACACTACGAAATTCATCTGCCGCCCATTTTTCCAGTGCAGCATATGCCTGTTCATCTATTCTTAGTACAAATGATTTTTTACTCACAACTACTGAATTGATCCGTAAAGATACTAGTGATATAAACTACCTGTGTTTAATACTGGTGAAGCCGCTTTGTCGCCACACAAAACCACCATCAGGTTACTCACCATGGCTGCTTTCTTTTCGTCATCCAACTGAACAATTTCTTTTTCAGAAAGCATATCCAAAGCCATTTCAACCATTCCTACAGCCCCTTCTACAATTTTACTCCTTGCGGCAACAATGGCAGTAGCCTGCTGTCTTTGCAACATGGCACCAGCTATTTCAGGTGCATAGGCCAGGTGACTGATCCTTGCTTCTGTAATAACAATACCCGCTTTGGCCAACCGTTCGTTGAGTTCGGCTTCCAATAACTCAAATACTTTTTCACCACCATCACGCAATGTAATATTCGCAAATTCATCTTCAATACTATCGTATGGATAACTGGATGCTAAATGACGAATGGCCGCTTCACTCTGATTGGTCATATACTCATTAAAATTCACCACCTCAAAAACTGCTTTATAGGTATCCTGCACCTGCCATAAAATAACAGCGGCTATCTCTATCGGGTTACCCATTTTGTCGTTTACTTTCAGTTTAGCACTCTCCAGGCTTTTTGAACGCAACGATACTTTCAGTTTTACAAAAAGCGGATTTACAAATGAAAGTCCATTTTCTTTTAAAGTACCAACATACTTACCAAAGAAAGTAAGCGTAATACCATAATTGGGCTGAACAATTACCAGCCCTTTAAGAATAAAGGCCGTAGCCAGAAAACAGATAATCATTGCCACAATCAAACTTCCGTCCGGGGAGTTATCGTTTGCCACATGTTCGATCAGTATATATAATCCGGCTACAAATAATACAATCGCTACGATAAGGGCCGTGAACCCGGAAACCCCTTTGTATACTTTTTCCATAATTTTCAATTTGATATTAAAATGATATCAAAAATATATCTTTTTCCGGAAACGCCAAATATTCCGGCTAAAATCCTGTACAAGGGCTTTAACACGCATTCTGTATTTTTGCAGCCCGGCTCGGTTTTATGGACCGGATTTAGAAGACATGAGCATGAATCAACCAAAAAGATACCTTATTACAGCAGCCCTTCCTTATGCGAACGGGCAAAAACATATTGGCCACCTCGCGGGTGCTTATTTGCCTGCCGATATTTACGTTCGTTATTTAAAGTCGCAGAAAAGAGATGTGGTTTTTGTATGTGGCAGCGATGAGCATGGAACGGCTATTCCCATCCAGGCAACGAAGGAGGGTACCACTGCCAGAGCCATCATCGACAAGTACCATCCTTTGATGGAACAAAACTTCAAGGACCTTGGTATTGCTTTTGACATCTATCACCGCACCAGCGATCCATTGCATCATGAAACAGCACAGGAATTTTTTACCAAACTGAATGATAACGGTGACCTGGAAATCAAAGAATCAGAACAGTATTATGACGAGGAAGCCAAAACATTCCTGGCCGATCGTTATATCAAAGGAACCTGCCCCAATTGTAGTTTCGATAGCGCTTATGGCGACCAGTGCGAACGATGTGGCAAAAGTTTGAGTCCGGATGAACTCATTAACCCTGTAAGTACACTCAGTGGAAAAACACCCGTTAAAAAACTCACCAAACACTGGTACCTGCCACTCGACAGGCATGAAACTTTTTTACGCGACTGGATATTAAAGGAACACGCCAATGACTGGAGGGCAACGGTTTTGGGTCAGTGCAAAAGCTGGATAGATGGGGGGTTACAGCCTCGTGCCGTTACACGCGATTTAGACTGGGGCGTAAAAGTACCTTTGACAGATGCGGCGGGTAAAGTATTATATGTATGGTTTGATGCACCGATTGGTTATATCAGCGCTACCAAACAATGGGCCATTAATACCGGCAATGATTGGAAACCCTATTGGGAAGATAAAGACACCAAACTTGTTCATTTTATTGGCAAGGATAATATTGTATTTCATTGCATCATTTTCCCGGTGATGCTGAAACTACATGGCAATATTTTACCCGATAATGTTCCGGCCAATGAATTCATGAACCTGGAAGGCGATAAAATGAGTACCAGCCGCAACTGGAAACTCGATATGCAGGATTATATCAATGATTTTATTAACAAGGAAAATGGCGGCAGCCAGATGGCGGATGTATTACGCTATTATCTTACACAGATTGCGCCTGAAACCAAAGACAGTGAATTTATGTGGAAGGGTTTTCAGGATGCCAATAATAGTGAACTGGTAAGCATCTTTGGTAATTTTGTGAACCGCACGTTTGTACTCATGCATAAACTCTGTGGTGGTAAAGTGCCCGCGTTTCACAAGGAGATTGCAGATGAGCTGGATCAGTCAACCATAGCTGATATAAAAAATACAGTAGAGAAAATAACCGGTTTGCTGGAAGAATATAAATTCAGGGAAGCATTATTTGAAGTGATCAATCTCGCCAGAACAGGCAACCAGTACATGCAGAAAAAAGAGCCCTGGATCGTAGCAAAAAGCCTGACTGAAAATCCGGATGCACAAAAAAATATAGATAACTGTTTGCATATCTGCTTACAGTTAACAGCAAATCTGGCAATACTCATCAACCCCTTTCTTCCTTTCACGGCTAAAAAAATGTGCCATATGATGAAAGTGGTTGACAAAATACTGGACTGGGAAAATGCAGGGAGTATGAAATTACTGAGCGCAGGTTATACACTCCGCCCACCAGAATTATTATTCAGAAAAATTGAAGACAGTGAAATTATGGAACAGGTAGAAAAATTAAATGCTGCAAGTATTAAGAAAGAAAGTAATGAGGAGTCAGTAGTGAATAGTGAATTGAAAGCTATCACCGTGAAACCTGAAATTACGTTTGATGATTTTGCTAAAATTGATTTGAAAGTGGGCACCATTGTATCCGCTGAAAAAGTAGAGAAAGCTGATAAGCTCCTGAAATTACAGGTAGACCTCGGTTTTGAAACCAGAACCATTGTATCGGGTATCGCACTTCATTTTAAGCCGGAAGATATTGTTGGGAAGCAGGTAACAGTTGTAACCAATCTTGCGCCACGCAAAATGAGAGGTATTGAAAGCAATGGTATGATACTAATGGCTGAGGATGCTAAAGGATCATTACATTTCATTAACCCGGAAGAAAAAATAAACCCGGGTAGTGGGGTGAGCTGACAATAATTAAAAAGGGCCAGTCTTTCAGATTGGCCCTTTTTAATTAACTATAACTTGCGCATTCTTTCAATTCTCGTTCAGAATAGGCCAGTTTGTATTGCTTCAATACATCATCGGGAACACCATTCCATTTATTGGGTACATTACCACGATAATCAATATCCTTTACACCTATTTCAGATGTATAAAAACCTGTGAGGGTTAAATCGCGCATCAGGTTGAAGAATGCAACACCCTGTGCCATTTCCGGCTTTGCCTTTTCAGGGTAGGCAATCTGGTCAACCAGTTGTATCCGCTGCTGTTCTGAACAGTCCACAAATGACTTTTCAAATTGTTTGAAGCACTGCATATCCAGCCAGCGTAACCCACCACGCATCGGTGTCTGGTGCGATGGCATATCTTTTACAATAAACTCAAGGAAATCGGGCACTTTGGCATCGCTTGCACTGCCACTCACCGCATCTTTAGGTACAATTATGTCTGCCAGTATAGTAATGGTTGACATTTCATGTGGCGTAAAAAATTTCGCTTCCTTGCTGAGTTTATCCAGATAAGCTTTTTCTTCCGCCATTCTGTCTTCTACATTGATGCCCCCAATGGTACCGGCGGCCTCTTTTTTCTCCGCAGGTTTACAGGCATCTACCAATACACCAGTTGCTACTGTACCAACTACCAATGCTTTTATGGATTTTCTTCTGTCCATGGTATTATGTTTTGCCCCGTCTTACTTTAAACAAGACGGGATGGGTTTACAGATTTTGTTTTTTCAGTTCGTCAATGATATACTCCGATGCACGCATAGAAAGTGCCAGAATGGTCCAGGTGATATTTTTATCTGCCTGAGAAGTAAACTGGCTGCCATCTACACAGAAAAGGGTTTTACAATCATGTGCCTGGCTCCATTTGTTGAGTGCAGATGTTTTTTTGTCATTACCCATTCTGGCTGTTCCCGCTTCATGAATGATATTACCAGGATTGGCCAGACCATAATTATTAGAAGCATCATCATCTCCACCCCAGGTAATTATAGCACCCATTTCGTGCATAATTTCTTTGAAAGTTTCTTTCATATGCTTGGCCTGGTTGATCTCATATTCTGAATGCGTAGTATGAAAACGCAAAACAGGAATACCGAATTTGTCTACTACTTTCGGATCGATCTCGCAATAATTGTCAATACGTGGAACTGCCTCACCCCTACCAGCCATACCCACTCCGGCACCATAGAAATAACGCACATCTTCTTTCAATGAAGCTCCATAACCACCCGCTTCTTTTTTCACACCGTTTACAGCATATTTTCCATTCATGCCCTGCATACCAAAACCAAAACCATAGGCTGGCTGACCCATTCCACCCCAATATTCAATATGGTAACCACGTGGGAAATCCAGTTTTTTATTATCGAGCCACCAGGGTGTATACACATGCATACCACCCACTCCATCTTCATTGTAACGCTTACGTCCAAAGAGTTCCGGCAGAACCCCACCCAATGCAGCACCGGTTGAATCATGCAAATATTTTCCAACCACATTACTGCTGTTGGCCAGTCCATTAGGATGACGCTGCGATTTTGAATTGAGTAATAAACGGGCAGTTTCACAGGCGCTGGCAGCCAATATCACCACTTTACCGTTCACCTGGTATTCCATCATATCAGTCTTATCTACATAAGATATTCCTGTAGCAAGCCCTTCTTTATTGGTAATTACCTCTCTAGCCATGGCCTGTGTAATTACATCTACATTACCTGTTCTTACAGCGGGTTGTACCAATGCAGAAGAAGACGAGAAATCGGCAGCAGCTTTACAACTGCGTCCGCACTGCGCACAATAAAAACATTCGCCACGTTCTTTATTGATTTGTTTGGTAAGAATAGAGAGGCGCGACGGAATTACAGGAACACCAATACCTGTTGCCGCTTTTTTGATCATTAACTCATGTAAACGAGGTTTAGGAGCCGGCAGGAAAATACCATCAGGATCATTCTCTAATCCTTCCATCGAACCAAATACACCCAGTAGTTTGTCGATCTTATCGTAATATGGCTTTACGTCATCATAACTAATGGGCCAGTCATCGCCCAGCCCGTCAATACTTCTTCTTTTGAAATCGCGCGGACCGAAACGCAGTGATATCCTTCCCCAGTGATTGGTACGACCACCAATCATACGGGCGCGCCACCAGTCCCATTTATCACTCCCTTCTGCCATGGTATAAGGTTCACCATCAATTTCCCAGCCCCAGAAACAGCCATCAAAATCGCCAAAGGGACGGAATTTAGTGCTGGCACCTCTGCGGGGAGAATCCCACGGATTTTTGAGTTGAGACGAATGTTTGGCAGGATCATAATCTGCCCCTGCTTCGAGTAAACAAACTTTAAGTCCGGCATTAGCCAGTACATAAGCGGCCATACCGCCGCCTGCTCCTGATCCTACGATGACTGCATCGTATTGTTTAGGCTGTTTCTTAATCTGAAGATCTCCCATATAGTAATTTGAAAATTTGATCCGCCTCAGGCGGATTGGAAATTTGAGAATGCAAAGTTTGGTTTCTTGTACCTTTTTACTTGTTTTTCTTGATTTACTTATTATTTTATTATTTCCCCCCTGGTTATGAGTTCTGTTTTTATCTTTTTCAGGTTGGTGATATTGCTGATAAAGATGGGTAAGAACACAAGCGGCAAAATAGAGATGGTACCAAACCCCTTGGTAAGGGTTATATATATGCCTGATACTACCATCACAATAAACATTCCTGATGAAATGCCCATTACCAGTTTCATGGCTTTATAATTTTTCTTCAGGTTTTCGGTACTCATTTCTGAGATAGGCTGTGGTTTCATTGAAAGGTATTTGCTGTGCCGAATATAGTTTTTTTAGAAGAGACTATTCATATTTATGAACCGAAGTTTTGAATACTTTCTCAAAAAAGCAACAAAAGGTTACAACAGATTTATCAAGTGATATTGGCAGAAAAACTGCACATATTACCTTTTATAACTAATGCTATGGAACAATTACTCAGGCTGTTATTTTTTCATCACTTCCGCTATTCCATCTGCAATTGGCTGATTGGCTTTAAAAACATAGCCCATTAGTCTGGCAATGGTTTGTGCAAACTGTTTCTGGTAAAACTGTGAGTTGGTTTTTATCTCCCCCATTGGTGGTGTATCTGGCCCAATAACAGCGAGCCATATTTCATCAGCTCCTTCAATATCACTGCCATGACTGGTCCATTTACTTTTATCCTTATCACCGCGGCCATGATCTGTGGTAATAAATAGTGTTGTTTTGTTTTTGTATGCAGGTGTTGACTGGATATAATTCCATATTTCAGCCACCCACTGGTCAACCTGCTGAGCCGCATTCAGGTAATACTTGTATTTCCAGCCATGCGCCCATTCATCTGTTTCTCCATAGGCGATATACATTACTTTGGGCTGTTCTTTTTTCAGGTATTCCATGGCTGCATGATGGGTAAATACATCAAAACATTCCTCCGGCCATTCTTTATGTGAATCGCGCAGCAGCCTGTTAATCATTAATTCATTGGTATTCGGTTTCGCACCTCCGCAGGTATCGTATGCTGCCACTACCGGAACACCGCTTCTTTGTTCATTGAGTATACGATTAAATGCTTCCCACGCACCAAATGCACCTACTTTTCCTTTGAGAGCCGGTTGCTGATTAAAAAATTCTGTGATGGTGATATTTGGATTGGGAGGATAATCATTTGCATCAATCCTGTTATCTGCATAACCCGATAAAATTTCATTATATCCCGGATAAGAAAACCAGTAGCGGTTACTGACATTCACTTTACTACCCAATGTTCTGTTGCCATACAGCTGCCCCTCTATAGCAATTGTGTTCCAGAAAAAAGGCATCAGTTTTTTTCTTTTTTCTGATTCAGATGAGGCACCAAAAGTTTTTAGTACACCTGCACTATCGTCCTGATTATAACGGCTGTCGCGAGCAAGGGTTTCATCCATTCCCTTGAACAATTCCTGCCAGCGGAACCCATCGGTGGTGATTATGATGATGTTTTCAGTTTTTTGTGCCTGAGAAAACAAGGTAAGCAGCAGGGAAAAGGATAGCAGGATTTTATGCATAAAACTGTTTTTCTGAGCATGAAAAATAAGAAAAAAGCATAGTATTTACCGGTTACTGTCTTCATTTAACCTAAATACAAAAAATGACAGGTTAAACTTCAAATCTTTTCATTTTTTGCCTGTTTACTTGCGCTTCTTAGTACCTTTGCAGCGCAATTCATTCTACCCGATCATCTAAAATCCAGAATATGGAATTTCGTATTGAAAAAGACACAATGGGTGAGGTAAATGTACCCGCTCATGTTTACTGGGGTGCCCAGACACAACGTAGTATCGATAATTTTCGTATTGCACAGGACATCAATAAAATGCCCAAAGAAATTATTCAGGCATTTGCTTTCCTGAAAAAAGCCGCCGCACTCACCAATGCCGATGCTGGTGTACTGCCACAGGAAAAAGCTGAACTGATTGGACAGGTGTGCGATGAAATTCTGGCAGGTAAATTAGATGACCAGTTTCCACTCGTGGTTTGGCAAACCGGCTCTGGTACACAGAGTAATATGAATGTGAATGAAGTGGTGGCCTATCGTGGTCATGTAATAAAAGGTGGTAACCTCTCCGATAAAGAGAAGTTTCTTCATCCGAATGACGATGTAAACAAATCGCAGTCATCTAATGATACTTTTCCGACAGCCATGCATATTGCTGCGTATAAAATTTTACTGGAAGTAACCATTCCCGGTATCAAAAAATTAAGAGATACACTGGCAGCCAAAAGCAAAGCATTTATGCATGTGGTGAAAATTGGCCGCACCCATTTTATGGATGCCACACCCCTTACACTCGGACAGGAAATCAGTGGTTATGTAAGTCAGCTCGATCATGGATTGAAAGCCATCAATAATACCCTGGCACATTTGAGTGAACTGGCATTAGGTGGTACTGCTGTGGGCACGGGTATCAATACGCCTAAAGGATATGATGTAAATGTGGCTAAACATATTGCCAACTTAACAGGTTTACCATTTGTAACCGCAGAAAACAAATTTGAAGCACTGGCAGCCCACGATGCCATCGTAGAAGCACATGGTGCCCTGAAAACTGTTGCGGTAAGCCTCATGAAAATTGCTAATGATATACGCATGCTGAGTTCCGGTCCAAGAAGTGGTATTGGTGAACTATTTATTCCTGATAATGAACCCGGTTCATCCATTATGCCCGGTAAAGTAAACCCTACCCAGTGTGAAGCATTAACCATGATTGCTGCACAGGTAATGGGTAATGATGTGGCAATAAATATTGGTGGCGCTACAGGTCATTTCGAACTGAATGTATTTAAACCTGTAATGATTTATAATTTCTTACACAGCGCCAGACTAATTGGTGATGGTTGTGTAAGCTTTAATGACAAATGTGCAATAGGTATAGAACCTTTAGAAGCCAATATCAAAAAGCATGTTAACAATAGTCTGATGCTGGTAACTGCCCTGAATACCAAAATCGGTTATTACAAAGCAGCCGAAATTGCACAGAAAGCGCACAAGGAAGGAACTACACTAAAAGAAATGGCTGTTAAACTGGGTTATCTTACTGCTGAAGAATTTGATGCCTGGGTAATTCCGGGAGATATGGTGGGTGAGATTAAATAGATCGCTCTCATATTTGTAGAATTAATAAGCCACAGATTCACAGATTATTTTACTAAAATCTGTGAATCTGTGGCTTAATTTTATACAAAGAAAATAGGGTATTTATATTTTATTGCCCATGTACTTTCTTCCCGCCACTATAAGTTGTTTTTACTTTTACCTCTAAAATTTTCTCCGGTGCCACTTTCATTAAATCCTGATCGAGGATGATGAAATCGGCTTTTTTCCCTTTCTCCAGACTACCTATTTCATTTTCCATAAAACTGGCTTTGGCCGCCCAGATGGTCATGCCGCGTATGGTTTCTTCACGTGTAAGCGCATTCTCCATCTGGAAACCATTTTCAGGATAACCATTTGCATCTTTTCTTACTACTGCTGCCAGAAAAGTTTTAAAGGGAGAAATATCTTCCACCGGAAAATCGGTACCCAATGGTATCCATCCGTTTTGTTGCAGCAGTTGTTTAAAAGCATAAGCACCTTTTACTCTCTCTGCTCCCAGGCGTTCTCCTGCCCAATACATATCACTGGTTCCATGTGTTGGTTGAACAGATGGTATGACACTGGCACTGGCGAATAAATTAAAATCATCGGGATGAATCACCTGAGCGTGTTCTATGCGCCAGCGTTTATCATTCTTTCCACCCAAATATTTATTATAGATATTCAGCACTTCCCTATTGGCACTATCGCCAATGGCATGTGTACACATCTGAAAATCTGTTTTCGATAAAACACCGGCAAGTGAATCATAATGGTTCTTGTTTCTCAATAAAAAACCTGTCCAGTCTTTTCTATCACTGTATGGCGATAATAAACAGGCACCCCTGCTACCCAATGCACCATCGGCATACACTTTAATGCCTTTTACAAAAAGTTTATCTGTTTTGTACGGACCGCGGGGAAGAAATTTTTCATAATTAGATGCATCGTCACTCAGCATTACATATAAACGCATATTGAGCTTACCTTCTTTTTGCAAAGTGTCAATGGCTTCAACATCGGTATAATGCAAGCCGCAATCTGTAATAGTAGTTAATCCCTGAGCGAAACAGTTTTTTTCTGCTGCCTGTAACCATTGCACATATGTTGCTTTGGTGGGAGCAGGAATCTGCGCATACACTCTGTTGTCGGCGTTGTCAATTAATACACCTGTCAACAAACCATTTTTTACTTCAATAGAACCTCCCACAATTGTCTGCCCTGCTTTAATACCTGCAAGGTCCAATGCCTTCTGGTTGGCGATAGACGCATGCCCATCAACGCGAGTGAGTACTACGGGTTTATCGGGGAACAATTGATTTAATTCTTCATTGGTAGGAAAACTTTTACCAGGCCAGCGGTTCTGATCCCATCCCCTGCCTTGTATCCAGAACAGGTCGGGATGTTCATCTGCAAAAGCTTTTACCCTCGCCACTGTTTCTTCCCAGGTATTGGTACCAAAGAGATCCACCTGAAACAATGATCGGCCATATCCTACAAAATGAGCATGCGCATCTATTAATCCAGGGTACACAGCCTGTCCACCCGCATCTACTGTTTCATCAGCCTTATACTTTTTAAGGATGAAATCATTGCTGCCTGTCTCTACAATTAATCCATCTTTAATTGCCATGGCTTCAGCAGTCGTAAAAGCTGAATCAACAGTATAAATCACTGCATGATGAATGATGGTGTCGGCTTTGTTGTTCGAACAAGCCGTTAAAAGGCATAGAAGGAGAAAGGAGAAAACATTCCTCATAAGTATGGGTTTTGTTAGTAGATAGGGAAAGATAATAAATCTATAGGATTGAAAGTCCGAAAGTCGGTAAGTCCGGGGACCGGAAGACAGAAGTCAGAAAATGAAGTGTTGACAAAAACTTACTGCAATGATAAAATCCTACCGGACTTTCGGACTTACCGACTCCGGACTTAATTTATTATCGAAGTAAGTCGCAGGGTTTCAACCCGGTATGTTTTTTAAAAGCAGCAGAAAAATGTGAGATAGAAGAGTACCCCAGTAATGCCGAAACATCGGTTACACTTAACCCTTTTTCATAGAGCAGGTATTTGGCATGCTCCATTCTTTGTTGCTGATAGAAATCGAAAATAGTGGTACCAAAAACCTCTTTGAATCCTTTTTTCAGGTAACACTCGTTCATGGCCACTTTACGGCTCAGTTCTTTAATCGTAATGGGATCGCCGATATGTTGCAATAAAATTTCTCTTGCCTGGTAAATACGGTCGCGACCACTTTCATCGGCCAGGAATTTACAGGTAAAGCCTTCTTCTTTCTCGTCTACAAGACAATCGAGACTGTACAATAAGAGTTCATGTACTTTGGCATTAACGAAAATATTTTCAAGGGCACCGGTATAACTGTGATTCAACAGCGCATCCAGCGAGTTTCTTTTTCTGTTACAAAGTGGGAACACTTTGGTAAAGGCATGAGGATGTTTAAAAGCCAGCACTTCATCTTTCCGGTTGCTCAGTTTTACATTGTGTACAAACTGGTGCAGGAAGGTGGAGGTAAAATGAAAAGTAAATACATCAACTGTCTGATGTTTCCCGCTGCAATTGTTGGTAGGCAGTTCCACGCATTGGGCGCAACTTTTTTCGGGGCAATAACGGTTGCCTGTTGTACAATAACGTAATTCCAGATAATTATCTTCCGGTTTACGGCTGTTATAATGATACACCATCATACCGGTATCATCTGCCACCCAGGGGTGCTGGGCATAATAACGCCTGATATTGTAATGAATGGAGCCCGGAATCTGCTGCTGTTTCTGGTACAACAGGTCCATGGTAGGTTCAATTCCACCTTTATTTGCCACCCTCAATATATCCATTACTTCCACCATTACCTGCAAAATTAATGTATAAACATCAAATTAACGTAAACAGTTCCCGGAAGGATGTCATGGCACTGTCAAAAAGCGCTTTTCAAACAAGTCAGAAAAGCGTTCAAAATGTGGAAAACCAGGTCTTTTTTTACCCCAAAAACAGCCTTATTTTCATTAGCTTTGTCGACCTGCGAAATTTCACTTAAACACAGGATTCACAAGCATTTATGGATCAGGAACAATTGAACAGTAACGAGGCACAGAATAAGAATTATGGTGCCGACAGCATACAGGTTTTAGAGGGTTTGGAAGCGGTTCGTAAAAGACCCGCCATGTATATTGGTGATGTGGGCGTTAAAGGCCTTCACCACCTCGTATATGAAGTAGTAGACAACTCTATTGATGAAGCCCTGGCCGGTTATTGCAAAAATATCGGTGTAACCATTCATGAAGATAATTCCATCAGTGTACAGGATGATGGTCGTGGTATTCCTACCGCCATGCACAGCAAAGAAAAAAGAAGTGCACTGGAAGTAGTAATGACCGTATTACATGCCGGTGGCAAATTCGATAAGAATACCTATAAGGTTTCGGGTGGTTTACATGGTGTGGGTGTGAGTTGTGTAAACGCCTTAAGTACCACTTTACAGGTAACTGTTCATCGTGAAGGAAAAATATTTGAACAGGAATACAAGATTGGTGTACCACAATATCCTGTTCGCGAAATTGGCACCAGTGCTATTACCGGAACACATGTTCGCTTCTGGCCCGATACCACCATATTTCAGGAAACAGTTTATAAGAAAGACATCCTTGAAGGTCGTTTACGTGAATTGAGCTACCTGAATAAGCGCATCAGCATCACCCTTACCGATCTCAGGGAAAAAGATGAAGAAGGTAATGTGTATTCCAAGAATTTCTACAGTGAAGGCGGTATCACCGAATTTGTACAGATGCTCGATAAAAACGGCCACCGTACCCCCATCATTGCACAGCCCTTATATGTAGAAGGACATGATGAAACCACCAATGTAGCAGTAGAAGTGGCTTTGACTTATAATGATGATTTTAAAGAACATATTTTCTCTTACGTAAATAATATCAACACCATTGAAGGTGGTACACACGTTACAGGGTTCCGTCAGGCCTTAACAAGGGTGTTTAAAAGTTATGGCGACAGGGAAGGTTTATTTGAAAGAGCAAAAGTTCAGGTAGAAGGAGATGATTTTCGTGAAGGATTGAGTGCCATCATTTCTGTAAAAGTTCCAGAGCCACAATTTGAAGGACAAACCAAAACGAAACTGGGTAACAGTGAAGTAAGTGGTGTGGTTCAAACAACGGTGGCACGTGTACTTGAAGCCTATCTCGAAGAAAATCCGAAAGAAGCCAAACATGTAATTTCAAAAATTGTACTTGCAGCACAGGCAAGGGTGGCGGCAAAAAAAGCCCGCGACATGGTGCAGCGTAAAACCGTGCTTACCGGTGGTGGTCTACCGGGCAAACTGGCCGATTGCAGTGAACGTGATCCGAAGAAATGTGAGTTATACCTCGTGGAAGGAGACTCGGCAGGTGGTACAGCCAAGCAGGGACGCGACAGAAGTTACCAGGCCATTCTTCCATTAAGGGGTAAAATTCTGAATGTGGAGAAAGCAATGGAGCATAAGATTTATGAGAATGAAGAGATCAGGAACATGTACACTGCATTGGGTGTAACAGTAGGAACACCTGAAGATCCGAAAGCATTGAATATTACTAAACTGCGCTACCATAAACTCATCATCATGACCGATGCCGATGTGGATGGTTCGCATATCGCCACACTGATTCTCACCTTCATTTTCCGTTACATGAAAGAAATGGTGGAACAGGGTTATGTATACATTGCTCAACCCCCACTGTATCTGGTGAAGAAAGGAAAAGAGCAACAGTATGCTTATAATGAAGAGCAGAGAAAAATGTGGATTGAAAAATTAGGTGGTGGAAAAGATGACAGTGTAACCATTCAGCGATACAAGGGTTTGGGTGAAATGAATGCAGACCAGTTATGGGAAACTACCATGGACCCTTCCCGTCGTACACTGAAACAGGTAACTATTGAAAGCGCTGCAGAAGCCGATCGGATATTCAGTATGCTTATGGGTGATGAAGTGGCCCCACGCCGCGAATTCATTGAGAGTCATGCCAAGTACGCGAAAATTGACGTGTAGAATGAATTCAAAAATAAAAAGTCAAAACTCAAAAACTGGTCTTTTTGAATTTTGACTTTTTATTTTTGAAATTTGATTTATCCCCCCTGTGGATTACTATTTTCCCCATCCCTTTTGATTTTCACCAAAAAACAGTAAGTTGTGGTAACATAACCCGTAGTTTATTTACTAACCTAATTAAATTCAAAGAAAATGGACACATCAAAAATGATCAAGGCATACTGTCTGAAGACCAAAGAAAAAAATGTTCCGATGCAGGATGCAGTGATCACCAAAACCGCTCGTGGAGGCTATATGGCTGCAGGGCATGATGGTAAAGGAAATAAAATGGCTGCCATACTGGGCGAAGCCAAAGCTCTACAGGCGATTGCCGATGGGGTTGCTAAAAAAGGATTCTGATTCTTGTCTGAAAAAATTTTGAAGCCATTTCGTTTTAAACGAGATGGCTTTTTTATTATTGGCCAATCCACTTAGTCAGATTTACCGTTTATAGGGTTCACCGAAATACCGAACACTATGAACATTCTTTTAACCAAAAAGAGTTTATTCATTCTTTCTGCAGCTTTAACCATCAACATACTGAGTACAGGCTGTACCAAAGAATCCGGAAACGCCGGCAATATACCGGAGCCACCAGTTTATACACCAGCCGCTGGTCCTGATATGGTATTTTACGGCCTTTCGGACGATGGTAAACTCAATCGATACAATGCCAAAGCACCTGCCACGGTTGAAGCATCGATGACGATTAACGGCTTGTCTGCTGGAGAACGTTTAATAAGTATTGATTTCAGACCTGCTACCATGCAGTTATATGGCCTGTCTACCAACAGCAGGTTATATGTTATCAGTCTTATCAATGGTAACGTAACAGCAATCGGAACCACTGCATTTACACCTGCATTAACTTCTACCGTTGCCAATATAGATTTTAACCCAACTGTTGACCGTATCAGGCTGGTAACTCATACAGGACAAAACCTGCGTTTACATCCAGAAACAGGGGCCGTTGTTGCTACCGATGGAAACATTAATGGAGGAAGCAATCCTGCTATCACTTCTATTGCCTATACCAATAGTCGTTCGGGTGCAACTACAACCGATCTTTTTGATATAGATATTTCGCAGAAAAAATTATACAAACAAAACCCGCCCAATGATGGCACTTTAGCAGAAGTGGGTAAGCTGGGGATTGATTTTGTTGGTAAAGGTGGATTTGATATCAGCCCCGACAATATGGTATCACTCGCAACATTTACCCAGAGTGGAAAAACAAGATTACACAGCATCAACCTGAATTCAGGAGCTGCAATGTATATCAATGAAATAGCAGCCAACCTGATTGATATTGCTATTCCAACACCACCTGTAGCATATGGTGTTGATGAAACCAATATGTTACAGATCTTCGATCCCACAAAACCGCAAACAATGGTGAGCAGGGCCATTACCGGTCTTGCATCAGGCGAAATGATTCACGGTATTGATTTCAGACCTGCCAATGGACAATTATATGCTTTTGCAGTAAACGCAACCGGCGCAGCAAAACTTTACACACTAAATCCATCTTCCGGCGCGGCTTCGGCTGTAGGAACAGGTTTCATGGTTGACGCCACTGCAACGGCCTGGGCATTTGATTTCAACCCTACTGTTGATCGTATCAGACTGGTGAGTAACAGCGGACAAAACCTTCGCCTGAATCCAAATGACGGAACCATTGCAGCAACTGATGGTATTATTAATCCAGGCTTACCTATGATTACGGGAGCTGCTTACACGAATAATTTCGCCGGTACTACTAGCACTTTGCTGTATGTACTGAATGGAGCTAAATTATTTAAACAGGATCCTCCCAATAACGGAACATTGGTTGAAGTAGGTAACCTTGGAGTAACTATAGATGCTTTGAATGGTTTTGATATAGGTGGTAGAACAGGTATGGCTTATGCCGTGGGCACAATTGGTACTGCAACAAATATCTACACTGTAAATCTTACAACAGGTGCATTAACAAATGCAGGTAGTTTAACAACTAAACTTCGTGGGTTTGCGTTAGGGCTTGGTTTATAAAAGCAAAAGGAGTCTGCACGCTTTGTGCAGACTCCTTTTTTGGTTAGTCTTTTTGTTGCACAACGCCTTTGTGCATACCATCAAGGAATCGCAACATGGCGTTCATGTCTTTTATATCATCAACTACTAATAAGAAATTTTTACCCGCCTGTTTTAGTCTGGCTTTGTTGGTGCCTGTTTGCAGATAAGCCAATACATTTTTAAACAATCCCGATTCGAAATAGGGAGAATCAGGTCGGTTAATGAAATAACACCTGAGTGTATCCTGTTTCAAGGTCATCTTTTCGAATCCTATTTCAACAGCCTTCCATCTGCATCTTACAGTAACAAATAAATCTTCTACTTCAGAAGGCATAGGTCCGAAACGATCTATCATTTCACGATGAAATGCCTGTAACTCCTCTTCTTTTTCACAATTATCGAGTCTTGAGTAAAGCGACAGGCGTTCTGCAATACTTTCTACATAACTATCGGGTATCAATATTTCAAGATCGGTATCAATAGTACAATCACTTACATAATCATCCTGTTTACTGATTTCTTCCTTGAACAGATCCTTGAACGATGTTCGTTTCAGTTCCCGGATGGCTTCTTCTAATATTTTCTGGTACATTTCAAAACCAATCTCTGCCATAAAACCACTTTGTTCTCCGCCCAGCAAATTGCCCGCACCACGAATATCAAGATCACGCATGGCTATCTGGAAGCCACTTCCCAGATCACTAAACTGTTCCAGTGTCTGCAGTCTTTTTCTCGAATCGGTGGGTAAGGTACTCATAGGAGGAGCCAACAGATAACAGAATGCTTTTTTATTACTTCTGCCCACACGCCCGCGCAACTGATGCAGATCGCTCAACCCAAACTGGTGGGCATTGTTTACGATGATGGTATTTACATTCGGAATGTCTACCCCACTCTCCACTATATTCGTACATACCAGAACATCATATTTTTTATCAATGAAGTCCATGATTCTTTCTTCCAGTTCATGGCCTTCCAACTGACCATGTGCATAACCAATACTGAGGTCGGGGCAAAGTCCTTGCAACATGGCGCTCATTTCAGACAACCCTATTACCCTGTTATGAATAAAGAATACCTGGCCACCACGTTCTGTTTCATAGTAAATGGCGTCGCGGATAAAATCATCATTAAAAACACGCACTTCTGTTTGAATGGGCTGCCTGTTGGGTGGCGGTGTATTAATGATGCTCAGGTCTCTTGCACCCATCAAGCTAAACTGAAGTGTTCGCGGAATCGGGGTAGCCGTTAATGTTAAACAGTCTACATTCGTCTTGAGTGTTTTCAGTTTCTCTTTATGTGCTACACCGAATTTCTGTTCCTCATCTATAATCATTACGCCCAGGTCCCTGAATTTCACTTCCTTGCCTAATAAACCATGTGTACCTACAATAATATCAATCTTACCTTCTTCTACTTTTTTTAATGTTTCTTTTTTCTCTTTGGCCGATTTAAAACGATTGATATAATCTACCGTTACCGGGAAATCTTTTAATCGTTCTTTAAAAGTTTTATAATGCTGAAACGCAAGGATGGTTGTTGGCACTAAAACAGCAGCCTGTTTTCCATCAACTACCGATTTAAAAGCAGCACGTACTGCTATTTCTGTTTTGCCAAAACCTACATCTCCACAAACAAGCCTATCCATGGGCGAAGGGCTTTCCATATCTTTTTTTACATCGGCCGTTGCCTTGCTCTGATCGGGTGTGTCTTCATAAATAAAAGATGCTTCCAGTTCTGTCTGCATGTAATTATCGGGCGTATGAGCAAAACCTTCCTGTGCCTTTCTTTGTGCATAAAGTTTAATAAGGTCGAAAGCAATTTCTTTAACCTTGGTTTTCGTTTTTTCTTTTAATCTTGCCCAAACATCACTACCCAGTTTATTGATTTTTGGAACAGTGCCTTCCTTACCGGTATACTTTGATATTTTGTGTAGTGAATTGATATTTACATAAAGAATATCACTGTCTTTATAAATGATCCTTACAGCTTCCTGTAACCTGCCATTTACTTCCAGTTTTTGCAGCCCGCTATAAGTTCCCACACCATGATCAATATGTGTTACATAATCGCCTGGCTGAAGGTCGCGCAGGGTTTTAAGTGTGAGCGCCTTGTTTTTATTATACGCCTGTTTAACCTTGTATTTATGGTATCGCTGAAATATCTGGTGATCGGTATAACAAACGATCTTCAGATCTTCATCAATAAAACCTTCATGTATGCTCGATGGCACAGGAACAAACTGAATCTCTGTTTTGAGGTCAGCAAAAATGGTATTTAACCGTTCAAGTTGTTTTACCTGTTCGGCAAAAATATAAATACCATACCTGGCAGTTTCATGCGCTGTAAGATCTTTGATGAGTAGATCAAACTGCCTGTTAAAAGAAGGTTGTGGCCGGGTATTAAATTCAATGATTGTTTTGGCCAATTGTGGCTTATATCCAAACTCAACAATATGGCGATTGATGATTTGGTTCCCGATGGTTGAAACAGTTACAAAATCATCAACCGATATTTCTTTCAGTACACGAATATCTTCCTCGTCTTCATTGCCCTTCATCTGGTAGCCATCTTTCAGCAGCTCAAGAAACCCAATCATATCATCGTATTGCTGCTGTACTTTTTCTGCAATTACATCCCAGTCTTTCAGCCATACAACCGTATTTTCATTCACAAAATCGAATAAAGAAACTTTTTCTTCTGTACTGAACTGTGTTTCTACATTGGGTATAATATTTACCTGTAGCAGTTTTCTTTCACTTAACTGTGTTTCAGGATCAAATATGCGTATACTGTCTACTTCATTTCCGAATAATTCTACCCGGTAAGGTTTTTCATTACCGAAAGAATAAATATCGAGGATACCACCTCTAACGGCAAACTGACCTGGTTCATACACAAAATCTGTTCTTTCAAAACCATACATTACAAAGAGTTCCATTAAACTGTTGGGGTTAATGGTATCATTGGTTTTAATGGTGATAATATTACTGCTCAGTGTTTTGGGCAGCACTACTTTTTCAAAAATGGCTTCCGGATAAGTGACAAGAATTTTTCTGTTTCCACCTGCAGCCAGTTTGGTCAGTGCTTCGGTACGAAGCATAACATGTGAGCTGTTGAGGATCCTGAAATTTTTCCGGTTTTTGAAAGAAGAAGGGAAATAAAAAAGATCAAGTGCCTGTGTCAGGTTTTCAAGTGTATTATGAAAATAGGCTGCTTCTTCAGCATCATTCAACACCAGAATATGGTTCAAAGACTGAGAAGAAGGGTGAGAGAATACTGCACTCACAACAAATTCGGCACTACTGCCCTGTAAGTTTTTCAGGAAAATTTGTTGCGGTTGGGCAAAAGAAAGCCTGTCCACCAGTTGAAAAAGGCGGGGGTTATTCTGGTACTGTTCCAACAACACATTCAGATTCATAGCTCCTTATCCTGCCCCGATCAAAAATATCCTCCATCAGGGGCTGCAAAGATAACCCTGTTCTGCTAATAACTGGCGCCTGAGTTGATGAGTATGTTAAGGGGTGTTATTTTACCGGAGTCGACCGATACCAGTTGAATATTGTTTTCTCTGTCGAACATATTGGCAAAGAAATAGTCTCCTTTCTTAACAAAAACGGAATAAGTGCCTGCGGGCAAAGCAACACTGTAACGGCCCAGACTGTCTGATAAAACAGAAGCAACCAGTTTGCGGTTAATTGTCGTATATAGTGGAGACCCGGTTTCAAGGGGTTTTACCTGAGAAATATGGGTAGGTTCATATACATAGAGGGTGGTAGAAACAGGTTTTGGGGTAGCTGGGGCCACACCCACTTTAGGCATCTGATTACCTTTTATTTCAGTTATCAGACCTGAAATTCCCTGTTCAATTTCACCCTTTTGTGTCTTTTTTGCCGATGAACAGGCTGAAAATGTTAAAATGGCAAAAAACAGGACAAAAAGAATATTTCGCATGCTTCACTTTGAATGGTGAAAGTATCTAATTTTAATAATATTCCCGGGCTGTTGCCGGTAATCATGAAGTTAAACTAAACTATATTATGCTCAGACGATTTTTACCCTTTTTTGTAGGCTGTCTGTTTATGGTTTTTATAACCGATGCACAGGTAGTTACAAATGTTCAGGTATTGAAGAATGCGGCTCAGGGTATCAGCTTAAAAGAAAGAAGTGAGTACACTAAAGCAATGTCGCTGGCAAAGCAACGCAACTGGCCACTCAGCATCCGTTCTAAAGATGGCCGACTGGCTACGCTCATTGGTGTGGATGCTTTTAATTTCCCGAAATATTTTGTTACGCAGAATAACAGTATTGCCGCGGCTACTACCAGAACCAATCAGCTTTGGGCAGGTGGTGCCAGCGGACTAAACCTTTCCGGAAATTCTGCCAACATTAAAAACAAAATTGGTGTGTGGGATGGCGGTGGTGTTTTACTCAATCACGTTGAGTTAACAGGCAGGGTCACACAAAAAGACAACCCTTCAACCACTGATAATCATGCAACACACGTAACAGGTACTATGATTGCAACGGGTTTGAATCCCAGTGCAAAAGGCATGTCGCACGGTGCACAGGGTTTGATTGCTTATGACTTTACCAATAGTTATTCAGAACAGGCTACTGAAGCAGCCGGATTACTTATCTCCAATCATTCCTACAATATTGTTTCCGGATGGAATTTCAATGACGCACAGAACAGATGGGAATTCTGGGGAAGACCTAATGAGAATGAAGATTATAAATTTGGTTATTACAGTTCAGATGCACAATTGCTGGATTCCATTGCTTATAATGCGCCATTTTACCTGATTGTAAAATCGGCTGGTAATAACCGTGGTGAAACTGGTCCAAATGTTGGCGAGCCCTATTTCCGTTTCAATGCGCAAAACCAGATGGCGGCGGCCGGTAACAGACCTGCTGACATAAGCAGTAATGACAGCTATGGCAGTATTCCCTGGGATGCCAATGCAAAAAATATTCTTACCGTAGGTGCCGTAAGAGGTATTCCCGGCGGTTACAACCGTCCGGAAGATGTTGTAATGAGTTCATTTAGTGGATGGGGCCCAACGGATGACGGTCGTATAAAACCAGATGTGGTGGCCGATGGCGTAAATGTATTATCTACGTATGCAACTGGCACCAACAGTTACTCATCATTAAGTGGAACATCTATGTCCACCCCAAATACATCAGGTTCATTGTTTCTTTTACAGGAACATTATTCAAAATTAAAAAGTGGTGCTTTTCTGAGAGCTGCAACACTCAAAGGCCTGGCCATTCATACAACCGAAGAAGCCGGCACCACACCGGGGCCAGATTACCAGAATGGATGGGGACTTTTAAATGTACAAAAAGCCGCGGCTGTTATTTCTGCCTCAGTAGCATCAAACAACAGTTCCACCAGCGAACACCTGATGTTCGAAAACCTGTTTAACGGAACTACGAGTTCTTTTTCAACCACAGTTATCGCTACAGGTAAAGAGCCATTAAAAGCCACTATTTCATGGACAGATGTAAAGGGTAATGTTGAGCAGATAGACGTATTAAACAACCCTGCAAAAAAACTCATCAATGACCTTGATATACGTATTACAAGTGGTAGCAGAACATTCAGACCATGGACACTGGATCCGGCCAATCCGGCCAACGCAGCGGTAAAAGCCGATAATATTACAGATAATGTTGAGCGCATTGATATTGACAGTACAGTGGCTGGTGAAAGCTATACCATAACCGTTACACATAAAGGTGGGGCGGGTTCTCTGGTAAGAGGACAACAGGCTTACTCTTTATTAGTGAGCGGAGTAGGCGGTACAGCCCATTGCATTTCTGCAGCATCAAACAATGCGGGTGGAAGAATCGACAGTGTAAGTTTACAAACCATCCGTTATGCTAATCCTACAGGTGGTACTACTTATGTAAACAACACATCTATTGCAGCGAGTATTGAACCATCACAGTCTGTGCCTTATCGTGTAAGGGTGAACAGTGCCGATGGTTCTGATGTTGATAAAATAGTAAAATTATTTATTGATTATAATAATGATGGTGACTTTACAGATGCCAATGAACTGGTTGCAACCAGTTCAGCTCTGAGAAATAACCAGGTATTTGCAGGATCATTCAATACCCCCAGTACTTTAACCATTGGTAGCACCTATCGTGCAAGGGTTGTAATGGTTGAAACATCAACAGCAACCGATGTGGTTTCATGTGGTAATTACAGCAGGGGCGAAACAGAAGATTTCAGGTTGATTGTTGTGAATCCCTCTACAGATTTTACTATTAATGAAGTAACCACACCTTCAGTTTCTGATTGTGCAGACAATAAACAATATGTTACTGTAGTTATCAGAAATAATGGTAGTGTACCAAAAACAAATATTCCTGTTTCAGTTGAAGTAAAGAATGGCTCAACTACTGTAGCAACATTTAATAGTGTCTATCCCGCAGCGGTTCCTGGTTTATCAAATGCAAGTTTCACTTTACAAACACCGTTTGTTACAGCAGAGAATACAACTTATACGATACTTGCAACAGCCACTGTAACGGGAGATCAGAATTCTGCTAATAATACACTTACAACCAGTCTTACCATTGGCAGAAAAGCAGCTGATCCAGATGTTGTTGGAACCATTTGTAATGCAAATGCGCTACTGAGGGTAAATAACCCGGTTGCCAACAGCAATTATTTCTGGTACAATAGCGCCAATGCCATTGCTCCTTTTGCAAGCGGTACTACTGCAAGCACTACCAGTATTCCGGGTAATAAAACTTTCTATGTTGCCAATGAAGTAAAAACTTCTATCGGACCTGCAACCAAAATGGTGTATGCCGAAGGTGGTTATAATAATTTCAGGGGGAATTTCGTACGTTTTAATAACAGTGTACCATTAACTATTGAAAGTGCCAGATTATATATTGGCAACCCGGGAACAGTGGAAATAATTGTCGCCAATCTTGGTACCGTTAACGCCGATGGTAGCTTTAGTTATATTCCGCTGGCGAGAACCACGCTTGATGTAACTGCTACTAATCCGAACCCACAACAGGGTTTAGTAAGTGGTAATCCGGCTGCTGACACTGGTGCTGTGTATTATCTTAATCTTCCCGTTAATGATCCAGGCGATCATATTTTACTTGTTTTATGTAACGAAAACGGAGCCACCATATTCCGCAATAATAATATCGCCGGTACCACCTATCCGATCAATATTGCCAATGTAATGTCAATTACCGGTAACAGTGTTAATATAAATGGGACAGGCGATCCAAATCCATTCTACTATTTCTTCTACGATATGAAGATCAGAACAGGTACCAGTTGCCCCAGTAACCGGGTAGAGCTGGTGGTGGCGGATGCACCAACGCCTGTTGTCACTAAAGTGGGCGATTCATTAGTCAGCAGTGTTTCCGGAGTATCCATGCAATGGTTCAAAGATGATGTAGGCATCAATGGCGCTACTTTGGCCAAGTACAAACCCATTGAATCCGGCGTATATAAAGTAGTAGTAGTTGATGCCTTGGGATGCCAGAAAACATCTGCCCCACTACAGGTAACCATTACCGCATTACCTCCTGAAGTAATTGCGCGTGAGATTAAACTCAGTCTGTCACCCAATCCGAACAAAGGCATTTTCAACCTGAGTTTTGAAGTGAAAGAGAAAGCAGATCTGGCAATTGAATTATTAAACTCTGCCGGGCAAAGAGTCTTTAGCCAATCTTACCCCGGATTTAATGGAACATTTTCCAGACAAATGAATGTGGGTAATGTGAATGACGGATACTATGTGCTGAAGATTTTACACAATAAGAAGACCTATCTGCAAAAAGTAATTATTATTAAATAACTAAAGTTATTCGTTCTGCAATGCCACTCAATTTATTTTGAGTGGCATTTTTATTTAAGCCAGATACTGCTTTTACATTACATTAGCTTTGTAAAAACAGGTTATGAGAACATATATATTGGCAGTATTGGTATTGGCCTTCACATTCTCTGCAAATGCACAAAAAAGAAAATTTGTGTATGGTTATTTAAAAGATAGTGTAACCAATACAGCAATTGTACTGGCCAGTGTTCGGAATATTAGTACCAATACCACCGTTATGACCAATAACGCAGGCAGGTTTGCTATTGAAGTCGGTGAAAATCATATTCTATCTTTTGCAGCTGTGGGTTATTTCTTTGATACACTCCGGTACAACAACATAAATGCGCTACAAGATACTTTATACCCCTTTCTCGTTCCGCTTGCCAGAGATCTGGGAAATGTAACTGTTACAGCAAGGGGTATGAGCCGGTATCAGTTAGACAGTATGGAAAGAAGAAAAGATTTTTTACAGGATATAGTTAACTATACCATACCCACCGTATCGCAGGCCAATTCAGGCGCAGGTATTGCATTGAATCTCGATCGTTTTTCACGTCATGAAAAAAATAAGAGAAGGGCGATGCAATTTTATGAAACCAATGAAAAAGAAGCCTATATCAACTACAGGTTCAATACAGTATTGGTACAATCTCTTACAGGTTTCCGGGACGAGAAATTACACCTGTTCAGCCAACGTCACAGACCTTCGTATGAATGGCTGAGAAAACATACTACTGAGGAGGATATTCAGTATTACATTAACGAGCAATTAAAAATCTTTTCAAAGAAATAACCCCCCTGTATAAACTCCCTTTCTCCCGTTCTCTTTGTTAACAGAGTCTAAGTAAAAGTAAATTTATTATCTACTTGTTTTTTCTAACAAAGAGAACGGGAGAAGGGTAGTTAGGAAAGTTGTTTAAAAGAAATTATTCGTAGCGTAATGCCACAATGGGGTTTAATCGAGCGGCTTTCATGGCTGGATAGATACCGGCAGCAAGACCTACAATTGAGCAAATAATAACACCCGTTATTACCCATCCCCACGGTACAATAAATCCGGTTTTAAGAACAAGTCCGAAAAGATTTCCCACCAGCACACCTAAAATTATTCCGAAAATTGCACCCAACAGGCTGATGATCATACTTTCAAACAAAAACTGCTGACGCACATTTCTGCTTTTTCCACCTATCGCTTTAATCAGCCCCACTTCTTTTGTTCTTTCATTTACAGCAACCAGCATAATATTCATCAAACCAATAGCTGCTCCGATAAGGGTAATAAGACCAATAGCACCTGCCGAGCCTGTTATACTGCTGAGGAACCCAATAAACATTTCAGCGAACTTATCGCTCTTTTCAATCACGAAATTATCTTCTTCAATGGGCTGCAATCTTCTTACAGAACGAAATATGGAAGTTGCTACTCCACTTGCAGGGTCCAGATCGTTCACATTGCCCACTATTACACCAACCATATAAGATTTACTTACATTCTGAAAATGACGGATATTGGTATAGGTAGTAACAATTACATCATCCTGTCTGAGCATGGCACTTGAACCCTTCTCTTTCAGCAATCCAACTACACGATAAGGCAAACCACCCACACGTATTACTTTATCAATACTTTTTTCAGGACTTGTACCAAACAATGTTTTGGCAACATTGCTACCCAATAAACATACATTTCTTCCGCTTTGCTGATCGAGTGAATTCAGGTTCCGGCCAGCCGCTATGGTATAACCGGTTACAGTAAGATAGTTTTCATCGCCACCCCACACTGCTATCTGCGGATTCGTTTTTTTGTCTTTGTAATGAATCTCCTGTCCCCCCGGTCCTCTTCGGTATATGCTTACCTGTGCAGATGGAAAATTGAAATTATCCCGGAAATATTCTGCCTCGTCTTTAAGAATGGGTTTGTCGAGGTTTGATTTTTTTTCCTTTTTTCCACGCGTAGTTTTTTTCAGATCGGAACTGTTACCGAATCGTACCCTGGAATCTTTGAAACGTATATTAAAGGCATTTGTTCCCATAGAAGAGAAACTCTCTTTCAGGCTTTGGTTCATTGCTTCAATGGCCGTAATAATACCAATCAATGCCATAATACCAAAGGCAATAATAGCCACTGTAATACCTGTACGCAGTTTATTACTGCGTACCGTACGCCAGGCCAGCGAGAGTGAATCGAAAATAGTCATACCCTTCATACAGGAAATTCTTCCTATAAAGATAACGGAGAAATCCTGTCTGGTATTGACAGCACTGAAAAAAGTGAGGAACGGTTAGAAATAAAACCCATTCAGGATAATCGATGGCCATATGCCAATCAGGATAACAAATGCAGCCAGCAATACCAGCCCTGTTTTGAAAGCACCTGTTATCTCAGTTGTTTCTGCATCTCCTTCTTTAAAATACATGGCCTGTATTACTTTGAAATAATAATACACGCTCACTGCAGCAAAAAAGAGTGCAATAATCACCAACCAGAGGGCCCCACCTTCTTTTACCACTGCCGCCAGCATATAATATTTGGCAAAGAAACCTGCGGTTAATGGAATACCTGCCAATGACAGCAGGAAAATAGTAGTGGTAAAAGCCAGTACAGGATGTTTTTTAGCCAACCCATTAAATCCGTCAAATGTATAGTCCGACATTTTAATCAGTACGGCAAAAATACCAATGGTTGCAAGGCTATAGGCTACACTATATAAAATGATCCCTTCTCTTGCTAAATCATTGCCGGCAAACAAGGCGAAAAGCATAAAGCCGGCTTGTGCAATACTGGAATAAGCCAGCATCCGTTTTACACTCTGCTGAAATACTGCTGTTATATTACCAATTAGCAATGTGGCAATAATTACAAAAGATAAAATAATTTTCCATGTTGGCCCCAATACAACTGACTGGCTCTGAAAGAGACGGATAAATGCAATAAAGCCAGCAGCTTTTACAATGGTGGCCATAAAAGATGTGAATACACCAGGGGCTCCATCATACACATCTGGTGTCCAGAAATGAAAAGGGGCTGCAGAAACTTTAAAAGCCATTGCTACAAATAAGAGCAGCAAAGCAGCTACCTGCAGAAATGAGGGATTAATACCTCCTGTTGTTGGAATAATGGCAGGTGCATTAAGTGCAAAAGAACCGGTAGCACCATAAAAAAGTGCAATACCCATTAACATAATACCTGTTGTAAACGACCCCATCAGGAAATATTTCAATGAAGCTTCATTGCTTTTGAGGTTTCGTTTATCGGCACCGGTTAGAATATATAAAGGAATAGAGAGTATTTCAATCCCAAGGAATAACATCAACAAACCATTAAATCCGGAGAGAATACTTATACCACATAAAACAAAAAAGATCAGGGCAAAATATTCAGCAACATTAATTCCGGCTTTTTCAATATCGCTGCCACTCAGGCATACGTAAACCAATGTAGCACCAAATGCAAGGGTATTGAAATAGAGTCCGAATTTTTCGAAACTCAGTAAACCATGAGTATTGATATTGATCTTGAACAATGCATAAGTATCAAGCAGATTGGCTGCTATCAACAACAACAGTCCTGCTGCTGCGATATATTTCAATACAGATTTATTATTTGTTATGATACCACTGAACATCATAACAACTCCCAATAATGCTGATAATATAATTGCGTTCATAAAACCAACTCCCCTGCGGGAATTTAGGGTGAAAGCGTTACCACTTTCACTTGTGAATAATCAAATAAATTTACCTCTTCCTTATTTCCCTGCCATGGTAGCACCCACAGTATCTTTTGTTAGATCGATCATTGGTTGAGGATATACACCCAACGCAATCACCACTACCACTAATACTACCAATGCCAGTTTTATATGTCCACTGATATCTATTGCATTTTCAGTAACCACTGTTGTATTACCATAAAATACTTTCTGTACCATATTCAGCGTGTACACTGCGGCTAAAATGATACTTATACCTGCAATAGCTGCTATCCATATATTATAACTGAACAAACCGTTAAACATCAGGAACTCACCAATAAACGCATTGGTTAAGGGCAATGCAATATTTGCGAATGCCATTACTACTAACAGAATAGCCAGTACAGGTGCTTTTTGTGCAAGCCCGCCCAGTTCACTTAACTTTCTGGTACCGAGTTGCTGTTCTATTGCATCGGCTACAATCCACAGACCAATTACATTTACGCCATGGTTAAACATTTGAATCATTACACCTTCCAGTCCAACGCGACTGTTGGTGAATAATGTTGCACTCATCAAACCAATATGTGCTATGGATGAATAAGCGATCAGTCTTTTTATATCATCCTGTCTGATAGCGATAAGAGAAGCATATAACATACCCACTACAGATAAAACAATGATGATCTGTGCATATTTATCTGCTGCTGCCGGAAAAAATGGGATCAGCCATTTTACTACTGCAAAAATTCCCATTTTTACCATAACCCCACTCAATACCATTGTTGTGGCTGTAGGAGATTGTTCATATGCATCTGGTTGCCAGGTATGAAAAGGGAATATTGGCATCTTGATGGCAAAAGCCACAAAGAATAACCAGAATATGAGTGATTGTTGAGATGGCTCCATTTGCACTGCGTAAAACGACTGCCATGCAAAGGAATGATCAGCAGTCTGGAAATACAAATACAGAATACCAGCCAGCATCATGAGTGAACCTACGAATGTGTAGATAAAGAATTTAAAAGTAGCCGCAATACGTTTTTCACCTCCCCACAGAGAGCAGAGAAAATAAACAGGTATGAGCGCCAGTTCCCAGAAGAAATAAAACAATAATGCGTCATTGGCTACAAACACACCCATCAGACCAGCCTGTGTTAACAACATCAGGGCATAAAACGATCCGGCATTTTTATACCTATTTTTATACGTAGCAAGAAAAATCAGTGGAAATGAAACTGCTGTGAGTAATACAAGCATTTTGCTCATTCCATCCATGGTCAATGTGAATCGACTGCCGAGTGCGGGCAGCCATGCACTATCGAAAGATTGTTGTATGGAAGGGTAGAAATAAATTCCTGCAATGGCTACTACCAGTGTTAATACTGCCGATAACAATGCCCATCCTTTAGCTGCATTGTCTTCTTTAATAAAGAAACCAACGATGCCTGTTAGTAAGGGGAGTAATATCAAAAAAACTGGAATCATAAATATGCTTTATCGCGCTATGCGGTTAAAATAGTTTTTTCAGAAAATTCATGATGGTCAGGTCATTGAACCAGATCAGAACAAACACAATCATAATCATAACCATAATCAGCAGATAATTACCTACCTGTCCGCTCTGTAACAATCTTAGCTGTCTTGATCCATAGCCAACCAGTTTACCTACTCCATTAACAGCTCCGTCAATACCGCTTTTTTCAACAATATTTTTCAGGAAAACAGATAGCAGGTGTAATGGTTTCACAATAACAGTATCATAGAGTTCATCTACATACCATTTATTTTCCAGCAGTTTTGCAATACCGCTACTTTCCGTTTGCTGTGCTTGAGTCTTTTTGAATTTTGATACAGCAAACAGTATAATACCAATGATGAGTATGGTTGATACGCCCATCATCATATATTCCTGTGTATGTGACAGATGATGTCCATGTTGAATCTTTGCAGATTCAGCAAATATGGGCGCCAGAAAATGTTCGAGACTGTGAGCATCTGATGCAAATACTTCCGGTATTCCTACAAATCCTCCCAACACAGATAATACTGCCAATACAATCAATGGAATAGTCATAGCAGAAGGACTCTCATGGAGGTGGTGCTCCTGTTCGTGTGTTCCCCTGAATGAACCAAGGAAAGTCATGGTGTATAAACGGAACATATAGAATGCAGTCATTAATGCACCCGCCATTCCAACATAATAGTATAATGGATTACTGTTGTATGCAGCCATCAGTATTTCGTCTTTTGAGAAGAAACCTGAGAATGGAGGAATGCCAGCAATAGCCAAACATGCCAACAGGAATGTTATATGTGTAATGGGCATATGTTTTTTCAATCCACCCATTTTACGAATATCCTGTTCATGATGCATAGCATGTATAACAGACCCTGCTCCAAGGAATAACAACGCTTTGAAAAATGCATGAGTCATTACATGAAATACGGCGCCGGTATAAGCACCAACACCCAGACCAAGAAACATATATCCTAACTGGCTAACCGTTGAGTAAGCCAATACTTTTTTTATGTCGTTTTGTTTCAGTGCGATCGTTGCTGCGAATATGGCTGTGGCTAATCCTACAATGGCAACCACTGTTTGCGATACAGGTGCCAGTGTGTAAAGAATATTACTTCTGGCAATCATGTAAATACCTGCTGTTACCATGGTTGCGGCATGGATCAATGCAGATACGGGTGTTGGTCCAGCCATTGCATCGGGCAGCCAGGTGTATAATGGCAGCTGGGCACTTTTACCCATGGCACCTACAAATAATAAAAGTGTGATGGCTGTAATATCCAAATCAGACAGCTTATCTATATTGGCAAATACGTCGCCATAAGAAACAGTGCCCAGTTTAAAGATCAGCCAGAATACAGCCAGCAGGAAACCAAGGTCACCAATACGGTTCATTACAAAAGCTTTCTTGGCTGCATAATTATACTGATCGTTTTTAAACCAGAAACCTATGAGAAGGTAAGAACATAGTCCAACACCTTCCCAGCCGATAAACATGATTACATAGTTGGCACCTAATACCAATAATAACATGGAGAACACGAAGAGATTGAGGTAAGCAAAATACCTTCCAAAATGTTGCTCTTCTTCTTCGTGCATGTAGGCCGCTGAATACAGGTGTATCAGGAAACCAATACCGGTGATGATCAGCAGAAATAAAGATGATAGTTGATCTACCTGAAAAGCAAAAGGAACCTGAAAGCTGTATGCTTTGATAAAAGAAAACAGGTTAACCACAGTAGCACCATGTTCTTTTACGTCAAAGAATACCAGAACGCTCACCACAAAAGATGCAAGCATTACCCCACAACCAATGATACTGATCATTGATTTTGTCATAGCTTTTCTTCCTAACCCATTGATCAGAAAACCGATCAGGGGAAAAAGTGGTACCAGATAAACAAATTTACTCATAGCCTTCATCCCGCCTAAGGCGGGACCATTTTTATCTCATTTCTGAGATGGGGTCAACAATGATTCCTTTTCAGGAATTAATTTTTTAACCGATTCAAAAAGTTAATATCTACAGAATGTACATTCCTGTACATCATTACAATAATGGCCAGCCCAACACTAACTTCAGCTGCAGCCACTACCATAATAAAAAATACAAACAACTGCCCGTCTATCCCAGCTGTTGTAGCAGGATCTGTAGCCAGTGCCACGCCATGGTGCATTTTGGAAAAAGCAACCAACAGCAGGTTCACTGCATTCAGCATCAGCTCAACACACATAAAAACAATGATGGCATTGCGGCGTGTTAATACCCCAATGATACCAATGCTGAATAATGCAAGACTCAAATAGATATAATATTGTATCGGCATATACTTAGTTTATGGTCCATGGTCAATAGTCCATGGTAATTATTCTGTTTTCTTACCATGGACTATCGACCATGGACTATTATCCTACTCTTTCTTCCCAATTACTACCGCACCTACCATTGCACTCAGGAATAATACACTGCTGATCTCAAAGGGTACCACAAAATCACTGAACAAAGCTTTACCCAGGTTTTTAATTAGTCCAATATCTCCTGTACCCATTAGGGCCGTTTTTTCCTGAAAATCGCTTGCCTGTCGAACCAGTGATACCAGTACCATCAGAAAACAGCCACCTGAAACTGCACCTGCCAGTTTCATCCAGATATGTTTATTGCGTTCTGTTTCTTTATTAAGATTCATCAGCATGATTACAAACAGGAACAGTACCATAATGGCACCAGCATATACAATAAGGTTTACAATAGCCAGAAATTGAGCGTTCAATAAAATATAATGACCTGATATAGCAAAGAATACCGCAATCAGCCATAATACACTATGAACCGGGTTTCGACTTACCAGCACCATAATGGCACTGAATACAGCAAGTGCAGAAAGAAAAAAGAATAATATTTCGGTTATACTCATTGGTGTTTTAATTAGGCTTTCATCATAAACAGCAGATCAAAAAAAACTGCAACTGATTTTTTAATTATTTCAAACCTTTGGCCTCTGCATATGCTTCAGGATTGGTTTTGGGGTTTGGTATTAACAATTCTTCTTTCCCGTATATAAATCCTTTCCTCGTATAATTAGCAGGCGCAAATGTTTCGCTTAAATAAATTGCATCTTTCGGACAGGCTTCTTCACATAAACCACAGAAAATACAACGCAGCATATTGATCTCATATTTTGCTGCATATTTTTCCTCCCGGTACAGATTCTCTTCATTGGGCATTCTTTCGGCTGCTTCCATGGTAATGGCTTCAGCAGGACAAGCTACAGCACAAAGGCCACAGGCGGTACAACGTTCACGGCCTTCCTCATCGCGATTTAATACATGTAATCCCCTGAATACAGGACTGAATGGTCGTTTCTGTTCCGGGTAACGGATCGTGGGCTGCTTTTTGAAAATATGGCTGAATGTAATGGCCATACCTTTCAGAATAGCGGGAATATAAAGCCGCTCCATGAAACTCATAGGTTTGCGACTTACTCCTTCTGCCCTGTTTGTTAATGCCTGCATATGTTATATCCCTGCGGGATTTTTAATGTTGCAAAAAATATTTTTCGACTCTATTGTTAGTGAGTGGTGAGTAGTCAGCAGTGAGTATATATTTCTTACTGACTACTCACTATTCACTACTGACCTATCCTCCTGCCCTCCACAAAATCACTGCCCCTGTTATCAGCATATTTGCCAGTGCCAATGGTATCATTGTTTTCCAGCCCAGGTTCATCAACTGATCGTAACGGAAACGCGGGATGGTCCAGCGTATCCACATGAATATGAAAATGAAAATTACAATCTTGGTAAGCAAAGCTCCTACACCCAGTATTGCTGCAATATTTGGTGCAAGTGTTGATTCATCCAGGAATGGAATATCATAACCCCCAAAATACAGACAGGCCATTACAGCACTGCTCATGATCATATTTACATATTCTGCGAACAGGTAGAACCCTAGTTTCATAGATGAGTATTCCTGGTGGTAACCAAAGTTCAACTCATTCTCTGCTTCCGGTAAATCGAATGGAGTACGATTACATTCTGCAAGTGCACACACAAAGAAAATGAGGAATCCGAGTGGCTGGTAAACGATATTCCAGAAATTACCATCTGCCATCTGTTCGCCTACAATTGTTTTCAGACTCAGTGAACCGGATAACATCAGTACTGCTATCAGTGAAAGTCCCATGGCCAGTTCATAACTGATGGCTTGCGAGGCACCACGTAATGCAGCCATGAGTGAAAATTTATTATTAGACGCCCAGCCACCAATCATAATACCATATACGCCCATGCTTACCACTCCAAATACATAGAGGATACCAATATTGATATCAGCTATCTGCAATTCAATTTTCCTGTCGAATAATTCTACATGACTACTCCAGGGAATAACTGCACAGGTCATTAATGCAGCAGTCATTGCCAGTCCCGGACCAAGAATAAATAATACTTTATTGGAGGTATTGGGAATGATTTCTTCTTTCATCATCAGCTTCAGTCCATCGGCAAATGGCTGTAACAGACCAAAAGGTCCTGCGCGGTTTGGACCCGGACGATCCTGCAATATTGCTGCTACTTTTCTTTCTGCAAAAGTGGTATACAGTGCAATACCCAGACTGCTGAAAACAATCACTGCTATCAGTACGAGTTTTTCTATCAATAAAGCCCAATCAAAAGCAAGTAGTGTCATTATAAAATGCAATTAGTCTTTGTTCTGATTAAATACCTGTGAATGAGCAGGACCATCGATAAGGCTTAACTGCACTTCAGGTTTATTCACTTCACTTACCGAATGTATATCCATCAGTAACTGAGGTTGTCTTCCATCATTCACTGCTTCAAAAGTTTCTGTAGGTACATGTGTCCCCACTTTACCGGCATAATGTCCTTGCGAAATCACTGAATGCCTGTTGATGAGTCTCGGACCTTCAATTACCCAGTCGCTTGTTTTCTTTTTCTCAAAGCGGCAGGTATTACAGATCCAGCCTGGTTTTCCATCTTCTGTATTCTCAACTTCTCCCCACTCATCTTTACGGGCTGTTACCCGAAACACTTCATCTCCCCGATTCCATAAAGTTACTTTACCACAGCAGGTTGTACAATCACGATGTGCATCTACCGGTTTAAGAAACCATACCCGGTTTTTAAAACGGAATGTTTTATCTGTTAATGCGCCTACCGGACAAACATCAATTACGTTTCCGATAAAATCGTTGTCAAGGCTTTTTTCAATGAATGTTGCAATCTCTGCATGATCACCTCTATCCAATATACCATGTTCCCTTTTCTTTGTTAACTGATCTGCTGTGAATACACAACGATAACAAAGAATACAACGGGTCATGTGTAACTGTATGTATGGACCTATATCGTGTTTTTTGAATGTTCTGCGCTGGAACTCATAACGTGTTCCTTCTTTACCATGTTCATAGCTGAGATCCTGCAAATGACATTCACCCGCCTGGTCGCAGATTGGGCAATCGAGTGGGTGATTCAACAATAAAAATTCTACCACACCAGCTCTTGCATCAATTACTTTTTCACTGGTAATATTTTTTACTTCCATTCCATCCATCACCGTGGTTCGGCACGACGCTACCAGTTTTGGCATAGGGCGTGGGTCTTTTTCAGAACCCTTGCTCACTTCTACCAGGCAGGTACGGCATTTACCTCCACTTCCTTCCAGCTTGCTGTAATAGCACATAGCAGGAGGTGCTACATCACCACCAATCTTACGTGCAGCATTCAGAATGGTAGTTCCTGCCGGCACTTCGATCGTGATGTTGTCGATCGTTACTTTAAACAATTGTTGTTCAGACATAACATTAATTCAAAAATCAAAAGTCAAAAGTCAAAAACAGTTCCGACTTCAACTATTTGGCGTTAATGATTATTGAAGCGATGATTTTTGATATTTCATCTGCTTCTTTGATCAGTTCATTTACTTTCGGTTTCGAAACATCAAGCGTGTCTCTTATCAGACACAACCAGTATTTTGTTTCATTTGCCGATTTCAATGCAATGTCAAAATATTTTTTTCAATCTCTCTTAGAGCTTCCGGCTTTCCCTTCTACAACATTTACTCCTATCGAAGTTCCACTTCTTACTAACTGATCAAATAAAGAACTATAAATCCTGTCATATTTACAATCTCCTACAAAGAAGATAACCTCTTTTGAGAAGAAATAACACCTGTGCCTGATATTATATGGTTTCTCGCCTTCATTCACTTCAAAAGCATCAAATTCATTCTCTATTTTTTGAATTTTTACTTTTGAATTTTGATTTATCCAACCGGCACATGTATCGGGTCTGCATAATGCGCCAACCCATAATTCCTTTTTTGTGATTCTTCAGGATTCAGCACATGCCATTCAAACTCATCTCTGAAATGTCTGATAGCAGCAGCTACAGGCCATGCTGCAGCATCGCCCAATGGACAAATGGTGTTCCCTTCAATCTTACGCTGAATATCCCATAACAAATCAATATCAGTCATCTTTCCTTTTCCGTATTCAATATTTTTCAGAATTTTTTCCATCCATCCTGTTCCTTCTCTGCATGGTGAACACTGTCCGCAACTTTCATGACGATAGAAACGTGCGAGTGATAATGTATGCCTCACCACACACTGGTCTTCATCCAATACAATAAACCCTCCAGAGCCCATCATAGAACCAGTGGCAAAACCACCATCTGCCAAGCTCTCATAATTCATGTAACGTGTTTCACCTTTTGCTGTTTTCAATAAAAGGTTAGCAGGTAAAATAGGAACCGATGATCCACCCGGGATACAGGCTTTTAGTTTTTTTCCATTCGGAATACCTCCGCAATATTCATCACTGTAAATAAACTCTTCTACAGAAATGGTCATATCGATCTCATATACACCTGGTTTATTGATATTACCACAGGCACTGATGAGTTTTGTTCCTGTTGAACGACCCACACCAATTTTGGCATACTCATCGCCTCCCAGATTAATGATGGGAACTACCGCAGCCAGCGTTTCCACATTATTTACCACCGTAGGTCTGTCCCAAACCCCTTTTACCGCCGGGAATGGTGGTTTAATTCTTGGGTTACCACGTTTTCCTTCCAACGATTCTATCAGGGCTGTTTCTTCTCCACAGATATATGCGCCAGCTCCTCGCTGTACATGAATATTACAATCGAAGCCTGTGCCTAAAATATTTTTCCCAAGGAACCCATTGTTCTTTGCTTCATTGATAGCTTCTTCCAAAATATCTACAATCCATGCATATTCTCCACGGATATAGATATAGGTATCATTACTTCCCAATGCAAATGAGGATACAATCAATCCTTCAATCAACAGGTGCGGAATAAATTCCATCAGGTACCTGTCTTTGAATGTACCCGGTTCGCTTTCATCAGCATTACAAACCAGGTGACGTGGCACTCCTTCAGGTTTGGCAATAAAACTCCATTTCATTCCTGCCGGGAAACCTGCACCTCCACGACCTCTCAGACCACTCTTCTTCACCTCTTCTACAATCGCTTCGGGACCCATTTCCTTCAATGCTTTCTCCACACTACGGTAACCGCCTTCTCTCCGATATACATCGAAATAGCGGATACCTTCTACATGCGCCTTTTCTAACAATAATTTTTTACTCATATACCTGCATTCCCTTTCAGGAGTTTTGTATTTGATATAACTACTCAGGATAATTTAACAGCCTGTCTCGCTACCAATATCCATTGTTTATTTTTCTTGATCCATGTCTGCAATACATTCAAATGCAATATGCCTTCTTTACCGGCTGCATCAAATGATCTTGCTTTTAATACATGTCGAACAATTGCTGTTTTTCCATCCACCGTAATTGAAACATCACTCATTCCAAACTCTTTGTATGTAGTTGGACTTACCATGGCGTTATGCACCATTTCTGTTTTGTTTTCAATTTTCCCGCTGGAATGACCATATGTTACGCGCTCGCCTACTATTTGCAATAAGACAGCACTGTCTCTGTTTTCAAAAATGGCGCTGTTTAATGCTTTTATATTGTTCAGTATTTTCTTTTCTGCTTTGCCTTGTGCAATTGCAGTAAGTGAAAACAGGGTGAATAATATGACGAATCCTTTTTTCATTACTGTTTCTTCAATTCATATTTATCTGCCAATGCTCCACTGATCTTTTTGCCACTCATATCCAACTGCACTAATTTTCCTTCTGCCACAAAATACCTGTTGGGGCCTTCTTTTATACTTCCCAGATTGATCACAAATTCACTTACCCAGATCCATGTACCCGTTGCAGTAAATGTGTTGTCTTTTTTACCCAGGTATTTCATTTCACGGCTATAAGAACTGTCTGCTTTTAATTCAATGGTTGTTTCTATTCCTTCGCAATCTGCACAGGGTAAAACACCTTTGTATTTTCCAATTACATCCAGAGAGTTTTTGGCAGTTGCTCCCATTTCAATTACAGCAGGATAACTTGAATCCGGCCCTATCGCTTCCATATTTGTATCGCTGACTGTTACTTCTGTAACACCAGTAACAGATTCATTCTCGCAAGCGATTGCAAACATAGAGCCAGCAATAAGAAGATATGATACTGCCTTCTTCATTCTTAATTCAGATTAGCTGCTGTTTTTCTACATTCATCAATAATGGCATCCACTTTTTCTTTGGTCAGGTGTTCACGATAATGTTTACCTAACTGCATCATGGGTGCATATCCACAAGCTCCCAAACATTCTACTGTTTTCAATGTAAACATGCCATCCTGCGTTGTTTCACCGGGTTTTATACCCAGTTTCTCTCCGATATAAGCAATGATATCATCACTTCCACGCAGCATACATGGACCTGTCTGGCAAACTTCAAACATGTATTTGCCTACAGGTTTGAGGTTATACATACTATAGAAGGTAGCTACTTCATATACTTCAATTGGAGCTATCTGCAGCAGTTCGGCTACATAATCCATTGTTTCAGCACTTAACCAACCTCCAAAACTATCCTGTGCCAGATGTAATACCGGCAATAATGCACTCTTCTGCTTTCCGTCTGGATAACGTGCCACCAGTCTTTTAAACTCGGTCATCTGTTCTTCTGAAAATCTTACCATACAAATCAATTTGGAAATTTGGAAATTTGGAAATTTGGAAATGTAGTTTTATTAGCACATTTTCAAATCTCCAAATTTCCTCCAAAGGAGTCCTTCGGACAAATTATTATGCGTCTAGCTCTCCTGCTATCAGGTTTAAGCTACTCATTGTTACAATTGCATCACTTAACATGCCGCCCTGTATCAGTTCGGGGTAGGCCTGGTAATAAATGAAACAGGGTCTTCTGAAATGCAGGCGGAACGGTGTACGTCCTCCATCGCTGATCAGGTAAAACCCTAATTCGCCATTGCCACCTTCTACTGCCTGGTACACTTCTCCTTTGGGCATTTCTACTTCTCCCATAATAATCTTGAAGTGCCAGATCAATGCTTCCATCTTGGTATACACATCTTCTTTCTTTGGCAGATAATATTCAGGTACATCGGCATGGTATACTTCCGCATCAGCGCCTTTGAATTCTTGAATTTTCTGGTATGCCTGTTCTATGATGCTCAGACTTTGCCACATTTCTGCATTACGCACCAGAAAACGGTCGTAGTTATCGCCAGTGGTACCAACAGGAACTGTGAAGTTGAAATCCTGGTAACTGCTGTAAGGACTATGAACACGTACATCATAATCAACACCGGCTGCACGAAGATTGGGGCCGGTAAAACCATAATTCAATGCACGTTCTGCACTGATACCACCGGTACCTTGTGTACGTTCCATAAAAATGCGGTTCCTTGTAAAGAGGTTTTCAAACTCTTTCAGCACTTTCGGATATTCTTTCAGGAATTTCTCGAGTTTCGTAAACGCTGTATTTGTGAAATTCCTTTCAAAACCGCCAATACGCCCAATATTAGTAGTAAGGCGGGACCCACATACTTCTTCATATATTTCATAGATTAATTCACGGTATTGCATTACATACAGGAAGCCGGTATAAGCTCCCGTATCTACACCTACAATTGAATTACAGATCAGGTGATCTGAAATCCTTGCCAGCTCCATAATAATCACACGCAGGTAGTCTACACGTTTTGGTGTGCTTACTCCCAATAGTTTTTCACAGGTAAGGTGCCATCCCATATTGTTGATGGGACTGCTGCAGTAGTTCAGTCGGTCAGTAATCGGCGTAATCTGATAAAGGGGTCTGCGCTCAGCCAGTTTCTCAAATGCACGATGAATATATCCTACTGTTTGCTCAGTTGATACCACCCTTTCTCCATCCAGTTCCATGATATTCTGAAACACACCGTGTGTTGCAGGGTGTGTTGGTCCTACGTTTAACGTAGTGGTCTCTTTTTCAATGGAGCCTTCAGGTAATTTAATGTTATGTTGTTGTTGCGCTAACATGTTTACTTTATTGATCAGCTATTGAGCTGAATAATTCGTTTTATTATAGTGAGCAGTGAGTAGTCAGTAGTGAGTATTACTGACTGCTCACTAATATTATCCCCTTCCAAACATTTCATCATCCTTATCAATTCTCGTCTGGTCTTCTAATGGATATTCTTTTCTTAAAGGGAAATAGTCCATTTCATCCACATTTAAAATACGCTTGAGGTTGGGATGCCCAACAAAATTTACACCATAGAAATCATAAGACTCTCGCTCCATCCAGTTGGCACTGGAGAAGAGTTGTGAGGCTGTAAATACATCAGGTGTTTCTACTGCCGTAAAGACTTTAAAGCGAATCCTGATATTCTCTGTAAGATTATGCAGGTGATATACCACTGCGAGTTCTCTGCCGGCATCATCCGGATAATTTACAGCACACAAATCGGTGAGAAAACGAAACTGAAGTGATTCTTCGTCGTATAGAAACTGCAGCACTTTCAGGTTCTGGTCTTTGGGCGCCTCAAAACTCAGCATGCCATAAGTTTCCTCAAAGTTGTATACCAGTTCTCCGAACTTCTCTTTCAGTTTTTGTTGTATGTATTCGTTGGTTAAAGCCATTGTTATTTTTTTGGTCATAGACCATGGTCCATGGACTATGGTCTATTTACTGAATGCCGTAGCTGTTCAGCAATGCTTTATAATGTTCACTGTTTCTTCTTCTGATACTTTCCTGTCCTACCAGGTCCTGGATTTTCATAAACCCATCAAGGATGGCTTCGGGGCGTGGCGGGCATCCAGGCACATATACATCTACCGGTATTACCTGATCGATACCCTGCAAAACGCTATAAGTATCAAAAATACCACCACTTGATGCACAGGCGCCAACTGCAATTACCCAGCGGGGTTCTGCCATTTGCAGGTATACCTGGCGTAATACAGGGCCCATTTTTTTGGCGATGGTTCCCATTACCATCAGCAGATCGCACTGTCGGGGAGAAAAACCCACTCGCTCAGAGCCAAAACGGGCCAAATCGTAATGCGATCCCATGGTGGCCATGAATTCAATACCACAACAGGATGTAGCAAAAGGTAAGGGCCAGAGAGAATTTTTACGGGCCAGGCCTACTACACTACTCAATTTTGTGGTAAAAAACCCTTCTCCTGAAAAGCCTTCCGGTGCCTTCACCGTTGAAATGGCATCAGCCGTATTGGCAGGTATGGGGTTGATATTAAATCTAACTGGACGTGCCATATTCTTTCTATTGGTTAATGGTTACTATATAACCATTTAAACTTTTTCTTGTTGCAAAAAACCTGCGAATTGTATTCACAGGAATATTAATCTTCCCATTTAAGGGCGCCTTTTTTGATAATATACACAAAACCTGTCAGGAAAAAGGATACAAACATCAATACTGCCCAAAATCCTTCCCAACCCAGTTCCCTGAAATTAACAGCATACGGATAGAAGAAAATCACTTCCACATCGAATAAAACAAACAGAATAGCGACCAGAAAGTATTTGATGGCCATTGGTTGGCGGGCATCGCCATGACTTTCGATACCACTGGCAAAGGTTTCCAGTTTATCTGATGTTTTTCTTTTGGGTCCCAGCCATTGAGAAACGGCGATCATGGTGGCCACAAAACCGGCTGCAAAAATCAACTGCAAACCGATGGGCAGATAACCATAGGCATTACTGGTAGCGGAGGCATCTAACAAAAAAGTAAGCCAGTTCATGTTAAAACATTAATGTCCCGCAAAAATAAGCCTGTGAAGCATATAAAAAGAAAAACTCCCCCATATTGGAGGAGTTTTTACCGAATTATTTTTAAAGATTACTACCGGCTCCCGAAGTCCCCGATGAAGAGCTTGTATTTCCGGTGGTTTTACCTCCTGATCCTTGCTGTTTTTGCGCTGCAGCTATTTCCTTCTCAACAATAGGTTTTACCTGCAAACCATATTTATCTTCCGGATAAATAGACAGGAGTGAGTTTAACACTTCCAGGGTTTTGGTGAAATCTTTGGCTTTATCATGGTAATAAGAAGCCAGGTAATAGAACTGAAAAGGCAAAATTCGCTGATTCTTGGCTGGATCTTTCTTTAAGAAATCAATATACTGCATGATGGAAGGCACTGCTGTACCTTTTGTAGTATCTGAATCTATTGCTACTGCAGACTGTACCGCAAATCTGTATCCATAAATCTGATCAGGGAATTTCTGGATCATTTCATTGCTTAAACGTAAAGCTTCGTCTAATTCGCCTGCTTTAATAGAAGCATCTGTTATGTAGAAATAATCTGTGATACCCATTTCCTTTTTGAAGCTTACCCCTTTTTTCAGCCATACAAGCTGTTTTTGAGGGTTTTTGGCTTTTGCATACATATCAGAAGCCATCTTAGCATAATTCACCCTGCTGGCAGCCAATGTATCCAGTTGCATTGCTTTTTCAATATAACCTGCCGCTACATCTTCACTACCGGGAAAACGTGAGTATATTTTGATGGCCAATCCATAGTATTCAGATGTAAGAGAAGCAGCATCGGCAGTTGCAAAGAATTTTTCAATGGATTCTTTTGCCTTTAAAGAGTCATTTGTTCTGTCGTAGTTATAAGCATAAATACCATATAGTTTAGGCATTTTGTCGATACCACCTACTTCAGCCTCAATCTGTTTTACTTTTTCCAGACTCTCATTGTATTTACCCGCACGGAACAGGTAATCGGCCACAAACAAATCGGTATTAGGATCCTTATCTGCATTGGCTACATATTTATCAAGGTATTCTTTTGCTTTAGGCACATCCTTATCTGCATAATAATTGTATAAGTTATAATACACCGGGGGATAAGTAGGGTCTGCAGCTATTGCATTACCATAAAACTGATCGAATAATTCTTTATTATTCTGACTCTGGTAAATTCTTCCGATTCTGAACATGGCTCTCGCATTCTTTGGATCACGTACGATAGCTTCCTGATAAGCTTTTACAGCCTCACCACCATTTTCACCACCCATTTTAAGGTAACTGATACCCATTGTAATGTAGATATCAGGATTGGTTAAATCAAGTGCAGCAGCCTGCTTCAGTTTTTCAATACCATAAACGGGATCACCGAGTTTGCTACCGCCATCAGCGTTCGCACGTCCAATGGCATTAAGAATACCGGGATTACCCTTTCCTTTATTACGGCCTCTGGTTTCTGTGGTTGCAGTAATGGCCTGTTCAAATTTCTGTTTGGCTGAATTGATATCGCCACCTTCCAGTATTTCGAGGTGACCCATACCTACTAACAACCATGCATCGCTGCCAATTTCCTGTAAACCCTTCTGGTATACATCTTTAGCTGAAGTAATCATGGCTTTGGTAAGTTCACCTGCCTCAGCGGCAATCAGCGACTGACCGTACCAATAGATCGCCTGTGGATCTTTCGGATTGGCATCATAAGCCTTTTTCAAAGTTTCACGGGCGCTCTTATACTTCTCGTAGTTGAGGAACTTGATTCCCTCCGCTACCTGCGCCATCAAACACTGTACAGCAAGCAAGGCTGTTACGATCAAAGAAACGGTCTTCTTCATTTGTCGGTTTTTATAGTTGTTCTGTTAATCTGCGTCTTTTATACTTCCGGATCTTTTCCCGAATCCCATTTTAGCGGGAACCAGAAACGCTCTCCGGAAAATCAACTGTCCTCTTTCCAGACTCATGAAATTCATAAAGCCTGTTCCGAGACCGGTTGCATTCTCTTTCAATATATAATACAATGGACGTGCCAAAGGGTACTGTCCATATGAAATAGTTGCCTGTGAAGGCTTTGCGAATATATCTTTTTCCTCACATTTAACACATTCTACCAATCCCAGACTGATTTTTTTCAGGTATGCCAACTGAACCGGATCATAACTGTCGGCAATCCAGCTGATTCCCACAAAACCCACTACATTTTTTCTGGAAGCAACCACATCCAGTACATTCTGGCTATTTTCAGCAGCCACAACATTGTTGCCAAAATTTCCTCCTCTCAGGATACTGTCTTTTAAATAGCGCACCGTACTGGTTGCTTTATTTCCATCCATTACAGCAGTAATCTTGTCCTTACCACTCAGGATATTGCGAAGTTTGCTCAGGGTGAAAATACTATCAGGTGATTGCCTGTTTACAATAACGGCTACCGCATCATACGCAAGTACACCATATTGCGGGGAATATGACAACTGATTCTCAAAGAACGATGCTTCTTCTTTCGTTAATCCTCGGGCCACAATGACCATTCGGGTACTGTCTTTTTGCAAATCCCTGAAACAATCCGATTCCGGTTTGTAGGAAACGTTGATCTGGGTTTCGGGAAAAGAAGATTTATGTACCCTTATCTGCTCTTCAATAACCGGTTTAAAACTCTCATCCACACTTATATTAATCGTTCCCCTGGTTGGTGTATCCGTTTCAGTCTTAACATTACCTGAACTGTTACAGGACAATAACCACAAGAACAGAAAAAACGATCCTATTGTATAAAAAAATCCTTTTCGCATCTTAATAATCCCGCTTAATTCCCCTGTACAACCTGTAGCCACCATACAATACAGATACCGATCCCATCAGGTACCTGTACATCGGATCTACCAGCATTAACTGTTCGATCTTTAACTGTTCAGCAAGCAACAAAATAAAAGCCATACCCAGAATGAAAACGGCCATAGAGAGGTCATAAATCATTCTCATCATCCTGTAACTCTTCTTTTGTTTCTCTCTGAAATCCTGTTCCATATGGCCTTTTTTGTACCCGGGGTGGGCAATTTAGTTAATAATTTTATTTAGTCGTTGAAATCAAGTGTTCATTTTACAATAAAATATTCCTGATTTAATAGTAAGATGCACCCATTATATCTTTCCATAATGCCCAATGTTAAACTCACTAATAGCCGTTAGTAAGAATTATAGTTTTTTTTATCATGCGTAAACCGTGGAGGTCGTTTACAGATTCCCTCCAATCGCATTCTGCCGACTGAACATTATCTTTGCCGCCATGAAAGTATTGATGGTCTGTCTGGGTAATATTTGCCGAAGTCCGCTTGCAGAAGGTATTTTACAACATAAGACCTTTCTGGCCGGACTTAACTGGAAGATAGACAGTGCGGGTACAGGTAATTATCATATTGGTGAAGCACCACATATACTTTCTCAGAAAGTAGCCAGGTTAAATGGGATCGACATCAGCCAGCAACGCTGCCGACAATTCAGGGCATCTGATATGGAAGATTTTGATCTGATTTATGTAATGGATCATGATAATTATAAGGAAGTAAAAAGGATGAGTGGGCCAATATGGGATGAAACAAAAACCATGTTAATACTAGATGAAATGGAAGCTGTGGATAATGCAGTACCAGACCCCTGGTATGGTACTGAAAAAGATTACCACCATGTTTTCGGACTTTTATCGGCAGCCTGTGACAGGATCATTGAAAAATACGGTTCAATTAAATAAAAAACGACTCTGCTTATAACCTCTGTTATCTCTCGTTCTCTGCGGTGAATAAAATTGCACATTCACCGCAGAGAACGAGAGATAACAGAGGTTTCGCAGAGAAATCAATTATCATAAAAGATTATGAGTAAACCAGGTTTACCACAAGGAACAAGAGATTTCAGCGCGGCAGTGGTGCGCAAACGCAACCATATTTTCCAGACCATCCGTTCTGTATTTGAATTATATGGTTTTCAGCCATTGGAAACACCCGCCATGGAAAACCTCGATACACTCATGGGCAAATATGGTGAAGAAGGTGATAAACTGATTTTTAAAATACTCAATAATGGTCTTGATAACCCGGCCAAACATGAGCAGGCAAAAACCGATTTCGAAAAAATACTGGAAGGAAAAAACAATAAAGGCATTACAGAAAGAGCACTTCGCTATGATCTCACCATTCCTTTTGCACGTTATGTAGCCATGAACTATGGCCAGCTTACCATGCCGTTCAAAAGATATCAGCTACAACCGGTATGGCGTGCTGATCGCCCGCAGAAAGGCCGCTACAGAGAGTTCTATCAATGTGATGCAGATGTGGTTGGCAGCAACAGTTTGTTGAATGAAGTTGAACTGACACTTATTTACGCTTCCGTTTTTGAACAACTGAATGTACCTGTAGAAATTCGCATCAACAGCCGTAAAATTCTGGCTGCACTGGCAGAAGTTTGTGGAGGTGCCGATAAAATGGTAGACATAACAGTAGCCATCGACAAACTGGATAAAATTGGTATCGATAAAGTAAAAGAAGAGCTGGCACAACGTGGATTAAACAATGAACAGGTTGCTGTCATCGAACAATATTTATCCATCAGCGGAAGTAATGAAGAAAAGATTGCCCGGCTATCTGCATTGATTGGCAATAACGAATCGGGTAAAAAAGGGCTGGAAGAAATACAATACCTGTTGTCGAACTGCAATTTAGAAAACAGTCCTAACTGTCTTGTTACCGATTTCACACTTGCACGTGGCCTGAATTATTATACGGGTATCATCTTCGAAGTAAAAGCATTGAATGTACAGATGGGAAGCATTGGTGGTGGCGGGCGCTACGACGACCTCACCTGTTTATTTGGCGTACCCAATGTGCCTGGCGTTGGAATTAGTTTTGGTGTAGATCGTATTTATGATGTAATGGAAGAATTACAGGTTTTTCCTGATACGGTACAAATAGGCACCAAAGTATTGTTTTTTAACCTTGGCGAGGCTGAAAGCAAAACAGCTTTTGGTTTATTACAGGAACTCAGGAAAAATAATATTGCAGCAGAATTGTTCCATGAACAAAGCAAGTTTGATAAACAGTTCAAATACGCTGAAAAGAAAAATATTCCCTATGCAGTCATCATTGGGTCAAAAGAACTGGAACAGGGCACCTGTATCGTAAAAGACCTTGCAAAAGGAACACAGGAGGAGATAGCCCAGTCTGCACTTATAACAGCTATGAGTTGATAGACCATAGTCCATAGTTTATGGTCCATGGACTATTGACTATCAACCACCCCCCTATTCTGGCACAATATTGGCATGTCATAGCAAAATAACGTTATGAAACAGCCAATCTTGATACTAGCTGCTTGTACGCTGCTCATAATGAGTTGTGGAAGAAAAACCTTACCTGGTAAAACAACAACTGCGGGTGCAAAATCGCCAGCCGTAAAAGCACCGGAGAGTAAAAGTTTGCCGACAGCGCCACCACTCCTAAAAAAAGAAAAAGAGGAGAAGGAAAAAACGGATGTAAAAACCGAAGCAAAAGAAGAACTCTTGCCAATGGTTGTAATCGATGGAATGGGGAATGTTATCACACCAAAAGATAAATTACCCGAAGACATCGCCGCCAAAGCAGATTACAGGATATTGAGCCGGGCATTCACCCCCAACCAACGTACCAATCTGATTTACCGTTATAAAATTGTTCCACCACGAATTTTATTTGTTCCTGAGAATTATATCAAAACAACTACAAGAGGTAAATATGTGGTGTACAGAAAAAAATTCTGGTACTGGCAAAAAGAAGACGGATTGTTTTACCTGGATGAAACTTATTATAAATAACAAAGGGCCAGTGGCCCTTTGTTATTTATATTTTATTCCTTCCAATTATTTCCGCTGAAAAAATAGTTGTCGTTTCAATAATACGGCTGAAGCATGATTCAATGCAATACCATCCGATCTGGTTCCTTCCAGCACATAGCCACCTGCATTGATGTTGATACCTATTATTTTTTTATTGGCATCTCTTTTAAATTGTGCCGTGCCATCATAAGCGGTGATAGAAAAAAGATCTTCCCCTGTTTTAACCAGTGTTGAATTTCCTACACTCGAACTCATTACCAGCCCCTCACCCTCCATACTCACTACCACTTCGGTAACGATACTTCCTTCAGGGAATTTATATTTACCTACAAAATCTTGTAAAGTGCTGTCCTTTGTCTGTGCTTGTACAAAAACTACAGTGCTTAATAAAAGACAGAACATCATCAACTTTTTCATGTGTATCAGGTTTTAGTTTTTTAGCGTAACGTTTTTAGCAACGAAAAGTTACAAAAAACATATCACAAAAGAAGCTGTTTACAAAAGCTTCATGCACCGGTTTATAATCCTTCATAAATAACTGCTGCACCCTGACCTACTCCCACACACATGGTAGCAAGTCCGTATTTAGACTGTCGCCTGCTCATTTCATGTAATAATGTGGCGGAAATGCGCACACCACTACAACCCAGGGGATGACCGATGGCAATAGATCCGCCATTTACATTTACCCTGGAGGAGTCGAGTTCAAGGTCTTTCATACAGGCAAGACTCTGTGAAGCAAAAGCTTCATTCAGCTCAACCAGATCAAGGTCTTTTGCTGATAGTCCGGCTCTTATCATCGCTTTTTGTGAAGCGGGTACCGGGCCAATGCCCATGATGGCGGGATCAACACCTGCTACACCCATACTTACTACACGTGCCATTGGTTTCAGGTTAAACAGTTTTACTGCTTCTTCACTCGCCAATATCATTGCAGCAGCACCGTCGTTAATACCAGATGAATTCCCGGCTGTAACAGTTCCGTCTTTTGCAAATGCAGGTTTTAATGCAGCCAGCTTCTCCATGGAAGTCTGACGAGGATGTTCATCCTGATTGAACCATGATATGAGTCTGTCATTGATCATTTCTACTGCTACAATTTCATCGTCCCACTTACCAGCTTCCAGTGCAGCAAAATATTTTTGCTGAGATGATAATGCAAAAGCATCCTGCTCTTCTCGCGTTAGGTTCCAGTCTTTTGCCACGTTTTCTGCCGTTTCGCCCATGCTGTATGGATGATACATGGATGCCAGTTTTTTATTTACAAAACGCCATCCGATGGTTGTATCAAATGTTTCTGTTTTTCTGCTGAAAGCTGTTTCTGCTTTGGCGGTTACAAAGGGTGCTCGCGTCATGCTTTCCACTCCCCCTGCTATGTACAACATTCCTTCTCCGCACATAATGGCGCGGGAAGCATCCATCACTGCCTGTAATCCGCTGGCACATAACCGATTTACAGTATTACCACCAACAGTTACCGGTAAGCCGGCGAGTAAAGCCGCCATGCGTGCCACATCTCTGTTATCTTCTCCCGCCTGGTTGGCCGCACCTGCAATAACATCTTCGAAAGCAGCCGGGTCAATGGTATTGTTTCTTTGTAATAAAGCTGTAATTACATGAGCCAGTAAATCATCCGGACGAATAGAGCTCAATTTGCCACCATATCGTCCAATGGGCGTGCGTACTGCATCTATAACATAACAAGCGTTCATATAAAAATAATTGATGCGCAAGATAACAGGAATGTAACAGAGAAACAGAGAAATGTCGAATATCGAATATCGAAATAATACCTCCGTTGAACGTTGAATATTCATTATTCGACATTTCTCTGTTTCTTGGGTATCTTTGCAGGATGAATACGGAACTACCAAATATCAGGCACCTGAGTATCAATGACTTGGAAGATTATTTCAATAGCATTGGCGAGAAGAAGTTCAGGGTAAAACAGGTGCATGAGTGGTTATGGCAGAAACATGCACACAGTTTTGACGACATGACCAACCTGAGCAAAGAGCTTCGTGCAAAGCTTGCTCAGAACTACATTTTACCCGCTCTGAAAGTAGATGCTGTTCAATACAGTGAAGATGGCACCATCAAAAGTCGTTTTCGTACACATGATAATCACCTGATAGAAGGTGTTTTGATTCCTACTGATGAAAGAAAAACAGCCTGTGTTTCTTCCCAGATTGGTTGCAGCCTGAGTTGTAAATTTTGTGCTACAGGTTATATGGACCGTAAACGCAACCTCACTTATGATGAGATTTATGATCAGGTAGTGTTGATTAACAAAGAGAGCGAGGAAAAATTCCAGAAAAAATTATCCAATATTGTATTCATGGGTATGGGCGAGCCATTACTTAATTATGGCAATGTACTCAAAGCTATAGAACGGATATCGGCCGAAGATGGTTTGTTCATGAGTTCAAGAAGGATCACCGTTTCAACCGCAGGTGTTGCCAAAGCCATCCGCAAACTGGGTGATGATCAGGTTCGTTTTAAGCTGGCACTCTCTTTACATGCGGCTAATGACACCAAGCGTAATGAAATTATGCCGATCAATGAAACCAATAATATCAAGGTATTGATCGATGCACTGAATTATTTCTATAAACAAACAGGTAACGAAATCACTTTTGAATATATTCTCTTCAAGAATTTTAATGACTCGCAAAAAGATGCGGAAGAGTTGATTAAAATATACCGACAGGTTCCTGCCGATCTTGTAAATATTATTGAATACAATCCGATAGATGCATTCAGGTTCACCAAACCCGATGAAGAAGGCATTCAAAATTTCATGCAGTTCCTTGACTCGAACCGTGTAAATGCTCGTTTGAGAAGAAGCCGCGGAAAAGATATAGATGCGGCTTGTGGGCAATTGGCGAACAAAGGGTAAAAGCTGCAAGCCGCAGGCTGCAAGTTTCAAGCCACAAGCTACAAGAAAGGTTAATTTTATTACCAGATTATCTTGCAGCTTGTAGCTTGTGGCTTGGAGCTTTCCTCTGATCCTGTTGTAAAACAGCAAAAACAAAAAAATGAAAAAAAGAACAGACAATTTCGACAAGTTTGCCAATCAGAAAAAAGGCAGTGCGATTAAAGAAGCTTTCCGCCAGGAAAAGAAAAAAATAAAAGCTGAAGCCAGGGCCGCCGGCGAAGAAATGCGGAAAAAGAAGATTGAAAAAATGCGGGGGGAACAGGAGAAAGCTACAAGCTTTAAGCCGCAAGCCGCTAGTAAGGGAAAAGCTGCGGGCTTTGAGCCACGGGCATCGAGCCATACAGGTGCCAAGAAACATACTAGTTCAAAACAAAAAAATACTGTACCAGAAGCACAGGCTCCGAATCTCCCTATTCAGGGTAAAACAGGGGATGAACAAATGCCTTTGAACAAGTTTATTGCACATGCAGGGGTTTGCGGCAGAAGAGAAGCAGCCGACCTGGTAAAAGATGGCAAAGTAACCGTGAATGGTGATAAGGTTTTTGAACCCGGTTACAAAGTATCGTCCAAAGACAAGGTATTGGTAAAAGGTAAGCAGGTTTTTCTGCAAAGAAATGCTGTCTATATTTTACTGAACAAACCCAAAGATTATATTACTACAGCCAGCGACCCTCAGGGACGAAAAACGGTACTTGACCTGGTTAAAACCGCTACACCTGAGAGAGTATATCCGGTAGGTCGTTTAGACCGAAACACTACAGGCGTACTTATCCTTACCAATGATGGCGAACTGGCCCAGAAACTTACTCACCCTTCTTTTGAAGTGAAAAAAATATATGAGGTTACGCTTGATAAACCAGTCATTAAAAAAGACCTGGAAGCTATTCTCAGTGGTATTACTTTGGAAGATGGCTTTGTGCAGGCCGATGCTGTTGGTTATGCAGATGACAAACTAAAGAATATAGTAGGTATTGAAATCCATAGCGGCCGTAACCGGATTGTTCGTCGCATTTTTGAACACCTGGGTTATGATGTTAAAGGGCTTGATCGTGTAATGTTTGCCAATCTCACCAAAAAGAACGTAGACCGTGGTAAATGGCGTTTTCTGAATGAGAAGGAAGTGAGGCTGTTGAAATTTATGAATAATTCCTTTTTGAAAAAGAAAGTAACTAGTCAATAGACCATGGACCATGGACTATGGTCTATTATCTTCTTATGCGTCCAGATATTATATTCGAAAACTCTTTTTTTGTTGCTGTAAATAAACCTTCCGGTCTGTTGAGTATTCCCGACCGCCTGGGGCAGGAACTTTCTTTGAAAGACCTATTGAAAGCACGTTATGAGCATATTTATACCGTTCACCGGTTGGATAAAGACACCAGTGGTATTATTGTATTTGCCAAAGACGAAGAGTCACACAAACAGCTTTCGCAATTATTTGAAGGAAGAGAAGTAGAGAAATTTTACCTCGGGCTTGTACATGGCAAGCTGATCAATGAGACCGGTAGTATTGATGCCGCAATTATGGAACATCCGGGTAAGATCGGGAAAATGATTACCCATGTAAAGGGCAAACATTCGCTTACTGATTATGCAGTATTAGAAAGTTTTCGCTTATACAGCTGGTTACAGTTTCAGATACATACTGGCCGCACACATCAGATACGCGTTCATATGCAGCATTTGGGTCACCCGATTGTTTGCGACGAATTATATGGAGATCCTTCTCCCGTTTTATTGTCTGCACTGAAAAAGAAATTCAAATTATCGAAACACGATGAGCAGGAAAGACCTCTCATGAACAGACTTGCTCTTCACTCGCACAGATTGAGTTTTACCTTCAATGGAGAAAAATTTGAGTTAGAAGCAGAACTACCCAAAGATTTGAGGGCTATGTTGGCGCAGTTAAGAAAAGTGAAATAACAGAAGAACAGAGAAACATCGAATTTCGAAATTGGATGTTCCTCTGTTTCTCTGTTCTTCTGTTCTTCTGTTTATTCTTGTTTGTACACCACCCCATTCTTCATCACAAATTTCACTTTGCCCATTGCGCGGATATCTTTTACTGGGTCGCCATCGATGGCAACAATATCGGCCAGTTTGTCTTTTTCAATAACGCCAATCCTGTCATCTCCCAATAAATCGGCAGCATATAAGGTTGCTGCGCGAATGGTTTCCAGTGCGGGCATTCCCCCTTCATTCATATACACAAATTCAAGCCAGTTTTTACCATGCGCATATACACCTGCGTCTGTTCCAAACGCAATTTTCACACCGGCTTTATATGCATTCGAAAATGTATTTTGAATTTTTGGGCCGATGGCTAATGCTTTGGGTGTTACCAGTTCTGGATAATAACCGGGTTTCTTGGCCGAATCTCCCACCGATTTACCAGCAGTGATAGTGGGTACATAATAAGTTCCCATTTTTTTCATCAGCGTCATAACTTCTTCTGTCATATAAGTTCCATGTTCAATCGAATGAACACCTGCATTTACAGCTCTTTTCATGGCTTCTGTACCATGACAATGCGCTGCTACTTTAAAACCATAATCCTTTGCTGTCTCAACAATTGCTTTTATTTCCACTTCTGTAAACTGAGGATTCTCTCCGCTCTTCGCAACACTCAATACACCACCTGAAGCAGTAATTTTTATTACATCACTCCCCTCTTTATAACGCTGTCTTACTGCTTTAGCCGCCTCATCAGTACCATTCACTACACCGGCATCCGGACCAGGATCTCCCATTAAATCTCTCCTGTACCCGTTGGTAGGATCGGCATGCCCACCGGTTGTAGCAATAGATTTTCCAGCAGTATACACACGTGGACCTTTGATCAATCCCTTATTAATGGCATTACGCAATGAAATATTCACGCCGCTTCCACCCAGGTCGCGCACAGCGGTAAAACCAGTCATCAATGTTCTTTCAGCAAATACAACTGATTGGTATGCATAATCAGCCGGATTGAATGTAAAAGTTTCCATGTACTTACCCGGATTGGTTTCGCTTTCCATGTGCACATGCATATCTATCAGACCCGGCATCACGGTTTTTGATTTAAGGTCTATCAGTTTATCTCCGGCTGCTCCTGCAATATATCCTTTCTGTACATCTACAATTTTATTACCCTCGGTAATGATGGTCATTTCTTTTAGTAGCTGCAGGTTTTTCACATCTACCAGTTGTCCGCAATGAATCACAGTTCGCTGGGCTATGGAAACAGATAGCAATAGCATGCCAATAATGGCGGATAGAAATTTAATCATAGTAAATTTTTAATGTTTGTCTAGTAAGATACATCATATTTCATCTCGCAAGTCTACCTGATTCACCATGCGTAGCTAATATTTTCTTGCCTGTCTTCCTTCATCCCTTCCCCGTTACTTCTTCCCTTTTACCGTTCTTGCTTTCTGCAGTAGTGATTTACCGAATTTATTCTTTACATCATCAATGGCTTTATAGAGTTCATTCTTCTTTTCGGCATCATCAAACAGGCTTCCTTGTACGGCATGATTGGTAAGCTCAGAGAGGCGTACACCCAATAATCGAACAGGCTGACCTTTTCGATAAAGTTTATGAAAAAGATCTATCGCTACAGGTATCAGTTCGTCATCCCTTAATGTATAATCAATAGTGGTTTGTTTGGATGTGGTTTCAAAATCGGGATACCGGATTTTCACAGCTATACAGCCCGTTAATTTTTCATCGCGGCGCAATTCATACGCCACTTTTTCTGTCATTCGAACCAATTCACTCAAGAGAAAATCAACATCGGTCTTATTTTCTTCAAAAGTATTTTCAGTGGAAATAGATTTTGCCTCATGGTAAGCATGTACTTCTCCATTATGCAGGCCCTGCGATTTATACCAAAGATCCGAACCCCATTTGCCCAGTTTTTTCTCAAGCACTTCGATTGCAGTTTCACTTACATCGCGAATGGTATGAATACCCATTGCCTGTAAGGTTTTAAAAGTGTTTTCACCTACACCTGAAAATTTATTCACGGGCAGGGGCGCAAGAAAAGCCTTTTCCATACCCGGTTTTATAAACAGGTAACCATTGGGCTTTGCTTCATCGGTTGCAATTTTGGCTACCATTTTATTGGTAGCTAAACCGAAGGAAATAGGCAACTGTGTTTTTTCAATAATTTCTGTTCGCAGGTCGATGGTCCATTGGTAGGGATCAAAAAATCGATCCATCCCCGTCAGGTCAATATAAAATTCATCAATGGATGCTTTTTCAAATAACGGTGCTTTTGCCGCAATTATTTCTGTTACCCAACGTGAATAGCGACTGTACTCACCCCTTGTACCACGAACCAGTATGGCATGCGGACATAAACGCATGGCCGTTTTCATGGGCATGGCACTTTTTACGCCAAATTTCCGGGCCTCATAGCTACAGGTGGTAACCACTCCCCTGTCTCTTGAGCCTCCAACAATAACAGCTTTGCCTTTTAATGAAGGATCGTTAATCATCTCTACACTTACAAAGAATGAATCGAGATCAAAATGGGCAATATAACGTTGTGGTGATGGCATCTATACAGCTAAGATAAAAATTTAAGCCCGCTTATCCCGGAAACAATCCCCCGTTTATGTGATTGTAACTCCACCGCATGTTTGTACGTTTGACCACAAAACACCCTTGATGAAAATTGTTTTTTCCTTTTTGCTGTCGATCTTAACCATTACTGCTTCCGCACAACAAAGCATCGCCTTTGAGCAAAAGCATCCTGTAGATTTTTATGCGAAAAGAATCGCGATAAACCAGGTTCGGGAAGATATTCGTTTCTGGATAGAAACCATGGAAGCTTCTCATGTAAACCTCTATCATACCATCAGTAAAAATCAGTTATTATCATTGTCGAACGACTTACTGAGCAATCATACAGATAGCCTCAACCATACCGAAACCGTTTTTTTATTCAGCCGCCTGAGCGCAGCTTTAAATGAGGGACACCTGGGGCTCGTTAGTAGTCGTATTACCGATAGTTTGTATAATAACAGTTTACGTTTCCCTTTTATGATCCGGAAAGTGGAAAAAGAGTCCTGGCGTATTTCATATGACCTAAGTGCTGCGCAGCAACTCGACATGAACGATCGCATCACAAGCATCAATGGCATTTCAATTGAAGAGCTGAATAAACGTTATCTGCGGTTATTTGGAGGTCTTGACACCTGGAAACATGAGCAGGTTGCTTTTTACAGCCGCAAGCTTTTGTTTCTGGATGGGGTACATAGTCCATTCCACATTGAAGCCATCAAAGAAAACGGTGAGCAGCGCAGTTTCAGCGTTACCGGCTTTCCTCGTTCTCAGGCCGACAGTATTAATCGTGTGTTAACAGCAAAGATGAACAGCCAGGGTAATAAACCTTATGAATTTCGTTTTTTATCAGCACAAATCGGCTACCTGAATTACAGAAGCATGCGCAATGAGAGGTCGGAGCCTTTTGAAAAATTTCTCGACGAAACATTTACGCGTTTGAATGACAGCAATGCAAAAGGATTAATCATCGATCTGCGTGAAAATGGTGGTGGCGATTCGCAGTTAGGGGAATTATTGCTTCGTTATTTTAACCGTAAACCCTACATTTTTGCCGGAGGTATGAAATGGAAAATAAGTGCCGCTTATAAAACCTTCCTGAAAAGTCAGGCTAATTATAACGAAGCCGATAATCGTTTTTATATGAATCAGAAAGACGGCGACACCTATGTCTACCTTAATAAGGAATTGAAAAAGCCAGCAGTTAAAGAACCTTTCTTTTCAGGCAAAGTGGCTTTTCTGATAGGCACCGGCACTTTCTCCAGTGCCAATATGCTGGCTGATGGTGTAGTGAGTTATGAACTGGCTAAAACTTTTGGAGAACCCACAGGTGAGTCGCCAAACGATTTTGGTGAGATGTTCAATTTTATGTTACCCAACAGCTATATTATTGCCCGGGGCTCTACAAAAATGTTTACGAGGGCCAATAAAGATGAAAAAGATTTTGGTGCGGTTATACCTGATGTCATTGTTCGCCCCACTGATACAGACCTTAAGCTGAAAAAAGATAAGGTATTGGAAACAGCCGTAAATTGGGTATTAAATCAATAGCCGTTTTGAACACCGATACAAATGCTTTAGCAGAACTGAAACAATTTTGTCATAAGATTCACCCTTTACAGGAGGATGAATGGACTGATTTTTCTGCCTGCTGGCAGTCTTTTTCAGCTAAAAGAAAAACCATACTCACCAAACAGGGTGAAACAGAACGCTACCTTTATTTTGTAACTGAAGGTGTACAGCGTGCTTATTATACCGGTGATGATGAAAGAGAAGCCACCATTGTATTTACTTATCCTTTTTCCTTCTCCGGGGTGGCCGATTCTTTTCTAACACAAACCCCTTCCAGGTTCTTTCTTGAAGCGCTTACTAAAAGTGAATTTATAAGAACTACTTACCAGCAGGTAAATGAGCTGATGATACGTTACCACAATTTTGAAACCCTGATTCGAAAAGCAACCAGCTTTTCGCTGGCAGGTGTATTGGAGCGACAGATTGAATTACAATGTTTTTCTGCTGAAGAAAAATTTAAAGTATTACTCAAAAGAAGTCCGCATGTACTCCGGCTCATACCACATAAATACCTTGCCTCTTACCTCGGTATCGATGCAACAACGTTTAGTAAGCTGCTTGGGAAAGTGAGGATATGAATAGTGAGTAGTGAGTAGTCAGTAGTGAGTAATTAATCTTTACCTCTTACTCACTACTGACTATTCACTACTCACTAAAATCTTGGTACAGACCAAGATTTTAATAAACGTGCTGTCGCAGCTTTGCTGTAACAAAATCAAAGCAAAATGCCTATTTACTTATCAAACAAACTCCTGAGCGAGTTACAGGAACAAACAGAATCATTTTTAAATAAAGCCATCAGTGAGTGGCAGTTACTCAGGCATAGCCAGTTTGGTTATAAAGCATCGCCTGAAAAATGGAGTGCTACCCAATGTATCGAGCACCTGAACAGTTATGGTCGTTTTTATTTACCTGAAATGGAAAAAGCCATCAACAAGGCAAAAGCAAAAAGCTGGGAGCCTGCTACACATTTTAAATCAGGATGGCTGGGTAATTATTTTACAAAACTGATGATGCCTGTTAAAGACGGATCTGTTGGCAAAAAAATGTCATCACCCAAAGATCATTATCCAACCAGCAACGCAGATAGTTATAAAGTAATTGCTGAATTTATAGAGCAGCAGGAGCAATTATTGCAATTACTTGATGCCGCACAAAGCATAGACCTTAATAAAGCCACTTGCGCTATTTCCATTTCAAAATTGGTTAAACTAAAACTGGGAGATACTTTCCTGTTCTATATTGCACATCAATACAGACATATACTACAGGCCGAAAGAGCATTAAAAGTAGCCAACGTAGTAACCGGAACAAGTATTATTGAATTTGATCTGAATAAGCTGGTGAGATAGACCATAGACCATAGACCATGGTCCATGGTCTATGGTCTATGCACCACGAACTATCTACTATCAACTTTCTCTATAGATATCCAGCAGACCGTCGGGTAGTACTACATGGATTTCTTTTTTATCATGATCAATCCCATCGAGTGTTTCTTCATGAAGGGGTATCAATGCCTCATGACCATCGAGCATGAGTTTTAATAGTACCTGGTGTGGCTGTTCAATTACTTCTTCAACCGGGCCGAGGTTTTCTTCTTCATCGGTAATAACGGTATAGCCCAATAATGAAATGGGTGATGATTTACCGGCGAGCTTACGAAAATCTGTATCTTTTAACCATACATTTCTGGTACTGATTCTTGCAGCAGATTCTTTGGTATTTACTCCCTCGAGCTTTACATACATTTCATCATCATCTTTTGCTTTAGAGCTCTCTACAAAATAAGGCAGGTAAGAGCCTTTCTGTTCTTCGACAAATAAGACCTTCACTTCTTTCAATGCCGTCTTTTTTCCCAGTGCATGTTGCACGATCACTTCTCCCTTCAATCCAAAACTAGCTACAATACGACCGATGTGAATGTATGATTCCATAATGCAAAAATAAGATAGGAATTTGAGGATGTCAGATGGCAGATCTCAGATTTATATTGATAATATATAAATCTGAGATCTGCCATCTGAGATCTGCCATCCTGCAATAATTAGAAAGCCCCGATATTGCTATCGGGGCTTTCAGGAATATGTTGAACTTATCGTGATTAAGCTTCGGTACTTCCTTCAGCGGGAGCAGATTCTTCAGCTTTAGCTTCCACCTTTCTTACGACTGGCGTATAAGCTCTTTTTGCACGCTGGGTTCTTCTGTGCTCTTCATTACGACGGGTAACATTTGCTTCATGCTCATTATGCCATGCCTGAAATTTAGTCATAGCGGTTGCATCATCAAACAGACCCAGTTTCACACCTCTTAACAGGTGTTTCAGGTACAACACTCCCTTGAAAGAGAGGATTCGGCGGACTGTATCGGTGGGTTGAGCACCTTTGTTCAACCACTCCAGGGCTTTTTGACGGTCTAACTGGATAGTTGCTGGAACAGTCAGCGGATTGTAAGTTCCGATCTTCTGGATGAACTTACCATCCCTTGGAGCACGGCCATCGGCCACTACGATGAAGTAGAACGGGCGTTTTTTGCTGCCGTGTCTCTGTAATCTCATTTTTACTGCCATGTTAAATAGAAATTTAAAGGCGTTAATAAATAGGGTGAATCAGGCGGCAAAAATAAGTGTTTACAGGTATAATTCCAAAGCCATATTCACCATAAAAGTTAAGATAGTGTTACCGTATCAGCACTGTTGTACCCCGAAACACTTTTGTCTGACCATTCTGCAGGGTATAGGAGAAGGTCCAAACATAAGCCCCCTGGGGTTGATCCAGTCCTTTAAAACGGCCATTCCAGCCTTTCTGGGATTGCCGGGTTTCGAAAATAACCTGTCCAATCCTGTTATATACCCTGAAAATGAAGTTATTAATGCCAGAACCGGCGGTAGGTTTTAATATATCATTTTTACCGTCTGCATTGGGTGTAAATCCGGTTGGAACATAGACTGTATCACAAACCACTCCAGGCGTATTTTGTTCCGTAACGGTTACCTGTACAGAATCAATCAAACAATTATTCCCATTCCTGATCAAAGCCATATAATTACCTGCTGTTAAACCTGTTGCCTGTTGCCCTGCCTGGTATGCCTGGTTATTGATTCTATAAAAATAGGGTGCTTCGGAACCTGTAACAGTAACGGTTATTTTACCACCACCCTGCCAGCAGTCTGCCGGAGTCATATTCCATTGTACGTTTACCGGTTTGGCTATATAGGGCTGAATGGTTGCTGATCCTGTAAATATGCAACCCTGTGCATCTTTTACCGCCACCGGATAATTTCCCGGAGTCAGGTTACGATAGCTGGTTTCATTCGTATAGGGTGAATTATTAAAGCTATAAGTATATGGAGCAACCGTTCCGGTAAGGTTAATCTGCAAAGACCCATTCGATTTTCCACCACAATCAGGTGAATTGGTTATATAGGAAACTGCAGGTGCTGGCGTACTTTGAAGCGGTACAGTTACCGTTGTATCGTAAATACAACTGGCAGTAATAATCTGTATCTGATGCATACCTGCTAAAAGGTTGGTAAACTGATTGGAGTTTTGAACAATACCTCCATTTATTCTTGCTCCCTGAATATTGGCTCCTGTTGTATAATTAACGGTAATTGTTCCATCCGCATTTGAACAGTTTGCACTGCTGATATTTAAAGATGTAACAGGTATGGGTGGCTGAAAAGTGCCCACTACAAAACTTGTATCGAGCACGCATCCATTGGTTTCTATTACTTTCAATGATTTAATGCCTGCGCCAAGATTGTTGAACACATTACCCGCCACATAAGCTGCATTTTCAAGCGAAAAACGAAACCCGGTATGATTGCTTATTGGGTTGATCTCTACTGCACCATTTAAAGCTCCACATGTATCGGGGCGCGTTAACGTACTCACCCGTAATCTTTCAATAAATGGCACGGTAGCGAAAGTGTCTTTACTACACCCATCAGAACTTGTTACTTTAATGGCATAGTTTCCAGAAGTTAAATTGGGAAATAATCCTGACTCTATAGAAGGATTATTATTGTAAGAGAAAAAGAGTTTGGCAGCTGCAGTAGCACTGGTTGCAGCTACGCCTATTTCACCCAACCCCAAGCCATCACATTGTGGCTTTACGGTAATAGAATTAATATTAATCCCCTTCACTTCTCCTGTTTCTGTAGCACTCGCTGCATCATAAACTTGAAAATTGACCGAACAAAATATCCCGACAATTTTTTTATTGGCTATATCTATTTCTACAATATCGCTACCTGGCCCTACCAGGCTACTCGAAATAGCAAATACTTTGTTGTCATTACATCCTATAGATACACTCATTATGCCAAAAAAACTATACCCGGGAGTTTCCATATATACTTTACTTGCCGGCGGCGATGCAATATTTATTTCAACCAGACTGAAATTGTTAACTGTTCCATTAGGATTTGCAGCCATTAGTAATTTATCCCCGTAAAAAATAAGATCGCCAGCTGCTGTAAAAGGAAGTGCTCCAAGATTTTCTGGTTGCGTCCAGCCATTAGGCAAGCGGTATAAACTATTTGCGAATACCCAATATAAAGTGCCGTTTTTATCTGCAGTCATGGCATTACCTACTGTGAATACCGAAAGAGGTTTGCAAAGTGCCGGATTCACCAGATCGGTTTCATACAATTCACCACCGGTGGTATTGTAATAGACTTTGTTTTTATACTGAGCCACTGAAAACCCTGGTACATTCAGGTTGCAAAAACTGGTTTTTTCTTTTGTAACGCATACCCCGTTTACAATATCAAAGTCATAGAATTTTCCTTCCGCTGATACCAATATCGCAGCTTGTCCATTTACATGGTAATGGCTGATGAGTGTACTTAATAAGATGGATATGAAAACCAGTCGCCGCATAAGATCTTAAATCAAAGCTATGACACCGCCCGAATGAAAAATATTGTACCGAACAAACAATTTATCGGCGCATTCCCGGGAGCCTGCCACCCATGGGCATATTATTCATCATCTTCATCATCTGTTTCATTTGTTCGAACTGCTTCATAAAAGCATTTATTTCTGCGATATCCTTCCCGCTTCCTTTGGCAATTCTTTGTTTACGGCTGGGCGTAAGGCTGTCGGGATTGGCTCTTTCAAAAGGTGTCATAGAGCTAATCATGGCTTCAATACCTTTGAATGCATCATCATTAATGTCTACATCCTTTATGGCTTTTCCCACTCCCGGAATCATACCCATCAGGTCTTTCAGGTTACCCATTTTTTTGATCTGCTGCAACTGATCCAGAAAATCCTGAAAATCGAACTGGTTTTTACGAATTTTTTTCTCCAGTTTTTTTGCCTGCACCTCATCGTACTGAGCCTGTGCCTTTTCTACCAGTGTGGTAATATCACCCATACCCAGGATACGCTGTGCCATCCTTTCGGGATAGAAAATATCAAGTGTATCTAACTTCTCTCCGCTGCTTACAAACTTGATGGGTTTGTTTACCGTGTATTTGATCGATAAAGCAGCACCACCTCTTGTATCACCATCCAGTTTGGTCAATACCACGCCGGAAAAATCGAGTCGGTCATTAAATGCTTTGGCAGTGTTTACTGCATCCTGACCGGTCATGGAATCTACTACAAAAAGTATCTCAGCAGGGTTTACAGCAGCTTTAATATCTGCTACTTCTTTCATCATCACTTCATCAATAGCCAGTCGGCCGGCGGTATCGATGATGACTACGTTCTTGTTTTTTGCTTTCGCTTCTTTAATGGCATTTAAGGCAATGGCTACTGCATCTTTGTTTTCACGCTCACTGTAAATATCAACACCTACCTGCTCTGCCAGTACGGTTAACTGATCAATCGCTGCAGGTCTGTAAATATCAGCTGCAACCAGTAAAGGCGATTTCCCTTTTTTGGTCTTGAGGTAATTGGCCAGTTTTCCGCTAAAAGTTGTTTTACCACTACCCTGTAAACCCGCAATCAGAATAACAGCCGGGTTACCGGTAATATTGAAAGCAGCTTCTGTTCCGCCCATTAACTCTGTCAGCTCATCCTGTACAATTTTCACCATGAGTTGACCAGGACTGATGGCATTGATTACTTTCTCACCAACTGCTTTGTCTTTTACCTTATCAGTAAACTCTTTGGCTATTTTAAAGTTTACATCGGCATCAATGAGGGCACGACGAATATCTTTTACGGTATTCGCAATATTAAGGTCATTAATACGCGATTCACCTTTGAGGTTTTTAAAAGCCGACTCTAATCTTTCGGAGAGATTCTGAAACATAATTCACTATTTCTGGTCATTCACCAATAAAAAAGTGAACCAATCTGAGGTTCACTTATGCGATGCAAATATAGTACGGATTTTTTATCCCAGATACACTTTCAGGTGCTTACATCTGCTGGTACTTCTCAGCTTGGTAATGGCCTTGTCCTTTATTTGCCGAACCCTTTCACGGGTAAGATTAAAACGTTCGCCTATATCTTCCAGGCTCAATGGATTATCTACACCAATTCCAAAGAAAAAGCAGAGCACATCCTTCTGCCTTTCAGTAAGTGTTTTCAGGCTTCTTTCAATTTCCAGACGCAGCGACTCATAATGCACGAGGTTTTCGTCTGTTTTTTCGGCATTTGGATTTTCCATTACATCCATCAGTGTACCATCTTCCCCATCCGATAAAGGCGTATCCATACTTACGTGACGGAAGCCAACACTCATAGTAGCCGATACTTCTTCAATACTCAGTTCCAGTAAATCGGCCAGTTCCTGGGCCGTGGGTTCACGCTCAAATTCCTGTTCCAGCAACTGATAGGCTTTGCTGATGCGGTTGGTAAGTCCAACTTTATTCAATGGAAGTCTTACAATACGGCTTTGTTCAGCCAGCGCTTGCAGGATACTTTGTCTGATCCACCATACGGCATATGAAATAAATTTAAACCCCCTTGTTTCATCAAAACGTAAAGCTGCTTTTATCAGACCCAGGTTTCCTTCATTAATCAGGTCAGGTAAAGTAAGCCCCTGATTCTGGTATTGTTTGGCCACGGAAACCACAAAACGTAGATTCGATTTCACCAAACGATCCAGTGCACGCTGATCGCCCTGGCGAATACGCATAGCCAGTTGTACTTCTTCTTCCGGATTGATGAGGTCTACTTTTCCGATTTCCTGCAGGTATTTCTCAAGACTCTGCGATTCACGGTTCGTAATCGATTTCGTGATTTTGAGTTGACGCATACTCATGTGGAAATAGTTTTGGTTGTATGTTAGGGTAATTAGATATAACCTGGGATAAGCTCCCTCCTCTCCTGCGCTGGCGTCTGATCCTGTCTTTACAGCAATTTAAGCATTTTTCATATTCTATCAAAAAAAACATTTGATACAACATACTGAAAAACAAGCACTTATGGTCTTGGCAATTCATTATTTAGAAATCGCCCCCTTAAAACACAGCCCTTCATTAAAAAAACATTTGGAGGGTATAGATTATTTAATATTATTGCAGCCTTACGATTGACGGTAGTTAAAGAGATAGTAATGAGCAAAAAGCAGTTATTTACATTAGAGTTTCCAGTGAGATGTTCCCCAGCCATCCTTTTTGAGTTTCTGGCTACGCCAGCAGGTTTGCAGGAATGGTTTGCAGATAAAGTAGATGAATGGGAAGGTGTTTACAGTTTTTCATGGAATGGTGGCACACCCGACAAAGCTTCTATTCTAGACCAGGAACAGGATAAGTTTATTCGCTTTCATTGGCTGCACACTGAAAAGAATGAATATTTTGAGTTCCGCATTGAAAAAACTGAAATCTCCAATCAGACAATTTTACTGATCAAGGATTTTGCAGAAAAAAATGAAATCAAAGATCAGAGTCAGCTATGGGAATACCAGGTGAAAGAGTTGTTTCACCGACTGGGTGCCTGATGCATTTTGAGGATCATCAGCAACGAAAAAATATTTTTTTCCAGTAATGGCATTATATCATCCCACTCCATCGTGAGTGGGATTTTTTTTACCAGTTTGAGAAAGGGCCGATGGTTTTGCCAGTACGATATATCGATTGAATGTGCTGCAGCATACTCCGCAGGTTCGAGTTCATGTTGCCATTGATTGTCACCTACAGACAAATACCAGTCTTTTTCAACTGACTGTTCTGTTACAAATTGTTTCACTGCCTCCCGGTATTGATCAAGATAAGAACCAGCCAGTTGCAATGTAATGGTCCAATAATGACCCCACCAGAAAAAGCAGCGGATCGCGCAGGTTCCGGTTTTCGTAAAAATCCTTGGGTCATCCAGCATTACCCATGGGAGATTCTGGTACTGTTCGCCTCTTGCAATTTTGGGACTCAGTATAAACAATGAGGAGTCGTTTAAGCCCAGTTCCGCCACTCTCTGCCGCATTGTTTCGCTTACAGCGCCAAATAAGAGCTCTGCTTTTTTCAGTACCGCATTCTTTGTTAAAATAAAGCGGGTATCCATCATCAATAATCTTTCCTCTTCCGAAAGTGTTAGTTTTGCGGGTAACATGGATTAAAGATAGTGAGTAGTGAGTAGTCAGTAGTGAGTAATCTATCACATCCCTACTGACTACTCACTACTCACTACTCACTCTGCCGATGCTCAAAAAACTAGACATACTCATCATCCGCTCCTTTATTGGCCCCTTTCTGGCGGCTTTTGCTATTTCATTGTTTGTACTTACCATGCAGTTTTTCTGGTTGTACATTGATGACCTGGTTGGGAAGGGACTTGATTTTTTTACGGTGATGAAATTGGTAGGACTGGTCATGTTATTCTGGGTGCCGATGGCTTTACCACTCGCTTTGCTGTTTTCTTCTATCATGACTTTTGGTAACCTGGGCGAAAGTTTTGAACTCGTAGCTATCAAAGCGTCTGGTATTCCATTGTTACGTTTTATGCGGCCGCTATTTATCATCACCATTTTTTTAAGCGGACTTGCTTTTCTTTTCTCCAATAATATTATTCCTGTTACACAATTAAAACTGGCTGCTTTAAAATATGATATCATCGTTTCTAAACCTGCCATTGATATTAAAGAAGGTGTTTTTTATGATAAACTGGACGGTTATGTAATAAAGCTGGGTAAAAAGGAAAAAAATGACAGTGTAATACATGATATCGTTTTGTTTGAAAAGAATTATGGTCTTCAGGATAATATGCTGATGGCCCAGACCGGTATTATGCGCATTACCCCTGATAAAAAATTCCTTGAGTTTATTTTAAAGAATGGCTGGCGTTTTGAAGAAAGAGGTTCCAGGGGCACTACCAATACAGAATTTATCAGGTTAGGTTTTAAAGAATATAAAAAAGTATTTGACCTGAAAAGTTTCCAGATGAACAAATCGGGCGACAGTGCATTTTATGACCCAAAAATGTTGAGCCTAAGACAACTGAACTCCGCCATCGATTCATTGGAACATATTGATACGTTCTATACAAGAAAAGCCCGGACTGAGATAACTCCATATGTACGTTTTGCCCGTTATGCAAATGATACAGGCTGGATAAAAACAGATACTGCATCCATTAAAACGGCTAAAACATTCGACGCTTTATTACCCGACTCTTTACGTGAAAGTATTATCGACGGCACACTTGGACAAATTACCAGTATCAAGGGCAATGTGGGTTTTCTGGCTTCCGATTATGAAGACAAATACAAATCGCTGCGTTACCATGAAATTGAATGGCACCGGAAATTCACGCTTTCTGTTGCCTGTATTGTTTTATTCCTCATTGGTGCCCCTCTGGGTTCTATTATCAGAAAAGGAGGATTAGGCACCCCATTGGTGTTTGCGATTATCTTCTTTGTACTCTTTCACCTCTTCAACACATTTGGTGAGAAATTTGTACGCTCGGGTCAGGCCTCCCCCATGGAAGGAATGTGGTTATCTACCCTGATACTAATACCAATCGGTGCATTCCTTATTTTTAAAGCCATGAGCGATTCACAACTTTTCAACCAGGAATTTTATTACCGAACTTTTACACGATTCCGTAAGATTTGGAATAATTTTAGAAAGAACCAAGGATAAAGAAGCAAGAGATACAGGTTTATTCACCATTTAATCTTTTTTATGACCCATCAAACATCACGTCGCAATTTTGTCAAAACATCTGGTAAAGCCGGACTCGCTATTGGTTTAGCTGCAAGTTTACCAGCTGTATTACGTGCGAGTGGTATGGCAGCCAATGAATTTCAGCAACAGGCATTACCCTATACCTATAATGCACTTGAACCATCGATTGATGCCCTCACTATGGAAATACATTATAGCAAACATGCTGCAGCATATGCCAAAAGTTTAGGAGAAGCCTGTGCAGCGGAGGGCGTTAATACAGGGAGTAAAACATTGGAGTCTGTTTTAAGAAATATCTCGAAATATTCTCCAAAAATGCGGAATAATGCGGGTGGTCATTTTAACCATGAAATGTTCTGGCAAACCATGAAACCAGGAGGGTCAGCTACTCCTTCAGGCCAACTGGCCAGTTCCATCATTCAATCCTTCGGTTCATTTGACGCATTCAAAACACAATTTTCAGATGCAGCAAAAGCTCGTTTTGGAAGTGGCTGGGCATGGCTTATTATTAACAGCGATAATGCACTTGCTATTGTATCATCACCTAATCAGGATAACCCTTTAATGGATGTGAGTGAAACCTGGGGAACACCTTTACTGGGTCTGGATGTGTGGGAGCATGCATATTACCTCAAATACCAGAACAGAAGACCCGATTATATCAATAGCTGGTGGAATGTAGTGAACTGGGATGTAGTGGCAGCGAGAATGAATAAATAAAAAAAGTCAGAAAGTCAATAAGTCCGCAAGACCGGATAATATTTTTCAAAGAAAAAGAATACAATGAAAGTTACAACAAGCTGGGTTCAGACATTAGCATTTGATGTTACAGCCGATACGGGTCAGACTGTACGTATTGATACAACCGTTGAGAATGGTGGCTCTGGTACAGGTATGAATCCCAAAAAAATGTTATTGGGATCTTTATGTGGTTGCAGTGGTATTGATGTAGTGGATATTCTTCATAAAATGAAAGTATCCTTCACCAAACTGGAAATCGAAGCTTCGGCCGAACAAACCGATGATCATCCAAAAGTTTTTAAATTTATCGATATGGTATACCGTTGCGATATATCTGCCGATAATATTGATAAACTGAACAGGGCCGTGAGTTTATCACACGAAAAATATTGTGGCATTTCTGCAATGCTTGGAAAACATTGTCCGATCAACTACAAAATTGAATTACTATAAAGAAAAGGTCTTGTTGAATAACAAGACCTTTTCTTTTAATCTTTCCATCCCCATGGTGCAGGCGAAGATGGTATTTCTTTTGTCAGGTCGAAGGCTATACTGAATTGCCTTTCAGAACCAATACCCCTCAGGTTATACGTAAAAGATTGACCCGGCACAATGCTGATCCACCAGACATTATTTGCAGCCCTTGGTAACAGGTTCACTGTTTCCTGATCTGCAGGAAATACTTGCATAGTATTGGTTCCGGTATTGGTTGATAAGCCGCCATACATAGTTACCCTATCTGCACTTCCGTCTTCATGCCGGTGATCGTGTTTTAAGAGAATACGATCTGTTGTTTTCGTCAGTACCCATGTACGTGAATAATTTGTACCAACATGAAAAGGGATTCTGATTCTCTCTTCTTCACAAGCCCTTACATGCATCTGTAATTTTTTATTGGCAAATGCGGTATCGTTGGGCGGGGCTGTTACTACTTTACCTTCAAATGTTTTACCACAGAGTTTTTTTAGTTCGCTCCAAAATAATTCCTGCCCGGACTGAGCCTTGACGAGAAATGCAAGAAGCATACATACTAAATATAAAGTGAATTTTTTCATGTTCAATTGATTATCACTGAATATTAATGTTTACCACAGGAACAGGTTTCTGTTTCTATGGATGCTTCTGTAGCCCATGGGAAACTGAATGCAGCTGCATTTTTAATCTGTTCCCAATAAAATTTAGTTCGGGGTTTATTTGCATTACCTACTTCATTCATGGTATCAGCATCGTACAATCTTCCATTTACCATTGTGTATTTAACGGATTCGGTATTTCGGATACTTTCCAGTGGACTTTTATCCAGCACAATCATATCGGCCAGTTTACCCGCTTCAAGCGAACCAATCCATTTATCAAGTCCAAGACTTTGCGCAGGATTAATGGTAGCTGTTTTCAAAGCCTGCAGGTTACTCATACCTCCCTGTTGCATCATCCATATTTCCCAATGCACACCCATACCCTGAATCTGTCCATGTGCCCCAATATTTACATTTACGCCATTATCATTTAATTTCTTTGCACTTTCAGAAGTAAGTATATGCCCATTTTTATACTCTTCCTCAGGCAACATGGTTCTGTGTCTGCTACGCGTATCAATTACAGTTCGGGGTGTAAAACGAAGCAATCTTTCTTTCTCCCATACATTGGTATGCTGATACCAGTAGTACTCACCACTTACACCTGCATAGTTTACTATAAGTGTAGGTGTGTATGCTGTTTTAGATTCTTTCCAGAGATTGATTACATCACTATACAAAGGTGCTACCGGAATATTGTGTTCAATGGTAGTATGGCCATCCATTACCATCGTCATATTATGAAAGAAGAAAGAACCACCTTCAGGTACCACTTCCATACCCAGTTCTCTTGCTGCCTGTATAATCATCTGTCGCTGTTCGCGACGTGGCTGGTTATAACTTTTTACAGAGAAAGCTCCGAACGCTTTTGTTCTGCGCAAGGCACTACGGGCATCATCAATTGAATTCACCACAGCTTTCATATCGCCATCGGCACCATATAAAATAGTTCCTGTTGAGAATACACGTGGACCGGTCATCACTCCGGCTTTCACCATTTCACTTTGCGCGAAAACCATTTCACTATTGGCAGACGGATCGTGCATCGCAGTTACACCGTAAGCCAGATTGGTGTAATAAGGCCAGTGTTTTTGCGGCGACATGCCGGAGCGAAAATGACTGCCGTGTGCATGCGCATCAATAAAACCAGGCATAATAGTTTTACCCTTGCAATCAATGATTTTAGTCCCAGTTGGAATTTTTATTGCAGCAGCTTTTCCGATTTGTTTGATGATATTATTTTCTACCAGAATGGTTCCACCAGTTATTATTTCATCCCCTTTCATGGTAATAATAGTGGCGTTGGTAAAAGCTATCATACCAGTTGGTTTATCAGTCGATACCTCTACCTGAATATCGACTCCTTTTTCAGGCACTTTAAAATCTGATTCAGGTTTGTTTGCTACAAATCCGAACCTGTCTTGCAACGGTATGCTGAAATACTGGTTACCCAGGGTATAATACAATGTTTTACTGTTGGCCGACCAATGCAGGTTAATACCTGCATCTTTTGAAACAATACGAACAGGGAAATCTTTGGTATTGGCGCTGATATCAACTGTTTTACCGGTTAACGGGAAAGAGGCCACATATACTTCATGGAGATCTATAAATGATATCCATTTATCATCGGGAGATACAGTAAACTGACTGCCATAAGTGCTTCTCAGATGAATACGTTCATCATTACCGGATAAATCGCAGCTTGCAAACTGTCGGTTCATTCCACCTCCCAATGTATAATAGATACGGGTACCATTTCCGTTAAAGCGCGGCTGATCGCCTCTCTGCGTTACCAGTTTCTCCGCAGTACCATCTGTCTGCATCATAAAAGTACCGGTTACAGCAGTAAAAGCCGGCCCCATGGCATCACTACCATTTTCCTTGCGGAATACTATCCATTTGCCATCAGGTGAGAATGAGGGTTGACGATAGATACCTTTTACTGCAGTAATTTTTCTCGCGGCTCCACCGTTTAAACCAATACTGTAAATAGCACCGCTGTTTTCATCGTTCCAGGTGGTATATACGATAGAATTACCGTCAGGTGAAAATGAAGGTTCATATTCGAAATCGGTTCCATTACTGATACGTGTGGCTTTACCATTGGGTAATTCTTTTTTCCATAAATAACCAATAGCATTAAACACCAGCCATTTACCATTGGGAGAAGTAACTGCATGACGAATGACATTGGCCTGGAAAGTTTCAGGATTCAGGTTTTGCTGAAAACGAACTGCTTCAACAATTTTCTGTTTCACATGAACAGTGAAAGGAATATTGGTTGATTTATTCGCTTCATTAATATTAACACGAACAATTTTACCTCTGCTCCAGATCACAATTTCCTGGTCATTTGGCATCCAGTTAAACCCGGTGTATAAACCAAAAATGGACCATGCTTCCTGTTGATCTTTTGATAAATCATCATATACAGGCCATTCTTCTCCGGTTTCCAGTTTCCGCAGGTATAAAACAGATTTGGTACGCACACGTTTTACAAATGCCAATGTTTTACCATCGTGTGATAATTGCGGACGAACGGCACCACCCGGGCCTCCGGTTATATTATCAATACGCCCAGTTTCCCTGTCAAGCCTTCGTATAACAAAAATCTGGTTATTGGGATCTTTATTGTATTGGAATTGTCCACCCGGATACATATCCTCACTGAAATATACATACCTGCCATCAGGAGATACTACTGGTTCGTTTACATCCTGCTGATCATTTTTACGAACAGTTAATTGTAACCCGGCTCCTCCACTGATATGATACATCCACATTTCACCCGCACCCAATGAACGGGTAGAAGTAAAATGTTTACGTGCTATTATATACTCACCTCCAGGCATCCATGCTGCATTATTCAGCAAACGAAATGTCTCTTTTGTAATTTGTACCGGATTACTCCCATCACGTTGCATCACCCAGATATTGTCGCCACCACCTGCATCGGAAGTATATAAGATTTTACTTCCATCGGGACTGTATCTTGGCTGCACTTCAAATGCATGACCACCACGCAATAGTTTTGCGGTACCACCACCAATGGGCATTGTATAAATATCACCCAATAAATCAAACACAATCTCCTGTCCATCCGGAGATACATCAAGGTTCATCCATGTTCCTTCATTAACTGTAAAACTGATTTCTTTGGTTGGACCGGGAGGATTATTTACATCCCATTTTGCAGTAGGCTTATCCTGGGCCTGAACAATGGCTACAGATAAAATTGCCGTAGAGAACAATATAGTTCTAAGCATGGTTAGTGGTTTAATGTTGAAAGATACGTAAAGATGAGAGTCGTCGGGACCGGTTATAAAAATTCGGGGTTGGGCATCTCTAAACAGACAACTATCTTTATAAAAAGACCGGAGTTGAACGCAGCACAACAAAATTTCAGGGTACAGTTATGGATCAGCATGCTGAGTGTGGTATTATTTCTTGCTAAAATTGTGGCCTATTATGTTACACATTCGCTTGCCATTTTATCAGATGCGCTGGAAAGTATTGTGAATGTAATTGCAGGTTTTATCGGATTATACAGTTTATATATTGCCGCAAAACCCAAAGACCTCGAACATCCTTATGGGCACGGAAAAGCCGAGTTCGTTTCAGCTGCCGTAGAAGGCGGATTAATTGTTGCAGCCGGCTTTATGATCATTTATGAAACAGTGGCCAATATACTCCGCAACGAACCTGTTCATCAATTAGATACCGGCTTATGGCTGGTGGGTGCCACTGCTTTTATAAATTTTGTTGCAGGCTCTGTCTGTTTAAACATTGGCAAAAAAAATAATTCTCTCGCCTTACAGGCCAGTGGAAAGCACTTACAAATAGATACGTACTCCACACTTGGTATTATAGCCGGTTTGATTATTATACTGGTTACACAATTATACTGGCTTGACAAACTGATTGCCTTTGCCATGAGTATACTAATCATTTATAATGGTTATAAAATCATTCGTTCATCATTGGCGGGTATTATGGATGAAGCCGATATGCAAATACTGGGGCGATTTATTGAAGTGCTGAACAATCATCGTAGTATTAACTGGATCGACCTTCATAATCTTCGTGTTATTAAATATGGTAGCTTATTACATGTGGATTGTCATCTTACCGTACCCTGGTACCTCAACATACATGAGGCACACAAAGAGATTGATAGCCTTTCGGCATTGATTAAACAGGAATTTGGCGATTCGATTGAATTGTTTGTTCACACAGATGGTTGTTTGCCTTTCAGTTGCAGGATTTGCAATAAAGATTGCGCTGAAAGACAAAATCCTTTTGAACAAAAAATAGCGTGGACACTTGAGAATATTATTTCTGACAAGAAACATCAGCTATAAAAATATTTTTGGATTGTAACCATATGTCAAATTCAGCAATATCAACTCATTTCTGTTGGAAAAAAACATCAACTCTTAATAGGTTATCCTAAATTGCACCCTCATACAAATACCATTGCCATGCAAGCCTGGAAAGATTATCAACAAGCACACAAGGATCGTTTTTTGAATGAATTACTCGACCTGCTCCGCATACCAAGCATAAGTGCCCGGGGCGAACATAAAGACGACATGATTCGTTGCGCAGAAGCTGTTGAAAAAAGCTTGAAAGATGCCGGTGCAGACAGCACCCATATTTACCCCACTGCTGGTCACCCGATAGTTTATGGAGAAAAAATAATTGACCCGAATAAACCCACCGTTCTGGTATATGGTCATTACGATGTACAACCTGCCGACCCATTAGAACTTTGGCACAGCGGCCCTTTTGAACCGGTAATTAAAGAAGGAAAAATTTATGCCCGTGGCGCCTGCGATGATAAAGGCCAGTTTTATATGCATGTAAAAGCTTTGGAAACCATGGTACAAACCAATAGCCTGTTCTGCAATGTAAAATTCCTGATTGAGGGTGAAGAAGAAGTTGGAAGTCCAAACCTCGCCAGTTTTGTAAAAGCAAATAAGGGATTATTAAAAGCCGATGTAATACTGATCAGCGATACATCTATGTTAAGCATGGATAATCCTTCCATTGATATTGGTGTACGTGGACTGAGTTATATTGAAGTAGAAGTAACCGGTCCTAACCGCGATCTCCATAGCGGGGTGTACGGTGGTGCTGTTGCCAATCCTGTTACTATGCTGGCAAAAATGATTGCATCCTGTCACGACGAAAACAATCATATCACTATTCCGGGTTTTTATGATGATGTGGTAGAAGCTACTGCTGAAGAACGTGCTAAAATGGCTAAAGCTCCTTTTAGTGAAACTGAATACAAGACCGACCTGGGTATTGATCAGTTATGGGGTGAAAAAGGATATACCACCAATGAAAGAACCGGTATTCGTCCAACACTGGAAGTAAATGGTATCTGGGGTGGATATACAGGAGAAGGTGCCAAAACCGTATTGCCTTCAAAAGCATACGCAAAAATTTCCTGCCGGCTGGTACCTAATCAGTCATCAGAAAAAATCACCAAAAAAATACTGGATTATTTTATCAGCATAGCGCCTGCAGGGGTTAGCGTAAAAGCACATGAACATCATGGTGGGGAGCCGTATATGACTCCTATTGATTCTAATGAATACCGCGCTGCAGCCAAAGCCATAGAAACCACTTTCGGCAAAGAACCCATTCCTGTTCGTGGCGGTGGCAGTATTCCCATCTGTGCTTTATTTGAAAAAGAACTCGGTTTGAAAATCGTATTCATGGGTTTTGGTTTAGACAGCGATAACCTGCATAGTCCGAATGAGAAGTACGATATTTTTAATTTTTATAAGGGTATTGAAACCATCCCTTACTTCCATCAATATTATACGGAAGGGAAATAAATAAGCGCAGGAGCAGATGTACATTTGCTCCTGTTTTGTTTTTGTTATGAGTGAAGTGAAAGAAAAATTACGGATCGACAAATACCTTTGGGCCATACGTTTGTTTAAAACAAGGAGCCAGGCGGGCGACGCATGCAGTAAAGGAAAAGTAAAACTGGCCGGAACAGCCGTTAAAGCATCCCGTATCGTAAGTATGGGAGATGAATATGAAGTAAAAACTGAAACCAAGCGCTGGGTAGTAAAAGTAACAGGATTACTGGATCACCGGGTGCAATACAGTGAAGCGATAAAATTCTATATTGATATTACTCCTGCCGAAGAATTGGACCGGGTAAAGTTTGAAGCAGCTACTTATCAAACAGGTAAACGTTTAAGTAAAATTGGAAGACCTACTAAAAAACAAAGAAGAGACCTGGGCGATTTTTTGGCAGATTAATTCTTTCCACCTTCTACTATTAATACCCTTATCTAATTTCTGTATTTCAAAGGAAGCCTACTAATTAGTTTGAACAGAACGATTATGCCAGGTAGAACTACTCCGTATTTTCCGCATATTTTTTACTCCCGGGTTTCAGGAAACAAAAGCAATTGTTGTCAAACACCTTTTTGAGGAAATTGATTTTCAAACGGATATATAAAAACAGGAGGTATATAAAACAAAAAACCTGGTTTCATCATCCCACAGGGGAGAGAGGAGTTACCAGGCATAACACTACAAATTTATGAAAAAAATTATTTTCAAAGAAAAAAATATCGTTTGTGCATATTTCAGAACTGGAAATATTATTCTCATCAAAACGTTTGCAAACTTACTATCAGCTGTTGCATGGCGATAAAGAAAAAGCGTTTGCGTATTACCTGTTAAATATCGAGATCTCGAAATCATTTTATCCCTTATTATCTACTGTAGAAATTGTTCTACGAAATGCCATACACAATTCGTGCACGGCGCATTTCGGAACTGACAGCTGGTTACTTGAGAGTGGTATCATCAGTATAAATGACCGGGTAGAGAAGGCGTCGAAAAAAATCATAAGCCGGCAACAAACACCAACGCCTGATTTACTGGTAGCTGAGTTAACATTTGGTTTTTGGACCTCATTATTTCATAAACGCTATGCAAAATATTTCTGGAAACCACTAATGCATACATTTCCTTATATACCTGCTGAACTAAAACATAGAGATAAAATCAGTTACCAGTTAGAGAATGTACGCAAGTTCAGGAACAGGATTTTCCATTATGAACCGATTTGTAATGATTTAAGTGCTCTTGAGAAAAATCATAAAGCCATACTGGATATTCTGAGCTGGTTAAATAAGGACCTGACAAACTGGCTACCTCAAACAAACAGGTTTCAGGTACTGCATCAGTCAGCCTTCGAATTATTACAGAGTCGGTAAATGGTAATGAATACAGGAGAAAGGTTCATCCCTCCAATAATTTATCCTACGATCTCTTTCTTACCTTTGCTGTATGTTATGCATTCAAATTCTCACCGTTTTACCCGAATTACTCGAAAGTCCATTCGCTCACAGTATTATGAAAAGGGCACAGGAAAAAGGGTTACTGGAAGTACATATACACCAGTTACGTAAATGGGCTGTAAATAAATACGGCATGGTAGACGATTACCAGTATGGCGGTGGTGCCGGCATGGTTATGATGTGTGAACCATTGGCCAATGCCATTGATGAATTGCAAAAAGACAGGCCATTTGATGAAATTATTTATATGACGCCCGATGGTAAACGTTTTGACCAGCGAATGGCCAATCAACTTTCATTAAAAGGAAATATACTTATCATCTGTGGTCATTATAAGGGCATTGATGAACGCATCAGGCAGCAATATGTAACCATGGAGATTTCTATTGGCGATTATGTATTGAGTGGAGGAGAACTCGCAGCAGCAGTGGTAGTTGACGCCATTGGCCGTTTGATTCCCGGTGTATTAAATGATGAAACCTCTGCCCTTACAGATTCCTTTCAGGACAATTTATTAGCACCGCCGGTGTATACACGCCCTGCAGACTTCAGAGGTATGAAGGTACCTGATATATTACTACAGGGTGATCCAAAAAAAGTAGATGAGTGGCGGTATGAGCAAGCTGTTCAACGTACCAAAGACAGAAGACCGGATTTGATGTCTGATGTCGGATTTGGGATATAAAAAAGCCACAGATTCAATAAGTGAATCTGTGGCTTTTACTTTTTTACTACTTATTTAATATTGATTACAGGCACCTGTTTTTCATTGATGAGTTTATTCAGGGCTTTCACATCATTTTCCATTACAGCTTTTAGTTTAGCCAGCTGAGCATCTGCCTGGCCGGCCATTTCTGCAAATGCTTCCTTCACCTGCCTGCTTGGCGGGTTTTGTCCACTGGAAGCAACACCGTATAAACCTGAAAGTTTATCATTCAGTCGAATAGGGAAATTCAATACATCCTGACTGCTTTTTGCTTTGGTTTGGTAGAGTGCTTCTTCTACAGCAGTAATTTTTTTATTGATACTGTCTGCAAAAGATTTTATTTCTCTATTACCATCCAGTCGGCCGGTAAATTCACTCATCTGTGTTCTTAAGGCACGGATATTTTTGATGGCTCTTTGTACTTCGCTGAATTTATCGCGTACCTGTAAAAGAAAACTTAGTTGCTCGTCGTATTCTGCTTCTGTAGTGGCATAATTTGGATTGGCTTTAATTTCAAAAGGAACATCTACAGAGTCTTTACCATAACGAATACGAGCTTTGTATTTTCCTGGGGCAGCTTTGGCGGCGCCAATACCTCCAGTCCACAAAATCAGTCCTTCCAAACGTTCAGCCGGTGGATATAACATATCCCATTCAAACTGGTTGATACCGTTACTGAATTCTATCCTGTCGGTTAATTCTCTTGCGTTTTTACTGAATGTGCGAATGGGTTTCGACTGTTTATCAAAAACAGTGACAGAGACCCTGGCGCTATCTGTTACCCCTTTCAGGTAATAGTTAATAACTACGCCCGAAGCCGGATTCATTCCCATATTGGTAACTACCCCGCCAAAATTTCTTCTGCCTCTTCCGCCACCTTCCGATCTGTAAACGGTATTTACATCAAATACATACAGGTTTTTATCAAGTACAGCTGCATTCATCTGTTGAACAACACTCAGGTCGTCCAATACCCAAAATGCACGACCCTGTGTAGCAACGATCAAATCATTTTCTTTGATGGTAAGATCTGTAATAGGTGTCTCAGGTAAATTCAACTGAAATTTTTTCCAGTTGGCACCATCGTCATAACTGATATACATACCATATTCCGTTCCTGCATACAACAAACCGGGTCTTTTTTTATCCGCACGCATGGCCCTGGTGAAATGCATTTTATCAATTCCATTTACAATCTTCTTCCATGTTTTACCATAATCTTCTGTTTTAAAGATATAAGGTGTAAAATCATCCAGTTTATACTTTGTTCCTACCACATAAGCCGTTCCTTTTTTAAATGGATCTGTTTCAATACAGTTCCACATCATCCATTTACCAGCATCTGCCGGTGTTACATTTTCCCAGTTCTTACCCCCATCTTTACTTACATGTAATAACCCATCATCGCTGCCGGTCCATAATAAATCTTTTTCCAAACCGGATTCTGTTGCGGTGAAAATGGTACAATAATATTCAACTGAAGTATTGTCTTTTGTAATAGGTCCGCCGCTTGATGCCTGACGGGTTTTATCATTGGTAGTTAAATCAGGACTGATCATTTCCCAGCTTTGTCCTTCATTTTCGCTTACGAATAAATGGTTACCTGCTGTATACAGTCGTTTCGGATTATGTGGTGAAAAGAAAATGGGGAAATTCCATTGGAAACGATATTTCAAAACATCGGCACCGGCACCCATCGGGTTATCGGGCCAAACGTTGATGGCACGGTTTTCGCCTGTTCTGTGATCGAGTCTTGCCAGATAACCACCATAATTACCTCCATATACAATATCCGGATTCAATGGATCGGCTACTACATAACCGCTTTCTGAACCTGCTGTTGTTTCCCAATCGCGGTCGGTAATACCGGCACCTGCGGTTCTGCTTCTCATTCGGATAGTAGAGTTATCCTGTTGTGCACCAAGAATACGATAAGGATGTGCATTATCGGTAGACACACGGTAAAACTGTCCGGTAGGTTGGTTATCCATACTGCTCCAGTTCTCTCCTCCGTCGAAACTCACCTGCCCGCCGCCATCATCGGCAACAATCATACGATTTCCATTTTCAGGATCAATCCACAGATCATGATGGTCGCTATGCGGTGTTCTTACACTCTGAAAAGTTCTGCCTCCATCACGACTGCGCATAAAACCTACATTGAGTGCATATACCAGGTTTTCATTTTTCGGATCAACAAATACTTTGCTGTAATACCATGCACGCTGACGAATATTATTATCGCTGCTCGCGAGTGTCCATGTTTCTCCTGCATCATTACTGGTATATAAACCACCATTTGCATTTTCAATGATGGCATATACTTTATCCGTATTAGACGGAGCCACAGCCACACCTACAATTCCCCAGACACCTTTGGGAAATCCTTTAGCAGTACTGATATTAGTCCATGTTTCACCACCATCATTACTTTTATAAATACCACTTCCTTCACCGCCGCTTTCAAGACTATGTGGGGTACGGATTAACCTCCACATACCCGCATACATCACATTAGGATTTACAGGATCAATAACCAGGTCTGAGGCACCGGTCTGGTTATTCACGTATAATACTTTCTTCCAGCTCTTGCCACCGTCTGTTGTTTTAAATACACCGCGTTCTTCATTCGGCCCAAATAAATGTCCTAATGCTGCCACCCATACCGTATTCGGATCACGTGGATGTATGATAATACGAATGATATGACGCCCTTCTTTTAAACCCAGGTTTTTCCAGCTACGTCCTCCATCATCGCTACGCCAGATGCCATTTAATCCTTCAGCTACATTACCACGAACCGTATTCTCTCCTTCACCTGCATAAATAATATTTTCATCAGTGTGGGCCACTGCAATTGAACCGATATTACCACCCAAGTATTTGTCACCAATATTTTTCCAGTTGCTGCCTCCATCAGTTGTTTTCCAGAGTCCACCACCTGTGGCTCCAAAGTAAAAAGTGGTTTTATTTTTATAACTACCTGCTACCGCAGCACTACGTCCTCCTTTAAAAGGACCAGCCAGTCGGTATTTCAGTTTGGAAAAAAATTCCGCGGAAGGATCTGCCGCAGTAACAGCATTGGTTGTTTTTTTATTATCCTGTTTCTGAGCCTGTACTGTAGTACCAAGCAGAAGAGCTGCAGAGAGCAGCCAGTAAAGTTTTTTCATATGCAGTATTGAAATTGGATAGGGAATTTACGAAGAAAAATGTAAAACAGCAGAACAGAGAAACTGAGGAATGTCCAACTTCGAAATTGATTATTGGATATTCCGCTGTTTCTCTGTTTATTTCACTTTATACCATACTTCATCCACCGGCTCATTCAGTTTGATATCAAGGTGTTCAATCAGGGTTTCAACAGAGCCAAGGCTGATGAGTTGTTTCATCGGAAATTTGATCCCGGCTATTTCTTTGTACTCGCTGTATTGAATAGACACTTTCATGCTACGTCTGCCTCCACCCATCATTCGCATGATGCTGCCAAAACCTGTCATAGCAGCAGCCATTTCATCTGCTGCGTCAACCTGTTGCACAAGGAAATTATTTTTATTAATGTAAAAAGTGCCGGTAAGACCATCTTTCATGGTCAGTTTTACTTTATAACATTCTTCTTTATTCACTTTCGATGTGCCAAGCAATTCTGCTGTATATCCTTTTTTGGCATAATCCACCAACATGGAAAAAACACCCGCACAATCCAGTTCATGTTGTTGTTTGCGAAGATCGTCATCAGTCATTTTTGTAACCGTAGCCCCGCTACCCGACGCCCCCTGGTTACTTCCTCCACCTCTCTGTCCGCCTTGTCCACCGCCGGGGCCGCCACCAAAACCTCCCCCACCGCCAAAATTGGGCATGGCGGGTATAAGTATATAACCTGCAGTATCAGTAACCATGGTCCATGAATTACCCATGCCCATTATTCCACCTATCTGTCTGCGGAAAAGTTTACCTCTTTCACGGATACTATTCAGGCTGATATCAAAACTTTGTCCCATCATATTCATCTTCATCACACTTTCCATCTGAAGTGTTTTGATGGCTTTCAGTTTATTTTTTCCACCATTGGCCTCTTCAAATTTGGTCATCACTTCTTCAACTGTTTGTGCAGAAGCAAAAAATACCAACAATAAGAGACCGGTGGTCAGGATTTGTTTTTTCATGTTTATCTTGTTTTCTATCGTCTGTAAACTTACAGACAGTTTCGCTACCATCTCCTGAATAAAAAAAAGATATGATGAACGGGGGAAGTGCCGGAATTATTGGTGCATCAGCAGATCTGTTATCTTCGTATCATGTATCAAAACACCACTTTCAGCGTTTCGGGGCAACTTGTCGATATACGTAAAAAACAAATCTATCCGGCCACTGTTCAGGTAAAGGACGGACTAATCAGTGCCATTGAAAAACATGAAGACAATAACGAGGTACCTGATCGGTTTATTTTACCCGGTTTTATAGACAGCCATGTTCATATTGAAAGCAGTATGCTCATCCCCTCTGAGTTTGCAAGACTGGCCGTGGTTCATGGCACAGTGGGAACGGTAAGTGACCCGCATGAGATTGCCAATGTTTGTGGTGTGGCTGGGGTTGATTATATGATTGAAAATGGCAAAAAAGTACCGTTTAAATTTAATTTCGGTGCACCCAGTTGTGTTCCTGCCACTGTTTTTGAAACAGCAGGTGCCGCCATTGACAGTTCAGCAGTAGCGGCTCTTTTACAAAGGCCTGAAATTGTTTACCTGAGCGAAATGATGAATTTTCCGGGCGTACTGATGAAGGACCCTGAAGTAATGAAAAAAATTGCTGCTTCACACAAAATGGGTAAACCTGTTGATGGGCATGCTCCTGGCCTGAGGGGCGAACAGGCGAAACAATATATTGAAGCGGGCATTTCTACCGACCACGAATGTTTCACACTGGATGAAGCAATCGACAAATTACAACACGGTATGAAAATCATCATCCGTGAAGGAAGTGCTGCCAGAAATTTTGAGGCATTGATTGAACTGGTGGAAGATCATCCCAATCATACACTTTTCTGCAGTGATGATAAACACCCGGATAGTTTGGTGGCCGGACATATCAATGAACTTTGTGCGAGAGCTGTGGCCAAGGGAATTGATGTATTTCATGTATTGAAAGCAGCATGTGTTAATCCGGTACTTCATTATCGTTTACCTATCGGTTTATTACAGGAAACAGATCCGGCTGATTTTATTGTAGTGAAAGACCTTTCTACTTTTGAAGTACTAGAAACCTATATCAACGGAATACTTGTGGCAAAAAACGGAAAAACATTGATTGAAAAAGTGGATGCCACTATTATCAATCAATTTGACTGCAAACCCGTATCAAGTAACGATCTTATTATTCCGGAAACCAGCTCCCCCTCATCAGGCGGGTTTATTCCCGTAATGGAAGCATTGGAAGGACAGCTCATCACCAATAAATTATCACTTCCCGGGACATTGATGAACGGGCAATGGACAACAAATGCGAACGATGATATCCTGAAAATGGTGGTTGTAAATCGTTACCACCAGGCACCAGTAGCTAAATGTTTCATCAAAAATATTGGTTTGAAGAAAGGCGCTATTGCTTCTTCGGTGGCGCATGACAGTCATAATATAGTGGCTGTAGGCGTAGATGATGAAAGCCTTGCAGCAGCCATCAATCTGGTAATAAAAGAACAGGGAGGTGTGAGCTGTTATGCAACAGCAGATGAGCAGCAGGTATTGGGTTTACCTGTTGCCGGACTGATGAGTACAGAAGATGGATATAAAGTAGCAGAAGCTTATACCAATATTGACCACATGGCCAAAGAAATGGGTTCAACTTTACAGGCTCCTTTTATGACTTTAAGTTTTATGGCTTTACTCGTAATACCACATTTGAAGCTAAGCGATAAGGGATTATTTGATGGAGATCGTTTTGAATTTGTATCAGGTACTATGGCTTAATAAATTATTCTGCTGCAGAAATATCGCCTGTAGCTTTGTTTACACTGATAGCTACACTATCTGTTCCCTTGGGTGCAAAATATTTGGTTTTGAATTTGATGCTTTTGCCTGGGCCGATATTTTCATAAATCGTTTCCAGTCCTTCATCCAGTTTTACACCTGTTTTACTGTAAAAGGAAAGACGCAGTTCCACGTCTTTATACCAGCATACAGTTGCTTTATTTGATATAGACCCTTTTACCACTGTTTGCCCAATCAGGTTCTTGCGATCGCTGTTACTGACGATTAAAAAACGTTGGGGGTTATTTTTTTCTTTTTCAGCCAAAGATTCTTTTACGGTTTCATAACTGCTGTTATCAAAACTTTTTTCTTTTTTATCATTTTTACAGGCAGTCAAGAAAACCAAAACGGCCAGACCAAGGGCAATTTTTTGCATAAGGGTTATTAATTTCACCTAAATTAGGTTTTTCCCTGTTTTTATTGCGTTAAAAGAGGAGTAATGAACATACCCACAAAAATAGTTTTGGCAAGAGATTCACAGATTTAAACATAAATTTCTCATTCCAGCAGATAGATTTTAGTTTTGAAGCCTTTTCCAACCTTTATTCCCGAGTTATGATTGTAAACCTTAGCCAGGAGCATAGTCTTGTGAGCAACTGGGTAGCCGAGTTAAGAGATATCAATATCCAGGGCGACCGTATGCGTTTTCGCCGGAACCTGGAACGTATTGGTGAGATTGCTGCCTATGAAATCAGCAAACACATGCCTTTCAGCATAGTTGAAGTGCCTACCCCGCTGGGTATTCATGAAAGCAAGCGACTGGATCAGCAGCCTGTGCTGGCTACCATTCTGCGTGCCGGCCTACCCATGCACAATGGTATGCTGAACTATTTCGACAAGGCTGATAATGCTTTTGTATCTGCCTACCGCAAACACCATCGCGACGGCTCTTTTGAGATCAGTCTCGAATATATGAGTTGCCCTTCTTTGGATGACAGGATTGTTATAATCAGTGACCCCATGCTGGCAACAGGTGCTTCTATTGTAAAAACCATTCAGTATATGAAAGACGAAGGCACCCCTAAGGAATTTCATGTAGTGGTTGCCATTGCCTGTTCGGTTGGTATTGAACTAATTCACCGCGAATGTGGCGATGATATTCATATCTGGTGCGGGGATATTGATGATGAACTCACAGCCAAAGGATATATTGTTCCCGGATTGGGAGATGCCGGCGATCTGGCTTTTGGCACTAAAAATCAATCCTGACCTGAGCAGCGCTCTGCCTCCTTTTCTGGTCAATCATCTACGTTAAGGACAACCTAATCTTCCTGATAACCGTATTTGATTCAATCAGATTACCCTAAATTAGCCCCTGAGTGAAAAAGCTGTACCAAATAAGCTGTCTGGGATTTTTGTTGATGTTGATGAATACTGCATCAGCACAGGATCCTAATTTCTCACAGTTTTTTTCATCCCCCCTTACTTTAAACCCTGCTTTTACGGGTAAATTCTTTGGGTCTTACCGCGTTGCCGGTAATTACCGTAATCAGTGGCCCAGTATTGAGAAAGCCTATACTACCGCTACCGCCTCCGCCGATTTTCAGATCATGAAAGGCCAGATTTCGAACAATGATACCTGGGGACTTGGTTTTATGGGTTATACCGACAACAGTGCCAATGGAGCAGTTAAATTCAATTACGGATCTGTATCCACAGCTTATCATAAAGGATTAGATGAAGATGGATTTCATCAGTTAGGGGCAGGTTTTCAGGTAACCTATGCCAATATGCTGATCAACACCAATATGCTGAAATTTGAAGATCAGTTAACAACAGCTGGTTTTACCGGTGTAACATCAGAAGTATTTAATTCAGGGAATTTAAAAGCCAATTATGTTGACATCAATGCAGGTTTGTTATACAATGGCAGTTCAAATGAGCGAAACAATTTTTATGTTGGAGTGAGTATGTATCATATTAACCGGCCCAAACAACAATTTACGGGTGCCAATTATATTTTGCCAACACGTACTACTGTGCATGCCGGTACTTATTTTCCTGTAGGCGCTACTACTACCTTACACCTGAGTGGTATGCAAATGTTTCAGGGAGCTGCTTCATCCACGATGATTGGTGCTGCTTTACAATTCAATGCCACCCCCGACGATATTAAATCCACCAGTTTATACGTGGGTTCATGGATGCGCTTTAAAGATGCCATTATTCCTTATGTTGGACTAGAGTTTGATGATTTCAGACTGGGTGTCAGTTACGACTATAACTCTTCTTCTTTAAAAACAGCTTCGATGAACCGCGGAGGTATTGAGCTGTCTTTAATTTATATCAGAAGACCTTCTTCAGATAAGATTGTGAATTGCCCAAAGTTTTAATTCTCTCCTCAGCGTAAACGCTGTGTCCTCCCGTTCTCTGCGGTGAGCATCCGGGTAAATTTACCGCAAAGAACAAGAGATAGCAGAGGTTACGCAGAGCGGTTAATTAGTTTTTTTATTATTGGGGTGTTTGGTTACATGCGGGTGGTCTTTTATGATAAAACGGTAAGGTAATAAAGCATCTTCTTCCGCATAATCAACGCCTATCCGCGGTGTGGCAATAATGGAAGAATTTTTAACACGAAAAGCGTCATCTACAATAAATATCGAATCACTACAGAGATCGGTTCCCGAATGTATTACCTGTATACCCAGTGCCTTCGATACATTGCCCGGCCCCCTGCCAACAGCATGATCCATTTTTGTTTTCCGCATCCTGTCCAGCATTATGTCAACACCAAGTACAGGTTCAATGCCTCTGATCAAAACAGCATGTGGAATACCCTCCACATTGGTTACTACATTAAACAGGTGATGAATACCATAACAGAGATATACATAAGCCAGTCCACCGGAAGCGTACATCACTTCCGTGCGGCTGGTATATCGACCACCATATGCATGCGATGCTTTATCAACAACACCATTATAGGCTTCTGTTTCAACAATACGACCTGCAGTTAACTGACCATCAAAACAGGAAATAAGAAGCTTGCCAATCAGCTCTTTTGCTATTTTACACACATTTTTCTGGAGGTAAAATGCAGGAAGTAATTGTTGATGTCTGTATTCTGTTGAAGCTTTCACTGGATAAACATACTGAATACATTAACTTAGTGCATCTAAAATACCCCCGGTGCTCAAAGAACTCATCATTGCCATCCAATCTTATATACAGGCGCACCATTTTATTGTGCGCCATAAACTATGGAAATGGATATTGATACCCGGTATTTTATATACCCTGCTTTTTATCACCGGCATGTATTATTTCGGACAAACAGCTTCTGATTTTATTGCCTGGATGACACTGAAAACCGGCTTAAGAAACTGGATTGATGAATTATCAAGCAGTTTTATCGGATTTCTTTTTGTATTCGGCACCGCATTGCTATGGCTGTTACTCATGCTCCTGTATTTTTCATTATTCAAATACCTTTTCCTTATTCTCGGTTCTCCTTTATTTGCATACCTGAGTGAAAAAACAGCTTCTATTATTGAAGGAAAAGATTACCCATTCAGTTTTAAACAACTCGGAAAAGACATTCTCCGAGGCATTTCTATTGCTTTACGAAACAGTGTATGGCAGACTGTATATGTATTGGCCATTTTATTCCTGAGTTTAATACCATTGGTGGGTTGGTTAACGCCTGTGCTCGCCATTCTTGTAGAATGTTATTATTATGGATTCTCCATGCTCGACTACAGTATGGAACGTCAGAAAAAAACACCCGCTGAAAGTATTTTTTATATTGGACATCATAAAGGATTGGCATTGGGTAATGGTGTTGTTTTTTATATGATGCATATAATACCCATTATTGGTTGGATACTCGCCCCTGCCTATGCAGTTGTGGCAGCTACCCTCAGTATTTATCCTGCCAACGCAAAGAAATAAAGCATGACAGGTAAAGTTTATCTTATTCCTACAGTATTACACGAAGAAGCATTACAAACCATTCCTGCCTATATACTGGATGCGGTTAAAGATTGTTCCGTATTTTTTGTGGAGCAGGAAAAAACAGCACGCAGATTTCTGAAAAAACTATGGAGAGAAATGGTTATCGATGATTACCAGTGGTTTGCTATTCATAAAGCAGAGACTGAAGTACGGTCGCAGTTTGTACAATTACTAAAAGAAGGTAAAAATATTGGTATTATCAGCGAAGCCGGTTGTCCGGGCGTAGCAGATCCCGGTCAGGTATTAGTGGAAGCGGCACAGGCCATCAATGCTGTTGTAAAACCATTGGTTGGACCAAGTTCAATCCTGCTGGCGCTTATGGCGAGTGGTATGAACGGACAATGTTTCCAGTTTCACGGCTATTTGCCCATTGATGCTGCTGAAAGAAAAAAGAAAATAAAAGAACTCGAAACGGATTCATACAAAAGAAACTGCACACAACTTTTTATTGAAACCCCTTACCGGAACAATGCGTTGATCAATGATCTTTTACAAGCCTGTAAACAGGAAACAAAACTCTGTATTGCTGTAGACATCACTGCAGTAAATGAATCCATTCAAACCAAACTCATACAGGAATGGAAAAAGCAACCGGTTGATATTCATAAACGGCTGGCTATATTTTTATTGCATGCTTAATTTTTTCTTTCTTAGCCCCAGACTTAAGTCTGGGGCTAAAAGAAAAATTAAGGTTGTTTAGGTGCGATGATGCTTTCTGTTGCCGCACCCCTTACTTCATAAACACTGTCAACAATATTTCTTTCCAATCCTCTCCAGGGCAATGTACCTATATATCTTTTATAATGCAGTTCTACTTCTTTACCTGAGCAACGAAGTAATTGTTCAGCCACTGATTCACTCGTTACACTGAAATCAAATTCATTACTTTGTACATTGGCCCGAAATCCGCTTTGGATAATCTTTCCTTCCCATGTTTTAAACAGAATACCTTTCTTCTGAAAGGTGTTGAGCAAGCCTGCTTTGGTGCCTTCTGCGTAAATAAAATAGTAACGCCAGTAAATAAAAATTATTAGTGCCAGAAGCAGCACCGTTACGATGGTCCAGATAATCTTACGTTTATTCATTTTATAACCCGTATTTATCAATAAGATAAATCAGTGCTGCCATATTAACTGCACCCAGTAACAGTTCTCTTTTATTCACATTTTCAAATACATCGGTACGAGCATGGTGCAGATCGAAATAGCGTTGCGGATCAGGAATAAATCCGGCAATAGGTGTACCAAATGTTCTGTTCAATGGTCCAATATCGGCACCACCACCGCTACCCGACATATCTTCTGTTCCATACGGTTTTAATAAAGGCAGCCATTGCTGAGCCTTATCGTGTTTGTCTTTAGGTGCTGTAAAACCAAAACCCCTTGGCGTAAATCCGCCCGCATCACTTTCAAGTGCAAAAATGTGTTTTTCATTTTTTGTTTTTGCCACTTCTGCGTACTTGTTTCCTCCACGCATACCATTTTCTTCATTGGCAAACAATACAAAACGAATGGTACGTTTTGGCGTATAACCAATGGCTTTAAGGGCACGCATTACTTCAATCGTGTGAACTACTCCTGCACCATCGTCGTGTGCCCCTTCATTTACATCCCAGCTATCGAGGTGACCGCCAACTGTAATAATTTCATCCGCATGCGTACTTCCTTTCAGTTCACCGATAACATTATGCCCGATGGTATCAGGCAAAAACTTAGCACTGGTTTTCATGGTTACGGTAAAGCTGGATTTTTTACTCAGCTCCCATATATAATCTGCATCTCTTGGCCCCATAGCAATGGCCGGAATTTTGGGGAAGGAATCATTATATGCAGTACTTCCGGTATGCGGGTCATTGGCGGTTGATTCGGTGAGAGAACGAATCATTACACCTACCGCCCCGTATTTTGCTGCTGCACTTGGGCCAGCTCTGCGAGATACCCCTGTTTGTCCATAAGAAACAAAAGGTTTGATATTGGTAGGATCAAAAGAATGATTGAAGTAAACGATCTTCCCTTTTACTTCTGTTTTTCTTTTTTCCATCTCTTCAAAACTGTTAAAGGCTATAACCTGTGCCGTTATGGGTTTGCCATTACCGAGTGAATTACCCAGCGCCAGCACATCCAGTTTTCTGTTCGTTGTTTTTCCATTAATACTTATCACGCGTGCATCTTCTTTGGCACCACGTACCCAACGGGGAACCATACATTCCTGGAGATATACATTATCTGCTCCCATTTCCTTCAAGGACTTTTCACCCCAGACTTCAGCTTTGTACATCTGTGGAGAGCCTGCAATACGGCCACCAACCTGCTTGGTTAACTGGTAAAGCAGGTCGTAAGCCTTACCATTACGTAATATTTCGTCTGATATTTTTTTAATCATAGCAGCATCATCCTGCTGCGCCCACAGAACCATGGGAGATAAGAATAAAAGAAAGACTAGTTTTTTCATAGCACTAAAGTTAATCATTTGTCATGTTTTTTCAAGTTATATGAGCGGGAAGCAGTATTCAGAGAATTGTTGTTAATTGCAGGGGGAATAGTTAATAGTCCATGGTTTATAGACCATAGTTGATGGTTTAGTACCATACACTTTTAACTATAGACCATAAACCAGAAAAACATGCGTATCGGAATAGTATGTTACCCCACATTCGGAGGTAGCGGAGTGCTTGCAACAGAATTAGGAAAAGCATTGGCGGATGAAGGACACCAGGTACATTTCATTACTTATCAGCAACCGGTAAGACTGAATGTATTCAATGCAAATATTTTTTATCATGAAGTAAGGGTACCTACTTATCCGCTTTTTGATTATCCTCCTTATGAAGTAGCATTGGCAAGTACCATGGTTGATGTGATCATGAACCATGACCTCGATCTGTTACATGTACATTATGCCATTCCACATGCATCTGCCGCTTATATGGCAAAACAGATCGTTAAACAGAAAACCAACCGTAATATACCTGTCATTACTACTTTACACGGCACAGATATTACACTGGTTGGAAAAGATAAAACCTATGAACCGGTGGTTACCTTCTCCATCAATGAAAGTGATGCTATAACTGCTGTTTCACAGAACCTGAAAGAAGAAACCTATAAATTTTTCCCTATACACAAAGAAATTGAAGTGATTCATAATTTTGTAGATGTGGGTCGTTTCAATAAAAAACCTATTGATGCTTTCCGTAAAGTGATTGCACCCAATGGAGAAAAAATTCTGATCCATGCTTCCAACTTCAGGAAAGTAAAACGTGTGGTAGATGTGATAGAAATTTTTGCAGCTGTAAGAAAAGAAATGCCTGCCAAATTACTAATGGTAGGTGACGGCCCCGAAAGACCCGGTACAGAAGAAATGACCCGTGAATTGGGTATTGAAGACGATGTTCGTTTCCTCGGCAAGCAGGAACAAATGGAAGATATACTGGCAGTAAGTGATATTTTCCTGCTCCCTTCTGAGTATGAAAGTTTTGGTCTCGCGGCCCTGGAAGCCATGGCAGCCAGATCGGTTGTTATCAGCTCCAATGCGGGTGGTTTGAGCGAAATTAATACCCAGGGAGAAACAGGTTATATGGCGAATGTAGGCGATGTAGCCGCCATGAGCAGGTATGCGATTGAACTACTAAAAGACGATCAGAAGCTGGAAACCATGAAAGAAGCTGCTTATCAGCAGGCCTGCAGATTCGATATTAAAAATATCATTCCTGTTTACGAAAAATTATATAGTCGTTTTTGCAGAATGGGACCATGTTAAAGAAGTTAATGGTCCATAGTTGATGGTTTATAGCAAGAAATACCTGCTACGATGGACTATCGACCATGAACTATAGACCATTGGCCCTTACTATTTAAACCACGACGCATACATCACATAGTTATTGGAAATACGTTCAATTTCTCCATGAACCAGCTCTTGTGATACATCTTTTACCTTTTTAGCAGGTACCCCAGCATAAATACAGCCAGCTTCTACTACTGTACCCTCTAATACTACTGCACCGGCAGCAATAATGGAATTACTGTGTACCACACAACGATCCATAACAATAGACCCCATACCAATCAGTACATTGTCGTGAATGGTACAGCCATGCACCAGTGCATTATGACCAATGGAAACATTATTTCCAATATTGGTCGGGTTTTTCTGGTAGGTACAATGAATGACTGCGCCATCCTGAACGTTTACTTTATTCCCCATCTTAATATAGTGTACATCGCCACGAATGACAGCATTGAACCATATACTGCATTCATCGCCCATAACTACATCACCCACGATGGTGGCATTCGGAGCTATAAAACAGTTTTCACCAAATTGTGGATGTTTACCAAGAACGGGAAGGATTACTGGCATAAAATATCGAATTTCGAATAGTGAATGTTGAACTTTAATGAAAGTTAGTAAAATGAGTGGTATTTCTAACAGACAAGTTTTCCTGCAGCATTTGGCACAGACTTCAACTGCGCCCATTGGTATAGAAATGGTGAAAGCCGCTGGCATTCATCTCTGGGATGTAGAAGGAAAACAATATACTGACCTGATCTCCGGTTTCAGCGTTTGTAATATTGGACACAGTCACCCTTCAGTGGTAAAAGCGGTACAGGAGCAGGCTGCTGCATATATGCACCTGATTGTGTACGGAGAATTTATTGAAGCGCCACAGGTACAATATGCCAAACTGTTAACCGATCATCTGCCATCCTCACTCAACTGTGTTTATTTCACCAATAGCGGCGCAGAAGCCACAGAAGGTGCCATGAAACTGGCCAAACGGATTACAGGCCGCTCAAAAATAATCGCCTTTACAGATGCTTATCATGGCAGTACACAAGGTGCATTGAGTATAATGGGTGGTGAATACTGGCGCAATGCATTCAGGCCTTTACTTCCCGACATACATCATTATACCTACAACGATGATGCAGTGATTGATGCCATTGACTCAACCGTTGCCTGTGTAATACTGGAAACAGTGCAGGCGGAGAGCGGTATAAAAAAACCAGGAAAAGAATGGCTTGCTGCTATCCGAAAGAAATGCGATGAGCATTGTGTAATACTGGTTTTTGATGAAATACAGGCTGGCTTTGGCAGAACAGGAACTTTATGGGCCTTTCAGCAATTTGCAGTTGTGCCTGATATTTTATTACTGGGGAAAGCATTGGGTGGTGGTATGCCGTTGGGGGCTTTTATTGCAGACAGGAAATTAATGTCGACCCTCACTTATGATCCAGTACTCGGACATATCACCACATTTGGCGGACATCCTGTATCCTGTGCAGCGGGTAAAGCAGCTTTTGAAGTACTCACCGGCAGCCATATGATTTCAGTTGTAAAAGAAAAAGAAACAATACTACAGGAAGAGTTAAACCATCCTGCTATCATTGAAAAAAGCTCACATGGACTGTGGATGTCATTGCAATTTAAAGACGCAATAACCAATCAGAAAATAGTACATAAATGTGTACAAAACGGATTAATTACCGACTGGTTTCTATTTGCCCCTGACAGGCTGAGAATAGCACCACCACTGATTATTACAGCAGCAGAACTAAAACAGGTTTGCGGTATTATTCTTCGAAGTATTGATGAAATAGTGAGCAATGAGTAAAAGTTAAACACTCACTATTCACTACTGACTACTCACTATTCCCTCCTCACCACTCACTCTCCATTGTATCCAGAATAGTACGATAGCTATAATATCTTTCTGCTGAAATTTCCCCGGTTTCTGTTGCTTTTTTAATGGCACAATTGGGTTCTTCTATATGCATACAATTATTGAACTGACAGTCATTCATCCGTTCACGCATTTCGGGAAAATAATGTGCTAATTCTTCTTTGCTGATATCTACCAGACCCAGTTCACGTATACCCGGTGTATCGATGATATGCCCGCCTCCGGGCAGATCGAACATTTCTGCAAAAGTGGTGGTATGCATTCCTTTTCCGCTCCAGCCGCTTACTTCCTGTGTGCGCAGGTTGAATTCGGGGAAGAGGGCATTGATAAAAGTTGATTTTCCTACACCACTATGCCCACTCAACAAGGAAGTTTTATTGCTGAGCAATGCTTTTACTTCATCCAGTCCTTTTTGTTCGGTAACACTGCACAATAAAACAGTATACCCTATTGCTTCATAAATTTCTTTGAGCCGGTCAAATTTTTCGAGTTCTTTCTTTTTATAGAGATCCGCTTTATTAAAAACAATAATAGCGGGTACATGAAAAGCTTCGCAGGAGATGAGGAAGCGGTCCATAAACCCCTGTGAGGTCTTTGGATCTTTCAATGTTACAAAGAGCAGACTTTGATCGAGATTCGACGCAATAATATGATGCTGGTGTTTGTTATGGGGCGAAACCCTGGCCACATAATTCTTCCTGTCATAAATTTCACTGATAATAGCCGATTCTTCCTGTACTTCTTCAATCTCCATTTTTACTTCATCACCTACCGCAATGGGGTTAGTGGAAGTAATGCCTTCAATCTTCATTACACCTTTTATACGGGCCTGGTAGGTTTTGCCATCTTCCCCTCTGACCACATACCAACTGCCTGTTGATTTATAGATTCTGGCTCTCATTGGCAACGAAGATAGTAAGCGGTAATGGCTTTTAGCGTATCTATATACATCAGGGGAAAAGACCGGAATCGAATATTTGCGAAACATTAACCCCTGTTTTGGGGCATATCAACCAACAATGACTCACCTTCAGGCTGGAATTCAATATCTTTGTACCCTTATGGCAAAGTTTGCGCACGATGAGGTAGTTCCTGACCGGCAGAGTGAACAGGGCAAAAAGGAACAGGTGGCGGAGATGTTTAACAGCATTGCATTCAGGTACGATTTCCTGAACCGGTTTCTCACTGCTGGAGTAGACATACAGTGGCGAAAAAAAGCCATCGGGCAACTGAAAGCGCTTCAACCGCAACTGATTTTGGATGTGGCAACGGGTACCGGCGATGTGGCCATCATGACCCATCGCATGCTGAAAACAAAGAAGATCATTGGCATAGATATATCGGAAGGAATGTTGGCACTGGGTAGAGAGAAACTCACCCGGTTGAAGTTGAATGAGGTGATTGAATTACAAACAGGCGACAGCGAAACCATTCATTTTCCCGATCATCATTTCGATGCGGTTACAGTGGCATATGGTGTGAGAAATTTTGCTCACCTCGACAAAGGGCTTGCCGAAATGTACCGGGTATTAAAACCGGGGGGTAAACTGGTGGTATTGGAATTTTCAAGACCCAGTCAGCCTCTGTTCAGAAAGCTCTGTGATTTTTATACGAATGTAGTAACGCCAGGCGTGGGTGGATTATTTGCGAAAAATAAAGATGCTTATCAATACCTGAACGATAGTGTTCAAGCCTTTCCTGAAGGGCAAAATTTTTTAAATATTATGCATGAAGCAGGATTTACTCAAACTTATCTGAAAAAACTCAGTTTCGGCATATGCACTATTTATTGCGGAAGCAAGTAATCCTGCCCGTTCTCTTTGTTATCTGTACGCTGACTGTTACAGCCCAGAAACAGCGTTATCGTCCCAATCACGATGACCTGCCTTATTATTTTGGCCTAACGCTGGGGTACAACAGTTCCTATCTGCACCAGAATAAATCACCCTTATTCCTGCAAAACGATTCAATTTTATCTGTACAACCCGGTTCGAGTGGTGGTATAACTATGGGACTGCTCGCCACTGTAAAGATGACTGATCGCTTAGAGTTCAGGGCCAATCCTCAGTTGATTATCGGGGGTTCAAAATACATCGATTACAGCCTGGGCAAACCAAGACCCGGAGAAGCTGCTTTTCAGCGACAAACACTTCCGGCAACATTGATCAGCCTGCCGCTTCATTTTAAATTCAATTCCGATCGTATCGGTAATTTCCGGACCTATTTGTTGGGTGGAATTAAACTGGATACCGACCTGTCGAGCAATTCAGCAGCCCGTTTATCGGAAGACCTGTTGAAATTGAAAAGAAATGACTTTGGTTTTGAAACCGGTATTGGCTTTAATTTCTACCTGCCTTTTGTAACCGTATCACCAGAAATAAAATTCAGTTACGGCCTGTCTAATATCCATCAATACGACCCTACGCTTCGCTTTTCCAATGTAATGGAAAAGATACAGTCGCGCATGATCATTTTCTCTATTCACCTCGAAGATTAAGGTTTAGTGCTAATGATGTAATAAATTGCGTTGCTTGTCAGGCAACTGAAATATTATTGGGTAAATTCCATCCCGTTTTACAAAACAGGTTGTGACCGAAATCAATAAAAATAAACACATGAAAGACTATATCATTAAAAATACGGGTATCGTTAATGAGGGCAGCATTGTCTATGGTGATGTATGGATCAGGAATGCAAGAATTGAACAAATAGGCAGCAACCTCAACCCATCCGTAAACGCCATTGAAATTGATGGCAGTAACCAGTTTTTGTTACCCGGCCTCATTGACGACCAGGTACATTTCCGCGAACCGGGCCTTACCCACAAAGCAACTATTTATACTGAAGCCAAAGCTGCTGTTGCTGGAGGTGTTACCAGCTTTATGGAAATGCCGAATACAAGTCCGCCCGCTTTTACCCACGAACTCCTGGAGCAGAAATATGAAACAGGAAAAAATACTTCACTGGCGAACTACTCTTTTTACATGGGTACTTCCAATGATAATATTGAGGAAATATTACTCGCCAATGAAAAAAAGAACCAGGTATGCGGTGTAAAAGTTTTTATGGGATCCTCAACAGGAAATTTGTTGGTAGATAGTCCGCTGGTACTGGAAAAAGTATTTGCCGGATCGGAACTGCTGATCGCCACACACTGCGAAGAAGAAAGCATTATAAAAAATAATTTACAGGCACTCAAGGCACAAAAGGGGAAACTGGAACCATCCGATCATCCCATCATCCGTAATGAAGATGCGTGTTTTGAATCATCATTCAAAGCCATCCAGTACGCTAAAAAATACAATTCACGTTTACACATTTTACACATCACCACTGAAAAGGAATTACAGTTATTTGGCAATATGCTTCCACTGGCAGATAAAAGAATAACATCGGAAGTATGTGTGCACCATTTACATTTCACCAGCGACGATTATGCAATACTGGGTAACCAGATCAAATGTAACCCCGCCATCAAAGCACCCCATAACCGTAAAGCATTATGGGAAGCTTTACTCGACGACAGGCTCGATGTAATTGCCACCGATCATGCTCCGCATACCTGGGCCGAAAAACAGGAAGATTATGAGCATGCACATGCAGGCTTGCCGTTAATTCAACATTCGCTCGGACTAATGCTGCATTATGTAAAAGAAGGAAAGATTAGCCTGGAAAAAGTAGTAGAAAAAACGAGTCATGCAGTAGCCACCTGTTTTCAGATCAAAGAGAGAGGTTTTATCAGGGAAGGGTATTATGCCGATCTTGTTCTGGTAAATATGAATGAAGGTTACACTGTTCAGAAAGATAATATTCTCTACAAATGTGGCTGGAGTCCGCTCGAAGGGCAGGCACTACCCGCCACCATCAACTATACTTTTGTAAACGGACATCCCGTATATGGAAAAGGGGCATTTGATGAATCTAAGAAAGGGATGAGACTGGCGTTTGAGAGATAGAAGAAGTCCGAAAGACGGGAAGACCGGAAGTCCGGAGACGATATCTCCGGTACAACCCTCTTTCGGTCTTACGGGCTTTCCGACTTTCGGTCTTCCTAACTACCTAACTTTAGCACATGCAGATAGACAAAACCACACTTGCCGACCTCTCTATCTTTCACAGTGAGGAAGAGTTATCGGTTGTACATTTTCTGGACCATACACATACCAGTGGAGGAAGGGAATATTTGTATGACTTGCTGGCTAAACCTTTATCGACAGTAGAAGCTATTGAAAGCAACCAGCAAACCATACGTGATCTTATTCCTTTAATTGATCGCTGGCCTGTTAGTATCACCAATGGAACAGTAATGGTTATTGCCCGATTTTATGAATCGCAGATCAATAAATATCCAACACAGCCGAATGCTATCAACAGCTTTTTCTATAAAATATTAAATGCTCCTGATTTTTCATTAACACGTTATACCATTTCACATTGTATTGACTTTGTGAAAGGCATGAATGAAATTACAAGGCTACTGAAAGAAAACTGTTCCAGTATGCAGTTGCGCATATGGGCAGAAAGAATTGAAATGCTCCTGAACAAAGGAGTTATTCCCGAAATGAGCACACAGTCAAAAGAGGGATTGAGTAACTGGAAAATACTACACTATGCAAATTTTATACGCTCTCACTACAAGAACCAGTTTTTTGAACTGATTGATATTTATAGCCGCATTGATGCTTTTTTATCATTAAGTATTGCCTGCAAAAAATATGAGTTCAGTTTTCCGGAAGTATGTAAATCGGAGCAGCCCTATATTGAAGCTACCGGATTGTATCATCCTTTATTACAGCTACCTGTATCATATGATGTGGATATGAGCAGAGATAAAAATTTTCTTTTCCTAACCGGTGCCAATATGGCTGGCAAGAGTACATTTATTAAAGCTGTAGGTATAAATGTTTATCTCGCTCATTTGGGCATGGGCGTTCCGGCAAAACAAATGCAATTGAGTTTATTTGATGGCTTATTGAGTAATATCAATGTAGTAGACAATATCATTAAAGGTGAGAGTTATTTCTTCAATGAAGTACAAAGAATACGAAATACAATAGAAAAAATAAGTGATGGGAAAAACTGGCTTATACTGATTGACGAACTCTTCAAAGGCACTAATGTACAGGATGCAATGAAATGTAGTACAACTGTTATTGAAGGTTTACGGAAAATGAAAAATGTACTATTTATTCTATCTACTCATTTATACGAAATCGGCGAACCACTGCAACAATTCAGCAATATACAGTTCCGTTATTTTGAAACAAGTGTGAGTGATGATGAACTAATTTTCAGCTACCAGCTCAAAGAAGGCATCAGCAACGACAGGCTTGGCTACCTGATACTCAGAAAAGAAGGGGTGGTGGAGTTGCTGGAAAAACTATAGAGCCAGATTTTCAGATGGCAGATGGCAGATATCAGATTTATTTTTTGATTTTCGACTTTGCCGTTTTGGTTGTTGCAGAAAAGATAGCTGTTAATTCATGGGCTTCCTGCATTAAGGACTCAATACAATGATCCTTCGTTAATCCTGCTTCAAAAATTATCTGTAGCCAGTACAATGATTCATCTGCTTCTTCCAATACAATTTCAATTTTGTAGATAAAATCTGATATAGACTTTGCTCGTTTTGATGCCCTATAATTAGCAGCAACAGAGCCGGCAGATCTAATCAACTGTTTACCTGTTTCAAAGCCGACTACATTTTTAGGCAAAGAAAAACACAACTTTATTACATCAATATGAAATTGCTTAGTTCTCTGCTCTAATATTGTTCTATTCATATTCTTTTGAAGTCAAAATACTAAAACACACTCCGAACCAGACGCAGCATATCAAATCTGCGATCTAACATCTGACATCTGCCATAAAATCAGGTGTTTATACTCCGTATATCTACCTGTTTTGTTTTTATTATGGTTCTCTTCTTTATCTTACTTCCTGTTTTTGAATTTCGACTTTTCATTTTTGACTTTAATACCATGCTTGTAAAAACTTTTGGCAGTGCTGTTTATGGTGTAGAAGCCATTACTATTACCATTGAGGTAAATGTAAGTGCGGGTCAGAATTACCAGATTGTGGGTTTGCCCGATAATGCAGTGAGGGAAAGTTTACAAAGAACAGAAAGTGCTATCAAAACCAATGGTTTCGATATGCCACGTACCAAGATTGTGGTAAACCTGGCACCAGCCGATATCCGAAAATCGGGTTCTGCATTTGACCTGCCCATTGCACTGGGTATTTTAGGTGCCAGTGAACAACTCGAAAACGTGGAACTGCTGAAAGAATATGTGATTATGGGTGAACTAAGTCTGGATGGAAGTATACAAGCTATAAAAGGTGCATTACCCATTGCCATACAGGCTCGTAAAGAAGGGTTTAAAGGATTAATTGTACCCAAAGCCAATGCACGTGAAGCCGGAATGGTAAATAACCTGCAGGTTTATGGTGTGGAGCATTTGACTGAAGTAGTAGATTTTTTTAAAGATGAAACCAGTCTTCAGCCTGTTCTTGTAAACACACGTGAAGAATTTTTTGGTGACCAGTACCAGTTTGAATTTGATTTTACTGATGTAAAAGGGCAGGAAAATATCAAAAGAGCTTTAGAAATTGCAGCGGCTGGCGGACATAACGCCATTTTAATTGGTCCGCCTGGTGCCGGCAAAACCATGCTGGCTAAAAGACTGCCCACCATATTGCCTCCACTCAGTTTGCAGGAGGCATTGGAAACAACAAAGATTCATAGTGTGGCGGGAAAATTACCGGAACATAGTTCACTCATCAGCAAGCGACCATTTCGCGCACCCCATCATACCATCAGCGATGTGGCATTGGTAGGTGGTGGTGGTGTACCTCAGCCGGGTGAAATATCATTGGCACATAATGGCGTGTTATTTCTTGACGAATTACCTGAATTTAAAAGAACGGTTCTTGAAGTAATGCGACAGCCGATGGAAGAGAGAAGGGTAACCATATCCAGGGCAAAAATTGCATTGGATTTTCCTGCCAATTTTATGTTGATTGCATCTATGAACCCCTGCCCCTGCGGATACTATAACCATCCCGAAAAAGAATGTACCTGCGGACCCGGCATTGTGCAGAAATACCTCAATAAAGTTTCAGGGCCACTATTAGACAGGATTGATCTGCATGTAGAAGTTACTCCTGTTGCCTTCAGTGAACTCAGCAATCAGCAAAATGGAGAAGATTCTGCCACCATTCGTGAGCGTGTAATTAAAGCCAGAGAAATACAAGCTGAAAGATATAATGACGCAAATGGTGTATATGCCAATGCACAAATGAGTAGTAAACAACTCAGAGAAATTTGTCGTATTAGTAATGTGGGTGAAAACTTATTAAAAAGGGCCATGGAAAAATTGAATCTGAGTGCCCGTGCATATGATCGCATTCTAAAAGTAAGTAGAACGATTGCTGATTTAGCGGGTAGTGCTGATATACAGCCGGAGCATTTGGCGGAAGCGATTCATTATAGAAGTCTTGATCGCGAAGGGTGGGCAGGGTAAGAAAACAGAAGAATAAGGAACAGAGAAATAGGAAATGAGAAAGTTAGGCGTACGCGATCATTTTTCGGAAATTTTCGACATTTTTCAAAAAATCATCTCTCAGCCTTTAATCTTATTTTTGAACTGGTTTGCTGTTTACAGCATATGTCTGTTGTCGATGGCTCAATTTTCATTTTCACTTCACCTATGCAATGTCTTACCCTGTTGATGTTTTAAAGCAGTTCTGGAAGCACGATTCCTTCCGGCCCATGCAGGAAGAAATTATTCAGTCTGTACTGGATGGAAAAGATACACTTGCCTTATTACCCACCGGTGGAGGTAAATCTATCTGTTTCCAGGTACCTGCCATGATACTGGATGGTATGTGCCTGGTGATCAGTCCACTCATTGCATTGATGCGCGATCAGGTAGAACATTTACTAGATAAAGGCATCCCCGCTGCATCACTTAACAGCGGCATGAATCATTCAGAAGTAAGAACCACTTTACAAAAAGCTTCACGTGGCGATTATAAGTTTTTGTACTTATCACCAGAGCGACTCGAGTCGGCATTGTTCCGGGAATATTTATCTGCATTGGATATTTCATTGATCGCCGTTGATGAAGCCCATTGCATCTCACAATGGGGTTACGATTTCAGACCCCCTTATTTAAGGATTGCCAGTCTGCGTCAGGAACTCAGAGAGGTATCTGTTATTGCTCTCAGTGCCTCGGCTACCGAAAAAGTACAGGCTGATATCATTGCAAAACTTCAATTCAAAAAACATAATATCTTCCGCCAGTCTTTTGAAAGACCGGCTTTATCCTACAGTTCTTTCTCTGTAGAAAGCAAGATGAACAAACTCATCAGTGTATTGAAAAATGTTTCAGGCAGCAGCATCGTTTATTGTAACAGCAGAAAGCTGACCAAAGAAGTATCTCAGTTATTACAGTTACAGGGGTTTTCTGCAGATTTTTATCACGCGGGCTTATCGCAGGAAGAAAGAACCAAAAAACAAAACAGTTGGATCAGCAACGATATAAGAATCATGGTTTGCACCAACGCTTTTGGAATGGGTATTGACAAAGCCGCGGTTCGCTCAGTAATACATTATACTATTCCCGACTGTCTTGAAAATTATTACCAGGAAGCCGGTCGTGCAGGCAGAGACGGGAAAAAATCATTTGCAGTTTTACTTTATCAGCATGATGATGTATTACAACTGCAAAACCTGCCCGATAAACGTTACCCTCCCATTCCCGTCATACAGTCTGTTTACCAGTCATTGGCCGATTTCTTTCAATTACCCGTTGGTACTGGTGAAGGAGGGTATTTTGATTTTGATATCAAAGCATTTACTGCCCGTTTTAAACTTGATATGGTTACGGTAATCAATGCTTTGAAAGTGCTGGAACAGGAAGGTCATATCAGTTTTGCTGAGAATATTTTTCTGCCGTCACAGGTAATATTTACAACCGATAAAGAAACACTTTACCAGTTTGAAACAGCACATCCCGGGCTTGAACTGGTGCTCAGGAGTTTGTTACGCTCTTACGAGGGTATTTTTGATAACCGTGTGTCGATATTTGAATCACAGTTATCCAAAATGACAAGACTGAATATTGATGAAGTAAAAAACAAGTTGCTTCAATTAATGGCTTTCGGCATTATAGAATACCTCCCGCAAAAAGAAACACCGCAGATACATTATTTATTCAATCGTGCTCCCGCCAGATACCTGCATATTGATCAGGACGCTTATATAAACCGGAAAAAGCAATATGCCGAAAGGGTCAATACCATGATCCAATATCTTCAGCAAACAGATACCTGTCGCAGCAGGTTTATAGGATCTTATTTTGGCGATACAGCTTTAAAAGATTGTGGCGTTTGCGACAACTGCCTGAACAAAAAGAAAAAGCAATTAACTGCTGATGAATTTGCATCGATTGAGAAATCTGTGCAGAACCTTATTTCAAAAGAATACAATACAGTCCCGCTTTTATTACAGCAACTTCAGGCATTCCCGAAAGATAAAATATGGACCGTTCTTGAATTTCTGCAAAGTGAAGACAGGCTACAAATTGATGAAACGGGAAGAATTAGTCTAATACCTTTTTCTTGACCTGCTGCTTGTTCTGCCACCTAACCCCAATGCACCCAGAAGACTTCTTGTAATTACACTTGCAGCTGTTCTTCCAACCTGTCTTACAACCGGGTTATCAAAAAAACCTTCTTCTTTCTTTTTTCTGCCTGTTGTTTTTTCCTCCTCGGGTTCTGGTCTTTCCTGGTTTCTTTCTGCTGCTTCTTCGAGTTTGGCAGTTAATATTTCATAGGCACTTTCACTATCTATTTCTTTACTGTATTTGGCTACCAGTTTGCTCGATGTAACCAGCTCATCTATTTCCTGTTCGGTTAATACATCCATCCTGCTGCGGGGTGCACATAACATGGCATGTACCAAAGGTGTAGGTATCCCTTTTTCATTTAATAAAGTTACCAGTGCCTCCCCTATACCTAATTGTGTCAACAACTCGTCTGTTTCATAGAATGTTGTTTCCGGGAAATTCTCAGCTGCCTGTTTAATCGTTTTACGATCGGCAGCAGTAAAAGCACGTAATGCATGCTGAATCTTCATACCCAGCTGACTCAGTATGGAAGCAGGTATGTCCTGCGGGTTTTGTGTACAGAAAAAGATCCCTACACCTTTGGAGCGTATCAGTTTAATAACCGTTTCTATCTGTTGTAACAAAGCTTCTGAGGCTTCATTAAAAACAAGGTGTGCTTCATCAATAAATAATACCAGTTTGGGTTTATCAAGATCACCCTCTTCCGCACAACTGGCATATAACTCAGCAAGTAACTGCAGCATAAAAGTAGAAAAGAGTTTTGGCCTGTCCTGCATATCCGTTACACGTAATACACTGATCATCCCCCTGCCGTCATCACTGATCCGCATCAGGTCATCGATTTCGAAACTTTTTTCTCCAAAGAAAATATCAGCGCCCTGTTGTTGCAGTTCAATGATTTTACGAAGAATGGTGCCGGTTGAGGTGGTGGATATTTTACCATATTCTTTTTCAATCTCTGCCTTTCCCTCATTACCGATGTACTGCAATATTTTAATAAAATCCTTGAGATTGAGTAAGGGCATTTTGTGGTCGTCACAATATTTAAAAATCATGGCCACCAATCCTCCCTGTGTATCGTTTAAGCCTAAAATTTTACTCAGTAAAACAGGTCCAAACTCACTTATCGTAGCGCGCAAGCGTGCTCCCTTTTCATTACTCAGTGTAAGTAATTCAACGGGGTATGCGGCAGGGGTGAATGGCACACCCAGTTTCTGGCTTCGCTCAATCAGTTTTTCATTGCTTTGTCCTGCTGCTGCAATCCCACTCAGATCTCCTTTGATATCCATTAATAAAACAGGAACACTGTTATCACTAAGTGCCTCACTCAGGAGTTGCAATGTTTTTGTTTTTCCTGTTCCGGTAGCACCCGCAATCAGCCCATGACGATTCATGGTTTTTAAGGGCAGCCTGATATCAGCTCCGCTTACTACCTCTCCATTCAACATGGCTACGCCAATTTTTACCTGCTCGCCTTTAAAAGTATAACCTGTTGTTACTGCGTCTATAAATGCCTGTTTGTCTGCCATAATCAGCGGTTTAAGCTTACAAATTAAGGGATGTAGGCATTGAAAAATAAAATATTTAATAATGAATATTTATTGTTTATCAATAATTATTAGTTATTTAGCATATAAATAGTGCAAATGAGATTCCTTCAACTACTAAAACGGCTTCTTTCATGGCTGATTTGGCTACCCGGGCTCTTAATAGTGCTGTTTGTCTGGACAGGTTTCCCTTTTTGGAGTTCCAATGATGGAAGCTATTTTGAAAGCAGTTCCATCAGCGATGAAACCATGATCGACACTTTCCATTCCGATTTCATTTTTAACGACTCGCTGCCACACTACCGGTATAAAGCTATTGAAGACAGTCTTCAATGGATCAGAGACGCAAAAAAATTCAATAATACATTTAGTATTGAAGGATTTGCTGCCAGCTATGTAGGATTTTATACAGCCACCAGAAGAGATTCTTTTTTTATTGATCCTTCAAAACGGGGAATTAAAAGTACCCCACTAAAAAAAACTGTCAGGTACTATCTGGGACTGGGCAATTATTTTCTGGCAAAAGATCATGAAACATTGAGAGATAGTGGCTGGTCCTATTTAAAGTATCCTGTGTGGACTCACTTTGATTCTGTAAGAAAGCACCGATTGGGTCATTATGAAATAAAAAAAATAGATATTGATGTTGCAGACTTACCAGAGGAAAAACAATATAATCAAAATGAACCCAGAACATTGTATATACAAGTATCGAAAACAAAATATGATACTTTAAAAATCATACTCGGCAGCCTGACAATACTATTTAAAGTTTTCTTTGTTATTGTTTGCTTCTTATTACCCCTCTGGGTTTTAAAAGATATTGCCAGTAAAAATTGTTTTGAAGAAAGAACCTATAAAAGACTTTTTCTGATTGCATTTACAATTTTAGGCTCTATTCTTTTCGATATTCTTCTGGCCTATATAACCCACTGGATATATAAAGAAAAAATACCGGCAGCTTTTTCACTTAATCTGCGTCTGATGATCTCAAACAGTATTGTCTGGCTTGTTGCAGGTTATATTACACTGATATTCGCATTTGCTTTCCGCAGAGGCTACCGGCTTCAACACGATCAATCTTTAACCATCTGACCTATGAGAAATTATATTGGCAAATACTATTCTTTAAAAGAAAAGGCTGTATTCACCCGCATAAAACTGGGTGCCTGGACTTTTATCATTCTGGGCACTTTAATGATATTCGGCAACCTGTTTAGCGATAGCAGCATTGCTGTACCGGTGCACCCGACTTTTGATTATCCGCACTTTGATACCACAATTTCCAACTATGGAAATAATAACATAAAGCTTACAGGAAAACTGGAGATCATGCAACCCTCTTTCACTCAAAAATTACTATTACCTGAGAGTATTATAGAGTTCGACATATTAAACTGTGCGCTTATTATTATATTATCCATTCTAATACTCCGCTTATTACCTCATATTCATAGCACGGTTCTTTTCCAGACTGATATCAGTAAAAGAATCAGGTTAATTGGAATAGCCCTCATTATTTTCTGGATCCTGGACGTAATCCGTACTTTCTTTTATGCAATCCCCGAAATAAACAGGCTTACCAATAACCAGTTTATCTATCATACCAACAGTTTTATGTTTGTACCTGTTCCATTCTGGCTTGGTATTACTGTACTATGGATAAGCAGGATTTACAGGAATGCTTTTAACCTAAAACAAGATCAACAACTCACCATTTAATCTTTTACCATGTCAGCTTTTGCCAAACAATTGAAAAATTATCATCTGATTGGGTGGATGCTCTTACTGTTTGCTCTTGTAAATATCTTCAGTATTGGAATAGGCTTTGGTATTTTCAGTAAAAATGATCCCTATTTAAAACTGGATGTAAAACCAGCGGCCACGGCTACACTCAGCAAAGAACCTGTTAAACAATTTGAGGGAGCTGTTTTGTATTTTAAGGGAACCCTTGTTATTAAAGATCTTCCCTGGTGGAAACGAACCCTGTTATCGAAAGAATTTACAGACGCTGTCTGTTTTTCCATACTTTCAATATTGGTGTTACTGACTGTTAAAACACTTCAGAAGGGAAATGACCTGTACAAAAAAATTGGTGGCTATATTTTTTATGCTGCCCTCGTTTTTATACTCGCTGTTTTTATAGATATGGCACAGCGATACTGGCTGAAAGCCATTGTACTGGAAAAAACAAACGCCGCATTTGTTCTACTTAGCACAACGGATGCACTATTGCCAAACAGCATGGTAGCCATAATACTGCTTATCTTTAGCAGCATTTATACAAAAGCCTGGCAACTTAAAACCGAACAAGCGCTAACCATCTGATGCCCATTGTTGTAAACCTCGATATTATGCTGGCCCGCCGAAAAATGAGTCTCACTGAATTAAGTGAGCGTGTGGGTATTACCATTGCCAATATGAGTATCCTGAAAAGCGGGAAAGCCAAAGCCATCCGTTTCTCTACGCTGGAAGAAATATGCCGCATCCTTCAATGTCAGCCAGGAGATTTACTGGAATATATGGATGAAGAAAGTTATCAGCAGTTATTTAAAAGATAGACTATGGTCCATGGACCATAGTCTATCGATTATTTGCACATTGTATCATGAACCAGCGCCTTTTAATTTACAATTCCTCTTCTCTTTCCAGTAACAGTATGGCACTTTGGGGAACAATAAAATATTTCTCTTTCTCATACATTACTTCTGTAGCACCACTTAGCAGGAAAATAGCCAGATCTCCTTCACGTGCCTGCAAGGGAACATATTTCACCTGATCTTCTTCTGTTTTCCAGGGTTCGTCATCCACTGGCATGGGTATGGCATAACCCGGACCTGTTTTAATAATATGTCCCTGCTGTACTTTCTCTTTCTCCTGTACACCCGGTGGCAAGTACAGCCCGCTGGCTGTTTGCTCATCGGGTTTAGATGGCCGTATCAACACACGGTCGCCAATAACAACCAGTTTTTTCAGTTTATTGTCAGATGTGAGTAGCATAGCGTAAGTATTTATCCTGTTTATCAGCCGCAAAAATAAAACAGAAAAAAACAAATCTTCACTTTCAGTATTTTTACGGTATGAAGAAAACGATTGCCTCTCTCATTTTGTTCGCAGTTACAGGGCTATTGATTTCTTCATATACTTCCCCACCCCCGGTTAGTACAAAAGCAGCACTGGGACAAAAACTATTCAACGATAAAATCTTATCCAAAGACCGCAGCATCAGCTGTGCCAGTTGTCATATTCCTGAATATGGTTTTTCGGATACCCTTGCTTTTAGTAAAGGCATTGAAGGAAGAGCCACTGCAAGAAATACCCCATCGGTACTGAACATGAAAAACCGTCCATATTTTTTCTGGGATGGCCGTGCGAAGTCATTGGAGCAACAGGCATTAATGCCGATTGCCCACCCCGATGAAATGGGATTACCGGTTAAAGAAGCCGTGGCACGATTGAATGCAGATGCCGGATACAGAAAACTATTCTTACGCATTTTCAAGACATTACCCAACAGTACCAATCTGGGTGCTGCTTTCGCTGCATTTGAAAGAACGCTGGAAACAGACAGCAGCCGTTTCGATGCATATATAGATGACCTGGTTGCCTTTACTGAATCGGAAGAAAGAGGAAGAAAATTATTTATCAGTGAAAGAACCAAATGTTTCGACTGCCATCGGGGGCCCGACTTTACAGATGATCAGTTTAAAAATATTGGCTTATTCGATGGCTATGCATTAAATGATTCAGGGCGTTACAGGATCAGCCGGAAAAAAGAAGACCTTGGAAAATTTAAAACTCCCGGACTAAGAAACATTGCATTAACTGCCCCTTATATGCACAATGGAATGTTTCAGACATTGGAAGAAGTAATAGACTACTATAACAATCCTGGTGCCTTCGTATTAAACCCCGTAAATATGGATACAACAATGGGAGTTCCTATCGGACTGAATAAACAGGAGAAAAATGATCTTGTTAGTTTTTTGAAAACCTTAACAGATAAGCGTTTCCAAAAACAACATTAAGCACGTCTAACAGTTGAACCCGGGCTATTTAGCTGCATGTATTTACCTCTTTTAACAAAAGATTGCAGACAGTAGGATGATAACTCGGAGTGAATTATCTTTATTTCACATAAATTTAAAACCATGGAAGACAAGAAAAAATATAAGATACTCTTGTGCGAAGACGATACCAATCTTGGTATGGTGTTAAAGAACTATCTGGAACTGAACGATTACGAAGTAACACTGGAACGCGATGGACGTTTAGGACTTGCCGCTTTTCAACGTGAAAAATATGATATCTGTCTGCTTGATGTGATGATGCCCAATATGGATGGTTTCACACTGGCAGAAGAAATTCGTGATGTAGACCCTGATATTCCTTTATTCTTCCTGAGTGCCAAAACCATGAAAGAAGATATTATTCAGGGATATAAACTCGGTGCCGATGATTATATCACCAAACCTTTCGACAGTGAAGTGTTGTTACTGAAAATCAGGGTTATCCTCAAACGTAATGAGGAAGAAAACAAAAGCAACGAAAATATTGAATTCGATCTGGGTAAATACCATTTCAATCCAAAATTGCGTGAGTTGAAAAATGGCGATAGCACCCAAACCCTTTCTCCAAAAGAGAATGAATTATTAAAAATGCTGGCCGAACATAAAAATGATTTATTACCCCGTGAACGTGCCCTCAAAAAAATATGGGGCAGCGATACCTATTTCAATGGCAGAAGTATGGATGTGTATATTGCCAAACTACGCAAATACCTGAAAGACGACTCCAATATTGAGATTGTGAATATTCACGGGAACGGGTTCCGCCTGGTAGCACCTTAGTATTTGATTGAATATTGTAAGCCACAGATTCGCAGATTATTATTTAACTAATTTGTGAATCTGTGGCTTATTTTTTTATACAAACAAATCAACCTGATTTCCACCTTGCCTGAACGAACGGTTGAGATGAGAATAAGCCTTGGCAGTTGCTTCACGACCTCTCGGTGTTCTCTGCAAAAAACCTTCCTGAATTAAAAAAGGCTCATATACTTCTTCTATGGTACCTGCTTCTTCACCAACTGCAGTTGCAATAGTGGTGAGACCTACAGGGCCTCCTTTAAATTTATCAATGATAGCGAGCAGTATGCGGTTATCCATTTCATCGAGCCCATGTTCATCTACATTCAATGCTTTGAGGCCATGTTGCGTAATACCCATATCAATCTTGCCATCATTTAATACCTGTGCAAAATCGCGCACCCTTCTTAAAAGGCCATTGGCAATACGGGGTGTACCACGGCTTCTACGCGCAATTTCAAATGCTGCATCAGTATTAATAGCTGTATTCAGAATAGCGGCACTCCTTTGTATGATTTTCTGTAAGGTATCTGCATGATAATATTCCAGTCTCGATTTGATTCCAAAACGGGATAATAATGGCGCAGTTAATAAACCACTGCGCGTGGTGGCACCTACCAATGTAAATGGATTCAAATTAATCTGTACACTTCTGGCATTCGGTCCGGAGTCGATCATGATATCGATTCTGAAATCTTCCATGGCAGCATACAGGTATTCTTCCACCACGGTACTCAAACGGTGAATCTCATCTATAAACAATACATCATTGGGTTGCAGGTTGGTGAGCAGTCCGGCAAGATCTCCGGGTTTCTCAATAACAGGTCCTGAAGTTTCTTTGATATTTACACCCAATTCATTTGCTACAATCCTGCTTAATGTTGTTTTCCCCAAACCTGGAGGGCCATGAAACAAAATATGATCCAGTGCCTCTCCCCTTAGTTTTGCAGCTTTAATAAATATTACAAGGTTCTCAATCAACTGTGGCTGACCCGAAAAATCGCTGATCTCTGCCGGGCGAATAGCATTCTCAAACTCTTTTTCTGCTGCACTCAGGTTCATCGGGTCTTTATTGAGGTTGGGGTTCGACATGAGGCGAAATTACTAAATATTTGATGGTGAATGGTCAATCGTCAATCGTGAATGGGCAATGGTGAATAATATGATTTCGACTCACTGTTTGCAAAAGAATAAGACTAATACTCTCTATTCACGATTCACCATTCACCATTCACGAATATGCGTAGCTTTGAGAAAAGCATGCCATGGAAAAAAGAACTGCATTGATTTTAGGTGCCAGTGGTTTAACCGGGCAGGTATTAGCACAATTACTACTGGCCGACGATTTATACAGTCTTGTTACCATATATGTTCGTAAACAGATCGCCATCAGTCATCCCAGGCTGCAGCAACAGATAGTGAATTATGAAAGATTAGATACGGCTGTTCAGGCTGATGATGTATTTTGTTGTTTGGGTACTACCATCAAAAAAGCAGGATCGCAGCTCGCTTTCAGACAGGTTGATTTGGTGTATCCACAGAAAGTAGCCGAATTACAAAGAGCCGCAGGATCAAGCAGGTTTTTACTGATTAGTGCGGTGGGCGCAAATGAACAATCATCCATTTTTTATAGCCGGATAAAAGGTGAGGTTGAAAAAGCTATACAGGTGTTGGGTTATTCCTGCACCTGTATTTTCAGGCCATCACTGATTATGGGTGAACGATCTGAAAGACGGGTGGGAGAAAAAATAGCCATGCTATTGACAAAAATTATCGGACCTCTGTTGATTGGGCCTTTAAAAAAATACCAGCCTGTTTTAGCACTCAGCATTGCAAAAGCTATGCAAAAGGCTGCTCACCAATTCGAAGATGGTATCCATTTTATTTCATCTGATGAGATCAAAAAATTCGAATAACCCTTTCTGTGTTTTTCTGTGTCTTCTGTGGCATTATTAATTGCCACAGAAGACACAGAAAAACACAGAAGAAAGGTTATACATTGAAAGTGTATTTCAAGATAAAAGTAGGATCAGGGCAATTGTCAAGGTATTTTTCTCTTTCACTGAATTTACAAACACCCGGATAATCTCCCTTCATCCCCTGCATATCAGTGATCAATTGAAAATGTAAATGTGGTGGCCAGTGCCCATTTTCTTCGGGCATTCCAAAATGTGCCAGCTGTTCTCCGGCTTCAACCGGCTTACCCTCATACAAACCATCCAGATCGCCTAAAGAAAGATGGCCATATAAGCTATGGATCAATACTCCGTTTAACTGATGTTGCAGAATGATGACTGCCCCATAATCGCCATAGGTTTCATGAAATCCAAAACTATGTACAGCTCCTTCCATCGGCACAAATACAGGTGTTCCGGCCGACCCCCAGATATCAGTTCCCAAATGTAACCTCCGTGGCTCATCGGCTCCATCAAATACCTTACTCCTGCTGTAAACAGTTCGGTGTTCATCATAACCACCAATGGCATAACGGGATCCGGAATGAGTAAGGCAGTTCTCAATGTATTCAGAAAAGAGTTGTGTATCATTTACCAATACATCTGTAATATCCGTGTTATTGGCTGTGAGGTCAAGTTGATACAGATGATCCGTGGCGATGTCAAATGGAACAATCGGGTGAAACATGAAATACTATTTATTCAAAAAAAATCTGTGAATCTGTGGCAAAAAATTAAGCCTCAGATTCACAGATTATAGCTAAAATTATTTTCTCAACTTCTTCATAATTTCTTCAATCGCTTTATCCAGTTGCGGATCGCGGCCATTGAGGCGGTCTTCGAAAGTCATCGGGATTTTAATATCGGGTTCTACACCAGTTATTTCCAGGTCTTTTCCATCTAATGAATAACATCCCCAGCTTGGCAGACGTACAAAAGAGCCATCCACCAAACCTGTACCACTCGTGAAGATGATCCAGCGGTATGTAGGCATACCAATGATAGTTCCCAGTTTCAATGCTTTAAAACCCTGCGATGTCATTTCTGCATCACTCAATGATTGCTCATTAATCAATAATACAATGGGTTTATCAGCAGGTGCAAAGTTAGATTGTGGCGTGAGTTTTCCTTCCCTGTATTTCCATTGCAGGTAAGCACGCTGACTCAAAAATTTCAATACTTCATCGTGCACATTACCACCGGTATTATAACGGAGGTCAAGAATCAGTGCATCTTTCTGGTAGAAATCCTGTGTCATATCAATCAGGAATTTCTCCAACTCCCCACCACCCATGTCTTTCATATTATGATAAGCCACACGGTTATTGGTTTTTTGATCCACTCTTTGCTGGTTGATTTCACTCCACTCCTGAGAGAGGTTTGCAAACAAAGATGCCTGTGGATGAATTTTGGTGGTAATGGTTTGTCCGTTACGGTTAAAAGTTAAACTAAGTTCGCCATCAAGCGATGGCTTACTGAAATAGTAATTTCTGTCTGTTGCAGCATTTACAGTTTCATCATTCACTTTCAATAATACATCACCCGGACGAACGTCAACAGTAGCCCTGTCTGCATTACTACCAGCCACTACATATTTTACTTTGTATGGATCATTATTGTCAAAAATGATTCCTGTTTCCATGGTTCTGTTCGACAACTGAACATTTTCTTCATCACCTCCAGAATTAAAACCCTGGTGTGATGAATTGAGTTCACCCAATAAATCTGCCAGTAAAGTACGCAGGTCGCCACGGGTATTGATAAAAGGAACAAATGCCTCATAACGTTTACGCGTAGTCAGCCAGTCTATTCCATGAAATTTTTCATCATAAAAATTTTCGTTTACATGGGCCCATGTTTCCTGAAATACCTGGGCAAATTCTCCAGAAAGGTTTCTTCTGAATACCTGTGCAATGGCAACAGGGTCTACTTTATTCGCATCCAGGTTCAATTTATAAACCGATCCATTTATAATGGCCATCATTTTATCTCCGCCTTCCGCATAATCTACACTAAACGCATCTGCACCCACAATCCGTTCTGTCTTTGGTGCTTCAAATGGTTCCAGTGTTGTTTTCCATAAAGAGGCCCGGCCTTCTGCATGATTGCTTACATATAATACAATCGTCTTCTCTCCTTTCTGTAGCACATTCAACAAAAACTGCGATCCGAAATTTGGTCCCACCTGCTCAAGCCTGTCCATGATCTTCGATGCATCTATCTTTATGGGTGCCGGTTCTTTTTTTGTAGTATCTTTTTTCTCTGTCTTGAACAGCGCCTCATATTTATCGCTGCGATAAGGAGCATCTATTTTTTCCAGTGGCATCCGGTATATACGCGGATTTTGCATACCAAAAGGGTATGAGGGTCTCGTTCTGGCCGAAATAAAATAAATATATTTTCCGTCAGGACTCCATACAGGGCTTGCTTCTGTTACACCGGTATTGGTAAGGTTAACCGTACGATTGTCTTTCAGGTGATGAATAAAAATATCCTGTTCAAAATTTCTGATAGCAGTAAAATAAACATACTCATCATTGGGAGAGAAACCGGGATCAGAATTCTGAATAGCCCATATTTCATCCTTTACAAGTGTTTTATTCTCCCAGCTTTTCAGATCGAGCAGTTTTACTTCATCACGCCCACTCAGGTATACCATTTTGGTACGTGTTTTATTCAACACAGCCGAGCGATTATTTTTTACGTCTTTGGTAATTTGTTTTACGGGAGCGGTTCCATCGGCAGCAACTGTAAACCAATTGAGGTAACCATCTACAGTCTGGTTAAAGAGGATGGTTTTATTATCAGTCATCCATTTTACTTCTTTCGCCCTTTCAGTATTCCCTTTGTTGATCTGCTGAATAAATTTACCATCTACATCACTTACAAAAATTTCTCCGCGCGATGAGAATGCAATCTTTTTTCCATCGGGTGACACATCCAGATTTGTAATTTCTCCTCGCACATTATAATCCTTATCAGCAGGTAATATATAGTTCCTATTCAGGCTGATATTGAGTTTCTCCGTTCTTTTAGATGACACATCATACAACCATAACTGGTAGTCTCTTTCGAATACTACTTTATTTCCCGCTGCATTTACGATGGGTGTTTTGATGGATGAATTAAAACGGGTAAGTGCCGTTTTCTTTTCATTGTCCAGGGTATAGAGATTGTATTCACCATTGGCCTCGTCTGAAACGAAATAGAGTTTGCCATTTTTATCAATGGTTGATGCAAAATCTTTGCCCTCCCAATCTGTATGTTTCCTGTATTGTTTGTTATTGATATTATACGACTGAATATCGGGGTTGAATGGTCCTTTATAACGTTTACGTGCTATCTGGCTGGTGCTTTCCCAGGTATCATTGAAATATACATCACCTGAGGGATGCTCGGCCAGACCATGATCCAGTAAAAAGAAATGGTCGCCGAATAAACGTTGTGCAGTACCCCCATTAATGCCAACTGTAAAACCGGAAATTTGTCCCATACGGTTAGAGGTGAAATAGATTTTCTTGCTGTCCCAGCTCCAGTTATTTACTTCATCGGTGGCGCTATGAAAAGTGAGTTGTTTTATTTCGCCGCCGGTTAAGGGCATAATGTATACATCTGCATTACCCTTCTGCCGGCTGCTGAATGCGAGCCACTGGCCATCAGGTGAAATACGGGGGCTGGTTTCATACCCTTGCATGGCTGTAATACGCGTGGCTTTACCATCTTTTACGGCTGCTTTCCAGAGATCGCCTTCAAAGGCAAAAACAACGGTTTCTCCGTCGGGACTCAGTGCAGGGTTCGACAAAAAATAAGGTTGACTGGTTTGTGATTGCGCGGTACTCAGGTATAAACAGGCGAGTATACAGGACAATATCCTTTTCATGAATGAGGTTTTTGGATATACAAGATAATTAAGATAGAGGAGGAAATAACCAGGTCTTGTGATCAGCGGTTATTGGAATTGATAGCAATCATATTTAATATTTATTCACTATATTTACTTAAGTCCTGTACATTCATGAAATCATTCTTTGTTCTTTTCATTTGGATACTCTTAAGTAATACTGCTGCCGGCCAATGCGACAACTCGCTGATTGGTAAATGGAAGGTTATTGCTGTGAATAACGGAGCTACATATATCAACTTTAAAACAGACTCCATTCATTTTTCGTCTGCTATGGATTTTACTTATCGCAGGGATTCGCTAAAACAAGTTATACTTGCATTTCAAAAAGACATGTACAAAGATGCGCTACTTCATTTCAAGAATGACAGTAGTTTGCATGCGAGAATGCTTGGTGAGGATACTGATAATATCCGGTACTGTTTTCAAAAACTGACCAATCAGATACAAATCATTTCTGAAGAAAGTCCAGGTAAAAAAATCGTTACTAAACGTACTGCTGCAATTAAAAATGGTTTATTATATATGAGCATTTCACCGCCAGAAATGAAGGATTATGTATTTGAAATAATATTTGAAAAAATAGCTGCGCAATAATTCATCTATACTGTTGGTTAATTATACTACCACATTGATCATCTTCCCTTTCACAAAAATCAGTTTCTTCAAAGGCTTGTCTTCCATCCATTTCTGAACGAGTTCGTTAGCGAGTACGATCTCTTTTACCTGTTCTTCCGTTGCATCCAATGCAATGGTAAGACTGGTTCTCATTTTACCATTAATGCTAACAGGGTATTCCTTGCTCGTTTCTGTTACATATGCTGCATTGAACAGAGGGTAGGATGCATTGAGAACAGAACCGCTGTTACCCAATTGCTGCCAGAGTTCTTCGGCAATATGTGGGGCATAGGGTGTAATAAGAATGAGTAATGATTCAAGTATTTCTTTTTTATGACATTTCAGGTCGCTCAGTTCATTTACACAGATCATAAAACCACTCACAGCTGTGTTAAAGCTGTAACGCTCGGTATCGTCTTCAATTTTTTTGATGGTTCTGTGTAATACCTTCAATTCTTCTGCTGTTGGTGCAGCATCGGTCCATATTTTACCTTTTGTTTCATCAAAAAACAAGCGCCATAATTTTTTAAGGAACCGGTGTACGCCCTCAATACCCTTGGTATCCCAGGGTTTGCTCTGGTCTACCGGGCCGAGGAACATTTCGTACATTCGAAATGTATCGGCGCCAAATTTTTCAACCAATGTATCTGGGTTTACTGTGTTGAATTTTGATTTAGACATTTTTTCTACTTCCGAACCACATATATACTTTCCATCTTCCAAAATTATCTCAGCATTAGCATACTCTGGCCTCCATTTTACAAACTCATCTTTATTCAATTCATACCCATCAACTATATTCACATCAACATGAAGTCTGGTAACACTTATTGCATTTCCTGCGTTTGAAATAACCTTACTCGAAGGATATTTATTCTTCAAATAATCAATTCTACCTTTATTGTCATTAACACTTATTTCTATTAATTTATGATAATCATTTTCAGGAATAAATATTGTAGCACCTCCAGTGATATCGCCAGTTTTAAAAACTTCGTCTATATTTTTAAATTGAACTCTATACACAAACCTACTACTCCCCTGTATCATCCCCTGGTTCAACAATTTCCTGAACGGCTCATCAAAACCAATATGTCCAAGGTCGTAGAGCGCTTTGGTCCACATGCGGCTGTATAATAAATGTCCCACTGCATGTTCGGTTCCGCCAATGTATAAATCAACCTGGTTCCAGTAATCGCTGATGGTGCGGTCGCAGAATGTTTTGTCGTTGTGAGGATCCATGTAGCGCAGGAAATACCAACTGCTGCCAGCGTAGCCAGGCATGGTATTCGTTTCCAAAACGCCTTTCTCACTAAATTGATTGGTCCATTCGGGGATGTTTGCGAGTGGGCCTTCGCCTTCAGGGCCGGGACTGTATGATTCTACATCGGGTAATTCAAGTGGCAGTTGTGATTCATCGAGTGGGTAAGCGATTCCATCTTTCCATACAATTGGAAACGGTTCTCCCCAATAACGCTGGCGGCTGAATGCGGCATCACGCATTTTATAATTCACTTTGCGTTTGCCGATGCCCATTGCTTCCAGTTTATTAATCACTACTTCAATAGCATCACGCATTTTCATTCCATCCAAAAAATCGCTGTTACTCAGTATCGCATCTTTGGTTGCATTGGCTTCGGTTCCGTCAAATGCATCACCGATAATATTGGTAACGGGAATATTAAAGTGCTGTGCAAATTTAAAATCACGCTCATCACCACAGGGCACGGCCATAATAGCACCTGTTCCATAACCTGCCAGTACATATTCAGATATCCATACCGGAATTTCTCTTCCGTCGAATGGATTAATGGCATAGGCCCCCGTAAAACAACCTGTAATTTTTTTCTCCGCCTGTCGCTCACGGTCGCTCCTGCTTTTTACATAGGTGATATAAGTTTCTACTGCTTCTTTCTGTTCAGCTGTGGTAATTTTTTCAATCAGTTCATGCTCCGGTGCCACTACCATAAAGTCTACGCCGAAAATGGTATCGGGGCGGGTGGTGTAGACAAGAAGCTGTGAGCTGTGAGCTGTGAGCTGTGAGCCATTTTTCTGCTCGTGGCTCATAGCTCGTAGCTCGAAGCTAATCTCCGCTCCTGACGATTTCCCGATCCAGTTTGTCTGCATTTCTTTCATGGCCTCACTGAACTCGATGGTGTCGAGGCCGGTTAATAAACGATCTGCATATTCAGTGATACGGAGGTACCACTGGCGTAATTTCTTTTTTACTACAGGATGTCCGCCACGCTCGCTCACCCCATTTACCACTTCATCATTGGCCAATACAGTTCCCAACGCTTCACACCAGTTTACTTCACCATAACCACAGAAGGCAAGACGGTAATGCATTAATATATCCTGCTGTTCTTTTTCTGTATATGCTTTCCATTCAGCGGCCGTAAAATGAATGCTGTTATCACCCGGACAAATATGATCGGCATTACCCTTGTTTTCAAATGCTTTGATCAGTTCGGTAATGGGTATCGATTTTTGTTGTTGTCTGTTATAAAAGCTATTGAATAGCCGGAGAAAAATCCACTGTGTCCATTTATAGTAAGCAGGTTCACAGGTACGTACTTCACGATCCCAGTCGTAACAGAAACCAATTTTGGTTAACTGCGCAATAAAGTTACTGATATTGGTTTCTGTACTTTTTTTCGGATGAATGCCATGTTCAATCGCATATTGTTCAGCGGGCAATCCGAATGCATCAAAACCCATCGGGTGTAATACATTATAACCTTTAAGTCGTTTAAAGCGGCTTACAATATCAGAAGCAATATAACCCAATGGATGACCCACATGTAACCCTGCTCCACTTGGGTAAGGAAACATGTCCAATACATAGTATTTGGGCTTCGACGGATCGATGTTTACCTTATAAATGCCATCATCTTTCCATTTGTCTTGCCACTTAGGCTCAATCTGCGTGAAATTGTATTCCATATTTGATCCTGTTCTATATAATTTTTGATACTGTTCAGCCGTTATTGAATGGGCAGAAATGGAGGTCAGCAACTGTGGGTACAGTGCTTTTCGCCGGCTGCCTGCAATCCTAACATATTTTTAACCCAGGATTGCTCTATTTTCAATGGTAAAATGATCGTTAGAGTGGTTGCAAATGTAAGTCTTTAGGCATCAAAACCCTACATTTGCTACCTCATCCCCTGCCCTTCTCCTTGAAAGGAGAAGGGGGAAAGAAAAACCGGTAAGTATGGCAGACAGCGCAAAATCTTCTTTAAAACGTAGCAAACCCAATTATATCTATTCCATCATTGGTGTAGGACTGGTATTGCTGATCATGGGTATCATGGGGTGGTTTTTCCTGAATATTAATTCGGTGGGTAATGCTTTTAAGGAAGATATCCGTATCAGTGCCTATCTGCGTACTTTGAACAAGGATACCATCGGGCAGATTCAGCAATATATTGCAGGCAGGCCCTATACCAAGACAGTTACTTATGTCGACAAAAAAATGGCACAGGAGATATGGAACCGTGAGAACAATGAAGACTGGGCCAAAATACTCGACATGAACCCACTTCCTGAGAGTATTGATTTTTATGCGAAAGCCAATTATGTAAACAAAGACAGTCTGGCACATATTTCTACCGAACTCCTCGGCAAATATGGCAACCAGATTACTGATATTCAATACCCGCAAACACTGGTAGGTAACCTGAACGAACGTGCCGCTAAAATTGGTCTGATCTTTCTGGTAATTGCTATTATTCTTTGTCTTATTGTAATTGTTAGTATTGACAATACCATTCGTCTGGCCATGTTCAGTAACCGTTTCCTCATTAAAACCATGCAGATGGTAGGCGCCACCCGCAGTTTTATTGCACGGCCTTTAAATATCAGGGCTGTAATTAATGGACTCATCAGTGCCGGCATTGCTATTTTATTACTATTCAGTATTATCAGCTGGGCCGAGAGCCAGTTTCCGCAACTGAAAGCCATTCGCGACTGGAAGCTTACTTTTATCCTATTTGGTGGATTGATTATACTGGGTGTAGGCATTTCTGTATATAGCACCCATCGCAGTGTGTTGAAGTATTTGAAGATGAAACTGGATGACCTTTATTAATTTTAGTGAGTAGTGAATAGTGAGCAGTGAGTAAACTACTACTTGTATCAACTCACTACTGACTACTCACCACTCACTTTTAACCATTGACCAATAAAACCAACTTATATGAGTGAAACAAAAAATACAGCAGCCCCTCTTTTTACGAAAGAAAATTATAAGTGGATGCTGATAGGTGCTGTGATTATTGCCCTCGGATTTTTTCTCATGAGCGGTGGCAAGAGCAGCGACCCCAATGTTTTTGATTACAAAGAAGTTTATGGCACTACCCGCATTACCATTGCACCAATTCTTATCATCATTGGCCTGGTTGTAGAGATATATGCCATCTTTAAAAAAAGTAAGTAATGGTGAATAGTCAATGGTGAATAATAAGTATAAAGAAATTATTCCCCATTGACCCCTCACCATTGACCATTCACCATTGCCCATTCATCATTTACTCTCCCATGTCTATATTCGATGCCATCATAATTGCTATTGTAGAGGGATTAACAGAATTTCTGCCTATCTCATCTACTGGTCACATGATCATTGCCAGTTCTTTTTTAGGCATTGCCAAAGACGATTTTACCAAATTATTTGAAGTGGCCATTCAGTTGGGTGCCATTTTATCGGTGGTGGTATTGTATCGTAAAAAATTCTTCCCCCTCAATCGCTGGAATTTTTACCTCAAGCTGCTGATTGCTGTTATTCCCGCACTCGCTCTTGGGGCTTTGTTTTCTGATAAGATTGATTACCTGCTGGAAAGTCCACTCACGGTAGCCATTACCATGTTAGCTGGTGGTGTGGTTTTATTATTTATCGATAAACTGTTTCAGCAGCCCGTAATTGAGAAAGAAGAGGAAATTGGTTTTGTTCGTGCCTTTATGATTGGTTTATGGCAATGTGTAGCCATGATTCCGGGTGTGAGCAGAAGTGCGGCAAGTATTATTGGTGGTATGCAGCAAAAACTAAACAGGGGTTTGGCCGCAGAATTTTCTTTTTTCCTCGCTGTGCCTACGATGGCCGCTGCAACAGGCTATAAATTACTCAAAGCCTGGAAGGAAAATCCGGAGATGTTAACCAATACAGATAACCTGATAGCATTGGCAGTGGGTAATGTGGTTGCGTTTATAGTAGCCATGCTCGCCATTAAATTTTTTATCGGTTTTCTTCAAAAGCATGGCTTTCGTTTATTTGGCTGGTACAGGGTAATCGGAGGCGCCATCTTGCTGGTACTTGTGTTAACTGGATACTTGAAATAGATGTGATGATGTCGGATCGCTGATGTCTGATTTGAAAAGAATTGTAACTTGCAAAGTCAAAAATCATCCGTCATCCGTCATCCGTCATCCGTCATCCGACATCCGACATCCGACATCATCAAATCTTCTTCACTCTCCCCGGATTTTTTGTAATAAAGTCTTCCCATCCTTTCAGTCCTTTACCTGTTGCTGCCAGCGGCGATGATGACTGATAGTGATGACAAAGTGCCACTGCCAGTGCATCGGTGGCGTCAAAGTATTGTGGCTTTTCTTCGATCTGTAAAATACGCTGTAACATTTTCCATACCTGATCCTTATCGGCATTACCATTACCGGTGATGGACTGTTTTACTTTTTTAGGAGAATATTCAGTAACCGTTAAACCAGCCTGTATAGCGGCTGCAATAGCCACACCCTGCGCCCTTCCCAGTTTCAGCATACTCTGCACATTTTTACCAAAGAAGGGTGCTTCAATAGCAAAGGTGGATGGTTTATATAGTTTAACCAACTCACAAACACGGGTATGAATGGTTTCCAGACGGGCATAGATATCTTTTTGGGCAGTTAGTTTCAAAACATCCATCAATAAAACCTGTGGCTGTCCCTTATGAATACGCAATAAAGCATAACCCATCAGTTGGGTGCCGGGATCTATCCCTAATATAATTTCATCTTTTGCCATTCAGGGGTGAAAATACGGAAGAAAGAAGGAAGAGTCCATGGTTTATGGTCCATAGTCAATAGTAAAACGGATTTGGTTTTACCATTGCCTATGGACCATGGACTATCCACTATCTCCCTTATTTCCCCGTTCTTTGTACTGAATAAATATTTCTTTTTCTGAACAAGCGTTTTAAAATATTCCTCAATTATTTTCTTGGCCCTATTCTTTTTGTATGGCTCGGATATTCGATTTACAGGCAAATACAGACACAGGATAACCTGCAGCAGTCATGGGATATGATTCTTGCCTCAGCCAGTGGTTCCCAATCCTGGAAATTCATATTGGTAGTACTGTTACTTGGAGCCAATTTTGGTGTGGAAGCATTTAAATGGAAAGTACTGGTTAATTCTGTACAAAAAGTTTCCTTTGGCAAAGCAATGAAAGCCACTTTGTCGGGACATGCACTGGTATTCAACAGCATCAACCGTTTGGGTGAATCGGCAGCGAGATCGCTTTATCTCGATGATGGTCATCGCCTGAAAGGGATGGCTATTTCAATGGTAGGCAGCATGAGTTTAATCATAGTGAACTTTGTTATGGGCTTGCTTGGCATGTTATATATGCGGTTTTTTATTCTTGATGCAACCCACCACCTTGAAGGATTGTCTATGTTCTGGTTAACCGGCCTGATGAGTGTACTCTGTTTTGGCACGATTTTACTTATTGTTATGTATTATAAGTTGTCCTGGCTGATCCGGTTACTCGAAAAAATACCATTCGTGGCACGATACCGATTTGTAGTAGAGAATATGGAGAAGCTGGATTGGTGGTTCTTAACAAAAATTTTACTTCTTTCTGCGCTCCGGTACGTTGTATTTATAGTGCAATATGTACTAATGATGCAGGTGTTCGAAGTAGGAATAAGTGCTGTTGATACAGCAGCATTAGTGGCCGTAATGTTACTGGTTTTATCGATTGTACCGAGCATTACACTGGCCGAACTGGGTATCAGGGGTGAAGTGAGTTTGCTCTTATTCGGCTTGTTAAGCTCTAACCTCTTAGGCATCATTGCAACCACCGGGAGTATCTGGATTATAAACCTGATTATTCCGGCCGTAGCGGGAAGTATTTTTCTACTGGGCATTCGGTTGTTCAGAAACAATAAATAGACAGGCAAGCATGAAGAAATTTCTTTTATTAACAGCATGGGTCATTGGCTTACAACCTTTATCGGCCGGAGATGAGTTTTGTGGCATCCGCAATAAAGCATTTGAAGAAGGAGAAAGTATTTCCTTTAATGTATTTTATTCTGTTATTGGCTTGTATGTAAATGCTGGTAGCGCCAACTTTTCTGTATCTCTCGATAAAATGAATAACCGCATTGCTTATCATGTTGTGGGCAAGGGAAGCTCAAACCCCAGCTATGACTGGATATTTAAAGTACGCGACCGCTATGAGTCGTATATAGATACAGCCAATCTTCAGCCACTGAAATTCATCCGCAATATTGAGGAAGGCGGGTATAAAAAATTTGAGAATATTACTTTCAACCAGGAAACGAATACGGCTATAACAACAGAAGGTGTATATAAAGTACCCGGCTGCATTCAGGATGTGCTGAGTTCCATTTATTATGCGCGTAATATCGACTTCAATAAATACAAGCCTGAAGATAAAATTCCTTTCGCCATGTTTCTTGATAATGAAGTGTATAATCTTTATATCAAATACATGGGGAAAGAAACCATTAAAACCAAATATGGTAAGTTCCGTGCCATCAAGTTTAAACCCTTGCTGGTAAAAGGCACTTTATTTGAAGGAGGTGAAAAAATGACGGTATGGGTGAGCGACGATCCAAATCATATACCGCTCCGTATTGAGAGTCCGATCGTTGTAGGAAGTGTGAAAGTAGATATGATGCAATACCGCAACCTGCGTTATCCTTTAAGCTCGATGATCAGTTTCAATCGCTAAACAACTGCGCTTTCACTATAATGAATAGGTCGGCTGTTGACACTTCTGTACAATTGCGAGCGTTTGTATAATAAGCGGCAGATGATCAGCACAAAAATGGTGGCCATAAAAATACCTCCCATAAGCCCCAGAAAAAAAGAATTAAAATACTGTTTACCTGCATAGGCAGAAAAAACAACCGCACCGGCTGAAATAAGACCAGATACAGCTGCGATAACCGCATTGCCATTTCTATTGGATATTTCTATCCTGGCATTGCAGGTATCGCAGTTGATCGCGGAAAAATTGTTGAGCAGAACAAACTGCCTGAAGGATATCCGGCACCCGCAATTCGGACATCCAGTTACCTGGTTTTTAGACATTGGATTTTAAAATAGCGTGTTAAAGCTAGGATTTCAATGTAAACTTAATATGAAACAATGGCAATAAGTGTCTGAAAAACACTGATTTTATGACGTGTTTTCACTGTTTTTTTATAGTAAAAAACCAGGTGAAATACTACAATACACTAAAATTTTATAAAGCAGAAAGTGGAAATGTTTCTGCAACCCTTACCCCTTTTTCTGTGAGTTGCAGACTGCAGCATTCATTTAAATGATCATGTTCAAAATACAGTATGTAGTTATTTTCCACCGCTTCCTGTAGGAAATTCTTTTTCTCTTGTAGTGTGGTGAGTGGAAACATATCATATGCCATCACATACGGAATAGGCAAATGAGCCGTAGAAGGCAGTAAATCGGCCATATATACCAATGTGCGACCCCTGTATTGTATTTGCGGAAGCATCATTTTTTCGGTATGTCCATTCACAAATCGAACAGAAAAACCGTTCATAAACGGAGTTGTTTCCAATCGGCCGTCGTTGGTAAAATTGGTTGACGGGGTGTCAATCAATTGTAACTGCCCACTTTCCTGTATGGGCAGAATATTTTCTTTCAGGAATGAGGCTTTCTCGCGGTCGTTGGGTTTTATCGCCCAGTTCCAGTGTTTTTCATTGCTCCAATAAGTAGCATTCTTAAATGCGGGTACCAGTTTATCAGCCGCACGAATGATACTGCCACCACAATGGTCGAAGTGCAGATGTGTAAGAAAAACATCCGTAATATCAGTTCTGTTAAAACCATATTGAGCCAATGATTTATCCAATGTATCATCGCCATGGAGATAATAATGACCGAAGAATTTGGCATCCTGTTTATCGCCCATGCCATTATCAATTAAAATAAGTCTGTTGCCATCTTCTACCAATAAACAACGCATGGCCCAGGAGCACATATTATTCTCGTCGGAGGGGTTCAGTTTATTCCACATCGATTTTGGTACTACACCAAACATAGCTCCGCCATCCAGTTTAAAATATCCGCTGTTGATTGAATAGAGTTTCATCTTTATGCTACTTTTCCCTGTTTGTGTTTGGTGGCTGATGCAAATGTGAGTAATATCAATCCAATAACAAAGAACACTACCAGTGCGAGCACTGAGTTTCGCTGTGAGCCAGTGTATTCATTGATATAACCGAAACTGAACATCCCGATTACAATTGCTATCTTTTCTGTTACATCATAAAAACTGAAGAAAGAAGTGGTATCTTTTGTTTCGGGCATCAGTTTAGCATAAGTGCTTCGACTTAACGACTGAATACCTCCCATTACAAAACCAACCAGCACGGCAAGTGCATAAAATTCGTTGATGCCATCTCTGGGTAATAGATATCCTATAATACAAAGCATAATCCATAAAGCTACTGTAATCATAAGTGCACGGAAATTACCCAGCCTGTCAGATAGTTTGGCGATAGTAAATGCACCCGGCACAGCTACCAGTTGAATGATGAGGATAGAGATAATCAGATTAGTGGTAGGAATATTCAATTCACTCTTGCCATATAAGGTAGCGGCTAACATTACCGTTTGAACTCCCATATTAAAAAAGAAAAATGCTGCCAGGTATTTTTTTAGCACAGGCAGGTGTTTGAGTTGTTTCCATACCTTATTCAGTTCTTTATACCCATTGGTAAAAATACTGCCTTTACTGTTGGGGTTACCCGCTGGTACTGTTTTTGGCAAACGGCTCAATGCCAACTGACCAAAACCCCACCACCAGATACCTACCAACAAAAAAGAAATTTGTGAGGCTTTTCCTAATGTAATGCCAAACAAACCGGGGTTTAATACAAAAACAAAACAAATGATCTGAAGAATCACACTTCCTATATACCCCATTGCAAAACCTTTTGCACTCACACGATCCTGATCAACGGGTGCCGCAATTTCAGGAAGAAAGGAATTGTAAAAAACAAGGCTACTCCAATAACCCACACAGGCAATAATCATACAGGCAAGTCCATACGCCAGGTTGCTGCTGTTATAAAAAAACAAGGCAGTACAGGCAATACTACCCATGGTACAGAAAAAGAAAAGAAAACTCTTTTTGTTACCCTTATAATCTGCGATGGATGAAAGCATGGGCGACATGATTGCCACAATCATAAATGCCACAGCCAATGCATAATTGTACAATGAAGTATTAACAAACTCGCGGCCAAATAACCAAACTTTATCGTTTGAAGTGGCATCGTTACCATCGCCTGTTACCGATTCAAAATAGGCCGGGAAGATGGTAGATGTGATAACCAGGTTATAAACACTATTGGCCCAGTCGTACATGGCCCAGCCATTGATGACTCTTTTAGAAGCAGTCGTTTGCATGTGGAGGGGTTTGTTTGACTAAAGATAGGAGAAAAGTGAGTAGTGAGTTGTGGGTAGTGAGTGAAAGAATATTTCCTACTGACTATTCACTACTGACTACTCACTCCCTACAGTTCTGCCAGAATTTTCTGCTGAACAGCTTTCAGCTCTTCAGCACTGAGTTTAAGTTTACCTCTTGTAAAGTTGAGGTCGTCGGCGCTGTTAATGGGAATGAGGTGTACATGGGCATGTGGCACTTCAAGGCCTACTACACTAATACCACAACGGTTACAGGGGAATGCTTTTTCGATGGCTTTGGCAATGGGTTTGCAAAACAAAAGAATCCCGGAAAGGTATTCATCCGGCAGGTTAAACAAATTATCCGTTTCGTTTTTCGGGACTACCAAAACATGCCCTTCTGCCAGTGGAAAAATATCAAGGAAAGCAAAGAACGACTCGTTCTCAGCAATTTTGTATGATGGAATTTCACCTGCTATAATTCTGGAGAAAATGGTCATACTGGTAGACGATAATAAGCCACTGCAATGAACACCTGTGTTGAATTCATTGCAGTGGCTATATGAGTTAAATAGTAATGTCTTCGATCTTGAATTTAATGATACCTGTTGGCGCCTGCACTTCTGCTACTTCTCCAATTGTTTTTCCCATCAAACCTTTACCAATGGGTGAGCCGGCAGAAATTTTACCTGCTTTAAGGTCTGCTTCTTTCTCGCCTACAATCTGGTAAGTAACCGTTTTTTTAGTGGCAATATTGGTAATGGTTACCTTGGTAAGAATGGTTACTTTACTGGTATCAATATCGCTGGTATCCACAATTTTGGCATTGGCGATGGCGCCTTCCAGTTGTTTGATCTTGGCTTCCAGCATACCCTGGGCCTCTTTGGCCGCATCATATTCAGCATTTTCCTTCAGGTCGCCTTTCTCCCTTGCTTCTGCAATGGCCCGGGAAGCGGCAGGGCGTTCTACCGATTTCATCTTCTGTAACTCTCCACGCATTTTTTCAAATGTCTCCTTGGTAACATACATGGTACTCTCACTCATATTCTTTCGGTTTAAAAAGGGTAAAAAAAATACAACGCCACATTTGATTGCAGCGTTGCATGACTGTAAAAATAGAAAATATAATAGAATTCACTGCTTCTATTATTGTTTTTTATTTAAAATAATCAATTATCTTGATGTTATTGAAAATCAGCTAAAAAACTAAAAATCAATTAGTTATGATTGGAATTTTGGTAGAACTCTTCCTTTCCCTGATTTTATTAAAGCTGATTGAAAGAAAAAATCTCTCAGTACTGGGTTGGCAAGTTTCCGGCAAACGTTTAATTCAGTTACTGATTGGAATAACCATTGCCGTGCTACTGGCAACCGGCTACCACCTGATCAGGTCACTACTTACGGGCATTTCCTGGCAACTGAATACTTCTTATCGTCTGTCAGACTTTGGCCAGGCTCTATGGTGGATGCTCCGTTCTGTACTTTATGAAGAACTCATTTTCAGAGGCGCTTTATTGTACATTGCCATGAAAAGACTCGGACCTGCCAAAGGTCTCTGGCTATCTGTCGTTGCATTTGGCATATACCACTGGTTTTCTTTCGGAGCATTTGGTCAGCCTGTACAAATGATTTTTATTTTCCTGATCACAGCGGCTGCCGGATGGATGTATGCGTATGCTTTTCTTAAAACCAATTCACTTTATCTCCCCATTGGCTTACACCTTGGCTGGAATTGTGTTGGCAGCATTCTTTTTTCAGGTGGTTCTATCGGCAAGCATATGCTGTTACCTGTTCAGAATCCCTCATTTCAGCAAAATGCGTTGGCATCTTCTTTATTTATGGTGATTTATCAATTATTCGTGCCCGCAATCTGTACATGGCTCTATGTAAGAAAATTAGATGGAGAGAAAACATACTCAAATCTCTCTGCGTAACCTCTGTGTTCTCCTTTCTCTGAGGTGATCAGTAATTATTGTTTCACCGCAGAGAAAGGAGAACACAGAGATTACGCAGGGTTTAAAGGCCTGGTATTCCTAATTTATCCAACAAAATTTTCGGCATCAGGTAATACGATTCATGGCTATAGCCAGCAATATGCGGTGTGATGATTACATTGGGTTGTTCCAATAGCCAATTTAGATCTGCTTTTTCATCTTCTGTATAAGTTTCCAGTTTTTCGTTTTCCAATACATCCAATGCCGCTGCTTTTATCTTCCCGTTTTTTAGTGCACGTATCAATGCTTTGGTATCAGTTATTCTTCCACGGCAAGTGCTTAGAAAATAGGGCTGCTTTTCAAATCCGTTAAAAAAATGATCATTTGCATAATGATAGGTAGCTTCATGTAAGGGAAGATGAAGACTCACCACTTCTGCATAACATTGAATCTGTTCTACTCCTGCTTCTCTCACAGCACCTTTTGCAAAATCGGTTTTAAAGAGATCATTGGCCAGTATGGTAACGTCAAACGAAGCCAGTTTTTTAGCAAATGACTCGCCCGTATTTCCAAAACCAATAATACCCACTGTTTTACCCGTAAGCTCATCACCCCTGTTGGCATCCCTGATCCATTTACCGGCTTTTACTTCCAGATAACTGCTATTAATTTTGTTCATCAGGCTCAGCAACATGCCCAATGCCTGCTCGGCTACTGCATTCCGATTTCCTTCCGGACTGCTTTCACATTGTATTCCTTTTGATGTTGCATAAGCTACATCTATTTTTTCCATCCCACTTCCCAAACGTCCGATCCATTGAAGTGAAGTAGCAGCATCCAGCAACACACGGTCTATCTGTAACCGGGTCGTAACAATTAACCCTGTGCAGTCACTAATTTGTTCTTTTAATTCTTCGTAATTAATCTCTGGCAAATAAACACACTCATACCCCGCCCGATCCAGTCTTTCCATCAAATACGGATTAGCTTTCGCTGTTATAATCACCTTTTTCCTTGTCATTTTCTTTCTTGTCTATTTCCTTGTTATTTCATCCTGAATGTGAGTGCCGCAAAATCGGCAACGGTTAACTGTTCTGCTCTTTTCGTGAAAATTGCTTCCTGCAATACTTCCGGTGTAAACATCCCTTTTAAGGGATTACGCAACATTTTCCTCCGCTGGTTAAACGCTGCTTTTACCAGTACAAAAAATGCGCGTTCACTCTTCATCTCACTAACAATTTCTCTTCGTTTTAGTTTAATAACACCGCTCATTACTTTCGGAGGCGGATTAAATGCCTGCTGTGGCACATCAAACAGGTATTCCACTTCATAAAATGCCTGAACCAGCACACTTAATATCCCATATTCTTTATTACCCGATTTCGATGCTATCCTTTCTGCCACTTCTTTCTGAAACATACCAATCATTACGGGCACCTGTTTCTTCCATTCAAGTATACGGAACAATATCTGCGATGAAATATTGTAAGGAAAATTACCCACCACTGTAAACTGTTCATTAAATGGCTGGTTAACTTCTAATATACTTTCGTGAATGATTTTTCCTTTGATGGTAGGATAAGTATCTTCCAGATAAGTCACCTTCTCATCATCCAGCTCCACTGCTTTAAAATCAATAGCAGGTAGCTGAAGCAGATATTTGGTTAATGCACCACCTCCCGGACCCACTTCCAGCAGTTGCGAAAAACTTTCCTGTTTCAAAGCATCTACAATTTGCCTGCAGATATTTTCATCTTTCAGAAAGTGCTGCCCCAGCGATTTTTTAAGGGTATATTCCATTGAAGCAAAAATACATTTATATGTCGGATGTCTGATGGCAGATGTAGCATAGTCTGTGGACCATGGTCTATGGACTACGAACTGATCTCCATCCCTGAATTATCCGTATTTTTACCATCTAAAGCTTTCCTGATGAATGAAATGCAAAAACCTGTGATTGGTTTCTCTTGTGGCGACATAAACGGCATTGGTCTTGAGCTGATTCTGAAAACCATGGGCGACCATCGTTTACTCGACATATGTACACCTGTTGTTTTTGCCAGTAATAAAAGCATCAATTTTTACCGGAAGAGTTTACCCGACATCAATTTTAACTATGCCAGCGGAAAAGATTTCAGCCGGCTCAACCCCAAACAGGTTAATATTTATCCCTGCTGGGAAGAAGAAATAGCCATTACACCCGGACAATTAAATGAAACCGGCGGAAAATATGCACTCATTTCGCTGAAAGAAGCAGCACAGGCTCTGAAAGCAGGCCATATTCATGGTCTGGTTACTGCACCCATACATAAAAAGAATATACAGTCTGCCGATTTCAATTATAGTGGTCATACCCCTTACCTGAAAGATCTTTTTGGTGTGAATGATGTACTCATGTTCATGGTTGCTGAAAATATGCGGATAGGTCTTGTTACCGAACATGTAACAGTTGCTGATGTAGCCAAACATATTACCAAAGAAGGTATTTTGAGCAAGCTGAAAATCATGCACAGTAGTTTGCAAAAAGATTTTGGTATTGATAAACCCAAAATTGCTGTGTTGGGTCTTAACCCACATGCTGGTGATGAGGGTTTGATTGGCAGTGAAGAAGAAGCCATTATTAAACCTGCTATCAAAGAAGCCAAACATAATATGCTGGTATTTGGGCCTTACAGCGCAGACGCTTTTTTTGCCCGTGGGCAACATGAACGTTTTGATGCCGTGCTCGCCATGTACCATGATCAGGGTCTCATACCTTTTAAATCACTCGCTGCCGGTGAAGGTGTAAATTATACTGCCGGGTTAAATGCTGTTCGTACCAGTCCGGATCATGGAACTGCATTTGATATTGCCGGAAAAGGTAAAGCTGATCACAGTTCATTCCTCGCCGCTGTTTTTGAATGTATTGAAATTATACGTCTCCGTATGGGTTATGCAGAAATGCGGTTGAACCCGCTTCGTAAAATGAGTGCACGTATGCTCGCCAATGCAGTGGATGAAAGGATTGAAGAAACAGAATAACACATGCAGCTTTACCATCTTTCCAATGAATTTTTATCGGTAAGCATCAGCGATAAAGGGGCTGAACTTCAGCATATCCGTCATTGCGTCAACGGACTGGAATATATGTGGTCTGGCGACCCGGATTTCTGGGGCAAAAAAAGCCCTGTTTTATTTCCTATTGTTGGCGGATTAAAAAATAATAGTTACCGGTTCAATAATAACGAGTACCAGTTAGGCCGTCATGGGTTTGCACGTGAAAGAATTTTTGAGGCAATACAGCCATCTGAAGATTCAATTATTTTCTCTTTGTCGGCCGATAGTGAAAGCCTGCTTGTGTATCCTTTCAGGTTTTCTTTCTCCATAGGCTATCGCCTGGAAGAAAACAATGTTCTTGTCACTTACAATGTTAAGAATACAGATAAACAGGAAATGTATTTTTCTGTTGGTGCACATCCTGCATTTGCAGTGCCTTTGGTTACAGGAACTGTATTTGAGGATTATTATCTTCAGTTTAATCAGAAAGAAGATGCAGGTATCTGGCCTTTATCAGATGCAGGGTTAATTAAAGAAGTACCCGTAACATTTTTTATCGATACAGATCGGCTGGCGTTGCGTAAATCATTATTTTACGGAGACGCACTGGTATTCAAAGCTCTTCAGTCTACCAGCATTTCCATTTTATGCAATAAGCATCCACATGGTCTTTGCTTAACCTATTCAAACTTTCCTTATATGGGTATCTGGAGTGCAAAAGACGCCGATTTTATTTGCATAGAACCCTGGTGTGGTATAGCCGATAGCGTAACTGCATCCGGCAAGCTTGAAGAGAAAGAAGGCATCTACAAGTTGACTCCGGGAGAAGAATTTCAGCGCGACTGGTCGATTACTTTGTTCTGATTATTTAAATACCGTATCTGCTATACCTTTATTAATGGCATAACTCGAATAAGTAATTTCCACTCGTCCTTTTTTATTTCTCAGCTTCTGTTCTTCTGTCAGCGGCTTTTCATTGTCATCAAATTCAAGTGTGAGCCCTTTAGGTAATTTATAATTTTTAGTATTAAAACTAAAAATCACTTTATCGGGTAAACCGTAAGAAGCAAATTTCCCATAGCTCATTTCAATTTCATAAGTACCATTTTCTTTGGTGGTAGATACGGCCTTTTTAATGAGCAGATTAGCTTCATCAATATACATGGTTGTTAACACCACTTCGCTGTTTTCGTTGGTAGGTAACATTTTTACAACGGTTGTTTTTACACCCCCTACAACAGCTTCTCCAGCTGCCAAAGCCACGAACTCATCAGTTGTTACGAGTGAATTCATATTAACTGAAACACCACCTTTCGGAAGAAGAGAAATACCACCATCTTTTTTCAGCTTGAACTTATTGGGTTTTTTATAAAAAATTTTCACTTTGCCGATTGGTGCTTTAATAAATGCAACATTCGTTTTCATTTTCCCATCGGCTTCATAGTCGTTTACCTGATCAAGTTTAGCTTTTACTTTCATCACCAATGCCGTTGCATCCTGACCTGAAGCAGAGAGAGCGAATTGGAAAATAAAAAACAGTATGACAATTTTCTGCATGGTATTTCTTTTAACTTAAAATATCTTTTTTTCTGAATACCATAATAGCTCCAGATACAAATAGGATGATATGAATAAATAGCACAATGGCTGAATTAAGTATCCGTTCCTTATTCTGAATACTGCCCAGAATAGCTTCATTAGACTCTGTTACCTGTATATCAAAAAACTCTTTCCAGCTAATCATATGGGTAGTAAAGAGGTAGGGTTTTACGATATTAAAAACCGGAATATTCATGGTACTCAGTATGGTCAGAAATATAATTACACTCATGGTAGCCACAATAGGGCCAATAGAGTTTTCAGCAAATACCGACAGAAAGAAGCCCAATGCAGCAACTGTTGTCATAGCCAGTGCTGCAAAAAGAAATGCACCAATATATCTCCAGAATACGTCGTTCTCTTTTAATAAGACTACGTAGTTACTTTTCATCAGGAACATATCATCTGTTCCAAAAATCCACATACTTACAAATAATGCAAGAAAAGCAAGCCATACCAATAACAGTAATGTATAGATGGTTGACGCAATAAATTTTGCCAGCATAAAAGAAGTGCGGCTATAGGGTTTTGAGAGCAATACCCTGAGTGTGCCCATATTGGCTTCTCCCGAAATCATATCTGCTGCAATTAACGCAATCAGTAATGGCACATGTACCAGTAATAATTGCAACATTATATAACAAATCAGGTACCCATTAAGGACATTTCCATCAATTTCAAGCGTTGAACCAATATCGTTCAACATAAAATCTACATAAGTCTGCCCATCTACTTTCAGTCCAAACTGAATGAGTACAATCAATGCTGTAATAGCAGCGAAAGCAATATAGGTTCTTGGCCTTCTGAATATTTTGTACAATTCAATATTAATGAGTGTGCGCATGTTGTCCTGATGTTACCTGTAAAAAATAATCTTCCAGCGAATGACGTGGCTGTAAGGAAAGTAGGGGAATCTGCATTTCTACCAGGTCTTTATGTAAGCCAGGTATCTGATTCCTATGGAGCTTGATCAGCAAAGCACCTGTTCTTCTTGGCTGAAGGTTAGCCGCCCATTTACTTTCCTGTAATTGTAATAAAGCAGCTTCATTGTTTAATGTTTCCAGTTCAACCAGTGTTTGTGAGGGATCGAAGAGATCTGCAGCCGCACCTTCCACCAGTTTACTTCCTTTATCAATGATCAGTACCCTGGTTGCTATCTGTTCAATTTCATTCAACAGGTGCGATGATACCAGGACGGTTTTATTAAGGTCACGGCTCAAATGACGAATCAGGTTTCTGATATCCGCAATACCTTGTGGGTCAAGTCCATTGGTGGGTTCATCAAGAATAATCAGTTGGGGGTCATGGATCAGCGCCACCGCAATACCCAGTCTTTGTTTCATTCCCTGCGAAAATGTTTTCACTGTATCTTTTGCTCTGCCTGCCAGACCTACCATTTCAAGCTGTTGCATTAACTGCTGGTCGGTAGGTTTCAATCCACTCAGACGGGCAAAAATGCGAAGGTTTTCAATGGCGCTGAGGTATTTGTAAACATCAGGTTTTTCAATCACGGCTCCTACCTGTCTGAGTATTTCAGTCCTGTGGGTGTTAAGGGGCATACCAAATAATTCGATGGAACCGGCAGTTGGTTCAATCAGGGTAAGTAACATCCGGATGGTAGTGCTTTTACCGGCTCCATTCTGACCGAGGAATCCGTACACATCACCTTCGTTCACGGTAAAAGATAAATCCTTTACGGCAGTGAGGTTTTTAAATGACTTGGTTAATCCTTTTACCTGTATAATTGATTGCATGTATTACTATAACACCAAAAGTACTGCGGAAGTTTGGGAGATAAGCAGAAGAAAAAGTGAAAAGCTGGACTATGGTCTAATAGACTATAAACTTCCCTACTATTCAAATCTGACATCCGAGATCCTACATCCGACTCCTCACCCCCCTACTTTCAGGTACTGTTGCAAAGCCTGTACATAGGCTTCAAATGCCTCTATGCCTTTGGGGGTGATCTTACAGGTTGTTTGGGGATAATTGTCTTTAAACTGTTTAGTTACTTCAATATAACCAGCATCCTTCAGTTTCTGGACCTGCACGCTCAGGTTACCTGCTGTAGCATTGGTTTTTTCGCGGATAAAAGTGAATTCCGCTTCTTTTACACCAATAAGCAGGCTTACGACGGCCAGTCGTAATTGTGAATGTAATATGGGATCCAGTTCTTTAAACATGCTTTCGCTGTTGGGCCAGGTATTTTCTTCTTAAAATAATGCCGGGAATAAACCAGCAGATGATGGCTGCCGCACCACCCAGCAACCAGTCGTATTCTGAGCGGGTAAAACAGGAGCAGATAAATAATCCATAAGCAATAATAGCACCGAATAACATGGGTTTAAACTGTTTTACAATACCTGTTACCAATGTAGGAAAGGCATAAAGCAGTATGAATAAAGAATAGAAACTGGGCGGAAAAGGTTTTAGTATCTCATCGGGTTTACTGCCATCGAGGTAATTTTTTGTCATTTGCCAGCCTTCCTGTTGAATGATATCAGCCGTTACACCTGGTACAATTGATTGGTAAAAGTTCAAACCAAATATGCTGATACCAAAAACAAGCCATACGGTATTGAGGGCGTCATCTTCATATTTTTTTACCTGTGTTGATCGTTTTTCCCGTACCGATATAACGATCTGTGGTATAATGGCCGCCAGTACAATCAACCAGATATCAAATCCTATATTAAAATCGTAAGTCCTTTGGAAATAAGTCAAAAAAGATGCAATAGCCACCACTGTACCCCATAGCAGTGAACCGATACCTGTTTCATGGTAGCTGCCTTTGGCCTTGCGGATCATATTGGTAATGAGGTCCAGGCTTTCCTGTTCCGTCATTTTTTTTTCATCTGCCATGATTTATTGCTTTTTGGTATTATGTCTGATTCGTAATAAATGGCCGGGTATGATATAACTAATCAATATCGCCAACGCACCAATCAGTAACTGGTTGGCGAAATTAAACTTAATAGATACGGCAGCAAGGATAAAATTTAGTATTCCACCGATTACCAATGGCCGGAACCTGATGAGTTTACCACTCACGAAAGTGCCGATACCATACATGAGTATATAGTAGGTAAAAGCAGTTTTCCAGGCGTCTGAGATAACATTAATAAATACCATTACAAAAAAAGCCATCCCTATGGCAATCCAGAGAAAGCCCAATGCTTCTTCAATATAGGTTGTTGATTTTCTCTTTCTGGCCTGTCTTGTGCTATAAACTGCTGAAACGATACCGCCCAATGGCATGGTCAACCATACAAAACTATGATATGGGTATTTGAAGCAAACCATCAGTACATATTCCACCACACAGCATACAAAAACCAGCCATCCCCAAAACAGTAAATAAAAACTGTCTACAGCAACAGCATCTTTTGTTTTGCTGATCATGGATTTAATCAACTGAAAACTTTCTTCGGGAGAAAAATCTTTTCCCTGTTCGTTATCTTGTACTTGTTCAGACATGGCAGTTATTTTTGGGTAGACACAACATATTTCCGGATAAACTGGGTAATAAAGATACTACCAATTACACTGGGTAATAACCATAATATCCACTGCATTTCAATCTGTACGTTTACTACCAGGAATGCAGTGTATGAGGCAATCATGGCGCCCATCATACGAACTATATGACTGTACATCCATGAGGTTTTGATAGTGGTACGACCCATAAATAGTTTTGCATCGAGCAGCACATAACTCAAACAGATGCCACCAAAAACACCCGGTACAATACTAAACATATAACCATTCAATAATCCTTTTACAGATTGTATCAGCAGGAAAATGGCAAACAACAATCCGAAAACAGTAATCAGGTAATCAGTTAACGGGATTTTTACAGGTATCGTCTTGAATTTACGTTTTAAAATAACAATCCTGTACCCGGTAAGAATCATGTATAATGTAAAGCCCCCTACAGCAAAAAGAAAAAGGTTTTCATGACCGGGAATCCGGCTCAATACCAATGCACTGAGCGATGCAGTGAGCATGCCCCAAAAGAAAACAATACCCGATAACAGATGTGGCTTTGATCCTTTCTTTACTGATGCGGCAATGGTACCGGCAATTAACCCGGTACCACCACCTGCAATATGAAGCATCAATAAAACTGAAAACAATTGATCCATCATTTAAAGTTATTGGAACAGTTGTGTAGTTCCATGAGTTTACAAATCAAATTACTGACAGGCAGCTAACAATTGTGTAGCCTGATCTTTACCCCATGTGGGATGTATAGGAGATGCTGGTTTAAAACTCCCAAACAGTTCCACTGCTTTTTCAAATAATTTTTTTGCCACAGCCTTACCTCCGCCAAATGCTTCCGGTGTGTTCATCAGTGTTTGTCCATCCAGCAAGTAAATTCTTGGATTGGCAGCATCTATTTTCCTGGCTTCTGCGAGGGCGTTACCGGCTTCTGTGCCATAAGTCTGCCAGCGCGACATAGGATCAACCGTCATTTGCTGAATGGCAATCATTTGACGCATGCAATAGGTTTCTGCATTTCTTTCGAGGGCCTCTGCTTTGCTTAACAGATCCTTACTTTTTTCCGCTACTTTATCTTTATCGGCTTTAGGGTTCATCCAGCCTGTTAAATGATTGGCATAAGCAGCGTAATAATAAGGCAGCCATTTATCTTTTTCTGCATCTGCAATTCTTTCAAAAAAAGCCGATGCCGCTGCCATGTCTTCCACAGATTTTACGGCAGCAAATTGCTCCAGCCCTTTTTGCATACCTGTTTCATACTTAGTTTGCGCCACTAACTGACCGGCAAATAACATTGATAAAATAATGATGATTTGTTTCATACAATTGATTTTTGATTTTTTGATCTTTGATTTCTTGTGCAAAAGACTCCTTTTGAGATTTCTCTCTTGCAGCTTATTTCTTATTTCTTGTTCCTTATTCCTTATTTCCTGTTCTTCAACTTCTCATACTCATTCGCAGCACTCAAAAATTTACTGCCATGGTATGCGTGAAAATACTGGAAGGCAAGTCCAACACCCCATCCTAATATTGGCCAGATGGGCCAGAAATAGGGGTGGTCTCCTGGAGAGAAAAACCAAATCCCTACAAGGAATGTATTTACTACAAAATAGCTGAATACCCCCCATTTAAAACCGGCTCTTGCTTTTGCAATCTGCCAGAGTTCTTCATCGCGTTGTTCGTTGTTCATAAAATTTATTTTTTATTTTTTGATCTTTGTCCAAAGGACTCCTTCGGAGGTTTCTCGATTTCTTTCTTGCAGCTTGTAGCCTATAAATTGTTATTAATTGCATCCTGTCTCCTGTCTACACCCCAGCTCAGGAAAACACCGAGAAAGAAAAACTGTGGTGCAGGTGGCGTAATGGCTTCTTTTCTTGCGCCATTATAAGAATAGTTATAGCCAAATACCTGTTTGCTATTCAGCACATTGGTTACTGAACCTACTATTACCGCATACGCTTTTCCTAAAGAAGTGAGGTAGTTAAAACTGAAACCCAGGTTATGATAATCCATGGTTTTTCCCTGGTCGGCGATTATAAATTGTGCACCACTCTGCTGCAGGTTGTAATAAGGCCGGCCTGTTGCATAGGAGTAGGTGAAGTTGAATCCTGTATTGATTTTGCTGATAAAACGTTTCATCACAAATGATGCTGTATGATTGGCCGCAAATGTGGGTTGCAGTTCTTTAGGGTAATTGAGGAAATCGCGCTTGGTATCGAGATAAGAATAACTCACCCAATAATCGAGGCCTTTGAATGTTTTTTTATCTCTCCAGAACAATTCAATTCCTTTTGCATCACCTGCACCTGCATTGTTCATAACCGGATAGGTTTTAACCAGACCATCATACTTTTTATAGAATGCCTCAATTCTAAAGGTTTGCAATGTGGTATTCTTGATATAGTTGGCGATATAGTGTGTTGCTTTTGAATAACCGAAATTGGTTGTGCTATACAGATATGTGTTTTCCGGCTTCTGATAAAACTCACCATAAGCAACACTCATCTGCGCACCTTTACCTGTTTTATAGGCCAGCGACAAACGAGGTGCGATATTGGCTTTGTTGATCAATGATGAATGTTCAAAACGAGCACCTACTTTAGCAGCCAGGTCATTGGTTATATAAAGATCAGCTTCAGAAAATAAGGCTTTGAAATGATCGGGTAAGAGCGCTTTAAAATTATTGAACGTGCTTCTGTTATAGAAATACATGTATTCACCACCAAAACGTATTACACTGATCCCACTTAAACGTTTATCAAATACAGCTTTTACCTGCGACAAATCGGAACGGGTATTGATGTTGAAATTGCTGTTATCGATCCAGGGCTGACCCGTTGTTACTTTCTGGTTCTGCTGGTTTTGAATTTGCTGATCAATTTTATTTACATCGATGCTGTAACCCAGTCCCAGATTCATTTTCCAGCCATTACCCAGGTTATCTCTCCAGCTCAGGTTATGGTACCAGTTAAGGTTATTCAGGCCAAATGCATTTTTAAGGGTGGGGTCATCGATATTGGCCCTGCGTAAACCAAGATCACTTGAGCCAAAAGTGCTGTAGTATTTTACCATACCACCTGTTTTGGTTTTGGTGCGGAAGTTCAGGTCGGCTGTATGAAAGTCAGGCATTCTGAAATATTCCGGTTGTTGTTTTACAATACCGAAGTACGCAGCCAGGTTAGTGTAACCATAATTACCACCCCATGACGATTTTTTATCTTTCGCTACTTTCTGCAGACCAGCACCCAGCAACAATGCAGATATGGACGCAGAAACTTCTGAACGATCGGGTATATCAATACTCTCCATGATAAGTGCTGAAGAAAGTGCCTGGCCATATAAAGCTGAATAACCACCTGTACTAAAAATGGTTCCTTTAAATAAAGCTGGTGCAAAACGACCCCTTGATGCGATATCGGGAACACTTGCCAAAAAAGGATTATTCACCAGTGTTCCATCAATAAATTGTTTGGCTTCATAACCGGCGCCACCGCGAACAAATAAACCTTCCTGTTCACCCACCTGTTGTGCACCGGGTAATGTTTTTACCACGGCCGAGATATCGGCATTGGCACCACCCGTTGTATATACATCCAATGAACTCAATACGGTGGCTGCTTTTTTCTTATCGCCTGCTTCAAAACTTCCGGCGGTAACGGTTACTGCTTTTAATTCGCTGATTTCTTCTTTCAACACAAAATCAATACTGATGATTGTGGTGTCGATAGTAACTTCCTGTTCTACCGTTTTATTACCCATATTGGTAGCCACAACCACCTGTTTGCCCTTCTCATAGGTTTTAAAAGAGAAATGACCCGTTGAATCTGATACGCCGCCATCATATGATCCTTTTACCACGATATTGGCGCCTGCGAGTATGCGTCCTTTATGATCTTTCACAGAACCCGTGATTTTTACCTGCGCCCCAGCCAGAAAGGGTACCAGTATCAGCAGGGCTATTATGCTTTTTTTCATTGCTCGTTGTTTTGACAGAGCAAACATAGAATAGTTTATTTTATAAACCAAATTATAAATGAAACTTTTCTATAAAAAATTAACTTATTGATTATCAACACTATAAAGAATAAAGAAGCTTTCTAATGATACAGATGAGGGAGAGATCACTCCTGGTAATTGTAAATGGTATGGTAAAATAAAAGCTAAATATGCTCAGCTGCCCATTTCTGTATCGCGGAAAATACAGGTTTAAGGTTTTTTCCCATTGCTGTTAAACTGTATTCAACCGTAGGTGGTACAGTAGCGTAAGCTTTCCGTTTAATAATACCGTTGGCCTCCAAAGACTTTAATTCTTTTACCAGCATTCTTGTGTTGATACCTTCGATGGCTCTTTCCAGTTCTTTAAACCGCTTGGTACCATCCATCAGGGTATAGAGAATGGCAAAAGCCCATTTACCCCCAATAAGATCAAGTGTACTTCTGACCGGGCAGGCATTTTCTTTCTTAACGATTTTTTTACTTTTCACAACACATTGTTTTACAATAACACTTTACAAGATGTTACTACTGTACATAAGTGTAACTACTTGCAAATGTAAAGCAACGCACAGATATTTGCTTTCTATAACGATAAAACAAATGATGAAACATCGTATTAAACAGGTTACAGCCAATACACAATTGAATTTCTCACCCGATTTCCCGGGATTACAGGGTGTGAACATCATGGCAAAAGATTACCCGATTGAACCCTTTCTGGTATTTACAGAATTTAATATGGACAGACCTGTTTTCGGTCCTCATCCACATGCAGGTATTTCAGTAATGACTTATATGCTTCCGGATAGTCAGGGAAGCTTTATCAACCGCGACAGCAATGGTGATTTCAGCACAATTGAACCGGGCGGTTTACATATTACCCAGGCCGGCAGTGGAATTCATCATGATGAATTTCCTTCCATAAAAGGTATAACCACTCATGGTTTTCAGATATGGGTGAATCATACTGAAAACCAACGCATGATATCGCCAAAAGCCATGCACGCAAGCGCGGCTGATATACCTGAACTGGAAACAGATGATTATACCATTCGCGTAATACATGGCAGTTTTGGGGCATTGTCTTCACCAAATCGCATGGTAACAGATGTAACACTTTTACATATTTCTCTCAAGCCAGGGAAAAGAATTGAATTGGCCTCTGCACAAATGGCTTTTGTATATGGATTAAAGGGAAGCGGTACAACGGCCAATCAGGCTATTAACGGACAAAGACTGATCAATTATGATACAGAAGGTGATATTGTAGAAATAAACGCAGACAATGATGGCCTGGAATTTATGTTTGCAACAGGCATTCCCTTACAGGAAAGCATTACTTATGGCGGTCCATTTGTGATGACTACGGCTGCTCAGATGCAAGAAACCAGAAAACGTTATGCAGAAGGTAAAATGGGCCATCTTGAACCTTATACAAGCGACTAATATGACTTCATAAAAACACTACCAGTTCATGCGGGCTGGTAGTGTTTCACTTCTTTAATTCGCAGCAAGAAAGCGATCTTTTGCAAATGCTTTTGCATACATGAGTAAGGCACCGATTACCATGATATTGCGGAAAATATTCAACATATCGTTGGTATTGTCTGCAGCACGCGGAATATGAATAAAAAATATCGTCAGTAAAACATACAATGCCATAAGCATTGAAGCAAGCTGGTCGTATTTTCCGATCAGGCAACTAACGATAAAAGCTGTTACCAATATTCCGGTAACATAATTCAGCAATACTCTCGCCGGGAAAAAAGAGGGTATCATTTCGGCACCCGCTTGTGGCAGGCCGAAATGTAAGCCTGTATATAACAGGAATGACAGAATAAATAACCATCGTCCTGCGGCTAATATATTTCGCATAAAATAGTTTTGATGGTTAGGTATTATATTTCGAAAGGCATTACAGGACGGATTTCAACACTACCATTTTCATATTTCAGGATTGGGCAGGTTGCAGACCATTCTTTCACCTCTTCTAAACTGTCTGCTTTACAAAGCAGGTATCCGGTAAGCAAAATGTTTCCCTGAATAAAGGGTCCTTGCTGTATCCCCTTTTTTGTGACTACCGTTCCGTCGAATTCAATCGGCTGGCTGGATACAAGTTTCCCTTGCATGGCAATATTACCAATCCATTGTTGCCACTTAGGCATATCATCGAGCATATCATCGGGTGAAGTGATATACTTTCCATTACCGGATTGGTTGTAGAACAATAACAGGTACTCTTTCATAATTGTAATTTTTTGATGAATGATTTGACCTTACAAAAATGAAAAAACGAGTACGCAGGACTCTTGATAAATGTCAAGACTTTATAATTTCCCTTTTAAACGGGTATAGGTTTCGGCTGAAATACCGAGATAAGAGGCGATCATTTTACTGGATAATCTCGTAAAGAGTTTAGGCTGATTATCCATCATCCATCGCAGACGTTCCAGTGCATCCATTGAAACAAATGTATTAATTCGATAAATCGAATTAGCGTAAGACAATTCAAGTATCTGTCTGTACATCTTTTCAAACTGTGGAAAGCGAATGGATAGTTCCATAAAATGCTCTCGGCTGATGGCCAATACCTGCGAAGCTTCAATGGAACGAAAAAATTCTTTTGATGGTACCTGTTGCAGAAAACTATTGATTTCCATCAACCATTGTTCTTCAAAAATAAAATCGCGTGTAGTTTCATTCCCGGCTGCATCAATTGTAAAAACCTGTACAGCCCCACTTACTATAAAATAACAGGAGCGACATAATTCACCTTCGCGCAGCAGGTATTCATTACGCTTCAGTTTCATTGGTTTGAAGTAGCTGATTACTTCTTCCAGTCCACCTGTATCATTCCCAAGTTTAGAGCGGATATGTTGTTCCAGAATCTGGTGCATATAAGGTAATTAGCATTAATTACAGGCTCCTGAAGTACAGCTTCAAAATATTAAATCTGTACGAAGCGGTTATGGCAACAACAAAAAGCCCCCGGAATTGTTCCGGGGGCTCCTATATTATCAAAGCTATTTCGCTTATTTATACTGAGGCATCAGGCTTTTTGCCAGTTCAGTCATTTTATTGACACCATCTTCTGGCAGGTTACCTTTTTTAAACTCAGCCAGTACATCAGGCAGTTTGTTCTCCATTTCCATCAGGAAATGTGCTTCAAACTCTTTCACTTTCTTTACCGCTACTTCACGCAAGAGACCCTGCGTACCGAGGTAAATAATCGCTACCTGTTTTTCTACTGAGAATGGTGAGTACTGAGCTTGTTTCAGAATTTCTACGTTACGGGCACCTTTATCGAGTACCATTTTAGTAGCAGCATCGAGGTCACCACCGAATTTAGAGAAAGCTTCCATTTCACGATACAGGGCCTGATCGAGTTTCAGTGTACCCGAAACTTTTTTCATGGATTTAATCTGCGCATTACCACCCACACGGCTTACAGAGATACCCACGTTAATTGCAGGACGGATACCTGCATTAAACAGGTTACCTTCTAAGAATATCTGTCCATCGGTAATCGAGATTACGTTGGTTGGGATATAGGCAGATACGTCGCCAGCCTGTGTTTCAATGATTGGCAATGCAGTGAGCGAACCACCACCTTTTACAAGGTGTTTGATTGACTCTGGTAAATCGTTCATATTCTTAGCCACATCATCATTGGCAATTACTTTCGCTGCGCGCTCCAGCAAACGGCTGTGCAGGTAGAATACGTCACCTGGATAAGCTTCACGTCCGGGAGGTCTTCTCAACAACAGAGAAACCTCACGGTAAGCAACCGCCTGTTTTGATAAATCATCATAGATGATTAGTGCAGGGCGACCGGTATCACGGAAAAATTCCCCAATAGCAGCGCCGGCAAATGGCGCGTAGAACTGCTGTGGAGCTGGATCTGATGCAGAAGCAGATACGATGGTAGTATAAGCCATTGCACCATTATCAGCCAAAGTCTTCATTACACCGGCAACGGTAGAAGCTTTTTGTCCGATGGCTACATAAATACAATAAACAGGTTTACCTGCATCATAAAATTCTTTCTGGTTGATAATGGTATCCACACAGATGGCTGTTTTACCAGTCTGCCGGTCACCAATTACCAGCTCACGCTGTCCACGACCTACGGGAATCATTGCATCAATAGCTTTGATACCAGTTTGTAATGGTTCTTTTACAGGCTCACGGTAAATTACACCTGGTGCTTTACGCTCCAGTGGCATTTCATAAAGGTCGCCGGTGATTGGGCCTTTACCATCAATGGCTTCACCCAAAGTATTGATTACACGGCCAACAACGCCCTCACCAACTTTGATAGAGGCAATTTTACCGGTTCTTTTTACTTTGGCGCCTTCTTTAATATCGCCGCTTTCGCCCATGAGTACCACACCCACATTATCTTCTTCCAGGTTAAGGGCAATGGCTTTTACACCACTTTCAAATTCTACCAGTTCACCACTGCGTACGCCGTTCAGGCCATACACACGGGCGATACCGTCACCTACCTGTAATACGGTTCCCACTTCTTCCAGATCGGCCGATACATTGAAATTGCTGAGCTGCTGTCTCAGTATCGCTGATATTTCATCGGGTTTAATGTCCACCATGATGTATTCTGTTTATTGATGATTTGTGATTGTTATTATCGTAACTGCTGAACATATAAATTCTGCAGGAACTGTTTTTTAATGTCTTTCAGGTCGCGCAAAATACTTGCATCAACCAGGTTATTATTGAATTCAAGAACAAAACCACCAATCAGGCTCTCATCTGTTTTGATTTCGAGTTCGATATTGGCAAAGTTTTTTTCCGCTTTTACTTTCTGTTCTATAGACTGTTTCAGCTCTTCACTTACAGGAATAGCTGTGGTAAGTAATACCTTATGAATGCCTTTGATAGCATTGTATTGATCAATAAATGCTTCTGCTATTTCCGGCAAATCGCTTTCACGACCTTTTTTCACCAACAGGTTATTAAAAGCAGCAGTGAGCTCTCCTACTTTTCCGTTGGTTACAGCTGTAATGATACTGTTCTTCTGATCGGCTTTAATTACCGGACTTTTCAACAGGTTTACAAAATCTCTGCTGCTCCTGCAAACAGCCTGCAGGTATTTCATATCGGTATACACGGACTCAAGCTGACCTTTTTCTGTAGCCAGGTCAACCAGACTTTTCGCATACCTTCCTGCTAAACGTGGATTCTGCATTTATAATCAATTTGAAAATTTGGAAATTTGGAAATTTGGATATGAGTGTGGATGAAGAAATAAGGATTGAATTATCATTTCCAAATTTCCAAATTCACTCATTTCCAAATTAATTCAGCTTCACTCCATCAGCCAGTTGCTTAATATAGCTTTCCTGTTCTGATTTGTTGGCCAGTTCTCTGCGTAATACTTTTTCTGCCACTTCTACCACTAATGAGCCTACCTGATTTTTAACATCGGTAAGTGCTGCGTTTTTCTGCTGGTTAATCGCAACCTGCGCATCAGACACAATCCTGTCGTATTCGCTTTTGGCTTTATCTTTTGCATCGGCTACCATTTTATCGGCAGTTTCCTTTGCTTCTTTAATCATCGTTGCTCTTTCCTCACGGGCTTTTGCCAGCAATGCTTCATTTTCACTCTGCATGGCTGCAATATCAGCCTTCATTTTGTCGGCTTTGCTCAGTGCATCTTCAATACCCTGCTCACGATCGTGAATGGCTTTCAGCATGGGTTTCCACGCAAAAGCACGCAATACGAAGAAGAGTACAATAAATGCAATGGTATTCCAGAATACAAGTCCGATGTCGGGTAATACCAGCGGGTTTATTTCTAATAACATAAACTAAGTTTATAACTGCGTTTCAAAATTCTTCCTGAAAATTATACGGACCCTTCCGCCCTTTGCATGGGGTCCGTATAAAAAGTTGAACGGATTATCCGTTACCCAACAGGGCAACTACCACCGCAAACAGGGCAACCGCCTCTACGAAAGCCGCAGCAACGATCATGTTTGCACGGATGTCGTTAGCAGCTTCTGGCTGACGTGCAATACCTTCTACTGCACCTTTACCAATCTGACCGATACCGATACCGGCACCGATAGCAGCTAAACCAGCGCCGATTGCGGCAACACTTCCTACTACCATTGTTTTATGTTTTAATTGTGAGTGAAAAAAGTTTTATTAATGATGCGCTGCTTCATGGTGATGCTCTTCTGTAGCCATACCAATATACATGGCGCTCAACATGGTAAAGATGTATGCCTGCAGGAAAGCCACAAGCAATTCAATCAATCCGATGAACACCGCAAAAGGCACAGCAATAGCAGATGCAAACACAGTTTTAAATATGAAGATCAGGCAGATTAAGCTCAGTACAAGGATGTGACCCGCTGTAATGTTCGCAAACAATCGGATCATCAGTGAAATGGGTTTGGTAAATACCCCAATCAATTCAATAGGAGCCAGGAACAGTTTCATGCTCCAGTGCATACCAGGCATCCAGAAAATATGTTGCCAGTAACTTTTGTTTCCATTCAGGTTTACCACAATAAACACAAACACAGCCAGGGTCATGGTAAAGGCGATATTACCACTCACATTGGCTCCACCCGGGAAGAAAGGAATCAATCCCAAAAAGTTATTGATTAAGATCAGGAAGAAAATCGTGAGCAGGAAAGGCATGTACTTAGCGTACTTATGACCGATATTGGGTTTTGCCACTTCATCGCGTACAAAAAGAACAATTGGCTCCATAAATGACTGTAAGCCTTTTGGCGCAGATTTTACCCCTCTCTTTCGGTAAGCACCGCCAACCGTAAGGAATACCAGCAAAAGAATGGCGATGGAAACAAATAAAGAGGCCACATTTTTCGTGATAGAGAAATCCCAGACTTTAGCTGATAATGTTTGATCAACCGTACCATCAGCATTCACCACTTTTACTTTCCCTTCAATGGTTTTGTAGTTGTAGTTACCGGCATAAACTGCAGGTTCATGATGTTCATCCATCAGTTTGGCAGAAGAAAATACCTCCAGTCCTTTATCGGAATACAGGATTACCGGTAAAGGCAGGGTGGTATGACCCCATAAATGCCAGCTATGGTCGTCTTTAATGTGTTCGAGAATGGTTTCAGTGACATCAAACTCCTTTGCAGCATGACCTTCACCAGCGGTGTTACCACCCTGGGGATTATCGTTGGCATAGGAAACAGTAGAAAACAGCAATATAAAAAGGCTGAAAGTCGCTACCAGTAAAGATTTTACGCTCATGCGGGCCATACCTGTCTCGAAATTTGCGGCAAAGATAGGGGTAAAGGGGGTGAAAACAGTAAATGATTCAAGAGAAAATCAGGAAAAAATCAGTTGCCCGTTTTACCTTCTTTTTCTTTGAGTTTTTTGATTTCTTCAAGTTGTATAACATCCATCTGGTCTATAGGGCGATTTACAGCTTTCTTATTGGCAATCAAGTGATTAATATGCAAGAATGGTACTTTTACACCTTCCAGGGTAACAAATGCTGCCATTTCATAGCACTCCACAAACGATGCATCTTCCAGCCCTTTCATGGAAGTCATAATATCAAGTTCTACCCCAGCTGCATAAAAGGTGGTCCAGCCTCGAACAAACTCCATTGTTTCCAACGATTCTATGTCGCCATAACCCAATTCCCTGAAAGAGGCTCTCAATCTTTTTCGATTCTCTAGCGTATCCTCTATCCACATGTCAACATCTTCCGTAACCCGATTGTATCCATAAAAGAATGTGGCTAACACCCTACCATAATATACCTTACCTGATGTTCATTCAAGCTGCGCCAAAAGGCTATGAATTCCTCATCAAGCATGTCCATAAAAATCCGTTAGATTATGATTTTTCAGCGGGGTAAGTAACAATGCCTCTTTTTAAAGTAGCATTCCTCTGTAACATTTTTGTAAAAGCCTGTAATTTTTCTATATCGGATCTGAAAACCAGATCGGCTAATTTCTCTTCGGGTGATTTTGAAACAAAGCCATATACAGGCTGTGATTCCTGAACAGAATCTTTGCCTGGCACTTCATCATTATTTATTTGTTTTCCGCTATTCATGGCCATTGATTTTAGACCAATACAGTTTTCTTTTTCTCAAACTGCATCTCATGCAATTTAGCATAAAATCCGCCCATTAACAAGAGTTCTTCATGGCTACCCATCTCTTTTATTTCACCCTTATCTAACACTATAATCTTATCCGCTTTGCGTATGGTAGACAGTCTGTGAGCTATAACAATAGATGTTCTGCCTGAGATGAGTTGATCGATCGCTTTTTCAATCAGCATCTCACTTTCTGTATCAATTGATGAAGTGGCTTCATCGAGAATAAGGATGGATGGATTATACAGTAATGCACGTATAAAAGATAATAACTGTCGCTGCCCTAAACTCAGCGTACTCCCTCTTTCCATAACATTGTAATCGTAACCACTCGGGAGTTGCATAATAAAATCGTGCACCCCAATCATTTTTGCCGCCTGCACCACCTGTTCTTTGGTAATAGCCGGATTACGCAGTGTAATATTATCCATCACAGAACCGGAGAAAAGAAATACATCCTGTAGTACTACACCCATACTTTTTCTCAACCTGTCGATATCATAAGTATTAATATTTACACCATCGATCCTTATTTCTCCCTGCTGAACCTGGTATAACCTGTTTAATAAACTGATCACTGATGTTTTTCCACTGCCTGTATGCCCAACCAATGCCACTGTTTCACCAGCTTTTACCTTAAAACTGATATTTTTCAATACATATTGTTCATCTGTATAGGCAAATGAAACATGATCCAGTTCTATATCGCCTCTGATATGGTCGGGTTGATGGGTACCATGATCTGCTGCTGTAATTTCATCTGGGTTATCCATTACTTTGAATACCCTTTCTGCAGCCACCATACCCATTTGTAATACATTGAATTTATCGGCGATTACCCGAAGCGGACGAAATATCTGGTTGAGGTAGAGAATAAAAGCCATCAACAAACCCGGACTCGTAGCATCGGGTTTTCCGGCGATCCACCATACGAGTAAACCGGTGCTGAGGGCCAGCACCACTTCCACTACAGGAAAGAAAACAGAATAAGCGAAAATGGCTTTGATATTCGCATTCCGGTGTTCTGCATTAATTTTTTTAAACTTATTCATTTCCCGGTCTTCCGCTGCAAATGCCTGCACCACCTGCATACCGGTAATATGTTCCTGTACAAAAGCATTCAGGCTGGCCACCGCATTTCTTACACTGATAAAACTTTTGTTGACACTTTCCTTGAAATAATAAGTAGCAATAATCATGATGGGAAACGGCGCCAGACAGATCAAAGTTAACTGCCAGTTTTCCCAGAACATGACACCAAGCGTTACCACGATTACGAGAATGTCGGCAATGATAGGAATAAGTCCGTCTGAAAAAATATCATTGATCCTTTCTATATCATCAATGGTTCGGGTGGTTAAAGTACCGATAGGTGTTTTATCGAACTGGCGGAGGTTTAACCCCAGTATCTTCCTGTAAGTAGCTATCCGCATATCTTTCACTACATGCTGCCCCATGGAAGCTGTAATAAAACTGAATACAAAACGAATACCTGTTTCTATAAAAAGAAATACAATCTGAAAGAGCGTAACCGAAATGATAAAACGGCTGGCATCAGACAAATCGGTGTTGAATAACAGCGTATCCAGCCAGCCAGGTATCAATATGCTTTTTCCTGTGGCTTTATCAACCGTTAGCTGGATTAAATAGGGTCTTACAGGTGCAAATACCGCCATCAATACCGCCAGCATGATGCTGAGGTAGAAACTGGTCCGGTAGGGTTTTACAAACTGGAATACCCTTGACAATAAGGAAAAATCGAAGACTTTCTTTTTACTCGTTTCGGTCATGACAGGTGCCAAAGTTAACAACTAAGCCGGGGTGGTGGTTACCGATGCTGTAAAATTTAGTTAAGATAGTGAGTAGTCAGGAGTGAATAGTGAGTGGATGTTGGAATTGATAAAACCGTAAGTCATACTCCAAAATACTCCCTACGCACTGCTGACTACTCACTCATTTCGTATATTCGTACATAGATATGGAGCAAGCGCAAGAAATACCGGTTGAGGCGGCATTACCCAAGTATAATCTGAATCCTGAACAGGAAAAAAATGAGATCATCAGGCATTATCGTGCATTATTGCGCAGCCTGAAATCGAAGCTGAAAAAAGGCGATAAAGAATTGGTGCGTCATGCATTTGAAATGGCTGCAGATGCCCATAAAACCATGCGCCGCAAAAGTGGAGAACCCTATATTCTGCACCCGATTGCCGTAGCCATGATTTGTGTGGAGGAAATTGGTTTGGGTGTACGTAGTACCATCTGCGCCCTTTTACACGATACCGTGGAAGACACCGATATCAGTCTGGAAGATGTGGAAAGAGAATTTGGTACCGAAATCGCCCGTATTGTTGATGGACTCACCAAGATTTCTACGGTGATAGACACCAATACTTCTCAACAGGCAGAGAATTTCAAAAAAATATTACTGACGCTGACCGATGATCCCCGCGTAATTCTCATTAAACTGGCCGACCGTTTACACAATATGCGTACGCTCGACCATATGAAGCGGGAGAAACAATTGAAAATTGCTTCTGAAACGGTTTGGGTATATGCACCACTGGCTCACCGGATGGGTTTATACAGCATAAAAACAGAACTGGAAGACCTCTCCATGAAATACATGGAGCCGGAAGCTTACAGGGATATCGCTAAAAAACTCGCCGAAACCAAACGTGAAAGAACCCGTTACATTAATGAATTTATTCGTCCGTTAAAAGAAAAAATGCAGGCGGGTAATTTCAATTTCGAAATTTATGGACGACCCAAAAGCATTCATTCCATCTGGAATAAAATAAAAAAGAAAGGAGTGGCTTTTGAAGAAGTATATGATCTCTTTGCCATTCGCGTAATTCTCGATTCACCCACCGAAAAAGAAAAAGAAGATTGCTGGAAAGTATACTCCATGATCACCGATGAATACAGCCCCTCTCCTGAACGTTTGCGCGACTGGCTGAGCAACCCCAAAAGCAATGGTTACGAAGCCTTGCATACGACGGTAATGGGACCACAGGGTAAGTGGGTGGAAGTGCAGATCCGTACCAAAAGAATGAACGAAATCGCTGAAAAAGGTCTGGCTGCCCATTACAAATACAAAGAAGGCAGTAACGATGAGGATCGTTTTGATAAATGGTTCGGACAAATACGTGAAGTGTTGAGTACACAGGATACAGAAGGGGTAGATTTTCTGCAAGACTTCAAAACATCATTTCTTGCCGAGGAGATTTATGTGTACACCCCAAAAGGTGAAGTAAAGATGTTACCTACAGGCAGTACGGCTTTGGATTTCGCTTTTTCTATTCACTCTGCCATTGGCTCCAAATGTATTGGCGCCAAAGTGCATCATAAACTGGTACCCATCAGCCATAAATTACGCAGTGGCGATCAGGTGGAGATCATTACAAGCAATAAACAAAAACCTTCAGAAGACTGGTTGGGTTTTGTGGTAACAGCCAAGGCACGCAACAAGATTAAAGACGCACTTAGAGAAGAGAAAAGAAAAATAGCCGAGGATGGTAAATATGTGCTGCAGCGAAAACTGGAGAGTATGGGTGCCGCTTACAGCCAGTATAATATGGAAGAGCTGGTTCAGTTTTACAAACTTCCTTCATCGCTCGATCTGCATTATAAAATTGCCACCAAAATAATTGACCTGAAAGAGCTCAAAGATTTTCAGGTGCTGGGCGATAAGATAGAAATTCCCAAACCCAAACCCATTATTCAGGAACCTCTTACTGATGTAACACAAAAAACATATGGTAAAAAAGAATCGGAGCTGATTATTTTTGGCGAGAGCAGTGACAAAATCATGTATTCACTGGCCAAATGCTGTAACCCTATTCCGGGCGATGACGTATTTGGTTTTGTGAGTACCGGCAAAGGGTTGATTATACACCGAACCGGTTGCCCCAATGCCGCGCAATTGCTGGCCAACTATGGTCACAGGGTTGTAAAAACCAAATGGGCAAAAAACAAAGAGATTTCCTTCCTGACCGGTCTGAAAATTATCGGACTGGATGATGTAGGGGTTATCAATAAAATAACCAATGTAATCAGTGGCGATCTGAGGATTAATATTGCAGGTTTAACCATTGAATCAAGGGAAGGCCTTTTTGAAGGTACCATCAAAGTATTCGTACACGATAAGGAAGAGCTGGAAGAACTGGTAGCCCGCCTTAAATCGCTCAATGGAATACAAACAGTTGATCGTTTTGACGCAGAAACAGAAGGGAAATAAAAGAATTCAAAAGCCAAAATTCAAAAGTCAAAAAAAGTCATTCTGAATTTTGACTTTTGGTTTTTGAATTTGATTTAGCCCTCTTTAAAAATATTCCTTCCCAAACACAACAAACCCCGAACTATCTCCTATTTTTGCCGCGATTCAAAGCAATATTATGGTCGACGTTATACTCGGGTTACAGTGGGGTGATGAAGGAAAAGGAAAGATTGTTGATTACTTCGCACCGGAATACGATATTATAGCCCGTTTTCAGGGTGGCCCCAATGCCGGGCACACTTTATATGTAGACGGAAAAAAAATGGTATTACACCAGATACCATCAGGTATTTTTCACCAGAACACCATTAATATTATCGGAAACGGGGTAGTACTTGATCCGGTAACCCTGAAAAGAGAATGCGATGCTGTTGCCGCCTATGGTGTAGATGTTCGTAAGAATCTTTTTATCTCACAGCGAACCAATATTATTGTTCCTACACACCGTGCGCTGGATAAAGCTTCAGAATTACAAAAAGGTGAATCAAAAATTGGCTCTACCTTAAAAGGTATCGGACCTGCTTATATGGATAAAACGGGTAGAAACGCCCTGCGGGTTGGAGATCTTTTACATCCGAATTTTTCAAAACAATATACCGACCTACGCAACAAGCACCAGGTTTTATTGGATAACTTCAACTTTACAGAAGATATTTCGGCATCTGAACAGGAATTTTTTGAGGCATTAGAATTCCTGAAGACCTTGAATGTGATTAATTGCGAATATTTTATCAACGATAATATCAGCAAAGGAAAAAAAGTACTGGCCGAAGGTGCACAGGGTAGTATGCTCGACATCGATTTTGGTACTTTCCCTTTTGTAACCTCATCCAATACCACTTCAGCAGGTGTTTGCACTGGTTTAGGTGTATCGCCCAGGCAAATTAACGATGTACTGGGTGTAACCAAAGCCTATTGTACCCGTGTAGGTGGTGGGCCCTTCCCTACCGAATTACATGATGCTACAGGTGAGGAACTCCGAAGAATAGGAAGCGAGTTTGGTGCTACTACGGGCCGTCCACGCCGCTGCGGCTGGATTGATCTGGTTGCACTGAAGTTTGCCTGTATGATCAATGGGGTATCCAAGATCATCATGACCAAAGCAGATGTACTGGATAGTTTTAATGAACTGAATGTTTGTACCGCGTATAACTTGGGTGGTACACAAACAACAGAAGTTCCTTTCCAGATGTCTGGAATAGATATTGAACCCGTCTGGAAAAGTTTTGCTGGCTGGAATATGGATACAACAGCCATAAAGGAAGCAGCAGCTTTACCCGAAACGATGTCAACTTATATTGATTTTATTAATAATTATGTGGGGGCACCCGTTAAATTTGTTTCCAATGGCCCCGGCCGGGAACAGATTGTAAGATTATAGTTTGTGGCATCGCATTTGTAACAGAAAAATTTTTTTGGTTAATAAGAATTTGCGTTGAAATTTTACGCAGTCAATCTTATTGGAATATGGCAGCAAAATCTGATAAGGATAATAAATCCTCCGCCCCGAAGAAAACAGCACTTAAAAATGCTGACGAGAAACCGTCTCCAAAAAGCAAGAAGCAAATGGAAGACGATGATGATGATTTGGATGAAGATGATGATGAAATGGATGTAAAACCTTCCGCAAAAAAAACAGCATCAAAATCTGCATCTAAAAAATCGAAAGATGAAGACGACGAAGATGATGAAGATGTAGATGAAGAAACTGGTGACGATTGGGAAAAGGGAGAAGAAGACGATGACTGGGATCCAGACTTCGACGAATTTGATATTCCTAAAAGCAAAGGGAAAAAAGTCAGCGGTGGCGCCAAGAAAAAAGGTGAAGAAGATGACGACGATTTTAAGTTAGACGAAGACTTCAAAGAATTTGATCTCTTCAACGATAAAAGCGGCGGATTTGATGATGACGACGATGATGATTTCTAGATCGTCCTAAACCAACTGCATATCACTCATTCTTTCCCGATAACAGATACCAAAGAATGTAAAGCGCAAATGTTGAGCTGGGTAAACCGGTTCAACATTTGTTCTTTTCTGGATAACCATCTATACCAGTCTGGCAATACAAACCTTGAATGTCTGGCAGCTTGTGGCAGTATTGCTCAAACCACAGACAATCCAAAGTTTGCAGAACTTGATGCTTTCCTGCAACAACAAAAGGGCAACTGGATATTCGGTCATATAGGATACGATAATAAAAATCAGGTTGAAACCCTTAGCTCCATTCATCCAGATGCCATTCAGTTTCCGGATCTGTTCTTTTTTGTTCCGGCAGTAGTATTAAAACTTCAGTACGATAAGCTGGAGATCAGCTGTTATGATCAAAGTAATCCGGAAGAGATATACCGGGAAATAATTTCTGTTCTACCTGTTGAGCCTGCAAAAACATCTTCATTAAAAATAGAGTCGCGTCTTAGCAGGAATGAATACATACAGATCATTCAACAACTCAAACAACATATACTACGTGGAGATTGTTATGAGATTAATTATTGCCAGGAATTTTATGCCACAGACATACAAATCGACCCGGTATCGCTGTATCAACAATTAACGGCTATTTCGCCCAATCCGTTTGCCTGCTATTATAAACACGAAAGCCGGCACCTGCTTTGCGCCAGCCCGGAAAGGTTTTTACAGAAAAAAGGAAGCCGGTTAATTTCACAACCCATCAAAGGAACGATTCAGCGAAACCTCCTGAATCAAGAAGCCGATACTCTTCTGCTTGAAGAATTGAAAGCAAGTGAAAAAGATAAAAGTGAAAATGTAATGGTGGTAGACCTGGTACGTAATGATCTCAGCAAGGTCTGTAAAGAAGGTTCAGTGAAAGTAAGTGAACTGTTTGGCATTTACAGTTTTCCACAGGTACACCAGATGATTTCTACCATTGAAGGTGAACTGGATGAAAATGTACCATTCTCTTCCATCCTCAAAGCCTGCTTCCCTATGGGTAGTATGACAGGCGCACCCAAAAAAAGAGTAATGGAACTGATTGAACAATATGAAAAAACAAAACGCGGTCTCTATTCCGGTGCAGTAGGTTATATTGATCCGAATGGCGATTTCGATTTTAATGTTGTCATCAGAAGTATCCTGTACAATGCAGCCAATCAATACCTCGGTTATCAGGTAGGCGGTGGTATCACTTTTTACAGTGATCCTGAAAAAGAATATGAAGAATGTTTATTGAAAGCAGCGGCTATCAGGAAAGTGCTGCAGGTAGAATAACATTATTTTGAAACGGCAGTTCCTTCCAGTAAAGCTTTAACCGATTCCATCAATAATTGTTGCTTTTTAGCATGGAAAATTGTTTCCTTGTCTTTCAGGATACGCATGGAGTATTTTTTTCCTTCTGCCAATGTCTTATCAAAACCCGGGTTCCATCGGTTAAACTGGTTAAGGTCCATCAGCAAGGCATTGGTAACTACCAGTGAATTATACCTTCCATTGATTTCTACTACAGCGGAGTTGTTTATCTCTTCCGGACTCAGTACTACTTCAGCACTGGTTTGCATAGCAGCTTTTTTCAGTTCGGTTTCTGCGGCCGTCATGGTAGTCCAGCCACCACTGCCTTCAAACACATAATGGGTACCAATGAATTTTTTTACATGGTTACGTGTTTCTTCCGGCAAATGGTATTGAAGGTCCCAGAAATCTTTGCTCCCCGATTTTCTGATGGCCTGTTTTACCCTACCGGCACCCGCGTTGTAAGCTGCCACTACCAGTAACCAGTCGTTGAACTCGGCATACAACTCACGCATGAGTTTGGCAGCAGCATGCGTACTTTTATAATAATCAGTGCGCTCGTCAACAGATCCTACCCTCAATCCAAAACGACGTGCTTCATAAGGCATCAACTGCCATGGACCAGCGGCACCTGCCCATGAAACCAGATTGGCACCCAACGAGCTTTCAATCACACTCAGGTATTTCATTTCGCGGGGCAGACCATAGACGGTTAAAATATTATCATAGAGATCCAGATAAGGTTTACCCCAGCTTTTCATTTTCTCCAGGTATTCGCCATTCTTCCGCACATATTCCTGTACAAAAGCCACGGCACGAGGATTTAACTGACCTGCATAAGGTTTTGAAGCATCGAAACGATTATTGGCAAAAAGACTTTTAAATGCAGTTTTATCGTTGAGTGAGTCTGAAAATGATTTTGATCCGTTTCCGGGGTCGGCGGTAAAAGACATAATACCCAGACTACCGGCTACAAAGGAAAAACCGATCAGCAAAGCTTTGCTGACGCTTATATGACTTTGTATACTAATACCGAACCACTTCATTCGTTGATTATCAATTTGTTTGAGTAAATGGGTGCAGTTGGGTTAGGGTTGTTGGAAGCAATCTGAACAGCTAAGCCAGTTCCATAAACTGCTTCGAAAGACGGAGCAAAGATACCTCATCGAACTGAGAAGTCATAATCTGGAGCCCGAAGGGCATTCCATTGGGGTGTTTGAACAAAGGCACCGAAATAGCCGGTATACCTACCAGATTGGCAAATACGGTATAGATATCGGCCAGGAACATGGCAACCTGGTCGTTTTGCATTTCACCTATTTTAAATGCCGGCGCGGGAACTGTAGGTGAAATGATGGCGTCGTACTGTTGAAAAATAGCTTGCGTACGTGTATGCAACAGTGATCTAACCTGCTGAGCCTTAGTGAAATAAGCATCAAAATAACCAGCGCTCAATACAAAGCTGCCAAGCATGATGCGCCGTTTTACTTCCTTACCAAAACCTTCCGAGCGGGAGGTTTTGTAGAGGGCATTCAGGTCCTCAAATTTCAGGGAGGAACGATGACCAAAACGTACCCCATCGAACCTGGAGAGATTGCTGGAGGCTTCAGCAGTTGTGAGGATATAATAAGTTGGAACCACATATTCAAGCAGTTCAAAATCAACCGGTTCTACGGTATGGCCCTGGTCTGTTAATTTTTTGATAAAGGCTTCTGTAGCTGTTCTTATAGCAGGGTCAAGACCTGTATGTTCCAGCGCTTCTTTGAAATAAGCAATTCTTTTAGGCGTAACGGCAGGGTTATCTATTTCATCCACATAAGCAGGTACGGGCTTAGTTGAAACGGTACTATCAAATTCATCGGCCCCGGCAATCACCTCTAAGGCAAGTGCCACATCGGCTATATTCGTTCCGAAAATACCAATCTGGTCAAAGGAAGAAGCGTAGGCAATCAATCCATAACGCGATATACGACCGTAGGTTGGTTTAAGACCAATGATACCACAGAAGTCTGCAGGCTGCCGTACTGAGCCTCCTGTATCGCTTCCCAGGCTAATCATGCAATGTCCGGCCTGCACAGCCACCGCCGACCCACCAGATGAACCACCGGGTACCCGCGAAGTATCAAGTGCATTTTTTACCGGTCCATATGCCGAGTGTTCATTGGTACTGCCCATTGCAAACTCATCGCAATTCTGCCGGCCGATGATAATGGCGCCGGCTTCTTTTAAACGGACTGTTGCCGTTGCATCGTAAATAGCTGTAAAATCTTTTAAGATATTTGAGGCTGCAGATACGGGATGATCCTTATAAGAGATTACATCTTTTAAACCAACAATTACACCATGTAAAGCTGTTAGTGGTTGGCCGGCTGAGCGAGATGCATCCAGTTGAGCAGCGAGGGCCAGTGCTTCATCTTCATACACACTGAGCCAGGCATTGAGTGCTGTATCACGCCGGATAGTATCTACATAAAAACGAACGGCCTCCACACAGGTGGTTTGGCCGTTCTGTAATGCGATATGATAGTCTTTGATTGTGCTGAAGCGAAACAAAGGCTAAGAGGCTTTTTAAATGAAAAATTTATTGTGCAGCCTGGTCTTTCTCCTTGATACCGTCTTCAATTTCTTTCTTCACGTTATTCTTTGCATCATTAAACTCACGGATACCTTTACCCAGACCACGCATAAACTCGGGAATTTTTCTGCCACCGAAGAGGATCAATACTGCCAACACAATAACAATCCATTCACTTCCACCGGGCATACCAAAAAGTAATGTAGACAACAACATTGTTTGTAATTTTTGTAGACTTCAAAAGTAAAACAAATTTGCTACCAAACTAAAAAACTATTCATAACGTAAACAAAAAAGCGGAAGCCGGTTTTATACCAACTTCCGCTTTTAATATGAGTAAGCAGATTTGCTTAGAAACGTTTTTCTTTAATACGTGCACTCTTACCGCTGCGCTCACGCAGGTAGTACAATTTAGCACGACGTACTTTACCGGTTTTGTTCAATACGATAGAATCAATATTTGGCGACAGGATGGGGAACAAACGCTCAACACCTACACCATCAGAAATTTTACGTACGGTAAAAGAAGCAGTAGCACCATTACCCTGCAATTTAATCACATCGCCACGAAAGCTCTGGATACGCTCTTTACCACCTTCAATGATCTTATAGTTTACAGTGACATTATCACCTGCTTTAAACTTAGGATACTCCTTCTTTACAGTTAACTGCTCGTGTACAAACTGAACTGCTGCGTTCATAACATTTAATTTTTGCGGACGGCAAAGGTAAGGAGGCAGTAGGGATTCTCCAAAAGTTTTTGAGCTGTTAGCTGTTAGCTGCTAGCTGCTAGCCGTCGGTTTTAATTTTATTAATGAAAGCGAGAAGCATTTTTTGTTCTTCGGACAGTTTATAAAGTATTGATTTACTTATACTTAAATCTCCGTAACACAACGCTTCCGCTAGCAAGACATGCGTTTCTAACTCATAACTAGAACCAAGTGCGATTTCAAGAAAATGTGCATACTCTCTTGCGCTTTTCCTACTACTACCTTCCGCAATATTAGCAGGTATTGAAACCGCGGCTCTTGTAATCTGGTTTACAAGAGCATATTTTTCTTCCTTTGGGAAAGCAGATACGAGAATATAACATTCTTTCGCAATATCAAAACCTAATTGCCAGACCTTGAGTTTTTTAAAATTTATCATGTTTTTTAGCCACAATAATAAAGAAAGCCACTTCGGTACAAACGAAGCAGCTCTCTTTATATCGTAAACTAGCAGCTAGCAGCTAGTAGCCTTCTTCCTACCTCGCCACATTCACCGCTCTCTTCTCTCTGATCACGGTAACCTTAATCTGTCCGGGATAGGTCATTTCGGTTTGAATTTTCTGGGCTATTTCGAAGCTGAGTTTATCGCTGTCGCCGTCGCTAACTTTTTCTGCTTCCACAATTACCCTCAACTCTCTACCAGCCTGAATAGCATAGGCTTTTTCAACACCCTGATAAGCCAGTGCCAGGTTCTCAAGGTCCTTAATACGCTGTAAATATTGTTGCATAATCTCCCTGCGTGCACCCGGACGTGCACCACTGATGGCATCACAAGCCTGTACAATCGGAGAAATTACATATTGCATTTCCATTTCATCGTGGTGGGCACCAATGGCGTTTACCACCGCGGGGTTCTCACCATATTTTTCAGCCAGCTTGGCACCCAACAATGCGTGGCTCAATTCAGTTTCTTCATCAGGTACTTTACCAATATCGTGCAGTAAACCCGCGCGTTTGGCCAGTTTAGGATTCATTCCCAGCTCTGCCGCCATAATGCCACAAAGATTTGCTGTTTCGCGACTGTGCATCAGCAGGTTTTGTCCGTAAGAAGAACGGAAACGCATTTTACCTACAATGCGGATCAGCTCTTTATGCAGACCATGAATACCCATTTCAATCACCGTACGCTCTCCTATTTCCATCACCTGTTCTTCCAACTGGCGACGTGTTTTTTCTACCACTTCTTCAATACGGGCGGGGTGAATACGTCCGTCGGCAACCAATCGCTGTAAACTCAAACGTGCAATCTCTCTCCTCAATGGATCGAAAGAAGAAAGAATAATGGCTTCCGGTGTATCATCTACAATCAGGTCAACACCTGTTGCAGCTTCAATGGCACGGATATTACGACCCTCCCGGCCAATGATCTGTCCTTTGATTTCATCGGTTTCGAGGTTGAAGACAGTAACTGTATTTTCGATAGTCTGCTCAGCAGCGGTACGCTGAATCGATTGAATGACAATCTTTCTAGCTTCCTTATTGGCTTTCTGTTTGGCATCTTCTATGATTTCCTGCTGCATGGAAAGTGCCCTTGTTTGAGCTTCCTGACGCAGGCTTTCTATCAATTGTGCCCTTGCTTCTTCCGCACTGAGTGCCGCAATTTTTTCCAGGCGACGTATATGTTCTTCCTGGTGTTTCTCCAGTTCGGTGCGTTTCTGGTTTACCACTTCAATCTGGCGGTTGAGGTTTTCCTTGATCGCCTCATTTTCTTTAATCTGTTTGTCTAAAGCAGTTTCTTTCTGGTTGATGGAAATTTCTTTCTGCTTGGCACGGTTCTCCGACTCGCTGATTTTGCGGTTGCGCTCGTTTACCTCACGCTCATGTTCTGCTTTCAGCTGAACAAAACGTTCTTTTGCCTCAAGCTGTTTTTCTTTTTTAATTGTTTCAGACCTGAGTTCGGCCTCTTTGAGAATGTTTTGTGCCTGTAAATGGGCATCGTCGATCTGTTTTTGGGTGTTTTTGGCAAAAATAAATTTACCTGCTATCAACCCCACGATCAATGATACGGCTCCGGTTATTATCAAGACAATCGTCTCCATGTTGTTGGTCAATTTTTAAATAGTTCAGAATCATTGGTTCACAATTACACATCACAATTTACCATAATGGGTAAACGGATAAAAGCGAAGATAATTAAATACGTAGAAGAAAAGTGAAATAAGGGTAGGAAAGTCCATAGTTGATAGACCATGGCCTATAGACTATGGTCTATTGGCTCTCCTCCAGGGCCTTATCGAGCTGACGCTCCAGGCTGCTGAGTTTATCGGCGGCTTCCTGCCATTTTACCAATTCAATACCACTTTGGTTTTGTTCGGTGGCAAACCAGAGTAGTACCATGGCTACATAGTCCTGCATATCCTTACCAGCAAGGTTATTCCGGAATTCTGTGATCTTATCATTGATGAGATTGGCGGTTTTGCGCACCATTTCCTCGTCAGCTGCTTCAATACGAAGACGGTAACTGCGGTCGGCAATAACAATATTTACAGGTATCAGTTCTGCCATGGAATCAGGTGTTTAATAAAGCCAGACATTTATCAATCTCTTTCAGGTAGCCGTTGATGCGTTTTTCGAGCAATGCTTTTTCTTCCGGTGATTGTGCCGATGTACCCAGTTTTTGTGCATCAATCTGTTGCTGGAGCGCATATATATGCTCATCGCGCTGAATCAACAGTTGCTGACTTTTCTCCAGCTCCTTTTGTATACGCTGGTTCTCCCGGGTCAATACCTGATGACTCTTCAGCAATAACTGAAGTTTGTCCTGCACAGCTCTAATATGTAGCTCAAGGTCTACCATCTCTCTAAGTTAACTTCATTTTTAAGCGTTACTGCATTTTTAGTGCACCAGTTATACACGGGTAGTTAGTGAGTAGTCAGTAGTGAGTAGTCAGTAGTGAGTAAGGGGTAAACACTCACTACTGACTACTGACTACTCACTACTCACTTCCTAATCTCCGCCCCAAGCTCTTTCTCCAACCCCTGCACCAGCTTACCCATCATAGCATCTGCTTCTTTGTCGGTAAGCGTTTTTTCTTCATCCACAAAAGTGAAACTGATGGCCATCGATTTTTTTCCTGCTCCCAGTTTATCGCTTTCAAATACATCGAACAAGCGCATATCCTGCAGGCGTGATAATTTCAGTTTCTGCACAACGGTTTCAATAGCAGCATAAGTAGTGTTACTGTTTACCACCATCGCAAGATCGCGTTGCATCGCTGGAAACTTACTCACTTCCTGGTAAACTATTTTTTGTTTGCGTACTGCTTTTACCAAAGCAGCATAATCAATATCAACAAAAACTACTGTTTGTTTGATGTCGAAAGCAGTTGCAGTTTTCTTCTCAACTTCAGTTACTGTGCCTACCTCTATCTTACCTGCAAACAATACAAGCAGATTCGAATTGTCGACTGATGGCTGTAGCTGAACTGATGATATGCCCGCCAGTTGCACTATTGCTTTGGCAATTCCTTTACCATAATAAATATCAAAAGCATCAGGTTTTTCTTTCCAGCCGGCTTCATGTGCCTGACCGGTAAGGTAGATGCATAAATGTTCTGCTTCTGCATACTCACCTGTGCCGGTTGTGGCATAGGTTTTACCAAATTCAAACAACTGCAGGTTTTGGTTTTTCCTGTTCAGGTTATAGGCAATGGTTTCCAAACCGGTTTCGAGCATGGAAGGTCTTAATACATCCAGTTCGGCACTCAGGTTATTGATCATTTTCACTGTTCCACCCAATACTTCTTCCGAAAAATATTTACTGTTGGTGATGGAGTTGGTGAGAATTTCAACAAAACCCAATCCTACCAAATATCCGGCTATCTTATCTTTCAACGCTTCCTTCATCCCCAGTTGCTCTACTGCAGGGCTGATAGTGATAGATGTAGGTATTTCAATATTATCCAGCCCATCAATCCTGATAATTTCTTCAACAATATCCGCTGGTATGCTTATATCGGGTTTGCTATAAGGCACTGCAACAGTAAGTTCATCAATATCTTCTTTCGTCACTTCAAAACCCAGTGCTTTGAGGATACGTTTTACATTTTCGGGGTGATAATTTTTACCACTCAGTTTTTTAATGTAATGGTATTTTACAGCTACTTCTTTTTTAGGTTGTGGTTGCGGATATACATCTACCACATCACTTGAAATAACACCACCGGCCACTTCTTTAATCAATAATGCAGCTCTTTGTAATACCTGAACACAGTTAGAAATATCCACACCTTTCTCAAAACGGGTAGCGGCTTCGGTTCTTAATCCATGACGTAAAGATGTTTTACGAATGGAAACAGGATGAAACCAGGCACTTTCCAGAAAAATATTTTTTGTAGTTGTATTTACGCCGCTTTTTGTACCACCAAATACGCCGGCAATACACATACCGTCTGCAGTATTACAAATCATGAGATCTTCTGCAGATAGTTTTCTTTCCTTCTCATCGAGCGTAATAAAACTGGTTCCCTCAGCCATATTCTTTACAATTACTTCTCCGCCTGTAATAGCGTCTGCGTTAAAAGCATGAAGTGGCTGACCTGTTTCATGTAAAATATAATTGGTAATGTCTACTATATTATTGATGGGTCTTTGTCCGATTGCCATCAAACGGTTTTTTAACCAGGCAGGAGACTCCTGTACAGTTACCCCGCTAATGCTAACACCCGCATAGCGCGGACATGCTTCCGTATTTTCCACCTTAACCCTGATGGGCAGGCTGTTATTGTCAACTTTAAACTCGTTACTAAATGGTGTAACCGGTTTTGTTTCCTTTTCATGATGGGTAAGATAAGCGCATACATCTTTAGCCACACCCAGATGACTCATCGCATCCATTCTGTTTGGCGTAAGACCAATTTCATAGATCCAGTCGGAATAAGGTGAAAAGAAATCGGCAGCAGGCTGGCCGGGTTTCGCATCGGCCGGTAGTACCATAATCCCGTCATGACTTGTACCTACTCCAATTTCATCTTCGGCGCAAATCATACCATGGCTTTCCACTCCGCGAATTTTGGCCACTTTCATGGTGAGGGGTTCACCGGTTACAGGATAAATAGTAGTACCCACTGTTGCAACCACTACTTTTTGTCCGGCGGCTACATTGGCAGCACCGCAAACCACTTGTAACACAGTATCTCCGCCAACGTTTACCGTTGTTACTTTCAGTTTATCGGCATTCGGGTGTTGCTCGCAGGTAAGTACTTCTCCTATTACCAGACCTTTCAATCCACCTTTAATGCTTTCATACGCTTCCAGGCTTTCTACTTCCAGACCGATAGCGGTCAGGATTTTTGACAAAGCTTCTGGTTCGATGGTACGGGGAAGATATTCACTCAGCCAATTGTAACTAATGGTCATATTCGGTTGCTCTTTTCGGGGCGTAAAAGTAAGGATAATAAGCGGCAAAGCCGTTGGCTTTGAGCTGCTAGCCGCTAGCTGCTAGCTCCAAGCCATTATTTAACGGCAGCTTGCTTCTATTTCGAAGGTCGTAAATACTAAAAACAGATCCATCTGACAGATAGAAGCTAGCTGCTAGTAGCTTTTTCCAGTTACGTTTTTTCTTCCTCCCCAACCCCCTTTTTCTAAAATTTCTTTGTACACACCTATTTGTGTATTTCCTGTGCCGGGAGGCGGAAAACTTTTGATTTTGGGGGATAAGCTTTGTAATTTGTGTGAATAGAGCAGTGAATAACCTGCGTGGAACTGTGAATAGCTGTGGATGAAAAATGGCAAAGAAAAATTTTAAGATGAAAAAATTCTACGCCATATTCGCTCCCCCTAACTGCCGAGGTAACAATTCCGTAACATGGAACAGCCACTAAGGATTCGGATAGGTTTCTTACTAACAACCAACTAAAAGAATAGCTACGAAGATGGACCTGACCAGCCTAAATAAAGACCGCAAAAGAAGAAAACCTGCAATAGACCTCAGCACCATGGTATATGGCAAAGTACCGCCACAAGCCAAAGAACTGGAGGAAGCGGTACTGGGCGCCATTATGCTGGAGAAAAGTGCCTTTGATACCGTTACTGAGATTGTTAAACCGGAATGTTTTTATGTAGAAGCACATCAGCTCATCTTCAGGGCCATGCAGGGTTTACAACAGAAGAGTATGCCCATCGATATCCTCACAGTAGTGGAGGAATTGAAAATGCGTGAGCAGTTAGATGTAGTGGGTGGCCCCTATTATGTTACCAAACTTACCAATGCCGTTGTATCTACCGCCAATATTGATGCCCATGCCCGTATTGTGTTACAGAAATTTATTCAGCGCGAACTGATACGCATCAGCGGTGAAATTATTGGGGATGCGTATGAAGACAGCACCGATGTATTTGATTTACTGGACGACAGTGAAACAAAGATGTTCAACATCACCAACAATTACCTGAAAAAGAATTTTGAAGACATCGGAAACGTACTCGCCAAAACCATCAACCGTATTGATGAGTTGCGTACCAAAACAGAAGATATATCTGGTGTACCCAGTGGTTTTCCTACACTCGACCGGATTACCTATGGCTGGCAGCCAACCGATCTTATTATCCTTGCAGCACGTCCATCTGTAGGTAAAACTGCATTTGCATTAAACCTTGCGCGCAATGCTGCCTTACACCCTACCAAACCTATTCCTATTGGTTTCTTCTCACTGGAGATGAGCGCCGCACAGTTGGTGCAACGTATCCTGAGTGCCGAGAGTGAAATTAAAATGGAGAAAATAAGCCGTGGTAAACTGGAAGATTATGAGTACCAGCAATTACACAGCAAGGGTATTAAAAAACTGGAAACGGCCCCTATTTATATTGATGATACCGCAGCACTGAACATTTTCGAATTCCGTGCCAAAGCACGTCGTCTGGTAAACAAACACAATGTAGGCATCATCATCATCGACTACCTGCAGCTGATGAGTGGCAGCGGCGACCGTAACAATAACCGCGAACAGGAAATCAGCAATATCTCCCGAAACCTGAAAGCACTGGCAAAAGAACTGGGTATTCCCATTATTGCACTCAGCCAGTTGAGTCGTGCCGTTGAAACACGCAAGGAAAGTAAGATGCCACAGTTGAGTGATCTTCGCGAATCGGGTGCCATTGAGCAGGATGCCGATATGGTTATGTTTATTTATCGCCCCGAATATTACGAAGTAATGAACAATGAAATGGGAGAAAGCACACATGGTGAAACACATATACGTATTGCCAAACACCGTAATGGTTCGCTTGAAACCATAAAACTGCGTGCCAAACTGGAGATCCAGAAATTTGAAGAATGGGAAGCTGATGGTGGTGGATTTGGCGGAGGTAACTGGAAACCCGTTGCACCAGGCACCGTACCTACCGGTGGCGGATCAGCAGCAGGAGGAGATGCGGGCAAACTTTTTATCCAGAAAGGCAGTAAAATGAATGGCGGCGATTTTGATGAAGGATTTGATGCAGAAAATGACGCGCCCTTTTAAATAAGAAATAAGGTCCAAAGGACTCCCCTGGAGAATAGGAAATAAGTAATAAGAAAGTAGTTTGAATAATTATGGCTTTACCTTACTTCTTTGAACCATCTGTTTCATTTACTTCCACACATTTTCAGTTGAGTGAGGAAACAAGCAAGCATTGTATTCAGGTATTGAGAATGAAATCGGGAGAAGCACTTGAACTTACCAATGGAAAAGGCGGCTTGTACACCGCAAGTATTGCACAGGAAGATAAAAGACATTGTACCGTTGTTATTGAAAAAGAAACCATTGTTCCTGCACCAGAAAAACAAATCAGTATTGCCATTTCGCTTTTGAAAAATGCCAGTCGTTTTGAATGGTTTTTAGAGAAAGCAACTGAAATAGGGATAACCGAAATTATACCACTTATTTGTACCCGCACTGAACATACACGTTTTCGTTTCGATCGCATGCAGCAGATATTAGTGGCAGCCATGTTGCAAAGTCAGCAGAGCTGGCTACCAACATTACATGAACCAGTCAAGATTGGTACACTCATTCATAACGCTACGCAAACGCAAAAACTGATAGCGCATTGCGAGGAAAATAAGAAGACATCATTAGCTGGTATTAAAACAGAAAACAACTCACTCCTGCTGATTGGTCCGGAAGGCGATTTTACACCCCAGGAAATTACAATGGCCCTTGATAAGGGTTTTGAACCCGTTTCACTTGGCAATACCAGATTGAGAACGGAGACTGCGGGTATTGTGGGGGCTACATTGCTTTCAATATAATTAGAATGCCACTGAAGACACAGAAAAGCACTAAATATTTCTGTGTTTTTCTGTGCCCTCAGTGGCATTTTTTATTCCCCTCTTTCGTATATTCATCACATGAGCAAAGCACTGATCGTTTCTTCTATATTCCTGGCACTACTATATTCTTCCTGCAAAAATGGCAAAAGCAGAAAACCCGTAATACGCGATACAAGTATTACCACAGTTACATCTTTTAACAACCTGTTCATGGACAGCACAAGGCTGTCTGCTTTTTTATCTAACCACCGTCAATATCAAAATTTCACACAGCAATTCAACGATTTTTATAAGGACAGGAATTATGCTTATGCATGGTTTGACTCTGCAGGACTGGCTGAACAGGCATTGAACTTTAATAACCTGCAACAAAACTATATTGCCAGTTTTTCAGACAGTAGTATTTACAACCCTGTACTCGACTCTTTGCTAAAAGGTATGCAGACAACTGCACCAAAGAAAAAAATTGCAGATTCACAGATATTGGAAACAGAACTTTTATTAACCGGTCAGTTTTTCCAATACGCAGCCAAAGTATATAAAGGAAGCGATATTGATGCAGCAGAACTTGGCTGGTTTATTCCACGAAAAAAAATAGATGTGCATGCCTTACTCGATTCCACCATCCTGCATAAATCGGCAGAAGCATATGCACCACAGAATAGCCAGTATAAACGCTTACAGCAATTTGTACAAACCTATAGCCGCCTCAGTAAAGAAACCAGCTTTGATTCCATCCCTACTTTAAAAAAATCTTTACGTAAAGGAGATTCGTCAGAAATCATTTTACCAATAAAAAAACACCTGGAATTATTGGGTGATCTTACCCAAAACGACGGCTCTCCTTTTTTTGATACCGCTCTTGTATTGGCCACCAAACAATACCAGCAAAGAATGGGCCTTACTGTAGATGGCGTCATCGGCAATAAAATGATCGCCGAACTAAACGTTCCTATGAAACAACGCCTGCGCCAGATACTCATTAACCTCGAACGACTTCGCTGGATGCCACCTGAAAAAGACACCAACTATATCCTGGTAAACATCCCCGAATTTATGATGCATGTTTATGATAGTGGCAGACTTCAATTCAATATCAATGTCATTGTTGGTACATCAGCCAACAGTACCGTTATTTTCAATGATCGTTTACAATACATTGTTTTCAGTCCATACTGGAACGTTCCGGAAAGTATTGTTCGGGGTGAAATATTACCTGGCATTAAAAAGAATCCCAATTACCTCGCCAAACACAATATGGAAATTGTAAAACAAGCCAGTGTTCCCGTCATCAGGCAAATGCCCGGGCCAGCCAACTCACTGGGACTTGTAAAATTTCTCTTTCCCAATAATTATAGCATCTATTTTCATGACACCCCTAACCGAAATCTTTTTTCGCAGAGCAGTAGAAGTTTTAGTCATGGTTGTATCCGTGTGGGCGAACCCAAAAAACTGGCGCAATACCTTTTAAGAAGCGACAGTAACTGGACCACTCAAAAAATAGACAGTGCCATGCATCTTAAAAAAGAAAAATGGGTGCCACTGAAAAAATCGATCCCTGTTTTCATCGTTTATTTCACTGCCTGGGTTAATCAGGAGGGACAACTGAATTTCAGAAAGGATATTTATAAACATGATGAGAAGATGGCGATGAAGTTGTTTAGTCAGGAGTCCGGAAGTCTGATGTCGGAAAGTCCGGAAGAAGGACACTAACACCAATAACTTTCTCCCAAACTTCCCGACTCCCGGTCTTTCGGACTTTCCGACTTTCGGTCTTTCCGACTTTCTTACATTTGTATAAACCGTTTAACCATGCACCTGATTGAGGTTAATGATAATGTTACTGTAAAGGCTTTTCTGGAAGTGAGTGCTTCGCTTAACCGTCACAATCCTGCTTATATCCGTCCGTTAGATAATGAGGTGAGCGATGTATTCAATCCGGATAAGAATAAACAGTTCAAATACGGTACTGCCAAACGCTGGATCGTAGAAACGGATGAAGGAGAACCTGTTGGCCGTATCGCTGCATTTACCAGCAGCAAATACATCAATAAAGGAACCGATTTTGCAACCGGCGGTGTTGGTTTTTTTGACTGCATCAACGACCAGGCTACAGCCAATCTTTTATTTGATACTGCCAGGCAATGGCTCATTGAACAGGGTATGGAAGCCATGGATGGACCTATAAATTATGGCGACCGTGATAAATGGTGGGGATTGATGGTTGAAGGATTTGATAAAGAACCCATGTATGGTATGTCGTTTAATCCCGATTACTATGAACAGCTTTTTGTGAATTATGGCTTTCAGAATTATTATAACCAGTATTATTATTCCATGAAAGTGGATGATCCGCTCCCTCCTCGTTTCGCAGAGCGGCATGCCAAGTTCAAAGCCAAACCCGGTTATGAAGCAAGACATGCCAAATTATCGGAACTGGAGAAATATGCAGGCGATTTTGCCACTGTGTATAATGCTGCCTGGGCACAACATGGAGAGAATAAAGAGATTACCCAAGACCAGGTGATCAAACTCTTCAATACCATGAAACCCATTATGGATGAGAGGGTCGTATGGTTTGCCTATTACAAAGAAGAGCCCATCGCCATGTTCATTAATATTCCCGATATCAACCAGTATTTCAAACATTTTAACGGCAAATTCGGGCTCTGGCAAAAGCTGCACCTGTTATGGATGAAAAAAACAGGAGCCTGCAAGCGACTCACCGGTTTGGCTTTTGGCGTAGTACCAAAATACCAGGCATTGGGTATCGATAGTTTTATGATCAATGAATGTGCTTTGCTCATTCAGAATACTGGCTGGTATTATGAATATGAAATGGGCTGGGCCGGCGACTGGAATCCCAAAATGCTGAATATATACAAAAGCCTGGGCGGAGTACCAAGTCGCCGCATGGTTACTTTCCGCTATTTGTTCGATCGGAGCAAGGAGTTTGAAAGGCATCCGGAGATGGAGTATAAATAAGCTACTAGCTTCTAGCCACTAGCTGCTAGCTATAAGAAAGTGTTTTTCTCATTCCACTAGCAGCTAGAAGCTAGTAGCTATTTTTTCACATTCCGCTAGAAGCTAAAAGCTAGCAGATAGAAGCTACCAGCTTCTCCTTATATTGCACCACTGATATGGATAATAAATTCATTGTTTCGGCGCGTAAGTATAGACCACAGAATTTTAATACGGTGGTGGGGCAGTCGCATATTACAACCACACTAAGAAATGCCATCAAAAACAACCAGTTGGCGCATGCCTTTTTGTTTTGTGGTCCAAGGGGTGTGGGCAAAACAACCTGTGCACGTATACTGGCTAAAACAATTAATTGTACCAATCCAACTGCCGAAGGCGAAGCCTGTAACAGTTGTAATAGTTGTGTTTCATTTGAAAGCGGCACATCGCTCAATATACATGAGCTGGATGCGGCAAGCAATAACTCTGTTGAAGACATCCGTTCACTCGTAGAACAGGTGCGTTTTGCACCACAGGCAGGTAAATACAAAGTATATATTGTAGATGAGGTACACATGCTCAGTGCCAGTGCCTTTAATGCTTTCCTGAAAACACTGGAAGAACCTCCTTCCTATGCCATTTTCATTTTAGCTACCACAGAAAAACATAAAATACTACCTACCATCCTGAGTCGATGCCAGATTTTCGATTTCAAACGCATCACCAATAACGATACGGTAGAACACCTGCAGGAAATTGTTGAGAAAGAATCTATAAAAGCAGAAAAAGCCGCCCTTCAGGTAATAGCGCAGAAGAGCGAAGGTTGTATGCGCGATTCATTGAGCATACTCGATAAGATTGTAAGTTTTACCAATGGTACAGTAACATATCAAAATACATTAGAACACCTCAATATCCTGGATGAAGATTATTATTTCAGGTTGCTGTCTTCCTTACAACAACAGGATATGGCTGGTGCCATGTTATTATTTGATGAAATCAACCGAAAAGGTTTTGAAGGCGATTTGGTCATCAATGGTTTTGCAGAATTCATCCGTAACCTCCTGGTTTGTAAGGACCCGAAGTCTGCCACTTTATTAGATGTGGTGGAAGGCTTACAGGAAAAATATGTACAAACCGCTTCATCAATTGGTATGTCGTACCTGGTGAGTGCCCTTAATATTTTGAATGAAGCAGAGATACAGTTCAAAATGGCTCGCAACAAACGCCTGCATGTAGAACTCACCATTATCAAACTCAATTTCCTGCAACAGGCCATTGAACTTTCCATGGAAAATGGACAGGTTGTTAAAAAAAAACGACTTGATGGTCCGGTAGCTTTCCGAACAAGGCCCATTCCATCTATGCAGGTAAAAGCGGCACCTGAATCAACTTCTCCCAGGTTATATATTGAAGAGAAAAAAACAGTGGTGTCCGCACCTGCTTCAACAACAGCCCCACCTAAACCCGTACCAGCCGGCACCAATACCAATAAACCGGTTATGCCAGCAACCGGCAATGGCCCAAAGAAAAGTTTGCTGGATGCACTGCGTGAAAAAGTAGGCGATCAGTATGCCATTGAAGAAGTAAAAGAAGCTGAAGTGCTGAACATGGAGAAACTCACACAATGCTGGAATGAATATGCCGTAAAACTGGAACAGCAACAAAAACATTCATCGGCAGGTACATTTAAAATGGCACAGTTACAGATTGAAGACGATATTCATTTTACCGTAAGTGTTCCGGCATTAACAGCCCAGAAATTTGTGGAACAGGAGAGAATGATGCTGATTGATTTTATACAAACTGCATTTAATAACAGGGCCATTGTATTCAATATCCTGGTAGAAACCACTGAAAAAGAAGAAGTGCCCGTTCATATGCGACTCAACAGTAAACAAAAATTTGAACGCATCGCCGAACAATATCCGCTGGTTAAAGAATTAAGAGACCGGTTGAAACTTGAGATTGATTATTGAATAATTCAAAATTAAAAATCCAAAAAAAATCTCCTGTAAGCCTTTCAAACAAAGCATATACATTATCTTACTTAGTGATTCATTTTTTTGAATTTTGAATTTTGAATTTTGAATTCTTCATAACTTACTCATCAATTCATTCTCCTGCCCCATGCCAAAATCAACTTTCAAATACACCAATAATGAAGTAACGGTAGTCTGGAAACCAGACACCTGTATTCACAGCCGTATTTGCTGGACACAGTTACGCGAGGTTTTTGACCCGGCCAGAAAACCATGGATCGCCATGGAAGCAGCTACCACTGAGGCCATTATTGAACAGGTGAGAAAATGTCCGAGCGGTGCATTAAGTTATTTTCTTAATGCTGAAGGAGAAAGTACAGAGCAAAAAGACATACAGGCAGAAGCTGCCAGCATTTTAAATATCGAGATCAAAAAAAACGGCCCCATACTTATTACCACCGATTGTACAATTACCCATGGCGATGGCAGTAAAGAAACCAAACAAGGCACTACCGCTCTTTGCCGCTGCGGACAATCAGCCAACAAACCGTATTGTGATGGTACGCACAGGAAAGTAGGGTTTGAAACGGAAAGGTAGTGAACAGAAGAACAGAGAAACAGAAGAACAGAGAAACAGAGGAACAGAAGAACACAGGAATTTTTAAGTAAGGAAATTTCTTTATTTGGTCATTGAACATTCCTCTGTTTCTCTGTTCTGCTGTTTTACAGCTTCCTGCTTTTTGCATACCCATTTTTCAACAGCCATTGCAGCACTTTATCGCGCTGATCGCCCTGAACAAGGGCTTCACCATCTTTGACTGATCCACCGGTACCGCAAAAGTTTTTGAGCTGTTTTCCCAATTGCTCGAGGTCTTCTTCTTTTCCAATAAAACCGGTTACCAGTGTAACAGCTTTCCCGGCACGTTGTTTTTTGTCGAGCAGAATACGGAGTGTTTGTTGAGCAGGAGCCAATGTATCTCTTATTTTATTTTCCTCCGCCTCAAACCTGAAATTGGGGTCGGTGCTGAAAACAAAACCATTTTTATCGGAAGTATTTTTTTTAGCCATTTTTTTCTTTTGGCAAAGTAACGGAAAACACTGACCCATTTCCCGGTTCACTGGTAACAGCAACTGAACCCTGATTGGCTTCTACAAATTCTTTACACAACAGTAAACCAAGTCCGGCACCTTTTTCATTACGTGTTCCAGGAGTGGTAAAATGGGTATTGATTTTGAATAGTTTATCCAGTTGCTCTGCTGTCATACCCACACCTGAATCTGATACGGAAATTGTAGCATTCCCTTGGTCATCAGTATACCGTATCGTAACTTCTCCACCTTCATCTGTAAATTTTAATGCATTGAGCAGCAGGTTGCGTATTACGATATCCAAATGATGTATATCTGCATACAGTTTTGCATTTATGGGGACTTCATTAATGATGGCAATTTTTTTCTGACTGGCCGCTCCTGTTAAAAGGTGGCGATTATTTTCTACAATATCGTATACAGCTGCATCTGTTGGGTGTACATCTGTAACACCGCCCATCTGATTTTTCGACCATAAGAGCAGGTTATCGAGGGTGGTATTCAATGAGCTGATCTGTTTACCCAATGCAGACCTTATTCTGGCAAATGCTTCTTCTGATAAACTTTGTTGCTCTACCAACTGCAGCACCGCACTTAAAGAAGAAATAGGTGTGCGAAGATCATGTGAGAGGATAGAGAATATTTTATCTTTCTGAAAAGAAGCCTGTTCCAATGCTTGCTTTTGTAAGCGAAGCTGTTTATTCACGAGTTGCTTAAACTGGTTTCTTCTCCAGGCTACAAGCCAGAGTGCCATTACAAGACCTACTCCTATCAGCAGGAAGAAAGTGTAATTACGTTGATCCCTGATCTTCTCCTTTTGAATTTCATCTTCTTTCTTTAACAGGTTAATCTCAGCTTGCTTTTTCTCTGTTTCAAATGCCACCTGCATTTGTGCAAAGCGGGCTCTACTTCGCTCTTCAAATAAAGTATCATTTAGTGTAACATGGGCGGACTGTGTACGAAACGCATTTTTAAAATCGCCGAGAGCGGCATATGATTGCGCCAATAATTTATAAATGGTTGATTGCTCTCCCTTGGCTCCCAGCTCTTTCGCTACTTTTACCGCCTCTTCAAAATATGTGATAGATGTTTTCCATTGTTTTTTTTGTTGATAGGCTTTACCCAGTCTGTACAAAGCTGTTTCAATAATAAAATTGCTATTCGCTGTACGGGCTGCTGCTACCGATGCTGAAAAATAATCGATGGCCTTGTCTGTAGCACCATCTTCCATATAAATATCTCCGAGGGTACGCAAACAAAATGCAATCTTGTACTTATCGCCTAATTTAGAATTGTGCTCCAGTGCAGCATGACTATATATGAGTGCCGAATCCCTGAACTTTCCGCGATGGGCAGAAAAAGCAATATTATTTAAGCTGCGGCCAATACCATGCTGATCATTCAATTGTTCATGAATGCGCATTTCTTTACGGAAATATTCCATCGACTCTCTGTACTTGGCCTGCGAATTATAAATAGCTCCTACATTCCTATATGATATGGCCAACTGTGGCAGATTGGCTATGGAGTCGTTGATACGCAATGCCTGTAATGCAAAATCAAATCCCTTTGAATAATCGCCTTTCCTGTAATAAGCCCAGCCCATATTGTTCAGTGAAATTCCTTTCCCCCGGGTAAATTTCAGTTCTAAGGAAAGATCAAAACCCTGTTTGGCAAATTCAAGTGAACGATCGGCATTTTTATCAGCTAATTCTTCTGCAATGAGGTTGAGGAAACGAACATACTGGGTATCTTTTGTCATTGACCCAAGTGAACGGATCAGCGAATCTGCTTTTACTGTTTGCGCAATTGCAGCATGAAAGAATAACAGGATACAACCTGTAAGAATATATTTTATCATACCAGGAAAAGCGCCGGGGCTACAGCGTGATCAGCAAGATAAAGGAAAGAAGGAAAAAATCCAATAAAAGGATTAATCAGTTATCACTGCTTTCAGGCTCAGGTCAAGGCTTTGCGCCTGGTGTATGAGTCCACCCACGCTTACAAAATCCACGCCAGTGGCTGCATATGATTGAATGGTATTCAGGTTAATTCCCCCACTGGCTTCTGTTTCAAACTGCCCGTCAATAATACCTACCGCTTCTGCAACCTGTTGGGGAGAAAAATTATCCAGCATAATACGAAACACTTTCCCTTGTCCCATCATACAAACGGTCTTTACATCATCCAGCGACCTTGTTTCTACTTCTATTTTTAATGATAATGCATTCTTTTGCAGGTAAGCATGTGCTTTCTCAATCGATTGCGCTATTCCACCTGCATAATCAATATGGTTATCTTTCAGCATAATCATATCATATAATCCAAATCGGTGATTAATGCCGCCGCCAATCCGTACCGCTTCTTTTTCGAGTAGCCTGAAATTGGGTGTTGTTTTACGTGTATCGAGTAGTTGTGTATGGTAGCCTTTCAGCAGGTCGGTGTATTTTTTTGTGAGGGTGGCAATTCCACTCATTCGCTGCATGCAGTTCAGTACAAGTCGCTCGCAGGATAATATGGTATGGATGGATGTAGTTACTTCAAAGGCATTTTCACCTTCATGCATCGGCTCCCCGTCTTGCTTATATGGTACAAATACCACCTGCGGATCCTGTATACGGAATATCTTTTCTGCAATGACCATACCGGCCAATATTCCATCTTGTTTTATTTTGAGAACAGCTTTGCCTTTTTTATCTGCCGGAATACAACTGAGTGTAGAATGATCACCATTACCAATATCTTCCAGTAAAGCAGATTGAACGAGTAGCTGTAGTTGCTGATCAAATGTCATGGGACAAAGCTAACAGAAGAAAAGACAAGAAGCAAGAAACAGGATTCAAGGAACAAGAATCAAGATTCAAGGTTCAGGAATACAAGGTAGATGAGGGTTAGTTGATACGTACGGTTACGATTTGGTATTGCCCACCTTTCTGTTTCAGCATCACCGTAATATTATAGCCTTTATTGTTGTTCAGGAGTTTACCTGTCATATACATGGTGCTGCCGATTTCACGTTCTGAAATCTTTTCAAAGCCTTTGATGCTTTTTTCTGCAAAGAAATTTTTGATGGCAATCGTAGCCTGGTTTTTACCCATATTTTTTACCTCGTCTTTCTCCAGCAGCTTCATATCTACAAAATCATCAAAATGCGCGGCCACCTGTTCTGCATTGGCAGATTTCAGCGAACGCACGATCGCATCTGTAGGTCCCTGTAACGTAAACGACATCAGGGTCAATGCCAATCCGATGGTTAAAAAGAAAGATTTCATATACTTTATTTTGCTTTCTCCCTTTATATGTGCCAAAAACATGCCAACTTTGGGAGAATCAGGTATTACCATAAAGTTAGTACCTAATCAGCAATTAACACACAAGATCATTTTATTATATGAGCAAGAAAGTTATTTTAGTTATTATGGATGGATGGGGACTTGGAAAAATAGCATCTTCCGATGCCATTCAGCAGGCAAATGTTCCATTTGTAAGTTCACTTTACAATAAATATCCGAACACAACCCTTGTTACCTGTGGTGAAGAAGTGGGTTTACCCGATGGGCAGATGGGTAACAGTGAAGTAGGCCACCTGAACCTGGGTGCGGGAAGAATTGTATACCAGGAACTTCAGCGCATTAATGTTGCTGTTAAAACGGGTGAGTTGGCCGGTAATGCGCAGTTTCTGCAATCTCTTGCATATGCAAAAAACAATGATAAAGCCTTACACCTGATTGGACTTGTGAGCGACGGAGGTGTGCATTCACATATTAATCACCTGAAAGCCATCTGCGATTTGTGCAAGCAACATGGTATCTCAAAACTCTTTATTCATGTATTTACCGATGGTCGCGATACCGATCCGAAAAGCGGTTTAGGTTTTGTTCGTGAATTAGAAGATCACCTGAAAAATAGTGCCGGCACCATTGCCTCTGTAAGCGGTCGTTATTATGCCATGGACAGAGACAAACGTTGGGAAAGGGTAAAACTGGCATATGATTGTTTGGTAAAAGCAGCAGGACCAACAGCACCCGATGCCATTACTGCCATTGAAAAAGCGTATGCAGCAGGCACCACCGATGAGTTTATTTTACCTACCGTAATTACAAATGGTGACGATCAACCTATTGCTACCATCAAACCAGATGATGCGGTGATCTGTTTTAATTTCAGAACCGATCGTTGCAGGGAGATAACGGAAGTATTGACACAACAGGCTTTCCCGGAATTTGATATGTCTCCCCTGAACCTGCACTATACAACCATGACACTGTATGATCACAAATTCAAAAATGTACAGGTGATTTTTGAAAACGATAACCTCACCAATACACTGGGCGAAGTATTAGAAGCCAATGGTAAAACACAGATACGTATTGCTGAAACAGAAAAATATCCGCATGTAACTTTTTTCTTTAGTGGAGGAAGAGAAGAACCTTATACAGGTGAAAAAAGAATCATGGTACCCTCACCCAAAGTAGCTACTTACGATCTGCAGCCCGAAATGAGTGCTATTGAGATTACCGATAAACTGGTGCCGGAAATTGAAGCAGGCACTGCCGATTTTGTTTGCCTTAACTATGCCAATACAGATATGGTGGGTCATACGGGTGTATTCAGCGCGGCCATAAAAGCTGCTGAAACCGTAGATGCCTGTGTAAACAGGGTGGTAACAGCGGGTTTGGCCAACGGTTATACCATTTTCCTGACAGCCGATCATGGCAACGCCGATTTTATGATTAATGAAGACGGAAGTCCGAATACAGCCCATACCTTAAACCTTGTACCCTTCTTTATCATCGACAAAGAATGGAAGGGAAGCATTAAACCGGGCAAGCTGGGCGATCTTGCACCTACCATTTTAACAGTGATGGGTTTACCCATTCCTAAAGAAATGACGGGAAATGTATTAATTTAATGGCCTCAATAACCTTTGAAACATGAAAATATTTAAAAGAATACTGCTTATTCTGCTGATTGCATTTGTTGCGATTCAATTTGTACGACCCGCCAAAAATGTATCGACTGATAAAACTAAACATATCAGTACACTGTATGCAGTTCCCGCCGATGTAAATACCATTCTTACCAAAGCCTGTAACGACTGCCATACCAACAATACTGTTTATCCCTGGTATGCATCGGTACAACCTGTAACCTGGTGGTTAGATGATCATATTAAAGAAGGTAAAAGTCACCTGAATTTCGATGACTACAGTACCTATAGTCTCAGAAAGCAGTACCATAAAATGGAAGAAGTAGTTGAGCAGGTAAAAGAAAAAGAAATGCCACTCAATTCCTATACCTGGGTACACCGCGATGCAAAACTTACTGATGATGAACGTGTGGCACTTACTACCTGGGCCCAGTCGGTAATGGATACCATGAAAGCACATTACCCGATCGACAGCCTGATCAGAAAACGAAAATAATTGTCTGTTCTAAGAAAAATTACTGCCTTTTTTTTAGTACTATTAGTGGCATTCCCACTGATGGGTTTTGTGTTGTTCCATTACCAGCAGAAAACGATTCGTGCTGAAATGAAACAGGCTTTTAAATCGAAGGAACTGAGTACTATTCGTGTGGATAAATTAAAATGGTATAAAAAAGATAAAGAGATCGTGGTAAACGGAACCTTATTCGATGTAAGTACCGTAACCAAACAACCCGACGGAACCTTTATCGTAAAAGGCTTGTACGATCACCAGGAACAAAAACTGCATCAACTGCTGGATAAAACCACAGAGAAAAATCAGAAATCGCCGTTGCTGGTTTTATATGCATCCTGTTTTGTGAGCAACCAGTCGAACTTTGCTTTTTCTCTTTTACAGCATACTACCTTACCAGCAAATATGCATGGAGCATATTTCGAAACTTTAATTCCCCAGTTTCAACCCGGCATTCTTGTGCCCCCGCCTAAAGGATATCTGCACGCTTAATCACTAAACAGGATATACCCGAAATTTTATCCGCTATTCCGGCCTTAGAAAAAAAGCGTTAAGAAATTTACGTAGTGAAGCGTTAAGCAATGGATGATGCCTGGCTTCAGTGAACAGAAGAACAGAGAAATAGCCAATATCGAATTTCGAAGTTGGACATTTCATATTCGATGTTCATTATTTCATTATGATTTCATCCATTGTAGCGTAACGAAGTAAATTTTAGCTTTTTTTCTACAGCCTTGTCCGAAGGACTCCTTTGGAGATTTTTTTTGTTACTTTTTTTCATCAAGGAAAAAAAGTAAGCGGAGGGTATGCCTTTAGTGAAAGTGTTTTGAAATCAAAACACCCATTCTGTTATTTCAATGATTCATAAAAAAAAAATTATGCGTTTAAACATAGCATGGGCATGTTGTTTATTATCATGCCTGCTATTCAACCAAACTATACATGCCCAGCAACACAAAGACAGTATTGCATCGGGAAAAGAACTCGATGAAGTAGTAGTGTCATATAATAAATGGGAGCAGAAACTGAATGAAATTCCCAATCGTATTACCAAGATCAACCTGAAGCAAACCAAATTAAGGAACCCGCAAACCATGGCCGATTTATTGGGAACTACGGGTGAAATATTTATCCAGAAAAGCCAGCAGGGCGGTGGAAGCCCGATGATCAGAGGGTTTGCTACCAACAGGGTATTGATTGTGGTAGATGGTGTAAGAATGAACAATGCCATATATCGCAGTGGTAATATTCAGAATGTAATATCACTCGACCCCATGGCATTGGAAGATGCAGAAGTAATATTTGGTCCGGGATCAATTCTGTATGGCAGTGATGCCATTGGTGGTGTGATGGATTTTCATACCCTCAACCCAAAATTCAGTGCCGGCAAAAAAATATTGGTAACAGGTAATGCGAGTGTACGTTATGCGTCAGCCAATCAGGAAAAAACAATGCATGCAGATGTTAATCTGGCTGGAAAGAAATTATCTTTTCTCAACAGTTTTACCTACAGCGATTTCGGCGATCTGAAAATGGGAAAAAATGGCGGACAGACCGGGTACCTGCGTCCACAATATGTACAACGTATCGGTACGGTAGATTCTGTTTTTACCAATGCCGATCCTCGTGTACAAAAGTTCACGGGGTATCAGCAGCGAAATTTTATTTCAAAGCTGCGGTATAAACCTTCTGATAACTGGGACCTCCAATATGGATTTCATTATTCTACCACATCCAATATTCCACGTTACGACAGATTGATAGAATATGCCAGTGGTTCATTACGTTTTGCCGAATGGAATTATGGTCCGCAGGAATGGATGATGCATCATATACAGGTGCTGCATAAACAGAAAGCCGGTATTTACGATCAGGCAAGACTTACACTCTCGGTGCAGGACTATGAAGAAAGCCGTATCGACAGAAGAAGAGCCAATAATAATCGTAGAACACAAACAGAAACCGTGGTGGCCTCTGCTGTTAACCTCGATCTTCAAAAACAACTCAGCGAGAAACAGGCTTTATTCTATGGAGCAGAATATGTTTACAACAAAGTGGGTTCAACAGGCATCAACCAGCATATCGGCAATGGAACGGTTACCAAAGTGGCCTCCCGGTATCCGGATGGCTCCAACTGGAATTCACTGGCTGCTTACCTGAGTTATAAAAACAACCTGAAAGAAAACCTTACCCTGTCTGCAGGTTTGCGGTATAACCACAATTCACTGAAAGCCCGTTTTGATACCAGTTTCTTCAAATTTCCTTTTACCGAAGCGTCATTAGCTGCAGGTAATCTGACCATGAGTACGGGTATGGTGTACAGAATGTCTAAAGAATGGCAGATGAGTGCGGTGGTATCATCTGGTTTCAGGATGCCGAATATTGATGATATCGGCAAAGTATTTGAAAGTGCACCCGGTGTGGTGGTGGTACCCAATATAAACCTGAAACCTGAATATGCCTGGAACGCAGAATGGGGTGTACAATATAACCGCACAGAAGAGTTCAGTTTTTATTTCAACCTCTTCCACACCTGGCTCAATAACGCGCTTACCAGAAGAGCTTTCCAGTTTAACGGTCAAAGCAGTATTATGTTCGATGGTACCCTTAGCCGTGTTGAAGCCATACAAAATGTAGCCAGCGCCAAAGTATGGGGCATACAAACAGGATGGCAGTTGTACCTCTCACCATCTTTCAACTGGCAAACAAAACTCAACTGGATCAAAGGAGAAGAAACCGATGATACCAAAAACGAACAGGTACCCTTGCGTCATGCACCACCATTCTTTGGTTCAACACAATTGAACTATGAGCATAAAGGGCTGACTTTACAATTGCTGCTCGACTATAACAGTGAGATTGCCAATAAAGACCTGGCACCCAGCGAACAGGCCAAAACGTCCATTTATGCGGTGGATGCAAACGGCAAACCATTTGCACCATCCTGGTACACCTTAAATTTTAAAGCGGCCTATCGCATCACAGAAAAAATAAGTGCCCAGTTGGGTTGGGAAAACATCACCAACCAACGATACCGTCCTTATTCATCAGGTGTGGTAGCAGCCGGCTCAAATTTAATAGCCAGTATGCGGGTTTCGTTTTAAGGAGCGATGAGCTGTGAGCCATGAGTTTTTTTATTTGTACTGATAAAACAGTATTGCTTACTCATAGCTCACAGCTCATCGCTCACAGCCATTTAAAAACAAAGGTTTTTAGTTACTTTGCAGCATGCAAATACGCAAAGCCGAGTATCTTATATCGAGCCCCAGCTTCGATAAATGTCCGAAACCTGATGTTCCTGAATATGCATTTATCGGCAGAAGCAATGTAGGCAAATCATCGCTCATCAATATGCTTACGGGACAGAGAAGTCTGGCCAAAACATCGGCAACACCGGGTAAAACACAGCTTATCAATCATTTCGTTATAGAAAGCAGTGCCGGCGAAAAAGGACCACGCAGCAAATGGTATATTGTAGACTTACCCGGTTATGGTTATGCCAAACGCTCTCAAACCGACAGGAGAAGATGGGAACAGATGATTGAAGGCTATTTCCGTAAACGCGAAAACCTCACCCAGATTTTTGTACTGATCGACAGCCGACATGGCCCGCAAAAAAATGATCTTGAATTCATCAGTCAGCTCGACAAATGGGGTGTGCAGTTCTCCCTGGTATTTACCAAAACCGATAAAGAAAAACCTGGCGTTGTAAAAAGAAATATCGAAGCCTTTTTCGATACCCTCCGAACCACCTGGCAGTTTTTACCCAGACATTTTGTTACCAGTGCGGAGAAGAAATTGGGGAGGGAGGAATTGTTGGGGTTTATTGAAAGTTTGAATCAAAGTGGCAATTAAATGCATTTTAAAAAAAGTACTCATTTTTGTACTTAAATACCCTGTGTATGAAAGTGGTTAATTATTCAGACTTCAGACAAAATCTGGCCGAGAACCTCAATAGGGTAAATGAGGATCGTGAAATTGTGGTGGTATCACGCACAAAAGGCAAGACTGTGGTGGTAATGGATCTGGATGATTATAATGCGCAACAGGAAACATTACACTTAATGGGTACAAAAGCCAATAGAACCCGTCTGGAAGCAGCTTTGGCTGAAATGAAAAAAGGGGTGGTAAGACCCGGAAATTAATAGAACCATAAATCTGCTGTCGATGGAAATTGTATTTCAGACACAGACATGGGAAGATTATCAGTATTGGCTGGAAAAAGACAACAAAGTATTACAAAGAATCAACGACTTAATCAAAGACACCACCCGCTCCCCTTTTAAAGGTATTGGAAAACCTGAACCATTAAAAGGCGATTTAAGTGGATGCTGCAGCAGACACATTACCGATGAACATCGATTGGTGTATGCGTAAAAAATAAAAGATTACACATATTACAGTGTCGCTTTCAATATAAATAACCTTTGTTAAGGAAAGCCTTTGGAGAATAAAATAGTGAGTAGTCAGTAGTGAATGTTGGACTGTAGTAACCTTACTCACTACTGACTGCCCACTACTCACTATCCTCAGTTCACCACCTTATCCGCACAACAACTACTGGCAAAAGCTTCAGGCTTGGCTTTAAAGGCAAAGCCCATTCCGAGTATATAACCCATGGCTTCACGTAAAGCGTCGTTGCTTTTGAATTGTGGGTTGGTATTGATATCGGCATGCACTTCCATATCAACCTGGTGTTCAATAAACAGGTCGCATAGTTCGTATGCTATTTCAATACTTTTGGCTACTTCTACCAGCATCCTTTCTTTGATGTGGTATTTCTGTTTTGTTTTCTCATTGTGTATGTACATGAACCCGCCATTGTGTTCACGCAAAAAAACGATCACCGTTGCAAACTCGGTGTCTTCGCCTTTTACCTGGCTGTCGGTGCCAATACATACTTTGAGTTTAATGCCCTGTGAAGTTTCGCGTTTTATGGCTTCTGCCACCGCTTCTTTAATGGGCAACTGAATCTGTTCGCCGTTAAATTTTCTCCAACGCATATGAGGAAGGTTTTTGTAAGTTACCGATTAATCTGCTCTCAGCGAACGACTTAAGAATTTCTTATTATTCACAGGTGTGGATAGAGGAAGGAGGCCATAGTCGATAGGCCATGGTCCATAGCAGGAATACGATTGCTTTTACTATGGACTATCGACTATAGGCTATGGTCTTCCCTGCTTATTTGTCACTTTTTCAAAAATTGTACGGAAATTGACAGGTAATAACCTTCAAATCGTTTTCATGAAAATACTCCTGCATTATCTCAAACCTTATAAATGGCTGGTTTTACTGGCTTTGCTGCTGGCAGCGGTTAACCAGACTTTCTCTCTTTTCGATCCTATGATCTTTGGAAAACTCATCGACCAGTTTGCCAATCACCCAAAAACCAATGCCGATGGCAGTTTGCGTACAGAAAGTCAGTTCATTAATGGCATAATGACCATGCTGCTCCTGCTGGTGGGTACTGCCATGGTGAGCCGGATTGCCAAAGCCTTTCAGGACTATACCGTAAATGTGATTATCCAGAAATTTGGCGCCAAAATTTTCACCGACGGATTAAAACATTCCATGCGCCTCCCCTACCAGGAATTTGAGGACCAGCGCAGTGGCGAAACCCTTTCTATTTTAACCAAGGTTAGATCAGATACAGAGAAGTTTATTGGCTATGTCATCAATGTATTGTTTGGTATTATTGTGAGCGTGGTCTTTGTTTCTATTTATGCCACCAAACTTCACTGGTCCATCATCCCCATTTTCTTAGGTGGCGCTGTAATGATTGCTTTTGTTACCAACCTGCTGAGTAAGAAAATAAAAATTATACAGAAAACCATTGTAAAAGAAACCACTTCATTGGCAGGTTCTACCACAGAGAGCTTACGCAATATTGAACTGGTAAAAAGCCTGGGGCTTACCGATCAGGAGGTAAAACGCCTCAATACCAATACCTATAAAATACTTGGCCTCGAACTGAAGAAAGTAAAGAGTATCCGCTCACTTAGTTTTATTCAGGGCACCATGGTTAATTTCTTACGCCAGGTAATAACTTTCACACTTATGTGGCTTATTTATCGTGAGGTATTAACCGTTGGACAATTGATTTCACTTCAATTCTATAGTTTCTTCATCTTCGGCCCCCTGCAGGAAATTGGCAGCATCATCATGAGTTATCGTGAAGCAGAAGCTTCGCTGAATAATTTCCATAACCTGATGGAGAAAAAAGTAGAGCCACGACCCGATCAACCCAAACAGGTGGGATTGATTGAAGAACTGGAATTTAACCAGGTGGTATTTAAACACCAGACCGCACAATACCGCGCACTCGATGGTATTTCTTTTGATGTTAAGAAAGGAGAAACCATTGCTTTCGTTGGCCCATCGGGTTCAGGAAAAAGTACACTGGTTAAATTACTGGTAGGCTTATACCGTCCGCAGGAAGGCCATATTTACTATAATAAAGTAAATGGTGCCGATATGAATTTTGATGAGCTGCGTAACCAGATTGGTTTTGTTACACAAGACACACAGCTTTTTGCCGGCACCATTAGAGAGAACCTGAGTTTCGTACACCCCGATGCCAGTGAAGCCGATTTGCTCGAAGCCTTACACAAAGCCAGTTGCGACAACCTGCTCTCCCGCGCCGAAAAAGGTTTAGATACCATGATTGGTGAAGGCGGATTAAAACTGAGTGGTGGTGAGAAACAACGTTTGTCTATTGCCCGCGCTTTACTCCGTCATCCGCACTTACTCATTTTCGATGAAGCCACTTCTGCATTAGACAGTATTACGGAAGAAGAAATTACCAATACCATTCGCCATATCTCCGACGAAAAAGAACAGATAACGGTAATGATTGCCCACCGCCTCAGCACCATCATGCATGCCGACCGCATTTATGTTTTGGAAAAAGGGCAGGTAGTAGAAACAGGCAACCACCAAAGCCTGCTCACAGAAAAAGGATTGTATTATGCGATGTGGAGACAGCAGATTGGAGAAAGGAAGAATGTGCTAATTTGAAAATGTAAGAAGGCTGATATACTAATTGTGTACTTAAGAAATAAAGCCTCCCTCATTTCCAAATTTCCAAATTAGCACATTTCCAAATTATCAAATTAATCACGTCCGAATTTCTTACGAAAATATTCAATCACCGATGGGTCTTCCAGGCCTTCAATGTCGCTGAGTTCAAGTTCGAGGGCTTTGGTGCTGAGTTGTATTTCGATGAGTGAAAGAAAAAGCGATGAAGCGAAACAAATTAGACTGATGGCAAATACCACATTAGCGGCCATCATGTATTGCGTATAAATGAGGTACATACAGATAATACAGCCTAAAAAAGTTATAACACCCAGCGCCTGCATATTTTTTATGAGCTTTAAACGATAACGCAGGTTTTTAATTTGCCCATGAATAATGTGTTTCTGTTCGTGACTCTGGTATTTATCGTGCAGGCTGCGAATCCTGTTTGATAAAGAGAGGAAACGATTGGTATAAGCCAGCATGATTAAACTGATGGCAGGGAACAGAAGAGCGGGTGTATTGAGGTTAATCTCCATACCTAAAATTAAGAAACAAGGGGGAAGATACAAGCAACAAGTTGCAAGCTTCAAGGAACAGATGCTCTTGTACGAGGGAAAGGTTTGAAAAGTTGTTTGCTTATGAATTGATGTATTGCCACTGAAGGCACAGAAATTTTCTCAAATGAGTCCTCTGGACAGTGTCTCTGTGCCTTCAGTGGCAATCAATATTTATGTTACAGCTTAAACCCAATTGGTACATTCAGTTTCAAACTGAAATTTCTGCCCATGTTGAATACACCTGTTCTGCCGGTGGCATTATTGGCATCGGTGTACTTGAGTCTGCTTAAATGGTTCTGGTAAGCTACATCGGTAATATTGTTCAACCCAATGTGCAGACTGAACAGTGTTTTGCCTTTGTGTAATACATCGGTTCCTGCGCCAATATTAAACAGTGTATAACCATCGGTTACTGTTTCTGTATTGTAGCCGGTAAAAATGCGGTTCTGTCTGCTCACATTATCCAGCTCTGCCTTGAAGTATAAATTACCCAGGCCTTTACCAGCTTTTTTGAAATCGGCCCGCAGCTCGCTTTGTAAACGGGGTGATGGAATGAATGGTAAACGGTTACTGCCGTCAATGAGCTGACCAAACTGACCCATTACCAGTGAGAAACTGTTTTCAAAATGCAACCAGTCTAAGGGATGCGGGTGTAAATCAATATTCATTTCAAAACCGGCGAGTGAGGCGCCAGACTGTCTGAATTTAAATGCTGTTACATCGGTTCCATCTACATTTACCAATGAATCGCCACCAGCCGCTGCTGTTAACTTACCATAAAAAATATAATGCTGAATACGGTTATAAAAACCATTGAAGTTGATACTTACATGTTCTGAATTAATTTCCACACCCGCATCAAACTGTAAGGATGTTTCTGTTTTCAGGTTGGTATCACCAAATTCGTAACGATCGGTTCCTTCGTGAACGCCATTGCTCGCGAGTTCAGAAACCGTGGGTGCCCTATAACCCCGGGCTACATTCAGTTTCAAAGTAACATCGTTGTTTGCATTATAACTCAACCCAACACTACCGCTGAAATTGCTGAAGTTTTTAGTGAAGCCGGTAAACTTTACTTCTGTTCCTTCCGTAAAACCTTTTCCGGTTACACGTCTGTAATCGCCTCTTATACCCCCGCTCAGTGTAAGGTTTTGCTGAAATGTTTTTTTGGTATAAATAAATGCACCTGCATCGAACTGATTGTATTCGGGAATGAGTACTTCTTCTGCCAGGTTTTTATTTTGCTGGAACATACCATTTACACCATAGGCTGTTCTCCATCCATTTTTTTCTGCTGCATGGTACTGGATATTATAGTTAACTGTTTTCAGATCGAAATACAGTTCAGGAACAGTTGGCGCATCAGGATCGCCGAGTTCTTTTCGCTGGTTGCGCTGAAAACCAATATTCATGGCCAGTCTGCCCGAACCCACAGCAATATTATTATCTGATGCAATTTTAAAATGATTGATGTTTTGTCCGGGTGTATAAAACTGGCGGCTGTTCAGTTCATCATTGGTGGCAACCCTTTCTGCCGGCGATTCAGGAAAAATAAGGAAGGCTCCGGAAGCTATGTCTCTGGCACCTTCTACCACACCTAATTGCTGGTTAAAACTGCTGATGAGCAAATGACTGTATCCCCATGATTTATTGATACCGAGATAACCACCGAAATTATTTTCTTTGAAACGGCTGTTGAAAACCCGGCCATCGTATTTATTACGGTAATCTGCAGCCGATTTACTGGTACCATAGATATTCCAGTTAAAACCCGATTTATCGTGAGCCGCCAGGTTGGCACTAATGGCGCGCAATCCGTTGTTATCATTAAAAGCACTCATCAGGTTACCTTTTGCCGTACCCTGTTCAACAGGAATATTGGTAATGAGGTGTAGTACACCCGCCATGGCATCGCTACCATATAATAAAGAAGCCGGCCCTTTTAACACTTCTGCACGCTGCAAACTGTATTCATCTATTTCAATACCATGTTCATCGCCCCACTGTTGTCCTTCCTGGCGAATACCATCGTGTATAGTAACCACCCTGTTATAACCCAGACCCCTGATAACAGGTTTGGAGATGGCCGGACCCGTAGATAATCCTGAAACACCAGGCACCAGTTTACCCAAAGCATCAATAATATTAGTGGAAGAAGACCTGAGCATATCGCTCCGCTTGATGATGGATACCGGCTGTGCCGATTGTTTTACTTTGGTAGCAGATGCCACCCCGGTTACAGTTACCGCATCGTGTTCTGCATACGTTTCTTTCAAGGTAAAAACATGGGAAATATTCTCCGCAATCGTCATCACTTCCAGGTGGCTGGCATATCCCTGGAAAGATATTTCTACTAAGTATTTACCCACAGGTACTTCGGGTGTGGTAAACTGACCATCTATTCCCGCCACGGTTCCTGTACGTGCTTCATGAATATAAATAGCTGCACCGGGTAAAGGCAACCCCTTTATGTCTACCACTTTACCCGATAGTTTTGCTTTGGGCGGAACTGTTGCCGGCATGGCCGAAACCCATGCTGCTACCAACAAAAGCACCGCAACCATCATGTATCTGAATGATCTGTTCATACTATATATTTTTGCTACTCTGTTGCAAATATATAGCTCAGATTCAAAAATTACATCATTGTTGCAAAAAATTCGCCGATTTTTTTATCGCACTTTAATCATGGTACGTACCTGCTGTATGGTCATGTTCTGGTAACGGGCATAATAAATGCCTGGTGGCAGTCGGGAGCCATCAAATACCACATTATAATTGCCCGCCTCATATTCCCGGTCGGTTAAACTGGCTATTACCCTCCCCATAGTGTCCATTACCTGGATGAGTGTATGTCCACCAGCCGTTTTAAAACTGATATTGGTGCTATTGGTAAACGGATTGGGATAGTTGGTCACAAAACTTTCGCCCGAAAGGTTAACCGATTTATTACAGGCCAGTGAATTGATGATGGGTAAGGTCTGAAAATTTTTCAGCATAATCTGGTCGAGGTCTTTGGCATCTACACATAACCATTTGTTGAGCAGTGTGGCGTACACACTTCTGAAATCGTACTGAAAAGGAAGGTTATCGTTAAAGCTGGCGGTTACAGGTATATTGGGTGTATCGCCAATTACACTGGCATCCACATTTTTCCCAAACACAAACATAGGTGCGGCAGAACCGTGGTCGGTACCAATACTGCCATTGCTTTTTATTCTTCTTCCAAACTCAGAAAAAGTCATACCAATTACCCGCTCTTCTACTTTCTGCAATTTCAGGTCATCCTGAAAAGCTTTGATCGAATCGCTCACATTCTTTAAAAGGTTGGCATGTGAACCTGTGGTAGTGTCGGTTGAATTTACCTGTGCGGAATGTGTATCGAAACCACCATAACTCACCATATAAATTCTTGTCTTCAATCCACCTGCAATCAATCTCGCTACAATCTTTAATTGTGATGCCAGTGAGTTATTGGGGTATTCTGCCTGCTGTGTAACTTTTGCGGATGCTGCTTTTATACTCTCCGCATATTCAGTTGTTTGCTGTGCCACCTGTCTGATATAAGTAAGCTCTTTTCCTGCCGGTGTATTTGGTGCAGGATCCTGTACACCACTGATGAGGTTATAAAAATTATTGGGGTTCGATATACTCATGCCCATACTCACCGCCGGACCCTGTAAAGCCAGCGATGTAGTAGACCCAATCTGTATGGCCAGCGGATCGGGCATGGTACTGTTGGGATATCCATTCGGGAAATTGGGATACTCATAACTCAGGTAACGGCCGGTCCATCCACTGTTTACTACTTCCTTGCTGTCGCTTGCACTCATCCAGATATCCGTTGCGCGAAAATGAGAGAAATTAGGTTGCGGATAACCTACCGAATGAATAACACTCATCTTACCGTCGTTAAACAATGCCTGCATACCCGTCATGGACGGATGTAAACCCACTTTATCTGTTCCGGTTAGGTTCAACACTTTTTGCTGGGGGATATACATATTGGAGCGGGCCCTGATATAGTTGGGAAAATATTCCAGCGGAATTACTGTATTCAAACCATCATTACCCCCATTCAATTGAACAATCACGAGTACATGATCTGTTTCGGTAGTTGGTGGAAACAAGCCCTGCATGAGTAAAGATTCTGCACCAAATGCCTTCACCGTCATACCATTGATCAGTGAGGGCAGCATTACACCTGCGGGCACTGAATTGCGTAAAAAATCCCTTCTTCTCATAATGTTCAGGTTTTAGGCGAGTTGGTACTCGGCGAGATTCATTAAATATTTGATGAGATCGCGTATATAGTTGCGTACCGTTGTGGTATTGGCCATATCGCCCGGATTATTGATGAACTGATCCCAGGCATTGGTCCAGTAATAATCCTGCGACTGTCCGCCCAGCAGTATATCTTTTTTTATCTGTGCCTTTGATGTATCAGACAAATCAATCCGGTACATGAGTTTGGTGAAATCATTAATCAATTGATTGGGATCGCCGGGATTGCTGAATGTTTTTGCCAGTTCGGCACCATCAATCACCATTTTTGCACCGGCAAATGTGTAACCATTCATCACCATGGTATCGGTAAACTGGTTGCGTTTGGGAAGTGTATCGCTGTTGATCCACATTTCATAAAACTGTGGTTCCTGGTAATAGGCTTTCCATCCACTCACATCGGGCGGATCGCCAATATTCTGCTGGAGATTGGAAGCCTGGTTCACGAGATAATTCCAGTGCCCATAATTGGTGATATAATCAGTATCCGGTTGAAATGGAATCTCGAATTCACGACAGACACCCACCACTAAATCAACCGGACTTTTTATCTGGCATCCTCGCGAAAGGATATCAAAAAAATGTTCGCTCATCAGCAGGGTACGTAATACCGGAGCCACTTCATAATTGGCGTTGCGGAATATAACTGCCAATGGTTTGATAATATTATTCTCTACTGTTTCATCAATATCATAATATACCAGCCAGCGATAAAACCTGCGACACATATATTCTGCCACTTCGTTGGTGGCGAAAATCATATTGAGCATGGCATCCAGTTCTTCCTCCCCTGCAGTGGGTCCATTTTTTCCGGTGATCACCGTATTGTTATAGAAAGAAGAAAACTGTTTGTCTTTTTTATCATGGCGGTTATTATCGTAAAAGGAAGAAATGGTATTGGCATTATTTCTCCACCCGGTTAGTACCCTGGCCGACTCCTGTACATCTTCTTCGGTGTATTGCGAACCGGGGCCTTTACCACAACAAAAAAGTTCCTGCAACTCACGCCCATAGTTTTCATCGGGCGCCACAGCCTGGTTTAGTTGTCCGTTGAGGTATACCAGCATAGCGGGATCAAGTGTAACGGCTTTTACCAGCGCTTTAAAATTTCCCAGGGCATAACTGCGTAACAATGCATGGTGCTTATACAGAAACTGTGCGTTGATATCGGTACTTTCTGTAGCGAAATGATTATGCCAGAACAGGGTCATTTTTTCCCGCAGGTTTCTGTCTTGTTTAATCATCAGTCCCATCCACCATTTTTTAAAAGAGGCCCTGCGTAGGCTACCCACCGTTCCGTCGTTATTGGGGTCGTTTACCCAGGTGTCGCCCTGCAGAATATTGGTATCGGGTGTGGTGGCGTTGGCAGGTGTGGTATATTCTTTTACGGGTGGTGCGGGTGCATCGGGAGGAATGGTTAACAAAGCATCTACGGCCTGGGCACAGGTGAGCGATTGAAAATAAGCGATATCGCTTCGTTTGGCTCCAAAAAGGGCCCGTTTGAGCAGGTGAATTACTTCTGCCTCCGTCCACGGACCAGTATAGGGCGCCAGACCTGTTGTGGGTGGAGGTATATCATCCAATACCGTTTTGGGAGGGGTTATTGGCTTCAGGGTAGCTATGTCTTCCATATGCAGGTTTTATATAGGATTGTGAGAATCAGCTTCTTAGGTTAAATTATCCATTTTTACCCGAAATTCCTCCGTTCACCAGCCGAATTAATCCTCACTTAATATTTACACAGATACAATTCCGTTACGCAATGCAGCATCGGAAGGTAAAATATGTCTATATTTAGGGTAAACTATTTTACCCCTTCATGACGGAGCAGGCTATTATCGCAGGCTGTTTACAAAACGACGCTGCCGCTCAGCGCGAGTTGTATAACCGGTTCAGCCCAAAAATGCTGAGTGTGTGTTACCGTTTTGCACCCAACCGCGAAGATGCGGAAGATATGTTGCAGGAAGGGTTCATTAAAGTATTTACCCAGATACATACGTTTCAGAACAAAGGCGCATTTGAAGGATGGATCAGGCGTATCATTGTTCATACCTGTATCAACTTTCTGAAGAAACATAAAAAGTTCAATGAAAGTCTGGATATCAGTTATGCCAATACGGTACATGTAAGGGAAGAAACAGTACCATCTATTATGCAGGCCCGTCAGATCATTGAATGCATACGTTTATTACCTGTAGGTTACAGAACGGTTTTAAACCTCTATGCATTGGAAGGGTATAGTCATAAAGAAATAGGCATTATGCTCGACATAGAGGAAAGTACCAGCCGCAGCCAGTACACCCGTGCCAAAGCGATGCTTGAAAATATTTTGATCCGTAAAAAGATCATCGAAGGACCAAAAAAGGATTTTCAGTGGCTTGCCGCTTTTAATAAATCGTAGCCGCTGTTTGTTATGGATAAGAAGATGTACCAGGACGAGTTTGAGCAGTTTTTACACGATGAAGTAAAACAGCACCGTATGTATCCATCGGATCATGTATGGAATAATATACGTACGGAGTTGCATGGCTACCGTTCATGGCCTGCACTTACTTTTATTGCTGTTTTTATTATTACTGCACTTACCCTGAGCACCGTTTTAAGTACACAGCAGCAAAATGTACACTTACAGCCACCATCGGTACCCAATGTCATTACGAGTCAGCAGGAAGCCCTTGCAGCCAATAATGCCGCTACCGAAAAAAGCAGGCGTTATTTTAACACACTTGCCCCTTCTTCCATCAATACCAATACCATTGCAGAGCTGGATGCAACCAGTACTGTAAATTATACGGTTGATAATATTACACCGGGCTCTACCATCACCATGAATAACCAGCCTTACAAAACGGGGAATGTAGCTGTAACCAATATCAATAAAGCGCATTCATTGAATGCTACTCCGGTAAACAGTATCAACAATACACTCACTGCCAAGGAAGAAACAGTAACAGCAACCGATAATGGCAATAGTATTCCTGCAAATAATGAATCGGTTAATAATGAAGTAGCTGTTATACCCACAGAAGAAAAATATCCGCTTATTAACGAGAACCTGAAAATATTCAAGACTTCGGCTTCTAAAAAAACAGCACCGAGGAAATTTTCAAAATTCGGTTTCCAGTTTTATATCACTCCTTCTACCAGCTATCGCAGGTTATCTGATGAAAAAGTAAAAGACCTTGTTCAGCCGGCCAGCTCTGCTGCTTTACCGGTAAATGCACCTTTGAATCAGCCAGCCAATGTAAACCAGGTGGTACGTCATCGTCCGGCCGTGGGTTTGGAAATGGGTTTTGCCATGCTGTACACGATCAGCGACCGTTTGAAACTGAAAACGGGTTTACAACTTAATATCCGTCATTACCAGATAGAAACCTTCCAGTCGAGCACTTTTGACCGTGCTACTATTTCGCTGATTAATTTTAATGGTGTTGAAAATATTACCCGCTATTCTCCTTACAATAATAATGTAGGGTATAAACAAACCGAACTGGCCAATAAAGTGTACCAGCTCTCTATTCCGGTTGGTCTGCAGTGGGATGTGTTGAAGGGCAGACATGTAGGATTGAATGCAGAAGCTTCTGTTCAGCCCACACTGAACCTGAATAAAAACGTGTACCTCTTATCTACCGATTACAGGCATTATGCCGATGGAAACGATTTTGTGCGTAAATGGAATATCAATACCAGTGTTGGTTTTAACCTCACTTATACATCGGGCAAAACAAGCTGGCAGCTCGGACCACAGATTCGTTACCAGCACCTGCCCACTTTCTCTAACAAGTATCCGATTAAGGAGTACCTGTTAGACTATGGAATGCGTATCGGCCTTACCAAGGCGTTACAATAAACCCAAACTAGCTTTCTTATTAAAGCCATCCGCCTGAAGCGGGTGGCTTTTTTACATTCAGTTTGAATAATTTTACGGCATGAGAATACAGTTGATTTCTTTTTCCCTGATCACCATTATCACTATAATATCCTGTGGCGAACCCACCGCACCCGAAACGCAATTACAACCCTCCCCAGACAGCACTCGGTTTTTTACTACGGGACTTTTTTTTGAGGAGCAGGTTAATCAGGTAATCCTTTTAAGGAAACCCATTTATGTATATCGCACCATGAATGGTATGAAGGATTCAGCTGTTTTAGACAGTATGCAGTTTATACAACTGGCGCAGGAGTTTATAACTAAAGACATCAGTAATGCCAGGGATAAAAAAAATTACCGTGAAACCGTTTTCCAGGATGCAGGCACCAATAGCTATACGTTGAATTATACGGCAGTTAACCGTGAAGTGCGTGTACAGGGGGTTGATATTTTGCTGGATGAACAAAGCAACCAGGTAAAACGTATTTTCATCCGGTCATTTACCCAACGGGGCGATACCAGTATCCAGGAACAACATAACTGGCGGGCATTTAAAGGCTTTCAGATCAACAGGTCGCTCTCTACCGGAAATGGTTACCATCGGCAGGAACTAACCGAAGTAAAATGGGGCAGTACTTCAGATGATGAATGAATAATACAGCATGACACAACAGGAATTTCAACAACGCGCTCATACCATTCCACATCAACCCGGCATCTATAAATATTTCGATGCAGAGGATGTGTTATTATATGTAGGCAAGGCAAAAGACCTGCGTAAAAGAGTGAGTTCCTATTTCTCCAAAACCTTTACCACTTATAAAACCCATGAACTGGTTCAGCGAATCAGGAGAATTGAGTTCACCATTGTAGATTCTGAACAGGATGCTTTTTTATTAGAGAACTCACTGATCAAAGAATACCAGCCCCGATTTAACATCAACCTAAAAGACGACAAGACTTATCCTTATATCGTCATCAAAAAAGAGCCCTTCCCCCGTATTTTCCTCACCCGGAAAAAAATAAATGATGGTTCCGAATACCTCGGCCCGTTTACTTCTGCGGGAAGAGTACGTGAGCTGATTGCTTTTATCAGGCAGTATATTCCCTTACGTACCTGCAAGCTCAATCTTTCAGATCATAATATTCAGAAGGGTAAGTTTAAAGTATGCCTTGAATATCACCTGGGTAACTGCAAGGGTCCCTGTGAAGGCTTGCAGGATGCCGTTTCGTATGCAGAGAGCCTGCAGCAGGTAAGAAATATGCTGAAGGGTAACCTGGGTTCTGTTATTGCACATTTTAAGACCCAGATGCAGGAACAGGCGGTGCAACTGGAATTTGAAAAAGCAGAACTGACGCGCAAAAAAATTGAGCACCTGGAAAGCTATCAGGCCAGTTCTGTTATTGTGAGCAGGCATTTGAACAGTGTAGATGTATTTGCCATACTGAAAGACGATGAGCTTGCCTATGTAAGTTACCTGATGGTTTCTAATGGCACCATCGTACAAACACATACTGTTCCGCTTGAACCCAAACTCGAAGAAACAGAAGAAGAAGTACTCAGTTTTGCCGTAAACCGTATCAGGACCGATTTCAACAGCATTGCCAAAGAAATCATCCTGCCCTTTAATATTGAATACCCCGATGCCGGTATCACCATTACTGTTCCGAAAGCAGGCGACAAAAAGAAACTACTCGACCTGGCATTGAAAAACGTGAACTATTTTAAAGAAGAACTCAGGCGAAAAAAAACATTACACTTAGAGGGCAGTTCCGATCTGGAAAAGAAAAAAGTATTGTATGAATTACAATCTTATCTGCACCTGCAGGAAGTACCCCTGCATATTGAGTGTTTTGATAATTCCAATTTTCAGGGAGCATACCCGGTATCGGCAATGGTTTGTTTCAGGGATGGTTTGCCGAGTAAAAAGGACTATCGGCATTACAATGTTAAAACGGTGCAGGGCATCAACGATTTTGCCACGATGAAAGAAGTGGTGTACAGGAGGTATAAACGCTTGCAGGCCGAATTGGCCCCACTCCCTCAACTGGTGATTATTGATGGCGGTAAAGGCCAGCTGAGTGCCGCCATGGAAAGTATTCATGAATTGGGGCTATCCGGTCAACTGACATTGGTGGGGCTTGCGAAAAATGAGGAAGAAATTTTCTTTGCGGGTGATACGGCTTCCATCAAGTTACCCTGGGACAGCGACAGTTTAAAACTGGTAAGACGTATTCGTGATGAAGTACATCGTTTTGGCATTACGTTCCACCGCAATCAGCGATCCAGAGGCACATTTAAAAATGAACTGGAAAATATTAAAGGCATCGGTCAGCAAACAGCGGCTGCTTTGTTAAAGACTTTCAGATCGGTAAAAAATATAAAGGAAGCGGATAAGGATATGCTGGTGAAAGTGATAGGCAGCAAAAAAACCGACTTGTTGCTGGCGTTCTTTGCAGAAGAGAAAGGATAGGGTTAAAATAAAAAAAGGGGTCAGGATAGAAATCCAACCCCGTTTTTAAAATCCAATATCCTATGAAAAACCGGAGTAAAGTTAAGGATTCCATTGAATTAACCAATAATCCTTGTTCAAAAAATATAATATAAGGTTTTTTTAATCGAAAAAGGAGCTTTTCAGCTCCTTTTTTTGGGTATTATATGATTCTTTTCTGATTAGTATTGCCATACATCCTGTTCGTAATTAAACAGGCGCTCCTTGATGTTTTCGCCTTCCAGGAGACGGAATAAAGGATCTTTGATAAGGGCAGCAAGGAAACGGTCGCTGGGGTTATTAGAGCTGGTCTTTACAATATAACTGGAGAAAAAGCGACTTTCGAACAACTCTTCCCATGTCATACGGCCAGCGTAGTTTTTGGGATTGTATACGTTGAATTTGGTAAGTGTTTTACGCATTTCAGGGTAATAGATCCAGAACAGGGTTCTGGGTGTTGATTTTCCGTTGATCACCAGTTTAGCTACAGGTGCAATACCCAGTATACGTACAAACAAACGGCTGGCTTCCTTATCGAATATCCACTGCTCTTTTACACGGAAGGTGTAGATAGAGTCTGGATTGGGTGCAAATTTAGTATCATAAATCACCGCTGTATCTACCACATTCGGGTTGTCGGCATTTTGTACCAATTGGGTATCCAGACGTCCCTTCATCATTTTCATGATATCGTCGTAAGTCAGAGGCTTGGTAAAACGATCATCACCGCCTTCTGCAGAGAAAGCCATTACGCTGTCGTTTTTAATGGCGCTCAGCATGATAGAGAAAAAGCGCTGATCGCCCATATCATCCTTCCCGGGATACATAAATGCCTGGTTTACTTTTTCACGGGCATCGATTTCTCTCCAGATAAATTCACTGAATAACTGATCATCTTCACGCAGGTGTTCATATTCCAGAGGACGTTTTTCACGGGTCTGACTGCGGTCGGCAGCAGTTTCGTTACGCAAACTTCTTGGAATCACTTCCCCAAAACCGCCGATGATGGTGGTATCAATGGTTTTGGTTGGTTTTACAGAAGCAGGATCAACTGCAGGTTTGGTTACGGGTTTAACCGTATCGCGGCCGGCAACAGCTGGCGTATTGGTTTTGTTTGCCGAATCGGCTGCAGGCTTACGGTTATTCCGCAGGTTACCAAAACCCTGTGCCATGGCAGTAGTACCTGCCAGCAATGAAACCGTAACACACAATAAGAATGTCTTTTTCATAATCACTGCTTTATTGCAAGATGAATGTAATATTCTGGTCTAATTTCCTCGTTCCACCACCCGGTTGCTTCAGTTTAATCTCTCCAATAGTTACTGTGGTACCTGGCTGACAACGTCTGATGAGGTTCATCGCATCTCCACTGAATGAAGGACCATTTACTTCTGCAAACTCTGGTTCATCAAATCCTTTACCGGTACAGATCAGCATATAGTTCAATACTTCAAATTTCACCCCTTCAAATACGAAATCACGTAAGTCGGCAATCACCCCTTTCTGAACACGGAACACATTTGCGTTCATGGTACCACCCGCACTTCCACCTACAATCGCTATCGGATCGGGTACGCGTTTTACAGGGATGGTGATTCGCTGTGTATTTTTTCCGTCTGTTGCATTCACCACCACTGTTCCCAGTTGCTGGGGTACAACTATGTACTGTCCGGCACCTTCTTTACGCATGGTAACATTGGTACCTTCAATATTTACTTTTACTTTTTCGTCTCCACCTCCACCGGTTACACTCAATACGTTATCAAGTCCCTGATAGAAAACCCTTGTCTTATCAGTAGAAACCACCAGTCCGGATGGAACACCTACGGTATAACGAACTTCTTTTTCTACCACTGCTGAAGTACCATCAGGTTTCAGGTACGATATCCTTACTTTTTTTACACCGGCACCTGAATTACTTACCCTTGTTTTATATTCTGCGGCACCTTCTGCATTGATTGGTACAGCTGCCCCGTCAACCGTAATGTTTGGTTTTGCTGCTTTACTGAAGGCACCGATACCTGCAGTAATCACCAGTTCTTCTCCCGGCATCAGGTATTGAGAGTTGGTTCCGGCAAATGCCTGAAACTCATCATAAATCAGTTCTACCTGTCCAATCTGGCGATGACAATATTCCACAGCCTGTGATTCACTGTTTTTTACGTCATTCTGAAACTTACTCAGGATGGTAATAGCAGCTACGGTTGGAGTCATGTGAAAATAACCATAAGCCCAGTCGCCTTTACCGGCTTCACTGGTAGTAGGCAAGGGAGTAAGATCCAATGGTAGGGAAGCGGCAATTTCTTTGGCCATTTCGGGATCGATGGCCAGTAATTGCTTTTTAAATTCTGTCAGTTTGTTAAATAATTCCTTCCCTTTCCCTTTTCCATTAGGTGGTGCAGAAATAAACATACGGGTTGCTGCATCGAGGTTATCTTCTTTGTATGATTCAGTTCCATCTTCTGCTTTGGTAAGACCTGATTCTTCTTTCAACTCTTTTTTCAGCGCCTCCATATAAGTATACAAATCAGCTGCCAGTTTTTTTGCCTGTTGTGCTTTTGGCAACCACAGTAATGCTTTTTCTCTGGTTTTAGGATCTTCTACTTTTGCCTGAAACGACCTGAATACTTCATCATTTTTCTTCTCCACAATTCCACTCGCTGTAACCAGGCTCCTGTCTACCGTTTTAAATGCGTTCAGAATTTCAGATGATACATTCAGTGCCAGCAGTGCTGTTAACACCAGGTACATCATGTTGATCATCTTCTGCCGCGGCTCCTTTGGTAATGACATTTATCTTAAATTTTCTAATGCTGTTTTACAATAGGTTTTGGTTGTTCGGTTGCCGGCTTATTATGCACGACCCTGCATGGCAGTAAGCATATTACCATATACCTGGTTCAGTTTACCCAGGTTATTGGCCAATACAGCAATTTGTTCTTTTGCTTTTAAGGCATCATCAGCGCTGCTCGACATTGCTGCAGAAGCCTGTGCCAGTTTACCATAAAACTGATTTAATGCTTTCAGGTGATTATTGCTCTCCTGTAATTCCAGTTCATAAATGGTATTGAGTGATGACAGGTTTTTGGTTAATACCTGCACCTGCTCATGAAATTGTTTGGTATTTTCTGATGCGCTGTTGAAACCTGCCAATGATTGTGTAGCCTGGTTTACTGCACCAGCCACAGATGATAAAGCTGCAGTAGCTTCCTGTGTTTTGGCAGAAAAATCACCCGTAGCTTTTACCACATTGCTGATCTCACCCATGTTCTCAACGGTAGTACCCAATTTCTGGAAATTGGCACTCAGTTTAGATAAGTTGGCAGGCGTAATGTCGGCCTGCTGTAACATATCATCTAAACTTTTCAATGCAGGGTTACCAGCAACAGCTACAGGAGCTGGTGCTCCCATATCGGGTGGAGGCAGAATAGCATATACGACGAAGATTAATGCTTCCGTAGTAAGACCAATCTTCAGCGCCCAGTCTGCCCATGACAGGTGAAGAATTTTAGCCATGGCACCAAAAATTACCACTGAGGCACCAAGACATACAATGACATTTACAATTCGGTTCGTTGCGGGAGAAACACCTGAGGCCATAATGTTGAATTTAGTTTTTGATAGTTAGGTATTGGCTTTTTCTGGCTTAAGACCAGATCTTATAATTTTATTTTTTTGATTTGGGAGCAAGGTCAATTACACAACGGAATCCGATATAGGATTTGGCTGTATCCTGGTACTCATAATTACGGGTACTTACCTGTAAATAATAGGCAATGTCTTTCCAGCTACCACCACGTACTACTTTACGTTTCATACGGGGCAGGTCTGAATCAGCTGCTTCGATACGTACATCCGGACTCAGGTCTGACATAAAATTGTAAGAGCCTTCATAGAAATAGGAACCTGTCCACTCAGCTACGTTTCCAGACATATTATATAAGCCATATTCATTGGCCCAGTAGGCATCGGCTTTAACGGTATAGAAACCACCATCTTCAGGATAGTTACCACGACCAGGTTTGAAATTGGCCAGCAGACATCCTTTTTTGTTTCTCAGGTAATAGTTACCCCAGGGGTACATGGAGTTGGTTCTTCCGCCACGGGCAGCATATTCCCATTCAGCTTCACTTGGTAAACGATAGTCGCCGTCTACTGCAAATTTTTTCTTCTCTAAAAAGGAATTCTGAATATGTGTTCTCCAATGACAAAATGCTACTGCCTGTTTCCAGGTTACACCTACTACAGGGTATTTACCATAGGAAGGGTGAGCAAAATAACGTTTGGTCATTGGCTCATTGTATGAATATGAGAAATCTCTGATCCATACCAGTGTATCAGGATACACTTTCTCATCATATTTTACAATGAAATCTTTACGGGGTCTGTCAGCATTTTCGCGCTTGGCTGCTTCTGCGAGGTTAAAATATTCTACTTTATATTTCAGTTTACCCGGATCAATTTCATTTCTTCCGAACAGGCGGTTATCGGGGGCCAGGTTCAGTTCATTCAATTTTTCAATGGTAGCTTTATCGTATTTAATCTGGGGTACTTTTTTCCAGTCAACAGCAGAAGTATCATCATCTTTATTGATACCACCACCATATAAAATTTTGAAGGAAAGAGAATCGCGTACCCAGGTTACAAACTGGCGATACTGGTCGTTGGTGATCTCTGTTGCATCCATCCAGAAACCGGGTATAGACATAGATCTGTTCCGGTTGGTATAGTTGAAACTGATATCCTCATCACTTGGCCCCATATGAAAGGTTCCCGGTGGGATATACACCATATTCCTTGGTGTGCTCATACTTGGCCTGGCAGTTGGTGCAACTCCGTGTAACTGACCGTCATCTGGTAAGCCCTTCGACTTTTTGCCCTTATTCAGGAAACATGAACTCATGCTTAGCGTGAATACGGCCAGGGTAATAGTTGTTAATAAACCTTTCATCTGATCAAAGTGATTTATGACAGTGACAAATATAAGTTTAGAACTGTAGCGAACTACAGTTTTCAAATTGAAAAACCAATAATTTCACAAGGCGGGTAAAGATGATCTCAGTAATGTTATGATTTTGTTTTCACTATCTGATAAAGGCGCGAAGCCACTGTCAGCCAGCAAATTACCGTAATTCTTGTTACACATTTGCTAAAAAATCAACTATTTTATCAGTAGTATAATCACTACAGGCGAAATTTTGGCATATGTAAAACAATACTTTCCCGTCTTTAGGCATTTTTCCTGCTAATAACGGGAATTCCCATTCTTTAGTTTCTTCCGTCTGCAGTATTTTATTGGGCGAAAAACGTTCCAATACCTGTGGCAGGTAAATTCCGGCCCCGGGGCCCATCAGCGCAACCTCCTTCCACCCTGCCAGTTCGGCCTGCATTACCATGGCCCATACCCCAAAAGAGGTAGGATGCTTTACTACAGCCTGGCCCAGTCCGGCCAGTACCTGGTGCATCCTGTCGAGCCAGTCTTTCCTGTCGAACACCCTTCCAAGGTATTGCAGGTTGGCGGCCATTACCGCATTTCCACTGGGGGTTGCCCCATCGTACACTTCTTTCTTCCGCACTATAATATCGGCCTGTCCTTCCATGGTATAGAAGTAAAACCCTGTTTTTTCTTCACTGAAATACAGGTTCACCAGTTCAAGCAGTTCTTTTGCCTTTAACAGGTAGTTGCCCTTACCGGTTATTTCCTGTAACTGTATATATGCCTGTATCAAATAGGCATAATCGTCCAGGAAAGCAGGTATGCCGGCTTTACCTTCTTTGCAGGTATGGAACCACCTGCCATTCTCAGCTTTACTGAATGACTGTTCTAAAAACTGTATATTCTTTTCGGCAATTACCCTGTACCTGTTATCTCCCAGTACGGCGTAAGCCTGTCCATAGGCTGAATTCATCAAAGCATTCCAACCGAGTAAATGCTTATCGTCTAATAATGGACGCACCCGCTGGTCGCGGCGTTGCCTGAGTATTGTTTTTGATGTTGCTAATTTTTCCAGCCACGCCGTTTCTGTAAAGCCGTTCGCCGCCGCAAAATCAGCCGGCTGCATTTTTACCCGCAGAATATTTGTTTCCTCCCAATTACCCTCTTCAGTTATATCGTAATAGGCACAGAATAATTCAGCTTCTTCTCCCAATACTTCTTCAATTTCCTGCAAGGACCATGTATAAAATTTTCCTTCCACCCCTTCGCTGTCTGCATCGAGTGCACTGTAGAAACCACCATCGGCGTGCATCAGTTCGCGTTCTACAAACGACAGGGTTTCGTGAATAGCCCTTGCATATTTATTTGATTTTGTTATTGCATAGGCTTCGCACATGGCCATTACAATCAACGCATTATCGTAGAGCATTTTTTCGAAGTGAGGTGCCAGCCATTCGGTATCGGTGCTGTACCTCGCAAAACCTCCACCCAACTGGTCGTAGATACCACCGTCGATCATTTTATCCAGACTCAGTAATGCCTGTTTTTTTGCAGCCGCATCGCCATGAAAATGAAAATGTCTTAATAAATACCGGATGGTTTGCGTTTGCGGAAACTTAGGCGCATGGCCAAAACCACCCCATTCTGTATCGGCTTGCTTCAGCATATTGGCTGCTATGTCTTCAATGGTTTCCGCTGCCATTACCCAGCCCGTTGTATTGGCCTGCTGTCCAAATGCATTGGAGGATTGCAGGTGCTGTGTAAGTTTCTCAGCCTGTTGATCAATCTCATCTCTTTTTTCTGTGTATGCCTTGTATAAACCTAGTAATACTTCTTTCCATGACGGTCTGTTATGTGCCCTTACCGGGGGAAAATAAGTACCGCCATAAAAGGGTTTGGTATCAGGTGTAAGAAAAACATTCAATGGCCAGCCCCCACTACCCGTCATCGCCTGAACCGCATCCATATATATATGATCAATATCGGGTCTTTCTTCACGGTCAATTTTAATATTGATGAAATACTCGTTCATGATGGCAGCTGTGGCTTCATCTTCAAAACTCTCACGCTCCATTACATGACACCAGTGACAGGCGGCATAACCAATGCTTATCAGGATGGGTTTGTCTTCTTTTTTTGCCAGCAATAACGCTTCTTCACCCCAGGGGTACCAGTTTACCGGATTGTGTGCATGTTGCAACAAATACGGACTTGTTTCGTGTATCAACCGGTTATTATGTTTGGCTGTAGATGACATGCGCTGAATTTGACCACTAAAATAAAACCCCCTGCGTTAGCAAGGGGTTTTTATCTGTCATGCGATGATGAATTTATTTTTTTGTTTGTATTGAAGCTAAAAACTGATCAAGGGCCGATACCATACTTGGTTTTTGAGGCGATGGCACTTTAATTTCCAGTTTCAATCCTGCATCTTCTACTGCCTTCGAGGTATTGTTACCAAATGCGCCGATGACAGTTCCGTTTTGTTTGAATGAGGGCATATTATCAAAAAGGCTCTTTACGCCGCTGGGTGTAAAAAAGCAAATAACATCGTATTCTTTCCCTTCCACCACTTCTTTGATATCGTTGCTGATGGTGCGATACATAAATGCCAGTTGAAACTCGCAGTTATTCGATTTGAGCCAGTTCACGATTTCATTGTCTTGTTGGTTCTCACTACACACATAAAGAAATTTCTCGTTCTCCTTGTGTTTGTTGATCACATCGAACATACTCTTATTGGTACCATCGGCACCATAGAATACCTTTCTTTTGCGATAGAGAATAAATTTCTGGAGATACAGTGCCACAGCTTCGGTAATACAGAAATACTTTGTATCCTGTCCGATGGTGACTTTCATTTCTTCACAGGTACGGAAAAAATGATCGATGGCATTTCTGCTGGTGAAGATCACCCCAGAATAATGCATGATATCAATTTTCTGTTTGCGAAAATCTTTTGCGGGAATCCCATCCAGCTTAATAAAGGGATGAAATACCAGTTCTACCTTATACTTCCGTTCCAGATCGAAATAAGGCGATTTATCGCTTTCGGGTCTGGGCTGGGAGATCAATATTCTTTTTAAGGTCTTAGGGGTACCCGTTTGTTTTGCTCCGTTCTTTACCATGCTAGCTTGCTGTCTGAGATTTTGCAAAATTAAAACCTTCCACCGATATAATCCGCCATCAGTTTATATAATAACAATAGCGGAAGTATTTCAACGGCGCAAAGGTAAAGAAAAAAATGTAAAGCGTTCACTTTCAATGTGTTCCTTATTGTGGCAAAGGATATTATATACCTGTAAAGCAGCAGCAGCAACACCAATCCAACCGAAACAGTCAGTGCAACTTCCTTAAAACCAGGTCTGGCAAAGGCCATCAGGAACAAAAAGGGCACCAGTAGCACCCCCAGTACTTTGTTTACCAGGAACACCGTAAACGTATAGTTTACAGCCGCTTCTCTCGAATTAAATACCCAGCCCGCGAACTGCAGGAAAAGAAATTTACCGAAGTATACAATGGTCAGCAAACCGGCTCCAAAAAATACTATATGCCAGAACGGGTAGTCGAGCCATTCTTTATTTCGGATGACGAGGGCACCATAAATGCTTGTGGTAATAATAAAAAGGAGGTTTACAAACAAGGATGCCAGGTTATCCTGCAACAACTGATCTTTTGTTTGTTTTTGCCGCAATGAAGTTTGCAGGAAGAGGATAAACAGGTTTTTAAAATACCTTGGAAAAACGGTTCGCACAAAAGCCAGCAGCAATACCACACCCATCAACAGGTAAAACATATCATCCAGCGTTCTTCTTTCCCTGAAATCGGAAATCATGAACAATGGCTTTTGTGTTAAGGGTAAAAATGGATGGGTATAATATTTTCTATACGTGCTGGTATCGATACCGGGAGCTATAGGTATTGTTGCAGGTATGATTGAATCGGCCCTTAAACTGTCGCTCTGTTGTTGAAGTGTGTCTGCAATGATTGATACCGTATCGATGGGTTGTCGCCTTGTAACCGGAACAGCACTGTCATTTTGCTGAACAACAGCCCTGCGAACGGGTGTATCGGTTTGGCTTATGCCAATAAGAAAGGAAAATATTCCTGTAAGCACCAAAAAACTACGCTTCAGCAAGTTCATTGATACAAAAATAAGCTTTTACCATATCTCTAAGTCATCAACCCCTGCCTGCTTACCTGTATCTTCGTAAAATATGTCGGGCATTTATATTCATATTCCTTTCTGCAGAAAAGCCTGTCATTATTGTAATTTTCATTTCTCTACTTCACAACAATCGAGAACAGCAATGGCTGCTGCTATTGCGAAGGAAGCTGTTATCAGAAAAGATTTTATTACCGGTACTGTATCAACTATTTATTTTGGAGGAGGAACACCTTCACTTTTAACGGCAGCAGAATTAATGCTCATGATGGATATATTTTCTTCCCATTTTTCCATCGCCACGGATGCTGAAATAACATTAGAAGCCAACCCCGATGATATTTCACCCGATAAATTGCTGGAATGGAAAAAAGCAGGAATCAACAGGTTGAGTATCGGTATCCAGTCTTTTTTTGAAGAAGACCTTCAATGGATGAACAGGGCACATAATGCCAGTCAGGCTAAAAACTGTATACAACTGGCGCAGGATGCAGGTTTCCATAACCTCACCATCGATCTTATTTATGGTACACCAGGTTTAAGCAATGAAAGGTGGATCACTAATATTGAAACGGCTATTTCATTCAACATACCTCATCTCTCCTGTTATGCATTAACCGTTGAACCCAATACGGCTTTGGATAAACTGATACAAAAAGGAACTAAAGCAGATGTGGATCAACAAAAACAGGCTGTTCATTTCGATTTACTCACTACCCGTCTTGAAGCCGCCGGTTTTGAACATTATGAAATTTCCAATTTCGCCCGGCCCGGTTTCCGCAGCAGACATAACAGCAGTTACTGGCAGGGCAAACCATATCTCGGATTAGGGCCTTCGGCACATTCCTTTAACGGTAGTATTCGCCAATGGAATATTTCGAATAATGCACTTTACCTGAAAAGTATAGAACAGGATCTGATACCCTTTGAAGCAGAGCAACTCACAGATGAACAACAACTGAACGAATACATTATGACCAGCTTACGTACCATGGAAGGTTGTTCGCTGGAACTGATTGAAAAAAAATGGGGCGAAAAAAATGTTTCGGCTATTAAAGCCGCTGCACAAAAATATTTACAGGAGGAATACCTGAATTTATCCGGCAACCAACTCATCCTCACAAAAAAAGGAAAGTTCCTCGCCGATGGAATAGCGGCGGAGTTGTTTCAGCTCAATTAAATTAAGACACAAGAATCAAGAGACAAGGTACAGGGATCAAGAAAGAGCCAGAAATCAAGCAACATGGGGTAAGAAAATTCTTGAAAATGACAATATTGTCTCCTCCTTGATCCTTGCTTCCTGTATCTTGAAACTTATTAATGAGATTTTGAATGATGCAACAGCTTCCTCAAAAGATTGATGCCAATTACTCCACCGAGGAGTATCAGGAGTACCATGGGGCTTAATAAGGTAAATGAAACTGGCATGGGATAAAGTTACCACTTTTCCTATACCAGAAACCCTTCTATTTTCTTAAATCCATCAGCGGCAGGGCGATGTTCCCAGAGTATTTCATAAATGGTTGATGCTATGGGCATTGCGGCATTTACGGTTTGGTTTGTACGGTAAATACAGCGGGCAGCATTATAGCCTTCTGCTACCATATTCAGCTCTAACTGAGCCGCTTTAACAGAATAACCCTTACCTATCATATTGCCGAAAGTGCGGTTTCTACTATACAGCGAATAACAGGTTACCAGCAGGTCGCCCAGGTATACAGAGGCGGCATAGTTAGGCGTAAGTAATGCAGGTTGTGTTTCGGTTTCTCCCATTTTGCGCAAGAAAGTCACCATTTCATTGGCACTATTGGCTATATACACACTTAGGAAATTATCGCCGTATTCCAGTCCGTGTGCAATACCTGCGCCCAGCGCATAAATATTTTTTAATACTGCCGCATACTGAACGCCCACCACATCATCATTCACCACAGTATTAATATATTCAGTGCTAAAATCATGTGCTATCTGTTCGGCAAAAGCATGATCCTTACCTGAGAATGTGAGATAAGATAATTTTTCTGACGCCACTTCTTCTGCATGACAGGGACCCAGTAATGCAAAATATTGTTCAATGGGAACATGGTAATGGGTTGATAAATATTCATGCAATAAACGGTTATCGGTTGGCAGGATACCTTTTATGGCTGAGATGATTTTTTTTCCGGTGAGTTCTTCGGGTTTCAGTTCTTCAAATACCTGTTCAGCATAAGCCGATGGAACTGCTATAACCAAAGCAGTTGATGCCTCAATCACTTCGTGTATATCGTTGCTTAAACGGAGCTGTTGTGGATTGAAATAAGCGGCACTCAGATAATGCGGATTATGCTTTCTTTTTTCCATATAAGCAATGGTTTCAGCATTTCTGACCCACCAGTAAATAGTATGACCATTATCTGTGAGTATTTTTGCCAAAGCCGTGGCCCAACTGCCACTACCTATAATTCCATACTGCATGTATCTGGGGTTGTTCAATTGCAAACATACGGAGAGTAGACGGGAAGTCCGAAAGTCCGGAGTTGGAAAGACCGGGGATGGTTGCTGATACTACTCCGCACAAACTCCATTTTCTCATGTTCTCTGCGGTGAGCTACTCGACTATTCAACGCAGAGAACATGAGGAAGCAGAGGTTTTGCAGCCTATAATAATAGGCTTAAAACAATAAGGCTTTATAAAATTATACGCTCTTCTTCGGACTTTCGGTTTTACCAACTTTCGGACTTAATTACTCTTTCTTCTTCTCCTCAAATAATTTATCCTTCGCCACAACTTCAACCATATTACCCTCTTTTAAAATTTTGCTTACGGTATTGTATGGTCCAGTTACTACCTGGTCGCCTTCATTTAGTCCTTCAATAATTTCAATATAGTTAAGGTCCTGAATAGCTGTTTTTACTTTTACTTTTTTTACTTTTTTATCTTTCCCTATCACAAACACAACTTCTTCCACTGCTTCATCATCTGCCGGATCGCCACTTGCCGGGCCATCATCCGTTTTTGTTTTCTTTCCTTCGCCTTCGCCTTCTTTTTCACGCGTGGTTACAGCATTGAGCGGAACAGATAATACATTTTCTTTTGTATTGGTTTGAATATCTGCGCTGGCCGTCATACCCGGACGGAAAGGAAAAGCTCTTCCAGGTACCACCATATCCTTATAGCTTTCTGCAATAAGACGGATATGTACTTTATAATTCGTCACTTCAGTAGATGTAGCAGTAGCTGTTGCCTGTGTATTAGGGTTAGCTATTTTATATACCAGCCCTTTGAATTTACGATTGGTATATGCATCTACTTCCACCAGTGCGGTATCGCCAAGTTTTACTTTTGGAATATCATTTTCACCCACATCCACTCTTATTTCAATGCTGCGCATATCGGCTACGCGCATCATTTCTGTACCAGCCATCTGTGCTGTTCCTACCACACGTTCTCCTTTTTTTACAGCGAGTAAACTAATAACACCATCCATAGGTGCAGTAATGGTGGTTCTGGAAAGATCTTTGATGGCTCGTGATAATTGCGCCTCGGCACCCATTATAGAGGCTTCGGTACCTTTTAATCCTTCCCTCGCAGCATTATAATTGGCTTCAGCAGAACGGTATGCCTGTTCGGCCTGATCGTATTCCTGACGAGATGTTACTTTTTCTGTATAGAGTTTTCTTTGTCTTTCAAAAGCTGCTTTTGCATTATCGAGTGTGGCTTTCAACCCGGGTAAACTGGCGTTGGAATTAGAAAGTTGCGCTTTTGCCTGGTCTACCCCTGCTGCTACCTGGTCTTTTTGGGTAGAATAAATATCAGCATAAATTCTTGCCAATACCTGACCCTTGCGAACGCTGTCTCCTTCGTTTACATTTAATTCTACTATTTCACCACTCACATCGGGACTCACTTTTACTTCTATCTCAGGGTATACTTTACCACTGGCGTTTACAGTTTCAATGATGGTTCTGGTAGCTGCTTTTTCTGCAGATACTTTAAGCCCTTCTTCTTTACCTATCACACCACTTTTTTTCAGTCCGATAAAGCCTCCCACTACTACAACCAGTCCGATAATGGTCCAAAGTAATTTCTTATTCATAGATATTGTATTTCTGTTTTATACTACCCGGTTATTAGAGTTTCAGTCCCTGTCCTTTATAAAATTCCAGCACTTTCATTTTAAATACATAGTCGTATTGGTTTGCCAGTTGCTGTACTTTGGCACGAAGGAGGTTATTCTGGTTGGTAATGAGATCGAGTGCCCCCAGTAAACCCACTTCATAACGTTTTATGGCAAAATCGTAAGCTTTCTGAGTGCTCTCTACTGTTTTTTTACCTGCATTAAATTTTTGGAGTGCCGCTGTGGCATTATTATATGCGGTATATATATCCTGTTTCAGTTTGAGATCAGCCTGTGTTTTTTGCAGTTCCACATTTCTCAGGTCCAGTTTAGAACGCTGGTAAGCTGTTTTAGCCTGTCCATTATTAAAAATGGGTATGGAAAAATTGAGGCCTACATTCTGACCAAAGTTATTAGTGATCTGATCGGTCCATCCTTCCCATAATCCACTAAAACCCCTGCTGCTTTGTGAAAAACGATACAAGGGACTTTGTACATAGTAGTCTACATTGCTGATGGTAACTTTGGGTTCTGCGCCTGTTACAGGGCTATAACCCAAAAAGGTAAAACCGGTTGTTCTTTTGAATGAATTGGAGAAGTTGGTAGCAAGGTTACCCCCGAAAGTAATGGTTGGGTACATCTGACCTTTAGTAGCCAGAACAGATTTTTGTGCGGCTTTGATCCTGAAATCATTTGCTTTTTGCAATGGCTGTGAAGTAAGTGCCAGTTGGTACACCAGTTCTGGCTGCAGATCACCAAAACTTTCAATGGGTATACTTTCTACCGGCGGTGCTTCCAGATCGAAAGCAATTGCCGGATCGAGGTTTAATAAACCTTTCAGGTTTAATACATTCAATTCATAACCGGTAAGTGCGGCTACATAATTGCTGCTGTCGCTGGCTAATTGCGCCTCAATTTCTGCAAGGTTCAATTCCGGTAACACTCCCGCTTCCACTCTTTTTCTGGTAATGTCTAACTGGGTCTGCGATTGTGCAATCTGTACCTGTGTAATTTTCACCTGCTCTCTTGAAGCGAGTATCTGGAGATAAAAATTAGCCACATTTAATGAAATATCGTTAGCTGTTCTTTCTACTTCAGCCAATGCTGCCTGTGCACTAAATGCAGCAGATTTGATATTGTTTTTGATGGCTCCGCCGTTATACAGCTGTATGCCGGCATTCAGACCAAAATTCTGGTATAAAAACTGATTGGTAGAGAACTGGTTGGTAGTAGGGTCAATAGATCTACCAAAACGCACACCTGTTCCTGAACTCATATTCAGTGAAGGATATTGATTCAGTTTTGCCTGTCGTGCAAGCAATGCGCTGATTCTGGCCTGTACATCGGCCTGCTTCACAGAAATATTATTCTGTGTAGCATAATCAATACATTTCCGCAGATCCCATTTCTCATTGGTAGTCTGAGCCTGCACCTGTACCAGAATGGCACAACCCAAAAGGGCAATTAACTTCTTCATATATAACAAAAATAACAGTTTCCCAACCAGATAGATAATTTTCTGATAGGCGGAGTAGCATTAACCAAAACCGTTCATAGGTCGTTATGAATGGTCCTTTATTACATCCAGTGCCTGGGCCAGATCGGCAATGATATATTCCGGCTCCTCTAATCCAACGTACAGGCGCAGGCTACGGTGTAACTCATGCGCCGGATTGAACTGGTCGCGCGGCATTCCCGCACATTTAGGTATGATCAGGGATTCATGTCCACCCCAGCTCACCGCCATCAATATGTGTTTCAGGCCGTTACAGAAATTTTCTATGTCTTCACAGGATTGGGTCTTCAGGATAAATGTCAGCAAACCACATGCCCCTTTCATCTGGCGATTTGCCAATTCATATTGGGGAAATGATGTATCTAAAGGGAAAATAACCCTTTCTACAAGCGGGTGAGACTTCAAAAACCTTATTACAGCGTGGGTGGTGCGGGTGATACGCTCCAGGCGTGCCGGTAATGTTCGAAGACCTCTGATCAACAGCCATGCATTGAAGGGTTGGATACCGGACCCGATATTGTTGTATTCGCTGTTAAAGATACGGGTAATCTGGTTACTGCTTCCACTCAAAACACCTGCTATGACATCGCTATGCCCGCTAATGTATTTGGTAGCCGACTGAAGTGTAAGATCAATCCCCATTTCATAGGGTTTTTGGTACAAGGGTGTACAGAAACTATTATCGCAGATGGTAACAATATTTTTCTCCCGCGCCAGTTTTGCAACTGCAGCCAGGTCCTGCAAATCAAACATCCAGCTATTGGGCGACTCAAGGTAAATGACTGTAGTATTGGGCTGAATGGCCTTTTCAAAATTGGCTCCCGATCTTCCATCAATATAGGTAACAGTTACCTGGAAACGAGGTAATATTTCATCAAACATTTTTCTGGCCCAGGTATAAGGATCCTTCACACTCAAAATATGATCGCCACTTTTTACATTGGCCAACACCGCTGCAAAAATAGCTGCTGCTCCACTGTTAAAAACAAGACAGTCTTCTGCACCGTCTAATGCAGCTAATTTTTTTCTTAAAATTTCAACCGTAGGATTGAGTCCGCGGCTATACAGCCATGTTGAATATTCGTCTTCAAACGATTTACGCAGGTCGTCTACTTTTTTAAAGGCAAAGTTGCTGGTCTGTACAATGGGAGGCGATACTGCTCTGAAATATTCATCCCTGTCTTCAGCGAGTTCGTTCAATATATAAGAGAGGTCCATACTATTGCTTGTTTTCTGTAATCGGTTTTCTGAATTTGGTACTGATGAAATAAATAAGCATAAACCCGAGTAATACGCAGAAACCAACAAATGCAGTATCTGGTGTTTGCATGGCAATGCTGATACCAACAAATAGATAGGCACTCATAAAAATAAGTGGCATCAGCGGAAAGAGTTTCATTTTAAAGATGCCTGTACCATCCAGGTGTTTGGTTCTTTTACGCAGTATAAAAATCGTGGCACTCGATGCAACCATTCCAAAACAATCGAGGAAGATGGTAAAGTTGAGTATCTTATCAAATGTTTGCGCGAAAAATAAAATCACAATACACATAGCAGCAAACACGGTGAGTGAAAAAGTAAATACCTGGTTTTTGGGATTTTGTTTGGCGAAAGAAGATGGCAATGTTTTTTCTTCACTCATGGCATACATAACCCTTGGGTTACTCATCAGCAACGCATTTACATAGGCAAGTACACCAAAGAATAAAAAGAAAGAAAAGATATCGGCACCTTTAGCACCAAATGTGCGTTCCATTACTACATATGCAATTTCTTTCTCCCCCTTCATTTGATCGAAACCAACAATGGTATAATAACTCAGGTTTACCAGCAGGTATAAAATAATAATGATGGCAATGCCAATAAAAATTCCTCTCGGAATATTTTTAGCAGGTTGGTTCACTTCATTACCAAAATTGATGGTTTGCTGATAGCCTCCATATGTAAATGATACTGCAATTAAACTGATACCCAGACTCTGTATCCAGCTCATCGATTCAACTGCTCCAACAGGTGCTGTGGTTGCAGCTGCCACTACAGCACCCTGATCATGGGGGAAGAATAACGCAAGTATCAATACCACAATCATTCCTATTTTAATCAGCATCAGGATATTCTGCGCTCGGGAACTCATTTTCAAACCCATCAGGTTAATGCCATAAAAAAAGATGATGGCGCCACAACTAATCAATGCTTTATCAATGTCTGTCCATGCCACACCGGGAAATAATTTTGTTATATACCCGCTACCAATCAATGCCACCGCACTTAAACTGGCTGCATTACTGATAAGGATGATACAATTAATGGCAAAAGCAATACTGGGATGATAAGCGTAAGAAAACACTTTATAATAACCACCGGTTACCGGGTAGCGACTACCAATTTCTGCATAGGTAAGCGCACCACATAAAGCCACAAAACCACCCAATATCCATGCGGTAAAATATACTGAAGGTTCAATGGCATCTTTGGCACTGGTAGCCGCCGTTCTGAAAATACCCATTCCAATCACCAGACCTACAACAATCATGGTGAAGCTAAAAAGATTTAATTTTTGATTTCCCTGCATAAGAATTTAATGATATGGTGTTAAATGTAATGAACTTATGGATATGGTGGTTAGTCCATAGTCGATAGACCATAGTCCATGAATCTTGCTATGGACCATGGTCTATCGACTATGGACATCTCCCAGTTTTCCCCAGCTCCGTGTAAAACTTAATTTCCAGATTATCTGCTGCACCCTACATTTGCGCTGTATTTGGTTCCCGATATGTAGGGATTAAAAGGGAAGTCCGGTGTAATTCCGGCGCTATCCCCGTAGCTGTAAGCTCTGGTAGTGAGCAGTGAGTAGTCAGTAGTGAGTTTAAATGTTACTCACTACTGACTACTCACTACTCACTCAAAAAACCACTGTTGTTTCTACTAACCACTGTTCTGCAAAGCGGGATGGGAAGGTTCAACAACAGAGAGCAAGCCAGAAGACCTGCCACATACAGACGATCATTCACGGCTTTCGGGTGAAAAGCATGGAATGTAAATGCTGTCTGCAGCGGCAATTTATATTTCTCCGTTTTTTATGTTTCCTGAAAGCTCATTGTTCAACTATTAACCAATAACAATGAGCAAAACAATTACGCTCCTCGCATGCATGCTTACAGGCACTGCCCTGTTCGCACAAAAAGACACTGTTACACTCGATGAAGTAGTGGTAACAGCCAACAAACTCGAACAAAAACAAAGTACAACAGGTAAAGTAATCACCGTTATCACCAAGGCACAGATTGAAAAAAGTGGCGGTAAAACCATTTCCCAATTATTAAACGAACAGGCAGGCATTACTATTAATGGCGCTTTTAATAATGCCGGCAGTGTTCAAACAGTGTATACCCGCGGTGCCTCACCAGGGCGCACCCTGATACTGATGGATGGTATTCCACTAAACGACCCATCTACCATTACAACTGATTTCGACCTCAACTTTTTCTCTGTAAATGATATGGAGAGAATTGAAGTATGTAAAGGGCCACAGTCTACTTTATACGGTAGCGATGCCATTGCTGGTGTGATAAATATTATCACCGTAAAAAAAGACACCAACAAACCATTTAATATAAAAGCCACACTGAGCCAGGGTAATCTTGGTACTTCCAGAAATAATGTGCAGGTTTTCGGAAAAGCGGGTAAGCTTACCTATACTACACGTTTTGCAAGGCTCTTCACCAATGGTTTTTCTTCTGCCTATGACAGTACCGGTATCCGTAACTATGATAAAGACAGATATGATGGCACCGTAACAAGCGGTCAGTTATTTTACCAGGCCAGCACTCATCTTGCATTTAAAGCATTCCTGATGCACAGTCAGTACAAAGCCGGAATTGATGCAGGTGTATTTAATGATGACCGCGATTATAATATCAATAATAAATCATTGATCACAGGAACAGGGTTTCAGTATAAAAAGGGAAAGCTCGCCGTTACAGGTAATTACCAGTATAGTGAACTCACACGTAATTACAGGAACGACAGCGCACATAAAACCAGTACCTGGTTTGAAGACAATACCTATTTTGGTAAATCGCAGTTTGTTGAGTTGTATGCAAGCACCAGGCTAGGCAAAGGTTTCACTTTACTTACAGGTGCAGATTATCGTTACAGTTCTTATAATCAGAATTATTTCTCGGTAAGTGCATTCGGGCCTTACAAAAGCCAGTTCAGAGACACTTCTTTATCGCAGACTGCCCTATATGCATCTGTTATTTTCAACAGTCCAGACAAAAAATTCAATGTTGAATTGGGAGGTCGTTATAATGATCATTCACGTTATGGTAATAACAGCACTTATACCTTCAATCCGTCTTATAGTTTCAGCGATCAGTTCCGTGTGTTTGGTAGTATTTCGAGTGGTTTCAAAGCACCATCATTGTACCAGTTAAGTCTGAACAGCAAACTGAATGCTGAGAAATCGGTGAACTATGAAGCCGGTGCCAGCTTCCAGCAAAAACAATTCAGTACAAGACTCGTGTATTTCAACCGAAAGATCAGCAATGGCATCGACTACAACTATATTACTTTCAACTATTTCAACTATGTAAAACAGGTTGTGAATGGTTTGGAATGGGAACTCGCAGCTAAGCTTGGGAAAGCTGGCTTCAGCGCCAACTATACATTGCTGTTGAGCGAAGAAGTAACACAGAACCGTCTCACCACAAAAGATACGGTTACGTACGATTATCTTTTGCGTCGCCCTAAACACCATATTAATCTGGCCGCTAATCTGGATCTGTGTAAAGGATTGAATGTAGCTGTTACAGGAAAATATGTAAGCAGTCGTTTTGATATTGGCGGATACCGCCGTGCAGATATTTCACTACCCTCCTATTTCATTGTAGGTGCATCTGCAGATTATGTATTGAATGAGCAAGTGAAGTTTTTTGCAGACGCGCAGAATATTACCGGTAAGAAATTTTTTGATGCGAGGGGGTTTAATGCCATTCCTTTCCTCTTTAATGCAGGGGTTACGTTTAATTGGTGAGCAGAGCGAATAGTGAGTAGTCAGTAGTGAATAGTCAGTGAAAATTATTGACTACAGATTACTCACTACTGACTACTCACTACTCACTATTTCACATTCGACTGATTACTATGACACACAAGCATGAAATAAAATATTGCCCGCGATGCACCAAGGCATTTGAGTGCAAAGTGGGCAATATACCTGCCTGTCAGTGCAGCGCACCCAAACTCAGTCATGAAGAGCGGGTGTATATAGAAAGCAAATACACAGACTGTCTCTGCAAAAACTGCCTTGAAGCCCTGCAGTTTGAATACAAGCTGGTGAAGCATCATGTGTTCAGGTTTTAGGAAGTGAGTAGCGAGTAGTCAGTAGTGAGCAAATTTTTCACTCACTACTGACTACTCACTACTCACTTTTTCTTATCTTACCATTCAAACCGCTCACCATGACTTTCCAACTTGATCATCTGCTTACAACTACGTTTACGCTGTTTGCGGTGATTGATATTGTAGGTTCCATTCCACTGCTCATTTCACTGAAAGATAAAATGGGTGGTATCAGGTCTACACAGGCTACACTTATTTCGGGTTTGCTGATGATTCTCTTTCTGTTTGCTGGTGAAGCTTTTCTGAAGATACTGGGATTAGATATCCGCTCTTTTGCTGTTGGTGGCTCTGTGGTCATCTTTTTACTCGGTTTGGAAATGGTATTGGGTCATGAAATTTTTAAGGGTGACAAGGATGCCAAATCTGGCTCTGTTGTACCCATCGCCTTCCCTATTATTGCAGGTAGTGGTACACTTACTACAGTAATGTCGTTAAAAGCCAATTTTGAAGAATTGTATATTCTGAGTGGCATCATCATTAACCTTATTGTAGTGTATGGTGTTTTGAAATCGCTGAGGGTTATTGAGAAAGCGCTCGGACCTGCAGGCCTGCTGGCTGTGCGGAAGTTTTTTGGTGTGATACTTTTAGCTATTGCCGTAAAAATCTTTAGCAGCAATATTGCTGCATTCGGAAAATAAGTATACTTATCAAAAAACTCATTAAACATAGCGAACTCCTTTTCTGGATTACTGCGTTAATGCTGCTCTTCTTTTTACCTGGTTATACAGAAGGACAGTCTTTATGTGTTTCTACCTTATTGCAATTGGGCAAATGCCCGGGCTGTGGTATTGGTCATGCCATACATGATGCATTACATTTTCGTTTTAGTGCTTCTTTTCAGCATCATCCGATGGGAATCTTTGCAGTTATCATTATATTTATACGCATAAAGCAACTCATCACCAATACCCTTACCACACATGAGACCCAATCTGTACAACCTGATTCCCGCACTTGAAGGCGAAGAACTTGTTTTTATTCAAAACCTTACTGGTGGTTTATCTGATGAACGCCTGTACAATTTTATTGCTGTATATAATGGCAAACGCAGAAAAACCGACCAGATTTTATTGGGTTGTATTTTAGGTTTTATACTGGTAGCAGGTGTTCAGCGTTTTATGATCAGACAAAATGGAATGGGTTTATTATATCTCTTTACCGGCGGACTTTGTTTAATTGGAACCATTGTAGACACTATTAATCACAAACAACTTTGTTTCGAATACAATAGTCAGATGGCAAGGGAGAGTTTGGCGATGGTTCATTCAATGGGGTAAGGGTAGCTGTGAGCTATGGGCTTTTAGCCACGAGTAATAAATCAACTTTTTTGTCAACTTTTTCAGAATGGGGCAGTATAAAAGTATTTTTTTACTACAAAAGTAGTAAATATCAATATTATTACTACATTTAGAGTAAAAATAAATCAATGGGAGAATTTGAAGAGTTAACACTTCTGATCGTAGCCATAATGAACGGCAAGGCTTATAGTATTGGCATCATCGAAGAGTTGGAAAAGCGAACGGGTAGATCGGCGGCAATAGGTGGGGTACAAACTGTACTCAAACGGATGGAAGAAAAAGGTTGGGTTACCTCAGAATTTGGCGAGGCCACCAAAGAGCGTGGCGGCAAACGCAAACGCTATTACAGCATTACTGCAAAAGGTAAAAAAATAATGGCTGAGAACAGAGAAAAACGCAACAGTCTCTGGGAAGCTATACCAAAACCTGGCTTGAGTTATGAATCAGCTTGAAAAACAACCGCCAGGCTGGGTAATGATACTGTTACACATTATTGTCCACCCTGAGTTTCATGAAGAAGTTGAAGGCGATTTGCTGGAAAAATATCAGTACAATTTGCATAAGTATGGACTGAAAATTGCCCGAAGACGATTGTATACTGATCTGTTCTCACTTGCAAAACCCAATCTTATTTTTAATATAAACCTTACTACAATGAAACCAGCAAGCTGGCTACTACTTTTACTCATCCTTCTTTCGGTAGCAGTAGCATCCATAGCACCATTCTTACCGGGTTCAGGCAACAATTTTGCTCATGGTCTTTCTCAATTTGCTCAAACGACAGGATACATAGGTTGGGTTTTTGCCCCTTTTGGGTTGCTGTGGCTCATTATTGAAATGCGAAACAAAAAAGGTCAACAACTTAACCGTTGGACCAACGGTTATTACCCGTCGTTGCTGGTGCTGACTCCCGTTTTTTTATTTTTACCATTGCAAATACTCAGGGCACTGATTGATGGACGAAGATTTGATTTATGGCCATTAGCTATTATTTTTTTAGTGGTGACTTTTATCATTTATCGTATCCAAAAACTGAAAAAGAAAACCGGGTACAAATTTAATCCTGCCCCACTATATGTTGTCTTGATTCCAGTAATTGCTTTGCTCACTTCAACATTTGTAGTGGAAAAAGTAGCAACTGTTACCCGTGAAAAAGCGATTATAAATACAGAACCCCTTATAGCAGCAATTGAAAAATACAAAACAGAAAACGGCGAATACCCCGAAAATTTAGAGTCCTTAACAGGCAAGTATATTCAGGAGATTCCAAAACCAACTATCATGGGTATGAGAACCTATCAATATGAGAAACAGAGCAACTCTTTTCAACTTATTTTTGAGCGATTCTGGCACTGGAACGCTACCGAAGTGGTGGTTTACAATACATTGGGACAAAAAGGCATAAAAGGTAATTATGTCAATTTTACTACTAATCATACTAATTGGTGGTATTATTTGGCTGATTGAGAAGCGATATCTGTTCGAAAACAGATTTACTAAGACGAAAGGCGAACATACAATACTAGGGTTTCTGCTATGTTTGCAGACTTAGTAATATGAGCTACATATTGCGATCGTCTATTCCTACTCCGAAGATTCTTCGTAATCAAAAGAAGTTCTGCGCCGATGTCTCTTGAACGAAATACTACTAAAACCGGAAGACCCCCTTAATTACCGCCCTACTCACACCTCATTTCATCCTCACTGTAACCTCTCTTCCACCTCCGTGCACGATCATAGCGTTTATCACCGCAGCCATTTTTATTTTCGGTTACTTGTTGTGTATTGATAGCAGTTGGGGGTTAGGTGTTAGGGGTTCGGGGTAAGGGGTTCGGGGGAATGTTGGTTTCAATCCTAACACCTAAGCCCTAACCCCTCCCAAACAAAAAGTACATTCCACCCAACCCCTAACCCCTAAGTCCTAATCTCTACCCTCTCCCCGAGGTGTTTCCGAGGACGAACAGAGGTATCAATGAGGTAGCAAAGAGGTAGCAATGAGGAGGAGCTTCGATGAAAGTCAATGCCAGTAAGGGTTGTTCTTTTCATTTCGAGGACGAATTGAGGAGAAATGAAGGATAAAGTCAATAAAATCAAGTGTTCCACGGGGCGCTCCGAGGTTCAATTGAGGAAAACGAAAAATGAAACCCTTGATTTTATTGGGTTTGAGGACAGTAAAATTATCCATTCCGAGGAGAAATTACCAATTATCCCAGCTTTTGCCGGAGAGTGTCCCAGATTTTAGAGAACAGCGTCACATTTTTAATGTTCCACGGCGGCTAGGCTATACTTTTGTTTTATCAGCGGCCGATATAGGAGTTCTTCGCTTCAGGCTACCGGAACCTGTAACCTGCTCCAATAACAGCATCTGGTACAAAACCCATTTTAAAACAGTTACAGAAAACAATAACCATGTTAGCGCATTTTCCATTTTATCTTATTCTCATATTAGGCATCGTATTACTCATTATGCTGGCCAATAAGATTAAAGTGGCCTACCCCATATTACTCGTTATTGCAGGGTTATTGATTAGTATAATACCCGGCGTTCCCGTTACAAAGATTGATCCTGAGCTGATCTTTATTATTTTTCTGCCCCCTCTTTTATATGAAGCCGCATGGAGCATTTCATGGAAAGAATTGTGGCGCTGGCGGCGCATCATCACCAGCTTTGCATTCATCGTTGTGTTTTTAACAGCCATGTCTGTAGCTTTTGTGGCAAATTATTTTATTCCCGGCTTCTCACTCGCACTTGGTTTTTTGCTGGGCGGTATTGTATCGCCACCAGATGCTGTAAGTGCCAATGCTATTTTAAAATTTGTGCGTGTTCCTAAAAGAATGGCATCCATTCTCGAAGGAGAAAGCCTGCTGAATGATGCTTCCTCGCTCATTATATTCCGTTTTGCAATGATTGCAGTTGCTACCGGTCAGTTTATCTGGCTCGATGCTTCATTGAGTTTTACATGGATGGTAGTAGGCGGCGTAGGTATTGGTCTTTTGATCGGCTGGTTATTTATGCTCATTCATAAATACCTGCCTACGGATGCAAGTATGGATATCATCCTCACCATCATCACACCTTATATCGTTTATATTTTTGCTGAAGAAATTCACAGTTCTGGTATTCTGGCAGTAGTAAGTGCTGGTTTGTTATTATCGAACAGAAGGCATTATTTTTTAAACAGCTCTTCCCGTGTAAGAGGAGTGAATGTATGGGAGAGTTTTGTTTTTGTATTGAATGGGCTTGTTTTTATGCTGATTGGATTAGACCTTCCGGAAATTACTGCCGGGCTTAAACAGGACGGCATAGGTTTCGGCGACGCTATCTGGTATGGTTTATTAATTACAACCATATTAATCGTTGTTCGGATTTTAGCTGCATTCGGCGCAGTGCTTACCACATTGGTAATGCGCAACTTTATTAATGTGGCAGAAAGAAACCCCGGCTTTAAAGGTCCACTGTTATTGGGCTGGACGGGTATGCGTGGAGTGGTATCGCTTGCTGCAGCTTTATCAATACCGGTACAATTATCGGATGGAGTGGCTTTTCCTCAACGCAACCTGATTCTGTTTATTACATTCATCGTTATACTAACCACCTTGCTATTACAGGGTCTCACTTTACCTTACCTGATTAAAAAGTTAAAGATAGCTGGCTACAATGACCACATGCCTGAGCATGAAGCAAATGAATTCATCAAAACTGCATTGGCACAACATTCTTTGAAACACCTGTCGAGTAAGTATGAGGATCAATTAAATACAAATGCAGCCGTGCAGCAAATCGCAGAGAAGTGTCGACTGAAAAATCTGTACAACCTTAGCCCTGTTATGTCCGCGGAAATTAAAACCATTTATCTGGATCTGCTGGAAGAACAAAGACAATGGTTACTGGAGAAAAATCAATCCGACCCTCATTTCGATGAAGATATTATCCGCAAATATCTACACCAGCTTGATATTGAGGAAGAGAAGTTCAGGTTTATGTAAGGCAAACAGGAAGCAACTCTCCATGAGTCCTGCTTCTTGTTTCTTATTCTCCAAAGGAGTCCTTCGGACCTTATTTCTTATTTTCTGTGGCCTCGCCATCCACCGCGGCGGAGAACCTGGATCTGGAGCTTCGTCCCCACAGTATTGTGGGGATTATACTATCCATTGTACACAAAAAAAACAGGACAACCGCCTGCTTCTTGTTTCTTATTCTCCATGGGAGTCCTTCGGATCTTATTTCTTATTTTCTGTGGCCTCGCCAGGAATCGAACCTGGATCTGGAGCTTCGGAAACTCTTATACTATCCATTGTACTACGAGGCCAATATTTCAATAAACTATCAATTTTAATATAAAAAGGTCACTCTTATACTTTCTCCGCCTCAGGCGGATACTACGAGGCCAATATTTCAATAAACTACTCATTTTAATATAAAAGGTTACTCTTATACTATCTCCGCCTAAGGCGGGTACTACGAGGCCATACAATAAAACGCAGCAAAAATAATAGAAAGCAATTAAACTTAACGGAATAACTCTTGCATGGCCGCTTTCAGGAAAACACCGGTAGGTACACTGTTCATAATCTGAAGATCTTCCCACAAGCCAGTTTCGTTATCCAGAAACCGCAAAACTCTTGCAGGTGGATTCTTTTTAAAGATGGAAGCAAATACCTGATCGCCATTTAATTTACGATAATGCAATACATTCAGTAAGACTGAATCATAAAAGCGAAACTTTCTTTCTTTCAAATTTATTTGTTGTGCAGGGAAACGGCTCTTTATTAAGTTTGCAACAATAGCTGCCGTTTTTTTCTGGATAAATTGAAATGCATACCCACTACTACCCTTTGCCTGACCGCCTGCAATACCCATATAAATAACCCTTCCCTCTATTGATGGAAAAACATGATTGGTCATTGGAATAATACCAAACTCTTCATGTTCAATTTTAAATTTCGCTATTCCGAGATATTTTTCCAGGTACGATTTTAATGCTGTAGTGTATTTTTCCTGAGACAGTAATTTCGCTGTAAATAATGTATACTCCACCAATGCCGATGTTGCAGACAGAGGCAATACATACATAAAAGTAGTCCCCTCTTCCTGCGATACCCTAAAATCCATGAATGTAGCTTTCCCCGGATTGAAAACAGGCATTTCAGTTTCAATTACCCAACCTTTAAAATGTTGCAACAGCATGTACTCACCTGTATGTAGCTTAGGTTGTTGAAATAAAATGCTATTGAATACATATTTAGCAGTATAAGTACCTGATGCTAATTCAACAAAAGCTATATCATCCTTTGTTCCTGTTGTCATAACAGGCTCGTATAAAAAATGAATATTGGTTTTTTCTTTCGCCAGCTCTTGTATATGCCGGTAAAAATCAATGCCCCGAATCATTTTATACCGGTATGGCAATAATGGAAGCCCTGCCGAAAAATGGGTCGAATAAAAATCAACTTCTGTCCATTGACGATAAACAAGCGATTCAAATAATCCATCTCCCTGTTCCCAGAAACACCAGGTTCTGTCGTTGGTTATTTTGGGAGCTTTATCAACAACAAGTATTTTCTTGTCATCAAAAAATGGTTCTCGCATCATGCGCATCAATAAACTCAAACCTGCGCAACCGGAGCCGGAGATGATATAGTGGTAATGGGAATGAATGGTCAATAGTGAATGGTCAATGGTAAGATAAGCAACTATTTGCTTTGCAGCATTTCGTCTTTGCGCACTTTATCCCAGTATTTTTTGGCTACGATAAGCATACCAAAACTCTCCCCTTCATGTTTATCGAGGTGTTTATGATGCATTTTATGTGCCCATCTTATAGCTTTGATATAGCGGTTATTGGTTCTGGTAAACAGTTTTATCCGCTGGTGAATAATGACTTCATGTACCAGAAAATAAGCGAATCCATATAATGCAATCCCTGCTCCAATGCTTACTACCCAATATACCTGATTCATACTTCCCAGCATAATACATAACCAGCTGGGTATTGCGAATATGATAAAGAATGCATCATTCTTTTCGAAGAAACCAGGGCCCTTCTGGTGGTGGTCTTCATGCAAATACCATAGAAATCCATGCATTACAAAACGATGTGTAAGCCAGGTAATGCCTTCCATGATACAGAATGTGGCCAGTGTGATGAGTAAATAGATCAACATATTATAAATACCATCTGAGGGTTAAAAAAAATAACAGTTGAATAATAAACAAATGTACCGCAAAATGGTTGGCCTTTTCAAAACGTAAGTACCTGAACAACCATAATAATGCCGCACTGATGAGAAACCAGCAGAGATAATTAAAAAAAGGAATTGCATCTCCCTCCCAATGCCAAAAACCGAGCTGAACGGCCACCGGTTCCATTACCCAGTCAAAGAAAACAGTCAGGAGGGCACCATCGAGTACAAGTGAAAGCGTAATGATTTTTTGGGAAAGATGTGTACCCGACTCTTCATACTTATTCCTTATCCATTCATGGAGTAAATGCATGATTACACCTGATGAATACACCATTACAAACCAGTTGATTCCAATTAACCAGGGCACCCCGTTAAAATGCGGACCCAGCACTGATCCATAGCTATAACAACCAAAAAGTTTGCCTGTATTTACGCCGATCATTTCTGTACCCATCCCCGTTAAAAATGCTGCCAGTACAAAAAGTAAAAAGAATTTATTAGGCTTAGGCTGGTTCCATAACAACAACAGAAACATCAGTAATAAATTCAGTGGTGTATTGGCAATAAACCATTCTTTCTGATCTGTAAACAGTATACCAATCAATCCACTTACATGAAAGAGAATGGCGATGAATGCTGATATGCTTAATTTATAACGGTTCAATGATGTCTTTTTCTTTGTTGATCGGCTTGTACCAGACCGGCCATGATACCGGCACTTTTCAAACATAAAGGTATTCCACCTCCGGGATGTACGCTGCCTCCTACAAAATATAATCCTTCCAGCTGCCGGGAGAAATTGGGATGTCTCATGAATGCAGCCATCCTCGAATTGGAACTCGTACCATACAAAGAACCCTGGTATGAACCTGTTTTTGACTCAATCAACACCGGATCCAGTACTTCTTCTGTTTCGATAAGCCTACCTATATCAGTCTTCAGCATGCGGCTGAGTTTTTCAATTATGATTGAGCGGCATGTTTCACGGAGTTTTTCCCAGTCCTGCCCCACATTTGCAGGAACATTGATCATTACAAACCAGTTTTCTTTCCCCTCCGGTGCATGTATACCTGGTTCACACTTTGAAGTGATATTGATGTATACGGTTGGATCGGCACAGACTTTTTTTTGCCTGAAAATATGATCAAACTCCTGTTCATAGTTTTCACTGAAAAAAATATTATGTAACCCGAGTTGTTGAAATTCTTTTTTTATTCCCCAGTAAAAAATCAATGCACTGCTGCTGCGTTCCTGTTTGAGTATTTTTTTTGCAGTTATCTGATCATTCAATAAACGCAGATAAGTAAAATACACATCAACATTACTAACTACAACAGCAGCCGGTATATTCTTCCCATTCACCACTACACCGGTTGCACGGCCATTATAGTGTATGATTCTTTCTACCGGCTGGTTAAAATAAAACTGCACACCTTTTTTCTCCGCCAGTTTAAACAAGGCATTAGCGATACTGATCATCCCTCCTTCCGGATAAAAAGTGCCTTCATTATGTTCAAGGTGAGGAATAAGGCTTAACATCCCCGGTGCCTTATAAGGATTACTGCCATTATAAGTGGCGTACCTGTTAAACAGTTGTACAACTTTCTGGTTCTTAAAGCTACCAGTGTTTACCTGATGAAGGTTCTTAAACATTTGAGAAAACCCAACAGTCTTCAAAGCCTTTCCAATAGGCGCTTTCCATAAAACTGCGGCTTTGTGCAGTGAATAGTTCAGGAAAATATTCGCCACATTTTCATACAGTTTTTTCGATTTCCCCAGGTATTGTTTCACATGTTCTACAGGTTCTCCTGTCTGGCGATACAATTCTTCGGCAAATTTATCGGGTTCAGCAGCTGCGCGGATGACTGTACCATCTTCATAAAAATAAAAACAGGAATCCGGCATTTTTCTGTAATGGAAATATTCTTCAACAGGTTCGCCGGCAAGTGCAAATAGTTCTTCTATATTAGCGGGTTGGGTAAACAGGCTGGGGCCAGTATCGAAATGATAACCATTCGCTTCAAAATAACCGAGTTTGCCACCGGGGTGTGAGGCCTGTTCAAATACTTTTACATCAAAACCCTGAACAGACAGTCTGATGGCAGCAGCGAGACCAGCTACTCCTGCTCCAATGATTACTGCCGAAGGTTTTGCTTGCATCGGTTTATGGTTTATGGTTCTCGAGGTACCAGTTGTGTACTTTAGGAAAAGCAATATGAAACCAGGCGGTGAATGTGTCAGGCTCCTGTTCCAGTAAAGATGCTATTTCTTCGAGTGAACGGTAGGCATAACTGTCTACTTCTTCGCTGTTGATATGAATAATACCATTATAGGTTCCTGCAAATACATGGTCAAATTCATACTCCGTTAATCCATTTGCAAAAGATGTTTTGTAAATAAAGGAGAAAGCTTCTGATAATTCAGTGGTAAATCCCATTTCTTCCCTGAGCCTGCGTTGTGCCGCCGTTGCTGTTAATTCGCCCGGGCGCGGATGACTACAACAGGTATTGGTCCATAAACCGCCGCTATGGTATTTGGTAAGTGCTCTTTTCTGTAATAAGAGTTGATGTTCTGTATTAAAAACAAAAACGCTGAATGCGCGATGCAGCTGAGCTTTCTCGTGAGCCTCCATTTTTTCCATTACTCCCAGTACTTCGTCCTGTTCGTTCACCAGTATCACATGTTCCATACAATAAAAATAAGTGTTATTACACCGTGTAATCAGAGTAAATTGAAATGACTGCGGATGCCTGCTTTGGCCAGGATAAATATTTTCCCGTAGTCTGGTATCCTGATTCTTTCTTCAAGGATATTTTGTGGTCTTACTTTTTTTATCTTTTTGAAGAGGGAGAGATAATATTTATAAGCCACATACACCCCAAAACGAGATTTCATAGGCAGTTTGAGGATGCCTTCATATGCATGATTAAAATCGCGCTGAATATCTTCTTCTATCGCCTGTTTATCTGCCACACTAAAATTCCTGAAATCGCATCCGGGAAAATACACTCTTTCCAATCCCTCATAATCCGCTTTCAGATCGCGCAGAAAATTTACTTTTTGAAAAGCAGCACCAAGGCTTCTGGCATAAGGCTTTAATTGCTCATACATTTGTTTATGACCCTCACAAAACACAAACAGGCACATTAGTCCTACTACTTCTGCACTTCCATAAATATATTGTTCGTATCCGGCACGGTCGTATTTGCGCTGGTCGAGATCCAGCTCCATACTGTACAAAAAAGCATCAATTAATTCCCTGTCGATCTGGTATTGATTAACAGTAAGTTGAAAACTATGGAGAATAGGATTCATGCTGATCTTTTTCTCAATAGCATCATAGGTAGCGGTTTTAAATTCGGCCAGTAATGTGGCTTTATCATAATCATGAAAACTGTCTACAATTTCATCCGCAAAACGAACAAACCCATAAATATTAAAAATGGGTGTGCGCAGGTCCTTGTGTAACAACCGGATAGCAGACGAAAAACTCGTACTGTATTTCTCTGTTGTGATCCTGCTGCAATCCTGACTTACTTCATGAAACAGTGTGATCATTGGTTGTTGATTTGTTATACAGACTGGGTCTGTGTATATATTTAATAGTTTATCCGAATGCTTTTATTACTTCTCCGGCTACCACTTCTCCACTGATCAGACTGGGTGGTACCCCCGGACCAGGAACGGTTAATTGACCGGTATAAAACAGATTATGTACTTTTTTACTCCGACAGCCTGGTTTTAAAACAGCAGTTTGACCCAAAGTGTTCGCCAAACCGTAGGCATTTCCACGAAAAGCATTGTATTCAGATACGAAATCGGTATGGGCAAAGGATTTCTGGTAAATTATGGCATCTTTTACCGATTGACCGGTTTGTTGTTCCAGACGGTTAATCACTTTTTCGAAATAATACTGTCTTCTCTCTGGCGAATCATCGCTTAGCCCTGTTGCCACCGGTATCAGCAGGAAAAGATTTTCGCAACCAGCCGGTGCCACCGTGGTATCGGTAACCGATGTGGCGCTCATGTAAAATAAAGGATCTGAGGGCCATTCTTTGGTAGTATAGATTTCTTTCCCGTGTACGTCAAAAGAAGTATCAAAAAACAAACTGTGGTGACGGATATTAGCCAGGCGTTTATTGAGTCCTACATAATACAGCAAACAACTGGGAGCCATAACACGCTTGTTCCAGTATGCGGGTGTATAGGTTCGGAATGCTTCCGGTAGCAGGTTCATTTCAATATGATGATAGTCGGCCCCGCCAATCACCACTTTTGCATCATATACACGATCCTGTGTTACAACCTGTCTGGCGGCATTCTGCTGAATCCGTATTTCCTGAACATTCTGATTGAATTCAAACTGTACACCTAATTCTACAGCCAGGTCATACATCGCCTTAACAATCTGGTACATGCCCCCTTGCGGATACCAGGTACCACCTTTGATGTCGGCATAATTCATAAGACTGTACAATGCTGGAGTATGTTCGGGCAATGCGCCTAAAAATAATACCGGAAACTCCATAAGTTCACGGAGCTTGGGATGAGTGAAGTATTTGGCTACATGCGATTTGATGGACCTGAATACATCGAGTTTAAATACACCGGTAAGTAGCTCCCAATCGAGAAATTCGGTAAGTGATTGCCCGGGTTTATATACCAGCTTGTGAATACCAACATCGTATTTATAAGCTGCTTCCTTTAAAAATAAATCAAGTTTTTGTCCGCTACCTGCTTCTATCTGGCCAAATAATGCTTGTAACTCCTCATAGGTTGCAGGAATATCAACCGGGCCATCGGGCCAGTACACGCGATATGAAGGGTCTAATCTTTCTAACTGGTAATAGTCGGCAACCGATTTTCCAAACTGTTGAAAATATCTTTCAAAAACATCGGGCATCCAGTACCAGCTGGGGCCCATATCGAAGGTGAAGCCTGTTTCCGAAAATTGACGCGCACGGCCACCAGCTGTGGCATGTTTTTCAAGAACAGTCACTTTCCATCCTGCTTTGGCCATAAAAGAGGCAGCAGAAAGGCCGGCAAAGCCGCTTCCAATAATAATTACAGATTTACTCACTCATCAGAAAATTAGACAAAAATCTTAATACCGCTGTAACTGGTTTTTCAGCAGTTTTCTAGCGAAGTGAATACGACTCTTGATGGTTCCCAGAGGTTCATTCAGCATTTCTGCTATCTCATGGTATTTAAACCCATCGAAATATAATAAGAAGGGATTACGGAATATCTCAGGCAGGTTATGTATGGCTGTCTTTACTTCTTTGAGGTTGATACTGGCTATGGCGTCATTTGCAACAGCTCCCTGGTTGATATTGAGTAAAAATTCGTTAGGTGTGTTATCAAAAATGGTAGCCTGTTTACTTTTTCTACGGTAATTATTGATGAAAATATTACGCATGATGGTGTAGAGCCATGCTTTAATATTTGTACCCACATTGTACTTGTCTTTGTTGGCCAGTGCTCTATACATGGTTTCCTGTACCAGGTCCTTTGCAGCTTCTGTGTCGCGGGTAAGGGTGATGGCGAAGGGCTTCAAAAACTCAGTATTATTAAGTAACATCTGGTTAAACTCGAGCACTGACATACCGTAATTGTTTAATTATTTATATTGTAAAACTAAACAAAAGAATATGACTTTAGCAACATTTTGTTTAAATATTTTACTAAAAATATAAAACAAACTGGATCAGCGAGTTATACATGTTTAGACATCAAATAGGGCAAAAAAATACCCGGATGAACCGGGTATGATGTTATGGGAACTGATTTTAAGAAAGGGTTGCAATGTATTCCATCACTTCAGAAAGCGATTGCCGGAGACTTACATTTGAAGGCACGCGCTTTTTATAATTCTGTGTTACCTGACCGGAAACAACGATGGGCAGATCAGGCATCCGGTGATGTACGTTTAAAAGGAATTTCTCAAAGTTAAAATTGCCAGCCAGAGAAGTGAGGTGGGTGTAAACAAAATCAGGTTTTTTCTGATCTACAACATACTCTACATCTCGTAAAGGCACATCGGCACCCAGATACAGCACTTTTATACCCCGATTTTTCATGAGGAAATACATGAATAATAATCCGAGCTCATGATGTTCACCTTCAGGTAAGAAAAATACAGTTGTTTTACTGGGCGATACCCTGCTATTGATTGTTTCTATACCAATGATCAGTTTTTGACGGATGATATTAGTTACCAGGTGTTCCTGCGCCGGGTTTATATGATTAGTAAGCCACAGTACGCCAATACGTTCAAGGAATGGAAAAATGATTTGAAGGATGGTTTTTTCAACCCCTTTTGAAAAAATATACCTGTCTACAATAGTTTCAAAGGCCTCAATTTCCATATCAATCATACACTGAATCAGTTCATTGACTGTTCTTTCCTGTTGTGCCTCTGCCTGGGTAAGGGATAGTATCTTCTCTTTAATATCAACCGGACTCATACGGTCGATATGAGAAATTTTATAGCCATATTTATTCAACAGGGCTATATTCAATACCGTTTTTAATTCGGTATTGCTGTAATAACGAATATTGGTTTCCGTACGTTGCGGGTTCAGAAAACCATAACGTTGTTCCCAGATCCTGATGGTGTGGGCCTTTATACCTGTCAGGTTCTCCAAATCTTTAATGGTAAAAGCGTCCATGTCATAATAACACTGGTCATTCGCTTTTGTTTGAGGATCATCCTTAAAATTATCGAAAAAATTGTTGAAGTTAAGTTGACACTTAACCCAAGAAGACTGAACAGGCTGAAATAGCTGGTCTGGTATTACTAATCTCTATTATTTCAGATTGCCCAGGTATTCACCATAACCACTTTTAGCGTACAATTTTGCCAATTCAAGCAACTGTGTGTGACTGATATACCCCATTCGCCAGGCCACTTCTTCAATACATCCGATTTTCTGGCTCTGTCTTTTTTCGATTACCCGTACAAACTCACTGGCATCGCTTAATGAATCGAAAGTTCCTGTATCCAACCAGGCTGTTCCCCTGTTCATAATACCAACCCTGAGTTTACCCTGCTTCAGGTATTCATTATTAACAGTTGTAATTTCATACTCACCTCTTGCTGAGGGTGCAATTGATTTTGCTATACCTAACACGGTATTGTCATAAAAGTACAAACCCGGTACTGCATAGTTGGATTTAGGTTTACTGGGTTTTTCTTCAATAGAAACTACTTTTTTATTCGCATCAAATTCAACTACACCATATCGTTCCGGATCGTTTACTTCATACGCAAATACGGCTGCCCCTTCAATATCATTAAAGGACTGTACCAGTTGACTAAACCCGGACCCATAAAAAATATTATCTCCCAGTATCAGTGCTACTTTATCTTTTCCAACAAAAGATTCACCAATTACAAAAGCCTGCGCCAATCCGTTGGGCACTTCCTGAACCGCATATTCAAACCTGCAACCCAGCACTGAACCATCCCCCAATAAACGTTTGAATTGTGCATTGTCTTCAGGCGTGGTTATAATCAATATCTCGCGGATACCGGCCAGCATAAGAATCGACAAGGGATAATAAATCATCGGCTTATCATAAATGGGCATCAACTGCTTACTGATTCCTTTTGTAATAGGGTACAGTCTTGTTCCTGATCCGCCGGCTAAAATGATTCCCTTCATGATTAAAAATTTATAGTGGCTTTTGCTTCCTGAAAAAGAGGCAACTCTTTGTCTTTATCAGATAAAAGTATTTCAGACTCTGCAATTTGCCAGTTTATATTCAGTTCAGGATCATTATAAATAATCCCTCCTTCCGATTCCTTATAATAAAAATTATCGCATTTATAAAAGAATACGGCTGTTTCACTCAACACCACAAATCCATGTGCAAAGCCACGGGGAACAAAAAACTGGGTACGGCTCTCTTCGCTCAATTCAATTGCTACATGTTCGCCAAAAGTTGGAGATTGTTTACGGATATCTACTGCTATATCGAGCACTTTACCCTGCAATACACGAACCAGTTTTGCCTGAGCATAACCACCCTGCTGATAATGCAGGCCTCTTAACACACCCTTCTGTGATTTAGATTGATTATCCTGTACAAAATCAATCGACATTCCTGTTTGTTCATAAAAACGATTCTTATGAAAACTCTCGAAGAAATAGCCACGATTATCTCCATGAACCGTATCATGAATAATATAACATCCGTCGAGTTTGGTTTTTTCAATTCTCATGATCAGCGATTGACGTACATGGATTGATAATAATGTTGATAAGCCCCCGATGTTACGTGTTGTAACCACTCTTTATTTGTCAGGTACCAGTCAATAGTTTCAGACAAGCCTTCTTCAAAAGTTACGCTTGGTTCCCAACCCAATTCCTGCTTAATCTTGGTAGCATCAATTGCATATCGGCGGTCGTGCCCGGGTCTGTCTTTTACATAAGTAATCAGTTCCTCGCTTTCACCACTTTGTCTGCCCAGTTTCTCATCCATTAATTTACACAGTAATTTTACGAGGTCAATATTTCTCCATTCATTGAAGCCACCGATATTATAAGTTCCTCCGGGTTGTCCTTTATGAAAAATCTGATCAATTGCTCTCGCATGATCTTTTACATAAAGCCAGTCACGGGTATACAGACCATCTCCGTAAACAGGTAATGGTTTCTTCTCTATAATATTATGAATGAATAAAGGAACCAGTTTTTCAGGGAAATGATTGGGTCCATAATTATTTGAACAATTGGAAACAATGGTTTGCAGGCGATAAGTTTCATGATAGGCCCTTACAAAATGATCGGAAGATGCCTTACTGGCAGAATAGGGTGATCGGGGATCGTAGGCTGTTGTTTCGGTAAAGAACCCTGTTTCACCCAGACTTCCAAATACTTCATCAGTAGATATATGATAGAACAAATGCTTACTATAATCCAATGCCCATTGTTTACGGGCTATATTTAAGAGATTAACAGTACCTATAATATTAGTATAAACAAAATCGAGTGGTGAAACAATCGATCGATCCACATGCGATTCTGCCGCCAGGTGTATGATATCTGTAATGGCATATTCTGCAAATACCCTTTCGAGTTCTTCAGTTTTCAGGATATCAGCCTTAACAAAACGGTAATTAGATTTGGATTCAACGTCTTTCAGGTTTTCAAGATTGCCTGCATAGGTTAATGCATCCAGGTTAATGATGGTATAATCGGGATATTGATTTACAAATAACCGAACCACATGTGAGCCGATAAAACCTGCCCCTCCTGTAATTAATATTTTTTTACTCATATAAAATTCGCTGGAAATGCTGCAAAATAAGCAATTGGGCGCATATGATCCGATGGTTGGTCATCATGCTTAACAGAAATTTTGCCTTCTCTCTTTATCTGAATAGTTTAGTCAGCAATAATATCTCCTATTTATTATCTTTCGTCCACAAACGACTGCCATGAACCAACGTTATTATTCACTCGATGTATTCAGAGGTGCTACTGTTGCACTGATGATTCTTGTGAACAATCCCGGAAGCTGGGGAAATATTTACAGCCCTTTAAAGCATGCTACCTGGCATGGATGCACCCCTACCGATCTTGTATTCCCTTTCTTTCTATTTGCAGTGGGTAATGCCATGGCTTTTGTAATGCCACGTTTTGAAGCAGCGGGCGATGCTTTTTTCTGGAAAAAAGTCATCAAAAGAACCTTACTCATCTTTTTAATTGGTCTTCTCCTTCACTGGAGCCCTTTTGTGAAATGGGAGGGTGATTCGCTGGTTGGCAAAAACTTAGATAACCTTCGCATATTTGGTGTGTTGCAGCGAATTGCGCTTTGTTACTTTTTTGCATCTGTCATTGTGTATTATGGAAAAACAAAAGGTGCTTTTGTCATTAGCGGCATACTGCTATTACTCTATTGGTTTATTACAGTTTGGTTAGGAAAAGCGGGCGACCCTTTCAGTTTACAAGGCTATTTTGGGATTTCAATTGACAAAGCCATACTGGGTGAAGCTCATATGTATAAAGGTGAAGGTGTGGCTTTTGACCCGGAAGGTATCAGCAGCACCATGGCAGCAATTGTTCAGGTTGTTTTCGGGTTTCTTGCTGGTCAATACATTCAGCAGAAAGGAAAAAACTACGAAATGCTGGCCAACCTTATGATTGCCGGGCTCGTATTAATTTTCGCAGGCTTCTGCTGGGATATGGTTTTCCCTATCAATAAAAAAATATGGACCAGCAGTTATGTACTGTATACCACAGGTCTGGCCATGCTAACCATTAGCTTATTGATCTACCTCATTGAATTCAGGGGCATCAAAGGAGCATGGAGCAGGTTTTTTGATGTATTTGGCAAAAACCCTTTGTTCATATTCGTATTGAGTGGCTTTCTTCCCAGATTACTTGCACTTATTCGTTTTAAAGATGGAGACGAGCTTACCAGCCCTCTCTCCTGGTTCTGGAACCATATCTGCAAACCCATTTCAGACGATCTCAGGAATGGCTCATTACTCTACGCATTGGCAATGATTGCCTTTTACTGGCTGATTGTTTACTGGATGGATAAGAAGAAGATTTATGTAAAAGTATAGTCTATAGTCCATGGTCTATTGACTATAGACTATTATCAAATTTTCCTTAGCAATACAGCAGGGTTACCCGCATATACACCAGGCTCTGTAATATCTTTTGTTACAATAGCACCTGCACCAATTACAACATGGCTACAGATCTGTACAGGTAAAATCGTGGCATTACTGCCAATACTTACATGATCTGCTATTGTTGTAGGCTTCCATTGAGCAGCTTTGCCACCCGCAGGTGCGCCGGAAGTAAACTTATCATTTACAAACATTACTCCATGACCAATAAAACAGTCATTACCTATAGTTACGAGCGAGCAGATAAAACTATGTGATTGTATTTTACAGCGATCTCCAATAACAACATCTTTCTGAATTTCAACAAAGGGACCAATAAAGCTATCATCGCCAATTTTGCATTCATACAAATTACAAGGTTCCACTACTGTAACACTAATGCCAAATTGAACATCTCTGATGATTGATTGTATGGAATTAAATGATGACATTTTCTATTTCAGTTCAGTATTTGCATGAATCCTTTCAATGAGTTTTATTGTTTCCAGGCTTTCTTCAGGGCTAGTATAAAATTCATCGCCATGCTGTAAGGTACGAATCATTGATTGATACACTTTTTCTAAAGATGACCCGGATTGATCTGCTTCAACAATCAAAGGCTTGTCTGTCTCCGCATATACAATAGCATCTAAATAAGTACCACCAATTTTTACTGTTCCTTTTTCAGCCAGTAAAGTAATCGACCCTTCCATGTTTTTTTTGAAACTATTCACAGAGAATTGCAGGGTGCCGATCATCTCATTTTCAAACTGTAATAAAATAGCTCCTTCATCGGATTTCAATTCAGTGTACTGGTGATTTACATTGTGCATGATGGCAGATACCTTCTTTGCCGAACCAAAAAACCAATGTACCAAATCTATAAAATGACTAAACTGGGTAAATAAAACACCCCCATCCAATTTTTCATTCCCATGCCATGCGTGATTTTCATAATAGTTTCGATCGCGGTTCCAAAAACAATTTACCTGTACACTGAATAGTTTACCAAGTTCATTGCACTGAATGGCTTTATGAACAGTTTGTACGGCAGGATTAAACCTGTTTTGTAAAACAGTGAATACCTGTCTCTGATACTTTTTCGCAGTACTGATGACCTTCTCAGCATCTATTGCAGTAAGCGCCATCGGTTTCTCCACCAACACATGAAAACCATTTTCGAGTAAATAAATGCTATGTGCTGCATGCAAACCATTTGGCGTACACACAACCGCTACATCTGCCGATACATGCCGAACAAGCTGATCTAAAGAGGTATAAAAGGGTACACTATATTGTAAAGCAGTATTTTTTACTGCTATTTCATCCGTATCGCAAACGGCTATCAGTTCACCAGATTCAGTTATAATGTCAAAATGGCGTTTAGCCACATGACCACAACCCACCAGTATATACCTGATCTTTTGCATATCAGGCAAAAATTTGTTCTGCTTTGAGAATACTTTCAGGCTTGCCTACATCTACCAATACGGCACCTGTATGATCATAACTTTTTATCTGATGATCGGCACACAAATCGAGGTATACATCTACCATCGAAAATTTGCCTTCACGGCTTATTAATTTGAGTAGGCCTGCATTGATAACATGAATACCACTGAAAGCCATCTGCCTGAGACCGGCAATTGTTGTTGAAATATTTGCCGGTTTTTCTTCTCCGGTATTTACATTACGCCATCCTTTCAGAGAACCTTCTGCATCAAACAAAAAATAGCGGGATGTATTTCTATTAGAAACAGCGAGCGTAGCCAGTGGTCGCTGTTGCAGGTGTTGTGCAATCATGGCGCCAAGATCAAGTTGTGTAAGTATGTCAACATTCATTACCACAAAATCTTCTTCCGATTCAAAATAGTCTGAGGCTTTTTTTAGCCCACCGCCCGTTTCCAGCACTTCATCTGTTTCATCAGAAATGGTTATCCTGCTGCCCCAACCATTATTCTTTTCAACTGCCGCCACAATCTGATCGGCAAAATGATGCACATTCACCAGCACTTCTTTAATACCAAAATGCTGCAGGTAACCAATATTTCTTTCCAGCAAAGATTTCCCATTTACCAATGCCAGTGCTTTGGGATGATGATCGGTCCAGGGTTTTAACCTGGTACCCAAACCTGCTGCCAGTATCATTGCTTTCATAATGGCTTATTTTACCCAGTTTTCTTTATTGGTATGATGCAATATGGTTTTTACTTTGTATTTATTTCGCAAGTGCCTTGCGGTTTGTTCAGCCGCATACACACTTCTGTGCTGGCCTCCTGTACATCCAAAATTAATCATCAGGTTACTGAACCCACGTTTAAGATACTCTTCTACTGTAATATCAATCAGATCCCATACACTATTCAGAAACTCATTCATTTTGGTTCTTTGTTCCAGAAAATCCTGAACAGGTTTATCCAGTCCGCTCTGTTTTTTGTACTCATCAAACCTGCCAGGGTTTAATATACCCCTCATATCAAATACAAAACCGCCACCATTCTCACTTTCATCAGAGGGTATCCCTTTTTTGTAACTGAAGCTGTTGATGTGAATAACAAGTGGCGTTAGTTCATTGGCCTGTTGTGGCTCGAATCGATGAACCATTTCTTCCGCCACCACGAGTTTTAAGACCCTGTCGAACTCTGGCGTAATAATCCCAATGCGTTTGTGTTCGATAAAAAATTTCAGGTTACGTAATGCCAATGGTATGCTCGCCAGAAAATGTGCTTTTCTTTCAAACAAACCCCTGAAACCATAAGCACCCATTACCTGCAGCAAACGAATCAATACATAGCCATTATACTGGCTTACAAAAGTGATGCGGTCAACCGGCTCTTTTAGGAGCTGGTCAATCTCATCCATATAATAGTCCAGGAGACTGTTTTTCCACTCTTCACTCAATTCGGCTTTTGCCTGCCACAATAAGGAAGCAACATCATATTGTAAAGCGCCTTTCATTCCTCCCTGGAAATCGATAAAACTTACATTCCCATTTTTTACAATAATATTCCTGCTCTGGAAATCGCGGAACATAAAATATTTATATTGTGTATGGGTAAGGTAGGTGCTCAATGCCTCAAAATCATCGAGCATGGCCTGTTTATCGTAAGGCAATTGAAGTGTATCTAGAAAGTAATATTTAAAATACAAGAGATCACTCAGGATGGCCTGTTTACCAAATTCTTTGGCGGTAAGACACAAATTATAATCCAGTCCTTTATCTCCAAGTATTTGTATTCTTGCCAGCGCAGCCAGGCTTTTCTGGAACAGTTGATACGGTTCATCGGTATGACCCAATTTTTCCAGTTGATTCAATAATGACTCTGTTCCCAGATCTTCCTGTATATAAATTGTATTATCTGCATTCACACCCAGAATTTCCGGAACAGGGAGTCCTGCTTTTTTAAAATGTCTGCTGAACTGGATAAAAGTGTTGGTTTCTTTCTGGTTAATATTATAGGTGGCTATAAATGTATCATCACCCGCATATAACCTGAAATAGATTCTGTCGCTCCCACTCTGTGGCAGTTTTTCAATACGGTCTGCTGTTCTTTGCTGTACAGAAGAAAAGAGTTCACCAATGCCTTGTATCACGGCTTCCATGTTTATGCTGATTTGTGGCGAAAATAGAACTAAGTAGGGAATAGTCCATAGCTGATGGCTTATAGCCCATAGCTTATTGCTTTCTTCTTGAAAAATAGTATACAGGGAGGCCAGTGAGGGTAATGAGTGCCCCCAAAAGCGAATTGATTACGGGGCTTTGCCCATTTATATAGTTGCTGATATCATTATACAATGTTGAAACAAGAAAGAAACTGGTAAATAGTACAAAAATCAATGGCACAAAGGGATAGCCCCACACTTTATAGGTCCTTGGTATATCTTTCATCTTCTTTCTCAAAATAAATACGCCCAATGCGCTCATGCCATAAAAGAACCAGGTTACAAAAATGAGCATATCTGTGAGCATATCAAATGAGCCACTGAAAATGAGGATGATGGTCCATATAGCATTTAACCACAAAGCATTTCCGGGTGTATGGTAGCGGGGTTGTATTTTGCCTGCCCACGACAGAAATCTGTTATTGGTGCCCATAGCATAAGTAACCCTCGCAGTTGCCAGGATATTGGCATTGGTGGTACCCAATACAAATAACATGACCATTATAGTAATGCAAATACCACCAACGGCACCCCATGCAATAGTTGCCGCATCTGATGCTACAAAAGTAGAAGTGGCCAATACATTTATGGGCATCAGGTAAATAAATGCCAGGTTAATAAGCAGGTAAACAAGAATGCAAAAGCCAAGTCCCAGAAGCAGGCTCAAAGGAATATTTTTCTGTGGTTCTTTTATTTCACCTGCCACGAATGAAATATTATTCCATCCATCGTAGGCCCAGAATGCGCCTGAGAGGGCAGCCATAAACAGTAGCACAGTATCCCAGCCAGCTGCTGCTGTTGCCGGGCTTGCTGAAAGATGACTCAAAGAACCTTTACCGGAGAAAAAAACACTTCCTATCAAGACCAGTATGGCCAAGGCTTTTAAGGCTGTAAGTATTCGTTGTAACCTGCCCCCATACTCCACACTTCTGTAACTGATATAGGTTAATACCAATACCACCGCCACCGTCAATAACTTCACGCCTATATGTTGTAACGGATAAAAACTACCTACAAAGGGGATATGCAATGTCCAGGCCTGTTCTACAGAATCATTCAGTCTTGGTAATTCAACAAGATAATTGGTGTATTGAGAAAACACATAAGCAATAGAAGCATTACCAGCCGTATTGAATACAGCAAATGCCGCCCAGCCGTATAAAAAAGCAAATCTTTCTCCATACATTTTCTGGAAGAAAACATATTGTCCGCCGGTTTCGGGAAACATGGCTGCCACTTCTGCATTTGATAAAGCGCCAAACAGGGTAATAACACCTGCTACAATCCAAACAGCTAATAATAAATAGGGAGATTGTAATTGCGCCGCCATCAATGAAGGCTTCATAAAAATACCGGAGCCAATTACGCCGCCAACAACAATGGCAATAGCGGTGTTTCGGTTTAGCTGGCGGAGAAGGGCGGGCATGTTTAAAGATAAGTGATAAGGAACAGGAAACAAGCCAGCAGGAAGCAATTAAAACAACCTCCCCTGCTCCCCCGGTCTTCTGAATTTTGTAGCATCCAACTCCCAACGTTCTGCATTCAGTTTATACAATTTATTATACTTCACATACTGCTGCTGCACCAGTTCGGCAATGGGTCCTTCACCACGCATACGAACACCATATCGGCTATCATTTACCTGTCCGCCATGGCCATTTTGTATCAGGTGCCATACTTTATCGGCACGATCCGGAAAGTTTTTATAGAGCCAGTCATGAAAAATAAGTTTGATGGCACCGTTTAAACGGATAAATGTGTACGCACTGAACACTGCGCCGTTTTCACTGGCGGCTTTCATAATTCTTTGCATTTCATGTTCATTCAGTCCGGGTATCATAGGGCCCAGCATCACACCCATCCGTACACCAGCTTCACTCAACTCTTTAATCACACGCAGGCGTTGTTTGGCAGTAGTGGTTCTTGGTTCCATCGTTCTTCGCAGGTCTTCATCAAAAGAAGTAATACTCACGAGAATACTTACAAGGTTCTTTTTTGCCATTTCCTGTAATAAATCCTTATCGCGTAGTATACCTGCATTTTTGGTAATCATTCCTACCGGCTGATTAAACTCATTGCATACTTCGAGTAACTGCCGAGTAAGTTTGAATTTTTTTTCTGCCGGTTGATAACAATCTGTATTTCCGCTCAGACTGATCGGCACAGGCTCCCAGTTTTTATTCATCAAAAACTTACGAAGCAATTGAGGTGCATTCTTTTTCACAATGATCTTTCTTTCAAAATCAAGTCCGGCACTATAACCCCAGTATTCATGGGCATTACGGGCATAGCAATAAATACAACCATGCTCGCAACCCTGGTAAGGGTTCATGCTGTACCACATACCCACATCCGGACTATCCACCTTATTCACAATGCTTTTTGCCTGATCTTCCAGGTATACTGTTGCTGCATTCGGCTCAGTCCAATCGTCGATAGCTTCTATATGCTCCCTGATCCGTTCATTTTTAAGGAACCGGTTACGTGGATTGAATTGCGCGCCGCGGCCTTTCAGGTATTGCTCTTCGTCTTCCATAATTACTTTGAAGATGAGTTGAAAAGTTGCATTTGCTCCACCGTTTGCTTCATCCCTAACATTTTAAATCTCCCAATAACTTCATATTTTTTCTCTTCCAATCGCTTCCGTATCAATAACACATGATCTGCTATAAACCTCCCCGAAAACTCACTGTTACCATATTCGTTCCACCCTTGTTCAAACTGCCAGTGTTGTAATTTCCGGGCAATGGTAAAATGTGGTTCGGTAATAAAATGTGGTTTATGTTCTTTATCGAGTTTAACCAGCGACTGAATTTCTTTCAATGATTTTACCAGTTCAACTATCTGATTTTTTGTCTTTACCTGTATATAGATCGTATGCGTTGGAAAACTTCCAAAGTTTTCCAACTCTACCATAAAAGCTGTAGTCCCTTCTACTATTCTTTGCAGTTTAGGAATCCACCTGGTTTCTGTCATACTAAACTGCATACACTTTAGTAAAGTGATATGAGGTTTGCTATATGCTGCTGTTGGACAATCATACTTATCTGCAAAATGCTGTTTCACCGACTGTATGGTTTGTTTCAATGCTTCATGCGGTTCAAGCACCAACAGGTATTCTGCGATCTGGTGTTCACTGGAAAAAATGCTCATGGCTTTTCTTTTTTGCCCCCGGATTGAAATCCGGGGCAGGGAAACATTATATCTTTCCTGGCTGTAATCGAAACAGGTTAATCTGTTTTCCTGTTTCTGTCTCCTGCCTGTTACGAATCAGCATCAGCTCTTTTATTTCGAAAGACAAATTGATTTTCCGCTCGGCATATTCATGTACCACTTTATTAAATTCCTGATCGGGCACTGCTTCTGTTAAAGGCAGACAGGGGTGCGTAAATCTTTTGGCGGGTGGACAATCATAACTTCTGATATACTGATCTACTACCTGCATGGCTCCTGCCAATTGATGAAAAGGTGCTTGTTCCTGCACCCGCAAATACAATTGCCTGGACGATAAAGCGCCAAAACCCTGTATACTGATGCTGAAACTGGGTTGTGTACTGATGATCCGGTGCATCCAACGAATCAGTGTAGCTTCCATATCTTCCCGGGCCATAAATTCAGCCACCACAATACCGGTTGGCTGTACAGGAACGGCTGTACGATACTTTCTCTGTATATATTGTTGTTCGGCCCTTATCAACAATTCTGTTTCCATATCCGGATAAGCCATTAAACGATAACGGTTCAGTGTATTAACCGCTATACCTGCTGATTTGTGTGCCATGATGGTTGGTATTTCCATAAACAAAAATTAATCGGATAAATATTTTAGCATAAATTTACTAAAATATTTAGCTAAACAAAATTTTATTTATATGGATGGGGAACAGTGGTACGGAGCCGCCTATAAGGGCTCTAAACAGTTTAACCAGTGGGAAGTTCCCATGGCCAATGCAACAGGTTTTGGTGCTGCTGCAGACGATTATATGGAAAGAGGCATCGATTTGAATGAACAACTGATACGTAATAAACCCGCTACTTTCTTTTTTCGCATGAACAGCGAAGCCATGACCGATGCCGGCATTTACCCGGGTGATGTATTGATTGTGGACCGAAGTATTCGTCAGGCTAACGGGCGCATCATTGTAGCCATTCTCAATGGCGAATTACTGATTCGTCGTTTTGCAGATGGATTCAATAAAAAAAGACTGATCGCCGAGAATAAAAAATTCGGTGACATTGAAGTGGATCCTTTTGCCGGGTTTGCGGTGTGGGGTGTAGTACTCTATTGTATTCATACGGTTTAGCCCCCTAGCCCCCTGAAGGGGGGGATGGGATGTTTAACTTTAAAAAATCTTTATATGACAACAAGAATGTTTTATGAGGCGGGGCCGCTAATATTTCAGCGGGCTAAAGCATTAAGAAGTCGCCCTACAGACGCAGAACAAAAATTATGGGAGCACTTAAGAACGCATCCTTACGGATATAAATTCAGGAGGCAACATCCTTTAAACTATTATATCGTTGACTTTTATTGCCATGCAAAAAAATTAGTTATTGAAGCAGATGGATCCATTCATAACAGGGCCGATATAATCATGAATGACCAGGAACGTGAAGCCGCATTACGATCATTAGGACTAACTGTTCTTCGGTTTACCAATGACGAGATATTACATCAAACAGAACAGGTTATCAATACGATTAATGAACACTTAAAAAACAACCCCCTTTAGGGGGCAGGGGGGAACATGCGCGCCATTGTTGACTGTAATAGTTTTTACTGTTCCTGCGAACGCCTGTTCAGACCGGAGTTAATGCTCCGGCCGGTTGTGGTATTGAGTAATAACGATGGCTGTATCATATCGCGTAGTGATGAGGCCAAAACACTGGGAGTAGAAATGGCCGGCCCTTATTTCAAGGCTAAGCCATTGATTGAAAAATATAATGTGGCTACTTTTTCTTCTAACTATAATTTGTACGGCGACCTGAGCTGGCGGGTAATGGAAACATTGCGTGTATTACTTCCGCCCAATTGTGTTGAAGTATATTCGGTAGATGAGGCATTTTTAAACCTCGATCATATTCCGCCCCAGGAACTCCCTGCATTTGCACAATACATACGCCATACCGTGGAACAGTGGACAGGTATTGCTGTTTCTATTGGCGTAGCTCCCACCAAGGTATTGAGTAAAGTAGCCAACCGGCTGGCGAAAAAACATAAGCAAGTTACCAATTGTGTATTGGTACTCGACAGCAAACGAAAAATTGAACAGGCATTGCATAAAACGCCGGTGGATGATGTTTGGGGCGTAGGATACCAGTATGCAGAAAAACTGAAAAAACTGAATATTCATACCGCCTACGATCTCAGCATTAAAGATATTGGTTGGGCTCAAAAACAATTAGGAGGTGTAACAGGAGTAAGACTTGTTAGAGAACTTAAAGGAATGATTAGTTCTGATATGGAAGACGAAAGACTGAGAAAAAAAATGATTGCCACTACCCGTATGTTTGGTTCACCGGTTACCGATTTAAAAGATATCAAAGAAGCGGTGGCCACTTATACTTCAAGGGCTGCAGAAAAATTAAGAAGACAATACAGCGCCGCGAATATCATCAGCGTATTTGTGGTGCCGAAAGAAGAGTCGCACACTACCTATTTCAGGCACGGACCTACCGTGAGTAGTTATATAAAACTTCCTGTGGCTACTTCCTTTACACAGGAACTGATTAAACCTGCGCTTGAACTAACAGAACGCCTGTACGAAAAAGGACGCATCTATAAAAAAGCAGGTGTAATGTTAAGCGGTATTGTACCCGATGATTCGGTACAGGGTAACCTGTTTAAAAAACCGGAAGAAAATAACCATCGCTTACTCATGGACACCATCGACAATGTAAACTTTGCCATGCGCGATGATGTACTGAAATTCGCCTCCTCTGGCACCACCCGCAACTGGAAAATGCGGCAGGAGTTACGCAGTCCACGTTATACTACCCGGTGGGATGAATTGTGTATGGTTCGCTAATTAATTGGCCGTAAATGGATATTCCGCAAACAATTTCTGTAAAGCCTGTCCCGCAGTTTTACCTGTAGGGTCCGATTTTTCAGGAATAACGCCTTCCATTGAACCTTTCCAGATCATCTTATGTCTTGCTGCTTCAATAATATGCAGGGTAAGTGTTCCCTCACGATAACGGCCTACTTCAATCTCTTCACTTTTCCAGCTATAGTTACGCTGACCCATATAAGTAAAACGACCATCATTCTGCCAGTTGGTCTGACGTGTTTGCACTTCCTGCTTCACCGCAATACCAATATTCACCAGCAAATCAGGAGAGGAACTAACAAACCGATATCCTTTCTTTTCCATTTCAGCCTGAATCGCTTTTTTCAGTATAGCCATTCGTTCATCGAAAGTCCGGGGAATGGTATCGCCGGATGCTTTTACTTCATAAAATCCAAATGTCTTATAATGTGCTGGCTCTGCATCTGTAGCTGCTTCGGTATTAAATATCCGAACAGAAGAACATTGACTAAACATAACCGCGATGAGTAATAACAGTATCAGCTTTTTCATAACAAATGCTTTGATTAAAATTACAAAACCATTGTTTGATAAAAACTGATATTCGTCATGCCTGCTAAAACAATGTTTGCTGCTGCTGAACGAAATCGGGCTTTTGTAAAGACAGTCCACATAATTTATTCAACCGATCAACCATGTACACTGTTAATTCCGGCGAATAGGCTTCATCGTGCATGTGCATGAAAAAATAGAGTTCTTCTATTCCGTGGTCAATCCAGTGTTTCATTCTGTCGATCCATTCATCTACTCTTGTATAATCTGTTGGATGCAGGCTGTTACCTACATACCTGATAAATGTTTTAGGAACTGTAAGATGCATATGTGCACAGTCTCTGCGTCCACTGGTATCTGTTATTACGGCACCCATATTTATTTCTTTGAGTGTATTGAACAGTTCCTGCTGAATATCGGGTTTACCAAACCAATCAGGATGGCGCACTTCCAAAAAAAACTGCATATCGGTGGGTAGCGAACGGAGAAAATCGAATAGCTCTTCTTTTCGCTTCGGCGTAAATGCATCACTTACCTGTACAAAGACCGGACCCAGGTGTTCTTCGAAAGCAACTATGCCACGCAGAAATTCAGTGGTAATAAAATCCTTCCCTTTTAAACTTCCCCGGTGTGTAACACCCTGATACATTTTTGGACAGAACTTAAAATCTCTTCCTTTTGCTTTCTCTGCCCATTTGGCAATACCACTTGCACCATACACTTTATAATGCGTAGCATTTAACTCTATGCTGTTATAGTGTTTTACATAATGTTCCAGAAAATCTTTCTCTTTGGTTTTAGGTGGATATATTTTTCCTACCCATTCCGTCCTCCCCCATTTTGCACAGCCGAGATATACCCTGGGTTCTTTTTGTTTCTTACCTTTCAATACCTGTTGGTTGAATAAAGGCTCTGAGGGAAGTGAGAAATTAATGGTATTCAGTTCTGCTTCGGGTACACGGCCAAATTCCATAAAAAAACTTTGTGTACAAAGCTAACAGGTTTATACTGGAATTGTTGACCGATAATATATACGCTATATGAAAAAATACCTGCTGATCTGCCTGCTTTTCCCATTGTTCTGCGCTGCACAATCAAAACCCAATATTATTTATATTATGAGCGATGACCATGATGCAGATGCCATCAGTGCATATGGATCGAAACTCATTAAAACACCCAATATAGACCGTATTGCCAATGAAGGTGTATTGTTTCAGCGGGCATTTGTAGGCAACTCCATCTGCGGGCCTGCACGCGCCACTTTGCTTACCGGGCAACATTCGCACAAGAATGGCATGAAAGATAACCGCACACGTTTTGATGGCAGCCAGCTCACCATGCCTAAACTGTTTCAGCAAAATGGTTATCAAACCGTCATTGTAGGTAAATGGCATTTGCATACATATCCCACCGGTTTTGATTACTGGAAAATATTACCCGGACAAGGATTGTATTATCAGCCAAGACTGATTCAGATGAATGGCGATACAACAACCTATCCAGGTTATGCCACAGAAGTAATTACAAACGAGGCCATTGACTGGTTGCAGCATAAAAGAGAGCAGAGCAAACCTTTTCTTTTACTGCTCCATCATAAAGCACCACATCGTTATTTCTTTCCTTCACCAAAAAATATTGAAGCCTTTAAAGACAGAACATTTCCTGAACCGGCTACTTTATATGCCGACACCACCGGAAGAGGAACTGCATGGAAGCTACAGACCATGAGTATTCTTCACGATATGAAATTATCCAGTGATCTGAAAGTGGATCCTGCATACCTGATGGATATTCCATGGCTAAAACCCGATTCTGCTGAGATTGCTTATTACAACAGCATCATCAACCGCATTCCGGTTGCCGAAAGACAAAAGATCAAAGACATTTATGCAGTTCGTGGAAAAATATTACAGGAACAACGTCCGCAAGGCAATGCGTTACTCAAATTGAAATACCAGTGGTACATGCAGGACTATCTTGCTACTGCTGCTTCGGTTGATGAAGGTGTTGGTAAACTATTAGATTACCTCGACAATAGCGGTCTCGCACAAAACACCTTGATTGTATATACTTCCGACCAGGGTTTTTATTTAGGTCAGAATGGCTGGTTTGATAAAAGATGGATGTATGATGTATCGATGCGTACACCATTAATGGCCCGTTGGCCCGGTCATATTCAGCCGGGAACAAAAAATAATACGATGGTGCAGAACATTGATTATGCTCCTACTTTTTTAGATGTGGCGGGTATCGATATTCCTTCATCCATGCAGGGACTTAGCCTGAAAACAATATTGAAGGATCCAAGAGCCAGGGTTCCAAGGAGCAGTTTGTATTACCATTTTTATGAGTACAATGCAGATCATACGGTATTGCAGCACCTGGGTGTGCGCACCGACCGGCATAAGCTGATTTATTTCTATACCGTTAATGAATGGCAATTGTACGACTTGAAAAATGACCCCACCGAACAGAAAAATCTGATTGCAGATAAAAAATATGCAGATGTGCTGGCAAATATGAAAAAGGAATTATTGAGGCTAAGAGATTATTACGATGATCATGAAAAAGCCGGGGAACTGCAATAAAAGCAGCATTACTGCGACAAATGATGTATTCCGGTCAAAAAAACAGGAGTGTTTTACAATATTCAAATGCCTTGTTCGTCAACCTTTCTTGTATGGATCAGGCATGGCAGATACAGGCTACTATGAGCGACTCACGCGGCAAGCATATCACTGAGGTTATCAATACCTACAGCAAAAGGCTGATGGGCTTTATCCGCAAGCGGGTTAGCAGTGAGGCCGATGCCGAAGATATTTTGCAGGATGTATTTTACCAGTTCATGGGTAATACCAAACCTATTGAACAACTCACGAGTTGGTTATTTACCGTTACCCGCAACAAAATCACTGATAAACAAAGAAAGAAAAAACCAGAACTGCTTGAAGACCTTTACCAGAGCAATGGAGAGGAGGGTTTTGAATGGTCTGATCTTTTTTTTGATGATAAAAACAACCCCGAAACAGCCTATCTCCGTTCTATCTTCTGGGATGCTTTATATGCAGCACTAAATGAATTACCAACACCGCAAAGAGAAGCTTTTGTATTAAATGAAATTGAAGGCATTCCTTTTAAAGATATTGCTGAACAAACCGGAGAAACCGTAAATACGCTCATCAGCCGCAAGCGCTATGCCGTATTACACCTGCGTGAAAGACTGGGTAACTTACGGGATGAATTATTGAATCAATCTTAAATTTTTATACCATGCACAAAAAATTCTGGATCAAAAAAATCATTGGTTTTACCATGATTGCCGTTGCCTGCTTAGCGCTGCTGGCCTGGGTAGTAATGCTGCTCTGGAATGGGGTTCTGGCAGAAGTGGTACAGGTATCAACTGTTAATTACTGGCAGGCCTTGGGTTTGCTGGTGTTGAGTAAAATATTATTTGGCGGATTTCGTGGTAAAGGAGGCGATTATAAAAAAAGATGGAAAGAAAAAATGGAACAGAAATTATCTGGTATGAGTGAAGAGGAAAGAGAAAAAATAAAAGAAGAATGGAAACACCGGTGCAACATGTGGAAAAAAGCCGGTGTCAGTTCAGATGCCAAAGCTGAATAATTCAAAAGAACCAAACAACTGTTAGCATGCACATCCTGATCTTTAAAACCAACCTGGAAGATACAGGTTTGGTACACCATGCAGGCCGTTTACTGAACCCGATGTCGGGTATTCACCGCTGGAATGTTGATTTGCACGACAGCGACAACATATTACGTATTGAAGCTGATCCTTTGATTTCACCCCGACAAGTGGAGCAATTGCTGCAAAATGCCGGCTTTGAGTGTGAGGAACTGGCCGATTAACAGCCTCTCCTGGCTGTCAATTTTCATTTATTTGAAAAATAACAGGGCGAAATTCTTTCATACCCTTATTTTTGCGCAATTTGTCGCAAATGAGCTATCCTACTTTATCATCCAACGAATCGGTTCCATCTAAAAAGAAAAAAATTGTAGTCCTGGGAAGTGGTCCCAACCGGATCGGTCAGGGCATTGAGTTTGACTATTGTTGTGTACATGGTCTGCTGGCCATTAAAGAATGCGGTTACGAAGCCATTATGGTGAACTGTAACCCCGAAACAGTATCTACTGATTTCGACATGGCCGATAAACTTTATTTCGAACCCGTTTTCTGGGAACATCTCTGGGAAATTATTGAACTGGAGCAACCGGAAGGTGTTATCGTTCAATTGGGTGGACAAACAGCATTAAAGCTGGCCAAAAGATTACACCAGAAAGGTATTCGCATCATCGGTACTTCATTCGACAGCATGGATATTGCCGAAGATCGTGGCCGTTTCAGTGATTTATTAAAAGAACTGAATATACCCTATCCTGAATATGGTACTGCTTTTACAGCAGAAGAAGCCATTGAAGTAGCCAACAAAGTAGGTTATCCCGTACTGGTTCGTCCGAGTTATGTATTGGGTGGACAGCGTATGCGTATTGTTATTAATGATGAAGAAGTTGAGAAAGCAGTAATCAGCCTGTTAAAACATATTCCCGGCAATACCATTCTGATCGACCACTTTCTCGACCGTTGCCAGGAAGCGGAAGTAGATGCCATTTTTGATGGCGAAAACTTCCATATCATGGGTGTAATGGAACATATTGAGCCAGCGGGTATTCACAGTGGCGACAGTAATGCCGTTTTACCTGCGTTCAACCTCACACCGTTGATTGTTGAAACCATGGAATATTACAGTGAGAAGATTGCAAGGGCACTGAACATTAAAGGATTGATCAATATACAGTTTGCTATTAAAGATGGTAAAGTATTTGTAATCGAAGCCAACCCAAGGGCTTCACGTACCACACCATTTATTGCCAAAGCTTACCAGATACCTTACCTGAATATTGCTACCAAAGTAATGCTGGGTGAAGCAAAGCTTACCGAGTTTACCATGGAGAAAAAACTGGAAGGTTATGCCATCAAAGAACCGGTTTTCAGCTTTGACAAATTCCCCGGCGTAAATAAAGAACTCGGACCTGAAATGAAAAGTACAGGTGAAGCCATCCGCTTCATCAAAGACCTGAGAGATCCTTATTTCAGAACACTGTATAAAGAGAGAAGTATGAATCTTTCGAGATAACATCGGGAAATACGGTGTATTAATACTCGAATGAAAAGGCTGCGTAAGAATACGCAGCCTTTTCTGTTAGGTTTAAGGATGCGTTCAGGTATTTTTTCATTTTTAAAACAGGCACCGTTTCTGCGATTATTGCCCGGCTTAATTGCGGGCATATTGCTGCAATACTATTTTTCGCACCCGCTTACCATCGAGCTGTCTATTATCCTCTTTCTTCTTCTTGGTATTACTGCTCTTCGATTCTTATCTGTTCAACAGAAATACAGGCTTACAGTTTGGGTTGGATCAGGTATTTATATACTGCTCATTTGTCTTGGATCAATTATTACGCATACCTATTCAGTTACATCATACAAAGACTGGATTGGTCATGATACAAATATTCATCAACCCCTGCTCATACGATTAATTGAGACACCTGTTGAAAGAAAAAAATCCTTCAAAACAACAGCTACTATTGAATATAAATTTGAGTATGGAAAATGGTTGCCCGTAAAAGGCAAGTTGCTATTGTATTTTAGCAAAGAGGAAAAAAACGGGGCATTAAAACAAGGCGACCGTTTACTTATCAATCAAACATTACAACCTGTTGACACCAATACCAATCCCGGCGCGTTTAACTATGCTACCTATTTATCCAGAAATAATATTTATCATCGTTTATTTCTTCGGGCCAGTCAATATCAACAAATAGATACAAGTCAGACATCCCGGGGCTCTCAGACAACTCAAATAGTTTTATCTATTCTTCGAAAATACATTCCCGGAAAACAGGAACAGGCAATTGCAGAAGCGCTTCTTATCGGTTATACGTTCGATCTGGAAGATGAATTACTGGAGGCTTACAGCAGAACAGGCGTTATTCATGTAATTGCCATTAGTGGCATGCACCTGGGTTTGGTTTATGGACTGTTATTGTTACTCACTTCTCCTTTAAAAAAAATCAGGCATATAAGATGGATAAGGCCTGTTTTATTACTCGTAGCATTATGGAGTTTTAGTTTACTGGTAGGCGCAGGTGCTTCGGTATTAAGAGCCGCTGTCATTTTTAGTTTTATGATATTGGGCGAATGGTTACAGCGAAAGAATAATCCTTTTAACAGTCTTGCTGCTTCCATGTTTTGCCTGCTTTGTTTTAATCCATTTTACCTTTGGGATGTAGGTTTTCAGCTTTCTTATGCTGCTGTTGCCGGTATCATGGTTTTTACCCGGCCCATTTATCGTTACTGGTATATTCCCAATAAAGTGTTCCGTTATTGCTGGCAATTACTGGTAGTTACCTGCAGTGCCCAGGTTTTTACCATACCTGTTGTGTTGTATCATTTTCACCAGTTTCCCAATCTTTTTATGATCACCAACCTGGTTGTGGTTCCATTGAGTGGGTTCATTTTGTATGGCTGCATACTATTACTCATCGTTTCTCCTTTTTCATTCATTGCACAATACCTGGGTAAAATATTACAGATTGTCTTGCAATGGATGAATCGTTTTATTGGGTATACAGAACAATTATCTTTTGCAGTAACTGATCATATACAAATTAATGCAACTCAAATTACCTGTTATTTCCTGCTGGTATTTTTTCTGTGCAGATGGATCATCATCAAAAAAAACCGTTACGCTTTTTATTCACTTATCTGTATTTGTGTCGGGATTTCCCTGTACGCATACAGACATATAGAGATCAGGCAAAAAAAACGGCTGATTGTATATCATCTCCCCGGAAATACGGTTACAGAAATATTTGGTGCAGGAAAATACATCAGCATCGGCAAACAGGAACAGATTGAGGCAACACACAAAATGAGATTATCTACACATACATGGATGGGTGGATTCAAACAAAAAGCTTTTTTTGTACCCAACCCATATCTGGTAATGTCTGTCAATAAATTTACTGCAGCCTGGCTTAGCGCCGTTCCTTCACACAAAACCGGTACAGCTCCAATTGAAGTTGATGTACTTATTCTGCAAAACAACCCGGCTGTAACTATCGTCAGTTTACAGCAATTATTTAGGGCCAGTCTATATGTCTGGGATAACAATAACCCTCTGTGGAAAATCCGGAAATGGAAAAAAGAAGCAGACAGCCTACATTTGCGCCACCATTCGGTGCCTGAGCAGGGTACTCTTGTAATGGATTTCTGACGATTGCAGCTACTATTCACCAATCAGCCACCATATCAGGGTGGTACATATTTCATTTTTTATGCAAAAGAAGATTCAGTCTGCCCTTATTTCCGTTTTTTACAAAGATGGTCTGGAACCCCTTGCCCGCCGTTTACAGGCAGAAGGCATTACCATTTATTCTACCGGTGGTACACAACAGTTCCTCGAAGGACTGGGTATTGCATGTGTAGCAGTTGAAAGTTTAACCACTTACCCTTCTATTCTGGGTGGTCGTGTGAAGACATTACACCCTGTGGTATTTGGTGGCATATTAGGTCGCAGGTATGAGGAGCAGGATTTACAGGAAATGAAACAATATGGTATCCCAGAGATTGATCTGGTGATTGTTGATCTCTATCCATTCGAAGAAACCTTAAAAAATACCAGTGAAGAAAAACTCATCATCGAAAAAATTGATATTGGTGGCCCTTCCATGATCCGTGCTGCCGCCAAAAATTTTAAAGATGTGGTGGTTATTGCAGCCAAAGATGATTATAGTACACTGGAACAGATATTAACCGCACAACAGGGTGCAACCAGTATTGAACAGCGAAAAGCATTTGCTGCCAAAGCATTTGAAGTAGTTATGCATTACGATATTGCCATCAGCAATTACTTCAACCCCGGTCATCAGCAATCTTTACGTTATGGTGAAAACCCACACCAGCAGGCCGTTTTTCATGGCAACCTTGCTGAACTTTTTGAACAACTGAACGGAAAAGAGCTTTCTTATAATAACCTTGTAGATGTTGATGCCGCCGTACAACTGATTGGCGAATTCAATGAAACAACTTTTGCCATTATTAAACATACCAATGTTTGTGGTATAGCTGCAAGACCTACTGTTAAAGAAAGCTGGGACGCGGCCCTTGCAGGTGATCCTGAAAGTGCTTTTGGTGGTGTACTGGTATGCAACGGTAGTATTGACAAAACCACTTCCGATGCCATCAATGAAATTTTCTTTGAAGTGCTGATTGCACCTTCATTTGATGCAGATGCACTTGAAGTATTAAAAAGTAAAAAGAACAGGATATTACTGCAACTAAAAGCTGATAGACCTGCTTTGAAACAGCCATCCAAGTCTATTTTGAATGGCGTACTTGAACAAGGTAGTGATGAAGGCAATTACAGCAAATGGGAAGAAGTAGGCGGAAGAGAAACTACCGCAGCAGAAAAAGAAGATCTTGCATTTGCCAATCTGGTTTGTAAGCACCTGAAAAGTAATGCCATTGCATTGGTAAAAAACAAGCAACTGGTAGGAAAAGGTTGCGGACAAACCAGCCGTATTGATGCGCTCAGGCACGCTATTGAAAAAGCACACCAGTTTAAATTTGAACTGAAAGGTGCGGTACTTGCCTCAGATGCTTTCTTTCCTTTCAATGATTGTGTTCAGATTGCACACGAAGCAGGCATGGAAGCCTTTATTCAACCCGGTGGCTCTGTTCGCGACAAAGACAGTATTGAATATTGTACAGAAAACAAATTAGCGATGGTAATGACTGGTATTCGTCATTTCCGCCATTAATATAAATGACCACCAAGCAAAAAGCATATATCGGTTTAGTAGCCACCAGTATCATCTGGGGAACCAGTTGGGTAGCCAGTAAAATTGCTGTTAAAGGTGGCGTACCTGGCTTGGAAGTAGCTGCCATTCGCCAGTTTATCGGAGGTGCTTTGTTTGTTGGTTTTTTCCTGATCAGGGGTGAAAAAATACCCAGTGCCAAACAAATGTTATGGCTAGCAGGTATGGGCTCATTGCTATTTGTTATCGCCAATGGTTTTGCCACTGTTGCCTTACGTTATATACCCAGTGGATTAGCTGCATTGATTGCCGCACTCTATCCATTATCGGTAGTAATTATTGAACGCATCTTTTTCCGAAATACAAAAATTACCTGGGTAACTTTTGTGGGGCTACTATTGGGTATTACGGGTATTGGTATTGTATTTTATGACAACGCTTTTCATAGCCAGCCGGAAGGTTATGTGTTGGGATTGATTCTTTCACTCATTGCCATGTTAAGCTGGAGCATTGGTACCATCATCATTGCAAGAAACAAAGTAAAGATTAACGCCTACAATGCCACAGGCTGGCAAATGCTGCTTGGTTCTTTCTTACTCATGATTATGACGCTGGCTTCTGGCAACACTATGCCTATTACAGCCATTCCTGCCAGTACATGGTTGGCTATTGCTTACCTGGTATTTGTAAGTTCTATTGTGGCTTTTGTGGCATTCATTTATACGATGAAACATTTAGAGCCTGCTATTGCTGCACTCTATGCATATATCAATCCGATTATTGCCATTCTTACCGGGTCTGTACTGATGGATGAAAAATTAACCATTGATATTTTAATCGGTTCTGCAATTACATTGGTGGGTGTATTCCTCGTAAACAGAAGTTTGAAAAAACAAAGAGAACAGGCTCTGGCAGACGTTGGCTAATCTTCTGTGTTCTTCTGTGCCTTCAGTGGCAATATTAAATGCCACTGAAGGCACAGAAGAACACAGAAGGAGTTTTGTTAGATTGTTCTTAGGAAAGTTTCATACATGTTACGCCACATGATCCACTCTTTTTGTTCTGTTAAAAAATGGTTGTGCATTACATAAGTAAACACACCACTTGTTTTTTTTACTGTCTGTAAAAAATACCGCATCCGTTCCAACGCCATTTCCGCATTCAGTCTTTCGTAAAAAATAGCCGTACTGTCCATATAACAGAAGGGAATGATCTGGAGTGAAGTAGTTTGTTCTTTTGAGAGATCATACCAATAAAAAGGATGGCTGGTTGAAGCCCTGAAACCGTTTACGGCACCATAACCCATAGAATAATCCTGTTGAATACCCATATCTATCAACGCTTGATACGTTTCAGGCAAGTGTAATTGCAAATAATGCTGGCGCGAAACAGAGATTGGCTGTTGGGCATGATAGGCAAGTAATTTAATTTCTCTTTCCAGACAATTCGCATCTGCATTACTTTGAACAGACGGGTGAATACCAATCCTGTATTTTTTTGCATGCGTGTTTATCAATTCACGCATTCCGCTGGTATGAGGATCTACATTTTTATCATAGCCTTTTCGCTTTTCTGCAACGAGGAAAAAATAAAAAGGTTTTAACTGATGTTGCTGGTGCAATTCATCAAGCCACTCATAAATATCATAGCTGTCTTTCTGTTTGCCACTGTAAATAGCCGATCGGTCCATTAGCGCATCAAACCTGCCCATGAGCAAATCCGTGAAATAGCCTTTGATATTTTTAAAAGGAGAGGCATAGCGAAACCGATAAGCTACATCAATGTCATACGTAGGTTGCACTACAAATTGCCGTTCGGGTAAATGATAATCAGGATATTTTTTTTGCAGTTCTCTTTCAAGTTCCAGCATCCAATAATCAACCAATGGGATATCCAGAAAACCATGCTGGAAGGCAATACTGTTGCGATGATCGTATCGGCCATATTCGTCCTTCTCATGATTAAGGTATTCTTCGTAACGTGAAAGGAGGTAAAATGATGCAGCAAAAATATCAAAAGGTATATCTCCCGAGCCGGAGAAGAAAACCGGCAGGTCTTGCCAACGATGTATTTGTATTTCCTGTATACTAATTTCTGTTTCTTTCAATAATGTAACGGGAATAACTTGTATACCCTTATCTATTGATTGGTTGGAATAATTGATACAAGGACCTTCCTTCGATAAATAAATTTCAACATTATCTGTAAGAATCACCGATTCGTTGAACAATACAGCTACAATATACCGGAGACGCGGACTGATATGTGGCGAAAAAATAGTCAGCACGCAGTTCGCTGTTTAAGATGAGTGTTTTTGTTTTTCTTTCCACAACTCATTAAAAGTTTTCTGGCTGAAATCGAGCTGAGAGCGGTGCAGAGACCATCCTTTGAAAACTTTATTCACCACCCAGTTTTTCATTTTACCATTGCCCATATTCATCATCATACGGTTGAGACTGGCCATTTTCCAGGCTTTCCAGGCTACTCTTTCTGCTATTGTACTAGAGCCTTGCACTACTGCTTCATGACGGTTATCGAGCAATAATTCATGCAGGTTAATTCTTACCGGGCAAACTTCTGTACAGTTACCGCATAAAGAAGAGGCATAACTCAGGTGTTTGTAATCATCTACCCCACGTAAGTGTGGTGTTATTACTTTACCGATTGGACCGCTATAAGTGGTTTCATAAGCGTGTCCGCCTATATTTTTATATACCGGACAGGCATTTAAGCAGGCTCCGCAACGGATACAATACAGAGCTTCTCTTGCAGTGGGGTTAGCGAGTAGATTGGTTCGCCCATTGTCGAGCAAAATCACAAACATTTCTTCGGGGCCATCGGTTTCATTTTCCTGCCGCGGGCCACTGATAATAGTATTGTATACCGTTACTTTTTGCCCTGTTCCAAATGTAGACAGCAGTGGCCAGAAAGTAGCCATGTCTGTAACAGAGGGGATCATTTTTTCAATCCCTACAATTACTATATGTGTTTTGGGCCAGGCACAACTGAGGCGTGCGTTACCTTCATTTTCTGTTATTGCGATAGCGCCTATATCGGCAATAATAAAATTGGCACCGGTTACGCCTACTTCTGCCTCTACATATTTTTCGCGTAATTTTTGACGGGCTACCAATGTTAGTTCTTCGGGTGTAAGATCGGGTCTTGTACCTAATTTGCTGGCAAAGAGTTTGGCTACATCTTCCTTGCTTTTATGCATGGCCGGTGTTACAATATGATAGGGTGGCTCACCGTCTAATTGCTGAATATATTCTCCCAGATCTGTTTCTACACTTTCAATACCATTCTTTTCGAGGTAGTCATTCAGGTGAATCTCTTCTGTCACCATGCTCTTGCTCTTCACCAGTGTTTTGCAATTACGTTCCTTGCAGATTGTTCCTATGGCATCCAGAGCCTGCTCTGTATCTTCTGCCCAGATTACTTTAGCTCCTCTTGCGCTGATTTTTTTTTCAAACTCCAGCAGGTACCGGTCAAGGTGTTCAATTGCCTCCCACTTGCTGTTCTTGGCCCTTTCCCTAACCTGCATTACATCAGTAAACTGTTGCTTACCGATGGGAACAACTGCGTTGTATTTACCAATATTGAAATTGATTTTACGCCTGTGTTCCAGGTCGGCAGCCTTAACGGTACTTTTGGCAATAAATGATGCGGCAGTATCTGTCATAATTGATTAATCTTCTTTGTTGTTTTTCATATGTTCTGCCGTTGCTGCCAGTGCTTCATAAAACTCCTCTCCATACTTCCTGATCAGGGAATCTTTCAGAAATACATAAACAGGCACTTTTAACTTTTTACCCAACGAACAGGCAGCTTTACAGAGGTCTTCTCTTGGTTCATAATTCACATATTCAATATCGGGATCTCTTCTGCTTTTTTTTGTTTTGATGGGGAAAAGATGACAGCTCAAAGGTTTTTTCCAATCGAGTTTTCCATCATTATAAGCCTGTTCAATACCGCATTTAATGATACCTTGTTTATCTCTGTATCCGTATGCACAAATGGCACCGTTGATGGTAGGTGTTACCCACCCGAATTCTTTATCGTAAATGTATAAACCCTGCCTGTCAATTTCCGCGATTCCTTCTTTGGTCATATAGGGTTTGATGGTTTCGTAATGCGTTTTCAGTTTTTCCAGTTCCCATTTCTCCATGGGCGCACCCGCATCACCATCTTCGCAGCAGCCTCCCTTGCATTTGGTAAGGTCGCAAACAAATTGTTCCTCTATTACTTCATCACTAATGAGTTTATTGTCTATCGCTATCATGTTTACGAAGGTAATCAGATTTAACGGCTTGCTTACAGATTAGAGCTGTAAAGATTTCTACAGAATTAACAGCATTTTACGTAACAAAAGGAGGGCTCCTGCGTAAATGGAATATACTGGTTACCGAAGGGTAGTTCAGTGTTTGCCTGAGAGCCGCCCATTCCTGGGCGGCTATATTATTGTTTCCATTTAAAAGTGTTGATCAGGTGCCGCATATCCTGTAAAATAAAGCGGTTTACAATACCCAGAGAATCGGCATTGGGTGCAGCATCAAAATACATGGCCCCCCTGAGAAAATGCTTATTTGAATCGGTCAGGTAAAACTGGTTTGCTGTGGCTACATCTCCTCCAACAGCAAAAAACATTCCGCTGATACCGTTTGGCGTAATCATCAGCGAATCATCGATAGAGTAAGCTTTGGCAGAATGTTTACCTGTAAGTACAAAAGCATGTTTTACCAATGTATCAAACCGGTTTTTCCCGATGGTTTTATAACTGATATAAATCCTTCCATTGAATTCCGGGAATTCTACATTAATCCACCAGGGATTCTCTGTCGTCTCTCCAAAAAAAGTACTGTCTTTTACAATCTGTGCATATTTCGGGTATTCGAATGAATAAGGGTAACCCGGCTGGTCAAACAACTGATAGTTTTTTTCAGGAAAATGAATCTTGTAATAGCCTTTAGGTTTGGGGGTAAAACTACTGTTGCAGGACTGTAGTAAAAATGCCAGGGCTAAAAAACCATAAACAATGGACCATGGACTATGGACTATTGTCTTTCTGCTATCTCTTATCATATCTCAAAACTAAGCTTAAGCAGCTTAACGGGGTTTAATAGAAACCTTAATTTTTTGAATCCTGTTCTTCTCTACTTCCAGTACAGTAAATTCAAAATCGCCTGTTATAACCACTTGTGCGGGTTTGGGAATATCACCTGCTATTTCAAGTACCAATCCTGCAAGTGAATCGCTTTCGCCTTTTACCTCATCAAAAGTATCACCGGGAATATCCATGATTTTACAAACATCATGAATCATGGTTCGGCCTTCAAAAATGTAATTATTGTCATCAATTTTTTTATACCCGTTATCCTCCTCATCAAATTCATCTTTTATTTCTCCGATTACTTCTTCTAAAATGTCTTCCAGTGTAACAATACCACTCGTTCCGCCAAATTCATCTACCACTACAGCAAAATGAATTCGTTTCTGCTGAAATTCCTGCAAAAGGTCTTCAATCGGTTTTTGTTCATGTACGAAATAAGCTGTTCGCAATAAACTATGCCAGTTAAACCCATCGCCTTCATTAATATATGGCAGTAAATCTTTTGTGTGAATCATGCCGGCTACTTCATCAAGGTCTTCTTTGTAAACAGGAAATCTGCTGTAATTCAACTCGCTGATCATTGATACCAGTTCATTAAATGAAGTTCCATATTCTACCCCGCTGACATCCATCCTTGTTTTCATGATTTGCTTTACCGAAATATTACTGAACTTGATGATGCCCTTTAAAATATTCTTCTCGTTTTCAGACGCCGTTTCATTGGTTGTAAGATCAATGGCATGATCAAGTTCTTCAAGGCTATAAGAACCTCCTGATTTGTGTGCGAGTTTTCGTTCGATGATATCAGAATATTTCACCAGCCATTTACTCATTCCTGCAAACGTATAAGCAACGCCCTGCACCACGCCGCCAAAATCTTTTGCAAAACGCATATTATTCTGTGTAGCCAATACTTTCGGCATCACTTCTCCAAACAATACCAGCAGAAAACTTACGGCCAACACTTTGATTAAAAATTCGACCCAGCCGGCATTGAACTGTTCAAAGTTGAACATATTATCTATCAGCAGGTTGGATATAATGATGATGGAGATATTGATAAAGCTATTGGCAATAAGTAAGGATGCCAGTAAAGTTTTCGGTTCTTCGAGCAGGTCTACAATACGTTTATATGCCGGCTGCTGCTTCGATTTAAGCAGGTTGATGTCTTTATACGTAAGTGAAAAAAAAGCCACTTCCGAGCCAGAGAGTACAAAAGAGAGAAAAAGCAACACCAGTAAAATCATCACCAGCACTGTTGTGCCTTCGGGATGAAGTGCCGACAAAAAATAAGTATGCAATAATTGGACGAATGCCGGATGGTGATCCAAAGTGGGTGGTTTAAGTTTACAATCAGCAGCCAGGCTGCTCTTTACTTCATCGCAAAAATATCAATTCCATACAATCAAAATGGAAGAGATTCGCCGGGGTCTGCCAGAGGTGGGGCATCATCACCAGTATAGCCTTCCAATCCTTCACTTCCGCCATTAGGTGCATGGCCATCACCACGTTTATCAAGCATAATCAGGTTATCACCCACCACTTCTGTGGCGAATTTTTTATTTCCTTCCTTATCTTCCCAACTACGTGTTCGCAGACGACCTTCTACATAAATCAAACTTCCCTTATGCAGGTATTTTTGTGCCAGTTCTGCCAATCCTCTCCATAATACTACCGTATGCCATTCTGTTTGAGAAACCAGTTTCCCGGATCTGTCCTTATACGTTTCTGTAGTGGCCAGGGGAAATTTGGCTACGGCAATATTGCCTTCCAGGTGTTGTACATCCGGGTCTTTTCCGAGATTACCGATCAGCATTACTCTGTTTACACCTCTCATACAATAGATTTTTTGTTCGTCGCAGTTTAATCACTCTTAAAAATAACTTTTTTTAAGCAACAAAAGAACAGCTACTGAAAATTTAGGATTTACCCTTTGCAGACAAGTATTGGGTAAGCAAACGAGGGAAGGCCAGTCTGGATAGTCCTTTTTGGGTTTGCCATTGACCAGATGATGACAATGAAGAGGGAATTTTCTTCAATGCTACCCTGATAAAGCAGCCACTAATCTGCTGGTGGGTTAATTGTTGTATTAAAGGAGAGGAGATTTCAAGAATAGTTACATGCTGAATGTTGAGTTGTTCCTGTAACCAGTCGGTTACAGACGCAGGCGTCCATCGCTGAGATTTACCAGTTTCTACCAGGTAAAATTCAAAAAGATCCTGCCATATATCTTTACCTGTTCTCTGTCGTACCCAGGTTTTATTATCACACTCAAAAACAAAATAATTGAAGTACCTGCTTTTTCTTGTCAGTACTTTTTCTTTTACGGGTAGCCGGTTTACCATTCCCGTCTGGTAAGCCGAACAATTTGCCTGAAGCGGGCAATGCGAACAGGCAGGTGCTGCAGGTTTACAAACCGTAGCGCCAAAATCCATAATGGCCTGGTTATATTCACCTGGCCATTTTTTATCCAGCTTCTGATGCGCCAGTTCTGAAAATACCTGTTTACCTGCAGTGCTGTCGATGGCCGTATCAATTCCATAAAAACGTGAGAGTACCCTGAATACATTTCCATCTACCACTGCATGGGGAAGGTTATAGGCAAAAGAAGCAATGGCAGCAGCTGTATAAGGCCCCACACCTTTTAAGTGCAAAATATCATCATAAGTCCGGGGAAAAATTCCCTTATACTTCTCTACAATTTCCCGTGCAGTAAATAAAAGGTTACGGCATCGGTTATAATACCCCAATCCCTCCCATAACTTAAAAACCTCCTGATCAGGTGCTGCAGCCAATTTAAATACAGTAGGATATTTTTTAATAAACCGGTTATAATAATTCAAGCCCTGTTCAACCCGGGTTTGCTGCAGAATTATTTCACTTAACCAGATACGATAGGGATCTTTTTCGCCTTTCCATGGCATTTCACGGCTGTTTTGACTCCGGTTCCACAGTATTATTTTTTTGGTAAATAGGCTGATCATGGCTTGAGCAAAGATTCTGAAAACAATGTTTGACTGAAAATAAAGTTATTAGATGATGCAAATAATTTATATGTGTGGGTGGTAGCTTTAGAATTACATTTTTGAACCATTTATCTATCAATCAGTAACGTCTATAAAATTTAAACAATCTTTCCTTGCAAATACCAGTTTTTTTATCTTATTTTAAGTCTGATTCATCAAAAAATTCTATTTCCAATGAGAAAGTCAGACCTCATCAACCAGATTTCCGATAAAACGGGTATCCCAAAAGTGGATGTGCTGGTGACCTTAGAAACCATGTTTAAAGAAGTAAAAGAAAGTCTTTCTAATGGCCAGAATATTTATATCCGCGGCTTTGGCAGCTTTATTACGAAAAAACGTGCAGCCAAAATCGGACGTAATATTAAAAAGAATATTGCTGTAGAAATTCCTGAACACTATATCCCTGCATTTAAACCCGCAAAAGAATTTGTGAGTGAAGTAAAAAGCAAGCGGAAGTCGGACTAACTTCGCCGAAATTTTCCGACTTGTGAAAAAACAACAATTACTGTTAACCGGTGGTGGCGTCCTGCTATTTATCTTACTCTATTTTGTTAGTCCAACCGTAGCACCGGATAAGCACGTCCATACAGAAGGCGATACTTCACATTCGCATGAAAATCAATCGATTAAATTCGAAGACTTACTGGTAAAAGCCAAAGAAAAGATCAGTCCGGAGCAGGTAGTGCGTATCGGTGCACTGGAAAATGCCGTTATCAGAGGCGATATTAAGGAGCAGCAAATACATGTTTACCATCAGCTGGCCAGGTTCTGGGCCGACTCTGCGCGCATCTTCGAACCCTATGCCTGGTACACGGCAGAAGCTGCTAAGTTGGAAAATTCTGAAAAAAACCTCACCTTTGCCGCCCATCTGTTTTTAAATAACCTAATGACAGAGGGTGAACCTGCCATGCAAAACTGGCTGGCCAAACAAGCAAAAGTTCTTTTTGATAAAGCTCTTATACTTAACCCTGCCAACGATTCGAGTAAAATTGGTTTAGGTGCCTGCTATCTTTTTGGAAATATTTCAGATAATCCGATGGAAGGTATTATGAATATCAGATCGGTGGTAGAGAAAAATCCGGATAACCTGTTTGGTCAGATGATGCTGGGTTTGGGGGGAAAGAAAAGCGGTCAATATGATAAAGCCATTGAACGCTTTCTTATAGTGGTAAAGAAAGATCCGGAAAATCTGGATGCTATTTTTAACCTGGCTGAATGTTATGATATCCATAACGAGAAAGCCAATGCCATAAAATGGTATGAGATAGCGAAGGAAAAAGTACCGGTGCCGGCAGCAAAAGAGGCGCTTTCAAAAAGAATAGCTGAATTGAAACGATAAATTTATTTTTTAACTGTATAAAATTACTTTGGTATGCCTTGTGGTAAGAAGAGAAAGCGTCATAAGATCGCTACACACAAACGTAAAAAGCGTCTGAGAAAGAATCGTCATAAGAAGAAGAACAAATAGTTCCTTCTACCGACCTTAATAAAAAACGGGTCTGGTCTGGCCATTTTTTGCAAGACCGGACCCGTTTAACACTAATCTGGAAGCAGCCTTACCTTCCGACCCGCAACTTTACCTTTTCCTTCCCTGGCTGCTCCATCAGATGTTGTGGATGCTGATATACCGAATACCGGTAGGTGATTTTGTATTTAAAAGTTGCACTTTGTGAACAAAGAACTGATTATTAATGCCGCTCCAACTGGCGTGGAAATAGCCTTATTGGAAGATAAGAAACTAGTGGAGCTGCACAATGAAAAAACCGATGCCAACTTTGCAGTGGGCGATCTGTACCTGGGTAAGGTAAAAAAACTTATACCCGGACTCAACGCTGCATTCGTAGATGTAGGCTTCGAAAAAGATGCATTCCTGCATTATACTGATCTGAGTCCGTATGCTCGTTCCATCATCAAGTTTACCCAGATTGCCATGGGCGATAAAGGTGAACAGCCCTTCGATTTTGCCCGCTTTCAGTCTGAACCTGAAATTGTAAAAACAGGAAAAATCAACGAAGTATTAAATGGCAAACCGCATGTACTCGTTCAGATTTTAAAAGAACCTATTGCTGCTAAAGGCCCGAGACTGAGTTGTGAACTCTCTTTACCCGGAAGATTTGTGGTGGTAACACCCTTTAATGAAATTGTTGCCGTATCCAAAAAAATTCATTCTTCAGAAGAGCGAAAGCGACTGCATAAAATTGTTGAAGCCATTCGCCCGAAAAATTTTGGTGTAATAGTTCGAACAGCGGCTGAAGGTAAAAGCACTGCTGAACTTCATCAGGATATGTTATCGCTGGTAGAAACCTGGAAAACCATTCAACAGAACCTGAAAGGTGCGGTAGCCCCCGTAAGAATCATGAGTGAGGAAACCAAGACCACCAGTATTCTGCGTGATTTGCTGAGTGTTGATTTCAACCGAATAGTAGTTAATGATAAAAATCTCTTTCAGGTTACACAATCATACATTCAAAGAATTGCTCCGGATAAAACAGATATTGTTTCACTCTATCACAACGGTCTTCCTGTATTCGATCAGTTTGGTGTTACAAAACAGGTTAAATCTTCTTTTGGCAAAACAGTAAACCTGCCAAGTGGCGCCTACCTTATTATTGAACATACAGAAGCATTGCATGTAATAGATGTGAATAGTGGTTATAAGAGTGTAAGTAATAACCAGGAAGACAATGCGCTTGAAACCAATCTTGAAGCAGCAGAAGAAATTGCACGTCAGTTAAGGCTGCGTGATATTGGCGGAATCATTGTGGTAGATTTTATTGATATGAAACTACCCGATAACAAACGCAAGGTTCAGGAAGCCATGGAGCAATTCATGAAAGCTGATCGTGCCAAACATTCGGTATTACCCATTTCGAAGTTTGGCCTGCTACAGATTACGCGTCAGCGAATGCGTCCAGAAGTAAATATAAACACAGCAGAAAATTGTCCGGCCTGTAACGGTACCGGAAAAATTACATCAACGCTGTTACTGGAAGATGAGATTGAAAAGAAATTACATTACCTCGTTAGTCATTCACACAAGAACCTTACGATTGTGGTGCATCCGATCGTTCATTCCTACCTCACCAAAGGTTTTTTCTCATCCATTATTAAAAAATGGAAAAAGAAACATAAGGTAAAATTAAAAGCCCAGGCCAATACCAATTACCATCTCACAGAATTCAAATTCTTTGATGAGAGAGAAGAAGAAATAAAATTTTAGTTAGAAGATAGACCATGGTCCATGGACCATGGTCTATCTTCCATTCCTCAGTCATCATTTCTCGATGATCCGTTCAAAAAGATCAATACATATTGAATAAGTGTAGCTACTGATGCCAGAGCAGCTACCACATATGTCATTGCAGCCCATTTAAGTGCATCTTTAGCACCTTCCTGCTCCCGTTGAATCAATATATTCCTGTTATCTAACCAGGCCAGTGCACGCTTGCTGGCATCAAACTCTACAGGCAATGTAACCACAGAAAATAATGTGGTCAACCCAAATAAAATAATACCTCCCAGTAATAACATGGGAAATGTATTCACCAATATTACTCCTGCCAGTAATACCCACTGCACAATTGAACTACTGAACTGAACAAAAGGTACCAGGCGGCTTCGCATCATGAGCCAGTTATAAGCAGTGGCATGTTGAACAGCGTGACCACATTCATGGGCCGCTACGGCGGCTGAGGCAATGCTGGTTCCACTATAGACTTCCGGGCTCAAATTCACTGTTTTAGTCATTGGGTTGTAGTGGTCTGACAGGAACCCATCAACAGATACAATTTTTACATCATATATTCCATTGTCATGGAGCATTTTTTCGGCAATTTCTTTACCGCTCATTCCATTTGAAATGGGTAGCTGGCTATACTGTGTAAACTTGGCCTTTAGTCTGGAGGATACCAGAAAACTGATTCCAAGGAAAATCAGGGATACTAAAATGATAGACATATCCATAGTTACAATTTCTTAAATGGCTGCAAATAGCTTACCAAACCCAAAAATGACATTTTCCCTCCTCCCGGCACCCTTTTCCTGTCAAAAAGACCCCCTTTTTATGACAAAATTCCCCACCGGGTATCAACTGGCCGGACGGCTATGATTAACAATATGTTAAAGCCATTTACGAACACAATCGTATATTAAATAATTATGCACAGCCGTAAAATTTATTTTGCCATATGGCCCGGTTTTGTAACTTAGTGGTAGAATTTAATGGGTTAGTAAGTAAACGGGGTCAACAGCAATGTTGACCCTTTTACATGCCCGCCAGTGTTGCATTTCAGCGATTTTTTGTTTTTTTTCTTCTACTTTTTTTAGTTTCAAAAGCAATGTTTTCACGCAAATTTTTTCTCTCCTGTTGTGTATGATTTTTTTCATGAAAAGAACTCATCAAATCAACATTACCTTTAGCAAATGAGTAAAATAAAAACTGCTTTTTTCTGTAGTAACTGTGGTTATGAAAGTGCGAAATGGATCGGTAAATGTCCGTCTTGTTCTCAATGGAATACTTTCACGGAAGAAGTATTGGATAAAGGAAATAAAACACCGGAAAAATGGGATGATTATAAACAGGAGAAAAGAAATGCAAAAACGATTTCGCTGAGTGAAGTAACTACAACAGAAGAAAAAAGAATCAGGAGTCAGGATCCCGAACTCGATCGTGTGCTGGGAGGCGGTATTGTACCGGGTAGTATTATTCTGGTAGCAGGTGAACCCGGAATTGGCAAGAGCACCCTCTTCCTTCAAAATGGTTTGCTGATGAAACAACTCACTGTTTTATACATCAGCGGAGAGGAAAGTGAACAACAGATAAAAATGCGTGCCGATCGTTTAAAGATTCAGAATGAAAATTTTTACCTGCTTACTGAAACATCTACCCAAACCATTTTTCAGGAAATTAAAAAGCTGAAACCGCAATTGGTAATTGTTGATTCAATTCAAACACTTCAGTCAAACATTATCGATTCTTCGGCTGGTACCGTTTCACAGATACGTGAATGTGCCGGAGAATTTCAACGATTTGCCAAAGAAACCAATACACCTGTTTTCCTTATCGGACATATCACCAAAGACGGCGCCATTGCAGGTCCAAAAGTGCTGGAACACATGGTAGACACGGTTTTGCAGTTCGAAGGCGATCGTCATTACGCCTACCGGATTCTCCGGACACTCAAGAATCGTTTTGGCAGTACCGCAGAATTGGGTATTTATGAAATGACAGGCGATGGTATGCGTGTTGTGTCTAATCCATCAGAAATTCTTATTGCCCAGCGAGAAGATCAGTTGAGTGGCAGTGCCATTGCTGCAACACTCGAAGGTATGCGTCCTTTACTGATAGAGGTACAGGCATTGGTTACACAAAGTGTGTATGGAACACCGCAGCGTACGGTAACCGGTTTCGATCTAAGACGTTTGCAATTACTGCTTGCCGTTCTCGAAAAACGCGGCGGTTTTCAGTTCGGACTAAAAGATGTTTTTGTAAATATTGCAGGAGGTATAAAAGTGGAAGACCCCTCAATCGATCTGGCAGTCATCTGTGCTTTGCTCTCTTCTTATGAGGATGTTCCACTTCCACCCCATGTTTGTTTTGCAGGTGAAGTTGGATTGAATGGTGAGATAAGGGCAGTAAATAAAATTGAACAACGTATTGCCGAAGCAGAGAAACTTGGTTTCGAAAAAATCTTTGTCTCCAAATACAATAAGAAAAGTTTCAATCCACAGGCTTATAAAATTCAGGTGCTGGCTTTAGGCAGGGTCGATGAAGTGTACCAGCAACTTTTTTCGTGATTGTATAATATGAATTGAGTGATCATTTCTTGAATAAGGTTGCGAAAAAATTGCGGGAAATACGTTCATATTTCCTCTTAGTTTCGAACCATGCGCAACCTTATTCATTCTTTTCTTCAGCTATTCTATCCTCATCAATGTTTGGGTTGCGGGAGCGATTTTTTACGGCTGAGCCATTTACTATGCAGCCGATGCATCCATCAGCTACCCGAAACCGGCTTTTTTGAGAAGGCTGGCAACCCGGTTGAAAAGGCTTTTTATGGCCGTTTAAGGGTAGAAAAGGCGGCGGCGCTCTATTATTTTACCAAAAATTCACTGGTTCAGGGGCTGATGCTCCAACTTAAATACAGGGGCAACCGTAATGCCGGCCTCTTTCTTGGCCGCATGATGGGGCACGCCATTCTTTCCTCAGGTCGTTTTACAGATATTGATTTACTGGTACCCCTGCCCCTGAATGCAAAGAAACAGTTCAAAAGAGGCTATAACCAGGCCGAACTTATCTGCAAGGGTATCAGCGAGGTATGCGGTATACCCCTTGAGGTGAACACTGTGGTTCGTAAACAGTTTACCGAAAGCCAGACCACCCAAAACCGGGTAGCCCGGTGGCTTAATATGGAAGGTGTATTTGAAGTGCGCTTTCCTGACAAGCTCATTAACAAACATATTTTACTGGTTGATGATGTAATGACTACCGGGGCAACCCTCGAAGCCTGTGGTTCGTATATATTGTCTGTTCCGGGGGTCAGGTTAAGCATTGCCACCGCAGCTTATACCATTTAAGCTGTCTGTTCACCTAAAATGCGGAACAATTTGCTGAATTAGCTGTTAATTTGAAAAAAAACTGAACCATGAAATACTTGTTAACCATTCTTTCTGTGGTATTGCTGTCGGCCTTTAATGTACCAGATGACGGTAGTATTCACAATTTCAAAGTAAAATCCATTACTGGGGGAACAATTGATTTCTCCAAGTTCAAAGGAAAAAAAATACTGATTGTAAACACCGCTTCAAAATGTGGCTACACACCTCAGTACAATGCTTTACAAAAACTGGCTGATGAATATAAAGACAAGCTTGTTGTAGTTGGTTTTCCTGCAGGTAATTTTAACCAGGAGCTGAGTACAGATAGTGATATTCAGGAGTTCTGCAAATTGAATTATGGAGTAAAATTTCCACTGGCCAGCAAAGTAAGTGTTAAAGGTGAAGATATGGCACCCATTTATCAATGGCTCACCAGCAAAGCAAAAAACGGTGTTCTTGATGCAGAAATTAAATGGAACTTTAATAAGTTTTTGCTTGATGAAAACGGTAAAATGATTGCTTATTTCCCAAGTAAAGTAACTCCGGATAGTGAGGATATTCTGAAATTTGTAAAATAACATTTCCAGATACAAAATTGAAAAATCCCGGTTGTTAATTACTACCGGGATTTTTTGTGCACATAAAATACTTCAATTGCAAGAAAATATAATAACAAAAAAAGTAAGCAACACCTGGTATCCTTTCTAAACTTCCCCACACCTACTTCTTTAATCCTACAGTTATCTTACTTTCGTTTTCTTCATGCAGTTTAAAGATATTATAGGGCAACGGGCGGTGAAACAACACCTGGCAGAAATGGTACAACAGAACCGTCTCAGCCATGCGTTACTCTTTCTTGGTAAAGAAGGCAGTGGTGCTTTACCCCTTGCGCTCGCTTTTGCACAACTGGTAGTTTGTCAGCCTGCGGCTTCTGAACCAGTGGCTGATTTATTCGGTGGATTTACACCCATGCAATCTGGTCCCGCATATATCGGACCAGATGAAATTGCCAATCAGTCTTCATTTGGCAGAGCAGATCAACTCATTCATCCCGATCTGCATTTTTCTTATCCTGTTATTCCACGGAAACCGGGTGATAAACCCGTCAGCACTGATTATATCAGCGAATGGCGTGAGTTTATTCAGCAATATGCCTACGGCAATGTATACGACTGGTTGCAGTTTATTGGTGCAGAAAATAAACAGGGCAATATTACAGCTCATGAGTGCAATGATATCATTCATAAACTGAGCCTGAAGAGTTTTGAAAGCGAATACAAAGTGCTGGTTTTATGGATGCCCGAATACCTGGGTAAAGAGGGCAATAAATTACTTAAGCTCATAGAAGAGCCACCACCCAATACGCTTTTCATATTGGTGGCTGAAAATGATGAACAGATTCTACCCACCATACTGAGCCGTTGTCAGCTGGTGAAAATTCCGATGCCCGATGACCAGGAAATTGAAGAGGCACTGATTGGCAGGGCTAAAGCCAGTCCGGAAACAGCCCGCCAGATAGCAGCTATTGCAGAAGGTAATTACCGGGAAGCGCTTCAATTACTACAACATGCCGAAGAAGACTGGCAAAGTCTGTTACGCGACTGGCTAAACGCCACTTTAAAGGGTGGCCCACTGGCTCAGATAAAGTTTACGGCTGAGATCAGTGAACTGGGCAGGGAGAAACAGAAACAATTTCTCCGCTATTTTAATCACCTGCTCGAGACCAGCATCAGAATCAGGGTTTTGGGTAACGAAAAAGTGCATGCAGGCGACCAGGAACGCGATTTTGCTGTGAGACTCAACAAAATAGCTTCTGTGAGCCAGCAACAGGCAATTATTGAAGAACTGGACAGGGCCTCTTATTATATTGAACGGAATGCCAATGCCAAAATGCTGTTTCAGGCCCTTACTTTGAAACTCTACCACATCATTCAGAACAAAACCCTAATTTTGAACGGATAGTTCCGCTCTGGGCGGGATTGAAGACAAATGTGGGATAGATTTGAGAGGTTGATTTGTAATTGCTTAGTGCTATTCATTATAATTATGGCAAGGCGTATGTGTAGTTACCGGAATACATCATCGTAATACACTGATCATCAGCGATCGGAACGTTGAAGTGAGTGACACAACCAGCGCCACATAGCATTACTGCAGCCTCTACACAATAATCTTTACCCTATTCAGTTATTAACCTGATCAATGTATGTAAGATATGGGATGTGGATCTTGTGGCACGGGTAAACCGAACGGATGTAAAAGCAATGGTGGTTGCAGCACAGGTGGCTGTAACCGTCTCAATGTACATGACTGGCTTCTGAACCTCCCTTTCAGTGATCCTGAGAGTTCCTGCAAAATTGTGGAAGTAAGTTTTAAACAGGGAAGCCGTAAAGAATTTTTCCGGAACAGCACTTTACAATTTTTTGAGAAGGGCGATTATGTAACGGTTGAAGGTATAAGTGGTTTTGATGTGGGAGAAGTGAGTCTTACCGGTGAGCTGGTACGTATTCAGATGAAGAAAAAGGGTGTTGAGGAATCGAACCCTGAAATAAAAAAGATTTTACGCCGTAGTACGGAAAGGGATATAGAAAGTTTTCACATCAGCAAATCGCGCGAACAGGATATGCTTGCCCGCAGCCGCGCCATGGCCCGTGTACTGAACCTTCAGATGAAACTGAGTGAGGTAGAGGTACAAGCCGACGGCAAAAAAGCTACTTTCTTTTATACAGCCGATGACCGGGTTGATTTCCGTGAACTCATTAAACAATATGCGGGCGATTTTAAGGTTAAGGTAGAAATGCGTCAGATTGGTATTCGCCAGGAAGCTGCTAAAGTAGGTGGTATAGGCAGTTGTGGCCGCGAACTCTGCTGCAGTACCTGGCTACATGATTTTAAAAGTGTAAATACCACAGCTGCACGTTACCAGAATCTTTCAATCAATCAGACTAAACTCAGTGGTCAGTGCGGACGTTTAAAGTGTTGCCTGAATTATGAGTTAGATACTTATCTTGATGCATTACAGCATTTTCCGGATTACGCAGATCAATTAGATACGGTAATGGGAACTGCCTACCTGATTAAAAAAGATATTTTCAAAAACCTAATGTGGTATGTGTTACCCAATAATACCAAACACTACCCTCTTACCATACAACGTGTAAAAGAAATAAAAAGACTGAACCAGCAGGGACAAAAAGTAGATGAGCTACAGCCTGTTGAAGTAACCAGCAGTAAACCCAAAGAAGTGGAACCTGCTTTTGTTGATGTGGTTGGACAAATTAGCCTGCGCAGTCTGGAGCGTAATGATAAAAGAAGAAAGGATCAGCAGCGTAATGATAGAAGAGGCGGACCGCAGCAGCAACAAGCACCAAGGCCTCAGGGTAACAGGGAGCAGGGAAACAGGCCACAGCAACAGGGTCAGCGGCCACAACAGCAAGGACCCAGAAATCAGGGACCAAGACCAGATGGAAACAGACCACAAGGAGGGCAAAGACCTCAGGGTAACAGGGACCCAAGAAACAAACCGCAAGGTAACCGGGAACAAAGTGGTGATCAGGCACCGAAACCCCAGGAATAAAACTTCCCATATAAATTAAAATAAGGCTACCCATAATGAGTAGCCTTATTTTATTCAGCTAATTTCTCTTACGTTGCTTATACTACCTTCTCCATTTCTTTAGCTGTAAACTCCATCAGGGTTTTAATATGTGCTGGTGAAAGATCAAACTTCAAACCGGCTGCAGCATATAATTCGGGGAGGGTTCGTGTTCCTCCTAACGATAATGCATTTACATAATTTTTGAGTGCCCCTTGCGGATTTTCCTGGTACTGCATCCACAAACCAATAGCACCTAATTGTGCAATTCCATATTCAATATAATAGAACGGCACCTCAAATAAATGCAATTGCCGCTGCCAGCCAATTTCGCGGAACATATCGAGTCCGGTATAATCAATACTATTGGTAGAAAACTCCTGTAAAATTTCCATCCATTTGTTAGTTCGCTCTGCTATTGTATGTGCCGGGTTTTCATATACCCAGTGTTGAAATTTGTCGATAATAGCGATCCATGGAAAAATGGTAATGGTTCTTTCCAACTGATGTTCTTTGGCACGTTTTAAATCTTCTTCGTTTTCGAAAAATGCCTGCCAGTGGTTCATGCTAAACAGTTCCATAGCCATGCTTGCCACTTCTGCTATTTCCATCGGATATTCTTTAAAAGCACTCAGCTCCAGTTCATGTGCCAGAAAAGAATGAATGGCATGTCCACCTTCGTGTACCATTGTAGTAACATCGCTCATTTGTCCGGCTGCATTCATAAAAATAAAAGGGGCGCCGCTTTCTGTAAGTGGGCAATTATATCCTCCCGGAGCTTTTCCTTTTCTACTCTCCAGGTCAAAATGTCCGAGCTCTTTCATTTTTCTTAGACAATCTGCGAAAAAAGAATTCAGTTGTTCAAAACAGCTTACTGATTTTTCATAGAGGTCATTACCATCTGTGAAGGGTTTTAAAGGTTCTATTCCGGCTGGCTCTGCCTCTGTATCCCATGGCCGGAGGGTATCGAGTTCTAATTTTTGTTTTTTACGCTGATAAATTTTCTCAATCAGGGGAAGTACATGCAGTTTCACTGCTTCATGAAACTGGTAACAGTCTTCTTTGGTATAATCAAAGCGGCCCAGTTCCACAAATTTATAATCCCGATAATTTTCAAATCCTGCATTTCTGGCTACCTGATGTCTTTTTTGAATCAGTGTACTATACAACTCGTGCATGGCATCTTTATCCTGTAACCTGCGTTCCTGTATTTTCCGATACACCTGTTCACGCAGAGAGCGATCATGACTTTCGAGAAACCTGGCAGCCTGCTGAAGGGTGTATTCCTGACCTTCTACCTCAACTGTCATTTTCCCGGCAATAGCTCCGTACTGTTGTTGCATAACACTCAGCTCGGCCTGTAAGGGAATATTATCTTCACGAAACAGGTCGATATTCTTTTTCACACTTCGCAGATAAGTAAAATATTTGGCCTGATCGAGTGCTGTGGCAAAAGGGCTGTCGATCAGTTTTCGATTTAGCTGATCGGCATATGGCTGAAGTTTGGGTTGTATTTCCATACAGAAATACGTAAAAGCTTCTTCCAGTTTGGAATCGGTAGTATCGCAGGTCATACGTATCTGTCTCCAGCAGGCGTCTTCACTTACCACCGCTTCTATTTCACTCATATCTTTTAGCCAATGTTCAAGGTTTTCCTTGCTGTTAATCTCACGGTTAAGCAGTTCCTTGAAAAAAGGTTCAAGTGACTCCCATGTAGTCACTACAAAGTCTTTTGGCACAAACCGGCGCTCCAGTTTTTTGATATCCGCACTTAAGGTCATATACTTTAATTTTTACAAGGCAAAAGTACCTGCAAAACTTTTGAGAAGCTTTAAAACTTTACAAAAGTTCAGGGCAGGAGCATTTATCGTATTTTTGCAGACTGAACGAAAGAAGCCTTTTTGTGAACGATATCATACAATTATTACCAGATAATATTGCCAACCAGATAGCAGCCGGTGAAGTGATTCAGCGACCGGCCAGTGCGGTGAAAGAATTATTGGAGAATGCAGTGGATGCAGGCGCAACCGAGGTAAAACTCATTGTATCTGATGCAGGTAAAGCAATGGTTCAGGTAATAGACAATGGCAAAGGGATGAGCGACACCGATGCCCGGATGGCTTTTGAACGTCATGCCACCAGTAAGATCAGGCAGATTGAAGATTTATTTCGAATAAAAACCATGGGTTTTCGCGGAGAAGCACTCGCCTCTGTAGCGGCAGTGGCCCAGGTAGAAATGAAAACCCGGAGAGCCGCCGATGAACTGGGTACCTATATTGAAATTGAAAACAGTAAAGTCAGTAAACAGGAAGCCTGTTCCTGCCCGGTGGGTACCAGTATCAGTATGAAGAACCTGTTCTTCAATGTGCCTGCCAGAAGAAATTTTCTCAAAAGCAATGCAGCCGAACTCAGACATATTATGGATGAGTTCATCCGGGTTTCGATGGCGTTTCCTGATATCTTTTTTTCACTTACCAGTAACGGACAGGAAGTGTTTCACCTGGAACCGGGCACACTCAAACAAAGAATTGTTCAGATACTTGGTAATAACTATAATGCCAAACTGGTACATGTGGCAGAAAAAACTGACTACATGAATATTTATGGTTTTGTAGGCAAGCCAGAAACCGCCCGCAAGACCAGGGGCGACCAATACTTTTTTGTAAATAGCCGTTTTATCAAAAGTGCTTACCTCAATCATGCTGTGAATAGTGCTTTTGATGAGATGATTCCTAAAGACAGTTTCCCCGGATATGTTTTGTTCATTGACCTTGATCCGTCTCAGGTCGATATCAATGTACACCCTACGAAACAGGAAATTAAATTTGAAGATGAGAAAATTATTTACGCATTTGTACAGGCAGCCGTAAAGCATGCCCTTGCCCAATTTAGTATTGCGCCTTCTCTCGATTTTACACTGAACGCAGATATACAGGGACTTGATGCAGTTTCTAAACCTTTTACAACCGACAAGAAAGATGCCGTTGCTTCTTCCAGCCTGTACCAGACTTTCACTCAAAAGAACCAGGCACATTTTATTGAACGGGAAAATAAGGGTGAGTTAAAACACTGGAAAAGTTTTTTTGAAACACAAAAAGAAGAAAGCACTTCTGTTAACCCTGTTGACCAAAGTAGCGGATTACTTTTACATACACCTGTGGCTCGTATGCAATCGATACAGGTATTACCCGATACAACATTACTGCAGTTGCATAACACTTATATCATCGCATCAACAAACAGTGGTTTTATATTGGTTCACCAGCAACTGGCCCATGAAAGGATTTTGTATGACAAATACAGCGTGGCTGCTCATGGACAGCAAATGCCAACTCAGAAAAGTCTGTTCCCGGTAACACTTGAATTACCCGCCGCAGATGTGGCCCTGCTCACTGATCTTTTACCCGACCTCAGTAGTATTGGTTATCAGGTAGAACCTTTTGGTAATAATAGTTTTGTGATACAGGGTATTCCTGCAGATATAACAGCAGGTAATGAAAAGCATGCAATTGAATTACTGATCGAACAGTTCAAACATTTCAGTGCCGATATTAAATTCAGCAAAAGAGAAAAACTTGTTCGCTGTATGGCACGTCAACAGGCCATTAAAGCCGGACAATCACTTTCGCAAAAAGAAATGCTGGTGCTGGTAGAAGAATTATTTGCATGCGACAGTCCAAATACTACACCCACAGGAGCTCCCACTTATCTTGAGTTCAAGGAAGATTATCTTGACAGGATGTTTGGAAAATAATTTACATCCACTTTTGCTGGCTTGATTCTGTTCGATACAACGCATAGTTACTAATCTGAAGACTGTCGTTATGGTTAATATAGGGCAGTTCAAACCTACCTCCAGCTGTATGAATGATTAATGTTGCCAGCCCCTTTCTTTTTTGATACAGCGATTGTCTGACCTGCACATATTGTATATTTTTCCAGTTAAGAATAGCTTCTGCCCTTCCCCATGTGCTTTTATATTGTTGCAATCCTTCACGCGTTACCCAGAAACGGAAATTATGACAATACAATAGTTGTAAACCCAAACTATATGGCAGCCAGATAAATACCAGCAAAGCATACCATTGCCAGACCAATGCTGCCAGACCCGCAGCCACTAATAGTACCGGGAGTGTAACAAATAAGGTTTTCCGATAAGCATATGATCGATGTATTTTCTGCCCTATGGTTCCGGTTTCAGCAGGTAATGCTGGCTGGTATACAGGAACAATTTGCCTGATCTGTTGTTTGTCAGTAATCGGCAATTCAATTAATACTTTCTTCTTTGTTTCATCTGTTCCAGCCACTTTCAGGTTGAGTAATGCAAGACCTATAAGTCTGCGAAGAAAATTGCTTCTCCACATAATCATCTGTATCCTCTTAAACGGAATCATTTTCTGTCGCACCTGCAAGAGCCCCCATCGTATATAGTATCCTTTCCTGTCCATTCTCACCGTATAATTATAAAAACGCAGGAATATGCGGATACAGGAAATAATAATTGTAATGATTGTTACAATAAAAAATAAAGTAGTAATCAATTGCCAGGTATATTTAACCGCTTCTCCATAAGAAATTACATTTTTCAGCAGTGGTGTATTTTTTATCAATGGCTTTACATCTTCATACCTGCTAAACAGAAATGCCATTACAATGGCGATGGTTTCAATATGATTGGCCGACAGACTTAATTTCAACAGGCCAGACAGGTCTAACTTACTTACCAGTTTTGTTGCAGGCGTTGTTTCTGCTGTTATTTCCTTTTCATCTACCCTGTTCAGTATCAGGGTTCTTAAGGCTACTGCATCGGAGCTGGGTATAGCATAAATGGTTACTTCAGCTCCTTCTTTTCCGGCGGTATCGATAATGAGTTTATGTGTAAGTGTTGCGGCATGGAGAAAACTCTGTTCCAGGTGAACGGCCTGTATTCTTTCGAGTGGAACAGTAATGGCTGTTTTATAAAAGAATCCTTTTCTTACCACCAGTTGCCCATCTTTAATACTGAAACGGAAATACAGATAATCGAGTACCGTACGCACTAAAATGAAGAGTAGTATAGCACCGCCTGCAATCAGCCATTTTAATTCACTGTTTTCTTTTTTTTGCCCCAGCAGTAAACCAATCAGTATAGGCCAGATAACTGTAATAACAGTGCGGAAAATTTTAAAAAACATCATCACCAGTGCCAACGGTGATTGACGTTGGGGTGTTTCAAATGTTTTCATCTGTATTCAATGCCTGAATTTGTTGGATTACCAGTTCTTTCAATTGTTCGGCTTCTGTTTGCAGTAATCCGTGTATGGTAATATCTTTCCCTTCAGAAGCCGCCGTATATAAACTAAGTGTTGCCAACCCGAATCTTCTTTCTATCGGTCCCATATTTACCACACAATGCTGCAGACGATTAAATGGAACCATGTGCAGGTTTTGAAAGATCCATCCTGTTTTATACAAAATATCTTTTTCTCTGACTGCATACTGCTTTCGCCTGAAAGAGCCCGTACCAATAATAACAGTAGTCAGCAATAACAAAACATAAATGCCCGCTGCAATAGAAATTGCTACTGGATTTTGCAGTTTCTTAGTCAGTATAAAAATGGTTGAGAGACCCCCTAATACAATAAGAAACAGGATGAACCAGCTGATCCTTAATACTTTCAGGTAATCAGAGTGTATTGGTTTGAAGGGCACCGCCTGAACTTCCGGTAACCCTTCTGTATCAATGGGCAGGTTAGAAAACGACATATTTAAAAATAAGCTATTTCCATATATGTCGCAATAAAGAACAGAATCTTACCAAACAAGAAATTACACAATTAAAGATTTTAAATTCTTTCCGCTGCTCTTAACCACCTTTCGGGAATATCGTTATTGGAAGCAATATGGTAGTCGCGATAGCTACAGGCTACATATTTACCGTCATGTAATTGCATCCACCAGCGGCCTGTTTTTTTGCTTTGCAGGAAAACGGTTTCTACTTCTGCAAAAGCCATGGTAAATTCATTAAATGAATTTCTATCCTCAAGTGATGCTTCCTGCTTTCCTTTCTGGATACCATCCATGGCATACCAGATCATATGAGATATTTGTTTAGCCGTTAACGAATGCAGGTCTTGTTGCGGTATATAACCATATATGCCAATAGTTGAGCAGGTGTGGCTCATACCTGCATACTGCATAAGTGTACAGGCTTCTTCTCCATTGAAACCGTTGGGGGTAATATAGTTAGCCGGTGCATGTGCGTGCTGAATGGCGGCAATATCGAAACTGAATAATTCGCTGTTACGGATAGCAGGTTCCATTTCACTCATATCCTCTTTTACTTTCCCAACGCGGTAACAATCGAAACGAAGTTTATCTATTGTCTCCAGCATTTGCGGATGCATGAAATAACTCTGAAAACCAATATGATTATAATGTTTCAGGTGATTGGGCATACCGGTAAACATATCGACCAGAAAATTATCGGCCGGCAATACGCTATCCATATCCATATCGATCCTCGAGTCCACACAAACAGCATCGATTATTTTTCCATTTATGGTATGTGCCTGGTATTGGGCAGTAGTTACATCATGTGAGCCACCCAGAATCAGTACTTTTTTTCCCAGTAACAGTAACTCATGTACCACCATTCTTAATGCAGCATAGCTATCCTGCAGGGTGGCTCCGCATTTTACGTTACCCAAATCGGCCACTGCTACTTCTGTATGCCAGTGGTATAGTTTATAAAATTCTGAACGGATAGCATCCGGACCATCGGTATTTACAAATTGTATCCCGGCGCCCCTCGTTTCACCACAGCCTACCAGCACCAGATCTGCATGATCGATTTCCGGAAAAACCTCATCATACACAGCAATATGTTTACCCAGCTGTGTATCCTTAAAACCTTCATCGTTCGATAACCGGGCTATGTTTACCGGCTCCAGGAAATCTATAATAGTTTGTAGCGACATGCGTAGTTTTTTCAGAGCAATAACGTTTATTGCGGCTGAAAATTGTGTTTAAAAAAGTCAGAAAGACCGGAAGTCGGCAAGTCCGCTAGTCGGTGTATTTATAACCTACACCTCTTACCGAGTGGAAATAGCGGGGGTTGCGGCTGTCTGCCTCAAAATATTTACGAAAACTCAGGATAAAATTATCGATAGTTCTTGTGGTTGGATATACGTTATAACCCCAAACCACCTGCAAAATTTTTTCACGGGTTACCACATCACCCTTGTTCTCTATAAGCAATTTGAGTAACATGGCTTCTTTTTTACTCAATTCTATATGTTGTCCATTCCAGCTTATTGCATCCTGGGCTTTAAAATCAATCTTATTGTCACCAAATTCATAACTGTCTCCCACGGTTTCTTTTTCAAGCATTTTCTTATTCTTTTCAATCAGTTTTTCTACACGCAGCAGCAGTTCTTCGAGATTAAAAGGTTTGGTGAGGTAATCATCAGCCCCTTTTTTTAGTCCAAGTACGCGATCTGTACTGCTGTTTTTGGCGCTCAGAATCAGAATTGGCACTTCGTTATTATTAACACGAATGCTTTCTGTTACAGCAATACCATCTACTTCAGGTAACATGATATCGAGTACAATCAGATCGAAATATTCATTTGCCACTTTTTTAAGTGCTTCTGTGCCATTAAAGGCCGAGCTTACTTCATACCCCTCCATTTCGAGGTTCAGTTTTAGTGCCTCATGCAGGTTTTCTTCGTCTTCTACCAATAATATAGTGGCCTTGGAATTTGTCATACCTGTTGTAATGTAACTGCAAAATTACTACCCTGTGGCTGATTATCTGTCACAGAAATGTAGCCATTATGGCTTTTTACGATCCGGCTGCAGAGATAAAGTCCCAAACCAGTACCTTTTGTACTGCGTGTATTTTCATTGCCGACCCGGTAAAATTTGTCGAAAATTTTTCTTTTCTCATCATCGGCAATACCGATGCCCTCATCTGAAACGGTTAGTTCCAGCTCGCTTTTATCTGCCTTCAAGGTAATTGTAATTAAACTTTCTTTGGGCGAATATTTCATGGCATTCTCCAGTAAATTATTTACCAGCATTTGTAATAAAAGCTGCTCTCCATTCAGGTAAAGGCCTTCACCGATATTTTCCGATACTGCTCTTTGTGGAAAGCGATTGCGGAAGTCATCAATACATCCTTCTACCAGATCGGAGAAATTAATTTCTTCCTTAGTTGTAGTATAAGCACCCGCATCTAATTGTGCCGCCAGTAAAATATTATTACACAGCATATTCAGCCTGTTGGCTTCCTGCAGGGTGTTGACAATCAGTTTTTGCTGTTTTTCCTCATCCAGTTTTCTTTTTTGAAGGGTTTCAAGGTTTAATCTTGTTACTGCAATAGGCGTTTTTAATTCATGTGTTACCGCCATCATAAAATTTTGCTGTTGTTGCGACAACAATAATTGTCTTCGGGTAGCTCTGAATACAAATACTGCACCTACCAATATCAAGGCGAGAAATGTAACTCCCTCTCCTACATACTGCGCTGTTTTTCTTTTTTTGGCTGCTTCAATCTGTGTAGCTTTCTCGAAATACTGAGGGTCATCTTTTAACAGTTCCAGTAAACGTACATTGGTAATATTACGGTTCTGTTTTTCAAGTGCAATAAACCACCAGATCAGTGCTGCCACAATGTATGATAGTAGTATCCAGTATACTACCGTTACTACGGTAAGCCGTTTACTGGTTTTAGAAGTCATGGTTGTACTTTTTCTACACGAATACCTGCACTCAGTACATAGCCAAGTGGATCTTCACGCATGGCCTGTTGCAGTTTAAATGTATAAGTACCTTTTTTCAGGCGAATGGGGGCCTGGGTAATACGGGCCCTTCTGTCGAAAATATCATCCATTCCACTTCCCAGCCAGCCCTTTGTATTGTCGGCTAAACTGATATCCAATAACTGTGTCCGTGGTGTATCGTTGGGCGATTGTGTAGTGATATTGAGCCAGATATTATTATACCGATAGGCATCGGTGTGCCTGATGACTACATAAATATTATAGAAAGAACTTGTATCAGCTATTTCAAACTTCATCAATGGCTCCTGACTGACCATCCACTCATGACTGGCGAAACGTTCTGTTCTTTCAAATACGTTATTGGTGCCACAGGCTATCATGAAAATACTCAGAAACAATAAGCTGTAATACGCCGGTCTCACTGATAAAAAAATTAAGAAGTGATCAATACTGGTGACAGGTATTTTTATAACACATTTAATATCTGTTCTTTGGCTTTTTCCAATTCATCTTTCATCTGGATGACCGTTTGCTGTATCTGCGAATCATACGCTTTTGAGCCCATGGTATTGATCTCACGGCCGAATTCCTGCAAAATAAAAGAGAGTTTTTTGCCTTTCCCGGCTTCCTTATCTGCAAGAATAGCACGGAAATAATCGCAGTGATTTTTCAATCTCACCTGTTCTTCGCTGATATCAATTTTTTCAATGTAATAGATCAGTTCCTGCTCCATTCGATTGGGATCATAATTTTCTTTGCCTACATTTTCCTCCAGCACTTTTACAATTCCTTCCTTGATTTTAGTTCTGCGTAAAGGCTCCAGTTCAGAAATTGTTTTCTGATGTGTTTCAATATTGGACAAGCGTAATAACAGATCTGCTTCCAGTGAACGGCCCTCATCTTTTCTATGGTTGTTCAATTCAGACACTGCTCCTTTTAATACTGTTTCAAACCCCTTCCATTCCTCATCACTCAACATTTCGGTAGAAGGGGTAATAACATCAGGCAGTTTGAGAATGGTACTTAGAATATCGCCTTTTTGTAATTGCAATTCATCGGCCAGTTCTGCTACCGGCTGATAATAAGCTTTTGCCAGTTCTTTATTAATTGAAACAGGTTTATTGGCACCATTTTGCTTGATGGTAATCACACATTCAACACTTCCTCTCTGCAATACTTCGTTTAAAAGGTTCCTGATTTCAAATTCAAACGGCTTTAAAAGTGCCGGAATATTCAAACGCAAATCAAACTGTTTTCCATTTAAGGAACGAACTTCTACCAGGTATGTTTTATCGCCAATGGTTTGCTCCGATCTTCCATAACCTGTCATTGAATATAGCATAGTAATTCTGTTGGATGGTAAAAGTAGTTGAAATGATTGAAAAACAATGCGGAAGCGCCTGCAGCTGGTAACACACTACAATTATCAGCGATTTCTGTGGATATGATAGAGGTAATTACCTGCAATAGACAGGTCTAACTCAATAGTATATTTTCCTGCTCTGGTAATACGAATTGGGTCTGCATTATAATCAGGAACATGGTCAATAGCAGGCCAGTCGTTACCAAACCTAATCGCATTATTATTATTCGCCCTGAAAAATAAATCGCCTTCAATAAGGTTTACACTTGCATGCCAGATACAATTGTTTGAAGGGTCTTGTGTCATTGTTAAATCCAGTTTCCCATTATGCTGAACTGCCGAGCCGGTTATACTCCATGAATTGATTTTTGTGTACACCCATGTATTGGTGTTTGTACTGGCTTGAATAAGATAACTGCCTTTACCACCAAAAATGGAAAGTGATGACCCTTTTACGCCAAATTTATTACCACCGATATAACCAAAAATAAAATCAGACCATTGGTTACCACGAACCAGTAAAAACTGGGGGTATTCAATCGGAAAATAAACATACCCTTCATATTCTCTCTCTCCGGGCTTTGAAACAATTCTTGGTGCCAGCAGTGGATCCCATGACTGATAATTACCGGGTAAAGTAAAAAAGTCGGGACTTGAATAAGCAATAATATGCCGGTAGGTAGTTACTTTTAAAAGAACCTGATCTGAATAATAAACCTCATCACCGCTCACTACTTTCTGGGTATAAGCTACCTGACGCATATACTTAATTCTTGCAGCTACATCACCGGCATCTCCCGGTTCAATAAGTTTATGCATCAATTGATTGAATTCTTCCACCGAAAATCCTGCTGCCAGACTGCTGCCCAGCGGCACTTCCAGGGGGTTTTCAAACTGGTCTTCCTTTAATGAAAACTGAATCGTATAATAAACCGCATCATTTACTATGCTGCCATTATATCCCCAATCGAAACGAACAGTATTTAATTTGGCATTTGCCTGAAAGAGGGCTACCGAAGAAGATGAAACGGTTAACGATAATGGCGGAAGATGGTCATGTGCCACAGCTTTGGCAAAGTCTACCTGCTTTTTGCAGAAAAAAAGCGGTATTACAAACATGCAGGTAAATAACAGGAAATTGTGCGGCAGTTTTCTCATTATTGATCCAATTAAAATCCTTCAATGCAAAACACACATAGTTCAACTCACATTGAAAATGGATATTGGAATTTTAATGAGGGGGATAAATTTGGGGGCTTGGTATTAATACAAAAGTATAAACAGATTTTTCCCCATCATATAGTATTGATAGGGTTTTAAGGTAGTCTGAATACAGTTTATCCTGTCGTAATAAAACGACAAAAACCATTCTTGTTTAAATTAAGGAAAGGGAAATGACACAGAGCTATGTCTAACTAATTAGAAATCAATACCTACCCACTTGCGCTTACTTTTGGCGTATTTTTCGAAATTGAACTTGTAGAGTTTGCCGGGTCTGTGTGGTACATCCTGTTCCATTTCGTCGATATCAATCAAAAGGTCCATCGATGCAAATTTTTTACGGAAATTTCTTCTGTCTAAACTAACGCCTAAAATAGCTTCATAAAGGTTTTGTAATTCACGGAGAGAAAATTTTTCAGGCAGCAGGTTAAACCCCAGTGGGTGTTCCTGTATTCTTTTCTGTAACCAGGTATGACATTCATCCACAATGAGCTTATGATCAAATGCCAGTTCCCTGATGGTGTTTACCCCGTACCAGTCAAGATCGTTATCGTGAATTTTTAATTCGTGGTGATTAATGTTGAGCAATGAACAATAAGCGATAGTAACCACCCTGCCACCCGGGTGTCTTCCCGGGCCGCCAAAAACTTTTACCTGTTCCAGGAAAACATCGCTCATTCCGGTTCTTTGTTTCAGTATACGGTAAGCAGCTTCATTGAGGTCTTCATTATCCTGAACAATATCGCCAAGTAATGAATACTGTCCTTTATAAACTTCGAGGTCACTTTTAATAAGCAACACTTTTAGTTTATTCTCTTCAAAACCAAAAATCACACAATCTACTGTGAGGGGTACTTTAGGATATGCCTGTACTAATTGTACCGCTTCTTTTACCATATGGTTTGTTGGAGCCACAGCAGCGCTTGTTTTCTTCATCGGAATACTCATCAGTTTTTAGCGAACAGATCGCCATAATAAGGGTGGGGCAAGATACAAAGTTTACAAATAGCCTGTATCTGTCAACAAATCAAATCCACCTTATCCGATTAGCAATTAACTTTATCTTGTAAAATATAGCTATGTATTCCCCCGACCTAACGCGTCAGTTACAAAATCTTACAACCGACTTATTAAAAGAAACCGGTGAAACAGGTTTCTCCATTTTACCTGATCATATTAGTAAATTAAGACAGGTTTTACAATTTCATGAATATCGTTACTATGTACTCAATGACCCATTGATTGCCGATCAGGAATATGATCTGCTTTATAAAACACTTGAAAAAGGAGAGTTAGATTACCCCAATCTTATCAGCCCCGACTCTCCGACCCGACGTGTGGGTAATAGCCTTAACAGTCAGTTTGTAACGGTAAGTCACCTTGTTCCCATGCTGAGCCTCGACAACAGCTATAATGCAGATGACCTGATTGATTTTGACCGGAAAGCAAAAGAACTCACCGGTTTAGAAGAAATTGAATACTGTATTGAGCCCAAGTTTGACGGAGCAAGTATTTCGCTGATCTATGAAAACGATCAGTTGGTTCGTGCAGCTACAAGGGGAGATGGGGTGGAAGGGGAAGAAATTACCAGTAATATCAGACAGATACGTTCAATACCCTTATCAGCCGATTTTTCATCTGCAGGAATTCAACAGGTAGAAATAAGAGGTGAAGTAATCATGAGTAAACAATCCTTTAATCATTATAACCAGTTATTAGCTACAAGAAACCTCTCTCCCCTGGCCAACCCACGTAATGCTGCATCAGGCAGTTTAAGAATGAAAGACCCGAAAGATGTAGCAGAGAGAGGGCTGGACGCCTTTTTGTATCATATCAGTTATTATACAAAAGAGTACGGAAGTACGGAAGTACGGAAGTACGAAGCATTATTGGAGACGCATAGTGGTAATCTTTCACTGCTATGGCAACTTGGATTTCGTTCACCGGAGAAAGAAAAAAGAGTGGTGAAAGGCATTCAGGGTGTAATTGATTACTGCCAGTCATATGAAGCGGGAAGAGATAATCTCCCCTATGAAATTGATGGTATGGTTGTTAAAGTAAACGATCTTCATTTACAGGAGCAGATGGGTATGACTTCTCATCATCCGCGATGGGCCATTGCTTTCAAGTTTAAAGCCAGACAGGCTACCACAAAATTACGTAATGTAGAATTTCAGGTAGGCCGAACCGGGGCTGTTACACCTGTGGCCAAACTCGACCCTGTTTATCTGGGTGGTGTTACGGTAAGCAGTATATCTATTCACAATGAAGAATACATCAAGGAAAAAGACCTGAAAATCGGCGACACTGTATTAATTGAAAGAGCCGGCGATGTTATTCCACAGATTGTTAAGTCGCAAAGCGAATTAAGAGACGGAACAGAACAAAGCATCCTGTTCCCCAAACAATGTCCTGTATGCAACAGCGAATTATTCAAGGAAGAGGGTGAAGCAGTTTGGCGTTGCATCAATATCGAATGTGAAGCGCAGGTAGTAGAGAAGATGATTCATTTTGTGAGTAAAGATGCCATGGACATCAAAAGTTTTGGAGAAGCCAATGTGCGGAAGTTTTATGAAATGGGTTTACTAAAAGATATTCCCGGTATTTATACACTTGATTTTGAAAAAATTGGTCAACTGGAAGGTTTTGGAAAGAAGAGCCTCGACAACCTCACAGCAGCTATCGAAGCATCAAAACAACAGCCATTGCATCGTTTGGTATATGGACTCGGCATTCGTTTCGTAGGCGAAACAACCGCCAAAACCCTGGCCAATGCAGTAGAACACCTGCTCGATTTTAAAAATAAAACAGAAGAAGAGTTACAACAATTGGAAGATGTGGGCACCAAAGTAGCTAAAAGTATTCACCAGTTTTTCAGCAATGAACAAAACATTCATATGCTGGAACAACTGGAGCAGCTTGGACTTGAGCTTAAAAACAAAAAGAAAGAAATTGGCAGCAGTGGCAGTTTACAGGGGCAGACTTTCCTGTTTACCGGCACATTAAGTCAGCTGAAAAGAAGCGAAGCAGAGGCAATGGCAGAACAACATGGCGGACAGATTGTTAGTGGGGTAAGTAAGAATCTTAATTACTTAGTTGTGGGTGAAGATGCCGGCAGCAAACTGGAGAAAGCAAAAAAAATTAATACCATTAAAATCATTACGGAAACAGAATTTCTGGAATTGATTGCAACACAATAAAATTATGTTACAGAACAGTACCCTTAAATTTCTGAAAGACCTGAAAAAAAATAACCATAAAACATGGTTCGATGAAAACAGGAAATCTTTTGAAACTGCTAAGGCCGATTATGCCAGTTTAGTTAATGAAGTGATCAAAGGTTTGGGAAAGAAAGATGCTTCGATTGCTTCACTCACAGCCAAAGAATGTGTTTTTCGTATTAATCGCGATGTTCGTTTCAGTAAAAATAAAGACCCTTATAAAACCAATATGGGTATGTACCTGAGCAGGGGTGGGAAAAAATCGCTTTTCTCCGGTTATTATTTTCACCTGGAACCTGGCGGGAAGAGTTTTGCAGCCGGTGGCTTATGGATGCCTGAAGCAGAGGTGATTAAAAAAGTAAGACAGGAAATTGATTATAACTGGGATGAATTCAACAGGATTATCCAAAACAAAAAATTTGTTGCTACCTATAAAGCACTACAGCGTGAAGAGGGTATGGCACTGAGCAGAGAGCCGAAGGGATATGAGAAAGACAATCCAGCAATTGAGTACATTAAATTAAAGAGTTGGGTGGCTACTACTGCATTTACAGATACTCAGCTTACATCTGATAAGTTGGCAAAAGATATTGTTGCTGCTTTTGAAACTTTGCAGCCGTTGATATTGTTTTTGAACAGGGGAATAGAAGAGTGATTGATTTGATTATTGCTGGCTTACAACAGCTTCTTTAATACTTCCCCTGTATTCAGTTTTATATGTTAATGTTAACTTGCCATTTGATAAAGCACCTGTACCAATTATATAAGTTCCAACACCCTGATATAGACCTTGCATTGGTATTTCAAACCCATTACTTGTTTTTTTTGCATAAATAACAAAAAAAGGATAAGGGCTACTTTTTATAAATTTCATAAACCCCTCTTTCCGACTTATACTTGATTTTAAATCGGGTGCGAGACCTACAAGTCTAACATATCCCTCCTGAGAAGCGTAATTCAAATATGCCAAGGTATTTACATAAGCATTTCTGGCTGTATCATACTTATTCAACTCAAGCACAGCAAAAAAAGCTGTATCACTCAATTGCTGTGATGCTATCAAATTACCTTGTGGCCACTGTTGTTCAATAAAATTAGCGGTACCATAGAGTGTATAATCTTGAGATTGATAAAACACAAACCCGGTTAATGCTGCCTTATTATTAGCATTATGAACAGTTACATTTCCACTAACTGCATTGCCAACCACTGCCATTATTACGCTATCAGATTGTATGGTAAAACTTAATGCTGCTACCCCACCAAAATCTACAGCAGTTGCGCCAGTAAAATTTTTTCCTACAATTCTAATGGGATCTGAAAGAGTAGCTTTTATTGGCAAGAAAGAAGTGATAACAGGTTTTAAAACGGGTACTTCTTCCTTATCACAAGAGGATAAAAAAATTACAATAAAAATACTCCCAATAAGTTTTATCATCTTGGACATAACCGGGTTTTACCACAAATTAATATTTTTTAAAATACTAATGAAATTATATGTAACTACTCCTGAATTTAATAGGCCATCTATCTCAAGAAATTTTCTAACAGCTTAACTTTCAGGAACATACAAACTAATTAATCGTACCGGAAATCATCAATTTTAGAAACCTTACCATTAATATTACTTTTCATCCAACTCATTTGGGAATAAAAAAGCCACAGATTCAAAGATTACTAAACAAAATCTGTGAATCTGTGGCTTTAAAAAATTACAACAATCCTTTCACCGATAAATACTCTGCAATCTGAACAGCATTGGTAGCGGCTCCTTTACGGAGATTATCGCTTACAATCCACATATTCAATGTGTTTGCTTGTGTCTCATCTCTTCTCAAACGACCTACAAATACTTCATCTTTTTCATGTGCCCATAATGGCATGGGGTATTGCTGGTTGGCAATATCATCCTGTACAATTACTCCCGGCGCAGCAGCTAAAATGGCACGCAGCTCTACCAGGTCAAAATCGTTTTCAAACTCAATATTCACACTTTCACTGTGTCCGCCAACTACTGGTATTCTAACTGTAGTTGCAGTTACACGGATGCTGTCATCCTGCATAATTTTCTTGGTTTCATTTACCATTTTCATTTCTTCCTTGGTATAGCCATTATCCAGGAATACATCAATCTGAGGAATCACATTCAGGTCTATCTGGTATTTATAAGCCATCTCCCCTTCTACTCCTTTTCTTTCATTGAATAACTGATCCACTGCTTTTTTACCCGTACCGGTTACGCTTTGGTAGGTACTTACTACCACACGTTTAATGCCATAACGTTTATGCAGCGGTTGCAAGACCACTACCATCTGAATGGTAGAACAATTAGGGTTGGCGATGATGAAATCATCTTTGGTTAACACATCTGCATTTACTTCCGGTACTACCAGTTTTTTAGTGGGGTCCATACGCCATGCAGAAGAATTATCAATAACACGAATACCCGCTTCCGCAAATTTGGGCGCCCATTCCAGTGATGTACTACCACCGGCAGAGAAAATAGCAACAGCAGGTTTGGCTGCAATACCATCTGTCATGCTCACGATCTTGTACTGTTTTCCTTTAAAGCTCACTTCCTTACCTACTGATCTTTCTGAAGCTACCGGAACAAGTTCTGTTACAGGAAAATTACGCTCTGCGAGCACTTCCAACATTTTGGTGCCTACAAGCCCCGTGGCACCTACAACTGCTACTTTCATGATGTTTGTTTGTTTTTGTTTTGATTGTTTGTTCAGTTATGGTTGTTGCTAACAAAAAGGCCTTCCGTTTCGGGAAGGCCTCTGAGTATATTGTTCGATCATACACAAACGTTCAGGCACTTCCCGGTCAGAGAGGTTTCTTAATACGTTTTGTATGTTTCATTGTCATCATTACTTTGCGAAAATAGAGGCGTTTTGTTTTTTAGCCAAAAGATTTTTTAGTCCATAGTTTGTGGTCCATGGTCCATAGCAGAATCTTTAACTATGGACTATTGACCATGGACTATCAACTACCCTACCAGATCAATATCAAAATTCACCAACTGTACAAATTCATTAATACGATTGCTGATATCTTCTTTACTGATTTCTCTCAAACGCTGGGTTCCGAATTTCTCTACACAATAAGAAGCCATAGCACTGCCTACGATAATGGCCGTTTTCATGTTCTCAAAAGAAATGTCTTTGGTACGTGCAATATGACCAATAAAACCGCCTGCAAATGTATCACCTGCACCGGTTGGATCAAACACTTCTTCCAATGGTAAAGCCGGCGCAAAGAATACTTTGTTCTCATGAAACAGCAATGCACCATGTTCCCCTTTCTTGATGATCAGGTATTTGGGCCCCATTTTCATGATAGCCGCAGCAGCTTTTACCAATGAATATTCTCCGCTCAACTGACGTGCTTCACTGTCGTTCACCATCAGCAGGTCAACCATGGCCAGTGTTTTTTTCAGTTCATCCATCATGATTTCCATCCAGAAATTCATGGTATCCATCACAATCAGTTTCGGACGGGTTTTCAGCTGTTCAATCACGCTTCGTTGTACCGCAGGCACCAGATTACCCAGCATCAGGAATTCACAGTCCTGAAAACTTTCGGGTACCACCGGTTCAAAATTCTCCAATACATTCAACTGGGTTTCGAGTGTATCTCGTGAATTCATATCCATATGGTAACGACCACTCCAGAAAAAAGTTTTTTCGTCTTTTTTAATCTGAACACCCGATAAATCAACACCACGGGCTGTTAACTGATCCAGCTCTTCCTGCGGGAAATCGCCACCTACTACAGAAATTTGCTTAACTGGGGTAAAGTTGGAGGCGCACCAGGCAATATAAGTACCTGCACCACCTATTATTTTATCACTCTTACCAAACGGGGTTTCAATGGCATCAAAAGCCATGGATCCGACAACTACTAAAGACATAGATTAATTTTTGCTATCGGGGTGCGAAACTAGCGTATTTGAGGGGTAAATACTAGTCTGGGTCTACATATTTGATTGTACAAGACACCCGGAAATAATATCTCGCTCAAAAACTAACAAAAAATAATATATCAAATCATTTTTTGGCTAACACACGTTAGCTGTTTATCTTCGTAGCATGGCTAGAATAAAGACCGATAAAAACATATCACGCAAAGACGTGATTGTAACCAAAGCTGCTTCACTCTTCAGAGAAAAGGGGTTTAAAGCAGCCAGTATGCGCGACCTGGCAGAAGCGGTTGGTGTAGAAGCTGCCAGTTTATACAACCACATCAAATCGAAAACAGAATTATTACATGAACTCTGTTTCAGTGTAGCCAACCGTTTTTTGCAAAGGATTGATGAAGTAGAAGCAGAAAAAATTCCTGCTATTGAAAAAATTGAAAAACTCCTTCGTTTTCATATCAACGAAATGATTCACCACTATGAAGAAGTTTATGTAAGCGACCGCGAATGGAAACACCTCGCAGACCCTTATCTATCAAATTTTCAAAACCAGCGTCGTATTTACCGGAAGCGTTTTGCAGCCATTATAGAATCGGGCATACGCAACAATGAAGTGAAAAAAATTGATGCCCCTACTGCCGTACTTATCATATTACACGCCATCAGCGGTATTGAGAGCTGGCACAGATCAACACAAAAAATCAGTGCATCGGAACTGGAAGAGAACATGGTGACGATTTTGGTAGGTGGATTAACTCAATAAGCGGATAGCAGCATGTCGATACATTTTGAGCAACTCAGGGTTAAAGAAGTACGTAAAGAAACCGATGATTGTGTTTCCATTGCTTTTGAAGTTCCTGCGTCCTTACAAGAACAGTTTCAGTTTATACAAGGTCAGCATCTCACGCTTCGTACCACCATTAATGGAGAAGAAATACGTCGCTCCTATTCAATTTGCAGCAGTCCACTGGATAATGAATTGCGTGTTGCAGTAAAAAAAGTGGCTCAGGGTATTTTTTCCAGCTATGCCAATGATCATTTAAAAAAAGGTGACAGTCTGGATGTAATGCCCCCGATGGGTAAGTTCTATACTCCTTTGAAAGGGGATCAGAAAAAAAATTATGTTGGTTTTGCTGCAGGCAGTGGTATCACACCTTTACTATCCATCATCAAAACCACATTAGTAACAGAACCAACCAGCAGCTTCACACTGGTATATGGCAATCGTAACAGACCTTCCATTATTTTCAGGGAAGCATTGGAAGCGCTGAAGAATAAATACATGGGAAGATTCAGACTCATCCATATTTTATCGCGGGAACAAACAGATACAATATTGAATGCAGGCAGAATTGATGCTTCTAAATGTTATACATTATTTGAAAAAACAATTGATGTTTCGCAGACTGATGAATTCTTTTTATGCGGCCCGGAAGAAATGATTTTTGCTGTAAAAAATGTATTGGAAGAAAAGGGAGTAGACAAAAAGAAAATTCATTTTGAATTGTTTACCATACCCGGACAGGAGCAAAGAAATAAAACAGTTCAAACTATTCATACCGATAATGAACCCAAAAGCAGGATCACGGTAAAGCTTGATGGCATTAGTTTTGATTTTGATCTTGCAAAAAACGGTACTGCCATTCTGGATGCAGCTTTGAAACAGGGAGCCGATCTACCGTATGCCTGCAAAGGTGGTGTTTGCTGTACCTGCCGCGCCAAACTGGTAGAAGGAGAAGTAGAGATGGATGTAAACTACGGTCTTGAACCAGAAGAAATTGAACAGGGTTTTATTCTCACCTGTCAATCACATCCACGATCAGAAAAAGTAGTAGTAGATTTTGATGTAAAATAATGGTTGCTGATTTTTTTAGCCAGGGATTTCATTAAATAATCTGTGAATCTGTGGCTAAAAAAATTACATCCTTATTTCTTTAACACTGGTTCGATAATCTTCTGCCAGATAGCATACCCCTTTGCATTCATATGCAGATTGTCTTTACCAAAGAGTTCGGGGTTTACAGAACCATCAGGTAACAACATGGCATTGTGTACGTTTACATAAACAGCCCTTCGATCGCGACGCAAATATTTTTGAATCAATCGATTTGCCTTTATAAAGTCTGCTTCCATTTTCCAGCGGCTCGGACTTGGTTTGATCGACACAAATACAACTGGTACTTTCCCCAGTTTATTCCTGATAATGGACATCAATGTTTTAAAACGACTCAATACAGTATCAGGAGTAACCTTTCCCCATGCATCTGCAATATCATTTTCCCCACAATAAATAATGACCTGTTTGGGTTTGTACGGAATAATAATTTCATCTGCATATCGTATCAGATCAGTTAAGGACGAACCACCAAAACCACGATTGATGATTGGATAACCCGGAAAATACTCCCTGATGTCTTTCCAGAAAGTAAAAGACGAACTTCCAACAAATAATAGTTGTTTTTGAGCCGGAAAAACTGCACTGTCGGCCTTTAGAAAAGCATCAATCTCTTTCCTGAAGGGTGTGGTCGTTTGCGCAAACGATACACTTATGATTAAAATCAATAGAAATGATAAGCATCCCTTTTTCATGCCTGAAAGATAAAGCCCTGTTAATCAGAATAAACAATAGCATGCAAAAATCATCCACAAAAACTAACGAAAGATCAAAAAAAATATAATTCGGATACTAACATTTGTTAGCACGAATGATTTCTTTTTGTATTTTTACGCTTCAATTAATGGGTATGGAAAAAGATATGGAGCAAATGTTTCAGGAGAAGATCGACAAAGAGATCCGTATTGAACCGAAAGACTGGATGCCGGAAAAATACAGACAGACTTTAATCAGGCAGATTAGTCAGCATGCGCACAGTGAAATTGTTGGTATGCTTCCGGAAGGTAACTGGATTACCCGTGCACCAAACCTCAGAAGAAAAGCTATCCTGCTGGCCAAAGTACAGGATGAAGCGGGTCATGGTCTATACCTTTATTCAGCAGCAGAAACATTGGGTATCAGCCGCGATGAAATGTATGAACAACTGCATAGCGGTAAAGCAAAATATTCATCCATCTTCAATTACCCAACTTTAAGCTGGGCCGATATGGGAGCCATTGGCTGGCTGGTTGATGGTGCCGCCATCATGAACCAGGTGCCTTTATGCAGAACCAGTTATGGTCCTTATGCACGTGCCATGGTACGTGTTTGTAAAGAAGAGAGTTTCCACCAACGACAGGGTTTTGAGATATTACTTACCCTCAGTCGTGGCACAGAAGCACAACGCCGTATGGCACGGGACTCCATCAATCGCTGGTGGTGGCCCAGTATCATGATGTTCGGACCTAAAGATGATGAAAGTCCAAACACCATTCAAAGTATGAAATGGAAGATCAAAAGATTTACCAATGATGAATTGCGACAGAAATTTGTAGACATCTGTGCAGAGCAGATTAAAATACTCAACCTCACCATTCCCGATCCTGATTTAAAATGGAACGAAGAAAAAGGTCATTATGATTTTGGTACCATTAACTGGGATGAATTTTGGCAGGTAATTGCCGGTAACGGCCCCTGCAATAAAGAACGCCTCGATGCCCGCAAGAAAGCCTGGGAAGAAGGCGCCTGGGTGAGAGAAGCAGCAACTGCCCATGCACAAAAGCGTGCGCAGCGTTTAGCAGAGAAGAGGGCGTGAGAGAAGTGAAACGTGAATGTTAAATAGTGAATTAGCATAACTCCCTTTCTGCTTAACAAAGAGGGGTGAGTTGAGCATGAGAAATAAATAGCAAGTAATTCGCAACGAAGAGCTTCATAATTAAAATAAAACCAGCAGCTATAAGCTAAAAGCAGCAGCCAAAAAAACTCGCAGCTCAACGCTCACAGCTCACAGCTAAAAATGAAACAGTACATTAACAAATACTATTACGGCGATTATGGAGAAGGAAAAAACGGCGCAGCTGATATTTCCACTTCAGGAAAATCGCAGCAGGAGTGGCCTTTATGGGAAATATTTATCCGCAGCAAACAGGGCCTCGATCATAAACATGTAGGGAGCCTTCATGCTACCGATGCTCAGATGGCCATAGAAAATGCCCGCGATGTGTATACCAGGAGAATGGAGGGCATCAGTATCTGGGTAGTAGAAAGTAAATACATACATGCCAGCAATCCCGATGATGCCGAAGCATTGTATGATCCGGCTAATGACAAAGCCTATCGTCACCCTACATTTTACGATTTGCCAGACGAGTTAACACATATTTAAAAGGGGCCATCAACATCCACATGAACACATCTTTGATTAATTATACTTTACACCTGGCAGATAATGCACTGATTCTGGGTCATCGAAACAGCGAATGGTGTGGTCATGGACCTGCACTTGAGCAGGATATAGCCATTTCAAATATTGCGCTGGATGGTATAGGACAGGCAAGAAACCTGTATCAATACGCTGCTGTATTAAGTAATAATGGAGCCACAGAAGATTCTCTGGCTTACCTGCGTGATGTAATCGATTTTAAAAATCTACTCATCACCGAATTACCCAATGGCGACTGGGCACAAACTACTTTACGTCAGTTTTTATTCAGTGCCTATCAATTTTATTTTTACCAGCAACTTGAAAAATCAGCCGATCAGCAACTGGCAGCTATTGCAACTAAATCATTAAAAGAAGTAACCTACCACCTGCGCTGGAGTAGCGAATGGGTGATACGTTTGGGTGATGGTACAGCAGAGAGCCATGATAAAATGGTAAAAGCGATTGCAGAAATATGGAACTATACAGGAGAATTATTTTTACCGGCTTCTTATGAAAAAGAATTGGCTGCAAGTGGTATAGCAGTTGATCTTGCAGTTATACAACCATTGTGGGAGCAAAAAGTATCGGCTGTTTTTGCAGAAGCTACCATTGCCATACCAGAGAAAAGTTTTGCGCAAAAGGGAGGAAAAGAAGGCATACATACAGAACATCTTGGATATATATTGGCAGAAATGCAGTTCCTGCAAAGAGCTTATCCCGGAGCCGAATGGTAACCAATGACAGTTTTATCTAATCATACCACCGAAACAGAAAAAAAAATCTGGTTACTGCTCGAAACTGTAACCGATCCTGAAGTACCCGTATTATCTGTTCTTGATCTTGGCATCATCCGCAATGTAAGTGTTGAGCCTTCGGGAGAAAATAACGTCAAACCTGTCATTACCATTACACCCACTTATAGCGGCTGTCCGGCTATGGATGTAATTAGTATCAATATCAGGATGGTTTTATTACAGGCAGGTTTTAAAGACATTGAAATAAAACAGGTATTATCGCCTGCCTGGACGACTGAGTGGATGAGTACCGAAGGAAAAAATAAATTGAAAGCCTATGGTATTGCTCCACCACAATACAAACAGGCAGTTTGTACACCCGATGCCTTTCAGGAAGAAGAAGCCATACAATGTCCGCAATGCAATTCATGGCACACAACATTAATTTCTCAGTTTGGCAGCACAGCCTGTAAAGCATTATACAGGTGTGAAGATTGCAAAGAGCCTTTTGATTATTTTAAATGTCATTAAAGTAATTTCTTTAACAGAGCGGGCGCATTAAACCGTTTCCCGATATACAGTTCAAGTCCATAAAAAAATCTTCGTGTTCTGCTGTCCACAGTACCAGAACCGTATTGATAGGTATATGCATCAAGTCCCGTATACCAGCGGTCTCTTGTATAGGATAAACCGCTCTGAACCCAATAACCAGTTGATAACCTTGTTTCTTTATTCTGTAGTTGATTCAGTGACTGATCGTACGTATCTGTTCTGAAAAAATTAACTCCAATTACCGGACCTGCAGTTGCTGCTACCGACCAGTCTTTTGCCCAAACCAAACTAGCCCCTAACGGAAGCTTCAGGTTCACATCAAAGTTGTAATCTTCAGAATGTTGCCCGGCTAAAGGCTGAATGGCAGGGTCATAAAAATGCGTATAACTGAAAGATAGTGCAGGTAAAAAACTCCAGGCATGTTTTATTTGTTTGGACTTTCCTGAGATCATACCTACATCTGAAAATTTTTTATTGACATTGTATGCAAATTCAATACTGGTCATTTTAGTAGCAAGATTAGGTAACTGCAGGTATGGGTCACCCGGTTTCCATGATGCAAGGATATCTCTGGTATTTTTTACATAATAACCGATAGATTTCTGGTGACTGACAGCTATATCAATATTCTTTACTGCCATAAATACATCGAAAGAAGAGCGTGTATTCTTTCCAGTCAGCATTGAACGATCAGGGTTGAGATAAGAAGGTGTAAAAGAATACCTGAAATTGATCCATTTATACTGAAACAATAAAAACTGCTGGAGTGTTTCACGGGGACTTAGTTCGAAACGAAGATTGTTCTTTGGATAAGCCACAATAAATTCTGCATTATTGGTTTGAAGACCGGTTGAAATATTCAACAAATGACGGTAACTGGTAACATATATACTATCAGGCTGTTGATGTTTTATATCTGTCTGAGCAAATACATACACAAACTGACACCAAAAACAGGCACACAGAAACAAACGGTAATACATGTAGTAAATTAAATGAAAAAAGCTGAAATAGCTGTAGCTTAGCCTTACAAAAAACGATTGATGTCATCCATTGAATTCCATATTGAAAACGGTATTGCATTTGTTACGTTAAACCGCCCTGACAAACTCAATTCCTTCAACAGGGAAATGGCACTATTGCTGCAATCAAAACTCGATGAATGTGCTTCTCTTCATGAAGTGCGGGCCGTTTATCTTACCGGTGCAGGTAAAGGTTTTTGTGCCGGTCAGGATCTGGCAGAAGTAGTTGATCCGAATGGCCCAGGCATGCAACGCATTTTAAGTGAACATTATAATCCCATTATCACCCGACTACGCAATATGCCCAAACCTGTTATTGCAGCAGTGAATGGTGTAGCAGCAGGTGCCGGCGCCAATATTGCTTTAGCCTGCGATATTGTTGTAGCCGCAAAATCAGCTTCCTTTATACAGGCATTTTCAAAAATAGGATTGATACCAGACAGTGGTGGTACTTATACTTTACCCCGACTCATCGGCTGGCAAAAAGCAAGTGCACTCATGATGCTCGGCGATAAAATAAATGCAGAAGAAGCAGAAAGACTCGGTATGATTTATAAATATTTCGAAGACGATCAATTCATGGAGTCTTCCAAAAAAATTGCATCAACCATTGCAGCGATGCCCACTAAAGCATTGGCCTATATTAAACATGCACTCAATCATTCTGCCAGCAACGATCTTGAAACGCAATTATCGCTGGAAGATGATTACCAGCAAAAAGCAGCAGCAACGGCTGATTTTAAAGAAGGTGTACAGGCATTTCTGGAAAAAAGAAACCCCATATTTAAAGGGATTTAAAACAATAACATGAGCAATCCGTTCAGACAAGTAGTGGATCATATGATGGTGCATGACCAGTTTTCGCAATGGCTGGGTATTGAGGTATTGGATATACAGGAGGGATACAGCCGCATTTCGATGACCGTTCGTGCAGAAATGATCAACGGTTTTGGTATTGTACATGGGGGTATTGCTTTTTCACTGGCAGACAGTGCTTTTGCTTTTGCCTGTAATAATCGCAACAACCTTTCTGTTGCACTCGACACTTCCATCAACTTTACAAAAGCAGTAAATGTTGGCGATCTCCTAACAGCTGAAGCAAAAGAAATTCATAACGGAAGAAGTACGGGGCTTTACCATATTACCATCAGCAATCAGAAAAATGAACAGGTGGCACATTTTAAAGGCACCTGCTTCAGAACCGGTAAACCATTGATATGATCTGTCAGTTCAAAGAACATATTCCCGTCATCCATGAAACCGCATTCATTCATCCGCAGGCTGTAGTTACGGGTAATGTAATCATTGGTAAAAATGTATATGTGGGTCCGGGCGCTGCCATTCGTGGCGACTGGGGACAAATCATTATTGAAGATGGATGCAATGTGCAGGAAAATTGTACCATTCATATGTTTCCGGGTGTTACTGTTTACTTAAAAGAAGCTGCACATATTGGTCATGGCGCCATTATTCATGGTGCCACCATTGGCAGAAACTGTCTTGTGGGTATGAACAGTGTCATTATGGATAATGTAGTGCTGGGCGATGAATGTATTGTTGGTGCCCTGAGTATGATTAAAGCCGACGAGCAGTTTGAAGCCAGGAGTTTGATTGTAGGCAATCCGGCCAAAAAAATAAAAGAAGTAAGTGATGAGATGATTGCCTGGAAAACAAAAGGAACAGCCCTTTACCAGCAATTACCTGCTGAAATGCATGAATACTGGAAAATTTGTGAGCCATTGAGAGCAGTTCCAGAGCCTCTGTCATCAGCAGGAGAAAACAACCAGCCTTTTTACAAAACATGGAATGAAGAGCGTAAATCCTGATACCACCTACATTTCGTACCTTTGCATTTCCACCAAAGTTTGATTGAATAGTGTCTGAGAAAAATAATTTCATCGATTATATCCGCATCTTCTGCCGCAGTGGACATGGTGGTGCCGGCGCCAAACATTTTATGCGCAATAAACTCACCGCCAAAGGTGGCCCTGATGGTGGTGATGGTGGCCGTGGCGGACATATCATTCTTCGGGGTAATTCGCAGATGTGGACCCTCCTTCACCTTCGTTATTTCAAAAATGTATTGGCGGAAAATGGAGAAGGTGGTAGTAAAAATAATTGTACAGGGCACGACGGTAAGGATATTATACTGGAAGTACCACTTGGTACTGTAGCCCGCGATGAAGAAACCGGTAATATAGAAGCCGAGATATTGGAAGACGGACAGGAAATCATCTGGATGAAAGGTGGTCGTGGAGGTTTAGGCAATAGCAATTTCGCTACTCCCACCAATCAGGTACCAGAACATGCGCAACCTGGTGAACCCGGTATTGAAGGCTGGAAAAACATCGAACTAAAAGTATTGGCCGATGTGGGTCTGGTGGGTTTCCCGAATGCAGGAAAATCAACCCTGTTATCGGTAATCACTGCCGCTAAACCCAAAATCGCTAATTATGCATTTACTACTTTAACACCCCAACTGGGCATGGTGGCTTACCGCGATTCCAAATCGTTCTGTATTGCCGATCTGCCCGGTATTATTGAAGGAGCTGCAGAAGGAAAAGGACTGGGGCATCGCTTTCTCCGTCACATTGAACGCAATGCTGTTTTATTGTTCCTCATTCCTGCCGATAGTGCAGATCATAAAAAAGAATTCGACATCCTCAGAAATGAGCTGGAGCAATACAATCCGGAGATGTTGCAAAAAGATTTTATCATCGCCATCAGTAAAGCCGATATGCTGGATGATGAATTAAAAGAAGCCATCAGTAAAGAGCTTCCCAAGGGTATTCCACATCTTTTTATTTCCTCTGTTACACAAAACGGTTTAACTGCCTTAAAAGACCTTTTATGGGAAACATTGAATAAACCCGTAGCAGGAAACTAACACCCGTTAAGATATCCGATTTATTTATATGTTAACACCGCTCACCCAAAATTCATTTTTTTGGCGGGTTACCTTTTATATCTTGCAGGTATTAAGGATGTACACCAGCATTTTTTGATGTACATCCCGGATTTTTTACAAATCCATACTTCTTCGCTTCTGCCGGCTCGCTTTTACGAAACTTTTACTTGCACTACGGAAATTCTTCTGCGAACAGGAGAATAGCAACATTTTATTCAAAATTTTAAAAGAAACAACATGAAAAAGCAATCTGTACAAGCCATCGTAAAAGGAATCATCCTGAGTGGTATTTTAACTGCCGGTACATTTATTCAGGCGAATGCCAACAATTCCGGCGAAACCGTAACTGCAAAAGCTGTAGCTGAATTCAAGTATGCGGGTTCTTCAAAAGACCAGGCATCTTTCAACATTAAATTCAATAACCCAAGTGGTGAAAAATTCACCCTGCTGGTATTGGATGCGAAAGGCGACCTGTTTTTCAAAGAAAGCTATACATCAAAAGAATTTGCCAAAAGATTTGTACTGGCTAAAGAAGATGCTGAGAAATTAACTTTCCGTATCCAGAGTGGTAAACAAAGTTTTGATGAGAACATTAACCTGTTCCAGAACGAAACTGAAGCCAGAAAAGCAGCTGTTCAACAATAATAGTTACTTCTTCATACTTAACTAAAAGCCGGCTGGCTTTTAGTTAAGTATGATCTTTATACGATCCTTGCCTTATCGAACTCCTACGTTTTTGCTTTTACGAAATATTCATTGCGATACGAAAACCTGTGTGAACAGGACGATTATTATTTATCACGCAAAAAAGAATATGAACATGAAAAAAGCAATCATTACCGGTTTATTGTCTGTTATCCTCTTTACTGCTGCACAAGCCGGCAAGAATGAAAAAACAGATGTCAACAAAGCAAAAATTGAAGTGAATTACACGGGTTATTTCAACAATGACCTGGCCTTCAATGTAAAATTCGACAATCCCAGTGGTAACAATGTTACGCTGACCGTTATCAATGAAGATGGCGAGAATCTGTTTAAAACTAATTTCTCCGACAAAAAGTTCGAAAAGAAATTTGTGTTACTGAAAGATGCTGATGTGTACAAACTCACTTTCCTGTTTCAGTCGGGTAAAGAAGTGTACAAAGAAAGCTTCGACATCAATGTAACCACCAGAGAAGTTTCTGAAGTGGTGGTGAAGAGAAATTAAGAAGAAGAAACAAGGAGTAAGGAACAAGGCTCAAGAGAACAAGAGACAAGAAAATAGATACATGAGAAGAGTGTGGGATGACCGGTGGGCTGCAATATGCTTACCGGTCTTTCTTTTTCACGGGTGTTAACAAATTCTGATGCCGTTAACCGTCTTTGGATATTAATTTCACGGATGCAACCACAACAATGCCTTTTCTGCGGACATCTGGTACAACTGGTGCATGTGCATGGGCATTATCAATGTCCGGTTTGTAATACCAATGCCCTTCCCTGTTGTGATGGAGATAACTGCAATACCAATCAATTACTGGCAGTGCCAACTACAGACCTCACACATATCAACGAAAATGTACCGCATCATTAAAACCAATTCAGAAAACCCCGATTTTATTCAATTGGTTCAACAATTAGATGCTGACCTGGCTAAAAGAGATGGTGCTGAACATGCTTTTTATCACCAGTTCAACAGCATACAAAAACTCAATCATGTTGTTGTATTGTATGATCTTGATGAGCCTGTTAGTTGTGGCGCTTTTAAGGAAATTGAGAAAGACAAGGTTGAAATAAAGCGTATGTACACTTTGCCTGCACAGCGTTCAAAAGGTCATGCATCGCGCATACTTGAAGCATTGGAACAATGGGCCCGGGAAGAAAACTATTCCGTTGCAGTTCTTGAAACAGGCAAAAGACAACCTGAAGCCATTGAACTGTATAAAAAAAACGGGTATAACATCATTCCCAATTATGGACAATACATAGGCATTGAGAACAGTGTTTGTTTTCAGAAAAATTTGACTACATAAAAAAGCCACCCCACGTAAAGCGGGATGGCTTTTATTATTTTAAATCAGCGCATACTATCCAGCCGCTTCCGACTGCATACTTCTGGCTACTTTCTTCCTGTCTTCTTCATTCAGTACGGTTTTACGCATACGAATGTTTTTAGGGGTTACTTCAATACACTCATCCTGCTGAATATATTCCATACACTCTTCCAATGTAAACTGCAGTTTTGGTGTAATACGAACACTGTCATCACTACCGCTTGCACGGTGGTTGGTGAGTTTTTTTGCTTCCACAGCATTTACGTTCAGGTCTCCTGGTTTAATATGCTCGGCAATAATCTGACCTACATATACTTCTTCTCCTGGATCGATAAAAAAGCTACCTCTATCCTGTAATTTGTCGATAGAGTAAGCCGTGGTAACACCCTGGAACTTGGCTATCAATACCCCGTTATTTCTTCCGGGAATCGGTCCTTTCCATGGTTTATATTCATTAAAACGGTGTGCCATTACAGCTTCACCCGCGGTATTCGTCAGCATCTGTGAACGCAGACCAATCAATCCCCTTGAAGGAATATCGAATTCAAGGTGTTGCATTTCGCCTTTACTTTCCATCACCAGCATTTCGCCCTTACGCTGGGTAACCAGGTCAATTACTTTACCACTGAACTCGTTAGGTACATCAACTACCAGTACCTCATATGGTTCATGCTTTTTGCCATCAATATGTTTTACCAGTACCTGTGGATTACCCACTGTCAGCTCATACCCTTCACGACGCATGGTTTCTACCAGTACGCCCAGGTGAAGAATACCACGACCAAATACCAGAAAACTATCTGCACTATCTGTATCTTCTACTCTAAGCGCCAGGTTTTTTTCAGTCTCTTTCATCAAACGGTCACGCAGGTGACGTGAAGTAACAAATTTACCATCACGACCAAAGAAGGGTGAGTTATTGATGCTGAAAGTCATGCTCATGGTTGGCTCATCCACACTGATGATCGGCAATGCTTCCGGATTTTCTGCATCAGCAATGGTATCGCCGATATTGAAGTCTTCCAGACCTACTACCGCACAAAGGTCACCGGTGAGCACTTCAGTTACTTTACGTTTACCCATCCCTTCAAACACATACAATTCCTTCACACGGCTCTTCTTGATAGAACCATCCGCCTGTACCAAAGCAATAGGTTGGTTTTCTTTAATAGAACCACGGGTTACTTTACCAATGGCAATACGACCCAGGAAAGAAGAATAATCCAGTGAAGTGATCTGTAATTGTAAAGGACCATCCGCCACTTTTGGTGGGGGTACATATTTTACAATACCATCCATCAGTGGAAGGATGTTTTCAGTTTGTGTTAAACTATCATTGAACCAGCCATTTTTACCACTACCATAGAAAGTAGGGAAATTCAACTGCTCTTCAGTAGCATCGAGGTTGAAGAATAATTCAAAAACCGCATCATGTACTTCATCAGGACGGCAATTTGGTTTATCAACCTTATTAATCAACACGATTGGATGCAGGTTCAGTTGTAAAGCTTTTTGCAGTACAAAACGGGTTTGCGGCATGGGCCCTTCAAAAGCATCTACCAGCAGAATAACCCCGTCGGCCATCTTTAAAACACGCTCAACTTCACCACCAAAGTCACTGTGACCCGGAGTGTCAATCACATTTATTTTGATACCATTATAGGTAACAGCAGCATTTTTACTAAAGATGGTAATGCCTCTTTCTTTTTCGAGATCATTACTATCCATGATTAAATCACCAGTATCCTGGTTGTCCCTGAACACTTTAGTAGCGTGTAAAATCCTGTCTACCAGGGTTGTTTTGCCATGGTCAACGTGTGCAATAATGGCAATGTTTCTTATTTCCATGTAAAATTTTAAGGCTGCAAAGGTACGGTTTTATGGCGGGAGGGCAAAGCGCATACATAAACTTAACGGTTGTTAAGGGCGGGTTTTAGGGGGAAAATGTAGTAACTCTATGTGTTTCAATGAAAAATCAACAAAATTCACCGCTATTTGTCCTGTATTGTATGAAAAAGATAGCTTTTATACTGTTGGTGATATTTTACCTCGTAGCAGGGGCTAACCATTTTATCAACCCCTCCTTTTATAGTGGGCTTATTCCACCTTATCTACCCTTGCACAATACCATTAATATTGTATCAGGTATTGCTGAAATACTGTTGGCTCTATTACTGATTCCACCTAAAACAAGAAGAGCTGCCGTAACAGGCATCATTATTTTATTGGTATGCTTTATTCCTGCACATATTTACTTTATTCAGATCAACAGTTGCATTCCTGATGGACTTTGTGTTCCCGAGTGGCTGGGTTGGGTAAGGCTTCTGCTGATTCACCCTTTATTGATGGCATGGGCATGGTGGTGCAGAAAATAAATAGTGTCTGTTTATTTCTTGATAGAACTATGCTTATCTTTCTATAAACATCGATTATTATGCGATTGCTAAAAAAAATATTACTCGCTCTTGCCGTCCTTGTAGTTATTTATTTGCTTGGACCCAATCCTAAAACACCTGAGTATACAACAACACTTCCTTCCATTCCGGCTACTGCAGATAGTATTGATACTTATATAGCTTCTCTTGAACTGAAACACAAAGTAAAACCCGATAATGAAGCAAGGGTGGTATGGGCCAATGATTCTGTTCATGGTAAAACAGCCTATTCTATTGTGTACCTCCATGGCTTCAGCGCCAGTCAGAAAGAAGGTGATCCTGTTCACCGCAACCTGGCTAAACAATTTGGTGCCAATCTTTATCTTGCCCGTTTATCAGGTCATGGTATCGATACATCAGATGCTTTATTAAACATGACAGCCACCAGTTTATGGGAAACAGCCAAAGAAGCATATGCCATCGGCAAACAATTGGGAGATAAAGTAATCCTTATGGGCACATCAACCGGTGGTACATTGGCGCTGCAATTAGCTGCTGCTTATCCCGATATTGCCGGACTGATTTTATTATCCCCCAATATTGCCATCAACGATCCGAATGCATGGCTCACCAATAACCCATGGGGTTTACAGATTGCCCGGCTGGTAAAAGGAGGTAAGATGAATATTATTCCCAATAAAACAGATGAGTACAAGAAATACTGGAACCATGAATATCGTCTGGAAGCTGTAACAGAATTACAGGAATTATTAGAAACAGGTATGACGAAAATTAACTTCGAGAAAATACAACAGCCCCTGCTCACGCTCTACTATTTTAAAAATGAAAAAGAACAGGACCCCGTTGTAAAAGTATCGGAGATGAAAAAAATGTTTGAGCAGGTAAGCACACCCGCAACTTTGAAAAGAATGATTGCCATACCAAATGCCGGTAATCATGTACTGGGTTCGCCTATTCAGTCGAAAGATATTGTTACAGTAGAGAAAGAAGCAACTGCATTTTTGAAGGAAGTGATGAAAGTGAATGGTGAATAGTCTATAGTTATTTGCTACTTAACTTTCAATTATAGTTCTTGCTATCGATCATGAACTATAAACTATGGACTATGAACTATCAGCTATTCCCTATCTTAGCCTGTTAGAAAACAAACGATTGCCTATGCCAAGCAGTAAAATTGCAGGAATTGGTATGTACGTACCCAGAAACGTTGTTACCAACCAGGACCTTACCAAGTACATGGAAACCAGCGATGAATGGATACAGGAGCGAACAGGTATCAAAGAAAGAAGGTATGCGCATCGTACTGAAGAAACCACTACTACCATGGCTGTTGAAGCAGCCCGCATTGCAATGGAAAGAGCAGGCACAACGGCTAAAGAAATAGATTTTATTGTATTCGCAACCCTCTCACCAGATTATTATTTTCCAGGATGTGGTGTGTTATTACAACGTGCTATGAAAATGGGTGAGATAGGCGCTTTGGATATACGCAACCAGTGCAGCGGTTTTGTGTATGCACTAAGTGTTGCCGATCAGTTTATTAAAACCGGCATGTATAAAAACATACTGGTAGTAGGTAGTGAAAAACATTCATTTGGTTTGGATTTCTCTACCCGTGGCAGAAATGTATCGGTAATTTTTGGTGATGGTGCAGGTGCTGTTGTATTGCAGCCTACAGAAGAAAAAGGCCGTGGTATTTTAAGCACGCACTTACACAGCGATGGCGAAGCTGCAGAAATACTCGCCATGTATAATCCGGGTACGCATGCCAACTACTGGGCCGATAAGAATTATGCAGATTTTGATGATGCTGAAATCGGACAGATGTTTATGAGCCATAACATGATCGACAACGCACAGAATTTCCCGAATATGGATGGTCCTTCTGTATTTAAAAAAGCAGTGGTAAAGTTCCCGGAAGTAATTATGGAAGCTTTACAACAAAACGGGTATACATCATCAGACATCAATATGCTAATTCCCCATCAGGCCAATCTCCGGATCAGTCAGTTTGTTCAGCAAAAACTGGGGTTGAATGATACACAGGTGTATAATAATATTCAATCTTACGGAAATACAACCGCAGCATCTGTTCCGATTGCGTTGTGTGAAGCATGGGAAAAAGGATTAATTAAAGACGGAGATCTGGTTTGTCTGGCTGCATTTGGCAGTGGTTTTACCTGGGCCAGTGCATTGATGAAATGGTAGTACAGCTTTAGTTTAACAGGATTTTACAGAAAGAAAATGCAATATTGCAGGCTTGCAATCGACTGATCCTGTAGTAAGGCAATATTCATTTTTAATGTAGGAGATGATGGAAAGAAAAATAGTATACCTGGTGAACCCCATTTCAGGTACTTCTAAAAAAGACGGGATCAAGAAATTAATAGAAAAGGAAACAACTGCTAAAGGCATACCCTTTGAAATCATGCATACCAATGCCGGCGGGCATTACCAGCTATTGCGTGAAAAAATACGAGCCGAACGCATTACCGATGTGGTAATTATTGGTGGCGATGGCACTGTTAACCAGATTACACAGGCTTTACACGGACTACCTGTTCAGTTTGGTATCATTCCCGTGGGTTCGGGTAATGGTCTGGCACTCGCAGCACGTATTCCTACCAAACCAGAACTGGCACTGGCACTTATTTTCAACGGAACATCCCGGCCTATTGATGCTTTTATGGTAAATGAGCACTATTCCTGTATGTTGAGTGGTATTGGTTTCGATGCACAGGTGGCACATGATTTTGCCAGTAAAGCTTCACGTGGCCTGCTTACCTATACCCAACAAAGTATCATCAATTATTTCAAAGCTACCCCATACCAGTTTGAGATACAACTTGATAATTTTTCTTTTTACTCGGATGCTTTTTTTATCAGCATTGCCAACAGTAACCAGTTTGGCAACAATTTTACAATAGCACCACAGGCCAGTTTGCATGATGGCATGCTCGATATTGTGATTGTACAGAAAATGAACAAAGCAAAACTACCTTTTGCCATTCTTCGCCAGATCCGGGGAAACAATAAATTACAACAACTGGTAGAAGATATGACAAGGAAAAATATCCTCTATTTTCAGACACCACAAATCACCATAAGAAATTTAAAACATGCTCCTTTACATATTGATGGTGAACCCAGAGAAACAGCAGATGAACTTTCTATACATATCATGAAAAATCATTTTTCACTGATACAGCCCGTATAATTACTTCATCAGTACACGCAGGCGTTTAAACTCTTTCTGATTGTCTTCCGCTCCCAGCGCCATTGCAATATCTCTTTTTTCAGCAGCGGTAATATGAAAACTCAGGCTGGCAGGCGCTTCCTTTCTTGAAGGAACGTACTGAAAACAAATGCGGTGAAACTGTGAACCGTACGCTTCAAAACTATATTCAAGCTGGTCATGCTGATAATAATCCTGCAATTTGTACCAGTTATTCTGTAATAATAAAAAGGGTTTGGTGAAAGTACCAACTAAGCTGGTTCCTTCCAGCGGGCGGTCCCAGTCGCTCAGGCTTCTGTCACGCAATTGCAACAACACTACTTTACTGGTATTTTCTTTTAACCAGTCATGAAATACTTCCACAAAACGCAGTGATGTTTCCTGTCCGAAATTATCACGCAGGCCGGCATCCATTACATCAATAACCGGGTTGGTGGGCAGCCATACATTGGGTAACACATAGGGGAAAGTAGCATTCATACGGAGGGCCGATAATATGCCTATGTTAGCTGCATTTTGCCTGCCGAAAAAACTATGAAAATCTATGGCATCCGCATCAAAAGGAAGGATATTGACCGAATCGGTAATGGGACGCATCATAAATCTTGCAGGGTGAGTAGCCATTACAAGTTTTCTTCCGTCGCGCGTAATCACTGCATTAAAAAAAATCAGTGGTATCTCTGCTTTTTCTTCAGGCGCTTTGTAATCACTTAATGTTTTATTGAGATAACCCCTTGTATTTTCATTCAGTTTCTGTTCAAAAGCATAACCCCTGTCTTTGGTATACCTGTACCCATGTTTCATAAAAGGCTTAGCCGGTCCCATCAGATCGCGGGTAACAAAAGAAGAAAACAACGGGCTCAACAAATCGTTTGAAATATCTTCTACATATTGTTTGTTATGCAGGTTTATATTGGCTCCCTTTTGTTTCCGATAGTAGAGTTCCCTGAAATAAGCAGCCCCCAGCATACCTCCCGATGCACCACTGATCAGAAAAGTACGTTTCATCAACTCACCGCCAAACATACTATCGAGTTGTTGTAATGCATTCATGGTAAATGTGGCACTTCTGATACCACCACCACTGGTATTAATCAGGAACATCACCGGCTTATCGCTTCCCTGTTTCGCTTTCCATTGATCAAGCATACGGATATAAGTCTTTTTATCTGACGCTATATCCTTATCATTCGCCAGTTGCATCACCGATTCTCTTGAATAAACCGGTCGTTCTGTTGTGTCTGAATAATTCAATCCATACGCTTTATTACGGAGGTCAATGATGTCTTTTTGGTATAAAAAATTAACCAGCAGGTATAACACTACCACAACCGGAATACTCCAGCTATGCAAAAATGTAGATATAGCTCCCGCAGCAGCAATCAGAATTGCAAAGAAAACAGTGATACTGGCTGCAGCCGGCAACTGAAATAACCTTGCGTCAGAAATATAACCAATGCCTATAAGGAAAAAGAAAGCAATGGTAATGGCTATCACTGCTGCAAAATGATGCCGTTTAAAAACCGAGTCGAGAAAAACAAGACTGTAATGCCGTACATCCCTTGGTTTACGCAAACCCAGCCTGGCACTGAAGAACCAGTCGATCCGCATTTCTGCCTTATCTTTTGGCAAGGGATTGTTTTTAGAAGCCAGTGCATAATGTACATTGGCAGTATCAATTACAGAAGCCATACTTCTGTAAATAGTTTTATCGGCTCCAAAAAAATAAGCAAATGCAATCAGTATCGACAATATGATGCCTGCCGCAAACCCAACCACCATCCAAACAATTTCAGCAGTACCGAATAATTGCTGGTAACGGGCATAAGCCACTGCTTTTACAAAATAGAATACCAGAAAAATAAGTGGCAGCACTGCATTATTGATACAGTATTTTAAAAAAGGTTGGGCTGTAGTGGCCAGAAAACGAAAATATTTACTGAATAGAATAAATGTGGTGATATTCCAGCTCATGATAAAAATACCCAGCGCAAAGCCAACGATGGCTGTACTGAGTAAGTTTATCTTACCAAAATATTCCGGAGCCAGAAAAAGTGAATCTGCACCAAAAGTGCGCATAAATCCGCCCGCTACTGTAGAGAAAAGGATATACCAGAATACCAGAAAAACCTGATACCTGCGAAAATGAAGTAAGAATAACTGAACAGGCAAAGAAAACCAGAAACCCGATAAATATTGTTTCAACTTGTTCATCTGATACAGCATTTTGATTGAAAGTCTTTGCTTTCAACCTTTGTTACGCCGGGTTTAGTAACTGGCAGTACGATTTCGTAATACAAACAAGGTAGCCACCAGCGACAACAATAAACACATACCTGTTAGCTGGTGCAGTTGTGCCATCCATTCAAATGTACCCCATTTACCCGGTACGATACCCGTACTGGTTAAGATAGTTAAAATTCCCAGCAACACCTGCAAAAATGTAAGGTACAATGGTACACGTTTAATATTTTCAAACAGGATACTGCCTTTATGTTTGGCCATACGAATGGTCCACAGGATGATCCATACCAGGATAATATAAGCGAGACCACGATGTATAAAATGAATCAGTATTTTATTATCGATGAAATTCAGTAAAAAAGGTTTGTGTGAGAACAAAGATGGTGGCAACCAGTCGCCATTGATTTTTGGCCAGCTGGAAGCTACGTTCGCGGCTTTATGACCAGCCATTAAAGCCCCATATAATAATTGTAACACCAATAAACCAATGAGCCAGAGATTGGTTTTTCTTAATGATGAATGAACAACACTTTGTTTTTCGCTTACCAGTAATTTCAAGGCAAACCAGAAAGTATAACAAAGCAGTCCCAGTGCAAAAATAAAATGCAATGCAAGTCTGGTAGGTTTTACATATACGGCGTCCCCTGTAAGTCCGCTTGCTACCATAATCCATCCCACAGCTCCCTGTAAGGCTCCGAGTAAAAATAAAATCAAGAGCGGGCGAACCATCTCTTTTTTGAAATGTCGGCGAATCATAAACCAGATAAAGCCGCCGGCAAATACCAATCCAATTAACCTGGCCCACAAACGATGAAACCATTCCCAGAAAAAAATAAACTTGAAATCAGATAATCCAAATTCAAAATTGAGCAGTTGAAACTGTGGAGTAGTTTTATATTTTTCGAATTCGGTGAGCCATGCCTGCGCATTTAATGGCGGCAGGGTTCCGGTAATTACATCCCATTCTGTAATAGATAATCCACTGCCTGTTAATCTGGTAATACCCCCCAGGGCTACCTGTATAACTGTCATGAATACTCCCAATAATAACCATCTCGCTACCAGCTTTGAAGACCTGTCATTCACCTGTTCCATATATATATTCTTGATTGTGGCAAAGTTATTGGGATATTAAAAGGATTAACGATTTTGTTTTACTGATTTTATCATTTACCTGCGAAATCTCTGCGTTCTTCATTGCTCTGCGGTGACTATTCGAGTAGATTCACCGCAGAGAACACGAGGACGCTGAGTTTTCGGAGAGGATTTTCTGAAACAGAAAAAAATAGCCTTATGTCATCAAGTTTCTGGAATTTTAGGCAATGTTATTGCCATTTTACCAGCAAAAATTGATTGAAGCAGGCTGCGATGAAGTCGGACGGGGCTGTTATGCCGGTCCTGTTTTTGCTGCAGCCGTTATCCTGCCCAGAGATTTCCAGCATCCATTGCTCAACGACAGTAAACAGGTTAATGCAAAGCAAAGACAATTACTCAAAGGTATCATCGAACAAGAAGCCATCAGTTGGGCAGTAGCTTCTGTAAGCAATGAGGAAATTGATCAGATTAACATCCTGAAAGCTTCTTATAAAGCTATGCATATGGCTATTGACCAGTTAAACAGTACACCTGAATTATTGCTGATAGACGGAAACAGGTTTATTCCTTACCAAAAAATTGCACACCAGTGTATCGTGAAAGGTGATGGAAAATACAGCAGTATTGCTGCAGCGAGCATCCTGGCCAAAACTTATCGCGATGAATTTATGATGCGGTTGCATGAACAATACCCTCAATACGGATGGAATAATAACAAAGGATATGGAACTGCTGAACACCGCAGTGCCATCGAAACATATGGTCTTTGTGAGCACCACCGAAAAAGTTTCAATATTATGCCGCAACAGTTAAGTCTGCCAATCTAATATTATTCGTTCCATTCTCCTGCTCCTTCCCGAATTACTTCATAGCTATCTTTTGTGCAATCAATTACGGTTGACGGTATCATACCGCCATTACCCCCATCTATGACTATATCTACCAGTTTTTCGAATTTTTCATAAATGATACCAGGATCGGTGTATTCCTCAACCATTTCTCCCGGAAGTGAAGCCGATAAAATAGGATGACGAAGTTCATGTACAATCTGACGGGCAATATTATTATCGGGTACCCTTAAACCGATGGTACTTTTTTTGCTCTGCAAAATTTTGGGCACCTCCTTACTCGCTGGTAAAATAAAAGTATAGGGGCCCGGTAAATAACTTTTCAGCAGACGGTATAAAGGGGTTGAAATACTTTTTGTATACTGACTTAAATCACTGAGATCATAACAAACAAAACTTAGTTGGGCTTTGTTGGGGTCAACCTGTTTAATTCTTGCAATTCGCTCTACTGCTTTATGTTGAAAGATATCACACCCCAGTCCATAGATGGTATCTGTTGGATAAATAATGACACCTCCGGAAAGCAGGCATTCTGCAATCATACGCAGGTGCCTGGGGTTAGGATTATCAGGGTGAACCTCAAGCAGCATTACTAAATATAAGGTCTTAATGGCAAAAGATAAAATTAGTAACTCAATTGGCTCTGATTCAGTATAAAGAATAAGAGTTGATTTTTTAGCCACAGATTCACAGATGATCGTTCAATAATCTGTGAATCTGTGGCTAAAACTCTTCATACAATACATTATACATTCCATTTCAATTGTTCTGATTATGCTTTTATTAACAATGAGTTCCTCTTATTTTTGCAAAAACTTCATCCATGCGTTTACAGGCAGTTGATATCGTTGACAAAATCAGCCCTGCAGATTTTAAAGCGTATTACTACCTGCCTAAAAAACCGGTGGTAATGCGTAACATGTCCAAAAACTGGACTGCTTACGATAAATGGAACTGGGATTATTTTAAAACACTGGTAGGTGATAAAAAAGTAGGCCTGTACAATAATATTAAAAGCGATGCTTACACACCTATCAATAAGGCAGATGATTATAAAACTTTTGGTGACTATATTGACATGATCCGAACAGGCCCTGCAGCCTGGCGAATTTTTTTGTTCAATATTTTTGAGCACGCTCCACAGCTCACCAAAGATTTTACCTGGCCTGATGAAATGATGACTGGCTTTATAAAAAGGTATCCCATGCTATTTGTGGGTGGCGCTACCAGCATTACTCATATGCACTTCGATATAGACATGAGTCATATACTGCATACCCAGTTCGTAGGCAGGAAAAAAGTTTTATTATTTCCTTTTGAAGAACAACATAAACTATATCGCAAACCCTTTGAAGTATTGAGTCTGGCAGATTTCAGTAATTATCATCACCTGAATGGATCGCCGGATTATAACCAGTTCCCCGCATTAAAACTGGCGAATGGTTATGATATTACACTCGAACATGGCGACACACTTTATATGCCTGCCGGTTATTGGCATCACATGGAATACCTCGACAGTGGCTTTGCCATGAGTTTGAGGGCTTTACAGTCATCATTCGGGGGAAAACTCAATGGTGTATGGAATCTGTTTGGTATGCGTAATATCGATACATTGATGAAGAAGACAATGCCACATCCATGGTATAACTGGAAGAAGAGAAAAATATTTGAGTATGCTGAAAAAGAACTTCAGAAGGAAGAAATATAACCTTGCAAAAAAGAATAGAAAAAGGCGGCCTTGTGCCGCCTTTTTCACTTGTAACCCCTAATGAAAACTGAATACGAGAAAAATTTCAGGCATTTCTGCTGTTTTTTCTCTACCCATATCAAAAGTAGTATAGTCCTCAAAAAAATCCAACGTTGAAAACACCCAAATTAATAGGGTGTTTTCACTGATGACAATTCGGTGAAAACATCAAAGATAAATTCTGGATAAAACGGAGATTTGCAGCACAAAAAAATGTAATTTACCATCGAAAATCTACATCCGCATACCCCATCATGTGGATTTTTATTGTTGTTAATTGTCTTATATGATTCAAATTGCCCTGGTTGATGACCATGTACTGTTGAGAAACGGGCTTGCCTCACTGGTTAATTCTTTTAGTGGATATAAAGTCTTGTTTGAAGCAAATAGCGGCAAACACATGATTGAATTATTAGACTCCAATAATTTACCTGATGTGGTCTTGCTCGATATTACAATGCCGGATATGAATGGGTATGAAACTGCTTTATGGCTTACCACACATTATCCGCAGGTAAAAATACTGGCACTCACCATGCTCAATGATGAACGTTCCATCATACGCATGTTTAAAAACGGGGCTAAAGGCTATTTACTCAAAGACAGCAAACCACAGGAACTCAAAGCAGCACTCGACGGTATTGTTAACAAGGGCGTATACCTGAACAAACTGATGTGTGATAATATCATGCACACCATGAAAACTTCACCTGAAGAAGATGCTGATATACTAAAGTTCACAGAACTCACCGATCAGGAAAAAGAATTCCTCGGATGGGCCTGTACCGATAAATCCTATCGTGAAATAGCAGAACTCATGGGTACCAGCCTACGCAATGTGGATGAAACAAGAGATCATCTCTTTCAGAAACTACAGACAGCTACCCGGGTTGGACTGGCACTCTTTGCGATTAAACATGATATCGCAAAGTTATAATTCATGTCTCCCTTCGATCGATTTTGTTGAATAAAAAAAGTCCCGGGCAGCAAGCCGGGACTTTTCATTGAACAGAGGAACAGAGAAATATCCAACTTTGAAGTTGAAGATTTCTCTGTTCCTCTGTTTTTTTGTTTTACACAATCTCCCACACTTCTCTGCCACGCAATAATTTATCAAGGTTTCCCTTGCCTTTGGTAGCAATGATTTCTTCCAGTTGCATAGCCATTACATCTTCATAACAGGCCCTGTCTGTTTCATAAAAAACGCCAAAGGGGCGAGGAAAATGAATACCCTGTTGACCGGGATCATCAAACATACGAATGAGGGCCTGTGCTTTGTAAAAATCTCTTTCATCATGTATCCAGAGATCATCTGCACTGGTAGAACCATCTGTTAAATCAACCACTACAGGTTTCATTCCATCGATCTTAATTCCTTTTTGCTGACTGGCACCAAAAATTAAAGGCTTACCCTGTTCCAGGAACAAAGCTTCATCTGGTTTGGATCCTTTCTCGGTAAATATTTCAAAAGCCCCATCATTAAAGATGTTACAGTTCTGGTATATTTCCAGCATCGACGCTCCCTTGTGTTGATGAGAGCGGGTGAGCATTGCCTGCAGGTGTTTGGGATCACGATCCATACTCCTGGCAATAAAGCTGGCATCAGCACCCATGGCCAGTGCCAATGGATTAAACGGATGGTCTATACTACCATAGGGTGTACTCTTGGTTATCTTGTTTTCTTCAGATGTAGGTGAATACTGCCCCTTGGTTAATCCATATATCTGGTTATTGAACAGAAGAATATTTACATCGAAATTTCTTCTTAATAAATGAATTGTATGGTTACCACCAATACTAAGGCTGTCGCCATCGCCGGTAACAATCCATACACTCAGTTCAGGGCGGGTAGCTTTTAGTCCACTTGCAATGGCCGTGGCTCTGCCATGAATTGAATGCATACCATATGTATTCATATAATAAGGGAAACGGCTGCTACAGCCGATGCCACTTATAATGACAATATTTTCTTTGGGTACTCCGATACCCGGCATTATTTTCTGTACCTGTGCCAGTATAGAATAGTCGCCACAGCCAGGGCACCAACGCACTTCCTGGTCGGTGGCAAAATCTTTGGCTGTTAATACCGGTGCGGTTGTAGTTGTTGCTGACATGCTTATCAATAATTAAAATGATCAGACAGGGTGTTCCTGTAAAGTTCCGAAAAAAGATTTATGAAGCAGTGGCTCCTGTTAATTCTTCCCAATATTCTGCGGCTCTGCGTGTATGGGGTATAACAATAGTGCCGCCTACAATGTTGGCCACAGCAAATATCTCATACATTTCATCGGTATTTATACCCAGTTCATGGCATTTACCCAGATGGTATTTAATACAGTCGTCGCAACGCAACACCATACTGGCCACCAGCCCGAGCATTTCCTTTGTTTTTTTATCCAGAGCCCCATCATCGTATGTATTGGTATCCAGGTTCCAGAGGCGCTTCATCACCAGGTTATTCTTACTCAGGATCACATCATTCATTTTCTCACGGTACGAATTAAATTCTTCTGCCAGTTTACCCATATTTCAGTTTTTAGCCTGTAAAAATACAAAAGCCTGCGACTGGGCATGTCATTTATTTGTACTTTAAACACCTAAACCATTACCATGAAGCAGTTATTTCTATGGATCAGCCTCTGTCTGACCCAGTTTTTGATGGCTCAATCCGGCTCTGAAGCCATTAAAATAACCGATATGCTTAAAATTAACCAGGTGGGCAATGTGAGCATCAGCCCAGATGGCAGTAAAACATTGTTCTCCGTAACCAGTATTGAGCCCGAAGGCGATACCAAATGGGAGTACCGTTATGTAAACAGGTTATACCTGCTTAATAATGATGGTTCCGCTTCTGTTAAAGCCATCACAGGGGGAAGAGAATCGGCCGGACAGCCAACCTGGAGCCCCGACAGTAAGCAACTGCTTTTTGTTCGCCCCGTAGATGGCCGGGCGCAATTATTCCTCCTATCCCTCGAAGGTGGTGAGCCCATACAATTAACGCGTTTTAAATACGGTACCGGAAGCCCCCGTTGGAGTCCGGATGGAAAGAAAATCATCTTTTCCGTAAACCTTCGTCTTGAACAGTTGCTAAATGATGAAGAGCTGAACCCGGGCAAAAAAACACCGGTATGGTCGCTGGAAAAACCAGGGTTTGCTGCAAATGAATTCTTATTAAATAATGCCAAACCCGACCCCGATGGTAATACCGAAGAAATCAGGGCTTACCTCAACCTCAATACTGTTGCACAAAAAGCCAAAGTATTCAATAAGCTAAACTTACAGCAGGAAGCTACCACTTCGGGTGAACTGAACTTTACACATTTCTTTATAATGGATGCAGAGGGCAATACAACACCTAAAGCAATTACACATGGTTTTAACCGTTTCTCCGGTGTTGAATTTACACCTGATGGACAGCAATTAATTATTACAGGTAATGCAATGCTAACAGAACATCCGGACCGGGTGTTAGAAAATGAAATTTATCTCGCAAATACCGATGGAAGCAACTTGAAAAAAGTATTGGGTGAGAAAGGAAAGAGCTACAATAACCCCGTAGTATCTCCAGGTGGTAAATGGATGGCTTTTCAGTTTGGTGGTACCTCATTTGTAAGTGTTCCTTCTCTGGCCATCATGCCATTAAATGGGAAAGCAGCAGATATGGTTATCATTCCGTTCGACAGAAACAAGGGTGGACTTACCTGGAGTAAAGATGAGCAGTTTATTTACTTCACTGCACAAAGCAATGGTGGCGCCCCTTTATATAGAGCCGATGTAAAAACAAAACAGGTAAAACAATTATCTGATTATGATGGTGGCATTAACAGTTTCGATATTTATAACGACATGGTCGTGTATAGCAAAACACAGGTGAGTAATCCATCAGAATTGTACAGCAACAATACAGCCATGCAGAGTGAAAAAAGAGTTACTTCTTTTAATCACAACTGGTTACAACAAAAGAAACTAAGTTTTCCCGAGAAAGCCTCTTTTGTAAATGAAAAGGGATTAACAGTTGAATATTGGGTAATGAAACCGGCCAATTATGAAGCTGGTAAAAAATATCCCACCATTCTTAATATTCATGGTGGCCCATCTGCCATGTGGGGTCCTGGTGAAAGTTCTATGTGGCATGAGTTTCAATATTATGCAGCCAAAGGTTATGTGATAGTATATGGTAACCCGAGAGGATCGGGCGGTTATGGTGTAGATTTCTTAAGGGCCAATGTAAACGACTGGGGAGCAGGCCCTACATCTGATGTATTGACTTACCTGACAAAAGCAGCAGGCGCTGGATTTATTGATACGTCAAGACTGGCTGTTACTGGGGGTTCCTATGCCGGCTATCTTGTTGCATGGATCATTGCGCATGACCAGCGTTTTAAAGCCGCTTGCGCCCAACGGGGTGTATATGAACTCGGCACTTTCTTTGGAGAGGGAAATGCATGGCGCCTGGTGCCTAACTATTTTGGCGGTTATCCATGGGAAGAAAAAGTAAAACCTGTTCTTGCACGTGAATCACCCATTAATTATGTAGACAGGATTAAAACACCATTTATCATTTTCCATGGAGAAAATGATTTGCGCACTGGTGTAATACAAAGTGAAATGTTATACAAAAGTCTGAAAGTGCTTGGCAGAACTGTAGAGTACGTAAGACATCCCGGGGGTACACATGAGCTCACCAGAAGTGGCAATAACAGGCAGCGGATTGATCAGATGTTAAGAACCATTGAATTCTTCGACAGATTCATCAAACACTAATCCTCCATTTTTCCCTGCACGGATTTAAATCCGGTGCAGGGAAAAATTATTTTAATGTTTTTAGCCAGTCGACTAATCCAAGATGAATTTTTGTAGCTACATCAGTATGGAATTTTGGACTGATGATTTTTTTCTCATCGGCTTCGTTGCTTAAAAATGCTATCTCTACCAATACATTCGGAAAATCGGTAGGCGAATTAAGGGCAAAATTAAAACTGCCGATATTACCAAATTCATTCAGTTTCAGTTCCAGCATCCGCTTCAGCACCGCAGTAGTGAGGGGCCTGAAACCAATATGTTTATAATAAGTGCTGGTTCCTCTTACACCGGTATTAGCACTGGAATTCAAATGTAAACTGATCAACAAATCGGGCTTCTGTTCCTGCAACCACAATATCCGGTCTTTATTATCAAAAGTGGTATCATCAGAACGGGTCATAATGATATGCTTAACTCCTTTCAGTTTCAGGTGTTTCTGAAGCGCTTTAGCAAAACGAAGTGTATAAATTTTCTCCGAAGCTTTTGCTTTGATTCCCGAGGCACCGGTATTGGTTCCTCCATGACCAGCATCAATAGCAATACGCAAATTTCTTAAGTCAGTTTTTTGGGGTTGGCGACGAACTTTTACTACCAATGACCTGCCCATATAACCAATGCTGTAGCCCCAGTGTTGTTGATGCTTAAGTTCGATTGTTAAACGAAAAACATCGTCTTCTGTTTGCTGGTAATACACATTCTTTACCTCCTTTAATGTTTGTAACTGTGTAATCCAGTTGGTATTACTTTGTACTCCATAAATATCCACCACAATTTTAGACGGATTAATTTCCATCCAGCTTTTATAAGGTAGTTTTTCTTCCAGCAGAATACCAACATTATCAGTAGCTGAATCGCCTTTGGCACTAATTGATCCTGTTACATACCAGGGTTTAAGCTGGTTGAGACTATCTGTTCGTACATATTGCTTTTCTATAAACGCCTGATGAAATTTTGATAATTGTATGAGGTACATTCCTTTAATAGTATCCATCACACGTAATGCAATATTTGAATCGATATAACCCAGCTTGGCACCGCCTAACCGGTCTTCGCCCAAACCATATGCCAGTGCAGGCAGTTTTCCGGTGGAGCGACCAATCCAGGGAGTATAAAAATTAGTCTGGGCATTTGCTGCCAAAACAAAAGCAAAACAGATACAAATGAATGCGGATTTCATGTGTTCAAATTAATATAAATACAAACAAAAAGGCCTCACTGTTTTGAAACAATGAGACCTTTGTTTGAGCAAGCAACCGTAAAACAAAGATCAAATATGTGAAATCTTTGTGAAACCCGGTAATTTTTTACCGCTTTTTTTCTTACAAATGATAGCCGTTATCCGATACCAGTTTTTCGCAGATACGACGACGGGCATCTTTGGTATTAAAGGGTTCTACCTTGGTAAAACGCTTCAGGCCAATATGCATCATTCTCAGTTCATCTCCATCTGCAAAGCTGTTCAGGGCATCTTTACCCGATTTATTGATACGGTCAGCCGCATCATATAGATAAGTCCGCATAATATCGCCCTGTAACTGGGTAGCCGCCGCCCCTTTCTGTTCGGTCAGTTTTATTACACGGAGCAATGCACTTTCGGCATTATAGGTTTCAATAGCCATATCGGCAATATTCATCAACACTTCCTGTTCTTTTTCCAACTGCATCATCAGTTTCTGTACGGCCGCACCAGCCACCATGAGGATGGCTTTTTTGAAATTGGCTATATACTTCAATTCCTTACTAAACGCCCCTTCCTCTTCCGAACCAAAATCAGGAATACTCATCAGTTCTTTTTGCACTGCCATTGCAGGACCCATCAGATCCAGTTTACCCTTCATGGCGCGTTTCAGTACCATATCAACCGTAAGCAGGCGGTTAATTTCATTGGTTCCTTCATAAATTCGGTTGATTCGGCTGTCGCGATAGGCTTTTGAAATCATGTATTCATCACTAAACCCATTACCACCATGTATCTGAACGCCTTCATCCACCACATAATCTAGTACCTCACTGCCATATACTTTCAGCATGGCACATTCAATAGCATACTCTTCTGCTGCGCCCAACAGTGCTTCAGCAAAAGTTTTACCATTGGCCATCAGTTCATGTTCCTTGTCGTCAATCCATTTCGATGCACGATAGAGTGCACTTTCACACACCCACATACGAATAGCCATTTCAGCCATTTTATGTTTGATGGCACCAAACTTGGCAATCGAAATCTTAAACTGTTCGCGGGTAATGGCATATTGAATAGATATGGTAGCCGCACGCTTAGATCCACCTAAAGCTGCTGCACATAATTTCAAACGACCAATATTCAGAATATTAAATGCAATTACATGACCACGGCCTATTTCACCCAACACATTTTCTACGGGTACTTTACAATCCTGGAAATACAACTGAACAGTAGAAGAGCCTTTGATACCCATTTTATGTTCTTCAGGCCCCTGTGTAAAACCTTCAAAACCACGCTCTACAATAAAGCCTGTAAACTTGTCGCCATCAATCTTTGCAAAAACGGTATACACATCAGCAAACCCACCGTTGGTGATCCAGCATTTTTGTCCATTCAGGATATAATATTTTCCATCATCACTGAGTCTGGCTGTGGTTTTAGCACCTAATGCATCACTACCACTATTGGGCTCCGTTAAACCATAAGCTCCTTTCCATTCGCCGCTGGCCAGTTTGGGAATATATTTCTGCTTTTGTTCCTCTGTTCCAAAATATAAAATGGGCAATGAACCAATACCTGTATGAGCCGCTACTGCAACGGAAAAAGAATGGCCACCACCCAAACCTTCATTTACAATGGTAGACGTAATAAAATCTTTTCCCAGTCCGCCGTATTGCTCGGGGAAGGAAGTTGATAACAGCCCCTGTTCACCGGCTTTCTCCAGCAAAGAAGGCATAAGACCAGTTTCCAGTTTATCGATACGATCAATAATCGGTAATACTTCTGCATCCAGGAACTGGGTACACATATCCATCACCATATGCTGCTCCTCGTTGAAATCTTCTGGTATAAAAGTTTCAAACGGATTGCTCTCTTTAATGAGCCACTCACCACCCTGAAGGGCTTTCGCCTGTTTTGTTGTTTCCATGGAAGTTTGTATTTGTTAGTTAATTAATGATTTGAAGTAGTTAATGGTCTATGGACCATTGACCATTGACTTGCACCCTAAGTTAAATTATCATACACGCGCTGAAACACCGATTTCACTGTTTCAATCTCCTCTTTGTTCACTCCTATCAATGCTTCACTCATGGTTTGATTGGCCAGATCGATCGTCAAATCCTGTAATCCTTTTGCTGTTTCTGTTAAACAAACCAGGTTTATTCTTCTGTCTTCTTTAGAAGCCGTACGTTTTACCAGTTTCTGTTTTTCGAGGTTATCAATCAGCCTTGTAATACTGGGCTTATCGCGGAAAGTACGGTTACATAATTCCTGCTGACTCAAACAATCTTCTTTCCACAGATGATACAATACACTCCATTGTTCAATGGTAATTTCGAGACCCGCCTGTCTGAAATTTTTCTGTAACCTTCTGGCAACAGCAGTAGATGCCATCCCATTGATTACACTGTATAATTCCCCTCTTTTGAATTGGTTGTTTGGCATATAGTTAGTTATGCAACTAATTTCAAAGTAAATTCGTTTCTTTGACATTGCCAAGAATAAAACCTTAAAATTCCTTGTCAGCACAGCTTTTTATAGAATACGAAGGTTCAAAGCTCTATTACCATCGCTTTGGCGTTGGTAATCAATGGTTATTCTGTTTTCATGGCTATGGAGAAGAAGGTGAAAAGTTTCTCCTGCTGAAAGATTTGTGGCAAACACATACGATCATCGCCTTTGATATGCCGTTTCATGGCAAAACCCACTGGACCGGCCCTTTACTACTGGAGCCAACTGTTTTAATGACTATAATACAGTTGATTGCTCCGGCCGGCAAATCAATTCAGTTAATGGGTTATAGCATGGGTGGAAGGGTTTGTATGCGTTTACTGGAAATGTACCCACAACAAATAAGCCACCTCATTCTGGTCGCCCCAGACGGATTACATAAAAATCCCTGGCAGAAATTTTCAACACAAACATGGGTAGGAAATATACTTTTCAGGTTTACCATGCGATATCCCGGATGGATGTTTGCCATGATGGCACTAACCACCAGACTTGGTTTATTTAATAAAAGTATCAGCAGGTTTGCACATCATTACCTCGATGATGCGGAAGAAAGAGAAAAATTATACAAAAGATGGACCACCATGCGAAAATTTCGTCCTTCACTCAATAGACTGAAAAAAATCATTGCAACTCATAAGGTAAAAGTTCATTTGTTGTTTGGAAAATATGACCGGGTTATCCTGTCAAAACATGGTTTCCGGTTACAGAAAGGGCTGGAACACCTCATTACCGTAGAAGAACTTGAAGCTGGTCACCACCTGTTACAGGAAAAATACAAACCGAACCTGTTAAAGATGATTACTGACTAAGCTGCTACTATATAAACATAAATAAGTTTCTTTGTCACATGTATCCCGCCGGACTCTTCCTCACCATCTTGCTGGTATTGGCCTATTGCTGGCTGATTCTTCAGTACAGGAAATGGTTCCGTCGTTTACAGCCATTTAAACCTGACGGTAATATTTCACCGCTTACTTCTTTTTCCATCATCATACCTGCACGCAATGAGGCAGCCGGTATAGCAGATGTTATCAGAACCATACTCAACAGCAGTTATCCCTCGGCGCTTATTGAATTAATTGTAGTGAACGATCATTCAACCGACGCAACGGTTGAAATTGTTCAACAACTTCAGCAAGAGTATTCCAACCTGCAGCTTATTCACCTCGAAGCACACCTCGACGGCAACCCGATGAATGCGTATAAAAAGAAAGCCATTGAAGTAGCCATCAGCAAAAGTAAAGGTGAATGGATTATTACAACCGATGCCGATTGTAATGCACCCGCTCAATGGTTGCATTTATACGATGCCTATATTCAGCAGCAGCGGCCCGTATTCGTAGCGGCACCGGTAATGTTTACACATAAAAAAGGCATCTTATCGTTATTCCAGTTACTCGATTTTATGAGCTTGCAGGGCATTACTGCAGCCGCTGTTTCTGCAGGTTATCATACCATCTGCAATGGCGCAAACCTTGCTTACAGAAAAGAAGTATTTTATGAAGTAGGACAGTTCAAGGGTATTGATGAACTGGCAAGTGGGGATGATATGTTACTGATGTTCAAAATCAAACAAAGATATCCTGACAGGCTAGGATACCTCTTTCACCAGGGTGCTATTGTAACCACAGCACCCATGCACAACTGGTCTGCTTTTATTAACCAGCGTATTCGTTGGGCCAGCAAGGCCGATCGGTATGATGATAAAAGTGTTTTCCGCATTCTTGCACTTGTATATGCAGTAAATCTTGCGTTATTAATTTTACTACCGGTGAATCTTTTTATTAGCGGTGAAATAGCACATTGGTTAACACTGATGTTGGTTAAAACAGTTGTTGAACTTTCTTTTATGCGTTCCGTAGCTCGTTTTTATAGCCAGCAGGACACTTTGTTATATTTTCCATTCATGCAACCGCTGCATCTTATATATACAGTAGTTGCCGGATGGCTGGGCAAATTCGGAACTTATCAATGGAAGGGGAGACAGGTAAAATAAAGCGATTGTTTAGTGGTTTTTCGATTCTTTTCGTTCGGGCCACCAGGAGTATAAGATCATGAGTACAAAGCCTAACAGGAGAAAACAATATTTAATAAAATTCCACATAAATAATATTCTACATAAATGATACCAATACAGTGAAAACGTTTATCCGGCAGGATCGTTTTTCGGTAAATATTCATTTCCAATCGGTGATTCGTATAAATCAGTAATTTCCCACAGTGACTACCACCCTTAATACGTTATCTACTTTCAAGAGGTTGCTCCGTAACAAAGGGGCTGCATTTGGATTGATACTGATTCTGCTTAGTTTGCTGCTTGCAGTAGCTGGTTATTTTCTTGCCCCCGATTCTTCCCCTAATGCCAATCGTATGATTCCTGAAATAGGCAGTAAAAAACCGGGGTATGAAGTACAGTTACTTCGTATAAATCGCGAAAAAATAACAGGGGCCTCCTCTTTTTTTTCGAGGCTGATCAGGGGTGTAGAAGATAAATGGCAATATATTCCTGTACAATCATACCAGGTACAAAAAGATAGTATAATCTATCAACGTATTGTAGATGATCCTATTACGGAAAGAAAAGCAGTACTGCTTCGTTACACGGCACCTGAACCGGTAAAAAAAGTAAAGTTTTACTTAGGTACAGACAAATTTGGAAGAGATATTTTAAGCCGTCTTATTATTGGCGTAAGGGTGAGTCTTGCAGTAGGTATAATTGCGGTAATCATTTCGCTTACAATCGGCATCACCCTTGGTGCCATGGCCGGGTATTTCAAGGGGAGAACCGACGGTATCATTATGTGGTTCCTGAATGTTATCTGGAGCATCCCCACATTATTACTTGTTTTTGCCATTACACTGGTACTCGGAAAAGGATTCTGGCAGGTATTTATTGCCGTTGGACTCACCATGTGGGTGAATGTGGCCCGATTGGTGCGCGGACAGGTGATGGCCATTCGCGAACTGGAATATGTAGAAGCAACAAGGGTACTTGGTTATTCTAATATGCGAACCATCATCAAACATATACTTCCTAATATTCTGGGACCCGTAATGGTAATTGCTGCCAGTAATTTTGCATCTGCTATTGTAATAGAAGCAGGTTTAAGTTTTTTAGGAGTAGGTGTACAACCCCCGCAACCCAGTTGGGGACTGATGATCAAGGAAAACTATAATTTCATCATCACCAATAATCCCATGCTCGCCCTCGCCCCCGGCATTGCCATTATGTTACTGGTACTGGCATTTAATTTATTAGGTAATGGCTTGAGAGATGCATTGAATGTGAGGGATGAGAGAGCGTGAGGCGTGAATAGTGAATAGTGAATAGTGAAACTCCGAAATTAAAGCACAGCCTAAAAGTATTATACAAGTTTTGTCATTTCACTATTCATTATTCACGCTTCATCCCGCAAGGCTTTCTCTTTCTTCCCGCAGTTTGCTATCGAGTACTATTACCATTCCCATACATAGCCAGAACAGGCTGCCTATTTTATCGGTTTCAATCATGTCGCTGATAAAGTTGATGGTACCAATCATGACAAGTATTACAGTTACTGTTAGTGTTACAGACCTGTAAAAATAACTATGTAGCTGGTGATAAATTTTCTGTAACCGAATAAGCATAAAAAAATAAAGTGCACAAAAAATGATAAGACCCATTATCCCCTGTTCCAATGCGGTTAGTAAAAAATAATTGTGCACTGTTGAATGTTCCGGGTTATTGCTAACCCATGTTTCAAAACGTTTTACTGTATAGGGCCGGTAATGAAGATAGAAAGATGAAGGGCCAAAGCCCGTAAGAGGTTTTTCTGCCAACATCCGGGCACCGGCTACCCATCGGTAAAAGCGTTCTGCATTTGAAACATCTTTTAATTCAACGGTGGCTGATAAATGTTGTGAGAAGTCGGTATGAAAAATGGTTTTATCATGATCGGGGGCAAAACGGAAATAACGTTTATCGGTTACCAACCAGACTGTCGATACCAATACAGCCGTTATTGCCAATACAATTAATACGCCCATTTGTTTTTTCCTGATCGCTACAATAGCTAACACACCTACTACCAGGGCCAACCATGCACCTCTTGAATAGGCAAGTATTAATGCCAGCGCACCAGCCAATAATGCAGTTATTACCCATTTTCGCTTACGGGTATTTTGAGGTGTGAGCTGGTATACGCAAAACAAAACAGCCAGCAGGCAAACCAGCATAGATGCGTAGTTCACATGGTTACGAAAAAAAGGAGAGAGATGCCGATTAATACTTTCAAAACTAAATGCATCCACCCCATGACGGAATAATGTAACCACAACAACAAAACCCATAGGCCATAATAAGCAAGCCACTAATTTTTGTATGCGTGAAATAGAATTCAGCCAAATGGCTGGTAGAATAACAAAGGGAACTATATACCAGATTTTGGCTAACAGAAATTTAATTGCAGGAAGAGGTTCTATCGCATAAATAGTAGTAATACCTATCCAGCAGACATGCATGATTAACAAAAAAAATACTGGATGTTTCCACACCGCTAAGGGAAACTGTTGTGGGCGATGCCACCAATATAGCAATGCTACCCCGGTGAGCAGTATCATCACAATTTCATCCGGGAAATCAAGTCCAAGCCTGGGAGTGATATTGAGTTCAGTTGATAAAGGCAGCAGACATAATAAAAGCCAAAATAATTGCTCAGTAGTTTTTGTTACAAACTGAAAAAAGGTGGGAATAATTAGCCATGCAAAAGGAATACAGACCCATTGCCATTGTTGTGTCAGGATGGCGATAACAGCAAAAGATATAAATACGAGTAATGACAGTATTTCTTTTCGCTGATATGAGATAAACACAGAACGCATCAGTTAGTTCATCTGTTTACGATTACCCAGTAATAAGAGTAATATTGAAAATATAAAACCGGCGACGGCTGCAGCGAGTATAATAGCAGGTTTATCAGGTCGTTCGGCTTTGGCAGAGGGAACTGCTTTATCCAATACAAACAATACAGGTGTTTGCATTTTTGTCATAACACCAAATTGCGCAGCTAATGTTCGATATTCCTGTAAATCACTTAAAACAGATTTTATTCTTAACTGCAACAATTCAAATAACTGGTCTTTAGTTTCTGGTATTTTTCTTAAGCTGTCTGCCAACTGCTGATACTCTGTTTCTTTTGTTTGTATAGCCTTTTCAAGAAAAGATTTTGACCCTGCGTATTGCTCATGTGCTATAGTTTCAATTTGTTTTGTTACAATTTTAACCAAAGCATTTATAAGATCAGCTGATAACTGTGGGTCTTTTGTCCAGCACAAAATTTTTAGTTGTCCTTTTTCTGTTCTTTGCAGCGACAGATCTTCGCGTAATTTTAAAACTGCTTTTCTTCTTAAAATAGGTTTCTCATCTTTACTAAGTTTATAATAGTCAATTAGTTTATACTCATCTACTAATTGTTTGTATGCAGTATCAAGATCGGCAATACCCATTATACGGTCCAGATCATCACCAGATCCAAAATAAGAATAGAGTCCCTGAATGTTCTCATTGAATAAGCGAGATTTATCTGCCAGTTGCGGGTTTGCGGCTATCAGCATAGCGGTTGAGCGATACTGTTTAGGCATCAAAAAAACAGTTACTATCGCTACAACAGCAGACAGTATAGTAAATAGTACTATTTTTTTCCAGTTATGTTGAATGACAGTGGCTGTTTCTGCCATATTAAATGAACTTGTATTCATACCTTATGAAAGTACAATTTAATGGTTGATCTTTTAACTGTTTTCAGAAAGTACCACAACATTCCTGTCCAGACTTTCTTCTAATGAGATAAAGGTTTCTGTTCTTTCAATACCTTTTATTTTCTGGAGTTCATCGTGCAGTACATAACGCAGTTCCTGTATATCCTTACAAACGATCTCTGCAAACATGCTATAGTTACCTGTGGTATAATTAAGCCTGACGATCTGTGGAATTTTTTTCAGTTCTTTGGCAACGGTATCGTATAAAGAGCTTTTTTCGAGATAAACGCCTATAAAAGCAATAACATCATACCCAAGGGCTTTGAGATCAACAGATAGTTTTTTACCTTTCACTACATGTAGTTCTTCCAGTTTTTTGATCCTTACATGGATGGTACCACCGGAAACAAAGAGTTTCTTACCGAGATCGGCATAAGAAATTTCAGCGTTTTCCATCATTTCCTGGATGATCTGGTAATCCAGTTTGTCAAGATTTAATTTGGCAGACATTTTCAAGGCTATTTTTTGATGAAATTTAATTAATTATCAATATTATTGAATAATATCTATATTTTAAAAATAAATATTGAAATATTTGTAAGAAATAAGCTATTTAACCTAATATTGTGTTGTCAAACAAAGAAATAGTTCTTATATACTGTGGGGTGATGAAATTTTTGGCAGACATGCCCTCTTGTCTCGGGGGTGAGGATAACAGGACAAACGTAGTGTAGAGCCGGATCGGTAGCAATACCGGTTCGACCAGGGTCGACCACTGAACTTTGCGCTATAGCTAACTGCCTCGTGGAGGTTCGATCCCTCCCCCTACAGCAAAAGCCACTCTAACATGGAGTGGCTTTTTTATTAGCCTGAACTTTTCTTCACGCCCTCGATATACTCTTCCCTTGAAGTCAACCCTGTTATTGCAATCAACCCAATAAATGACGAAGTATAAATGAATTGCAACTAAATACCAGAAAATCACTAAAAACACTATTATAGATGATCTTCATACTACAAACTTGAGTTAAAAACAATTCACAAGCTTACTCATACATTTTTTTTCCTTCTCCCCCACCATATAATAAAACCCGTTACCGGTAAACTGGCAGCAATCAGGCTTGCAAAGAAAGCAAGCAGTTTGGTGGGTAGTCCTCCAATAGCACCAACATGTACATCGTAGTTCATCCGATAAATTTTATCGGCAGCAGAGGTATTTGCAAAACGTCCGAAAGCATGATCCACCTGCATTTCGGCCAATGTATACTGGTTGTAATAAGTATAATCAACTTTCCAATAAGTGCCCGGAAGCGGATTGATGGCCAGTGCTACCGCCGAACTGTCTGTTTCAGGATAATGTACTTCTATTGTTTGTCCATCGGTATAAGTAGTTGCTGCCCTTTTATACAATTCATCCACCGCAGAAAAAGAAGCGTTGGGCAGCGGTTGTTTTTTTGATACAGGTTCGTAAAATGCTTTGATGGCTTCACCACCCGAAGTCACTGCATAAAACGATCGGGCAAACCACTGAAAACCCATCACCAGTCCGCTAACCGCGATAAATATAGCTACCCAGCTCATATAGAACCCAAGTACATTATGAAGATCATAATTCCTTCTTCTCCAGCGAACATTCCATTTAATTTTAAAACGTTGCTTGCTGGCTGCTTTATTCTTGGGCCACCAGAGTATTATTCCTGTAATCATCAGTACCAGAAAAATAAGTGTGGCAGTTGCTACAATGGGCTGACCAATTGCTACCGGTAACCACAACTGATAATGACCCATAATGATGATCCTGAAAAAGTCGAGACTCATGTCTTTTGTCTTCAACACTTTCCCATCATAGGGATCAATGTATACGAGGTTGTAATAATCGTCTCCATAAAAAATTACTTTAGCGGCTTTACCTTTCTCATACAATACACTGTGTGGATGTTTACCAGGTACTTCTTTCTCAGCAATTGGTTTGATAACCGATGGCAGTAATATTTTTTTATTCTGTTCTTTCACGTATTGATACGGTTGCGTAACAGCTTCTATCTCCTGCTGAAATGCCAGTATACAACCAGTGATACCGAGGAATACAACCACAAGCCCGGAACTTAGTCCGAGCCATAGGTGTATTTTACCGATCCATTTTTTAAATCGCATGAATAGTCTTGTTTAGAATCGATAAGCAATACTGAATCTAACATTACGAGGTGCTTCTGTTTGCCAGTTGTAGGCAGAAAGCCACTGATAATATGATCCGTTATAGAGATACTGATTGAGTACATTGAATACATTCAGGTTCAGGCGTAACATATCTTTCTCGTAAGAAATACCTGCATCGAGTTTGGTATAAGCAGGTAAGACTTTGGTGGGATCGGGTGAAAGATCCCAGTAAGTATTACGACCATCGAGAAAACTTAATCCGCCTGAGAAACCAAGTCCTTTTAAAGCCCCATCCTGCAAGCGATAAGTGAGCCATACATTCGCTGTATGTTTTGCATAACCGGGTACCACATCACCTACTTTCATAGATGTAACACCTGCTGCTACCCTGGTAATTTTTGAATCGGTGAGTGCATAGTTGGCAACCAGGTCCAGTCCCTGTGCAATACGTCCTTTCACATCAAATTCAATACCCTGTGCTCTTTTTTGTCCCATTACAATACTCAGTCCCGATGCTGGCGGACTAAACGGATCAGCTGTTAATTCATTTTCTTTGAGTATACGATAGAATGTTAAACCGGTGTTCCATCTTCCACCGGCCCAGTCGCGCTTGAAACCGATTTCCATATTATTGCCTGTGATGGGTTTTACAGAACCGCCATTGGCGAGTCTGCCTGCCTGTGGAATAAATGCCTGATCAAACAATCCGTAAACAGTAGTTTGTCTGTCAAGCGAAACACTTAAACCAATTCTGGGTGTAAAGCGGTCGGCTGTTTTTGCTGCCGCGCCCCATTCAGATTGTGAGATGGTAGTATAACGACCTGCGATGGTAAGACGGAGTTTATTGTTAAAGAGACCCAGTTCATCTTGCAGGTAAATACCTGTATTACGCATATCCATGGTACCACCTGCTGCCACAGCTCTTTGTTCGAGTGGTGTGCTGAAATCGAACTGCGGATATCCGTTGGAAGGTCTGCCGAGAGCAGGATTTCTTGTATCGAATAAAGCATTTCCTGTATCGAGTAAATGGTATTGACTCCAGTCGGCAAAATATTGTCTGTTCGATACATCCACGCCACCCAATATTCTGTGTTGCAACTGACCGGTAGTTATATTTCCGTTCAGAAATACCTGCGCCATGGTGATACTGCTTTTTGCATCCCAACTACTAACAGCACGCTGAATAGTGCCATTACTGTTTACAGCTGCGGGCCACATAGAACTGCCTTGTTGTTTATAATTATTATAACTGGTTTGTGCCGTGAGTTTCCAGGCTGAGTTAAACTGGTGTTGCAGGTTTAACAAAACAGTATGGTCGTTAATATTGGTGCCGGGCAAACCTGCAGGTAAGAAAGTAGCGCCAACAGGCAGGGTAGCAAAACCATCTGTTGAGAATACATAGTAAGATCCTACATCACTCATCCGTGCATTTTGCCAGGCATATTCTGCGGTGAGTTTTGTTTTATCATTGAATTGGTAAGTAATTACAGGCGCAAATGCATACCTGTCATTGTATTCATTGGCCCTGTGCGATTTTTTCTGCTGACCTGAAATATTCAGGCGATATAATAATTTCCCTTCCATATTAAATTTTCCATCAAGATCGAGTGTGGCACGATAGAGATCGAAACTGCCCATGGTTAATGAAGCTTCTCCTTTATTATGTCCGCTTGGCTTTTTGGTTACTACATTATATAAACCACTGGGGTCTCCATTGCCCAGCATAAAGCCGGCCGGACCTTTTACAAATTCAATATGATCTACAAAACTCATGTCTTCTGTTAACGGGCCCCAGAAAGAGTTTACCATATTGAATCCGTTACGAAAAGCCTGAATCTGTGAACCACGGGCTGTAATATTAGTATACAGATCGCCCCAGTGTTCCATTCGGATGGCGCCACTCACATTACGAATGGCTCCATCACTCATGCTGATTACCTGCTGATCGGCGAGAGCCTTGGCTGTTACCACTTGTATATTCTGTGGCATTTCGAGTAAGGGCGTTTGTATGCGTAATGAAGAAGAAACTGTTCCCGCTTTATACGAACGAATACCGGTTCTGATGATTACTTCTGTTAACTGTTGTTCAGTAAGTTCTAACTGGATAGATACTGTAGTGGTTTGATTGGCAGTAAGTGTAAGTTTCCTGTTTACTTCTTTATAGCCAACCAATGAAATTGCTAACTCGTAATTACCTGCATTCAATCCCCTGATAATAAATTCGCCATTATCATTGGTGATGGCTCCTTTGGTAAAGCCTTTTAACTGAATACTTACATCTACTGCAGCTTTTCCTTCTGTAGTGGTAATTTTTCCTTTGATGACACTGTTGCCTTCAGACTCTTCATTTGCAAAGGCAAAGGAAAAAACAAACAGGCCGATTAGTATTGATAAAATTTTCTGCATACAAATTGTTTTGAGGTCGCAAAACTATCTGTGGAATATGCAGGTGCTTATCTAAATGAGGAATTCCATTTACGCAATGAGAAATAACTGTTTGTATTTGTCATTTAAGTGTCAGGGAAATTATTTTTGAAGGAAGAATAAAAGCTACTGAGTTCGCTACACGTCAGACGTAGTAGGTTATTAATTGACATACTCAATGCTAAAGTGGTTTCTCAGGCCAGAAATCTTTGGGGGAGCAATTAAACAGTTTGGCTATTTCGTTGAGGTGTGATGTTTTGTATTTGGTGCGGAAATTAGGGCTCTCTACCTGACCAATAAAACCAGAAGAAACATCAAGGTGAACAGCAATATCAACCTGTGAAATGCCTAATTCATTTCTGATCTCCTTGATTTTGTTGATCACAAACCAGTCTACTTTATTTTTTAAGTTCTTACTCAACATTATAGGTGCAAAGACGGAAAAGAAAAAAACCTGTCCACTTAGTCATGACTAAGAATATTTGTTATATTTGGATAGCTTTTTTACTATACTGGTGAATAGCGCATCATTAAAATTTGTGTAGGGTCTTTTCGGAAAAGCTTTGAAACGCAATACCTGTAAGACTCTTATGAATAAATAACCAATAATAAAAACATGAAAACCCTGTTTACTATGAGTGAGTTTTGGATGAGGACAGCCGCTGTTTCTGGAGAAACACTGGACACCGTTCTATGCCAGCTTCTCTTACACAGGGTTTGTACTGAAAAAAACACCCCCCGGTTTTTTCAGTTTCGGTTTAGAAACATGAACCCATGGTATTCCTTTAATATGAAAAACCAGTTCACCCAAATTCATCCTCTTGGCTCCGCCTGGTGTTTACTGCAAACCCAGTATGCCAAAAAGCCGAAAAACCCGGTATAGCTTATTTCCCATCTCATACACTAGTCTGAATAATCTATTTTCTCAACATTCTTAACTGCAAAAAATGCGAATATTTTGCTTACTGGCAATGCTTTGCCCATGGCTGAGCTTTGCGCAGGTTTCTCCTCAAAACAGCTCCTTGTTAAAAGGACAAATAAGGTCTGCCGGCAACAATGAAACAATTGCTGATGCCCTGGTATACCTTACTGCTAAAGGCAGCCGCGTACTTTCTGATAAAGAGGGTCGTTTTCAATTATCCATCCTGTCATTTCCAGATACACTGGTTATCAGTCATACAGGCTATACAACCAGACGCATCAGGGTTACCAATGCCTCTTTTCTCGATATCCGTTTAGATCCTTCCACAGAGTTGCTTACCGAGGTTGAAGTACAAACAGGTTATCAGTCTATACCGGCAGAAAGAGCAACGGGTTCATTCACCAAAATCAATTCCGAACTCTTTAATCGGAAAGTAGGTGCATCCGTGCTCGACCGATTAGATGGTATTGCTTCAGGTTTAATTTTTAACCGCAACCGAACTCCCAATGCCAACGAATCGGCCATTCAAATACGTGGCCGAAGCACCATTCTTGCCAATACTGAACCTTTGATTGTAGTTGATAATTTTCCTTTTGAAGGCGATATCAACCAAATCAATCCCAACGATATTGAATCGGTTACACTCCTGAAAGATGCAGCAGCTGCTTCTATCTGGGGCGTAAGGGCTGGTAATGGTGTGATTGTAATTACCACTAAAAAAGCAAAACAGTCACCTGCTCCCAAGATACGCTTCAATACCAATATTACCATCGGTGAAAAACCCGATCTCTACTACCAGCAAACAGCCGATGCCGCAGCACTGATAGAGATGGAATCCTTTCTTTTTGGGAGGGGATTTTATAATAACAGAATCAACCAGCGTTTTCCCGGGCTCTCACCTGCTGTAGGCATTTTTGATGACAGAAGAGCGGGAAGAATAACAGCTGCAGATTCTGCTGCACAAATTCAACAACTCTTACAAACAGATAACCGCGCAGACCTTTTACGTTATTTCTATCGCAGTTCAGTGGCACAGCAATATGCTTTGAATGTATCGGGTGGCAGTGAAAGGGCACAGTATTATTTTTCTGCGGGATGGGATAAACAACAACAGCCTCAACTGCAAAGCGATATCAGCAGGGTTACACTCAGGAGTAAAACGCTGATTCAGTTGATTAAGGACAAACTGGATTTTTCCACTGACCTCAATATGGCTATTTCTGCTACCAATAGTCCTTCGTCTGCCTATTCCAGTAATTATTCCATTTATCAGGACCTCGTAGATGAGCAGGGTAATGCAATCCCTGTGTACAGAGACTTTCGTAAAGCATGGCTGGATACCATTGGTCAGGGCCAATTATTATCATGGTTAAACAAGCCCTATGAAGAAAGCAGGTTGGTAAATCATAAGACTTCCAGACTGGATACAAGAATCCTGACATCCGCTTTATGGCGTATCAGAAAAGGATTACAGGTGCAGATGAGTTACCAACTCGAAACGGGCACTTCAGAAACGCGCAACCTACTGTCTATGGATCAATACTTTACCAGAGATCTGATTAATCGCTATACCTTACCCAACTATGCTACAGGTATTCCCGCTACAGCCATCCCGTTTGGTGATATCCTCAACAGAACAGATCAACGCTTTGTTGCTCACAATGGTCGTATTCAGGTAAACTATCGTAACAGCTGGAAGCAACATCATACTCTTGATGTATTAGCCGGTATGGAAATCCGTGACTTCACAACGAGAAGGTCAGATATCAGAAGATATGGTGTTAATGAAAGCAATGGTATTGACCAGGAAATCAATCCCATCAGTACTTTCCCTACGCTTCCCAATGGACTGGCTTCAAGAATACCCACAAATGCAGACAATAACCAGACTACAGATCGTTTTCTTTCGCAGTTCATAAATCTGGGATATAGTTACAAAAACAGGTATCAGCTTACTGTTAGTGCCAGAAAAGATGCTTCTAATCTGTTTGGCGTAGATGCCAATCAGAAAACCGTTCCGCTTTGGTCTGTTGGAAGCAATTGGATGGTCCACAAAGAAAACTGGTGGAAACCCGGACTTCTTCATACGCTTAAATTTCGTTTTACTTATGGCGTAAGTGGTAACCTTGATAAAACAGCTACCGCTTACACTACTGCAGGCAGCGATCTTAACAGCTTTTTCAGTCAACCTACTGCCTACCTGGTTAATCCTCCCAATCCTAAACTCAGCTGGGAAAAAATTCATGTGCTGAATGCAGGTATTGATTTCTCCATATTCAATGGAAGAATAGATGCCAGCTTAGAATACTATGAAAAAAATGGTAAAAATCTTTTAGGCGCCAGTCCCATGGCTCCACAAACAGGTGTAACACAATTCCGGCAGAATATTGCCGATCTTCAAACAAAGGGAATTGATCTGACATTGAATGCCCTGATAATTCAAAAACCCTTGCAATGGTCTGCACAACTGTTATTCAGTTACAACAGAGATATCATTCAACGGTACCTTGTTCCTGCTGCACTCACAAAATTTTATCTTACCAACATAACCTCTAATCCCTATGAGGGTAAACCCTGGTCAGCTGTTTTTGCTTATCCGATGGCGGGTTTAGAGCCTACTACAGGAAATCCTTTAGGGCTGCTCAATAATACTACCAGTACAAATTATAGCCGGCTGGTAAATCCTGCTACAAAAGATGAGTTTATGTATATCGGATCGGGCAGACCCACTTTTTTTGGTGGGTTCAGAAATGATATCAGTTATCGTGGATTTTTATTGTCGGTAAATATGGTGTATTCGATGGGTTACTATTTCAGAAGATCATCGGTACACTATGCCTCCGCATTCTCTTCTTCGCTTTCTGCAACACCTTCTACCCATGCAGATTATGCAAGAAGATGGCGGGTACCCGGAGATGAGATGTTTACCACTATCCCATCAATGGTATATCCCGCTGTTCCTGCCAGAGACGAGTTTTATCAATACTCAAATGCGCTGATTGAAAAGGGTGACCATATACGCTTACGAGATATCAGATTCAGCTGGAATATACCAATGCAAAAAAGGAATCCATTGCATATACAATCATGCAGGGTATATGCATATGCCAATAATATAGGTATACTCTGGAAATCAAATAAGGCAGGCATTGATCCCGATAATATTACGGGCTTCCCTTCCCCACGAACTTATGCTTTAGGACTTGAAATTGATTTTTAACCTCAACACCTGATTTATGAATACTTATAAACGATTGGTTTATTTATGCTGCTGTTTCTGCTTACTAACAGCATGTGATAAAGATGCATTTCTTGATAAAAAACCCAATTCAGCGATCATCATTCCTTCTACACTGGCTGAGCTAAGGTCATTACTTGATAATACTCAGGTATTTACCTATTCACCTGGCCTGGGTGAAATGGGCAGTGATGATTATTATTTAACCGAAGCCAACTGGCAGGCTTTACCCTTTCTGGAAAGATCCAGTTATACATGGGAGTCTGACTTATATGGCAGTCAACTAAATATTTCTGACTGGTCCCTTTGTTATCAACAAATACTCTATGCCAATATTGTACTGGAACAATTAGAAAAAAATCCACCTGCCACTTCTGTACAGGCCGAATGGAACAATATTAAAGGATCTGCTTTTTTTCTCAGAGGTTTTGCCTTGAGTAACCTGGTACAACATTTTGCAGCAGCTTTCGACAGTGCTACCATGACAACAACACCAGGTGTTCCAATCAGGCGAAATACCAATGTTCATCAGAATGTACCAAGAAGCAGCATCAAAGACTGTTACGATAGTATTTTTACCGATCTGTTAACAGCTGCTGCTTTGTTATCGGATATTGTACCTCCTGTAGCAAAAAACAGGCCGTCTAAACCAGCTGCTTTTGCACAGTTGGCAAGAATGGCAACTGCTTCCGGCCAGTATGAAAAGGCGAGAATTTATGCAGACAGTTGTTTACGTTTATACAATTATCTAACAGACTATAATACGGTTAGTACAACGGCTGTAAGTCCTTTTGACCGCTCACATGCGGAAACCATTTATTTCTCTCAGGCCATCAGTACATATGTTGTTTTGTTTACTACTTCCACTACTGTTTTTGCAGATACTGCTTTATACAGATCATATACTACCAATGATCTGAGGAGAAGTATTTTTTTCAGGGCAACAGGTGGTACAAATATGGGGTTTAAAAGAGGGTATTCCGGAACAATACTTCCATTTACAGGTATTGCTACCGATGAAGTATGGCTCATTCGTGCAGAAGCCCTCGCCAAAACCGGTCAGTGGCAGGCAGCTATGGCAGATCTGAATACCCTTTTGCAGAAAAGATGGCGTACAGGAACTTTTGTACCGCTTACAGCCCTGAATGCCACAGATGCACTTGAAAAAATCAGAACAGAAAGAAGAAAAGAACTGGTTTGGCGCGGCCACCGTTGGTCCGACCTGAAACGGTACAATAAAGAAGGGGCCAATATAACCCTTGTGAGAAAATTAGGCAACCAGACCTACACACTGCTGCCGGGCAGCAATAAATATGTATTCGCCATTCCAGCTAATGAAATCAGCATGAGTGGTATTATTCAAAACCCCAGATAAAATTTAAAATATGAAAGCAATTCAATTTATCATCATAATCACCCTGTTTTGTAACTGCGCTATAGGACAGTTGGAGAAAACTGCTACATCTGCTATTATTAATGGTACACTATGGCCTTTTACAAACGATACCATTACCATCAGCTACTATCCATATAAACTTGGGATAACTGCTATGGGAAGTACGGAAAAAAAAATTGTAACCAGTGATGGGAACTTTCAAATTAACATTCCTGATATGGATCATCCCTATTATTGCTCCATTACATCTACGCATTTAAAAGGACTCCTTTTCAGCGATCAGTTAATTGAACCGGGTGATAGTATCTCTGTCAAAGCCGGGAAAGACAGTTATAAAAACTATTCACAGACAAATCGTCCTTTTTTAAATATTACCGGTAGAAATGCAGCTAAAAATCAGGCACTGCATCTTTTTCATTATGCACGGTTGTATAACAAGATTGCAGGAATCAAAACGAATATAATTGACCGATACACAAATCTTACAGAAGCAGCTTTTGTTTTTGAAAGTAACGAATCCAAATACAGAGCGTACTGGGATAGTTTAACCAAAGCAAATAGAGCCGTTTTTTCCGAGACTTCAAGAAATATAATTGAAAGAGATTTTACAGTAGGAAAAATCAAGGGTATTATGTCGACATATAGTACGTTAAAAGATAAGTTAATCAGCACAAAATCACCGGAAAAAGACATCCAGCAGCTGAATACTGACTATACAACGATCATTACTCCAATACTCCAGGAACTGTTTACCCATTACAGTACTTCAACCTTATCGCCGGAATTTTTAGACATGGCTGTCAGGAAAACCATGATTGAAACCAAAATAAAGGAGAACAACAGTCCTAAATTTCCGGCTATAAAATATGCAGATGCCTTACAACAATGGCCGGAGAATAACAGGGAAGCAATAGCCACTGCCCTTTTAGCTTATATTTTTACCTTTAATGCAAATACAGAAAATATTCAGGAACTGATAGCCAAAGTTGGCACAATGGTTTATGCACCCGAGCTTAAAGCCATTGTTGAAAATTTTGAAAAAAATTATACCCCAGGTATAACGGTAACGCCTTTTTCGTTAACAGGGTTGCGTGGAGAAACAATTAACAGTAACGATTATGCAGATAAAGTAGTGGTTTTAGATTTCTGGTTTACCGGTTGCGATGCCTGCATTACAATGGCCCGGGTACTCAGATTAGCGAAAGACCGGTTGGCAGGTGATCCGGATATTATTTTTATGAGTATTTCAATTGATACAAACAGAGAAACCTGGCTCAGTAGTGTATCAAAGGGAATTTACTCACATGCTGATTTTGTGAATGCCTATACCAATGGAATGGGAATGGAACATAGTTTAATTCAGCAATACCAAATTCAGGCATACCCACGGGTAATGATTATGGCCAAAGGAAATAAAATGTTTAAATCGAACCCCCATATGCCCAAAAACAGGGATGAAGTTGAACTACTGGTACAGGATATTTTAGATGCGAAAACAAAATAAAAAAGGGGGCAATCCCCCCTTTTTTAACTATGGAATTTTTACAAACTGTTCGTTTGGTAATCGGCCTGGCAATGGTGTGCCGTTGGGTTCATCAAAGAGACAATACTCGGCACCGCTGATACACTGGAAGGTAACATTGATATCTTCCGTATTTACCTCATGCCATTGTACTCCATCAAACCCATAAGCCACCTGTTGCTTTACAGGTTTAACAGTAGTAAAAGCACTGGCTACCCCTACCAGGAGTGCTGCCATGAGAAAAACTGAAATCTTTTTCATAAATCTTGAATTAAAATGAATAAATAATTGCCTACTCGTTTGTACAGGTTTTCGGCTTTCCCTGTTCATGCATGAATATATTTGTGTAAGCGTATGGCTGCTATACTGATTGCCAGAAAAAAAATATTGAATACCAGGTGCTCCTTCCAACCCAACAATTCAATTACACCTCCGCAGGAACAGGGAATTCGACCAAATAAACCCAATAACACTACAAGCACATACCCTGTGAATAATGTCATTAACAACAAAGAGAGATAGAGACCCAGTAAGCGGGTGGTATTAATTACCAATAAGATAACCGCAATAATTTCTGCCAGCGGCAAAGCATGAGCCAGAAAATTATTTACCGTTCTTGAAAAAGGTTGGTTACGCATGGCATAGAGATGGGCCTCCATATTGAGCCATTTACTAAAAGCGGTATAAGTGAATAATAGAATCAGTAAAAAACAAAACAGGAAATAGAGTTTCGGTTTCATGGCACCAAACTACTCAGGCCGGTTTATGAGGATGGCAGCAAATTGTATGTAATTATCAGTCCTGTTTTTTTCGGCGCATTTGAGCGGGTGTTATGCCATAAAATTTTCTGAAAGCAATGGAGAAATTGCTGGTATTACCATAACCTGCTTTTTTCGATATCAGCTTTATGGGCAAATCGCTGGTTACCAATAAGGTTTGGGCCAGTTGCATACGTTTATGCTGGTAATAGGTATAAATAGTTTGTCCAAATAAAGATTTAAACCCTGTGGTAAGTTTTTGCCGGTTCATTCCGCTGTAGGCAGCAAGCGATACAATACTATGATGTTGTCTCAGGTCTTTTTCAATCAACTCACATACTTTATACAAAGCATCCAGTTCAGCGTTTGTAAATTTTCCGGATGGTAATTTATCACTGCCTATTCCCTCCTCCGCAGTTTTAATGATGTTCTGGATTAGTTTTTCATGAAATGACCTGGGCTGGGGGTAAAAAGATGTTTGTGTTAGCTGTAATATCAGGTCCATCATTAAAGCAGTAGCGTTTACAGACCCGGATAAGCTTTCTTCACCACCAGGAGGTTTTTGGGTATTGCTTCGAATAATTAATAAATGACTTACACGCCCCGGCTTCTGTAGTGGAATGAGTTGTATATCATCTGAAAAAAATAATTGGTATTGGTTTTTTTTGATATTCGAAAACTGGATGCCGTTAGTTATCTGCCACAATCCTTCAAGACAAAAGGAAAAACAAAGACCGGTATTTCGTAAGCGTAATTCTATTCTTTCAGGCGACCGAAGAAATATACGGGCAACCAAAATAGAAAAAGGGTTAATTGCAATGTCCTCTACCATTACAATACCCTCTTTCCCTTCCCATGAAGTAAAATTAGTTCCCTGCATGCGAACAGATTCCCACCCGGGTGGAACCTCTGGCCTTAGTTCAATACGACGATAGTTGAGTGTAGCCATCATAGCTGGTATACTAAAACTATCTGTTCATTAGCCTTCCCCCACTTAGTATCTAAAAAATAGAGTATTTACCACCATTAATAAAGTATTTACCACCTTTTCCAGTGTAGCGCGTGCACATAGTTTGCATTCAAAACTAAACACTATGATTCAACATCAAATTACACTGGCCCAGGCCATCGATTACACGACCCGTTTCCGTGAAGATCCCGGAGAGGATATGCCTTACTCGGAAACTTTTTTGGCAAGTTCTGTAAAAGCATTATTGAACCAGAACGGATGTCATTCTTTTCGTATATATTTGGGAAGAAAGGCGGATACCCGAATCTGCAGCGTGCTGGTTGCTGTGGATGAAAACGGGCAGGATATTCTCCCCATAAATAATCCTGAACTGCTGACAGATGACGAAGGAATTATCCTTGAAGATGCATTCCAATGTCCCCCACTCTGTCCTCCGCCGTCGCCATTAAATGAATAGAATAGTCTGTCATGAACTATTTTTTGTTTGCGACCATATCTGCTTTTTCTATCTGTTTGCCTACAACGACAGCATTAATACGTTGTAAACAAATACCGGACAGGTATCAACCATTTCTATTAATCCTTCTCCTTGGGCTACTAAATGAAGGATTGAGTTTTATATTGATCAGGTTATATCACAATAACCTGATCAATTCTAACATATATACCTTACTTGAATACCTGTTGTATGTGTGGTTTTTTCTGAAACTGAACCCCTTAACCAAATTATCAATAATTGTTTCTGTTATTTCCGGAATATTGATATGGGTATTAGATAATCTTTGGCTTCACAGCCTGATGAACAGCAATTCACTCTTCCGAATATTTGCTTCACTATTAATTATTTGGTTCAGTATAGACAAACTTTCCCGTCTTACGTTTAACAGGTTTACTACCCACTATAAGAAAACCGATCTGCTATTATGCTTTTCTTTTCTGGCCTACTTTACTTTCCGTGCATTTATACATGTATTCAAACAGTTCTCTACAAGTCAAGCTACAAATTTCCACATCGATCTGTGGGTATTACTTTCTGCATTAAACATTCTTGTTAATATTTCATTTTTTATAGCCATTTTATGGATACCCAGACAACAACCAACTACACCATACTCTTAGCCAGTCTGATTTTTCTTACCATTCTGTTGGCTATGTTCATGTTCGCATTATTCCGGCAATACCGCTTCAGGCTCAAAGAATATGAATGGCAACTGGCCAGAGAAGTTGAACTCATCGATGCTGAAAGAAAAAGAATGCATATCGATCTGCATGATGAAATTGGAGCCGGCCTTGCATCTATCAGTATACTGGTTCAGCAACAATCAATTCAGGATGATACTATTCACAAAAAGGTATTGAAACAGGTACAGAATATGAGGATGAAAATTAGAGAGATTGCCTATAATTTTATTCCTCCCTCACTCGACAGTTTAGGTTTAAAAACTACTCTCATTGAATTACTGGAAGAAATAAATTCCAGTCATAAAATAAAGGTGTCGTGTACCCTTGATTTTGATGAACAAAATTTCCTCCCTCAGAAAGCAATACACATTTATAGAATTATAAAAGAAATACTGACTAATACACTCAAACATGCCGCTTGCAGTTCTGTTCAGTGCACAGTAAGAGTACAGCAAAAAAATCTTGTTCTCTTTATAGGGGATAATGGAATCGGATTTAATACCCAAAATAAAGATTGGATGCTTAAAGGGGCTGGCTTATCACATATTTATTCAAGGGTTAAATTATTACATGCAAGTATTAATCTTTCTTCTGATCATCATAAAGGAACCAGTTATGAAATTATAATTCCACTTGACTCACTTTTAAATCAACAGGAACATGGATAACCAGATTCGTATACTGATTGCCGACGACCATGAACTTTACCTGGAAGGTATCAAGGGATTTTTCAGTGATAATGAAATGTACCATATTGTAGGTGAAGCATCTAATGGTGAAGAGTTGGTTAAAAAAGCAAAAACGCTTGATCCTCAGATTATCTTAACTGATTTAAGAATGCCGTTACTGGAGGGTTCTATTGCTATAGAAAAGATCATTCAGTGGAACCCTTCTATTAAATGCGTAGTACTTACCAATTACGAAAACGATGTATCGATTATTGAAGCATTAGAAGCAGGAGCCATTGGATACATAACCAAGAATATGCCAAAGGCTGAATTGTTTACTGCCCTCGACCAGGTTTGCAAAGGCTACCCCTATTATTGCAGAACCACCAATACCAAAATGATTCGCCTGCTGGGGCGTAGCCATTTTAACCCTTACAAGCATAAACAATCCATCAATTTTTCTGAACTCGAATTAAAGATCATTCATATGATATGCCATGAGAAAACCAATCAGGAAATTGCAGAAATGCTTTTTCTCAGCAGAAGAACCATTGAAAACAATCGGGCATTAATCTACAAGAAAATGCAGGTGAGAACGTCTGCAGGTGTAGCTATTTATGCGCTAAAGCAGGGTTTGTTTTCGTTCAATGAATAAACAATTACATAGGCCCTTAAAAGCAAAAACCCCGATGGATGCAGAGCAGCGCCAAACGGGGAATAACAATGTAAAGATAATATTTATTTTAATTAAAAAACAATTTTAACCTGAAAAATTTACAGCATTGAAATTCAGCAAGTTTGAAGCATTGATTTCAGAACAACGGCTTTCCAGGTATAAAATTTCATGCTCATACAATACGCGTAGAACGATGCGCTTGTACCGTGCTAATATCAGGCTCTCTCAGGCTTTTCTTGCAACCATCAGCATATTTGAAGTTGTTTTAAGAAATAAAATTGATACGCATTACAAACATCAGTTTCTTCCTTCACCGCAGGCACAGGAATGGTTATTGGCATCAATACGGCCCGGTGGTTTTTTAACAAGCCCGGGTTGTAAAAAAACGTTCAGTAAAATTGAAGCGGCATATACCAGTCTCGGAAATAACTATACACATGGTAAACTACTCGCCGAACTTAGTTTTGGTACCTGGAAATTTATGTTTGCCGGTAACCAGTTTAGGGCGGGAGGAAATAGCTTATTAAAAATTTTCCCCTGCTTACCGCCCCATCATAACCAGGGTAATATATATGCAAGGCTAAACCGTATTAATTCTATCAGAAACCGGGTAGCACATCATGAACCCATTTGTTTTGGTATGGGTAATACCATTGCAACAGTATACGCAAGAACTCATTTTCAGGATATTATTGATCTGTTTACATGGATGGGAGTTGGTTATAAAGAAATTTTATCGGGTATTGATGGTGTACTAAAAGCAGCAGATTATATAGATGCCATTTGAGTTTAGCTCTTTGATACAAGCTCCTTTTTATGTAACAAACTGACAAAACCATTCGAGCAAAGAGGGCCTTTTCACCCATTGCACCCGCAAATTTTCGCCCCTGTCCTTATTAGCATTTTTGTCTCAGCGGTAAATCAAATCTTTAGGTTGCTTATACTTAAAACCGAACCGCATGAAAGAAAAATTTACTTTTCTTGTATTGTCATTATTCCTGCTTACAGGCGCCTATTCCCAATCTGGCAGTTCTGTTTCGGGCACCATACAGGATGAACAGGGAAAAAATATTGCTTCTGCCACTATTTCTCTTTTACAGCAAAAAGATTCTGCACTGGTAAAGCTGGCAGTAAGTAATGAAAACGGACAATACGAATTCATCAATATTAAACCGGGCAGGTACCTGCTTTCTGTGGTATTGGTAGGTTATACAAAAAAATGGTCGGCTCCATTTGCAGTAAATGCCGATCCGCTTACTGTTCCACTTATTTCGCTCCAACCTTCAGTACGCAACATGAATGAGGTTACGGTGAGTGCCAAGAAACCATTTGTAGAAACCAAAATAGACAGAACAGTTATTAATGTAGAAGCTTCTCCTACAAGTGCGGGTTCGAGTGCATTGGAGATCCTGGAAAAATCGCCGGGTGTAAGTGTAAGCAATGAAGGCAATATCAGCTTACGTGGTAAAGCCGGGGTAATTGTTATGCTCGATGGTAAACCTACTTATATGTCGGCCACCGACCTTGCCAACCTCTTACGCAATATGCCCGCTGCAGAATTAGATGTGGTAGAAATTATGACCAACCCTTCGGCCCGTTACGATGCGGCAGGTAATTCTGGTATTATTAATATTAAAACCAAAAAAGGACGCAGTAATGGTTTTAACGGTACACTTACGTTGGGTGCTACGGCCGCTCTCTTCAAACCTGAAGGGGCTTTGTATGTAATTCCAAAATCGCAGAACAGTTTTACTTTCAACTATAAACACAATAAGGTTAATTTCTTTGGCAGTTACCTGCCCAATTATTTCCGTGGCCGGCAGACACTCAATATTGAGCGAAATTTTTATGACGCCATGGGTAATAAAGATGGTTCATCAGACCTGGTAACCCGTTTCCGTTTTGGCAATTTCAATCAGACCCTTCGTTTGGGTTTAGATTATCAGCCCAATAAGAAAAATATTTTTGGTGTAGTAATGAGTGGTTTTTTGTTTGAAGGAAGACCATTACCTACCAGCTCATCTGTTATCAAAGACAATAACGGAAATATATTGTCAACTCTTTTATCGAGCACTAAAAATATTACCAGTTTTAAAAATTTTACAGGTAACCTCAACTGGAAACACAATTTCGATTCTGCAGGCAAAGAACTGACAACTGATATTGATTATGTAGTATACAACAATACTTCCGATTTGCTGCTTACTACCGATGTATATAACAGCAGCGGTAATCAGGTTGGTCCCAGTATTTTACTGAATGGCCACATTCCTTCTACCATCAATATCTGGTCCTTCAAATCTGATTATGTACAGCCTTACAAGGGCGGTCGTTTTGAAGCCGGTGTAAAAAGCAGTATTGTTGAAAATGACAATGAAGTGAATTATACCCGCCAGCTACCCGACAAAACATGGATTCCCGATAACCGATCCAATCATTTTATTTATCGGGAAAATATCAATGCAATCTATGTAAATGCCAATAAACAGTTGGGTAAGTGGTCGGTTCAAACAGGTTTGAGGCTGGAAAATACCATTGCCAAAGGGCGTCAGGTTTCAAACGATTCGAGTTTTAAAAGAAATTTTACCAACCTCTTTCCGAGTGTATTCATCAGTTATGCTTTCAATAAACAAAATCAGCTTACTGCTTCTTATAGCAGACGTATAACCAGACCCAATTACCAGGACCTGAATCCGTTTACTTTCTTTTTAGACTCTTTAACTTACAGGGTGGGTAATCCTTATCTCTTACCACAGTTTACACATAATGCAGAACTGACTTATGCTTTTAAATCGAAATTTATTTTTACGCTGGCAGTGAATACGACGAACAATGTAATTTCCCAAATTCTTCGCCAGAGTTCGGCAGATAAAATAACCTATAACACTTCCGAGAATATTGCAAAGTTCAACAACATAAGTTTCTCTGTTACAGCACCTGCCCGATTCAACTCATGGTGGAATGCCAATTTCTTTGCTACTGTTTTTAATAATCATTACAAAGGCATTTACAATACCGACCCGATTGATATTTCCTTTACTTCATTCAACATGAATATTACCAATAGTTTTGTGCTGAATAAGAAGAAAGGCCTGAATGCTGAACTCAGTGGTTTTTACCGTCATAAAACGGTTGATCAACTGGCTGTTTTCCATCCTGTTTATTTGATGAGTATTGGTTTACAAAAACAGGTAATGCAGGGCAAAGCCACCGTTCGTATGAATATTCGTGACCCCTTTGCCTGGCAAAAATTCAGGGCCACCACCAAATACAGTGATGTGGATGTAAAAACACTGGCTTTACCAGATGCCAGACAGGTTACCCTAACTTTTGCTTATCGTTTTGGAAAAAATACCCCCGGTTCACAACCCCGTCGCAGAACCAGCGGCTCTCAGGAAGAGCAGAGCCGTGTGGGTGGCGGGAACTAATGCCCAATTGGCCGGCCACCAACAGGAAGCAGACTATCCAATCCTATAAAAACAAAATCCCCCATCATCAGATGGGGGATTTTTATGCCCTGTATCGTTGATTTTAGTCTTTCTTTCACAGCTATCAGGCTTCATGGCCCCATTCTTGCGTGTCTAACAAACAAGCAAATAAACCCAATATGCATCATTACACACTGCAAACCCGTTTTATTACCCGAGAGTCGAAAGGTAATAACCTACTTAACATTCTTACAAGGTTGTACAACAAAATCGCCTATGTACATGGCTGTCATTTATATATTATTAACCAGGATACCGAAAATGGCGATCATATTCTGGTAACCGAATTATGGGACTCGCCCGAGAGTCATGCCAGTTCTCAAAAGCTTAGCGATTTCCAGGAAGCACTTTCACAGGCAAGTTCACTCCTCGCCATTGAGCCCGAAAGAAGGGTATTGAAAGCTGTAGCGGGTAAAGGGCTGTTGTAATATGAAACAGAGAAATAAGGAATAAGGAACAGTGAAAGGAGATAAATACCTTCTATAGTATTTTCTGATTCTTCTGTTCTTTATTCCTTATTTCTCTGTTTCCTATCTTTGCCGCCTGATGGGACAGAAAAAACTGATACGATTTGAAGCGATCAAGGGCTTTGACAATGTGCTGGAATATCCTGAAAATATGCAGGGTAAATGGAAGGATTTCTTCAACAACAGCAACCCGCTTACACTTGAGCTGGCTTGTGGCAAAGGTGAATATGCAGTAGGACTTGGCCGTATGTATACCCACAGGAATTTCATTGGTATCGATATTAAGGGTAACCGCATATGGCGTGGTGCCAAAACCGCGCTCGAAGAAGGATTAACCAATGTGGCTTTTATACGGTCGCATATGGATAAAATAACCAATTATTTTGAGCCGGGAGAAGTAGCTGAAATATGGATCACATTCCCCGATCCGCAACTGAGGATTTCCCGCGCCAAAAAAAGACTCACACATCCCAGATTTCTGCGGCTCTATCAACAGTTATTACAGAAAGACGGATTGGTACATTTAAAAACAGACAGTCCCGATCTTTATCATTTTACCTTACTGGTAATAGAATTATATGGGCTGGAACTACTTGAACATTCAGAAAATATTCATACACAGGAATCCATTAAGCCTGAATTACTGATTAAAACGCATTACGAAGGACTGGATATTGCCCAAAGCAACCGTATTCATTACCTCTGTTTTAAACTAAACAAAGAACTGTCTGTTGAAATTGATGAAATATTAAAACAACACCTTCGTGAACCATCCATTGATTGAGGGGCAAGATTTTTATTATGATGAACATGGTTATGTGGTTTTCACAGAAGCCTATCATACAGCCAAGGGGTATTGCTGTGGACATGGGTGCAGGCATTGTCCGTTTGAGTATGAGTCTGTTCCGGAACCCAGAAGAACAGCTTTAATTGAAGAGAAACAAAAAGCACTGATACCAAAATCGTAAATTGCCTGTATAAATTTTTACAGGTGCCTCCAAAAAAAATTACAGAAAAACCCCGCTCCGTTTTACCCGGTGGTGGCAAAGACATTTCCTTTTTTGAACAGGTATATGATGTTGTTCGTCTTATACCAAAGGGGCGTGTAACTTCTTATGGTGCTATTGCTGCATTTTTAGGAACCAAAATGAGTGCCCGTATGGTAGGCTGGGCCATGAATGGTTCTTTCCATGTAAAACCCAAAGTGCCGGCACACCGTGTGGTAAACAGGAACGGCATGCTTAGCGGCAAAGCTCATTTTGCAACACCTACACTAATGGAGGAATTACTGGCTAAAGAAAAGATAAAAGTAAAAGATGACCAGATTGTAGATTTCGATAAAAAATACTGGGACCCGGCGGAGAATTTGGAAATTTGAAAATGTGCTAATTTGGAAATAACAGGAGAATTTAATTTTCAAATTAGCACATTTCCAAATTAAGAATAATAAGGGCTAATCATCAGGTACACCACCGGACCGGTAACAGCTACATAAAACCATAAGGGCCAGGTTATTTTGGCGATTTTACGGTGTTGCGCATATTCGCCGGTGAGGCCACGATAAGCGGTGAATAAAATAAAAGGCAGGATGATGGCCGCCAGAAATATATGCGTAATCAGTATAAGGAAATACACAATCCGTATACTTCCTGCTGCTAATTTCTCTGCTTCGCTTACAATACCATTATGATCCGTATCACCAAATTTTGCTTCTCCGGCTAATAAATGATGAAGAATATAGGACACAAGAAAGGCAACTGATAAAAGGAGTGCTGCCATCATAATACGTTTATGCTGAGCGTATTTCTTTTGTTTTACTGCTATGAGTGCTGCCACCAGTAAAACGGCAATCACTGCATTGATAAATGCATTGATTTTTGCAAAAATATGTACATCAAAGTTTAGGTCGATATTGAGTTTTATTTTCCCAAGCGCCACTACAGCAGTGAATACAACTACTGAAAAAATACCTATGAGCCAGCGGGCCTGTTTGTCGTTTTTGGGGAGTGAAGGTTCGAGCATGATTATTTTAGTTTATTGTCATTGTCCGGATGGACTTCTGTGGAGAAAACACAGAAGTTCATAGAAAAGTTGGTATTTTATCCATTTATTTTTCTTCGTTTGCGCATATATAAAACAAAGAAAATAACAAGCATAACAATGATGAGCCATAACCAGCTCAGGTCGATGATTTGCATGAATACGGTACTCTTTTTCTTTTCGTCTTTCTCCAGCATTAACAAGCCAATATCTCTTGCCAGTTTTGATAAAGATGATGAGTCGAGTCCATTATAATATCCTCTTACATACCTGTCTTTATCGAGCAGCACAAAACGGGTGGTGTGTACAAAATCCGGACTCATCGGTTCTTCGCTGAACTTGTCTACTTTAAGTTCTTCAAATGCAAAACGGTAAATAGAATCTTTGTTACCTGTAAGCATCCACCAGTTATCGTGGTTTACAGCAAAACGATCTGCATAATCTTTAATAATATTTACCGAATCGTGTTCCGGATCTACTGTAAATGAAACGAACTGTACAATAGATGTGTCTATTTTTTTGCGAACATTACCCCCTCTCAGGAACGATTGCTGCAGTCTGGCCATATTGCGGGTAAGTCCGGGACAGATGCTTCTACAACTGGTAAAAAAGAAATCAACCACCATAATCTTACCCTGCTTATCATACAGGCTTACGGTGTCGCCTAACTGGTTTTGCAGTGTTATATTCGATGTTTTGTGCCAGATGCTGTCTGTTATCATTTTACCTTTCTCTACCCGGGTAACAACGGTATCGAGCAGGTATTTACGGGGCATATCTACCGCATTTTCACTGGCATATTTTAAAACAAGGTAACAGAAAACCGGAATAAAAACGGCCACCATTAAACCCAGTATCGCTTTCCTGTTCATATTCGAGTGGTATAAAAAAACCATCGCCACATGAGCGATGGTTTCCAATTAATATTTTACAATAAAAATTCTAGTGTTTGTTTTCCACCGCTTCTTTGCTCTCATGTGTTGTTGAATCGGCATGAGATGCTGCTGCTCCATGTGTGCCACCATGTGCTTTCTTTTCTACCTTAATAGTGCTTTGTTCTTTGAAATAAGGATCGTAAGTATTACGCAGGTTTCTGAATGAGTTACCATCTGCAAGGAAAGCTATGATGAACCAGATGAATAATGCCAGCGGCACTACGATGGTCATAATCAGGTTTTTAATTTCATGTTTCAGGTGCATGAAATAACCTACGATATAAAATGCTTTTGCCAGCATCAGGATAATAATGGTTCCTTTAACGGCCAAACGTAATCCTTCACTTTCCATACCTATCATCCAGAAACCGAGTACCAGTTCTATGATGGTTAATACAGAAAGGATGATGGTTACTTTTTTGATTTCGCTGGTACCGCCTCCATGTGTTTCTTCGTGACCTACTGTATGTGACATATCAATATCTTAATTAAATGAATGAATGTTGATTAAACCAGGTAAAAACAGGTAAATACAAATACCCAAACCAGGTCTACAAAGTGCCAGTATAAACCGGCTTTTTCGATCATCAGGTAATGTCCGCGCTGTTCAAACTTATCCATGAGTGTCATGATCAGCATTACGATATTGATGATCACACCCGAGAATACATGGAAGCCATGGAAACCGGTAATGGTAAAGAAATAGTTAGTAAAATTGGTAGAAGAAGCGGTTCCGTCAGCATTCAGGAAAGGGTTACTGCCCCACCATGCACCTTCGTGGTGTAAGTGGTTCCACTCCCATGCCTGACAACCCAAAAAGGCCAGACCACCGATAATGGTCCAAACAAGGTTTTTCACCACCCCTTTTTTATCCATGTTATGACCTGCATGTACAGCCAGAACCATGGTTACTGAGCTGATGATCAGGATAAAGGTCATAATACTCACGAACACCAACGGCGCATTCATCCCTTCCGGAGCAAAAGGGAAACTTTTGAAGACCTCATTGGGGTCGGGCCATCCATTGGTAGAGAAACGAATGGTACCATATGAGATCAGGAATGCACCAAATGTGAAGGCATCACTCATGAGGAAGTACCACATCATTAATTTGCCGTACTCTACATTGAAGGGACTCTTTCCGCCACCCCACAATTTGGTTGTTGTTGCAGTTGTTGTCGTTGCCATGATCGTTCTAAAAATTTCGTTACAAAAATATTGGCTGTTGTTCAAAAAAGGTGCATAAACCTTAACTTTTTCTTCAACTATCCGATCCAGTTATAAAAGATGAAAAGATAGATCCAGAGCACATCTACAAAGTGCCAGTAAGTACCCGCTACTTCTACCGGAACACTGCTGTAGGTCTTTGTTTTTCGGCTGTAAGCGCGTACAAACATCACCAGCAATGCAATTACACCTCCGAGTACGTGCAGCATGTGTAAACCCGTAATTACAAACAGGAATGATGCCGCCGAATTGCTTTTAGGGCCTACCAGTGCAATATTGTTTGCTTCCAGGTCTACAAAACCGAGGTATTGCAATACAATGAACAATACGCCCAGTGCAGCAGTAATTGTTATCAGACTCCGATAACGCCCCATTTCTCTGGCTTTAAATGCTTTGGCTGCCAGGTGCATGGTTACACTGCTGATTAATATTACAAAAGTAGAATACCAGAATACCACGGGCAGATCGAATTCAAGCCAGCTACTCTGGTTCTTTTTTACAATATAGGCACTCGTTAGTCCCGCAAATGCCATTACAATACTACCCATGGCCACCCACATAGTAAATTTATGCGGGTGAATGCGTTTGGGCTCATTGGTCTGCACGGTTGTCATCATCTCAGTTTTATTTTTTGAGTGAGTGATGAGTAGTGAGTAAAGAAAACACTCACTATTCACTACTCACTACTCACTTTATTTTATCCGCCAGTAAGGATAGCAACACTATCGGTAGATAGATATAGCTGCTGAACATTACCCGGCGTGCTGCTTTTACATCCATATCGCGGTATAGCCGAACACTTTGTATCACCATAAACAGATTAGCCGCAATTACAATCCACATACTCGTTTCACCTGTCAATCCGAAATAGTAAGGCAATATACCAACCGGTATCATCAACACTGAATACATAATAGCCTGTAATGCCGTGAATTTGGTTGGACCCAAATCGGATGGCAATAATTTAAAGCCGGCTTTACTGTAGTCACTGTGTGCTACCCACGCAATGGCCCAGAAATGCGGGAACTGCCAGAGAAACTGTATGCCAAACAATATCCACCCACCTGCACTAAAATCATCATTACCGGCTACCCATCCTATCAAGCAGGGCAGTGCTCCCGGAAAAGCCCCCACCAATACAGCAATTGAGTTTATTTTTTTCAGCGGCGTATAGATATACGCATACAGAAACAAACTGAAAGCCGACAACAATGCCGATGAGAGATTGAAGAAATACCACATCATTCCCACACCTAATAAGCCTGCAATCAGGGCAAACACATAGGCTTCCTGTTGTTTCATTCTGCCATTGGCCACCGGTCTTTTACCGGTACGTTTCATCATGGCATCCGTATCTTTCTCAACAGCCTGGTTAATAGCATTGGCACTTCCTGTTACCAGCATACCCGCAATAAAAAGAACTACAATCATCCCCAGATCATACTCCACTACTTTTGGCGCCAGCAGGTAACAAACCACACATGAAAAAACTACCGTAAAACTCAACGTGAATTTGATGAGCTGGAAGTAATCCTTCACTTTGGCCGCTACCGAATACGATGCTGAGCTTTTTGTATCTGCTGTCATTTAATCTGATTAGTCCCACAATATCAACAAGTCAACTCTTTCTCCACTTCTTATTCCCTATCCCTCCAAGTCTAAAAACAATGCTCCCGAATGATCGGGAGCATTGACATTATTCAAATCCTGTAACTGTTACCAGTTTTACAAGACAGTTATCAATTAATGATGATCACTTTCATCTGCTCCCACCGGTGTTGTTTGCGGAATAAATTCCTTACCATCTTTACCATAATCATAAGCCCAACGGTGTACTTCAGGTATTTCACCCACCCAGTTACCATGACCAGGATGAATGGGTGTAGTCCACTCAAGTGTATTGGCACCCCATGGATTGAGTGTGGTTACTTTTCTTCCTTTGAAAATAGAGTAGAAGAAATTGAACAGGAACAATAACTGTACAGCAAATACAATCATAGCTACTGTGCTGATGAATCTGTTCAGTTCTACGAATTGTTTAAAGCTTTCCCAGATACTATAATCGTAGTAACGGCGTGGCATACCTGCAAGACCTTCGTAGTGCATTGGCCAGAAGATCAGGTAAGCACCGGCAATGGTTACCCAGAAATGGATATATCCCATGGTATTGTTCAGGTACTTGCCATACATTTTAGGGAACCAGTGGTAGATACCTGCGAACATACCAAACATAGATGCCACACCCATTACAATATGGAAGTGTGCAATTACGAAATAAGTATCGTGCAGGTGAATATCCAATGCTGAGTTACCCAGCCATATACCAGTTAAACCTCCGGAGATAAATAAGCTAACAAATCCGATAGCGAACATCATACCTGGTGTGAAACGGATATTACCTCTCCACAAAGTGGTGAGCCAGTTAAATACTTTGATAGCAGATGGTACTGCAATCAATAATGTAAGTAATACGAAGATAGAACCTAAGAAAGGATTCAGTCCGGTTACAAACATATGGTGTGCCCATACCAGGAAGGCGAGAATAGCAATAGCGAACAGTGACCCAATCATCGCCATATAACCGAAGATGGGTTTACGTGAGTTCACAGAAAGAATCTCTGATACCATACCCATGGCAGGTAACAGGATAATATATACTTCAGGGTGACCTAAGAACCAGAACAAGTGCTGGTAAAGGATGGCGCTACCACCTTCATTAGGCAATGCACCCACACCATTGATAAAAATATCTGACAGGTAAAAACTTGTTCCAAAATTTCTGTCGAAAATCAACAGGATAAAACCTGAGAATAATACAGGGAATGATAATACACCCAGTACAGCAGTAAAGAACAATGCCCAGATAGTAAGTGGCAATCGGGTCATGCTCATACCTTTTGTACGCATGTTTAATACTGTTGCGATATAGTTCAAACCACCCAACAGAGAAGATACTACGAATAAGGCCATTGATATAAGCCACATATCCATCCCTATTTTAGAACCCGGCGAAGCATCGCCCAATGCACTTAAAGGCGGATAAGCAGTCCAACCACCACTAAAGGGTCCTGTTTCAACAAACATGGATGAAAGCATCACGATACTGGCCGCAAAGAAGAACCAGTAGCTCAGCATATTCATAAAAGGAGATGCCATATCGCGTGCACCTACCTGTAGAGGAATCAGGAAATTGGCAAAAGTACCACTCAGACCCGCAGTTAATACAAAGAATACCAGTACAGTACCGTGTGTAGTAACCAGCGCATAATAAGCTTCAGGTGTAATACGACCACCTTTAGCCCATTTACCCAGAATATCTTCGAGCCATGGGAAAGTAGCATCAGGATAACCCAGTTGTAAACGGAAGAGTACACTCATCAGACCACCCAATACAGCCCATACCATACCGGTAATCAGAAACTGTTTGGCGATCATTTTATGATCCTGGCTAAATACATACTTGCTGATGAAAGTCTCATGATGGTGATGCTCATGATGATGATCGCCATGACCTTCATGTGTGGTCACTGCTCCATGTGCATGCACTACTGCTTCATTACTCATAATCTGCTTTTATAAATTTCTATCAATGATAACAACCGTTTCGTATTCCGGTTGAACAATGTTTTACAATTTTGCCACTGCTTTCTTCACTGCTTCAACAGGTTTTGCAGAAGCTGTTTTAGCAGTGTCTGCAACCGCTTTTGGCGCGGCAGTATCCTTATCAGGGAACTGCTGTGCGTAATACGGCTTTTGTTTCACCATCCAGGCATCATACTCTTCCTGGTCTACTACTTCTATTACTCCTTTCATAGAATAGTGTCCGTTACCACACATCTGATCGCAACTGATTTCATATTGGAAGTCAGGATTTTTTGTCAACTCCTTCATTTCCTTTGTGGTGTACTTTGGCGTAAACCACAATGTGGTAGGTATTCCCGGAACCGCATCCATTTTCATACGGAAATGAGACAGACCCACGTCATGAATTACGTCTCTTGAGCCGATGATGAGTTTTACGGGTTTGCCTTTCACGAGATACATGGTTTGCTCCATTACCAGGTCATCATGACCCAGTTTATCTTCCCATATCAAACCCAGACTATTCGATGCGTTGTCGATGTTTTTATAATATTTTTTTCCGAATGATCCGTCTTTACCCGGATAGCGATAGATCCAGCCAAACTGTTTGCCGGTTACTTCCACTACCATGGCATTCTGAGGAGGCTCTCCGGTAAACAGGAACCAGTTTCTCAACCCAATTACAACCAGAACAGTTAATGCGATGGCAGGAATAACTGTCCAGATAACTTCAAGCTTTGTGTTATGTGGGAAGAAGAATACTTTACGGTTTTCTTTTTCCTGGTATTTATAGGCAAACCAGAACAGAACGATCTGTGTAAGGATAAACACCACACCTGTTAAAGCCAGTGTAACCCATAACATTGAATCTACACGTGCGCCTTCCACACTGGCAGCATCCTGCACCAGCAGGGTCTTACCATAATAAAGTTTATTACAGTACCACACACCGATAAGACCCAATACCAGAAATCCCATCATCAGGAATCCGTTGATCTTATTGTTTTGTTTACGGCTTACTTCTTCTCCTTTCAGTACCGATACATATTCGCTCGCTTTGGCGATCTGAAATATCACTACAAAAATCAGTACAATTACGGCTATGGTTAAAAACATTGTCATAATACTATCAGTATTTATTCAATTTGATCCGCCTGAGGCGGACAAATTTTCAAATTTCCAAATTTTCAAATTAACAACTACACCTGGTGAATCACACTCTCTTTCAGGAAAGGATGATATTTCGGAACCAATGGTTTTTTTGTCAAAGCTTTACCTACACCCAGAATCATCATACCCACAAATAAACTCAGTATACCAAAATCGAACCAGCCAAGGGTTACATGTTCTTTAGACAGACTTCCCATTACCATCTGGTAAAAATCGATCCAATGTCCAAAGATGATTAATACTGCCATAAAAGTGATCAATGTGTAATTTCTTTTGGCTGAACGCTTCATCAGGATCAACAAAGGACATAAGAAATTGATGATCAGGTTCAGGAAGAAAATACCTTTATAAGGACCCTGTACCCTGTGTTTGAAATAAACAGTTTCTTCAGGAATGTTTGCATACCAGATCAGCATATACTGTGAGAACCAGAGGTAGGTCCAGAAAATAGAGAACGCAAACATGAACTTGCCAATATCGTGCAGGTGTTCCTGTGAAGTAAGTTCCAGGTAACCTTTATTTTTCAGGTAAATCACCCATAAAGCTACGAGCGACATACCCGATACAAATGAACTGGCGAATGTGTACCAGCTATACATGGTAGAATACCAGTGTGCATCGATACTCATCATCCATAACCAGGGAACAGTAGAACCAACAGTTAAGGCAAACCATACTACGAAGAGAGCAGCACGGATGGTATTTCTCCAGATAAAGCTCGCGCCTTTCTCGGCATCCATTGGTGCCTCATCGGCCTCACTGCTCAGTTGACGCATTCTCCATCCCAACAGGCTCCATAAGCCAATGGTGAGGGTAGTCCAGATAATAAAGAATACAGGATTCAGAAAACCAGCTTTGCCTTTCAGGATCGGATCGTTGGCAACCGCTTCGCTGTCTAACCAATGATAAATATGGTGTTTATGACCTAAGACTACATAAATCAATACTGCAAAAGTGATGGCACCAAATATGGGTACCATGGTAGAAATGGCTTCCGGAATACGGCGGAATGATTGCTGCCATCCACCCATAGCCATCGTAGTAACGCAGATAAAGAACATACTGGCATTACAAACCAGGGTCCAGAAAATGGTATTATACATCAGTGTACCCCAGAACTGAGTCTGCTCATGTTCATCGGCGCTGAAACCCTTGATCACCAGACCTGCGATCAGTGCCACCAATCCTACTCCAATCAAGGCATAGGACCATGTTTTCATTTTGCCGGGTATCTCAAATTGCGTTTTGATAGATGCCATTTTTATTCTTTTAATCTCTCCGGATTAAAATCCGGAGCTAGGATTTAATACTATTTATTTTGTTGCTGCAGGTGCTGACGTAGCTGCTGCTTTTGCTTCTTTTTGTTTGTTCTTGATGTATTTAATCACCATCCAGCGTTGTTTACGGCTTAATTGTGATGCATATGAACCCATCATATTTTTACCATAAGCAACAGAATAGAACATTTGTCCGTCTGGCATTGATTCATATTTCGCATCTCCTACCAATGTGGCGGGTTTTGCAATATATGGACCCTCTCCTCCTTTGTACAAAGGACCGTTACCATCCAGTTTGTTACCATGGCAGATACCACAATTAACCTGATACAGACGTTCAGCTTCAATAGTCTCTGCCTCACTCATAGAATCAACAGGGTTGGGTACTGCACGAGATGCATAATAATTGGTGGTATCACCTGCCGCATCTTTGGCAATATGAAATGGCAGTTCAGCACCCCTGGCCATTGTTCCCGCAACAGGCATTGCTGTATAGTGAATGCCTTTTTCAGTCAGGTTACTATGATCTGCATAGGTTTCATAGGCACGGCTGTATGCCATATCAGGCATATAAATGGTACCTGGTGTACGCTTTACATCGCTACAGGCTACAATGGTTGTGGCAGTGGCAGCAACAGCTATGATCAATAATTTCTTCATCTTCTTAGTATTCAAAAATTAAGCAGCAACGATTTCTTTGTTTTCAAACATCATTTCGTCTTTGTCGTAACGACCTAACCACCAGCCTTCCTCAGCTACCTGAACATCTGTTTCTACAGCACCATTGCTGCTCAGGAATGCTTTCAGGTCTTCAACGTTTGTTTTATCGGTACACTCTATCACCATTACAAACAGATCGTCTGTTGCACGGGGATGGAAATGATGCTTTTTTACAAAAGGAGCCAACTGACAGAGGTAGCAGAAAGTAAGTACCATACCTACCGCTGCAAACAATACCGTTAACTCGAATATGATGGGTACCCATGCCGGCAAAGCGAAATGTGGTTTACCACCAATATTCAGCGGCCAGTCGAGGGTAAAAATCCAGCTGATGCAACTCAGGGCTGTTGTGGTACCGGTAATACCATAGATAAAACCTGCAGTATGCAAACTGGTTTCTCTCAATCCCAGTGCATGATCCAATCCGTGTACCGCAAATGGTGTATACACATCATGAATCTTGTAACCAGACGTGCGAACTTTTTTCACCGCAGGAAACAATACTGCTTCATCATCAAAACAGCCTACTACGAATTTCTTTTTTGCCATGTTATATTTAATTAGACAATTTGGAAATTTGGAAATTTGGAAATGAACATGTGTTTATTTCCTATAAATTCCAAACATCAAATCATCATTTTCAAATTTCCAAATTTTCAAATTAGCACATTATCAATGGTGCGCCTGTTCATGTACAAAATCTTCCAGCTTCTGCTCTTCAATATTGCCCATTTTGTTTTTATATCCTTCACCGGTTGTTTTCAGTACATACTTGATCTCTGCTATCGCAATTACCGGGAAGTATTTGGCGAAGAGGAAGAAACAGGTAAAGAACAAACCGAATGTTCCTGCATAGAAACCAACTTCCCAGATAGTAGGACTGTAGTATACAGACCAGCTGGAAGGAAGGTAATCGCGGTACAATGAGGTAACGATGATTACAAAACGTTCGAACCACATACCAATGTTCACGATAATACTCATGAAGAAGGTTACGAACAGGTTTCTTCTCATTTTACGGAACCAGAATATCTGCGGGCTCAGTACGTTACAAGCCATCATACCCCAATAGCTCCAGCCATAAGGACTGAACAGGTAAGCACGGCTGTACCAGAATGTGTAACCTTCATATTTGTTCTGGCTGTACCATCCCATGAATAACTCAGTGAGGTAAGCCACGCCTACTATAGAACCCGTTAATACAATTACTTTGTTCATCGCCTCAATGTGACCAATCGTAACATAGTCTTCCATCTGGAATACTTTACGTACAATCACCATCAGTGTTTGTACCATGGCGAAACCGGAGAAGATGGCACCTGCAACGAAGTATGGCGGGAAGATGGTGGTATGCCATCCTGGGATTACTGATGTAGCGAAGTCGAATGATACGATGGTGTGTACCGAAAGTACCAGTGGTGTACTCAAACCGGCGAGTACAAGAGAAAGACTCTCATGACGCTGCCAGTGTTTGGTAGAACCGGTCCAGCCAAAAGATGCAATACCATATAAACGTTTACGCAGCTTAGTGAAAGCACGGTCGCGAACGGTTGCAAAGTCAGGAATCAGACCAGAATACCAGAATAAAAGAGATACAGTAAAATAAGTTGAGATGGCAAATACGTCCCACAACAGTGGTGAGTTAAAGTTTACCCATAAAGGACCACGTGTGTTAGGATAAGGAAGTACGAAGAAAGCCATCCAAACACGACCCATGTGGAAGATGGGGAACTGACCCGCACACATTACCGCAAAGATGGTCATCGCTTCAGCCGCACGGTTCACTCCTGTTCTCCATCCCTGGCGGAACAGTAAAAGGATCGCAGAAATCAATGTACCTGCGTGACCAATACCTACCCACCATACGAAGTTGGTGATATCCCAACCCCATCCGATGGTCTTATTCAGGTTCCACTGGCCAATACCATAAGTTACCTCACGGTATACACTATACACACCAAACAACAATAAGGCAACAGAAATATAGAAACCGATATACCACAATTTAGTGGGCTTGGCTTCAATGGGTCTCACGATGTCTTCAGTTACCTGATGGTAATTTTTGTCACCGTACACCAACGGTTCCCTGAGCTGTGATTCGTACTTTAAATGCATCTGGTCTTTTTTTGGTCCATGGGCCAGGGTTAGTGGTCCATAGTTATTTTAGATCTTTTTAGTGAGTAGTGAATAGTCAGTAGTGAGTGTTTCATTCAGCTCACTACTGACTACTCATTACTCACTCTATGCGTGTTCTGCTTCTTTTTTTGCTTCATGCTTTCCTTCACCATGCGCCGATTCTGTATTACGTACTTTGGCCAAGTAAGTAACACCTGGTAATACATGCAGTTGCTCGAGCACATAAAACTGACGGTTCGGATTCTCTGTTCTCACCATGGTGATGGCGCTATGTTTATCATTGGCATTACCAAATGTGATGGCGTTGGTTGGACATGCCTGCTGACAGGCTACTTTAACATCACTGTCAACCAATGGTCTGCTGTCTTTCTTCGCTTTCAGTTTGCTTTCCTGTAAACGCTGTACGCAGAATGAACATTTCTCAATCACACCACGTGAACGTACTGTAACATCAGGGTTCAGTACCATTCGGGTAAGATCATCATTCATGTTCATTACCACATCATTTACATGACCTTCCTGGTTATTCGGGAAACTGTCTGAACCAGTATAATCAGCCCAGTTAAAACGACGTACTTTATACGGACAGTTGTTGGCACAATACCTTGTACCGATACAACGGTTATAAGTCATCTGGTTAATACCTTCTGAACTGTGGTTGGTAGCAGCCACCGGACAAACGTTCTCACAAGGAGCATTGTCGCAGTGCTGACACATGAGTGGCTGGAATACTACATTCGGATTATCCATATCGCCACTGTAATAACGGTCGATACGTAACCAATGCATTTCATGACCGCGTAATACTTCGGGTTTACCTACTACAGAAACGTTGTTTTCTGCATTACAAGCCACAACGCAGGCTCCACAACCATTACAGGTATTCAGGTCAACACTCATACCCCATTTAATGCCCGGTCTGTCATAAACCGGATAAATGGTACCCTGACTTTCAAATTTCTCCAGTCCACCCCATGGTTTCAACTCATGATCACGCTCTTCACGAATTTCGGTTGGATGTTTTTTATAATCAGCCAGTGTCAGTTCTTTCATTACCTCGGTACGGTTACCCTGTGTGGTATCGTAACGGTTATGTGTTTGTGTTAAGGCAACAGGATATTTTTCACCTGTTACAGTAATCTCAACGCTATTATTACTGTAGCTCACCACACCATTGCTGAGTGTAGCCAGCGGGAAGGCATTTTTACCAACACCTGCTGCAGCTTTACCAATATTATTGCTACGGCCATATCCTACGGCGATACCGATGGTATCAGGATGTGTACCGGGTATGATTAATACAGGCAATGAAATTTCTTTACCAGCTACAGAAACCTTCACTACTTTTTTAGGAGGATTTACTTCATAAGCATCTGCCTGACCACCATTGTTCAGGTCAATATCTAAAATGGTTCTGGCCAGCGCAGGAGATACAATTACGTAGTTATCCCAGGTAGCGCGTGTAACCGGATCAGGTAATTCCTGTAACCATGGGTTCGAAGCACCCTGGCCTGCACCGATACCTACTTTTTCGTAGAGTACCAGTTCATATTTACCACCTTTTTTACCTGAAGTAGCAGCGGCAACTGCAGCACCTACAGCGGCACCACTAAAGGTTCCGGGTTTGGTAGCCGATTCGCCTATGCTGATCACACCATCCTGCAGGGCTTTATCCCAGCCAGATTGTCCGCCCAGTTTAGCGCTCCAGAAATTTTTCAGGTAAGCGAGATAATCAGAAGTATTACCACTCCATTTCAGCAGGCTGTCTTGCCACTGACGGGTTTTAAATAAAGGATAGATCGTAGGCTGAATGAAAGAGAAATGACCTGTTTTTGCTTCAGCATCACCCCAGCTTTCGAGGAAATGATGATCAGGAGCAACAATCTTACACAGTTCAGCAGTTTCATCCACTTTAGCAGCAAATGAAACAGTTGTTTTTACTTTTTTCAGTCCTGCTTTAAATTTCTCCGCATCATACCATGTATAAGCAGGATTAGCGCCATAAACGAGAAGGGTATTCACCGCACCTGCATTCATGTCTTCTACCAGTTTCACAAAATCTGCATCTACACCAGCACGCTGGTGATCGAGCACACCCCAGTTAATGGTAGTTCCACCGGCACCGATGGCATTATTGATAGCATTTACTATCACCTGAATATTTACATCATTGCTTCCGGCCACTACTAATGCAGCGCCTTTATTTTCATTCAATGCTTTGGCAGCTTTTTCGATACCTGCTTTCAGTTTGGCATCGCTGATACCACTAACACCCTGACCATTTACTGCGCTTAATAAAGCAGCAGCGATAGCAGCGGTTTCAGAAGGGCGATGCAGGTATTTTTCATCGGCATTAGAACCGGTCATGGAAGCAACAGATTCGAAATGAATATGCTTGCTCATGCTTGGGTTCTTCTCATCAATTTTTTTACCTGCTGCGTATTGTCTGGCAAATTCAACCGGGCTCAGCCAGGTTCCGAGGAAATCGGCACCCAGACTCACAATGGCTTTTGCATTTTCGAAATGATAAGAAGGAATGCCACGAACACCATAAGTAGCTTCATTGGCCTGAATCATAGCGCTGTATGAAACAGCATCATATGTTACATGGCGGCTACCAGGATATTTAGAAAGAAATTCTGCAATTACAGCTTTGGTAGAAGGAGAAGTAACGGTGCTGGTAAGAATTACCACATTACCTCCAATACCCGCAGCAACCGCTTTATCAACCGCCTCAAAAGTTACTTCCTTACCATCGATGGTAGGAAAACGTAAACGGGCTGTATCATATAAATCCAACACAGCAGCCTGAACACGGGCAGATGTACCACCTTTTGTGATCGGACTGAGGTCGTTACCTTCAATTTTAATGGGACGGCCATCGCGCACTTTGGCCAGGATACTTACCACATCACCATCCTGAACATAGGTAGTAGCATAGTAGTTGGAAATACCCGGAACAATATCCTCTGGTTTATTGGCAAAGGGAATGGCTTTCTTAACCGGCATTTCGCAACTCGCAGCTACAGCAGCAGCGGCGGTGCTAAAGCCCAGGTATTTCAGAAAGTCTCTGCGGGGAGCAGCAGTTTCCATGAAGCTCTTGCTCTCATCAGCTACAAATGGAAGCTCATCCTTGAATTCGTCTTTTACTTCTTTATTGTAAGCCTCAGACTGATTCAGCTCTCCAAAACTTTGCCAGTACTTTTTTTCCATCTTGTTAATTTGAAAATTTGGAAATTTGGAAATTTGGAAATGGATTATTTCCGCTTAAACTAATTTCCTTTCGTTACAATTTCAATATGTCAATTTGAAAATTTGTGAATTTGAAAATTTGTGAATTTTCAACCCCCAATCCTCATTTTTACCGCTTGCTTAGTCATTATTGTTTTAAAAACCGAAGGTTTTGAAAATCTGAACCTGCTTCATTTTCTCCAAATGAGTCCTGCGGACAAATTTCCAAATCTCCAGATTTCCAAATTTAATAGTGACATTTCTGACACTCAGTTCCGCCAATCGCTTCCACAGTAACACCTTTGGTGCTATCCATTTTCCCACTCTTCAGGTCCTGATGGTATTTTTCATAAATGCTATAGAAACCATTGTCTTTAAACTGTACCTGTGTTTCGCGGTGACAGTTGATACACCAACCCATGCTCAGGTCGGAAAACTGTTTTACTTCACCCATTTTCTGGATTTCACCATGACAGGTCTGACACTCTACTTTACCTGCTTTTACGTGTTGTGCGTGGTTAAAGTATACATGATCAGGCAGGTTGTGAATACGAACCCACTCAATTGGTTTTGCTTTGGAAGGATCCCAGGGTTTACCGGGCTCAAAACCTGCGTATTTATATAATTTCTGGATTTCTGCTGTACCATTTACTTCTTCTCCAGACTCAGTATACATTTTTTCGCCACCGTACTCATTGATCGACATATGACAGTTCATACACACATTCACAGAAGGAATAGTGGCTTGTTTGCCCTGGTATACACCGGTATGACAGTACTGACAGTTGATCTGATTGATACCGGCATGTACTTTATGTGAGTAGTAAATAGGTTGTTCGGGCTGGTATTCTTTGCTACGACCCAGTGCCATAGCACCTTTTGAAGTGAGATAACCACCCACTACAAATAATACCACAGTAATCATAGCGATATAACTCTTGTTTCTCCAGAAAGGAACAGGCTCAACTGAGGCATGACCTTCACGCTCATCGGCCAGTTTTTTCAGGTTGGCATTCACCTGCAAGAGAATAAGGGCAACCACTGCCAGAATAAGGGTGAGGATACCAAATAATAAGGTATTGTCGCTTTCAGAAGCGGCTGCAGCATTGGGGTCTCCTGCCGCGGCACCGGCAGCTGCGCCTGCACCAGGGGCTGGAACAGAGCCGATATATTTCAAAATGGCACCAATTTCTTCGTCAGTCAGACTGGGAAACTGGTTCATCGCAACCTTACCCCATGTATTATAGAGGTCATTAGCGTACTTATCGCCTGTTTTCAGGAAAGCGGCACTATTCCTGATCCAGGAATAGAGATTGGCTTTATTGGGCCAACGATCTTCCACACCCGCAAGGGCCGGACCAGTAGAAGGCTTATGTACGGCGTGACAGGTTCCGCAATTCGTATTGAAGAGGGTTTTACCATCTTGCGCCGAAACTGTATTCACTACTGAAAAACCCAAGAAAAGGAGTGCACTGAGCAGGCAGGTCTTGGTTATGCGTCTAAAAGATATCATATACACAAACGTGGTTCTTGGTGTGGAAAAATATCCGTGAACGGCTGCAAAAATATGACACGATGCTGACAAAAACCAAACCTTGCGGATTTTTTTTTATCCTTATCTGGCTTGTGTTTCAGCGAATTGGCGCATATAAGGCATGACGAATGTCATACTTTTAAACAAATTCATTGAATGAAGTTCAAAATCATAAAATTGATCTTCATGCAAACAGAGAATGTTAGAAACAAGCCACAGATTCACAGATTAAAAAAGAAATCTGTGAATCTGTGGCTAAAAAATCACCTATCGCAATTTTCCTCCCCTTTTTATCGCATTTTTGAGCCATGTTTCGTCGCCTGAAAGAGAAATGGGGTTTAAACTGGCCCCGGTTTATACTGGTTTTCACCACTTTTGCCCTCGGCGGCAGCCTTTGCGGCTATACCGGCAAACGTATTATAGCCCTTTTACCCGTCGAAAAAGGGGTTCTCTTTTATATTATATATATACTACTTGTAACCCTTATCTGGCCCATTTGTGTGTTAGCGGTCAGCATTCCCATGGGGCAGTTTCCTTTTTTTAGAAATTATCTCATTAAAATGTGGCGGAGAATCACAGGGAGAAATGTGAAGGGTGAATGGTCAATGGTGAATGGTGAAAGTGAAAAATCAAAGGGGAAAGGGGAAGAAGTAGTCCATGGTCCATGGTCCATGGTCCTCCGACAGGAGTCCTTTGGACATGAGCTACCCTCAAATCCGACATCCGAGATCCGACATCCCAACATCCGCATTGCTCTTTTCGCCTCCGGCGCCGGTTCGAATGCTGCCAAAATCATAACCCATCTAAAAAATCATTCCACCATACAGGTTTCTTTGGTGGTTTGTAATAAACCCGGAGCCGGTGTTATTCAGATAGCAACCGATAATAATGTTCCGGTACTGATGATTGAAAAGGAAAAATTCTTTCGCGGCAACGCATATGTAGATGAGATTAAACAGCGCAGTGGCATTGACTTTATTGTATTGGCTGGTTTTCTCTGGAAAATACCTCCGGCACTCATAGAAGCCTACCCCAACCGTATCATCAATATACACCCAGCCCTACTGCCAAAATATGGTGGCAAAGGCATGTATGGCATGCATGTTCATGAAGCTGTAATTGCAGCAGGCGAAAAAGAAAGCGGTATTACTATTCATTATGTAAACGAAAAGTTCGATGAAGGCGAACACATTTTCCAGGCCCGCTGCGAAATAACAACAACCGATACGCCAGAAACCCTGGCGCAAAAAATTCACGAACTGGAACACAGGTATTTTCCGCAGGTAGTTGAGCAGGTGGTAGTACAGTCCGAAAGACCGGAAGTCCGGAAGTCCGGAAGTTGAGGAATTCAGGTATCGCAAGCACCGTTATTATCTATTACAAAAGAATTCATTACCCGAGAACACATCTTCGGACTTACCGACTTCCGGTCTTTCGGACTTCTCACCTGCTTCGCTTGCAAATACCAATTATTCTTCCGAAATTTAAGAATAAACAGGTCTTATTCATCGCCAGGCATTTTCCGATCGCATGAGGTAGTACAGTTTTAACAACACTAAAACCTTTCGATATGGAAACCGGAACTTCCCCTTACCAGTACAGTATGGCCACCCGTGGCATATTGGGTGGTTTATTCGTAGGTATCGGCACTACAGTCATCAATCTTGCATTTGATCTCATTTACCGAAAGGTAACGGGATATGAATTTGCAGAGTGGGTAAACATCAATTCCATTATTTATTTTACCATACCTACGCTTATTGCTGCGGGCATTGTATATGCAGCTATGGTAGAGTACCTGAAAAAAGGTGCTATGCTTTATACCTTACTCTGTATTTGTCTTGTAACCATTGTAGCATTCATTCCCCTCGGTCCTAATATGATGCCTACCGGCGATCCGTTACCTGCCAGCGCCAGAGGACTTACCCTCGGCGTTGAAATCATCACCGGCATCTCCGGTTGTTTCGCACTCCCTTATTTTGCCAAACACCCGGATGTGTGGGGCTGAGAAAATAAGGAATAGGAAACATGAAATAAGAAATCAGGAAGTGGAATACTCCTTTACTTTCTCATTTCATGTTTCCTATTCCTTATTTCTTCTTCTTTATTCCTACAGCTCTACTCTTCGCATTTCTTCTGTGGCAGATTTCTGGCGGGTTGTTTTGCTGTTTTTGCCGAAGCGATAGGAGAAGGATAATGTGAACACACGGCTGTCTCGTCTTACAATAAAGTATTCTTCTGCATCTTTAAAATCAGTCAGCCCCTCCATCCAGTTTGTTTTAAAAATATCGCGGGCAGAAAAGCGCAGTGTGCCATTGTTTTTCATTACCGGCATCGATAAGCCGGCATTTAATTGACCGAATGGGTACAACAGTTCCTGTAAATCGTTACGTGATCGACCTGTATATGAACCCGAGATTTCACCACTTATTTTTTTACTGATTCGAAACTGATTGTTCATATTCAGTGTAAGTTGTGAAACATCGGAGCGATAATTGTTCCACACATAACCAATCAGTTTTTTATAGGTATAAATAGCTTCCGTATTCAACGACCACCATTTGGCGGGTTTAATGGTAAGCATTGTTGAAAAAGTATAGTTGTGCATACGCCCTACATTACCCTGTGTGTACACCAGCGTACCATCAGGATCGGTTAGAAACAACTGCGAGAAATAATCTTTGATGAGTGAATAAGAGAACGTTGTATGCAGCAACTGTTTATACTGGTGCGATAATTCAAAGTTCCAGGTAAACTGTGGTCTGAAAAAAGGATTGCCTCTTTCGAGTGTGTATTTATTGATAATGTTTACAAATGGATTTAGTCGCTGAAAATTGGGACGGTCAATACGGCGGCCTACAGAGAATGAAAATGTATGTATTGAGTCTGCTTCCCAGGTAACAAAACCCGATGGAAAGAAACCATCATAATTTCTGCTGAACGAAGAATCCTTTACCACAATATTACCCAACTGGTGCGCATCGTAATGTGTGTATTCATAACGCAGGCCAGCCTGTACTGTCAGCCTCTTAAACTTTTGTTCATACATACCAAATGCAGCGTGTATTTTTTCACCATAAACAAAATGGTTGCTCTTCGCATAGTCTGGTCGCCATAAACCGTTGTTAACACTTACTACATACCCAGCATCATTGTCGGTATCGATCTTCGAAGTTTTAACACCAGCTTCCAGCTTCCCGTTTCTTCCCATATCCTGTGTATAATTACTGTTCACAGAAAATATTTTGATGAAGGAAGGAATATTACCCAATGTACCAATGGTATAACCCTGTGCACCGGGCCGGTCGCTCTGAAAATATTGTTCATTGTTTAAATCGTATCGTGCTGCATCGGCATCGATGGTTAGTTGTTGTGTTTTCGAAAGTTTGTGACGCGAGCCGATACTAATGGCACCAGTTGTAAACCTGTTCTCCGAATTAGAAGACGTATATATAGAAGAATCGATGGTTCTGGATGGCGATAACCAGTCAGCAGTAGCTGTGTTACGGGCTTTACGGTTGATGAGTGAACCAGAGAATGAGAATACAAAACTGAGTTTATCAGTTGCCGCAAATTCAGTTCCATATTTAATGGTATTGTTCAGGTTCGTGTTATTGAAAAAAGTAGGCTGTTCAAGAATGGCGATAGGGGATCTCGCTGCATCAAAATAGGTGCGCAGTGCATAGATGGGCATTCTTGTTTTGGCATAGTTAATACCGTAGGAGAAATAATGAATCCATTTATTCTTCCTGTAGTTGAGTAAAAGAGAATTATTGGTACGCGGATGCATCCCCATTGCAGCAGCCATGGTAAGATTACCATTAAAGCCGATCTGTTTTATTTTCTTTGTTTTGATATTGATGATACCTGAATTACCGGCTGCATCGTATTTAGCAGATGGACTTGTTATCAATTCTATTTTTTCAACCTGCGAAGTATTCATCGAACTGAGCAGACTGATCAAATCGGCTCCCTGCAGGTAAGTAGGTTTATCATCAATCAACACCAGTACACCCGATTTATTCCGAAGGCTGATACCGTTATTACGGTCGATCATTACACCTGGCGATTTCTCCAGCAGCTCTACAACGGTGGTGCCGTTATTGGTGGGCGAGGCATCGGGATTTACAATCAGCTTACCCTGCTCACGCTGAATAAAAGGTTTGGATGATTGTACGGTAACCTGTGCCAGTTCAGAAACAATTGGCTTTAGTTTGATATCAAGATACAGGTCTGCATTTGCAACCACTACATTCTTTATTCGCTGAGGTTCATACCCTGTAAAAGAAGCGGCAATTTCATAAGTACCAGCTTTCACATTCGCGATAAGGGCTTCGCCATTTTTTTTACTGATGGCAGTACCTGTTTTATTTTCTTTCTCAAACAAATCCACCACAGCACTTTCTATTGGCAGTTGTTTTTCATCTGAAACTTTGATGATGATATTATAATTCTGCGCCAACAAAGTTGTTGAAGCAACAAAAACACCTAGCATTAAACCAATGATTCTTTTTTTCATACCCTGCATAGAAATATCCTGTTTGTTTTTACAGTTAAGTAGCAAAACAAATATCATTCAATTAAAAGGCCCGGAGAGCAGAAGATAGACCATTGTTCCTAATCCATGATATATGGTAGAAGCGAAGCCAGCAGGCACCCTGGAGAAGTTTCAGACCTGTCGTTTTCTTACATTGCACAAGCAGCAATGAAAATAAGGAACAAGGGACAAACAGCAAGAAACAAGAAAGTATATAACTTCTTATCTCATTTCTTGTTTCTTGCTGCTTGTCCCTTGTTTCTTGCTCCTTATTTCTTTCTCCCACAGCTATTGATGCCGAATATGGAATAGAGTGGGCAAAAACTGATGACTGATGTTGCCAGAAATACGCCTCCCAGCACCACTAATACAGTTCCCCAGGTACCCGTTATAGTTCCCGTAAAATAAAGGGCTGCAAATACCAGTGCGAGTATTACCCTGATAATTCTGTCTGTGTTTCCCATGTTTGTTTTCATATAGAAAGATTTGAATTACTGCTACAAGGTATGATTGCCTGGGCATTAATAATATGACTTTTGTCACACGGTATTGGAACCACAGAGTTTCACGGAGTAAAACACGGAGTTACACAGAGGTATAACTACAAACTAATAGCCAAATTTATTTTAAACCCTCTGTGCCACTCTGTGGTAAAAAATCACCTATTCGCCTTTCTGCTCAGTCAAACACCTATTTTTTGCATATAATTCAGCGCTTACTTTTATATTCGACATTATTCACCATCCCAATTACTGCTTACTATGAAAAAAATCATGCTTGGTTGTGTTGCCATTTGTATGGTAACAGGACTAATGGCCCAAAGACCTGCCGGAACAACCCAGGGCAATACAACAGGTAATGCGCCTGTATCAGCCGGCTCCAATGACCCGAGAGTAGCTTCATTCAATATCCCTTTTAATCCGGATGCTACTGTTACTTCAGAACATGAAGCCACCATCAAAGGCGTTCGTGTTCCCTATAAAGCTACTGTGGGTACCATGCCCGTTTGGGATAAAGACGGCAAAATTGAAGCCGGTGTATTTTTTACCTATTACGAACGTACCGATGTAAAAGACAAAGCCACACGTCCCTTACTCATTTCTTTTAATGGTGGTCCGGGTACAGCTGCATTGTGGATGCAGATTGGTTATACCGGTCCACGTATCCTCAATGTAGATGATGAGGGTTATCCTGTTCAACCCTATGGCATGAAAGATAACCCGCACTCAATTTTAGATGTGGCAGATGTGGTGTATGTTGATCCTGTAAACACCGGTTTCTCACGCCCCATCAGCAAAGACATTCCTACCACCCGTTTCTTTGGTGTACGTGCCGATGTGCAGTACCTCGCTGAATGGATCAACACATTTGTTACCCGCATGAACCGCTGGGCATCCCCCAAATACCTGATTGGTGAAAGCTATGGTACCACACGTGTTTCAGGACTGGCACTCGAATTACAAAATGCACACTGGATGTTTCTCAACGGTGTAATACTTGTTTCACCTACTACACTGGGTATTGAAAGAAGTCCGAGAGAAGCGGCTGCATTGCGTTTACCTTATTATGCTGCTACTGCATGGTACCATAAAAAACTACCTGCCGATCTGCAGAAAAAAGACCTGACCGATATGTTGCCCGAAGTAGAAGCATTCACCATGAATGATCTTATTCCTGCTATCAACAAAGGATGGTTACTCGACGACACCAAACGCAAAGAGATCGCCGCTAAAATGGCGCGCTTTTCAGGTATCAATGAAAAAGTAATTCTGCAGAATAACCTCGATGTGTCTACCAGTTTATTCTGGAAAGAATTACTGCGCGATCAGGGCTTTACTGTTGGTCGTCTCGACTCACGTTACAAAGGCATCGATAAAAAAGATGCGGGTGAATCGCCTGATTACAATTCAGAACTTTTATCCTGGGAGCATTCATTTACGCCAGCCATCAATATGTATTTACGTGAAGAACTGAAATACAAAACAGATCAGCGTTATTATGTATTCGGACCCGTTAACCCATGGGATCGTACCAACGACAGAACAGGCGATAACCTGCGTACTGCTATGGCCGAAAACCCATTCCTGCATGTACTTGTACAGTCTGGTTATTACGATGGAGCCTGCGATTATTTCAATGCCCAATACAATCTATGGCAGATGGACCCCAGCGGTCGCCTCAAAGACCGCATGAGCTGGGAAGGCTACCGCAGCGGACACATGATGTACCTGCGTAAAGAAGACCTCGAGAAAAGCAATGATAATTTAAGGAAGTTTATCAAGAAGAGCATTCCGAAACCTGGTACACCGGCGAAATACTAGGAGGATTTTTTGATGTCGGATGTCTGATATTTGAGTGAGTAGTCAATAGTCAGTAGTGAGTAATAAGTTTTCGAAACCACTCACTACTGACTACTCACTTTCCCCTCACTCACTACTGACTACTGACTACTGACTACTCACTTCACTACTCACTATTACAATTCCCGCTCCATATACACCACTCCCGGCAAGGGATTTTCATAATAAGCATTGATGATTTCAAACCCATACTGTTCATATAAACGGATGGCAGGTTGAAGGCGATCGAGTGTATCGAGACGCATTTTAGTATAACCCATGGCTTTGGATGCTATCAGCAGTTCTTCCACCAGTTTGCGGCCGATGCCATATTTTCTGAAAGCGGGTTGTACATACAATCTTTTCATTTCGCATACCCCCTTTTCTGATAATGGTTGTAGGGCAATACAGCCAACTGCTTTATCATTCCAGTAAGCAAGAAAAATAACACCCTTGGGAGGTCCATATTTTTCCAGTGGATGACGCACTTCAGCATCAAAACTCTGGAAGCAGAGGTCTTCCTGCAATTTTGCCGCATACTCCAAAAAAAGCAGCCGCACGGTTTCCAGTGCGGCAGACTCAGATGATATTTTTAAGATGCGAAGCATAGGAGGATTTTTTTGATGTCAGATGTCAGATTTGGCACTATGCTACATCTGCCATCTGACATCTGACATCAAATATTTTACCCCGGAACCCGCGAAATATATTTCTCCACTTCCTTAATCTGATCCACCACCTGTTTGGTAGTTGGTTTGCAGGCTTTGGCTTTGCGGAAGAAATCTTTGGCGGCGCGGAATTCTCTTTTGTTCATGAATATCTGGCACATGGTGAGATAAGCCACGGCTTCACTTTCTTTATCAGGAATACCGGCACGGATGGCGGCACGGATATAATTTTCACCCTGCTTCAAATCGCCTTTCTGCATAGCCATCATACCTAATTGTAATTTATTGGCGCCTTCTGCTTCGGGCATGGGCGACCCCAGTTCTGTACTTTTCTTCAGGTGTTTTTCGGCTGAATCAAAATCCTGCTTCATCATGGCCAGGTTGCCCTTGATGGTATAATAGGTAGACCGAACAGGTTTGTATAAGAGATTGGGGAACCAGATACCATTTAATATCCGCTCCACTTCTTCAATATTACCCGATTCCATCGGTTCCTGTATGAGACGCAATGGGCCTATAAAAAAATGACTGAGTAAACCGATCAGTGCTACAAAATAAATAGGAAATGTGGGCCAGAAACCCGTACCCGTCATATTAAGTGCCACCCCACCCGCAATCAATATCAGGCTGAGCCAGAAGCGGTATTTAATGATAATATTGTAAAATTTCATAGACGGCAAATATAGGAAGGAATGGCAGATGTCGGATGGCAGATGTCAGATATGGCACTGTGCAAAATCTGCCATCTGACATCAAAAATCATTCCTTCGCATCATTCACTTCAATCCAATACCCATCCGGATCGCGGAACCAGATCTGGTGAACACCGTCAACACGGGTGGTAACGGCGCCGGTTTTACCGTTTACATCTTCATATACAATGCCTCTTTGTGTGAGTTTGCCGATAAACTGATCGATGCTGGATACACTGAAGCAGATATGGTTATTCTTATAATATTCTTTTTTCGCCGGTGCCCCAGCAATTACATGCAATGCCATGGCCGGACCAATTTTAAACCAGGCATGTTTACCCAGTTTAAAGGGTTCGGGCAGGGTATCGAGACCCATCACATCCCGGTAGAAGCTGGCCGACTGTTGTAAGTTGGTAACATAGAGGGCAATATGGTTGAGCTGTATTCGGGGAGTATTGTCTTGTGCCATGGTACAGATGCTGATGCCAAGAAGGATCAGTGAAAAAAGGGTTTTACGCATGTAGTTTACTTGATTTACTAAAATACTCCATTTCCTGCCTCCAAAAATCCCGAATCCCCTATTTTTGCCCTCCCGTGGGGGGAAGCTGTTAGCATTTAGCCATTAGCCATTAGCTTTGAATACAGTTCTTATAAATAACCAGATATATTAAAATACCGCAAAGAAACCTGGACATTGGATATTCGATATTCCTCTGTTCATCATTTTTGCTGGTCCCGTAGTTCAATGGATAGAATATCCCCACAGTACTGCGGGGACTAAACTTTGAATACAAGTTCTTATAAAAAACAGAAAATTGGACATTGGATATTTCTTATTCCTCTGTTCACCATTTCTGCTGGTCCCGTAGTTCAATGGATAGAATAGAAGTTTCCTAAACTTTAGATACAGGTTCGATTCCTGTCGGGACTACAAAGCCCGCTTCTAAACTTAGAAGCGGGCTTTATTATTTATTTTCCGCAAGGGTATCCGTATGGTATAAGAACCCTTGGTAAAATTTACCTTTTTTTGAATGTTGCTGGGAAATCGTCATCACGGTGCCGCCAATACCACATAATACGTCTTCACCACTCCCTTATAATCAAACTTCACCACCGCTTTTCCTGATAAGCTTGCGGCTTGTGTTACCGATATTTTTACAGAAGCGTTATTCGATGATGCCGCTACAACAGGTATGGTTGTTGTACCTGCAGGCAGCGTATAACTTGCTTCATATTCACCATAACCAACAAGCCCATTCGTATTGTTCGACCGAACAGGTGTTTCAGAAAGAGCAAGTGCTGTTCCGTTCACGGTAATGTTTACCGTGGGTGGAACGGGTCGTATAATTTTCTTTTTTATTGAACTGAAACCCAGTCCCTGCAAATCGAAAAGCAATTCAGTTTCTGCACCTTCGGCTACCAGGTAAATAGCATGCTTTTTATCTAAATGATCTACAAAAGCAGCAACATCAATTGTGTACTGTGTGCTTTCCTGTTTGGCATTTTCAGGAACAATAATTTCGCCGATCTTTTTTCCTTTCCATGTTTCATTATCCCATGGACCATCCAACCAAACATTTACTTTAAACGATTTGCTTGTTTTGGGCGTAAGGAAAAGATTAAATGCTGTTTTGTTTCCCTTCCTGGTTCCTTCAAAAGCAGGTAAGCCTTTTTCAGTTCTGGCATGACCACCAAAACCAAAATATTTATAGCCGATGATATGTCCGTTTTTCACTTTGGTAATGGGCATATGGTTATCCCATATATCCCATGAATCCTGTTGAATACTGTTATCGGAAAGATAAGCGGCATAACCTGCAGAATAATAGCGGTAAGGATCAAGCCCATAAAAATGAAAACCTTCCGATGTTACTTCAGCACCCTTGTATTCTTTTCCTGCACTGTCTTTCACCACATGTATTTTATCCGGCGCATAAGGATCAAATGCCCGCAGGTACACCATTCCGCCTTCCGATACAGGCTTTTCATCCCAGCTAACTGAAATAGGCGCCACCATTGCCTGACGCGCAAAACCAAATCCGCGCGGTGGCCGGTGATAAAACGCATACCACTGCCCGTTGATTTCCTGAATACTGCCATGTGTATTATGGCCTGCATTGGTGGTTTGAATAGCAGTTCCGTTTTTATTCAATACAGGTGCACGGGAATCTACCAATACACCACCACTCTTCCACGGACCCAATGGCGAGTCGCCCACCACATAACGCAAAGTAGAGTTAGAACTTCCTACGCCATATTCTGGTCCGGAATAACCACTGTAAATAGACACAAACTTATTGCCCACTTTACGAATAGAGGAGGCTTCAAAAAAATTGAATGTACCCAAATCTTCCCCCGGATAAATCTGCGGATACACAGTGCCCTGCGGATCACGTAAAGTGCCATAACGTGAACTGGCAGGCAGAAAACGGTCGATGATTTTGGTGCCGGGTCTGAGTGAGTACATGGTGTTCTGATCTAACTGCGCTGCGAGTGATCGCTGAAAGCCCCAGTAAGCATAGGCACGAAAACCAATTTCATAATCAGGATCTTTCGGGTCGGTCACATATTCTATATATACCGCAGGGTCGAATCCTAAAATACTACCGGGTACGGTACGTTTACCGTCTTCGGTAAGGTTTACGGGTGTAAAAGGTCCGTCGGGGCGATTTGATTTTGCCACCAGTGGCTCTCTGTTAGGGCCACGGCTATGCGGATAGAGATAATATTCTTTCTTGCCATTTTTCCTTTTCACTTCTACCAGATCGGGCGCATACATTACATCCCACTTGTCTTCCGACTGATAGGTGAATACAGCGCCTTCATCGCGCCAGCTCGATAAATCTTCTATGGGCGCAGACCATATTCTGATATCAGGACCACAATAACTGGTAAAACGTAAATCGTGCGAGCCTATAATATAGGCGCGGAACTTGCCGGGTTTATCAGGATCTTCAAAAACCCTGGGCTCGCCATCGGGCAAATGCTCCCATAAAGGCAGGTAGGGATTGCCCATGGCCCGGTGAATAAAACGCTGGTTTACTTTACTACCTGATGTTTCATTTTTCTGCGCCTGTATTCCGCCTGGGGCAAGCAGGAGCATCGCCATACATGATAAAATCACTTTTGTGATTTTCATGACAGGTTGTTTCTCTTTCATGATCGTTCATTGTTTGTAGCGTTTTAGTGAATGGAATATTTGTGGTTGACGATAAAAATAAGGTTTATCGAATAAATAATTGTCACTATTAAGTTTATTGTTTACCAAAGCCTCTATCTAAAACGATAGCATGGTCTTCTATTTTTTTCGTGGAAATACGCCAGAGAGAAAATCAACCCTCCTGTTCTGAAAGATTTTTTTGCAATAACGAATAAAATTTAGACCAAAATCAATCACTAATCTCCACCACTTTTTTATTCCTCAACTGTTGCATGGTTTTAGGTACCATTTGCAACACTTCATCCTTTAATGTCTGAATGAGTTTGGTTTTAATATGATCGCGATGGGTTACCAAACTCACTTCTCTCGCCGGACTCGGATCTTTTAACCGCTTCACCAGTTTCATCTGCGTTTTGTTGAATTCAATTACCGCCAGCTCAGGAAGTATGGTGAGGCCGTTGCTTTTATCTACCATCCGTTTCAGTGTTTCAATATTTCCAGTGGCATATTTAAAATGCAGGTCACCGCTTTTGCGCAGCTCACATAAATTCAATACCTGTGAGCGGAAGCAATGCCCTTCTTCCAGCAGCCACAACTGGTCGGGGTCTATATCATCGGCCAGCACATATTTCTTATCATACAAAGCATTCTTCCTCGACAGATATACAAACAGCTCTTCATAAAACAATACATCTTCACGTATAGATGGGTCTTTTAAGGGTGTAACTACCAGCCCGCAATCGAGCCGGTTATTTTTCAGTTCATGTATTATTTCTTCTGTAATGGTTTCCCTGATGACCAGTTCGAGTTGCGGGTATTTTGCACGTACCTGCTTAAACAGCGTTGGCAACAGGTATGGCGCCAGTGTAGGAATGATGCCAATGCGAAGTTCACCCGTCATCACATCTTTTTCATCATTAATCAATTGTTTGATCATTCCCGATTCACGTAATACCACCCTTGCCTGTGCAATAATTCTGGCGCCTATTTCAGTAGGTATAACAGGCTGTTTCGTGCGGTCAAAAATTTTCACACCCAGTTCTTCTTCCAGTTTTTGTAACTGCATACTCAGGGTTGGCTGGGTTACAAAACATTTTTCTGCTGCCAATATAAAATGCCGGTAGGTATCTACCGCTACCATATATTCCAATTGTGTTAGTGTCATAGATTAAATCTATATTATCATAAAGATAATCAATTTGAACTATCAACTATTTAAGTGTAATCTTGCTGCTCGAACAACACCCGTTTTCATCATCCAATAACCTTATAAAATAAATCAATATGGAAAATAATGCCAATGGCGACATCAGCAAATGTCCTTTTCACAACGGCACCCTGAAACAGGCTGCCGGCGGTGGTACACGCAACCACGACTGGTGGCCCAACCAACTTAACATTAACATCCTCCGTCAGCATTCTGAACTGTCTGACCCAATGGATCCCGATTTTGATTATGCTTCTTCATTTCAGTCGCTGGATTATGATGCACTGAAAAAAGACCTGACCGCTTTAATGACCGACTCTCAGGACTGGTGGCCGGCAGATTATGGACATTACGGTCCATTCTTTATCCGAATGGCCTGGCACAGTGCAGGTACTTACCGTACTTATGATGGTCGCGGTGGTGCCGGTGCCGGCATGCAACGTTTTGCGCCATTGAACAGCTGGCCCGATAATACGAATCTTGATAAAGCCCGCTTACTCTTATGGCCTATCAAACAGAAATATGGAAAGAAAATTTCCTGGGCTGATCTGATGATACTGGCGGGTAATGTAGCACTCGAATCAATGGGCTTTAAAACTTTCGGTTTTGCCGGTGGCCGTGCAGATGTTTGGGAACCAGAAGAAGATGTATACTGGGGCAGTGAAAAAGAATTTGTTGCCAGTCACAGAAACCCTGAAAGTCTTGAATCACCTTTAGGTGCAACGGAAATGGGATTGATTTATGTTAACCCTGAAGGACCCGGTCGTAATCCTGATCCGATTCTTGCAGCAAAAGCCATCCGCGAAACTTTTGGTCGCATGGCCATGAATGATGAAGAAACAGTGGCTTTGATTGCTGGTGGACATAGTTTTGGTAAAACACATGGTGCTGCAGATCCGGGTAAATATGTTGGTAAAGAACCAGCCGCTGCCGGTATTGAAGAACAAGGTATGGGCTGGACAAATACTTACGGATCTGGCAAAGGTGCCGATACCATTACCAGTGGACTGGAAGGTGCCTGGACCACCACTCCTACGCAATGGAGCAATAATTATTTTGAAAACCTTTTTGGTTTTGAATGGGAGCTGACCAAGAGTCCGGCAGGTGCCCACCAATGGCAACCCAAAAATGGAGCAGGTGCAGGAACCGTTCCTGATGCACATGATGCTGCCAAGCGCCATGCGCCATTTATGCTTACTACCGATCTCTCCATGCGTTTTGATCCGGCTTATGAAAAAATTTCAAGACGCTTCTATGAAAATCCTGATCAGTTTGCGGATGCATTTGCCCGTGCCTGGTTTAAACTTACCCATAGAGATATGGGACCACGTGCGCGTTACCTCGGTAAAGAAGTTCCTGCTGAAGAACTGTTATGGCAGGATCCCATACCTGCTGTTACGCATGAACTGATTAATGAAGCAGATATTGCAACACTGAAAAATAATATACTGTCTTCGGGTTTATCCGTATCAGAACTGGTCTCAACTGCCTGGGCTTCTGCTTCCACCTTCCGTGGATCGGATAAGCGTGGTGGTGCCAATGGTGCCCGCATACGTTTGGCTCCTCAGAAATTCTGGGAGGTAAATAATCCGCAGCAATTGTCGAAAGTGCTGGGTACGCTCGAAACCATTCAGCAATCATTTAATGCCAATGGGGGTAAGAAACAGGTATCGCTTGCCGACCTGATTGTACTCGGTGGTTGTGCCGCTATTGAAAAAGCTGCAAAAGATGCCGGACACAATATAGCTGTTCCATTCACCCCTGGTCGTGCCGATGCTTCACAGGAACAAACAGATATTGAATCGTTTTCAGTACTTGAACCACAGGCCGACGGTTTCCGCAATTACCTGAAACCAAAACAAATGGCTACTGCAGAAGCACTATTAATTGATAAAGCACAATTACTTACACTTACAGCACCGGAATTAACGGTACTGGTAGGTGGATTGCGTGTACTCAATACCAATTATAACCAATCGAAGCATGGCGTATTCACAGATAAACCTGGCGTACTCACCAATGATTTCTTTGTAAACCTGCTCGACTTTAGTACCATATGGTCTGCTACTGCCGATAGTCACCAGCAGGAATTTGAAGGACGTAACCGTACCAATGGACAGGTTAAATGGACCGCCACACGTGCCGATCTGGTTTTTGGTTCTAATTCAGAACTCCGCGCTATTGCCGAAGTATATGCCTGTGCAGATGGCAAAGAGAAGTTTGTAAAAGACTTTGTAGCAGCATGGAATAAAGTGATGAACCTGGATCGTTTTTAAACTGATCAAACTTTTATCAGTATTTGAAAAAGGGTGGCATATTTGATATGTCACCCTTTTTATTGACCGACGTACTTATCATCCATCCGCCTGCTAATCTTCACTTGTTTTTAGCATAAAACGACACCGGTTAACCATTTTTCAAAAAAATATTTGGCAGTATAGAAGCTATTCGCCTAATTTTGCCTAACAGTGTTAGATTTTAAACCATATAAGAAAATTGTCCAGTAAGGATCGCATACAAAAGATTAAGGAAGACACGAGGCATAATATACTTCGTGCCAGCCTTGATATTGTGAAAGAGGAGGGCTGGGGTGCACTTAGTATGCGTAAAATTGCCGATAAGATAGATTATACAGCACCGGTTATCTATGAATACTTTAGTAATAAAGATGCCATACTCAAGGAGTTAACCAGAATTGGTTATGTAAAACTTGCCGGTAAAATGGAAGAAGCCAGGGAATTGAGTACCACGCCGGAAGGTCAACTGGAAGCCATGTGGCTGGCTTACTGGCATTTTGCTTTTGCTTACAAGGAATTATACCAGGTGATGTATGGGGTGGAAATGAATTGTTGTTCAGTCGAAAATACTTGCCCTGATTATGATCGCCCGATGAATATGCTCTGGGATAAAATTGAGGAAATAACACCGGCTGAAAAACGCTCGGAAGAATATATTGACCGTAAATACTACTCTTTCTGGAGTGTGGTTCATGGATTGATTTCGATAAACCTTACTACCCAGATTAACCGGGATGAACTAAACCGGGAAGTACTGAAAGATGCCATCAGCGGACTTATAAACTCTATTAAAAACTGATAAAACACAAATACATGAAGTAAGCAAAGCAGAAAGTACTGAGTACTTTTTTTTAACCGACCTGATTAACACTGTTAGATAAATTACCAGTGTTTCGACCTTTTTTCAAGCAACAGCAAATGTTGTTTTTTTTCACCAATAATCTAACACCGTTAGAAAAACTAATTACGTTATGAAAAAGCTATTTACCTATCTTCTTTATGCAGGTATATTATATGTTGCAGCCTGCACCGGCAAAGCCGCTAACCAACAGGCACCACCACCACCGGCTTTACCCGTTGTAAAACTTGAAATCGGATCGGCCACCACCTGGCAGTCGTACCCCGCAACCGTAGAAGGAACCACTAATATTGATATACGCCCACAAGTAAGCGGTTATCTCGAAAAAATTTATGTGGAAGATGGTAGCTGGGTTTCGCAAGGACAACCGTTGTTCCGGATCAACCAAAAAGAATATACACAATACATTAAAACAGCAGAAGCGAATATCAACCTGGCGAAAGCCAATGTAGAAAAAGCACAGGTTGAAGTTGACAGGCTTGAACCCCTTGTTGCCAACAAAGTAATTGCTGAAGTGCAATTGAAAACCGCGAAAGCAATTCTGCATGAAGCACAGGCTGGTTATGCGCAGGCAGTTAGCGGTAAAACGAGTGCAGATATTACGCTCGGATATACCGTAATTAATGCACCAGTTAGTGGCTATGTTGGCCACATCAACTTTAAACAGGGCAGCCTTATTGGCAGAGGGGAGCAACTTCCCTTAACCGTTTTAACGGAGGTAAGTAATGTGCATACTTATTTCAGCATGAGCGAAGCAGAATTTCTCCGTTTTTCCGAAACCATACCAGGTGCCAGTATGGAAGATAAAATAAATAACCTCCCTCCTGTTGAATTAGAACTTGCCGATAACACCATTTATCCTGAAAAAGGAAAAGTAGAACTGGTACAAGGTCAATTCAACAGAACATCCGGCAACATTTCTTTCCGTGCACTTTTTACCAACAAACAAAAATTACTTCGCTCCGGTATCAGTGGCAGAATTCGGATTCCTTTCCAACAGAATAACAAATTATTGGTTCCGCAACAAAGCACTTATGAATTGCAGGATAAAATATATGTATTTGCGCTTGGCGACAGTAATAAAGTTGTTTCCAAACAAATTAAAGTGGTTGGCAAAAGCGGCAGCAATTATATCGTTGACAATGGAGTTACAAGCGGAGAATCGATTGTTTTCAGTGGTATTCAAAGACTGAGAGATGGTGCTGTAATAGTACCTCAACCCACTTCTATCGACAGTGCACTTGCAGATCATTCACCGAGTAAACACTAATCATTCATCAATATTACCCTGAAAAGCGCTTGCTTTTTATACAGCCTCATAGCTGGTAAGAGCCTATTGCCTTATCAATAACACAATTACCTATTATGCTACAAAAATTTATTAAACGACCGGTACTCTCCACCGTAATATCCATATTGCTTGTGTTGTTGGGTATTGTTTCGTTGACCAAACTACCCATTACACAGTTTCCAGATATTGCGCCGCCCGCAGTGCTGGTTACTGCAACCTACCCCGGTGCCAGTGCAGAAGTAGTGGCCCGCTCAGTAGCAACACCACTGGAAGAAGCCATCAATGGTGTGGAGAATATGACTTACATGACATCGAACAGCAACAACGATGGTACAATGACGCTCAGTGTATTCTTTACCGCCGGTACTGACCCCGATATTGCTTCAGTAAATGTGCAGAACCGGGTGGCCAAAGCCAACAGTCTTATTCCCGCAGAAGTACTGCAGGCTGGTGTTTCCACACAAAAGCAACAGAACAGCATCATCATGGCGATAGCACTGTATAGTGATGGCTCTTACGATGAAACCTTTTTACAGAACTACGCCAAAATAAATATCATTCCGGAAATTCAGCGTGTGCATGGTGTAGGGCAGGCTACTATTTTTGGTACAAAAGATTATGCCATGCGCATCTGGCTGAAACCAGACAGATTAGCGAGTTACGGACTTTCTACACAAGATGTGCTGGCATCTATCAGGGAACAAAACCTGGAAGCTGCTCCCGGAAAATTTGGAGAAGGCAGTAAAGAATCTTTTGAGTATGTGATCAAATACAAAGGAAAACTGAACTCGAATGAAGAGTATGAAAACATTATTCTCAAATCCAATGCAGATGGTTCTATTATCCGTTTGAAAGATGTGGCAAGGGTTGGATTGGGCTCTTTCAATTATAGCTCTGAAGCCAAAGTTGGCAAGGGACCATCTACCGGGATACTCATTTATCAGACCGCTGGCTCTAATGCCAACGATATTCTTACAGAAGTAAATAAAATCATGGAAAGGGTAAATAAGGATTTACCCAAAGGTGTAATGACATTCGTGCCCTATTCATCAAAAGAATTTCTTGACGCATCCATTGAAAAAGTAATAGAGACTTTGATAGAAGCGTTTATTCTTGTATTTATCGTTGTATTTCTTTTTCTTCAGGATTTGCGTTCTACCCTGATTCCTACCATTGCCGTACCGGTTGCCATTCTGGGAACTTTCTTTTTTATGCAGCTATTCGGTTTTACGATCAACCTGCTTACATTATTCGCACTGATACTTGCAATCGGTATTGTTGTAGATGATGCAATTGTGGTAGTGGAAGCAGTGCATACCAAAATGGCCAATGAACATTTACCTGCCCGTACTGCTACACTAAAAAGCATGGGGGAAATATCGGGTGCCATTATTTCTATCACACTGGTGATGGCAGCAGTATTCGTACCGGTTGGTTTTATGCAGGGGCCCGCAGGAATATTTTACAAACAGTTTGCATTTACACTGGCTATTGCCATTCTTATTTCAGCAGTGAATGCGCTTACGTTAAGTCCTGCGTTATCTGCTTTACTACTCAAAAATCATCATGCTGCCGGAGAAAAACCTAAAGGCATCAAAGACAGATTCTTTAAAGCATTTAATGCAGGCTTTGAAAATCTGACAACCCGTTATGGCAACAGCCTGCGTTTTTTAATTAAAACAAAATGGATTGCTTTATCTGCGTTGGTACTGATTACGGCTGCAACAGTAGTATTGGTTAAACGCACACCCACTGGTTTTATTCCTACCGAAGACCAGAGTATTTTCCTGTACTCACTTAGTATGCCACCAGGAGCTTCGCTTGAGCGTACCAAAAAAGAAGTAGCCAAAGTAGACAGCATTATTGCAACTGTGGAGGGTGTTGAAAAATCGTACAGCGTTGCAGGTATGAATATCATTACAAACGCATCAAGTCCCATTAATGCACTGGCTTTTACTAAATTAAAGAAACCAGGCACACGTGGTAAAAATGAAGACATCAATGCCATACTAGCAGAAGTAAATCAGAAGCTATCTGTTATTTCTGCTGCAGACCTGTTCACTTTTACATTACCTACAGTTCAGGGTTTTGGTAACACGAATGGTTTTGAACTGATACTGCAAGACAGGGCTGGCGGAAAACTGGAAGACCTGAGTGCTACCGCAAATGGCTTTATCGGGGAACTCATGAAGCGTCCTGAAATCATGTATGCCTTCACTACTTTCAATACAGGCAATCCTCAATACAAACTAAATATTGATGAACAAAAAGCCAAGCAACTGGGTGTTTCAATCAGCGACCTTTTGCAAACATTTCAAACTTTCTATGGCAGTCTTCAGGCGGGTGATTTCAACAAGTTTGGTAAACAGTATAAAGTTGTTTTACAATCGGATGTTTCTTATCGCCTTGACCCCGAAACACTGAACAATGTTCAGGTAAAAAATAACCTGGGCGAAATGGTACCCGTTACTGGCATCGTTTCGCTTGAAAAAGTATATGGACCTGAAACAGTAACCAGAAATAATCTGTTTAATGCGGTTACCATAAATGGTGTACCCAAACCCGGTTATAGTTCGGGGGAAGCATTGAAAGCTGTTGAAGAAACGGCTGCTGCATTTCTTCCAAGAGGTTACGCTTACGAATGGGGAGGGCTTACACGTGAAGAACAGCAATCGGGTTCGCAAACAACTTTAATCTTTTTAATGTCGGTTATATTTGTTTACTTTCTGCTTGCTGCGCAATATGAAAGCTATCTGTTGCCTTTTGCAGTTATTCTTTCTGTACCCACCGGACTACTGGGTGTTTTCCTCTTTATCGGTTTTGCGGGTATTGAAAACAATATCTATGTGCAGGTAGGACTGATCATGCTGATTGGTTTACTCGCCAAGAATGCGATATTAATTGTTGAATACGCTGTACAGAGAAGAAAAGCAGGGCTTTCCATACACCATGCTGCTATTGAAGCCTCGCGTCTGCGTTTGCGTCCTATATTAATGACGTCCTTTGCGTTTATTGTAGGTCTTATTCCTCTTCTTTCGGCTACTGGCGCATCTGCTATGGGCAATCGTTCTATAGGAACAGGTGCAGTTGGTGGAATGCTTACCGGTGTATTGCTTGGCATCTTCATCATTCCTGTTCTTTTCAGTGTTTTCCAGTTCTTACAGGAAAAAGTAAGCGGTAGAAAAACCGAAGAACACGATGAATGGATTATGGATAAACTCGACCTACAAAAAAAATAATCTTACAACAATGAAAATCGTACAACCATACCTGCTACTATTTACAGTATTACTTTTCAGTGCCTGCAAAATATCAAAAGATATTGCGTCGCCCGAACCCGTAATAGCAGCAAACTATCGCAATGGCAATACAACAGATACTTCGTCAATAGCCCGTATTCATTGGAACCGGTTTTTCTCAAACAATGAACTAAAGCAATTGATTGATAGCACTATTGCCAGAAATTATGATATGCAAACCGCTTTACAAAACCGGGAAGCGGCACAATTACTCATCAAACAATCAAGGCTTGAATATTTACCCGAAGCAAGGTTGCAGGCATCAGGTGCCATCAACAGACCTTCAGACAATAGCCTTAACGGTCTTAGCCTTAGCCAGTTTCTCCGGAAATCTTATGTTGAGGATTATTCTGTAAATCTCACGCTTAGTTGGGAAGCTGATATATGGGGTAAAATAAAAAACCAGCAATCAAAAGCACTTGCGGGTTACCTGAAAACAACTGAGGCGCAAAAAGTTATTCAGACCGATTTGGTGGCTACTGTTGCCAAAGGTTATTATCATTTACTGATGCTTGATGCCCAGTTGGGGATTGCCAAAAAAAATCTGTTACTGAGCGACAGTACTCTTTCGATACTGAAACATCAATATAATGCCGGACAGGTTACCGTACTTGCCTTACAGCAAGCTATGGCTCAACAACTGGTGGCGGCAGAATTGATTCCGCAGTTGGAAAAAGAGATTGCATTGGAAGAAAACCATTTGAGTGTGCTCTCTGGTATTACACCCGCTTCTATTAAACGCAGCGGCTCTATTTATGATCCGGTTCATTCCGGTGAGCTGTCTACTGGTATTCCATCAGCACTATTGGCAAACCGACCCGATGTTAAAGCAAAAGAACTGGATATTACCATTGCCAATGCAAATACCGGAATCGCCAAAGCAAGCATGTACCCTTCTTTAGGCATTACCGCTACAGGTGGTATTAATTCCTTTTTGGCCAGCAATTGGTTTAGTGTTCCTGCTTCCTTATTTGTTACAACGATGGCTGGTATTACACAACCTTTGTTTCAAAAGGGTAAACTAAAAACACAATACCAGCTTTCGCAGGTAGACAGAGAGAAAACAGTAATTGCCTTTCGTCAATCTGTATTACATGCTGTTGGTGAGGTTTCAGATGCTTTGATTAAAGTAAACAAACTAAAAGAACAACAGATAATAGCACAATCAAGAGTATCTCATTTACAGCAAGGAATTGGCAGCGCGCAAATGCTATTTGCAAATGGCATGGCCAATTATCTTGAAGTAATTACTGCACAAAGCAATGTGTTACAGGGAGAGCTGGCTCTTGCGTTATTACAAAAAGAACAATCAACAGCAGTGATAGAATTATACAGGTCTTTAGGTGGAGGATGGCAGTAATCTCTGTTTATATTATATGACTATCGGAATATTAATCGATTCCTTTTATCTGATTCAATAAAACTGTATAAGTATTGTACAATTACTGTTTTATCATAAAAAGTGTGACACATTTAATGTGTCACACTTTTTATTAAACGATATACTTATAATAAATCCAATTACTCCACTTTTCAATCTTCATTTGTCTTTATTACAAAACCTCCATATGGTTGCATAACAATATTATAGGTGCTTTCGAGATCAATCTGTTTACTAAAAAGGTCTTTTTCCTGAGCATCGTCGCCGATGAGAACAGCTTTTTTATATTGCTTTTTCAGAAAAGACAGGTTAAGTTGGAGACTAAGTTCTTTGTTTTCACCATTGGTGCCTGAAATATACCATTGCTTGCCTGCGCGTCTTGCCAGTATTACATATTTTCCGGGATAACCATCAATAAATTTTACCTCATCCCAGCTATCTGGTACTGTGCGCATATAATCCTGAACAAAATCTTTTTGTTTCAACATACCACTATCCGATTCTCCAAAATGCTGAATACCCGATAAAAACAATACCGATAATGACAGTTCAAAGGCTTTTGTGGTTTTTCTTCTGATACCCGGAATACCAGATAAATTCACTGGTGTGAAATCCATAGGATCAAAAAGATTTCTGGTAAAAGGAATTGTTGTAGCATGAACGGGTTGCATATTGGCATCCTGCTGGTTAAATGTAATAAATTCCTGTCCTTTAATGGCTTCCATCGTTACCAGGTTGGGATAGGTTCTTGACCAGCCCCGCGGATAGGTTGAACCATGAAAGTTTACAGCGATGCCATATGCAGCAGCATCTTTCAGAATATCGATATAATATTTCATGGCTGACTGTCCATCGCCCGGGAAGAAATCTACTTTGATACCTGCAATACCCATTTCTTTCAGTTTTGCAAATTCTGCTGTTCTTAATGCGTGTGTAAGTAATTTATTTCGTGGCGTATAAAAATTCACCGTGTTCCAGTCGCCAGCAGAGTTATACCAAAGTATCAGTTTTACATTTTTTGTTGCTGCGTATTTTGCCAATGTATCCATACGTTCGTAACCGATACGCCGGTCCCAGTTTACATCAATCAAACAATATTGCCATTTCATTGATGCTGCAAAATCGATATAACGTTTCTGTACAGTATAATTGATGGAACCATCTTTATACATAATCCAACTCCAGGAAGCCTTTCCTGGTTTGAGCCAGCCAGATACATCATATTTAGCTGGCAGGGCAAGATCGGTACCGAGTGTTGATTCTGCCAGTACACTTAACTCATCAGACAATGTGATAATACGCCAGGGTGTATACCAGGGTAATGATGACTGAGGATATACAGCATCAGTACCAATACCCTCTGTGTCTTGTGGAAAAGCAATGCTATAGTTACCATCTGGCGAATACTGATCAAGTCTGGAACCGCAATAATTTGTATCTACTGCTGTTTCTGTAATATTAATCCAATACGAACCCGACTTAAACAATGCAGGTAATACCCATCCGGCTTTTTCAGGTGCGGCAGTACCAACAGGTATTCCTTGCTGGTATTGCTCTTCATAAGAAGGTTGCGTTTTGTTCCATCCCGATTTGGAATTCATATTAGGTTGAAGAAAAGCAATGGTGTTTGGTTTAAAATGAAAAGCTGTTTGCTCTTTGGTGATACGATATTGCTTATCTCTATCCTTTTTATCATCAAAAACATACCGGAAGGCAAGACCATCGTTCGATACCCTGAAAACGACTTCCATTGATTTTGCCGATGCTGCTAAAAAAGAAAATTTTTGCTCCCGGGCATGGTAATTTATCCTTTTTTTCTTTCCATGAAGAAGGGTGTATGTTTCGGCTATAGCTGTGGCGGGAGATACAGATAGCAGTTTTAATCCGGTAGTAAAATCGGCATCTGTTCTGTTAACGCCCAGCCGTGAATACTTCATTACCAATGAATCTTTATGGTATACGTCATAGAATAACTCGCCCTTTGTATTCAGGAACACGGATACTTTCAATTTGCGATCTGGACTATACAATTGTGTAGTTCTTTGTGCCTGTAATTCTGAAAAACCACACCATAACAGTAAAAAAAACAACAGGTATTTTTTCATATTTCAACGGTATTTAAAATTGAAAAAGCCACCTTGCGGCGACTTTTTCTTTCTTGCTATAATTAACGCCTGCTAAAGAAACTATTTTTTGGCGGCAAAACCAATGCGATTGGTTATTACCCATGTACCTGAAACTGCTGTAACACCATCTGTCGGGTAGAGACGGAAGGCAAATTCAGGATTGATATTCTGATCCAGTGTATTAAACTGTGCTGGAATTCTGTAAGAACTCAGGTAAGCATTATTCAACAGGTACAATGGGAATGTGGGTGTTTTCTCAGGGTACTGATAAATAAATGCAGTATCATTAACCACTTCAGGATAATAGGGCGCAAATTGTCTGAAAACAAAACGAGGTGCGGCAGTGGTACCTACCCTTGGTAATACCTGCCCCTGCTTTGGATTGAACGCTACTCCATTTCTGTCGAGGAAACGGATAATGATCTGGTTTGGACCTGCACGTCTTTCCAGGGTAGTGGAAAAATTAGCCTGTGTAGTGAATACGCTTTCCTGATTAACAGCCGAACTGTTGGCAAACTGCCTAACCAATTGCGAAGGAACTGCAGGCGTAATTTGTACTTTAGCTACACTATTAATCTTTTTTGAACCGCGGATATTACTTACTTCAATATCAAAATCGTATAATCCTGTATCAACCATTGCACTTGCCGGTGTTAATTCTAATCGTCCACCGATAGAATTAATATTAAATGGCTTATACATGGCTGTACCCAGTTTCGCAGCCAGCAATTGCGGTGTTGAATCCTGCGGTGTTACTTCTCCTTTATAAATAGGAATTTCATATTCTTTGGTCAGCGCATCTGTTACTTGTCCGGCACGTGTACGCACCTGCAACAGTTTTACATATAGTGGGTTGGTAGACCCATCTGCCTGTATAGGTACAGAGGTAGTTACCCTTCCTTTTATACCGACGAATGGATTGGACAGATAGTAGAACTTATTTCCTAAAAAACCTTCAGATGGTTTTTTTGAGCACGCATAACCCACCACCATAATGGTAAGTACTGCACAAATTGATTTATAAATAGGCTTCATAGTCATTTTTTTTGTGGGGTCAGAATCTTACAAATGTGTGTTGGTTGGCCAATACATGCATGGTGGTATTACCATTCGAGGTTTTTATACCCGTCGTCTGGCACTGCACAGTTATATCGTTTTGATTTACCGGAGGTGTTACACCCGGCTGATCCAATGCACCTCTTACTTTTACATAAAACAGTAAATAAGTAGGAGCCTGTGTACGTTCGAGATAAGCTGCTCCTGTTTGCAATTGCTTCAATACACCCATTGTTGTATTACCTAAACTCGTATAGGTTGCAGGTATCAATTCCGGGGCTGTTTTGAGTTCGATGGTTTCATTCAGGATATATTGTCTGACAGAATCTTCATTGATATTACTGATCAAACTATCCAGTGTATACGTTGCCAGTGGGTTCACCAGTTGTTTCTGCTGCAGACGCAGGTTGATCATGTTTAGAACCGCATAGTCGGTAAAAGCAAAAAATGTTTTAGCATTATTTACCTGCGCTGTCATTCCTAAACGTTCAATCACTACCACAGCGGTATCGAACAATTTAAATGCATTCGCCTTCATATAATCCACATTATTGAGTGGTGTGATAGCCTGGTGCAGGGTTCCTCCTGTGAGGTAATCTTTTTTACAGGAGCCGAACAAACAGATCACAATGAATGCGGCGAGAATTGATTTATAAGACATAAAAGATTGTTTTGGGGTGATGGCTTACATTTTATCCGCCCAGAATGGCGTTTGGGTCAGTAATGGGTTCAGAGAAATCAGGATCGGATCAATGGGCCAGTAATATTTACCCAGGTTAAAATCAGTGATAGTCATACGGCTGATGGTTCCTGTTCCATTGAATCGGATAATATTGGTCTTACGAGCCAGGCGAACAAGGTCATAAAAACGATGTCCTTCAATAAACAGCTCTCTGCCTCTTTCCTGTATCACTTCTTCAAACATATTTGCGTCGGTTGCTGTAGTAGGACCTAAACCGGCCAGGCCACGAATTTCATTTACAATGGTTCTTGCACCGGATGGATTATTTAATGATGCCAATGCTTCTGCTTTCAACAATTTAATATCAGCAAGTCTGAACACCAGTATATTGTTCTGACTGAGTGGAGATGTGTTATTAGGACCTGTATATACAATATTTGCGTATTTGGTACAGATCGGATCTGTTGTTCCCCAGAAATCAAATCCATTTCTTCTTCTCAAATCAACACTATCTGCATTATTGGGAAATAATGTTGTCAATGTGCCTGCATCCAGGGTAAAGAGTGAATTACCTAATTGTGTAAGCAGGTAAGGTGATTTTAATGTTCTGGCAGCGATGCTGTTGTTGATATCACCATATCCGGCTGTAATCAATGAACCTTCATTAGCTGCATTCTGGGAAATTTCAAAAATAGCTTCTGAAGAATTACCCCTGAACATAGCAGTATAAGAAGCCCTTGTAGCCCTGCTTACATGTGAATATCCACCACTGGTAATTACAGAGTCTGCAGCGGGTACTACTTTATCATACTCACCTTTCCAGGCGTAGATATGAGCAAGTAATGCATAACAGGTTCCTTTGTTGGCACGAATTGGACGTGTAGCGGTAGGAGCTGTTACATATGGCAACAGTTTAATGGCTTCCTGTAAATCTTTGATACACTGATCCAGCACATCGGCCTGTTTGGCACGAGGTAAATTTGGCGTAGCTGCTGCATCTTCTACTGTTTCAATCACCAATGGAACATCGCCCCAGATTCTTGATATGTAGAAGTAAGTGAAGGCACGGAGAAAATAGTTTTCACCTATTAATGCATCTTTTGCAGCCTGTTTGTTTACAGAGGTAAAATTCGACAATGGGATAGGTTGAATGTATTTAATACAACGATTCACCTGATCTACTGCACGATAGAAATTATCCCAGCGACGTAATTTAATGAGCCCACGGAATGTTTGTGATGGAGCTACAAAAGTCTGCCACTGAATTTGTGTGATAGCAGGATAGTCTTCTCCATTGGTTCTGGCTACAAACTGATCAGTTTGGGTATCACCATAATAATAGTGCCCCATTCCCATTTCATTCATGGCAATTCTTAATGAAGCATAAGAACCGGCAACAGCACTGGTGGCTTCTGTTTCATTCTTCCAGAAATTGGCATCTGTTGGCGCATTGATGGGAACACGCTCAGTAAATTTTTTACTACAAGACACTGTCATCATCGTCAGCATAAACAGTGCGAGTAATTGATTATGATATGATTTAATGAATTTCATGATTTCTCTTTTTTAGGATTAAAACTGAATATCCAGACCCAGTGTAAATTTCTTTGGTACGGGATAACCATTTGCAGTGGTGAAACCGTCAATACCAATTGATTCCGGATCAGGCAGGTTTGCTCCGTAGAATACTTTTAAGTTATCTGCCACGCCATACAGACGAATCATACGAATACCCAGTTTTTTCAACCTTTCACTTACAGGGAAGCTATAAGAAAGATTCACTGTTTTAATTCTGAAGAAACTTGCATCTTCCACAAACATAGAAGAACGAATAGTCCATGGATCAGTTGTACTAAATAAACTTCCCAGCGTTGCAATATCGCCTGGTCTTCTCCATAGATTCAGGTTGTTAAATTCTGCAGCCGGACCCGATCTGGTTCCAAAAAAGTTAGGCGGGTTATTACTTGCAGATGCCAATTTATCTGACAGATAACCATTCCACACACTTCTACCCAGGATAAAAGTTGACAGAATTTGTACTGAGAATCCTTTATAGGTTAAGGTATTAATGAACCCACCATAAATCTTGGTATTAGGATCTCCCTGAACAATCATATCATTATCATCCACATTATAGTCTCCATTGATATCCTGTTTTGCATTATCACCACCGATAAATTGTGCACCTCCGTAAATACGGGTACGTAAACCGGTGAGCGGATCAACAGGTACATCTCCGGTTGTTGGATAAACACCATTGATATTAAACACACGGTAACCATACAGTGGTTGACCAATGGTTAGTATTCTTGATAAGAAGACAGGTCCATAAGTAAAGTCGCGGTTGCCATCGGGCAGTTTTGTTACATAGTTGTCATTGAAAGCTACGTTTAAACTTGTCTGCCATTTCAGTGGACTGCGATCAGAAAGGTTATTGGTATTCAAAGAAATTTCGATACCACGGTTTGCGATGTCCACGAAGTTATTGGTAGCAGTAGTATAACCCGTTGTAACAGGAACCGGAATATTAAAGATCAGGTCCTTGCTGGCTTTATGATAAAAGTCGACACTCAAACTGATACGATCTCTCAGGAAATTCATATCAATACCCAGATTGGTTTGTGGCGATTTTTCCCAGGTAATATTGGTTGCAGGAGCCGCACCGGTATAACTCGGTGTAACGGCTGTAATACCACCATAAGTAATAATATTACCTGCTGCACCAAAACCTAAAGAAGAAGTTGGATAGTTCATATTGGTGCTCAACTGGCGATACTGTGCATAGTAACCACCCGGGTCACGACCGGTAACACCATAACTGTAACGAACTTTTGCAAAAGAAATAACTTTGCTCAGTTTTTTGAAGAATGGCTCATCAGAGATATTCCATCTGGCAGAGAATGCCGGGAATGTACCCCAACGGCTGGTGGGAGCATAACGCGATGATGCGTCTCTTCTGAAACTAACATCAACTCCGTATTTGCCTTTATAATTATAACTGGCTCTGGTAAAATAAGATACCCTTGAACGGTCTTCATAGTTGGTAGATACGTTCAGATTGGGGCCTGTAGGAACACCCGCGATAATACGGATGGCATCAAAAGGAATACCATTGGCGTTAGCAGATGTGCTTTTCACGATTTGTTCTTCAGCACCCTGGCCTACCAATACGCTTACACTATGGTCCATTCCTGTTCCAAATGATTTACTCCAGGTTGCATAGTTTTCAATTTCATAACGGCTTGAATTGCTTTCTGTAAGGAAGGCATCAGAGCGGTTATTGGTAACCACCGATCTGTCGCGCAGATAATCTCTGCGTACAAAACCCAGGTTATAGGAAAGAGAGCTGATAAAAGTAATGTTCTCAAATGGTTTCCAGGTAAGACGGAGATTACCGTTAATACTGGTTGTTCTGGCATCGTCTCTCACTTTATCATTTTTACCAGCATAGTTATTGCGGGTAACATCATCTATCTGCCAGAAAGAAGAAGGAAAGGTTTGTATATTATATGGGGTAACATTACCTGTACCATCACCGCGCTGCTCTTTTACAAAGCCCATATAAGTATCTGAAGTAATTTCAACATTTTTAGAAGGCTTCATGCTCACATACAGACGGGGTGCTAATCTTTTAATCCCAAAACCTGGTTGTAATCCGTTCTCCGAATAACTGTTCAGCGACAAACGATAAGACATAGCCTGAGTTGAACCCGCTATACTAAAATCTACGTTACGCAGAATGGCATCCTGAAAAAACAGATCCTGAAAATCAGTTGCATTATTAAATGCAGGATTCAAACTATCAGTAAGAAACTGAGACATAACACCCTGCTGCTGGTAAGTAGCCTGTTCGCGCAGGATATCCATTTTAAGTCTTCTCTCTTCTGCTCCAACGATAACAGGTTTCATACTGGGCTTAGTAGTAATACCTACATAAGAAGAAAGTCTGAACTGAGGTCTGCCTCCTTTAGGTTTTACTGTTTTCACAATAATTACTCCATTTGCAGCCCTTGCACCATAAATGGCAGCAGCAGATGCATCTCTTAATACATCAATTGATTCAATATCATTCGGGTTGATAGCGGCCAGCGGGTTACTGTTACCATAAGCTGTACGCAAATCACTTACGTCAAATACCACACCATCAATTACATACAATGGTGCAGATACACCTGTAGCGGTACCACCACCACTGGCATTGGCCACACTACTATTACCACGGATATTTACAATACCGGCAGCTCCGGGTTCAGCAGAAACGGAAAGTACATTTAATCCTGCTACACGTCCTTGCAGCATCGCATCGAAAGTAGGATAAGGTGTATTTTCAATGTCTTTACCTTTCACACTCGAAATAGCGGCTGAAGTAGTTCTCCTTGTTGAGTTCTGGTAACCGATGATTACTACATCATCTATTCCTTTAATGTCCTCATCGAGTGATACATCAAGGTTTGTTTTACCTGCAAGTTTTACTTCCTGTGTGGCAAAACCCAATGAAGAAATAACAAGGGTGGCGTTCCCGTTTTTTACATTCAGGGAAAACGTTCCGTTTTCAAGGGTTTCTGTACCATTGGTACCCCCTTTTTCAACGACAGCAACACCCGCCAAAGGTGTATTTGTTTTCTTATTCAGGATTTTACCGGTGATTTTTACCTGCGCATTCGCTACAAAACAGGAAAACAGCGCCAGCATCAGCATGAATAAGTGCTTCCGCATAATGAATCGTGTAGCTTTACTCATAATGTAATGTTGATAATGAAATGTTAGTTGGTTATGAAGAGATCTGTGTATACTTATATATAGTGGTACAAATAATGTAATGTCAACCTATCCATCCTGCAGATGAAATTCAACGCTTCGATCGAAGACAAAAGAGTAGTGTGCACTGTACAAGGGTACAATACCTGCAAAGCAACGTAGCATATGAATTACTTAGGGTTTATAATAGGTGAACCCATTAAGAAAAATATTAATTGTAATTTTGACATTTATTATTTTTCCCAATGATTAAATGTACTCACTGAAAAAAAAAATCTGTTTGCGGATATTATCATGATGTGGCAATAATTTAACAACTTGGTACTAGCTGTTTAATTTTCCGCCAATACACATAGGGTGCCGATTCAACAGTTCGGGCTAATTCTTAGTAAAAACCACCATATTATCTATATAATGATGTCAGACAGTTGCATTGTATTTTTGTAAAAAAACAAATGGAACTGGGTATTGGTATGTTTGGCGATTTACATGTAAATGAAAAGGGCATTACTGTGCCTACCGGACAGAGACTGCTGGAAATGATAAAAGAAATTAAGCTGATGGATGAACTGAGGCTTGATTTTTTTGGTATTGGTGAACACCACCGGCCCGAATATGCAGTATCGGCCCCCGAGATCATATTAGCAGCAGCATCGACGAATACAAAACATATCAGACTGGGAAGTGCAGTTTCGGTATTAAGTTCTGCTGACCCGATTCGTTTATATCAGCAGTACGCCAGTATTGACTTACTCTCCAGCGGAAGGGCAGAACTGGTGGTTGGCCGTGGTAGTTTTACAGAATCCTTTCCGCTATTTGGTTACGACCTGGCTGATTATGATTTGCTTTTTGAAGAAAAACTTGATCTGCTCCTCCAGGTAAATCAGCAACAGCCTGTTAGCTGGAAAGGAGAATTCAGAACACCGTTGGTAAAACAGGAAGTATTTCCACGTGCTTATAACCAACTACTTGACATGTGGATAGCTGTTGGAGGTACTCCCGAATCTGTATTGAGAGCCGGCAGGTATGGGCTCCCCGTAATATTTGCCATCATTGGCGGCAGTCCCGCACAATTCAAACCCTTATTTGATTATTATGAAAAAGTATACCAGCATTTCAAACATCCGGTTGAAAAAATGAAAACCGGTGTTCATATGCATGCATTTTTTGGTGATGACAGTAAAAGAGTTGCAGATCAATATTTTCCTCAGTATGCCGCACAAATGAACCGTATTGGTAAACAACGGGGCTGGTCGGCCTATACGCGCGATCAGTTTGATTTTGGAAGAGGGAATGACGGGGCTTTGGTTATTGGAGAACCCAATGAAGCCATTGACAAAATTTTACAGTTACATGAAACATTAGGTTTTACCCGCTTTGCAGCACATATGGATGTAGGTGGGCCTTCACATAAGGATTTGATGAAATCGATTGAAATTTTTGGAACTAAAATCGCTCCGGCTATCAGAAAGGCTTTGAACTGATTATATTTATGGCAAATGATGTGCCATGCATTTAAAGTTGGATACTATTATGCTATTTGTGGCTGATTTTGAATTAATGAAACATTTCTATCAGCATGTATTCGGTTTCGCTATACTTGAAGAAATTCCGTCAGAATGGATTCTATTCTCGGCCGGAAATGCAAAAATTGGATTACACAAAATAGGGTCTAATTATACTGATATATCAAACAACAGTTTTATAGAAAGTAATACCAAAATTATTTTTGAGACTGATGCAGACATTCATCAATTACACACAATACTTTTAACAAAGGGAGTAGCAGTTAAAGACATTACCAGTTTTACTAACTATCCTTACCTACTGTTTATAGGTCAGGATCCTGAAGGAAATATGTTTCAGGTTATTCGAAAAAAAGAACAATAGCCATCAGACGTCTTCTTCTTTGAAAGAGAGAAATAAGCCGGACACTGATGCTTTTACTTTCCGGAATTGAATACCCGCTTTTTCCAACATCAGCTTTGATGCTTTTGATGGATCGGTCCCGTCGTATTTATCAGAGAGATAAACCACTTCCTTAATACCTGCCTGTATAATGGCTTTTGTACATTCATTACAGGGAAACAATGCAGTATATATCTTACACCCTTTCAGATCCATTCCAATATTATTGAGAATGGCATTCAGTTCTGCATGGCAGACATATGGGTATTTGGTATCAAGAAAATCACCCTCCTTGCTCCAGGGAAATTCATTATCATCGCAACCTATCGGTAATCCGTTATATCCAGCTCCAACAATTTTGTTCTTATCATTTACAATACAGGCACCTACCTGTGTATTGGGGTCTTTGCTTCGTTTAGCAGAAAGTAAGGCAACACCCATAAAATATTCGTCCCAGGAAATATAGTTTTGTCGTTTGGTCATGCTGAAAAAGATTAACGCTTCCCTTCAAAAAAGCCCTGTTCTTTTAAAATAGCTTTCAAAATATTCATTCGGGCCTCGATCATCTTCGCCTCTTTATCTCCTTCTGTATTCAGCACAAAGAAATAGGGATGCTTGTTTTCCTCGATCCATCCAACAACCCATCCTATTAAATTTCCATTTTCTTTAAACCCTAATCCTGTTTTATACGCCAGTTGATAATTCGCATTATTTTCCCTGATCATCATTTTCTTTACAATCTCCTGTGTTCTTTTCTGGAATGGCAGTTGCGCGAAATACAATCTTTTTACCAGTCCCATCTGTTCATCAGCAGTAACTTTTAAAGTATTATTGATCCAGAAAGAATCTACAGCAGTTCCTATTTGTTTATTACCATATTCCAGACTGTCGATCCAGCGTTGCATGGTGTCTTTCCCGATTCTGCGGGCCAGTTCCTGGTAATAAGGTAAGGCAGAAACAGCGAAAGCCTCTTCCATGGTCAGATCGCGGTTCCAGTCGTGTGCCGTATCGCCACCGGGAAATATATTCACCCTGCCATCCCACTTGATTACCATTTTCTCATTCGACACACGCCCGGTTTCAATACCAATCAGCGAATTCACAATTTTAAAGGTAGAAGCAGGAAGGTAAGACGAGTCTTTAAAACGAGACAGGTTATAAATAGTGAATTGACCCGTTCCATTGTCAAATAACCCAAACGTACCTGTCAGTTTGTTTTCATCAAAATATTTTTTGAAGCTGTCTTCTATCTTCACATTGTTCGGGGAACAGGCAATCAATAATACACTGAGTACACAACCAATCGAAAGAATATTTTTTACTGATGACATAGTTTTATTTTAATAAACTGATTAGAGTTGTTTCGCTTATGCTTTCAAAACACCCAGTTCTTTACCTACTTTAGTAAATGCGGCTATCGCTTTATCTAAATGATGTTGCTGATGCGCTGCACTTAATTGTACGCGGATACGTGCCAGACCCTTTGCCACCACCGGATAGAAGAAGCCAATTACATACACGCCTTCTTCCAGTAATTTAGCTGCAAAATTTTGTGCCACTACCGCTTCGTATAACATGATAGGAACAATGGGGTGATCACCGGGCTTAATATCAAACCCCGCTTCGGTCATTTTAGTACGGAAATATTTTGTGTTGTATTCGAGTTGATCTCTTAACTGTGTGGTTTCAGTAAGCATATCCAATACCGCAATAGAAGCACCTACAATTGACGGAGCTACTGTATTCGAGAAAAGGTATGGCCGGCTGCGCTGACGCAGCATTTCAATGATTTCCTTTTTACCCGATGTAAACCCACCACTTGCACCTCCAAGGGCCTTACCCAGTGTGCCGGTAATAATATCTATTCTGCCCATCACACCACAGTATTCGTGTGTACCCCGCCCGGTTTTACCAAGGAAACCGGAGGAATGACATTCATCAATCATTACAATGGCATCGTATTGATCAGCCAGGTCACAGATTTTATCGAGTTGCGCAATGGTTCCATCCATACTGAATGATCCGTCGGTAACGATGATCCTGCTTCTGCAACCTGCACTTTCCTGGAGTTTTGCTTCCAGGTCGTTCATATTATTATGTTCATACCTGAAACGTTGTGCCTTACACAGGCGAACACCATCAATAATAGACGCATGATTCAATGCATCGCTGATGATTGCGTCCTGCTCATTAAACAATGGTTCAAATACACCTCCATTGGCATCAAATGCTGCAGCGTATAATATAGTATCTTCTGTACCGAGAAAATCGGCGATCTTTTTCTCCAGTTCCTTATGAATATCCTGGGTACCACAAATAAAACGCACACTGCTCATGCCATAACCATGTGTGTCGATGGCTGAATGGGCGGCTTCAATCACTTTTGGGTGCGATGAAAGACCGAGATAATTATTGGCACAGAAATTCAGTACCGATTTACCATTCACAACAATTTCCGGTCCCTGTTCACTGGTAATAATGCGCTCTTTTTTAAAGAGTCCGGCCGTTTCTATTTCCTGAAGTTCCTCCCTTACACGGGCTACAAATTTTTCATTCATGACTTTGCGATTATGAGGAGCAAAGATAGCAGAATGTAGAACAGCAGAACAGAGGAATGTCCAATTTTCAAGTAGGAGTTAGACCTTATTTTGAAATTGGACATTCCTCTGTTCTGCTGTTCATTATTTTTTACACCACAAACCGATACCCTACCCCTTTTATGGTAATGATTTCCAGACTGGGGTCTTCTTTGAGGTAGCCTCGTATTTTGGTAATATAGACATCGAGGTTACGGCTGTTAAAAAATGAATCGTTTCCCCAGATATGATTGAGCAGGTCGCGACGGTCGATTACTGCATTGCGGTTTTGGTAGAGATATTTAATCAGCTCGGCTTCCCGGTAAGAAAGTTTTCGATCGCCTGAACCGTTGCTCAGTACTTGTTTATTAAGATGAAAACTGTACTTACCCATTATAATGCTGTCGCCTATTTCGGCAGGTAAATCTTCTTTCCTTACCCTTAGTGCATTTTCTATCCGAACAATCAGTTCTTCCATGCTGAAGGGTTTTCGGATATAGTCGTTACCGCCGATTTTAAAACCCTGTACCACATCTTCGGTCTGGGTTTTTGCCGTCAGGAAAATAACGGGTACATCATCGTTGAGTTTGCGGATATCTTCTGCCAATTCAAACCCGCTTCTGTTGGGCAGCATTACATCAAGAATGCAGATATCGGGTTGTTCATCTTCGAATGAACGAACTACATCGGCTCCATCAGATTCCATGATTACTTCAAAGCCTCTTGTTTCAAGTGTTTCTTTTACAATCTTGCCAAGAAACAATTCATCTTCAACATATAAAACTTTAATGGGCATAATGCTAACAGACTTTATTGATCTCTTACAGGAAGTTCTACTATAAATGTACTGCCTTTCTCCGGTTCGCTCTCTACCCGGATATTTCCTTTATGGCTTTTCACTACTTCAGCTACATAGCTCAAGCCCAGCCCATATCCTTTTATATTATGTTTATTACCGGTTGGCACACGGAAGAATTTATCAAAAATTTTTGTCTGGTGCTGCGGTGCAATACCAATACCATTATCTGTAATACGCAGCATAATACGTTCTGTATCGGGCATGCTCATGGTAATCTGAATAGATGGTTTATTACCGCTGTATTTGAGCGCATTGTCTAACAGGTTATAAATCACACTTGTCATGTGTAATTTATCTGCCTCAATCATATAACTATTATCCGATGCGGTAAAATCAACTGTTGCCCTGTGTTTGTCGAACTGTAATTTCATGATCCGAAGATTTTCCTCTATCAATTCTTTCAGATCGAACGGTTCTTTATTGAGTTCAATCTGCTGTTTTTCAAACATTGACAGCTTCAGCACTTTGTCAACCAGTAAACTCAGGCGCTGTAATTCAGCGGCGGAAATATCAAGGTATTCTTTGGTTTTTTCCGGGCTTTGTATGGCATTGAAATTTCTCAATGCTTCAATGGCTACACCAACCGTTGCAATAGGCGTTTTTAACTCATGGGTAATATTGCTGATAAAATCATTTTTGATCTCAGCCAACCTTTGTTGTGCCAACAGGTTACGATACAATATGATGAACGAACCTGCTACCAGTAATAACAAGAGCACCGAGCCACCAATCTGCATTTGCATTTTTCCCAGCACATACATTCCTGTGCCTTCAAATTTTGCCTGGTAAGCGTATGGGGTGTTGTATCCTACAAATACTTTATCGGTAATTACCAGGTCTGAGCTATCTCTCCTGAAATTCCATTTACCCGGAATACTGTCTTTGAATGATTCAAAAAGAATGGTAAACTGTAATTTTTTATTGGCTTTACCCAGTTCGGCCCTGTATGCTGAATCTAATTCTTTAACCGGTATGGAATCGTTGATGGTTTTATTATTCGAAAGAAAACGGATGATTGGAGAAGCTGTTACAGCACCCGAAGCCGGTATATTTTGCGCAAAAAGAATTTTATCAGCCGGTTGAGCAGCTATCTTCTTTGCACTATCGGTTCGCTTCATGTTCGCCTGTAAATTCCTTGCAGCCAGCAGCATTGGATGCTCTCTTACCTGTACCATTTCCTTTTTGAGGCTATCGTTGACAGATGCCAACTGGCCAGTATCGTTTCTGTTAATACGAATCGTATACCCTGATGACCGTTCGTTCGTTCTGTGACCGATACCTTGTTTAAAACTGGAGTCGAAGCTGAATACAATTCTGGTTGCTGAATCCATCTGACCCTTTGCCTGTTTCATGATCAATTCAATCAATGCCGGATTGGGAGCCCCTTTAAAACTAAACCCCGATTTGAATACCGAAACAGACTGAATGGAATCTGCAGGAATATTTTTCAATTCCACCGGACTACCAATGGTTCTGTAAACAACATTCGACGGCCCGTTTTTTTTAACCGTATCCAGTTTAAACGACTGTGTAAATGTAGCTGTGCCACTCACTTTCGGGTTTGGCAATACCAGGGTGCGGGTAATGAGTGATGTGTCTTTTTCGAAACGCGATAACTGCAGTTTATTCATGGTTTCCCGGAAACTCACATCCACTTCTTTTTTTAATCCTGCATGTTCATCTTTATACAACTTGTGCAGCCAGTAGCCCTCAAATGCTCCCAGCAGGAGCACAGTAGACATCATTAATACCAGTGAAAGCTGTAATTTTTTCATGTTGTATAATCTCGGAACAAAGGTAAAGGCTTCTGTTTGCTGTAGCGGTTTTTCATTAACCTAAATTAACCTTTGAGCAAGAATGCTTAACAAAGGCTGCCATTAGCTTTGAGGTCATTAAAAACAGGGCACCTGGCCCTTTTAAAGTTATTCAATATAAACTCTACCTACATGAAGAAAGCATTTTTCCTGATTGCTGCTGCCGTTAGTCTTGGTTCTTTAAAGGCGCAGGTAAAGCAGGGTACCATTGTGTATGAGCGAAAGATCAATTCGCATCGTACTATTACGAGTGAACAAATGAGGGCCATGATTCCTGAGTTCCGTATCAGTAAACATATACTGATGTTCAGCGACAGTATCTCCCTCTACAAATTAATCCCTGAAAATGAAGCTCCTGACCCTTTTGCAGGTGGAGGCGGTGGAATGAGGGTAATGAGTTTCTCTATCGGCGGTTCTGACGGCGGAGATCTCTTTAAAAACTTCACCCAGTCTAAGTCTGTTCTGAGCTCAGAACTTGCTGGTAAAAACTATCTTATTGTAGATTCCATTACGCAGCAACCCTGGAAACTTACCAATGAAACCAAACAGATACTCGGCTATACCTGCTTAAAAGCCACACGCAAAATCACCGTACAGGTATCTGCACCGCGAATGATGGTTTTCGGCGGCGCTGGTGCAAGTCCTACGAGGGATACATCACGCCCACAGCCACGCGAAATTGAAGTAGTAGCATGGTATGCACAGGATATTATCAGCCCCGTTGGCCCCGATAGTTATGGCCAGTTACCAGGTGTAATTCTGCAACTGGACAGTGATAACGGTGCTATGGTTTACACTGCGCTGGAAATTAAAAAAGAAGTAGACCAGAAATTATTGAAGGAACCTAAAAAAGGAAAGACCGTTACAGCAGCTGAATTCAATAAAATGAGAATGGATTTGATGCAGCAGCAAATGCCAAGTGGTGGTGGAAATTTCCGCATCGGCGGTTAATCAGCTATACCTAATAAAAGAAAGGGGCTATATCAAAAAAAGATATATGCCCCTTTCTTTTATTGTACCTCTAACCACCATTTCGACAGATCCGAAGAATGAAGTAAATCCAGTTTTTGTCCGATCATAGGTGTAAGTACCTGCGGATCATTTTCTTTAACAGACTTCAGTAATTCAACTACCGGTTCATCCCATGCATGATTGGCTAATGTAAATTTTGACCAGTGTACAGGTAATATCTTTTTTGCGTTTAACTCACGTGCAGCAGGCATAATCTGGTTTGGTAACATATGAATATATCGCCAGTTATTATCGTATTGCCCGCATTCAAGTACTGCCAAATCGAAAGGTCCGTATGCGTCACCTATTTGTGCGAAATGATCATCATAGCCACTGTCGCCGCCCAGGTATAATTTCATGGAAGGCAATTGCAGTGCAAAGGAAACCCATAAACTCTGGTTGCGTTTAAACCCTCGTCCCGAAAAGTGCCTTGCAGGCAGAACAGTTACCTCCGTTCCTTCTGTCATAACTGCTTTCTCGTACCAGTCAAGCTCCATGATTTGTTCCTCCTTATATCCCCATCGTTCAAAATGTGCTCCTGTACCCAAGCCTGTAATCACTTTCCCAACCTTAGTTCTTAATAAACGTATGGTTGCATAATCCAAATGATCCCAGTGATCATGTGAGATAAACAGGTAATCTATATCTGGCAGTTCATCTACTTTATAAATATCTGTACCGGCGAAAGCCCTGGTGGTAAATGACAGGGGCGATGCTGCACCACTCAATACTGGGTCTACCAATATTTTTTTTCCGTCTGCCTGAATGAAATAAGATGAATGCCCCATCCAAACCAATACCTGTTCTGCCGGATCAAGTTCTTTGAGTACAGTTTTACGGGATGGAATTGCAGATAATGGTTTTGGTCTTTCTTTTCGACGGAAGAAAAACTCAGTCAATACACTATAATAACTGGCTTCTTCGGCGAGGTCGGGCGTATGATGAAGATTTTGAAATCTGCCGTCACGGTAATGAAGCGATTGTTCAATACGTTCTTTTCTTTTCCCTGTTGAAAGACTTCCGAAAGGTTCTGTGCGTATAAAGGCATATACAGCAAGAATGAATACTATCAATATAACGGCAAAAATGATCATGCGTTTGGGTTTCTACCCTTAAGACGTATCAGCCAGTCAGATATTGCATAAAAAAAATCCCCTTCTGGAAAGAAGGGGAGTACTGATAAATATGAGAAAATAGAGAATTCTGTTTAGAAGTTCCTCGTTATAATACGTGCTCCACCTCCGGTAGCGGCTTTGTTCAATCTGTAAGTAAAACTTAACAGGAAATAACGCTGTAGTACATTATACCGTGTGTCTTCTATATAATTCTGGTTGGCCGATCTGTTGATACCGATATTCTTGTTCAGCATATCGAATACGCTCAGTTTCAGTTCGGCCCTTTTATTTTTCATGAAACCTTTAGCCAGTGACGCATTCCAGTATGGTATCTTGGTATTAAACCCATCCGCACGACCGGAATTCACTGTATAATTGAAGCTATTATTCATTACCAGACCCAATGGCAGGTAATTATTCATTTCCACATTGTAAGTCTGCTGCAGGTAATTGGTATTGAGCATTGGCTGAAGTGAATAAGTTGCTTTGCTGATACTCAGTCTGGCACTTGCATTGATGTCCATCAATCCATCCTGCGCAAAACTATAATTCAATGAAGGTCCTACACCGAGGTTAGCGATATTATTTCTTGCTCCATTCAGGAAAGCAATATTGCGTGTATAGTTTGTGCTGATTCCGATATCAATTCTTGATTTTATTTTTTTGATCGGGAAACCTGCATTAACACTACCAAAAACAAAATATTGTCCGTCTGCATTCACCGGCATCGATACACGGGATCCGTTTGGTTGAATCTGATCGGAGTTAACAATAGCATTATTGGTTTTTGTGGCAGAGACAAAAGCAAACAGGTTTCTTTGTGTATACACATTGGTAGAAAAAAAACTCAGGTTTACTGACTGTACATAACTGCGTTTCAGGTTTGGATTACCTGTATAAGTGTTCAATGGATCACTTACGTCTGCAATTGGCTGTAACTGTGCCGTTGACGGCTGCGTGGTAGAAGTATTCAGGTTCATCGAAAGGGTCTTACTGGATGTAAACCTGTACTGTATATTGGCACTGGGTAACAGATCAGAGAAACGTTGTTCAATTACATTACTATTGGTATTATTGGTGCTTCGCAGCGTTGCCGACTGAAAAGAAGAACCTACTGTTAATATCACTTTATTCATATTCGATCTGAAATTAACTGTACCACCACCATAATTATAACTGCTGGTAAAATCATTACTCAGAATGGTATTATATTGATCGTATTTACCTGATCCACTGTTATAATCATAGGTTTTACGATCGCTTTGTCCGCTGTTGGTATTATAGAACGATGATATTTCAAGTAATGACCTACGGCCTATAGGTTCGGTATAAGTAATGGTTCCACCAAAATTGCGGGTAATGGCATTACGGGTATTTTTCTGGTTTGTGATGGAATCTCTCAGTGCTACACCTGCTGCATAGAAAGTATTACGCGTATAGAGATCGCCTGTTTGTTTGCTGTCGTTATAGTTTAAAGTAAAGTTACCTGAAATGGTTCTCCCTTTTTTCTTTAACCGTTGGCGGTATAAAGCAGTAGCAGAAAGGTTTAATGCATCTGACTGTGTTTTGCTATCGCTGAAACCGTCATTTATTTTGAGGCCATTTTTATTGGTCGAGCTATAACTACTATACGTATTTGTATTGTTCTGTTGTGCTGAAACCTGTGGTGTAACTTTTAATGAAATCATCGTATCGAATTTGTGATCGATACTTCCGTTCCATCTTTGCTGTTGTACTTTCCTTGCAGAATTACTATTGCTTATATAATCAAATGTATTGCCCGGTAGCAGATTCTGACGATTGGTGATTCGGTTGGTCAGCAAATCAATATCACTAAACATGCCGCTGGTATTTACATTTGATTTCTTGTTCCAGAGATCATTATAATTAACACCGCCTGCATAAGTAGTAGCTACCCCCTGCTGGTTTTGTCCAAGCCCTGTTACAGGCAACCCGTTGTCTCCGCCACCGCCACCGATACTAATGCTGACGCCACCTCCACTGTTTCTCATACCCCTTGCAAGGTCGCCCGAAAAATTCATGATATCAGTCAGGCTAAAACCCTGTTTGTTTACATTATTGGCCATCCCCAACAGCGATAATTGCTGATCGCCATTAAAGCGGTTTATATTAGTCTGTGCATCATACCTGCCATCATCGCCACCTGCCCCTCCGGCTATCCTTCCAAACGTGGATTTATTTCTGTCTTTTTTCAGTTTCAGGTTAATGGCTTTTTCTGAATTGCCATCATCAATACCAGTAAATTCTGAACGATCACTTTTTTTGTCGAATACCTGTACTTTATCTACTGCATCTGCATCAAGGTTTTTGGTGGCAATTTTCGGATCACCGGTAAAGAATTCTTTTCCGTTCACCAATACGCGGTTCACGCGTTGCCCATTTACCCTGATGGTTCCGTCGTTATCAACCGTTACACCCGGTAATCTCTTTAAAAGATCTTCTACTACCGCGTTGGGTTGGGTTTTGAAATTCTCCGTATTGAATTCTACTGTGTCGCCGTTAATGGTAACCGGTGCGCGGCGTGCGGTAACAGTTACCTCTCCACTCTTTAATACATCCGTAAGTATCAACTGGCCAAGATCGAGTTCCTGACCGGCTTTTACATCTATCGATTTCCATACCGGAACGTAGCCGACATAAGAAGCAGAAATAAGATAACTGCCCTTATCTAGCGATCTGATACTGAATTTACCTGTTGAGTCGGCCCTGGTGAATGTTATAAGGGTTGAATCTTTACTATTTACAACAGAAACTGTGGCATAAGCCAACCCACGATTCGTGGCTGTATCAAATACATGTCCTTTTACGGTGCCTGTATTTTGCGCCTTTACAAAAGCGGGAAGTAGAACAATGATAAGCAGTGTAGCGATGTATTTCAACATTACTTTTGGTTTTAATGCATCAAAAGTAGTGTTGGGTTTATGCAAAAGCGGTTAATGAACTTTGGGGAAAGGTTAATGAAGGTTAATAGAATAAAAAGCCCTCTGTGGTTTTCACAGAGGGCCAGTATCTTCAGTATTTGATTATTGTTTTTCGATAGAGATCAATTCTACTTCAAAAACCAGTGTAGAACCCGGACCAATTTTAGGGCCTGCAGAAGAATCGCCATAAGCAAGGTCGGCAGGTACATAGAGTTTCCATTTGCTGCCAACTGTCATCAGTTGTAATGCTTCCTGCCATCCGCGGATTACTCCACCAACAGAAAAAACAATAGGTTCACCACGTTCCACAGAACTGTCGAAAACAGTTCCGTCAATCAGTGTTCCATGATAATGACATTTTACCTGATCGGTTGCCACCGGTTTTACCCCATCAGGATTATTCTTTATAACTTCATATTGCAAACCGCTTGGTAGTGTAATTACCCCGGGGCGCTTTGCATTGGCATCGAGAAAAGCTTTTGCCTGTTTTTTGGCAACCCCTAATTTTTCTTCATTTGCTTTTTCGATAAACCCTTCTATGCACTGGTTTAGGGCCGTTTCGGGGATCATTATTTTCTTTTTCTGTAACTGATCGGAAAGTGCTCTTTGCAGGATAGCTACATTTATTTTACCCAGCCCCTGGTTTTCGAGGTTTTGTCCAATTCTGATACCCAATGCATAACTCGCAGAATCTTTGCTGTCTTTAAGTGGGTTAACTACTGATTTTGTTGTACCCGCTGCTGTTTTTGGCGCCGCTGGTTTTACTGTTTTTGTCTGACCATAACCGGCACCTGTTAAAAGCAGTCCGATTGTACAAGAGAGAATAATTCGCATCATTTCTGGTTTAGGAGCATCAAAACAACAATATTTTAGGGATTACACCAAGAAAGAAACTGGCTGTCTATCAACTTTAATCTTCCAGCAACATTTCAATCGCTTTTTCCGCTTTTTCAAACCCGAAGTCAGCTATAACCTGCTTCATCATGTTGCCGATCTGTGCCGTACAAAGGTTACCCATACTGCCTTCATGCGTATGTTGCAACTGGCTGATATCAACTTTAAATTTCCCTTCTTCTATCTGCATACCTATCTGCTTATATGCGTCCCGGAAAGGAATACCCTGCAATACCAGTTTATTTACTTCTTCCACACTGAATGCATAGAGGTATTTAGTATCCTGCATGATGCCTTTTTTTATTTCAACAGATGACAACATTAACTGTGCCATTTGTAAACACTGTCGCAATGTGCCTAATGCGGGAAATAAATGCTCTTTTAATAATTGCAGGTCGCGGTGATATCCGGATGGCAAATTGGTTGTCATCAGCATGATCTCATTGGGTAGTGCTTTGATGCGATTGGCCTGTGAGCGTATGAGTTCAAATACATCCGGATTTTTTTTGTGTGGCATAATACTTGACCCTGTAGTTAATTCTGCGGGGAAACTCACAAAATCAAAATTCTGGTTCAGGTACAAACACATATCCATACTCATACGGCTTAGTGTGTCTGCAATATTCGCCATAGCTGTAGCCGTTATTCTTTCTGCTTTACCACGGCCCATTTGGGCATATACTACATTATAGTTCAGCTCATCAAAACCCAGTAGTTCTGTAGTCAGCGTTCTGTTGATAGGGAAAGAAGAGCCATACCCTGCTGCAGAACCCAGCGGGTTTTTATTAACTACTTTATAGGCGGCCTCTAATGAAATCATATCATCTACCAAACTCTCTGCATAAGCACCAAACCACAATCCAAAAGAGGAGGGCATGGCTAATTGCAGGTGTGTATAACCCGGTAAAAGATGGTCCTTGTATTTTTCACTTTGCTGCTGTAATAAGTTGAACAGGTTTTCTGTTTCTGTTGCCAGCAACTTTATTTCATTCCGCAGAAAAAGTTTAATGTCTACCAACACCTGATCATTCCTGCTTCTGGCGCTGTGTATTTTTTTCCCAGCTTCCCCTATTTTTTCAGTGAGCATGAATTCGATCTGTGAGTGGATGTCTTCTATGTTTTCGTGAATCGTGAATTTCCCAGGGACTCCTTCGTGAGGTGAATCGTGAATATTGCGATAAATGTTTCTCAGTTCTTTATTTATCAGTATAGCTTCTTCTTTTGTTAACAGACCCACTTCTGCCAGCATGGTTACATGGGCAATGGAGCCCAATACATCGAATGGAGCCAGAAGCAGATCCATTTCACGATCTTTTCCTACCGTGAAGGTTTCTACGGCTCCTGATACAGTGGTATTTTTTTGCCAGAGTTTCATGCGTTAATTTTTTATTGATTTTAGTCACTACTTGTCCCGTAAAACGGGATAGAATGGCCATTTCATGTTGATTGCTTTAGTATGAGCTGATCCAGTATTGCGATATAGAGTGCTATTCCTTCTTTTATTTCATTCAGGTAAATAAACTCATCCGCACTATGACTTCTTGCGGAGTCTCCCGGACCCATTTTCAGTGTAAGAAAAGGCATCAGTGCCTTATCTGAAGTGGTAGGCGATCCATACCAGCTTCTGCCCATTCGCTTACCCGCGAGTATAAGCGGGTGATTCAATGGAATGGAACTGGATTTCATCCGCAGACTTCTTGGCCGGACAGTAGATTGAAGATTTAACTGGATGGTGTTAATGACTTCTTCAAAATCATAACATTCATTCACTCTTACATCTATTACAAAATTACAGGACGCAGGAACCACATTATGTGCCCTGTTTTCTGTTTCAATAACGGTGACCGTCATTTTTACAGGGCCCAGCAGTTCTGATATTTTTTCAAAACGATAATTTTCTATCCACTGTATATCTTTTACCGCTTTGTACAATGCATTCTCACCTTCATTACGTGCCGCATGACCAGGCTTGCCTGTTGCCACTGCATCAAGCACCAGGAGTCCGCGTTCTGCCACTGCCATTTGCATTTCTGTAGGCTCACCAACTATACCACAATCAATGGAAGGCAATAATGGCAATAATACTTCTACCCCATTCTTTCCTGATATCTCTTCTTCTGCTGTTGCTGCATATACAAGATTGTAATTAAGTTCCTGCTGAGGATAATAGTGCAGAAATACTGCGAGCAATGATACCAGCGATCCACCTGCATCATTACTACCCAAACCAAATAGCTTCCCTTCGTTTTCAGTTGCTGCAAATGGATCCAGCGTATAGGCCTTATTAGGTTTTACCGTATCATGATGTGAGTTTAATAATAGGGTAGGCTTGGTTTCATCAAAATGCAGATTGGTGGCCCATACATTATTCAGGTACCGTTTAGTCTGAACCTGTTTTGTCTGAAGAAACTGTTCCAGGCAATCGGCTGTTGCCGACTCTTCTTTGCTGAATGAGGGAATGGCTATCAGTTTTTTTAGTAAACTGATACTATCATGGTATAATATGTCGGTCGACTGATCCATTTTTTATTGTATCGTAGTTCCGCTTGATTCATTTACAAGTAAAGCTAATTCTTCTGCCTGGCCAATGATTACTTTACCTACTCCTGCATCAATAGCAGCAAAAGCGTTATCAAGTTTGGGTATCATGCCTGCAAATATTTTCTCTTCGCTTTTTAGTAACTGGTAACTTTCTTTACTCAGTGAAGTAATAACCGATGATTCATCATTTATATCCAGCAACACCCCTTTCTTTTCAAATGAATATATCAATATGGTTTGATACAGACTGCTCAAGGCTTTCGCTATTTCCTGTGCAATAGTATCGGCATTGGTATTGAGTAATTGTCCGTTGCCATCATGTGTAATCGGAGCCAGTACAATCGTTGCATTTTGTTCCAGCAATTGATATAACAGTGTTTTGTTTACTGTATCAATATCGCCTACATAACCATAATCAATGCTGGCATGTTGTCTTTTATGTGCCAGTATACAGTTTCCATCGGCGCCGGTTAAACCTATTGCATTACTGCCATACTGTTGAAGTTTGGCTACAATATTTTTATTGATATAGCCCGCATATACCATGGTTACAATACGCAGGGTATCTGCATCGGTAATTCTTCTCCCGTCTATCATCTGTTGCGGGATATTTAACTGGTCGGCCATTTTGGTAGCCAGTTTTCCACCACCATGTATCAATATTTTCTTTCCCTGCAATAGCGCAAACTGTTGCAGGAAACTATCCAGTCGCTGCTCATCATCGATGATATTTCCGCTGATTTTTATGATATATAGGGGTTCCACCATCAATTATTTTATAGTAAGAATTTCATGTAATACTGCCTGTGCCGCCCATACACGGTTACCCGCCTGTCTGGTTACGAGGCTATGTGAGCCATCCAGAATCTCATCACTCAATTCTACATTTCGTCTTACCGGTAAACAATGCATCACTTTTGCCTGATTTGTGATCTTCATTTTATCTTCTGTCAACATCCAGGCCGGATCATTTTCATATACTTTACCATAATCGGTAAAAGTGCTCCAGTTTTTTACATATACAAAATCTGCTCCCGATAATGCGGCATTCTGATCGTGGGTAATAGTAGCTCCTTTTGTAAACTGTTCAGCTAATTCATAATCCTGCGGATGAGTAATTACAAATTCAGCTTCTCCCCATGCATTTACCCATTCGGCAAAACTATTGGCCACACATTGTGGTAAAGGTTTGATATGCGGCGCCCATGTTAAAACAATCTTTGGTTTTTTGTTCAGTGGTTTTATTGTCAGCTCTTCTGAAATAGTTACCAGATCTGTCAATGACTGAAGCGGGTGCAGTGTAGCACTTTCCAGGCTTACAACAGGCACACCGGCATATTTAATAAACTGATGAATAAACATTTCGCTGTAATCGTCATCCCTGTTTTTTAATGAGGGAAATGTACGGATACAAAGAATATCGAAATACTGGCCCAATACCGGGGCTGCATCTTTAATATGTTCTACCGTATTACCACTCATAATGGCCCCTTCTTCAAACTCCAATGCCCAGCCTTCTTTATCTACATTGAATACAATGGCTTCCATACCAAGATTGCGCGCCGCTACCTGTGTACTCAGTCTTGTTCTTAAACTCGGGTTGAGAAACAATAAACCGATACGTTTACCTGTACCCACCTGCTGGTATTTCAATGGACTGGCCTTGCAATCCATCGCTTTTTTAATGAGTGCATTGATATCGGCTACATCGGTTACGGATATAAATTGTTTCATAATTAGATTTCTGGGTTGAAGTTCTATATACTCTCTGCGGCCACCTCTGCGCTCTATCGTTCTCTGCGGTCCCTTCCTTCGTCAGGGTGACGTTAGGAACTCCACCGCAGAGAAAAGAGAACACGAAATTTACGCAGCGTTTTTGTTTAGAGCCATTATGGCCTGTTTTAACGACTGCAGAAATTCATCTATTTGTTCTTTCTGCAAAGCCAATGATGGCAAGAGCCTGATTACATTGGGTTTTGCTTCTCCTGTAAAAATTTTATATTCCTGTAATAATAGTTTTTTCAGGTCTTTGAGCTGATCAGGTACACCAAATCCAATCATTAACCCTCTTCCTCTTACATCCTGCAATTCAGGAATGGCTTTTAACTGCTCCATCAGGTAGGCTCCATTTTCAGCAGTCAGGATCATTAAATTTTCACTCTCCATCACCTCCAACACTGCCAACGCTGCGGCACATGCTAAATGGTTACCACCAAATGTGGTACCCAGCATACCATGTTTGGGTTGAATATGTGGCGCTATTAAAATACCACCTATCGGAAATCCGTTACCCATACCTTTTGCCATAGAATAAATATCGGCATCCACACCGGCATGGTCATGCGCAAAGAATTTTCCGGTGCGGCCATATCCGCATTGCACACTGTCTGCAATAAATAAAGCACCATACTGATTACAAAGAGAACGAACGGTTTGCAGAAAAAGGTCAGATGCTACATTAATTCCTCCCACTCCCTGTATACCTTCCGTTATTACAGCAGCAATAGTGTTACCTTCTTGTACAAAACATTCATGCAGGGCATTCACATCGTTGAAGGGAAGAAATATAATATTGTCTGTTTCATTTACTGGTGCCACTATTGATGGGTTATCGGTTGCTGCTACCGCCAGTGATGTACGTCCGTGAAAAGATTTTTTAAACGCTACGATTTTTTTTCTACCAGTATGAAATGATGCCAGCTTTAATGCATTTTCATTGGCTTCAGCACCACTGTTACAAAGAAAAAGCTGATAATCGGTTTTACCACTCACTGTCGCCAACTTATCAGCCAGTTGTTGTTGCAGGGGTATAATGACAGAATTTGAATAAAAAGCAATCTTATTTAATTGCCCCTCTATTCTTTTTACCCAATGCGGATGTGTATGACCGATACTGATTACGGCATGTCCACCATACATATCGAGATAACGGGTTCCCTTATCATCCCACACATATGAACCATTCGCTTTTTCGATGGTAATATTGTTCAGCGGATATACATCAAATAGTTTCATAGAATAAAAAATTGCCCGTCAGCATTTAATTTAAAAATAGTTGGCCTTTAATTGCAGCCCTGTTTTTTCATCCAGTCCAAACAATAGGTTCATATTCTGCACCGCTTGTCCGCTGGCACCTTTCAACAGGTTATCGATGGCACTGTGAACGACCAGTTTATCTCCCTGTTTCTCTACATGTACCAGACATTTATTGGTATTCACCACCTGTTTCAGGTCAATCATTTCTTCACTGTAATAGGTGAAAGCAGCTTTTGCATAATATTCCCGGAAAATATTTTTTACTTCTTCGAGCGGAAAACTACAGTCGATCACTGAACTGGTATAGATACCTCTGGTAAAATCGCCTCTCCATGGAACAAAATGTACACCTGCACCTTCTCCAGTTTCAGATAGTGGCGAATCGGTTTGTAACTGATTGAGTGAAGCAGTAATTTCTTTAATATGCTGATGGTTCAGCGATTTATATGCCTGTATATTATTAGCCCTCCAGCTAAAATGCGATGTGTTGCTGAGCGACTGCCCCGCCCCTGTTGATCCGGTAATACCGGTTGTATAAACATCACTTAATACGCCCGCTTTAGCAAGTGGCAACAAAGCCAATTGAATGGCTGTTGCAAAACATCCGGGATTGGCTATATTTTGTGCAGTTGCAATTGCTTCCTTATTCAATTCGGGCAGTCCGTACACAAAAGTTTTTTCTCCATGTGCTGCAGTTGCTGGTAAACGAAAGTCCTGTGAGAGATCAATTATTTTTGTTGTGGAAGGAATGGCATGCTGGTCTAAAAACTTTCTGGCATCGCCATGGCCTACACAGAGAAACAACACATCAGCATCGGCATATGGTTCATGGCTAAATAGCATTTCCGTTTCACCGAGTAAATCAGCATGTACGGTGTACAGTGGTTTACCTGCATTACTGCTGCTGTGTATATTCACCAGTGCTGCCTGCGGGTGATTCAGCAAAAGTCTGATCAACTCACCACCGGTATATCCTGCCGCACCTGTAATAGCTACTTTAAGTTTTTTCATGACTGATCGGCTTTGATGCTATGGTATATAGCAGTCTGGTTACCAAATATTTTGGAAAACCCTCTTACATCTTCACCTGTCCATCCGCTGTTCATCTCACCATATTTTCCAAACTTGCTACTCATCAGGTCATTTGGCGATTCTATACCGATTACAGTAAAGCGATAGGGCATTAGTTGCACAAATACATCGCCTGTTACCTGCTCCTGTGAGTGTTCCAGAAAGGCTTCAATATCTCTCATCACAGGATCGAGTATCTGTCCTTCATGCAGCCAGTTGCCATAAAATTGTGCCAGTTGATCTTTCCAGCTCAACTGCCATTTGGTGAGTACATGTTTTTCCAGTGCGTGGTGTGCTTTGAGAATAACCATTGGTGCCGCTGCTTCGAAACCCACACGGCCTTTGATTCCGATGATGGTATCACCTACATGTATATCTCTTCCAATACCAAATGCACCAGCAACAGATTGTACATACTGAATGGCTTCTGAAGGATGTGCAAAATGCTGGTCATTTACGCGTCTGAGTTCTCCCTTTTCAAAACCCAGTTTTATTTCTTCGGCAGCCGATTTGGTTACCTGTGTGGGCCATGCTTCTTCCGGCAGCATCCCTTTTGATTGTAATGTTTCTTTACCGCCAACACTGGTTCCCCACAATCCTTTATTGATAGAATAAGCTGCCTTATCAAAATTCATTTCCACTCCTTTTAATTTCAGGTAGCTGATTTCTTCTTCACGGCTCAATTTCATATCGCGGATAGGAGTAATAATCTCTACCCCCGGTATCATGATATGAAATACCATATCGAAACGCACCTGATCGTTACCCGCTCCTGTACTGCCATGTACCACTGCTTTTGCGCCTAATTTCCTGGTATGTTCAGCAATATGCAATGCCTGGCTCAGTCTTTCTGCACTTACACTTAATGGATAGGTATTATTCTTCAATACATTGCCATAAATGAGGAATCGGATGATGCTATCGTAATAAGTTTTCACTGCATCAACAGTGGTATGCGATTTTACACCCAGTTTATAGGCATGAGCTTCTATCTGCTCCAGTTCTGCTGCGGTGAAACCTCCGGTGTTTACAATTACACTGTGTACTTCATATCCTTTTTCATCGGTGAGGTATTTTACACAGTAAGACGTATCCAATCCGCCGCTAAAGCCCAATACAACTTTGGTGCCGGCAGGAAGTGATGTGGGTAGGTTGCTCATACGATTCTTTGCTTTGCTTATATAATAATACTGACAGGTCAGAGATTAAACAGGTGATGAAAAAACGATTTGGGTTTGATACTGGTTCCACCATTTTCTTTTTTACGAAAAAGGCGTAACAGTGTATGCTGCTTCAATTTCATAAAGCGCTCATATATTTTCGACTTCCTGCTGAAAGCTGATGAAGTTTCTTCGGGTTCGTAATGATCGGCAGGATCGTACAACATGGCGGTACAAAAACAATTCTTTCTGTCTTTGCTCATCAATACATCATAATTCACACAGCTTTTACAACCGGCCCAGAATTCCTCATCATCGGTAAGTTCACTATACGTTACAGGTTCATAACCCAGATCGCTGTTTATTTTCATCACAGCCAGACCTGTTGTAAGACCGAATATTTTTGCTGTAGGATATTTTACCCTCGACAGATTGAAGATGGTTTGTTTGATCAGTTTGGCCACTCCACTTTTTCTGAATGGGGGTGATACAATGAGTCCGCTATTGGCCACAAATGAATCATGACCCCATGCTTCAATATAACAGAAGCCCACCCAGGTACCATCGGGTAAGAGTGCAATGACGGCTTTGCCTTCATTCATTTTCATAGCTACATAATCGGGACTGCGCTTGGCAATACCGGTTCCACGTGCTTTTGCTGATGATTCCATTTCATCAGTAATGGTTTGCGCATATCGGGTGTCGCCACTATTGGCTACACGAACAATGATATTTTGTTCCAACTTAAAAGAATTAAATAAACGTAAAGGGAACGACAGCTACCTGTCAGAAAGAGATTCCGGGGAGTTTTCCACTGATAGGGGCAAGTGCCAGTTGCTCGTCCTATCAGCAACCACGTCGGGGTCGCGGGAGAAAGTTAAAAGCAGCTTCCATTGAAAACACCTGACGGGGTGAATTCAATAAGAATGATAAATAATTGATCAGGATCTGCTTCACTTTATTAACTGATTATGCTTTGTGGTTGTAAAAGTATAACAGTTTGGGGTTATAGTGGCTAAATTTTTTATGAAAGGATTATTAAATCTCTATTTTAAACTTACGGTTGTTAGCATAGAAAAGCCGTCTCGCCTGAGGCGGGACGGCTCTCTGTATTGTTTTCAGTTTATATATTATTACATACCACCACCCCTCATCATCCTCATCTGCTGCATATTACCACCCGGTATCATCATATTTGGCCCACGCTGTTGTTGTTGCTGGTTGGCACCAAAGCGACGCAGGTTATAAGTAAAGCTTACCATAAAATACCTTGTCAGCACCCTTGTCTGAACGTCCTGAATAGTATTGCCGGTAATATTTCTGGTTACACTTACATTCTGGTTCAGTAAATCGAACATATAGAATTTAAGTTCGCCTGCTTTATTTTTCAGCATCTGTTTAGATAAACTTGCATTCAACAGGGGAATACTCGTATTATAACCACTGCTTCTTCCTCCATTATAGATATAATCAAAATCAATCGAGAACACCCAGCCGCTTTTTGAATAAGCTGTGGCTTCAGTAGAAACGGTTTGCGTAAAGAAGTCGCCATTCTGTTGCGGCTGCAAAGTGTATCGCGCCATACTGAATGAAGAATTGGATGAGAAGTTCATATCAAACCCTTCTTTCAGGTTGGTGGTCCATGAAACCGTTCCACCTAAAGTGGTATTCCTTGTATAGTTGCTGGCATTATTGATCAATGTCTGCGACTGGTTTCGCGACACATTGGCAATCAGATTCAGATTGCTCTTTGGTCTTTTCAGCGGGAAACCATAGTTGAACACACCATTGATATTATAAGTACCACTCAGGTTTACCGGCATGGTTAACTGTGCACCGTTTGGCTGAAAGGTGGTTGCATTCTGGATATCGTTCTGTATAAAGTTGGCATTGATGGTGGCAAAAATAAGTTTCTGTGTAAACACATCAAATGAATTATACAGGAAACGTACGCTGTGTGTAAACTGCTGTTTCAGATTCGGATTACCTGTTCTGATGTTCAGCGGATTGCTGTTATCCGCTACAGGTTGTAACTGTTCTGCACTTGGTTGTGAAGTACGGCCATTGTAGAATATACGCAGGCTTTTTGTTTTGGTAAACTCGTACCTGAAATTAGCCGCAGGAAACAGGTTTACAAAATGCTGTTTGATTACCGTGTTTTTGGTCACATTATTACTGGTAAGATCACCTACCTGTACACCAGACCCAATACTGAAATTGTATTTAGCATTTTGCAGACGATAGTTCACCGTCATTCTGTTAGAGCTGAACGTATTTTCGAACGTGTTGGTAAGATTAACTACAGGTACATCATATTTTCCCGAACCTGAATTAAATTCCATTGTTTCTCTGCCTGAATTATTCAGGTTATAAGAATAGTTATAATTGAATTCGAGTTGCTGGTTTTTAGCGATGGGTTCCGTATAAGAAAGCGTGGTACTGATGTTTCGTGTATCGCGATTGGTAGCATACACCTGATCAATCGTATCGCTGTACGCCGGTCTGTTGGTTGGATTATACTGGTTACGTGAGTAATTGGTACCAGTTCCATCATTGGCACTTCCACCGGTATTGATATTGAGTGAGTAGGTACGCCCTCTTTTAGGGAAACGGTGACGGAATGTTGCGTCGATATTTCCATTAAACCCATTGTTCTTACGGACAGATTGTGCATCGGAACTGTTCAGTGCAGTTACTTTTCCTCTGGTGGAAGCAGTCTGTTGTAATGTCTGCGACCAGGTATCCTGGAAACTGATATTCGGACGGATGATCAGCGAATTTGCTGAATCGAAATTATGCTCAATATTAAAATTGATCCGGTGATTTTTATTGTATGTTTTTGATGACTGTGTCTGGTCATTGAAAATAGACGAATCAGGTGCGCCAGGAATCAGGTTCTGTACAAAACTTTTCTGATCGCGATAGGTTTTCTGGTCATTGTAAAAATAACTTCCCGAGAACTGTGTTTTGGGGCTCCATGTATCACGGTAGTTTATACCACCGGCCCAGGTATTCACCAAGCCTCCACCGCCGCCACTACCTGTTAAACCCTGAACAGCGCCACCGCCTCTGTTTCCACCACCACCAAAATTTCCACCACCGAGCGAGCCCAACATATCCTGCACAGAGAAATTCTGTTTGTTTACATTATTGGCCTGACCTGTAAACGTAATCTGACGATCGCCATTGAAGCGGCTGAGGCTAAAACTGTTATCATATAAACCTTCATCGGCATTGGCACCAAAACCCAATGTACCCCGGCCGAAATATCCTTTGCGTCTGTCTTTTCTGGTCGTGATATTAATAGTTCGCACACGGTTGCCATCATCAAAACCGGTAAATGCACTCTGATCGCTTGCCTGATCAAATACCTGAATCTTGTCAATTACATCCGGTGGCAGGTTTCTTGTCGCCATACGTGGATCATCACCAAAAAATCTTTTCCCATCTACCAGTATTCTTTGCACCTGCTCGCCCTGTGCGGTTATATTACCATTCTTGTCGACCTGTATACCGGGTACTTTTTTCAATAAATCCTCCGCTACTGCGTTGGGTTTTGTTTTGAAGGCAGAAGCCGATACTTCCATGGTATCATTCCTCATTCTGATGACCGACTGTGTTACGGTAACGTTACCAAGGTCATTGGCAGCAATTTTCAAATAAATATTGCCCAGGTCAACCGAATTATTGGTTTTGGAGAAAACAATCTTTTTAGAAAAAGGCTCATACCCCTGAAACTTGATATCTACAATCATTTCCCCGAATGTGATATTACTGATGAGGAAACTACCATCGGCCTTGGTCAGCCCAAAAACATCCAAAGTAGAATCTTTGGCATCTAATATGGTGATGGAAGCGTCTTTTAATGATTGTTTACCGACTGTATCCACCAGTTTACCCTTTAGTGTGGCACTGGTTTGCGCCGTTGTAGTATGGGCAATAAAAAGGAATACAATAGCGGTTAGAATTTTGGTCATGCTCAGTTTATTATGAATTACGAATCTAATAAGTGTATTTGACTGTCAGAAACACTAAAAGATTAACGGAAAGCTATAAGGATAGTTGGAAAGCCTGCTGTTAAAATCGGTGAAGCATAAAACTCTATAGGTCGCTCGGTCAATAAAGCAGAGCAATCCAGATAGATAATGACAGCATCGATTAAAATTAGCTGAAAAGATACTCTACATCTTCCCTCGTGAGATTCTTCACAAAACCCTCATCATCAGTAATCAGTTCACGTGCAAGACTTCTTTTACGGTCTTGCAGTTTGAGTATTTTATCTTCTACCGTATCGGTACAAATCATGCGGTAAGCAAAAATATTCTTTGTTTGTCCGATACGATGGGTTCTGTCGATGGCCTGCTGTTCTACTGCCGGGTTCCACCAGGGATCAACAATGTATACATAATCAGCAGCGGTTAGGTTTAAACCCACACCACCTGCTTTTAATGAGATGAGGAACACACGGCAAGTATCATCATTCTGGAATCGCTGAATAGCTCTTTCTCTTTCCATTACGGTACTGCTACCGTCGAAATATTCATATTCAACCCCCAGTTCTTTCATTTTTTCTTTGATCAATGCCAGCATGCCCAGGAACTGCGAGAAAATAAGTGCTTTGTGATTACTGATATTCTCTGTGATTTCTCTTCCTATTTCTTCCAGTTTCACCGATGCGTTCGGAAATTTTTCTTCGTCTTTGATGATGGCAGGGCTGTCGCAGATCTGTCGCAGTTTCATCAATCCCTGTAAAATAGTCAGTTGCGATTTTTGTATCCCCTGGTTATCAACTACACCTAAAATTTTATCCCGGTAATCGTTTCTGAATGCATCATAAATCCGACGCTGTTCATCACCCATTTCGCAGAAGAGTACCATTTCCTGTTTTTCAGGAAGGTCTTTTGCCACCTGCTCTTTTGTTCTGCGGAGAATAAAAGGAAAAAGCAATTTGCGTAAATGTTCTTTCTGCTCTTTCTCACCAAACTTGTCGATTGGAATAGAGAATTCCTGTTTGAAAAATTCTACACTGCCCAGCATACCGGGGTTGAGAAAATTCATCTGAGCGTAAATATCAAAAGTATTATTCTGTAATGGCGTACCACTTAAGCAAAGTCTGTTTTTTGCTCTTATAAGGCTAGCTGCTTTTGTTACTTTACTGGATGGATTCTTGATGGCCTGACTTTCATCAAGTACCACATAATCAAATGCCACTTCCACAAATTGTTTGATATCGCTTCTTAATGTACCATATGTGGTAATAATAACATCCGCCTCAGTTGCTGCCAGGTTTTCACGGGTTCTTTGTCCGCCATGATGTACATAAAAACTTACTTCCGGTGTAAATTTTTTAATCTCATTCTGCCAGTTGAACATGAGTGTGGTAGGACAAACCACCAAAGCTTTTAATGAGCCATTCTCCTGTTTGAGGTGATAGAGAAAACTCAATGCCTGTATGGTTTTACCCAGACCCATATCATCGGCCAGGATACCTCCCCACTGTACTTCTCTCAGATAGTTGAGCCACTGAAACCCGCTTTCCTGGTAAGGCCGGAGAATAGATTTCAAATGTTCAGGTGCGGCTATCTCTTTTATGGAATGATTTTCTTTCAGCCGATCGTATTTTTCTTCGAGCTGAAAGAAAAGTTCTTCTTCATCGCGCTGCATGTATAACTCTTCTACCACACTAAAATGGTATTTGCTGAGTTTCATTGAACCTGACTTGCCTTCTCCCACCCTGAAAAGCAATGAGTATTTTTTTATCCATTCTTCGGGAAGAATACCCAGTGTACCATCACCCAACTGTACAAACTGCTGTTTATTACTCAATGCTTTTTTTACTTCATCAACAGTTACTTTCTGTTCACCAAAATGAATCTCTACTTTAGCATCAAACCAGTCTGTATTACTGCTGATATATATTTTAGTTGATGGTTTGGCAGTATTAAAGCGGAAATTTTTCAGTGCTTCAAAACCATAAACAGGAATATTCATTTCCTTCACGGCATCTACAAAAAGGAAGAACCAGTTATTGCGTAATACCTCTGTTCCCTTTAATGCCAGTACATCTCCTTCCGCCGGTCGTATAAAGTGCGAATGAAGTGATTCTATTTTTTGTATAAACTCTCTTTCTGCTTCAAGATTACGCTGAATAACGAGTAATTTATCTTCTACAGGTATGATAATCTTTTCCTTATCTATTGAACGTACATCATAACCCTTATAATTAAATACAGGCTGAAAGAGCAGGTACTCTCCTTTTTCTTTCAGTAATACTTTCACTTCGGGTTTAATATCTCTTACTTCTTCCTTCTGTACATTTCCAAAATGTACATTGAATTCTTTAGATAGAGGCAGTATGAATTGCTGCAACTGAGCAGACCAGTCTTCTGCCGCTATAACAATTTTTCCTGTGGGCAGAAATTTTTCCAGCACCAATATATCTTCTGTTCGCTGCCAGGTAAAGAACTGGTTATGGTATTTAAAAAACAGTGACGAATTGCTTTCATTCTCTGCAATATTAAGATCAGCCAGCGGCAGCTTTACCCGACAGTTGATTTCATACCTGTCTTTCTGGTAACTTACTTCAAACTCAGGACTAATGAATGATGTAACAAGTTCAACCGGCTGAAGATTAGCCGTTGTAAATGATTTACGCTCAGGTAAAGTAAAAATGAATTTACTGTCTGCAAGATCAATAAATAGTTTTTTAATCTTGGGATGCAGGTATTCATTCATCAGGTGCCTGGTTTCTTCAGGCAGTTCATCGTTATGCTGTTGAATAATATTTTCCCAAATACCGCTGAAAGGAGAATTACGATCGAGGTAACGGCTCACTTCTGAAGGCATGAGCTTTCTTAATTGCTGCAGGGTTCCTTTATCATCTTCATTAAATACTTCTGTATTAACAAATCTTGAAAGGTCGAGTTTGGTTACTTTACCTACATAAGATGTCTGGCTTTCATCCGCTTCGCCCTGTACCGCTTCTAACTGTACGTATGGATATTGTTGTTCGTTGAAAGTTACTACTACACCCAATTTCAACACTTCTTTTTCCCGTTCTTCCAGTTCTTCAACCAGTGTTGTTGGTTTTGTTTCTTCCTGTTTAGGTTTAAGGTCTGCAGTTGGATTTAAAGAAACTCTTTTAATACTGGTATCGAGTACCCGTAAAAAAGGTTTGCCTTCCGCATAGGTAAATTCAAATTTCCCTTTGATATCATCGCTCAATGAGTACCCGTATAAAGCAAGCAGTTTATTCTTTTCCTTGTCCCAGTTACGAATACTGTCGAAATAAGCCGGGCCATAATTATGTAGCAACTGTAATAACACAATATCCTTGTGTATGCATAGGGGGTGTTCTGTATCGGAAGAGCAGGTACAACTGGTATCAAAATTTCTTTCTTCATTTTTCTGCAGCAGTATCCTGAATACTTCTCCCTCAAATTCCAGTTCAGCGAGTACGCGTTCATCTTTTGCTTCGATGATATTGGAGCGGCTGCTTCTTAAAAAATCTTCTGCTTTTTCAACATTCTGTTGCGATGATAACATTTTGATCAGTTTAAGATCTAATTGTTTCATTTTTACAACAGTATGTTTCTGATTGTAACTCGTTTCTTTTTCTCCCAGTTGATTACGGTCGAGTAAATCCTGCAGATGAAAAAGTGCTCCGGCTTTATGGCGGCAGATTTCTGAAAGGTTATATGGGCATGAACAGCGGAGCGATAATGTTTTAGGATCTTTAAACTGGTTGATATGTACTTTATAAAAAGTAGCATAGCCATCATCTTTTACCCTGAAGACCACATTGGTCATCAGTTCATCATATTCCACCAGTTCTACATTGCCCAGTGCATGAATTTTTTTCCCTCTGCGGATCACTTCTTCGGTGCCGCTATTGTAAATATGTTTAACCAGATACGGAAGCGCCATACATCAATCAGTTGTTAGCAGTAAACAGGTAAGTTGGCAATTGGCCATACTATACCCCGCTCACCCTTGAAAACAATATTGCCACTGCGAAAAGGGCAATTTGCAAAAGTAAAGGAAAGCAACTGAGTTAAAGAAGGAAAAAGAAAAGAATGTGGATGAAATGTTTGTTAAGGTTAGATTATGGCCGATGGTCTATAGACTATGGTAGAAAGTTTATTGCCATGGTCTATGGACTATCAACTATCAGCCGCAAACCAGATCACCATTCTTATAAATGGGCAATACATTGGCCATATCGGGTGTTACGCAGTATTCAAGATCCGACTCCAGGCCATAAGATGCCAGCCTGTGCCAATGGGTAGTTCTGCGTATAAACTGGTGCATATCGTTCTGATGGAGGCCGTACATATCGGCTGCCATCAGGCTGCTGTCGCAGTGAATGGTAAAATGTTCTTTGATGCGATGTATGACTGCACCTGCAAACATGGCGTCTTCCAGGTTAAAACGGTCTTTCCAGGCAGAACAGCCAAGGATTACATTTTTATTTTGTGCAACAAGGTATTCACATACGGCAGATATATTGGGAAATGACCCTGTTATTACTTCTGAAGCTCCCTTATTCAGTGCCATATGCAGCAATTTGGTACCATTGGTAGTGGTGAGTACCAATGTTTTACCTTCTACAAATGAGCGTGGGTATTCTGCAGGGGAGTTTCCATGAGCCAGTCCGGGAATTATTTTACCGTCTCTTTCACCGGCAGTAATTCCACCTGTCTGTATACCAATTTCTATACATTTATCTACTGCATCCACCGGAATGACTCTTTTTGCACCATTATACAATGCGGTTGCAATGGTGGATGTAGCCCTGAATACATCAATGATTACTACTACACTGTCTGATACATCATAAATATCAAGCAGCCTCGGAGAAAGAATGGTATACAAAGTAGGTTTTGCACTCATGGGCTGCAAATATACAGTCTATCTGAAAGCATTGTAACAGTTAAAAATGGCCAGCCTCGACAAGCCGGCCGTATCAGAAAGAAAGGCTACTATTATTTTTTGGGGGTAATAATCAGCATTTCGTTGACATATATTTCTGTGACATTTCTTTTCACACCGGCTTTATCAGTATAACTGCGGTTCACCAGTTTACCATCTACTGCTATCTGTAAGCCTTTGGACAGGTATTTTTCGGCAAAATCAGCCATTTTACCCCAGGCTACTATTGTATGCCATTGGGCCTCACTAACTTTATTGCCATTGGCATCCTTATAGTCTTCATTGGTAGCCAGACTCATATTGGCTACTTTGCGACCAGCTTCGAGTGTTTTGATTTCAGGTGATTGTCCAAGATGACCAATCAGCTGCACCCTGTTTTTCATCATATTCATATTACATGATTTAGGTTTGAATAATCTGGTACGAATATCTGACTGCATAAACCCTATAGCCGGAACTTATCCGTATACTTCCGATTAAAATCTCTTACCCGGAACTATACCTCAAACGATGTACGTGAAATGTGTTCTAAAAGGGATCAGGTAGAAATACATACCAACTGCTGCTACAATTACTTTATTTTTTAAAATCCATATAGTATAAGCATACGATTGGTGGTGATTACGGTTATTTTCATCGTGAAGAAATTTCCGGCTATGTCTACCAAACAAAAAAAATGTCTTACCTGTCAGCGCATATTAAAAGGGCGTATGGATAAAAAATTTTGTGATGATTATTGCAGGAGTGCTTTTAATAATAAAAAATACATGGCCGAAAGAGGATTGATTCGTCAGGTGAATCATTTATTGCTGAAAAACAGACGTATTCTTGAAACTTTTTTAGAAGGCTCTCATTCTACTGTTACCATCATGCGGAAAACTTTATCGGCAAGGGGTTTTCAGTTCGATTTTTTTACCCACACTTATTTTACGGCCGACGGCAAAAAATATGTCTGCTGTTATGATCATGCGTACAGCGAATTGTTCAACGAAGAATTATTGATTACGCGGATGACCAGCAAAACAGAGAGCCTGTTTATTCCTTATAACGAATGCGAACGGGGATAAGGGTATTACCACTGGTATCTAATTTTTTCATGGCGGCCCTGCTCAAACCTATTACCTGACCCAGACCAATCGGACCCCGGTCTACAATTTTTACAGTAACGGATGCCCCTGTTATGGTATGTGTAACCACCACCCTTGTACCGAACTTTAATTTTTTATGCGATCCGGTAAATTTAACACTATCGTATCTGTTGCCACTGGCTGTTGGCAGTCCCTGCAATTGGTCTGCTATCATAATTGCCTGGCCTATTTCGGTACCAATAGAACCAATATCATGTATACCAGGAGCAGTATGCTGTGTGGGTTTACATGCAAACAACAGCAGCATACATAAAATAATACTATATCGGGCAGTGGTTAACATTGGGTTCTAAAAATACATTTTAGTCTGCAATGTACCCTGCGGACTACTCTGTATTCTCATCTTCTCTGCAGTCCCTCCCTCCAATAGGGTGACGTGAGTAAACCCACCGCAGAGAACATGAGAACACAGAGTTTACGCAGAGAAGAACTACAAAAAAAGCCGTCCTGCCTGAGGCAGAACGGCTTTTCAAATCAATTATAGATAGTTATGCAAAAGGAAATTTTGACACTTTTGCTTTTACGAGCGTGTTCCTGATATCAATATAAATATCTGTATCGATTGCCGTGAAGGCAGTATTAACATAACCCAGTCCAACAGCTTTATTAAGTGAAGGCACTTGTGTACCTGATGTTACTTTCCCTATAGTATTGCCAGCTGCATCTTTTATCAGGTAATCATGACGGGGGATGCCGCGGTCAATCATTTCAAAACCAACCAGCTTACGTGTTACGCCCTCTGCTTTCTGTTTTTCGAGTATGGCCCTCGCTGTAAAATCTTTGGTGAATTTTGTGATCCATCCCAGTCCGCCTTCGAGTGGCGATGTGGTATCATCAATATCATTACCATATAAACAATAACCCATTTCCAGACGGAGCGTATCTCTTGCACCGAGTCCTATTGGTTTTAATCCCTGTGGTCCGCCAATTTCAAAAAGAGCATTCCATATTTTATCGGCTGCCCCATTACTGTCTTCAAAATAAATTTCCACGCCACCTGCACCTGTATATCCTGTGGCGCTTACCAGAACGTTCTCTACTCCTGCAAATACTCCTTTGGCGAAAGTGTAGTATTTGAGGTTCATGATATCCATATCGGTAAGTGGTTGCAACATCCTGGTAGCGTTAGGACCCTGAATGGCGAGCAGACAGGTTTTATCGCTTACATTATGCATCTCCACATTTTCTGTATTGAAACGACTGATCCAGTTCCAGTCTTTTTCAATATTTGATGCATTTACTACAAGCATGTACACTTTATTCTCTTCAATACAATACACAATGAGGTCATCTACAATACCACCTTCTTCATTGGGTAAACAACTGTACTGTGCCTTGCCATTACTAAGTTTGGATGCATCGTTGGAAGTAACACGCTGAATGAGGTCGAGGGCTTTGTCGCCTTTCAGAATAAATTCACCCATATGGCTTACATCAAATACACCTGCATTCTTACGCACAGCCGCATGCTCATCATTAATACCTGAATAACTGATGGGCATATTGTAACCGGCAAACTCTGCCATTTTTGCACCTAATGCAATATGTTTCTCTGTGAAGGGTGTATTTTTCATATGCGTCTTTTATCGTGCCGCAAAAATAAGCGAAAGGATGATGGAAGCATAAAATGTTTTGAAATCAGTATTCCTCTGCGATAACTTAGTTATCTCATGTTCTCTGCGGTGATTTTACTCGAATGTTCACCGCAGAGAACATGAGGGAACGGAAGTTTCGCAGAGAGCTTTATTTGAAAGATGGAGCTACACAGTATGCATGGCTGGAGCCGCATACTACAAAGACTCTTTCCCCTTTTTTGGTGAGTTCTTTTACTGCTGCTACCAGCTGCCGGTTACGGATATCGTTTGATGTGGCCATGAGTGTTGCCAGGTAACCGGGTAATTCATATTCATCAGATACTTCTCGCCAGTCTGTACCTGCGGGGAAATATTTTTTCCAGGCACGGTCTACATCGGCCACTGTTTTGATACTGTCTTGCAAACCCACATGAGCTGCGCGTTTCAGGTATTCTTTAATGAAACGATCTGGTGAAGATGGTTTACCGAAACGAAGATTGCCAAAATAGGGATTGAGTATTTGCTGTAAAGCAATCTGTTCGCGTGTAAAATAATGTTGCAATGAATCGGCCAATGCTTTTTTGGAAAGATCCCAGTTCATGATTTTCACACCATCCCTGTGTGCCAGTGCTTTTAACATCCCTCCTTCTCCCAGTTCTTCCACAGGATCCATAAAAGGCGGTAGCAGAAACCCCAGCCGGCCTTCTACCAGTGCGATTGTGGGTTGAAATTCGCTCCAGCGGTTTTCCATTTGTATAATCTGTGGATCCTTGCTGTTTTTGGTGTGTGTGGCGCCAAAGATCAGTGCTGTATTTGTTTCTATAATATAAGGGCGTTCATGTTCTCCCGTATACTGAAGAAATGGCACAATACTGTCTGCTGTATTCCAGCCTGTTTGTGGAACATAATATTTGGGAGACTTCCATGCCATCAGGTAAATGATAGACAGGATGAGTACTATTACAAATACAGATCGGAGTAGTAATCTTTTCATACAGATGATTTGTGGTGACATGTTTGCAGGGCATAAGTTTATCCCTCCACCATCCCACCGGGTTAAGAACCGGTTGCAAGTGGGTGCATCATCCGAAAGCAGAAAATAAAATATTATTGAAGCTGAACCTGACTGGAGTGGATGGTTACTTTAATTTTTTCACTTAATTCTTTGATACGATCATAAGCGGTTTCGCTGTTTACATCTTTATCAAACCTTATCCTGAGTCTGCCAGAGCGGAGTCTAACATATACTCTTGTATCATCTTCCAGTGAAATTGTTCCATCAAGGTCATCGGTATCAAGGCTGGAATTAGAGTCCAGTGCCTGATCTATTACCCTGGCTACCTGTTTGGTTTTTGAGCGGCTGAATTTCGCATCCATCCGGTATTGGTGATCACTTTCTTTTACCGTGATCGTTGTTTTTCCATCGTGGATACGTTCGGAATGATAACGAACACATCCTGTTAATACCATGATACAGATGGCAATGGCAACAGTGTATTTCATTTTCATGTGTTAGCTTTTATTGATTGGGGTTACATAGAATTCACCAATAAACATTACAGGCTGCTTGAATTTTGTTGTGGCATATTTCATGCATCTATTCTATGGTTTTGAAAAGAGAAGGGAAGAACCCCCTCGTGAGAACAGGACGGGGTTCTTTTTTCCCAACTTCAACCATCTTTAATAAACCATTTGCATCATCAGTAACCTTGAAGCCTCAAAGGGTATCCGGTTTTCTGTGCGCTCCTCTATTACCGGTTTTATTTCCGCCTCATTCATGGCGGTTGCTTTTTTGTAACGGTAACGGGTGGTATCAATAGGTTTATCCAATTCTTTTTTTAACTCTTCTGCCTCACGCTGCTTACGCTCATATTCTTTCTGCAATTCTTCCTTACTTTTTTTATACTGCTCTACTGCATCATTATCCGAGTCTGACTCTCCATCTGATTTCCTTCTTTTTTCTTCTTCAATATCTTCTTTTGTTTTTATCCGCTCCAGTCCGCCAGGCGTCATGATATATTCCACATTAGAATGCCAGTCTTCATTATTGCTGTTCCATTCTTCATCCCACTCCCAGTCGTAACCATTTCCTACATGAAACCAGTTGAGGTTGCGTGATACTGTTCTATCGATCAGGATTCTTTTACCTACAGGTACCTGTATGGTTAACTGTACACCCTGGTTACGGAATTTAGTTCCTTTTTTCAGAGAAAAACCACGGTCTAATAATACGGTACTATCAGACTGATTGATACTGTATGATATTTCGTGAATATTCCTCACTGCTGCACCTTCATCTCTTCCGCTACTGTATTTATAAGAATAGATATGATAAGCGGTGTCTGGACTTTTCACGATACGGAGGCGTACATTATTCAGGAATAAGCTATCGTCGTTCATACTCACAATACCATCCAGTTTAAACCAGCGTCCATACACTTTTACTTTGCTGTCTGGTACTTTTACCACCAGTTTTCCGGTTGAAGGTTGTACCACACTGTATTCATGCTTTTCTCTTGCTGTTGCATCGAAATTGCGTACAATAGAATAGGTAAGAATACCACCGCAAACCAGTCCGATAAACCACAAGCCGGCAAACGTGAATCCCAAATAACGGTTACCCGATTTTATACCCATGATGCGGCGGATGAGCCAGGTAATAAACGCTACCACCGGTACTCCGAGGAATAATAAGAGTGTGGCCCATGCCAGAAAGTTCTGGCTAAATCCTTCAAGGAAGAAGTTTTTCAGGGGGAATACTCCTACACCTGCCACCATAAAGGCAAGTAATGTTACCAACAGAGCGAAAGCCAGTATACCTGCAATGAATAAGAAGAACGCTTTAAACAGGATGGCGATTATACCACCAAGCCTTCTGCCACCTCTTTTAATTGCCGAACCTGTTTCTGCGCCAACCTGCTGGCCTTTTTGTCCAACTGTCTGGCCAAATTCCTGTCCGAATTGCTGTGCTTTGTCCTTGAATTCACCACCCCATTTTTCTGCGCGGCTCTTAAAGCCTTCGAGGTCTTCCTGGATGGTATTTTTAATGGTATTAAGGTCTACTTTTTCGCCACGCATTTCCAGTTTTTCTGAAGCACTCTTGGCTTCTGGAATTACGGCCCATAATACTGCATATATTACGAATAAAGTACCACCAAATGAACCAAAGATGATACCTGGGAAGGGATCAACGTCCATCCAGAATGCGCCTCTGAAAATAGATGTGATGATACCGAGTACCAGTGGGAAAGCAAAGATTAAGCGGGGTACCCATACTGCGATATCGAAATAAGATGCGATACCACTGGCTACACCTGCAATAACTCTTTCGTCTGGATTACGGTATAATCTTTTAGTGGATGAAATTCCTTCCAGTGGTCTGGAAGGAAGAATGATCCATAACAGTATATACAGGAGGATACCTGAACCACCCATAAAGGTGATCAAAGCAAATACCAGACGAACGATGGTTGGATCGATACGGAGGTAGTTGGCCAAACCGCCGCACACACCCCCCAATATTTTTTCATTATCGTCGCGGTATAACCTGCCACGGGCACTGGTTTCGGCAGTACCGGCGTTATTGAATCTGTATTCTTTTTCTTCTCCACCCAATTGTGAGTGTACATTCGACTCCTCACCTTCGAAATCTTCGGGGCGGCCCATACTATTGATGATTTCATTTACTGTATCATCGGTAATACAGGTAGCACCTTTTTTCAGGCTGTCGCCAAACAATTCAGCGATACGTCCTTCGATATCATTGATGATTTCGTCGCGTCCCTCCTCATTGGCAAAGAACTTTCTCAAACTTTCCACATACTGCTTGAGCATGTCGTAGGCAGACTCCTCGATGGGTATTACCCTGCCCTGAAAGTTTATATTGATTACCTTTTTCATTTTCTGTTCAGTTTTGTTGGTTAAGGTTGGGTTGGGTTTTCTTCGTGAGCCGATCCTACTGGTTGTGTGAGTGCCTGCACGGCATCGGCCAGTTCCTGCCAGGTTCTTTCGAGTTCATTATAGAACTCTAAACCTTTGTCGGTCATCACGAAATATTTACGGGGCGGTCCACTGTTACTTTCCACCCAACGGTAGGTCAGTAAACCTGCATTTTTTAATCTTGTCAAAAGCGGGTATAAAGTACCCTCCAGGATGTGCAGGTTGGCAGCTTTCATTCGGTCCACGATATCACTGGGGTAAACCTCACCCTGCCTGATGATGGATAAAATGCAAAACTCCAATACACCCTTTCGCATCTGACTTTGTGTGTTCTGAATGTCCATAGCCGGAGTTTTTAATTGTTCCCTTACTTTTCGGGGGGTAAGCAGAACAATGATTTATAAAATTGTTTCTGTTCTGATTTGGTTAAGCAACAAGATGTCTTCTCAGAATTCTTGTTTTGCGGTTGCGTTGAATATTCCAGTAATCAACGGCACCGAATACATTTTTGTTGTTTATCTGAATACCAGTCGCAACGGTTTCTTTTACTTCTCTAACCAGATTATTCAGGTGATCCTGTCCCAGTTGCTGAAAGAAGTTTGTGTTTTGCGTTTTCATAACTCTTTATTTAATAGTGTTTTTAATTTTTCTTTTCTGAAGGGTTCGGGTTATTTCCCTTTCCTTTCATAACACAAAGATGGGGGTATTTTTGGTACTATGCAACACATAGTACCAAGTTTTTTTAGGTAATGGGCAGAGCTTAATAACTGGTTAAACTTAATTAATTGATAAACAACAAGTTACAAGATTTCAAGATTTTTACAATAGGATGAATGGTATTATTTCGTGAGAAACGGCGATTCTTTACATTGTCTCCCAAATAACTGGTTTTGGTCTGAAAAAATATTTATCGTTTTTGTACGATAAAAGAAAAAAAGGTATTTACTTTGTCTTATCGTACAAAAACGATAAAAGATGGCCACACCTAAAACAGAAGCGTTTTCAAAAAAAGAACAGGACCTCGCTGCCTTTGCAAAAGCACTGTCGCACCCGGCACGTATTGCCATATTAAAAGTGCTGGCTCAAAACAATGAATGTATATGTGGTGAGATTGTTGAAGTATTACCATTGGCACAGTCTACTGTATCGCAACACTTAAAAGAATTAAAAGATGCCGGTTTAATTGATGGTACGGTAGATGGACCACGAAGCTGTTATTGTATCAACTGGAAAGCTTTTGAAAAATTCAATACAGAGTTTTCTTCCCTTTTTCACAAACTGAAAGATCAACAGGCGAAATCATGCTGTTAGCGCTCATCACTGTATGCGGGCCATGGATCGCAGACAATAGTGACCACGAACAGTTTTTATCATCATAAAAAACAAAAAAATGCAAACAGAAACAGCCTTAAAGGCATTGGTAAAAGAAAAGTATGGCGAAATCGCTGACCAGACACGCAGCGATAATGCAGCTTCATGCTGCGGTGCAGGTGGTTGCAGCACAGAAGTGTATAATATTATGGCAGATGACTATACCCGCCTGGCAGGTTATAACCCCGATGCTGATCTTGGGTTGGGTTGCGGCTTACCCACTGAATTTGCCAGGATTAAAAAAGGGGATACCGTAATTGATCTGGGCAGTGGTGCAGGCAATGACTGCTTTATTGCCCGCGCACTTACCGGTGAGAATGGTAAAGTAATTGGTATCGACTTTACAGAACGCATGGTTGAAAAAGCAAGAACCAATGCAGAAAAACTGGGTTTTAACAATGTAGAGTTTCGTTTTGGTGATATTGAACAAATGCCTGTATCGGCAAATGTGGCCGATGTAGTCGTTAGTAATTGTGTATTGAACCTCGTACCCAATAAGTTCAATGTATTGAAAGAAGTATACCGTGTATTAAAACCCGGCGGTCACTTCAGTATTTCAGATATTGTATTGGAAGGCGAGTTGCCATCCAAACTTCGAGAAGCTGCTGAAATGTATGCCGGTTGTGTATCGGGTGCCATACAAAAAAATGTATACCTCGAACTCATTCAGGCTACAGGTTTCAAGAACGTTACCGTGCAGAAAGAAAAAAGCATACTCCTGCCCGATGATATTCTCCGTAATTATTTTTCAGCGGAAGAGATTCAATCATTCAGAAACAGTAATGCAGGTATTTATAGCATAACTGTATATGCCGAGAAACCATTAACAGAAGAAGCGCCTTGTTGTGCTCCAGGATGTTGTAATTAAATATATATCCATGAAAAAGAAACTCCTTTTTGTTTGTGTAGAAAACAGCAATCGCAGTCAGATGAGTCAGGCTTTTGCTACTATTCATGGTGGTGAACATGTTGAAGCCTTTAGTGCTGGCAGCAAACCGAGTGGTATTGTTAACCCTAAAGCCATTGCGGCCATGAAAGAACTGGGTTACGATTTAGGTTCACACGACAGCAAATCGCTGCAGGAGGTAGAAGCCTATGCTCCCTTTGACGCAGTCGTTACCATGGGCTGCGGCGATGCCTGCCCCTGGATGCCTGCCAAACAATTCATCGACTGGCAGATTCCAGATCCGAAACATATGGAACCAGAGGAGTTTAATAAAATCAGGGATTTGATTAGTGAGAAAGTAAAGAATTTGATTGCCTCTCTCTAATGTTCCAAAATCTCTGTGCAACCTCCCGTTCTCGCTTTCTCCGTGTTTAAAAAGTTCAGCAAAACTTAGCTTACAATTTGCAAGACACTATTAACAAAGAGAAAGGGGGAACGGGAGGTTATTAAGCATACTTATTTTTCTTGTGGCTCACCTCCTCTTCCGAGGATGGCTTCAATGATAGAGGTTACAAATGATACGAGTAAGCTGAAAAACAATGCAGACACCCATCCATCTACCGTAAAACCCGGAACAATAGAGGCTGCCCATTTTACAATGATAATATTGATGACGAAGAGAAAAAGTCCGAGTGTGAAAATAGTAATGGGTATCGTCAGTAAAATAAGAACGGGCTTAATGAAACTATTCAATAACCCGAGCACCACAGCAACAATTAATGCCGTGAGTGGATCCTTCACATCAATACCCCGAAGAATATATGCTGCTAATAAAATGGCAAGCGTACTTGCTATTGTTTTTGTAAAGAAACGTCCCATATAATATAGATACGTTTCAAATTAGTATTTATTTTCTGATTATCAGCGGTATTCGAAATTTTAACAGCTATGTTCCCTGCTCAGGATTTAAATCCAGAGCAGGGAATATGGTTTCTGTATTATACTACTACCAATTCATAGAAATGCTCAGGTTGAAGATGTGTTTGCGCAAGGGCTTGCAACTCTTCGCTGCTTACAGTTCGAATGGTTTCTATGCTATTGTAGAAATACTGTTCATCCAGTCCATTCAGCACATATGTTTTCCAGCGGCTGATGATCTGGAAGGGACCGTCAAGATCACCAAGTAATGAGCCGATCATATAGTTACGAACCAGATCAAGTTCTTCTTTGTCTACCGGTTCATTTCGCAATCGTTCCATTTCCTTATATACTTCAGTAATCGTTGCTTCACAAACATCACGTCCTGCTTCGGTACTGATCATCCACGCACTGTGATGGATATGATTTTGCAGGTAACTGTGTATACCATAAGTATACCCTTTGTCTTCACGTATATTACTCATGAGCCTCGACCCGAAAAATCCTCCGAAAATATTATTCAACACCTGCACTTTCGGAAAATCGGGATGATGCCTGTTAAAAAAAGATTGCGCCATTCTGATGGCTCCCTGTACACCTTCTGCATCATTAATAATCCGGTATTTTTTTTCTGTGGCAGGTGCAAGCGGGTATTCAATGGCGGGCAATGGCTTGCTGTTAAGCGGAAGTTTTCCAAACACTTTATTCAGTTGTGTTCCTAAATCGGCGGGCAGCTTTCCCGCGGCAAATACCATACAGGAACCATTTTTATAAAACTGTTCATAAAACGCTGCCATTTCTTCCCTTTGTAATGCGTCGTAATCAATTGTTGATGTGTACTTACCATAAGGATGATGAAAACCAAATACATATTCATCAATCAGGCGGTTGGCCACAAAATCGCATTTCTTGAGGTTTACTTCCAGTCTTTGTTTCTGGTTCTGTTTACAGATAGCCAGTTCTGCTTCAGGAAAAATACTTTCAGTGAGTATTTCGGCAACAACAGGCAACAGTTCATGCAGGTGTTTACTTAAACAATGTAATGTTATTGTAGCGGTTTCATTGTAACAACTACGGTTCAGGTATGCACCATAAAATTCAAAATATTCATTGATAGAATACGCATTTCGCTGAGCGGTACCATTTTTCAACAAAAAATTGGTGGTACCTGCTACTATATTTTTCGATTCGTACCAGTTGCCTGCATAAAAAACCCATTCAATCATCACCACATCCTGTGCGCCTGCATGAATGGCATAAACGGGTGTCTGGTTATCAAGTGTATAACGATCGCAGGGTTTCAGTGAAAGATTGAATGATACTGCATCGGTTATGGAAGGAGCGGTGGTTCTGTTGATCATAAATTTATATCGCTGTTAAACGGCACTGATAAGTGAATATTAATTGGCATGGTAGAACAGGGTATTGCTGTTCTCTTCGCGGAATATTTTTTTACAATATGCCTGTATATCTTCAACGGTTATCACCTGGTATTTCTGTAGCTCGGTATTCATCATATCTGCATCACCCAATAATTCATACAGGGCAAGACTATTGGCCCTGCTCATAATACTCATATCTTCAAAAGCAATAACACTTTCTGTTTTGTTTTTTACTTTCTGCAATTCCTGTTCGCTGATGAGTGTAGATTGCAGTTTACCGATCTCAGCATCTACTGCCGCAGCCGCCTCTTCCAGTTTTACTCCTTTTACCAGTTTTCCTTCTACCGTCAGCAGACCTGCATCTATACTGCCAAAATGATAACAATCCAGATTGGAGAATAATTGTCTTTCTTTCACCAGCGATTGATATAGTCTTGAAGAGCCACCGCCACCAAGTATTTCAGTAATCATATCGGCTGCATAATACCCTTTATCGAGCCGTGTATCCATATGCCATGTTTTAACAAATGCATCGAGTGGTACCTGCGCATGTACTTCGAGTTTACGTGCAAGGGTTTGTGCAGGCTCCTGTGGTAAGCTGCGCTGGTATTTTTCGCCCATCGGTATATCACCGAACCATTTATCAGCAAGTTGTTTTACCTGCTCCGTAGTTACATGACCTGTTACTACCAGTACAGCATTCACCGGTCGATAATGTTTAAAAAAGAACTGTTTTACATCATCAATATGTGCATTCTCCACATGACTCAGTTCTTTACCGATGGTCATCCAGCGGTATGGATGTTTGGTATAAGCCAGTTCACGCATTTTATGCCATACATCGCCATAAGGCTTATTGAGGTAATGTTCTTTGAACTCTTCACACACTACTTTTCGCTGAACGTCAAGACTTTTTTTACTGAATGCCAGACTCAGCATCCGGTCGCTTTCGAGCCAGAATGCGGTTTCAATATTTTCTGCCGGCACCTGACAATAATAATTGGTAAGGTCGTTGGTAGTATAGGCATTGTTTTCGCCGCCTGCTCTTTGCAGGGGCTCATCATAATCGGGAATATTGATGCTGCCTCCAAACATCAGGTGCTCGAACAGGTGTGCGAAACCTGTTTTTTCCGGGTTTTCATCACGGGCACCTACATCGTACAGCACATTAACTACAGCCATGGGGGTGGAATGATCTTCATGTACCAAAACCCTCAGTCCATTATCCAGCACAAATCGGTCATATATAATCATAGATAGAATTGAAACAGCGAAATTAAGTGAAAAGCAGGTAGTGTATCGTTTTGAGGCGCTGGCCGATCATTTCAGCCCATTAGATTTCCCAAAAACATAAATTCATTACCGGTTGCGCCTGATATCTTTTATGACCATGGTGAGTACCAGGGGTTTTTGTTCCCTGAAAATGATCACACGAACTTTACCGATAGAGTTTTGAAAAAGTGTTTTATAAGTCTGAATATTTTTAGTGTAATTATTCTCCACTGAAAAAATGATATCACCCGGCTGAAAACCTGCTTTATCGCCCGGCGAGCCTTTAATAATATCAATGACCCTTATTTCGCCATTAATCAGGTATATACCCAAACCTGTATAGGAATAGTCAAAGCTTTCAGGGAAATGATTATTGGGTTTGATATAAATAGATCGGTCGGGATAATTGAGAATAACATTGAACCTGCGCATTACATCATTGCCAATAAGTCCGCCCAGTAATGGATAGGATGTTACATTATATTCATCATCGAAAATATGTATGGGTACGTTTCTGAATTTGTAGGGGCCCAGTTTTATTTCTTTTGCCACAGTAATATCCATCATCTTCTTTCCGCCTAACCCTTCTGCCTGTGTAGGATAGAATTTTCTTTTTCGTTTGAATACTGCGCTGTCCTGTACAAATTCTTTTGAAAGCAGGAAAGTGAGACCTGCGCCTGTATCAAAAATAAAGCGTGCATTTATCACTCTCTCATCTTCTATTGTAGCTGCCTGTAAGGGGAGTGTCGAAAAATCGGGATGAAGCATATACCCCCCTTTCGGGTACCTGAACCTGCCGGGTGAATATACTTCCATCACCTGTTTGTCGTAATCGAGGTGTACAATAAATCTTCTCAAAAAACTAAACCCGATAATACCGTCAATTTTTAATCCATACACACTTGTCAGTAAATCATAATCGTTGATATGGAAATCCAGTTTATCAACCTGCAAGCCCGGCAGTTTAAGTGTATGATTATAGGCAAATTCTACCAGTTTAATACCTGCAATACCACGAATAGTCTTATCGCTCAGTTCTTTTTTCAGTCCGAGATACTCAACTGTGAGTGAGTCGAGTGAAATGCCACCACTACCTGTATCAAAAACAAAATTGAGTGTGTCGGCATGGTTATCGATCTGTGCACGGAGTAAAACAATGCCACCGCTCAACTGGGTAAAAGGGAAGCGTGTGAGCAATTTCGCTTCGGGCATGATAAATTCTTCCTGAGCATGAGCAGGGGGCAGGGCACAAAACAACCCTATCAGGAGGATGGCAATCGTTAAACGTTTCATGCAGATTCAAAATAAGCTCATTTGGCCATTACCTCCGCTTTTTTGTGTTGTTTCCGGGTGTGAATGATCATCGGCTCTTACACATGACAATCGAACTGCCGTTTTTGATGCAGCTATAATCAACCTTATCATCCTACCTTTGTTGTTTACAAGAAATTCCCTCTACATGCAGTTAGCTGATTTATACCAACGGGCACTGAATTTTGAGTTTTTAAGTATAGAAGAAGGTATGTTTCTCTTTGAACAGGCCCCTCTCTCCGAACTGATGCATGTGGCTGATGAACTGAGGAAGAAGCAGGTTCCGCATGGTAAAGTTACCTGGCAGATTGACCGGAACGTGAATACCACAAATGTTTGTATTGCCAATTGCAAATTCTGCAATTTCTACCGCATACCGGGTCATGCCGAGGCATATATCACCGATATGCCTACCTACCGTAAGAAAATTGAAGAAACATTACAATACGGCGGCGATCAATTACTGTTACAGGGAGGTCATCACCCGGAACTGGGACTGGATTTCTATACCAACACTTTCAGACAGATTAAACAGGAATATCCCCATTTAAAGCTGCACGCGCTGGGGCCACCCGAAGTGGCGCATATCTGTAAACTGGAGAAAATGAGCCATAGGGATGTGCTGAAAGCCTTACAGGAAGCTGGTCTGGACTCTTTACCCGGCGCAGGTGCCGAGATTCTGGTTGACAGGGTGCGCAGACTGATTTCGAAAGGGAAATGTGGGGCGGATGAATGGCTGGATATCATGCATGAAGCCCATAAACTGAATATCACCACCAGTGCCACCATGATGTTTGGGCATGTTGAAACACTTGAAGAGCGATTTATTCATTTAACACGGATACGGGAGGTTCAAAGTCGTAAACCCGAAGAGGCAAACGGATTCCTGGCTTTTATTCCATGGACCTTTCAGGATGTAGATACCCTGCTTACCCGTATCAGGGGGGTTCATAACCTTACCACTACCGATGAATATATCAGGATGATTGCCATCAGCCGTATTATGTTGCCTAATGTGAAGAATATACAGGCCAGCTGGCTTACAGTGGGTAAACAAACGGCCCAGATTTGTCTGCATGCTGGTGCCAATGATTTTGGTTCCATTATGATCGAGGAAAATGTGGTAAGCGCCGCCGGCGCCCCCCACCGTTTTACCTATAAAACCATGCAGGATGCCATCCGCGAAGCCGGTTTTGAGCCCCAGTTACGCGGCCAGCAGTACAACTGGAGGGAAATTCCGGAAAGTATACAGGAGCAGGTGATAGATTATTAGTCCATAGTCGATAGACCATAGTTTATGGCTATGGACTATTAGCTATAAACTATCGATTTTTAACTTCCTTTAACGTTAAAACCTTTCTTGTTTAAGATTCTTGTATATAACTTTACCATTCCTTAAACCCGGCTTATGAAAAAAAGATACCTCTTTCTCCCAGTGGCAGCTACTGTCATGTTATTCGCAGTCGGGTATATTACGGAGAATTACAGCAATAAAAAGATTTGTGAGACTTCCAAAAACTGTCCATTGAAGCAGAAAAAGCAAACCACAAAGCCTCAGGGCAGCAGTCCGGATGAAATGCATTATGGCGGATTAAACCGTTTAATTGTCTCAACTTTCCGATAATCATTGATCCTGCGCCATAAACGCAGGATTTTTTTTCTTTGCACTGTAACAAAAGTCTCCGCCGCCCGTATAACCTTTATACAAGGCAATCATTTGAATTATCGCTGCTGTTTATGACCGAGCAAGAGTACAATAACTGTGTGAACCTATACGCCGACAACGTGTATCGTTTCATCGTGAAGAATCTTCGCCATGAAGAGGATGCAAGGGATATCGTTCAGACAGCCTTCGAAAAACTCTGGCGCAACCGGGAAGCAGTTGAAAACGGCAAATCGAAATCCTATCTTTTTACAGTGGCCTATAACCAGATGATTGACCATATCAGGAAAGTGAAGAGGATTCAGTTAAAAGACGAATTCCAGGAAGATGGCAGATCGGAGCAGATAAGCGGCAATAACAGGAATGTAAAAAAGATACTGATGGAGGCATTAAACAGGCTGAATGAAACACAACGAAGCCTGGTAATGCTGAAAGACTATGAAGGATATAGCTATGAAGAAATCGGACAGATCATGGGATTAAATGAAAGCCAGGTGAAAGTTTATCTTCATCGTGCCCGACTTACCCTGCGGAATTATTTAGTGAGTCCTGAAAATGTTTTATAATTAATCAATATAATGATCAACATCAACAGACATAATTACGAGGAGTTTTTCCTGCTCTATACAGACAGGGAGCTTTCTCCTGCCGAAAGGATGGCTGTTGAACAGTTTGTTCAGGAAAATCCTGACCTGGCAGATGAGTTTCTTGCGCTGCAACAAACTACTTTGCCTGTTGAAGAGAACCTGGTCACAGATAAATCATTACTCTACCGCAATGCAGGTGAGGAAATTGGTTTACACAATCATACTGAGCAATTTCTGTTATATGTAGATGATGAACTCGTACCTGAAGAGCGTGAAGCAGTTGAAAGATTCGTATTACAACATCCGGCATTACAGGAAGAATTTGTTCAGTTCAAACAAACCAAGCTCCCTGTTGAAGAACTTGTTTTCCCATATAAAAACAGTTTATACAGAACTGAGTCTGAAAGAAGGCCCATTGTATACATGCGCTGGATGAAAATGGTTGCAGCAGCAGCAATAATAGGATTTGGATTTTTTCTCTGGACCATTACCGGCAATACCGGTTCAACCATAAGCAACGATAACCAACTGGCAACTGTTACTGATAAGAAAATAGTGGGCACTGATAATACAAACAGTTCTTCTGTCGTTAATGAACCGGCAGAAATAACTGATAACAGTTCTGGTTCTTATACCTCAAATAAAGTAAATAAGATTGCTCAGCAAAATACTGTTTCGGTTTTACAACAATCCTTAGCTGTAAATGTACCCATTACAAACACCAGTGAGGATTTGAAAACAAAACCTGAACTGATCATTGAAAGACAAAATACCATTACCGCAGAAGAGTCTGTAAAACCTTTGATGAATACAAAAACATTTGCGGGTATTGCCGCCAATGAAGCCATCAATGTAAACGAAATGATTAAAACAGCTGCCAGTCCTGATGAAACGGAAGCTCCTGAAAAAGAAGCATTGGTTCAACAGGTGGTTTATAGGGAGTTGGATACAGAAACCAATAGTAATAATAAAAGTTTATTGATTGGTTCTGTTGAAATTAATAAAGATAAACTTCGTGGCCTTTTCCGTAAGGCAACCAGTATATTCAGAAGCAAGAAAGCTGAAGAAGCCGAAACCGTTGGTACCGGCCCCTCAAGACCATTAAAATAAAAGAGAAAAGCACATCGTATGAAACGTTTAGCCATTGTAACAGCAGCATTCCTGCTTTCAGGATCGCTGTTTGCCCAGACAGACAGTACAGGTAATAATTCCGACACCGTTAAAGTGGGCAATTTTATTATCATCAAGAAAAACAAAGACGGTAACAGCAGTAGTTCCGATAACAAAGGAATATGGAAAGACTGGGATCGTAACTTTGATATCAAGATTGAACGCAGAAACAGGGCCAAAAGAAATATCAGCACCAACTGGTGGATCATGGACCTAGGGTTCACCAATTTCCGCGACCAAACCAATTACACCAATGCACAGGCAGGTGGTTATTTCAGAAATTTTCGGCCGGCCGATGGAGCCGTGAACCAGAACAGTTTTAAACTGAATACCGGCAAATCTACCAACGTGAATATCTGGTTCTTTATGCAGAAAGTAAACGTGGTAAAACATGTAGTGAACCTGAAATATGGGTTGGGCCTGGAAATGTATAATTTCCGTTACGATTCACGTATCAGTTACAGAAAAGATCCTAATCCGTACGTGTACAACGATTCCATCAGTTTCTCCAAGAATAAACTTTATGCCGGTTACCTGACTGTTCCTTTCATGCTTAATATAAATACTTCGCCAAATAACAGAAGAGGTTTTAGTATCAGTGCCGGTATGAGTGCGGGTTACCTTATCAGCAGCAGGAACAAACAAAAAAGCAGTGAACGAGGCAAACAAAAATCGCCTGGTGATTTCAACCTAGAACCTTTCCGCTTAGCAGCTATTGGTGAAGTAGGTTTAGGACCGGTACGTTTATATGGCAGTTACAGCATTAATAAATTACACAAAGATATTACCAGGGTTGAGCAGTATCCTTATGCAGTAGGCATCAGGTTCAGCAGATGGTAGCGGCAGCGGGCTGCAAGCCGCAAGCGACAAGCTACAAGAGACAAGGGTACAAGATTCAAGGAAAATCTCCTGAACCTTGTACCCTTGTCTCTTGTAGCTTGTCTCTTGGTACTTGGTACTTGTTACTTGTCTTTTCCTTGTAGCTTGTCACTTGTAGCTTATCCCTTAACATAACGTTTGTTAACCAAAACTTTTGTCAATTAACCAGAGTACAACACCGGGTCATGCAGCGGAATTTTAGTTTCGGGTTCTCACCAAAAACCTATTTGTATGAAACCCCTCCTGTATGCTCCCTGCCTGTTGGCCATTTTAATTGGGGGCACTTCTTTCAGAAGCCCGCGAAACCTCAACACCGAACATGCTACTAAAAACACTTACTACATCCTTGTTGTAAAAACGAAGTATGAAATGAAAGTGTACGATTCTACCGGCGAGTGTCTGGCCGTCTACCCAGTGGTATTTGGCAATAAAGACATGGGCGATAAAATGATGCAGGGCGACCGCCGAACCCCCGAAGGAACTTTTAAAATCAGCTTCAAAAGAAAACATGAAAAATGGAGCCGCTTTCTGCTGATCGATTACCCCAATGCTGAAAGTGTGGCCAAATTCAACCAGCGTAAAGCGGCCGGACTCATTCCAGCCAACGCCCAAATTGGTGGAAGCATCGGCATTCACGGCACCTGGCCCAATGAAGATTATGCGGTAGATGGATTACAAAACTGGACCGAAGGATGCATCAGCACCAAAAACAGGTATGTGGAAGAAATTTTTGATGTACTGCCGGTGGGAACGAGGATTACGATCAGGAAATGAAACTAAAAATTCAAAAGGTAAAATTCAAAATTGATCCCTTTTGAATTTTGCCTTTTGAATTTTTAATTTTTTAGAAAAATTGCCTACTTATTTAGAAAATAACTCATTACAGTCACCCATTTCCCCGTTTCTTTCTTGAAAAGGCTCTCATGACCGCTTTGCAGGTATTTGATCATTACCTTATCATGACTTGAAATATTGCTGAATAAAGCGTTCGTTTCGTCTTCGGTAACACGTTTATCACCAGCTCCCCACTGAAGCAAAACAGGGCAGCTTACCTTCTTCGCATATTCTTCCGGTCTGTGGCTAAAAGCCCAGGAACCGATTTCGAGTCCACCCCAGAAAGTGAGTAAACTACTCAGGGGTTCTGAAGGTAGTCCCATAGTTTTCATTCTACCCTGCACGGCACTGTGTAATGAGCCAAAGGGCATTTCGAGGATGAGCTTGCTGGGCTTGAGGCCAAATTCGTCAATGGCTTTAAGCGCCGTGGCTGCCCCCATCGATATCCCCCAGATAATAATATTTTGTTCGCCTTTTGCAACAATGTAATCGTATGCAGCTTTTACATCTCTCGACTCATAAATACCTATAGATGTTGTATTGCCATCACTGTTACCATGCGCCCTGAAATCGGTTAGCATTACATGATAACCCATTTCATACAGTTTTCTGGCTTCGGCAATGATGCCACTTTTACTGCTGCCATGACCATGAAACATGAGTACAGTTCCTTTTGCTGAATCTCGTTTGGCATACCAGCTTTCGAGTTGAAGGCTGTCGGTGGTTTTGAGGAAAACTGTATCATGCGGTAACCCTAATGAGTCGACCACTTTGGTTTTGGGATAACGAATACCAAAGAAAATAGCTTTCAGTTTTTCGCCACCGCTCATTTGTTCCGGTTTTTTTACCGGTGCAGCATTACTGTAAAAATGTGTGAACTTATAGGCATGAAATGCAGCAATAATATTTACCAGCAGCAATACTCCGAGCAGGGTATAACCAATTCTTTTAAGCCATTTAATAATCATAACCAATCAATTTAATGGTATTAGTTAATAATGGCCGATCCGAAATAGGGCTGTAAAGAGGCAGGTAACTTTATACTTTCTGCAGTCTGGTGATTCTCCAGCAAACAAGCCACGATCCTGGGAAGCGCCAGAGAACTTCCATTGAGTGAATGTGCCAATTGCATTTTACCATTGGCGTCTTTATACCTGCATTTCAAACGATTTGTCTGGTAATTCTCAAAATTGCTTACACTGCTTACTTCCAGCCAGCGTTCCTGTGCGGCGCTGAATACTTCGAAGTCGTAGGTAATGGCACTGGCAAAACCCATGTCGCCGCCACATAATCTTAGAATGCGGTAAGGCAGTTCAAGTGTATTCAATAATTTTTCCACGTGCAATACCATTTCTTCCAGTGCAGCATGGCTTTTCTCTGGTGCGACAATCTGTATAATTTCTACTTTTTCAAACTGGTGTAAACGGTTCAATCCACGCACATCCTTTCCGTAACTACCCGCTTCTCTTCTGAAACAGGGAGAATAGGCGGTCATTTTCACCGGAAAATCTTCTTCTTTTAAAATTACATCGCGGTATACATTGGTAACAGGTACTTCTGCTGTTGGAATCATGTAGAAATCATCTTCCGGCATATAATACATCTGTCCTTCTTTATCAGGCAACTGTCCTGTACCCATGGCAGATGCGGCATTTACCATAAAGGGTGGCAGGTATTCTGTATAACCGGCAGCGGTATTAAAATCGAGAAAATACTGGATGAGTGCACGTTGCAGTTTGGCACCCTTACCTATATATACAGGGAAACCACTTCCGGTAATTTTATTACCCAGCTCAAAATCGATCAGGTTGTATTTTTTGGTAAGGTCCCAGTGTGGCTGGGCTCCTTCATATAAAGCAGGCTTTGTACCAGCTTCGCGTACCACTACATTCTCTTCTGGTGTTCTGCCCTCCGGCACTTCTGTTGTGGGGAGGTTGGGTAACTGTAATAAGGTATCAAGCAATGTTTGTTCCACCACTGCCATTTGTTCCTTTATGGGTTCGAGACTGGTTTTCAAGCCCGCTACTTCCGCTTTCATGGTTTCAGCAGCTTCTTTATTACCCTGACCCATCAATTTACCGATTTCTTTCGATGCGGCATTGATTTTACCCTGTGTGGTATCGAAATCGAGCTGGAGTTTTTTACGCTCATCATCCAATCCAATAATGGTATCAACCAGTTCTGGTTGTTTAAAATGTTTTACCGCCAGTCTTTTCTTTACTTCTTCCGGATTCGCTCTCAGAACACTCACTTGTAACATAAGGGTCAATTTGCGGCAAAGATAACAGCTAAAGGCTGATGAAGAAAGGCTTTGAGGGTTTACCTTTGCGGTATGCAATATGTAAGTGATGATCTTCAGCAACGCTGGTGGGCACTTGAGGCTCAACTGTTAGAACGTTTTGGTAAAAAACCCGACCTCGAAGCCATTCTTTTCCTGATTGGTTTACAGGAAACCGGTTTTATCCGTGAAAAAGTAACAAAAGAACAAAAACAGGATCTGATGCACGTGGCCATATGCACGGTATTGTCGCAGAGTGGTTATTATATACTGGAAGGAAAAGACGAAGAAGGATGGCCCCATTTTAAGCAGGTAAAAGAATTAACGCCGATGCCCCTTCCGGAGCAGGAAAACTTTATCAAAGATCATGTTTTGCTGTACTTCCAGCATGTGGATAATAGTTAATGGTGTATAGCCTATAGTAAGTGTTGTATCATTCGCTATAAATCATAGGTCATAAACCAAGGAATAAATTTTCCATGTTCCGGAATTAATCAATATTTGCAGCAGAACAGTCCATGGTCTATAGACTATGGACCATGGACTAAAAACTTAAAAACCAAGCTATATGAACTTCCCAGCCGATTTACGCTACACAAAGGACCACGAATGGATTAAATTAGAAGGCAATACTGCTACCATTGGTATTACTGATTTTGCTCAGCATGAGCTGGGTGATATTGTTTATGTTGATATCAGCACAACCGGGAAGAGTCTGGCAGCGGAAGAAGTATTTGGTACAGTAGAAGCGGTTAAAACCGTAAGCGACCTGTTTTTACCAGTAGCCGGTACCATTCTCGAAGTAAACAGTTTACTTGAAAAACAGCCCGAACTCGTAAATACCGACCCATATGGTGATGGCTGGATGATTAAAATGACCGTAAGTAGCGTTTCTGATGTGGAAGCCCTGATGAGCAGCGAAGCCTATGCGGCACTGGTTGGATAGTTTTAAAACCATCCGAACAATTTCCTCGTAAATTGGTTACCTAACCTTGTACAAAACACCACCTGCTTTTGGAAGTAGCCAAAAAATACAGCGAATCCGAACTGGTACATCTGCTCCAGCAGCGTGGACAGCATGTATTTAGTTACCTGTACGATAACTACTCAGGTGCCCTTTTATCCATTATCTATAATATTGTAAAGGATGAAGAACTGGCTAATGATGTTTTACAGGAAGTATTTGTAAAAATCTGGCGTCAGGTCGAAAGTTACGATAGTAGCAAAGGCAGGTTATTTACCTGGATGCTGAATATTGCCCGTAATGCATCAATTGATACCGTACGGAGTAAAAGCTACCAGAATAACCAGAAAAACCAGGAATTATCTGAAAACGTATATAGTGCAGCCGGTTCCGCGCAGTTACAGGTAGACCAGATAGGTTTACGCAAACTGGTTCACAAGTTAAAAGAGGAATACCGTGTACTGATTGATCTGTCTTATTTTCAGGGCTTTACCCAGGATGAAATTTCCAAAATGCTGGATATACCTTTGGGTACCGTTAAAACAAGACTAAGAACAGCATTAATTCAATTAAGAGGCATTATTCAACCATAAATGAATATACAGGCATACATAGAAAGTGGAATCATCGAGAGCTATGTCTTGGGCATGGCCGATGATCAGGAGCGTGCCGAGCTGGAACAATTAAGCCAACAGCACCCTGAAATAAGGGCTGCTATTGAAGCTTTTGAGTTATCGCTCGAACAAACTGCACTTGCCAATGCTATGTCACCTGCCCAGCGTGTGAAGTCTGATTTATTTGCCCAACTTGAAAATGAATTCAAACCGGCTACTGAAACAAAGCTTGTTCATATGCCTGTTGCCAATACAGGCTGGTTACGTTATGTAGCTGCCGCTTCTGTGATATTACTCGTTGTAAGCGCTGCTACCAATGTTTACTTCTACAACCAGTTCCGCGAAGCATCCAGCCAATACCAGGCCCTGCTTACTGAAAAAACAAGTCTGCTCGCGCAAAACGAAGCCTTACAAACCAAGGGTCTTGATTTATACAATGGCATGCAGATCATGAGCGATCCCGCATTTACAAAAGTGTCGATGCCCGGTATAAAAACAGAAGAAAATAAACTGGCTACTGTATTCTGGGATAAGAAAAACAATGAAGTATACCTGCTGGCCAATCGTTTACCACAAACCAGTACCGATACGCAATACCAGTTATGGGCCATTGTAGATGGCAAGCCTGTTGATGCAGGAATGATTGACGCCTGCAGTGGTTTATGTAAAATGAAAAATATCAGTAACGCTTCTGCTTTTGCCATTACACTGGAAAAACGTGGTGGCAGTCCAACACCTAATCTTCAGCAGTTACAGGTAATTGGTAATGTTGCAGGATAATTATAATGACTGCTCATTTATTCTCAAGTACTCATAAGTTTCTCTATAAAAAAACCAGGCATACTTTTAAAGTATACCTGGTTTAATACCACATCATACAAACAATAAATCAGTACCCCGGATTCTGCACCATATTTGGATTGGCATCCATTTCAGCCTGTGGAATAGGCAATAAACGCCTGTTGAAAGGGTAAGGAATGGTTCTGGCTGAAGCCGGATAATCAGCACTTCTGTTGATGGTACGTTTTAAACGGTTGAGGTCATGAAACCGATGTCCTTCAAATGCCAGTTCTTTTCTACGTTCTGTAAGTATATCTTCCAGTAATGCAGCACCTGTTGATGTAAAACCTGTGAATGATGCATCGCGGCGGGTAGCTACTGCATTCAGGTAATTTCTTGCATCTGTTTCATTTGTACCTAAGCTGGCTTCTGCTGCTATCATGTACACATCACTTAAACGCAGCACTTTGGTATCATCTCTGTCGGTAACAATATTGGTGTACTTATTTACAAATACAGCCGCACCAGAACGCGTTCCCGGAGTTAACAAAGATTTTCTTACATCAGTTGCAGTATATGAATTGTACAAGTCTGATGCACAAATCATATCACCATAACCATTTTGTGAATAGATATAACCCAATGCATCAAAACCAAGATTTGCTACTCCATCTGATGAAACTTCAAATAAGGTTTCCAGTTTATTAGTCAATGGTGCCGGATTTTGCCAGTAAGAAACATAATTGTTTGCCCCTACCAATGTATATCCACCATTATTAATTACATCAATCGCTGCAGTACGGGCGTTTGCCATATCGCCCTTTGTAAGATGTACTTTTGCTTCCAGGGCTCTAGCAGCATATTTAGTAAACTGCGATGAGTTCGTGGTTTGGGTCATAAGGTTATACGCTTTTGATAAATCATCTAAAATCAAAGCATATACTTCAGCAATAGTGTTTCTTTTGGGTTTTACACCTATATTAAATGTGGTAATAATTGGCACGCCCACATCGGATGGATTATCTGTATAAGGTTTTGCAAAAAAGCGAACCAATTCAAAATACATCAAGGCCCGTATAGCATGTGCTTCGCCGCGGTACTGTCGTGCAGTAGCTGTACCATCGATGGTTGAGTTAAGAATATTATTTACCCTCAAAATTGTATGATACCCCGCTGTCCACATCCCCAACGCATTTCCATCTACCACCGGTGTTCCGTATTGATTATAAAATGTGTATCTGTTGGAATTTGTCAGTGACTGGTAAGTAACATCTGCCATCAGATCGCCTAAAACAGGAATTGTTCTACCGTATAAATCAACATTACGTAAACTGGCGTAAGCACCCCGCAAGGCAACCAGTATATCGGCTTCCGATTGTAAAGCGTCTTCCACAGGAAGAGCGTTGTATGGTTTTTTCTCCAGAAAATCTTTTGAACAAGACATCAGGAAGAAGAAACAACCTATAAAATAATATTTCATTTTCATGATTAGATAATTTTTTATTAGAAACCAATATTGATACCTGCTGTTATTGTTTTAGGGATAAAAACATTCAGGTTGGTCTGACTGGCCACACCCTGCTCCGGATCCCATGGAAGTTTTTTATCGCGTACCAGTGTAAACAGGTTTGTACCGCGTACATAAAACACAGCAGAACTAAGTTTAAGTTTTTTAGCCAGCTCACCGGGCAATTGATAACTGAGGGTTAAATCTCTGATCCTGCCATAATCTCCTTTATACAAATACAAGGTGGATGGATTTTGCGCCAGCCTGTTTCCGCCATATACATATCGTGGAAGGGTTGCGCTATTATCGCCTGGTGCTTTCCATCGCTCAGTGTATTGGCGTAATACTTTATTGAATGCGGGGCCATTTCCGCTACCCATATAAAAACCAGCCCATGCATCCTGTGTAAGATTGCCTCCACTAAAATAAAGTTGTGCCTCAAGAGAGAACCCTTTGAACCGGAGGGTATTTGTAAAGCTTCCAAAATAACGCGGAGAGGCCGAGCCCAACACTGTTCTTTGTGCTTCATTGAAATTATTGGTAGTTTCTTTTCCTGTAGCAGTTTTATACCACAGCGGATCGCCATTGGCCGGATCTATACCTGCCCATCTTGGCGCATAAAACGACTGAAAGTCTTGTCCTACACGGCGAACAAAAATTCCTGTTATAATATCCTGGTTATTCACGAGCGATAATATCTTATTCCTGTTATTGGCATAATTGATATTCACCGACCACTGGAAATTTTTTGTTGTAACTGGTATTACATTCAGGCTCAACTCAAAACCTTTGTTTTCCATACTGCCAATATTGTCGCGAACAGTTGAAAAACCACTGGTTCTCGATACAGGTGCATCCAATAATAAACTGGATGTTTTCCGTATATAATAATCGGCAGTTAACGTAACGATATTATTCATCAGAGATAGATCCAATCCAACATTGAATGGCTTATTGATTTCCCAGGTAAGAAAAACGTTACCAATGTTGTTCGGTCCGCTACCCGGTTGCTGGTTATAGTTAGATCCATAAGAATAAGTGGGCTGCCAGTCGTAATTGCCAATACCCGCATTACCATTAACGCCATATGAAGCCCTGAGTTTTAACTGGCTGATTAGTTTTATATCCTTAATAAAAGATTCCTGATCGAGGTTCCATGTGCCGCCAACAGACCAGAAATTACCATAGCGGTTTTGATTACCAAACCTACTTGATCCATCCCTTCTCAAGCTCCCGGTAAGCACATATTTATTTTTATAGTTGATGGAAGCAGAAGAAAAAGCAGAAAGAAATGAAAAGTCAGAACCTGTGGCACTGGCTTGTGTAGGCGTTGCAGCAACTACAGGATAGGTAAGTTGTGTAGTAGCCGGGAAACCAGTTGCACTTATACTACTGCTTAAAGTTCTGGAATCCTGTGCTTCATAGCCTAACTGAATGGCAGTCGTAAAATCTTTTGATTTACCAAAGGAGAACTTATAATCCAGCAGATTGGTCCAGGTATAATTAAATAATCGTGTATAAAATACAAAAGCTCTTCCGCCTACAGATTGTCCATCGCCATGAAAAGGATTATTGTATTGCTCCTCCTCCAGTACGTTATAGTCAATACCATACCTGCTGGTAAACTTCAGGTTATCCAGTATTTTGTATTCGGCAGTAAGACCACCTCTCGCACTCAGTTGTTTCAGGAAACGTTTATCCATTTCTGCAGTTGCTACTGTATTATGCAGGTTTCCTGGTCCGAAATCGGGAGCCGCTATATTCAATGACCCGTTAGGGTTTCTTGCTGCTCTGGATGGCAGTAAGAAATAAGAACTTAGTATGGGATTTCCGAAAGAGCCCCCGGCCAACGGTGCATTTTGCTGAACAAAGCCGGTATTTAGCGTTGTACTAATCGTAAGCCGGTCAGTAGCTTTGGAAGTAATACTCATATTGCCATTCCATCTTTGAAAATCGCTTTGCAGTGTAATACCTTCCTGTCTGAAATATCCTCCTGATAAATTATAAGTAGTCCGGTCATTACCTCCTGATGCACTGAGGTTATATTGCCGCTGTGTACCTTTTTTAGTTACAGCATCGAGCCAGTTATAATTAACATTGTTACCCTGACCCAATGACGCAAGTGTAGCAGTGATGGCTGCAGGTGAAGCGCCTGCATTTACCAGTCCTTCACGAGTAAGTTCAAAATATTCATTTGCATTCAGGGGGCGATAATCCTCATTAAAATAAGCGATGTCGCTGTATCCTATTTCTGTATCAAAGCGAAACTTGGTTTTACCCGATTTTCCTTTTTTTGTGTTTACCAGAATTACGCCGTTTGCAGCCCTTGATCCGTATAAAGAAGATGCCGACGCGTCTTTCAGTACCGTAATACTTTCAATGTCATTTGGATTAAGTGTACTTAAGAGGTTGGCTGTTGTTGTTAATCTTGAAGCATCCCCTGTGTTAACCACTATACCGTCTAATATCCATAATGGTTCTGAACTGGCGTTGATTGAGCCAATACCACGTATCCTTATTTGCTGGCTGGCGCCCGGTGTTCCTGAACTCGCAACAGATTGTAATCCTGCAACAGCGCCCTGTAAAGCACGGTCTACTGAGGTGAAAGGCTTGTTTTCAATATCTTTTGCTTTTACAATACCCATTGCGCCAGTTATTTCCGGTTTTTTTGTTGTGCCATAAGCCACTACTACCACATCGGAAAGATTATCAATAGCCGCCTGCATTTTCAGGTTTAACGGCGATGTGGTAATCGCCAGTTCTGCTGTTTTATAATTCAGCAGTGAGAAGACAAGTGTTGAAGTTGTTGATGGAACAGATAAAGAGAAAGTACCGTCGGCTAAACTTACTGTTCCCAGTTTTGTTCCTTTAGCCTGTATACTTACATTACCCAATGGAGTTCCACTCTCATCCTGTATTTTACCTGTAACGGTTTTTGTTTGTGCATATATCCACACAACCGATACAAGCATATACATCAAAAGCAAGATTTTCTTTTTCATAAGCTTGTTAAATTGATTAAATAAACTGTTTACAGATTTCAGTAAACAGTGCCGGAAATTAGTGCTGCGCGTTTGCTGTGCAGATAGACTGTCGATGAAAAACAAGCATTGGGATACAAACAACGGGGTTTAATGAAAAATGCGGGATATAAAAATATCCCGCATCACCTCTAACTAAACTTGAGAAAATTCGCGCTTAATACTGCACCAAACTATGACGATGCCTCATTTGTGGAATATAAATTCTATCAACTGCAGCTATTCATACACAAAAAACACTGATCGCTGTTATTCATTGTTTTAAGATTGATTGAGCTGAAAAAGCACCTGCGCTTTATAATTTCGGCCGATAGGTATCTGAATGGCTGAAAGGTCTACTTCTGTGGCATTATAGGCCTTGATTTTTCTTTTCGAAACGATAAAGGAACGATGAATCCTTATAAACTCTGATTTGTCGAGTTGTTTCTCTAATTCACTAAGCTGAATCTTTGTTAAATATGATCCCTGTTGTGTTACAATACTTACATATTCACGCTTACTCTCAAAGTATACGATTTCATTATACAGTATCTTCTGCCGTTTTCTGCTCACATTCACAAACAGATGATCTTTAGGTAAATTCTGTAACTCGGTTGTATGCTGCACCTGATTTCGTTCGGTAATTTTGTTAACAGCCATCAGAAAACGGCTGAATGCTACCGGCTTAAGCAGGTAATCGGTAATATCCAGTTCATACCCTTCAATCGCGTATTCCCGGTGTGCAGTAATAAAAATTACGGCAGGCTTTTTAACCAGCGAACGCAGAAAATCAATACCACTTAACCGGGGTAGATTAATATCCAGGAACAGAATATCTATCGCTGTTGTTTTTAATACCTGCAACCCATCGATCGCATTTGTACACATGGCTGTAAGTTCCAGGTGCGGTAGTTGCTGAATGTATTCGCCAATTACTTCAGCCGCCAGTGGCTCATCTTCAATAATAAGGCACTTAAATTTCTGCATAATTATATAAGTTGATAGAAAGCTGTGCTACAAAAAGATGCTGCTTTTTTTGAGTCATCAACTGATGTCCGGGGTACAACAGTTCGAGCTGCCGTTTCAGGGTTTTCAGCCCTATGCCTTCATTTTTCCCGGGAGCTTGTATATCACAGCTATTCCTGATCGTTAAATCAAGTACACCATTTAACAGTTTAATACAGATATATATTGACGACTCATTCAAAGCCTGTGAAGACCCATGTTTGAAAGCATTTTCAATGAGCGGAAGCAATAACAAAGGCGATATCAGCTGTTCTTCATCATCAATATCAATATCGAATGTAAAATCAAGTCTCGACCCATACCTTAGCCTTTCAAGCGTTATATAATCATTGATAAAATCAATTTCACGCTTCATTGTAATTCTTCCCTTGCCAGATTCATATAACATGAAACTGAGTAATTCAGATAATTTCAATATGGCATCTGAAGTAAATTCAGATTTTTTACGCGACAGGGAATAAATATTGTTCAGTGTATTGAACAGGAAATGGGGATGTAGTTTGTTTCTCAGCAGCGATAATTCTGTAGTGAGCTTGTCTCTCAATAATTCCTTTTCCCGCTGGAGGTTATATATCCTGAAACTCAGGAATTCAATGGCAATACTGATGCCAATGGGAAAAGAAAGAAATAACATGCTGGTAAATAACAACCTGAAATCGAAAATATTTTCGATCACAGGCGGACCTGAATTATAAATCAATGGTTGGGTTACAAAAACAGATAACAGTCTTTTTATAAAAACAGTGAGCGTATACATTATAATCAGCTCTACTATTTTTCCAACCCTCAGTTTATTCGAATCGATTACTTTTTCGAGCCAGAAAAAAATCAGGTAATAAAAAAAGAGAATCTGAACGCTGATGAAAATAAAACTCGATAATGCTGTTTGTTGATAAACAGCAATTATTGCCAAATCAGGAGATCCCTGGCGCAACCATTCAGCTTCTACAAATACCACTACGAGGTAATAAACTGTCCATAGCAGTATATAAAAGCCGTTCTTTCTCATCAAAAAGTATTTACTGTAAAAATACGTTTTTGTGTATGCCGGAGATGGAAACGGACAATCGTCTACAAACAACACGTTTAGGTCTATGAGTGTGGTGGTTTAATGAATATCAGGATTCCTTTTTTACAAATACATCTTCGCTGAACCATACCAAAATCAGGGAAACGAGTATAAGCACACTGTATTCCGAACCATTTCTTCCATACCCCACTACAAACCATCCTTCTTTTCCATGCACCATCACAAGACCCATGATAATTTCAATCAGGAAAACGGGAATGATCCATCTGCTGAATACCCTGAGTGCCAAAAGGCATCCGCCTATAATTTCAAAAAAAGTAAGGGCATATGCTATAAAAGTACCTCCCGGAATACCTTCACTAGTTAAATAGGCGCCAAAATGAGGTGCTCCACCAATAAATAACCTGACCATTCCATGAATAATCAGCAATAAAGAAAGTATTACCCGGAATGAATGGAGTACAATAAGAAAACGGTTATTGGGCTTTTGCATGTGTTTCATATTTAATACCTCCAAAATAGCTTTTAACACTGAGCAATTATATCATCTATCTATTAAAAGCAGTAAATCAACTACAGAAAACTATACAGTCATGCAACGTTGTTCATCAGACCGCATGCCTGTTATAGTTATTTAAAACCACTCGAGTTATTTTAAGTTACATCAGCATGAGAAAACCAACTGGCAAAACTGTTGAAAAAAGGAATATCCCAGTCGTTTACTATTGCCAGGTGTATAAGGATATAAAAAAGTAAAACAGGTGGGAAAACCCATCTGCCTTCCTTTGTCTTTCTTTCCCCTATAATAATCATAATGAAAATACAGTAGATCAATCCCATTACCATATACATAGCGTAAGGCCAGGGCAATATATAGTTTGAAAAAATACGTACCAGTAACGGTTCCAGAAAAACCAACCCTGTTAACAGCATACCACGTGCATGTATTAACACTTTCTTTTTGTAATACACAGCAATTGAAAATCCATATAAAGCAATAACAATATCCTTAAATGGAATAAGGAGCTGAACCGATTGAGGCGATGGAGTTGCAAGATAGCGATAGTGTGCAAGCAGTATAATTGATATAATTAGTAGGGGAAAAAGTATATAAGACAGCTTACCCAGGGTTCTGTGAAGAGCCAGTTTTTTTTGTTGAAAAAGTATGGGCTGAACAATCAATAAAACCAACCAGCTAATTGCCGCAAGTACATGAAAATGAAAGTAAAAACTAAACGTATCCCCATGTATAAACAATCCTGAAAAATAAGTTTTCCAGAAAGCGATTAGAGACAAAGGTACCAGTGCAAAAAAAAGATAACCAAAATACAGTTTCTGTAATTTCTTCAGGTACTCTTTCATACTGATTGTTAATGCTAGCGTCGGGGAAATATAGCTGGTATAAAACGAAAAAACTAAGATAATTGCTATAAATCAGTTCACAGAACACCGTCTACCAAATCAGGTGTTTGTACTGCAAAATGATAGGATCAGGATACATATCATTATAATTTTAACCAAATAAAAGCCGGCTTATGAACAGTTCATCAATACTTTTGTACCCTCCTTACCTATAAAACAGACATATTGAAACTGATAAAATTTATTCCAGCATTCATTTTTCTGATCATTACGGTTGTTTTATTGTGTTTACCCGGTACGGGGCAGTTTCCTGCCAGCTGGTGGTTTAAAAAAATACCGCAGTTCGATAAGCTGGTGCATATTGGTATGTTTGGTATGCTTTGCTTTTTATTTCATCTACCGGCCTGGAAAAGCAGTTTACATAACGGAGCCCGGCAGCGCTGGTTCTGGCTTATCAGTATTGGAGCTATTGCTTACGGTACAGGAATGGAATTTGTTCAGCGCGAGCTCATTGTAAACCGTTCTTTTGAAGAAGCCGATATATTGGCCGATTCTGTAGGGGCATTAGGGGCATTGGCTTTATCGCAAACAATATTCTTACGAAAAATAATAACTCCCGCTATTTAAGATTGATAATCAGTAGTTCTATAAAAAAGATTGTCCCCCGTAGAAACGGGGGACGCAACCAAAACTAACTGCTTATGAGAAAATTGACTACTTGCTTATATCTATACTAACGCAAATTCAGTGCCAAAAGATTTTACGGATTTGTTAATCCTTTCTAAATAAAACCTGCTTTCTTTTTAAAAGATACCTGTTCTTCTTTCACTGTTGCCTGATGCAAAGTTCTATAGTAAAGACCGAAATAAATGTCAATGGTTTAACAATGATTTGTTAAAGGATCAGTGACAGGATACCGTATCCGCACTACGTTCGGAGATAAAAGGACTCATGTAGGGGATATTGAGATTTAATCCTCTGATTATCAGTAAAATGGCCGTCAGACCCACTATATAAGGTACCAGCTTACGCATGTTTTGCCTGTTTTGCCAGCTTAAACGGGTACCCCAGAAAGCCAGAGAAAATAAGGCAGGAAGGGTTCCCAGACCAAAAACAAACATAAAAACCATGGCATTCAAAATACTGCCACTGGCCATAGCTCCGCTGATGGCAATATAAACCATGCCACAGGGCAACAATCCGTTGGCTACTCCCATCATATACATACCTGAGAAACTATGACGGCGCATAGACCAGGAAATGAGTTTTGTGATTTTTTGATTGAACCAAGCCCACCCTTTTATTTTTTTAAAGAAAACCTGGCTCAGCAGAAAAAAAAGGATTGCCATTCCCATAAGAACTGAAAACACCTGCTGCCATCCTGCTATACCTATACGCCAGCCAATTACCCCTGCTAAAACACCCATTATCATATATGTACTAATTCGCCCAAACTGGTATAAAAGTATACCCCATATTTTTTTATGCTGTGGCAGATGTTGTACCGGTACACTCATAATCAACGGGCCACACATACCAATACAATGCAGACTACTCGCCAGCCCTAACAACAAAGCCGATATGAAAATGGCAAGTATCATTCAGCAGTAAATAGTATTTCTTTTTCCACGTAATATTTTTTTTCAGCCGCTTCCCAACTTAGTTTCAGCAGATATTTATCTGCAGGTAATTTTTCTCTTGCAATTATTTGTCTGCCATCTGCATCAACAGTAAGAGGCAAACGCAGGTCTTTGGTTGCATCTGTTTTACAATAAAACCAGGCTTCGCCTTTTATTATCATTCCTTTCATCTCGCGGGGTAATTGCAATAGCAGTTCTTTATTTGTATGGGTAACAATTATTTCACCAATCAATGCAGCATTGGCCCTGCCATCAATTTTATCCTGGTATCTAAGTTCATCCTGGTAATACTCTTTGCTTACCAGTTCGAAACGGGTATTCACTGCTTTATATACTAATGTGGTCATCAGACCTGCAAAGCCAATAAATACGAGTATCAGTTTGTTTCCCCAGTTCATACAAAATAGTTTAGTGGTTCATATTTAATTCCTGCTCCGCGTAAAACTCATCCCGTCCATCGTTCCAGTTCAATTTTATTGTATACCGTTTTCCTTTTATCCAGCTCTGAGGAATTATCTGTTGTCCAAAATCATCCGGCTCTAACTGAATAGTTTTATCCAGTTGTTCGTCATATACACAATAAAAGAAAACCTTACCTTTTATTTTTACCTTTAATTGCTCTTTAGGAACCTGCAGCAGTATAAAGGGATCTGCTTTATACATCCTGAAAGCACTTATCTGTGTTGCCTTTTGTTTTGCTTCTATCACTTGCTGATAGTTTTTTTCTTCCTCCCTGTATTGCCTGCTCACCAGATCAACTTTAATCTCTTTTACCAGTATATAGATCGTCAGGCTCAGTAAAAAGCAAAAACCCGCACAAACAGCTATTAACTTTATCCCCCAATTCATGTTGAATTGTTTTAATTTTTTTAAGGGATATTGGATCTTTTGACTTTGCAAACTTGTTTTACAAAGCCGGGCCGAGGAAATTGGTTTTTGATGTTACCAGTTCTTCACCGTTAGTATATAAAGCCAGTTTCAGCATGGTTTTTCTTTGTTTGACAGCCGATTTGGGCAATATGATAAAAAAAGTACCCGATGCCTGTCCTTCCTTCTTAATTTCAATTACAGGTTTCCCCGCCATCAGAATAGTTCCTTGTTGATCTTTCAACACTACTTTAACAGCAATGTCTTTTGTGGTTTTATTAATCAGCTTGATATTATACAGGTTCGATAAACTGTCTTTCCCTCTTTCCTGGTATAACATCCCTGCTGTTCTGATCACTGTTGCGTCTATATCTTTTCTGGTCATTAAAATCACCGAAAGCAGAGCAAGCAACAAAAAACATAAACCAGTATACAGTTTCATTCTTACGGTATAGCGCAATGGTTCGCCTTTGGCTATACTATTTTCAGAGGCGTACCTGATTAACCCTTTGGGCTTCCCAATACTATCCATTACATGATCGCAGGCATCAATACAGGCCGTACAACCCACACATTCCATTTGCACACCATTTCTGATATCGATTCCTGTTGGGCAAACTTTCACACAGAGATGACAATCTATACAGTCGCCCAATGATGATGATGCCTGTTTTTTAAAATTGCCCCTTGGTTCCCCTCTTTTATAATCGTAGGCTACAATCATGGAATTCTTATCCAGTAAAACACTTTGTAAACGACCATAAGGACAAACAACAGTACATGCCTGTTCCCTGAAGAATGCATATACACCATAGAACACAGCGCTGAATACAAGAATGGACGCAAATCCCACTACATGTTGTGTAACTGGTTCAGTTATAATTTTTTCGAGCTCGTTTATACCAATAATATAAGCCAGAAAAAAATTTGCGATGGTAAAAGAGAGCAGGAAAAACAATAGATGCTTTACTGTTATTTTAATCATCTTCTTACCTGTCCATGGAGCAGATTTCAATTGTTTCTGTGCAGGAGCATCTCCCAATATCCAATACTCTACTCTCCTGAACATCATTTCCATGAAATTGGTCTGTGGACAGGCCCAACCGCAAAACAATCTTCCGAAGGCTGCGGTGAAGAGAATAATAAAGAACACAAAAGTGACCATGGTAAGACCGAAAATAAAAAAATCCTGTGGCCAGAATATCTTACCAAATAAAATGAATTTGGCTTCCGGAATATTAAAGAGGAAGAGTGGTCTTTCGTTGATTTGTACAAAAGGCAATCCAAAAAAGATCAGAAAATAAAACACACTTAATACCGAACGTATATTGTAAAAACGTCCTTTGGGTTGGTATGCATATATCCATTTCCGTTTACCGGATTCATCTACCGTTGCAATCCGGTCGCGGAAGGCATCGGTTTCGATTACGTTGCTATGTTTTATTTCACTCATCGTATTATTTCACTCCCTCTTTTACTACTGGTGCTGTTTTTGTTGTATCACTTGCCTCCTGCTCCTGGTATACTTCACCTTGTGGTTCTTTTGCCGTAGCTGGTTTTGTTCCTTTCAGTGATTTAATATAACTCGCCAACTGTGCTATCTGTGCAGGTGAATAATCATCTTTCCAGCTTTTCATTCCTTTTTCCGGCCAGCCGTATTTGATTGATTTAAACAGATCAGACATACTGCCACCATGTAACCAGTATTCATCCACCAGGTTAGGCCCAACTGTACCACCACCATCTGCTGCATGACAGGCAGCACAAGCTGTTACAAATATTTTTTTGCCTGCGTCGAGTGCCAATGCATCACTGAGATAGGTTACGGTATTTTCATTTACATTGTTGGCTGCTTTTTTCAGGTAGTTTTCTTTTTCTGCTTCGGCTTTTTTCATAACTGCAGCTAATTCTTCAAGGCTTGAAGGAGCAGTATGTGTTACATGATAGCGCCAGAGATAAATACAGGAGAAAATAATACAGATATAAAATCCATACAGCCACCAGGGCGGTAAGCGGTTATCGAGTTCACGGATACCATCGTAATCATGACCCAGATCAATATTAGCTTCTTCCTGAATTGGCTTGAAACTGTTAGCCTTGCTCCACCATTTTGAAAACCCGGATTCTTTTTCAATCACCTGCTGTTTCACTGTTTCTTTTGCCAGTAAACTTTTCAGGTGATAGAGCAGCCATAATAATATCAGCAGTTCTACTCCCACCACAGAAATGAGCGAGTAAAATGCAGTAGGCGACAGTCCGCTAATAGTTGTATTTACAGCAACTGCTGTTACTGGTTCATCTGCCGCGAATGTGACAGAACTCATCAGTAAAAAGGTAATTACAGTAAACACTTTTTGTTGTGTAGTTGAATTTCTTTTCTCACGAAATTCTTTCATCTTCATTTCAGCTGCGCCCAATACAACATGTGCGAGCAAAGCGATGGCCAGTAACAATACCGCTATAATTACCACCAGTACCTGTGCAAGTGGGTTTGCCATAGTAGATGGTTTGGGTGGACCTTCGGCCCATACACTGGAAGGCACCAGTGTACAGAAAAGACCAGTCATCCATATACTGAAGTATTTGATCCGTTGAAAATTACGCTGTTGCATTGCAATTCGTTTATAAGTCAGAAGGTTAGTTGTCTAATGGTAAATGACTGATTTCTTCTATCATTTTTTTATCTGCTTTCCAGGCCCAGAGGGTCATCAGGAGAAAAAAAGTAAAGAAGATGGAGAAAGAACTGAGTGCATAGATATCTACGCCAATAATTTTTTCCAGATAATTGATAAATTTCATGTCTGTTTCTTTTATTGTTTGGCTGTTACTGGTTGTGAGCCTTTAATATCTACACCAATCCTTTGCAGGTAAGCAATCATGGCAATGATTTCTTTGTTCGGAGCAGTTTCAATTTTATCTGCTTTCAAATTTTTACTGATTTTTTCTGCCTGTGCCATCAGTTCTTTATTAGCTATCTGGTCGTACCCTTTTTCATAAGGCACACCGAGTGTTTGCATAGCCCTTATTCTTGCGCCGGTTGTTGCAGTATCAATAGCGTCATCCAGTAACCATGGGTAAGATGGCATGATAGAACCCGGGCTCATACTCTGTGGTTCGAGCATATGGTTATAATGCCAGCTATCAGGATATTTTCCGCCAATACGCGCCAGATCGGGTCCTGTACGTTTACTACCCCACTGGAATGGATGGTCGTACACAAATTCACCAGCTTTGCTGTATTCACCATATCGTGCCACTTCATCGCGGAAGGGGCGGATCATTTGTGAGTGACAGGTATAACATCCTTCACGGATATAAATATCACGACCATGTAATTCGAGTGGTGTATATGGTTTTACTGCTGCAATGGTTGGCACATTACTCTTCACCAGAAATGTTGGAACAATTTCAAGTATACCGCCAATGGCTACAGCAACCAGACTCAATACCAGCATCTGAATGGGTCTTGCTTCAATCCAGCGGTGCCAGTATTGTTTACCATGCGTAACAATTTTCGCTGGCAGTGGTGGCGCTTCTGCTGCTTCATTGGCCACCAGTTTACCCGCTTTCACTGTTTTCACAATATTGTATACCATTATGAATACACCTACGAGATATAGCAAACCGCCAACACTTCTTGCTACATATAAGGGAATAATATGAGTAACTGTTTCGAGGAACTGGAATTTAAGTGTACCATCTTCTGTAAACTGTTTCCACATCATGGCCTGCGTAAAGCCTGCCCAATACATGGGAATGGCATACAACACTATTCCAATGGTACCGATCCAGAAATGTGTGCCCGCCAGTTTGGTTGAATACAATGGTGTATTGAAAATTTTTGGAATCACCCAATAGAGAATGCCAAAAGTGAGGAACCCATTCCAGCCCAACGCACCTACGTGAACGTGTGCAATAGTCCAGTCGGTAAAATGCGAAATTGCATTTACATTTTTCAGGCTCAGTAATGGCCCTTCAAAAGTGGCCATACCATAACAGGTTATAGCTACTACCATAAATTTGAGGATAGGATCTTCACGTACTTTATCCCATGCACCTCGCAGTGTAAACAAACCATTCAGCATACCACCCCATGATGGTGCAATTAACATGATGCTAAATACCACACCCAGGCTCTGTGCCCAGTCGGGCAATGCTGTATACAATAAATGGTGTGGCCCTGCCCAGATATAAATAAAGATCAGTGCCCAGAAGTGAATAATGGAAAGACGATAACTATATACCGGTCTGTTAGCTGCTTTGGGTAGAAAATAATACATGATACCCAGGTAAGGTGTAGTAAGAAAGAATGCAACAGCATTATGTCCATACCACCACTGTACCAGCGCATCCTGTACACCTGCATACCAGCTATAGCTTTTCAGAAAAGTAACAGGAATTTCAAATGAGTTTACAATATGCAGCATAGCAACGGTTACCCATGTAGCGATATAAAACCAGATGGCCACATATAAATGACTTTCTCTCCGTTTGAGAATGGTGCCAAACATATTGATACCGAATACAACCCAGATAAGGGTAATAGCTATATCAATAGGCCACTCCAGTTCTGCATATTCTTTACCGGTAGTATAACCAGCCAGCAATGTTATGGCAGCAGCTACAATAATCAGTTGCCATCCCCAGAAATGTATTTTACTGAGCGTATCACTGAACATACGTGCCTTACACAAACGTTGCAGTGAATAGTACACTCCCATGAAAATACCATTGCCTACAAAAGCAAAAATCACCGCATTTGTATGAAGAGGTCTAACTCTTCCAAATGTGGTGATGGGCAGATTAAAATTGGCCGCAGGCAAATAAATCTGAACAGCAGCAAGTAAACCTACCAGCATACCAACCACTCCCCACAGAATGGTGGCATACGCAAATAGCTTTACCGTTTTGTTGTCGTAAAAAAATTGTTCTGATTGCATGAATGGTCGTTTTTATAGAAGAGGGTGAGTAACTATTTTTTATTAGGTTTTTGATCGAAAAGCATACGCACAGAAGGAGATTCCTCATCATCGTACTGACCTGTTTTAACGCTCCAGATAAAAGCACCCAGAAATAAACCTGCCACACTGATACTTGCAATTAATAGAAGGATAATAACGTTCATAGCTGTTGAATAAACACTGTAAAAGTATTTTCAACGCATGGGGCAGCCTATGATATTACTCAAGGGAACACATGATTTTAGTCATGTTTTTGTCAGGAAAGCTGTAAACGTCTGGAAGCGAGATTACTTAGCCCGAAAGTAATGAGCAGGATACTGATGCTGCTACAGGGCATTAATATAGCTGCAATCATTGGTGACAATGTGCCTTGCACAGCGAAATATAAACCGGTGATATTATACAGAATAGATATTACAAACGCAATCATAACAATCGTCTGGTTGAATTTACACATCCTGATGAACTGATACAATTGTGGCAGACTGCCTGCTTCTATGATGGCATCACTTGCCGGTGTAAAATTGTTGCTGTTATCAGTAATGGCAACGCCTACATCAGCTTGTTTTAAAGCGCCGGAATCATTTAACCCATCGCCTATCATCATCACTTTTTTTCCTTCCTGCTGCATAGATTTTACTACTTCCAGTTTGTCTTCGGGTTGCTGGTTAAAATAAAGTTCTGAACGCTGACCCAGTAATTTCCGGAGATAAGGCAGTTCTCCATCATTATCGCCACTCACCACTGCAATATGAAAACATGTCTGTAATTGTCTTAATAACATAGGTACCGACTGACGATAATGATTCCTGAAACGGAATCTTCCGAATAATGTTCCCTCTACTGACAGGTATACAACCGACGCTTCATCGTTTTGTGTTTTACCGGTAATGAAAAGTGCAGAGCCAAGTGCAATGAGGTCACCATCTACCATTCCTTCAATTCCTTTTCCCGGAAATTCTTCGAAAGCCAGAAAAGGGTCTTTTAAAGATTGCCCGGCCCATCCGGCAATTCCTTTGCTCAATGGATGTGTTGATTGTGCTGCCAGGGTAGCTACTTTCTTACGGATCTGCGGTGTAATGGGTTTTCCATCATATACCACTTCCATTTCTGTTCCTGCTGTAAGTGTTCCTGTTTTATCAAACACAATAGTATTTATACCTGCCAGTTTTTCAATCACTGTTGCATGACGCAGGTAAAAATGATTCCGGGAAAGAATACGCAGGATATTACCATTGGTAAATGTATTACTCAATAATAATGCACATGGACATGCTATGATAAGTACAGCTGTAACAGCGTTCCAGCTCCTGCTTTCATCCTGCCAAAACCAATAAGCGCCTGCTGCAATGGCTACTGCAAAAACCACCCAGGTAAACCAGCGACTCAACCCATGAACAAATGAATTTTCATTGCTTGTACCGGTTTTAAACAGGTCGTTGTTCCATAGGCGCGTAAGATAACTTTGAGCAACTTCCTTAATCACCAGAACTTCAATATTTCCCCCTACCTGTTTACCACCGGCATAAACAATCTCTCCCATTTCTTTTGCTACGGGCATGGTTTCACCTGTTACAAAACTATAATCAATCAATGCCCGACCACGGGTAATGATACCATCTGCCGGAATCAACTCATGGTGATGTATCAGCAATGTATCATTCAATTGTATATCGGGCAGGGTTACTGTAGATGAAGCATCTTCCTTTATTCTTGTTACAGCAACGGGAAAATAAGAAGTATAATCACGATCGAAATTCAATTGCCGGTGGGTGCTGTCTTGCAGCACACGCCCAGCCAGCATAAAAAATACAATGCCAGTCATCGAATCGAAATACCCGCTGCCGGTAGCTGTAACTACTTCATAAATACTGCGTGCAAATGTTACCCAGATAGCTAATACAATGGGCGCATCTATATTCAGGAACTTCTGTTTAAGTGCGTTCCAGGCGCTTATATAAAACTCACCGGCACTATAAAAAAAAACAGGCAGACTGAGTATCAGGTTCAGGTAACGGAAGAAAACCATCAGTTGTGTTTCTCTATCATCAATACCAAGGTATTCTGGAAAACTCATGAGCATGATATTTGCAAAACAAAAGCCGGCAACACCGAGTCTGAAAATTTTTTTCCGGTCAGTTACAGGTTTTTTCCTGCCGAGATCATGATAACTGATATAAGGCTCATAACCAATACCTGTAAGCAATTCGGCCAGTTGACGCAGGTTAATCAGGTGATGATCATAAATAATAGCTGCTTCTTTTCTCTCAAAATTTACTTTACAGTTTACAATTCCTTTATTGAGTTTATGCAGTTGTTCCAGCAGCCACAAGCAACTGCTGCAATGCATTTGCGGGAGATAAAAATTGATGTGTGTATGATGGTCGTCTTTAAAACTGATCAGCGACTGCTGAATAGCAGTATCATCAAGAAAGGCAAACTTATCTGACCGAACCGCAATTTTTTGTGACTGACCCGGACTATGGTTGAGATCATAATAGGTACACATGTCATGCTTGTTCAGTATTTCGTACACCATTTTACAGCCTTCACAACAAAAATGTTTTTCGTAAGCCCTGATATCAGTGTCACGACAGGTTTCACCACAATGATAGCAGGCTAGTTGGGTTGAATGTATCGGACTGTTTTTACTCATGCGGTCTTAGTTGTAACATAACTGTTCAATAAGGGATACAACACGCTTTGTTCAAAATGTATCCATCTTAATACATGCGTTTCCAGTAAAAACATTTCGTTGATGCAGCCTTTCAGTGCATCGGGCCAGGCCGGGTGGGTAACGTAATGATGCACAAGCTGTCTTAGTTTTTGCAGTAGTTCAATCAATACCTGATGCGTATGTAACATGGTATCTAATACTTTGGGCTGAAGTAATACCTTTCCATCACCCATTTGTTGCTGTAGATAAGGAAAAACAATACCGGTTTCTTTTCTGAAAGCATGGGTTAATTCATCCTCAATTTTTTGAAAAACAAGTTGTACGATTTCAAAAACCGGTGCAGGTAATTCTGCAATGGATACATGTTGATCAAGATAGGTACGAATCCTGCCACAGGAACCAAGGATTGGTGTATGATAGGCAGCTGGAATGGCACTACAGATTTCTCCGATAGAACCAGAACCCTGATATATATGAGTACCTGCCGGCAACAACATGATAGGAATAATTTAGTTGCAAGGTAGGGTTGCCCGAAAAGCTCAACTATGATGATACTCAACCACAAACATGATTTTTATCATGTTTAATCCTGGAGATTGGCTGTTTGAAGGAGTAATTTATGCTGTAGAATTTTAATCTTTTTACCGTCAAGTTCCACCATTCCGTCTTTTTTAAAATCGGACAGTAATCGAATGGTTGACTCCGTGGCTGTACCTACGAGATTGGCTATTTCTTCTCTTGATAAACGAACATTCAGCGTAATGCCATCTTCCTCGAAACCATAGGTTTCTTTGATAAAAAGTAAAGTTTCGGCAAGACGTTCCCTGATAGGCTTTTGTGCGAGATGGGTGAGTTTTACTTCTGCTTTATGCAGTTCATCACTCAATAGCTTCATCATTTCAAAAGCCAGTCCTGTATCGTTTTTAAGAACAGTAACGAATATTTCTTTGGGTATAAAACAAACTTTTGTATCCTCGAGTGCTACCGCAGAAGCGCCATACCTGTCGCCACTCAGTAGTGCCCTGTACCCCAATACATCTCCCGATTTGAGTAAACGAATAATTTGCTCTTTACCATCATCGCCCTGGTGTGAGAGTTTTATTTTTCCTTCATTAATACAGTAAACACCGAAAGGGTAAGCGCCTTCATTAAAAAGTATCTGCCCTTTTTTGTACGTATTGCAGATTTTCTGTTCATTGATTGCATCTACATATTCTTCCCTGGCTTTACAAAAAACAGAGTTAAATCGTTGTGCACAGGACTGACAGGTAGCATAGTCGTGATGAAATTGCATCTGAAGGTTTGAGATACAAAAATAAAGTTATTTATGCACTGTCTTCTATTAAAAGATGCTAAAGCAGTTAGGGTATCAATATTTGTTTAAATTTAATTGAGTCGCCATTGAACACATTGCAATCTGTTTTTGATCTGATTCCATTAATATTACCCTGCTCGTTGTATTGCCAAAACTGCCATGAACGCTTAATTCTTGGTTTATCGGGTTGAAAATAATGGGCTACCCAGAGAGGATAATCTTTAAACTCATCCCCCAGGTATCTTTCATAAAAATCGGCATAAGTATAAATAATGGGTTTTACCTGATAGTATGATTCTACTTCTTTTAACCATTCTTTTAATCGTTCACGCATAACAACAGGCTTAACCCCGTATAATTTTTCGATATCTACAACAGGTGGCAGGTCGCCTTTTTTCAGGTTTACCTGACGAATAAATTGTAATGCCTGTTTTTTTCCACTTTTAGTGGCCAGAAAGAAATGATAAGCACCCCGAACCATACCTGCCTCTTTTGCATCCTGCCAGTTTTTGTGAAATCGTTTGTCGGTATCATTTAATCCTTCTGTAGCTTTTATGAACACAAAACCCATTCTGGTTTCTGCTTCTTTCATACCATAAACAGATGGCCAGTGAATGGCCCCCTGGTGTACACTGACATCTATTCCATGAATATTATAACCGGGAGGTAGTTGTATCCCAAAAGCCTCATACCTCACAGAAGAAACGGTTTCTTCCTGTCGTTCATGCCATTTATCCAGTAATGTGAAATACAGAATCAGTATAAAACCACCTGCCAGTAAGATCATCCATAGTCGCTGTTCCCTGCTTAACCGCTTTGATCGCCTTTTTGTCATATACATGCAAAATTCGGGTAAAACGGTATCGCTTATTTCAATTCTGAGAATTATTGTGTAGCAACAGAAAGGCATAACAGGTATTTCCATCCCTGCTTTTTAGTAATTTTACCCCGATGGCCTATTTCAACTGGAACGACAGCATTAATTTTTTGCGTAAGCTCACTTTAAGAAGAGTTTGGAATGCTTTGAAAGTATATGCCAGCTATCAGATCAGCCGCTTTAGTAAAAAACCTGTTCAGTGGGGTTTCCCTATTTCCATTTCATTCGAACCTACCACATCCTGTAATTTACGTTGCCCTGAATGTCCGAGTGGACTTCGTGCTTTTACAAGACCAACAGGTATGCTGGAAAAGAATTTTTTCAGGGAAACCATCGACGATATTCATAAAGACCTGTTATACCTTATTTTTTATTTCCAGGGAGAGCCATATCTTAATCCTGATTTTCTGGAGATGGTAAAATATGCGCATGATAAAGGTATTTATACCGCTACTTCCACCAATGCGCATTACCTAACTGACGAGAAAGCAAAAAAAACAGTGGAGAGTGGGTTAGACAGGCTGATTATTTCGATTGACGGCACTTCGCAGGATGTTTACCAGCAATACCGTGTGGGCGGAAAACTTGATAAAGTGCTGGAGGGTGCCCGCAATATTGTTAAATGGAAAAAAGAACTGAACAGCAAAACACCATTTATCTTTTTTCAGTTTTTAGTAGTTAAGCCAAATGAACACCAGATTGAAGAAGTAAAAAAGCTGGGTGCTGAAATTGGTGTTGATCAGGTTCGTTTCAAAACAGCACAGGTATATGATTATGAGAATGACCCGCATAACCTGATTCCTGAAAATAATAAATATAGCCGCTATAAAAAAGACCAGGATGGTAAGGTGCGGGTAAAAAGTGGCCTGACCAACCGTTGCTGGAAGCTTTGGCATGCCAATGTAATTACCTGGGACGGGCTTGTAGTACCCTGCTGTTTCGACAAAGATGCCATGCACCAGCTCGGCAATCTGAAATCGCAAAGCTTCAGGCAAATATGGAGCAATGACAATTACAAACAATTCAGAAAAGAACTGATGACAAGTAGAAAAAATATAGATATCTGTGCCAATTGCAGCGAAGGACTGAGTGTATGGCAGGATTAGTATAGTGAATAGTCAAAGGTGAATGGTAAATTTAATTTTGGGGGATGACAAGTCTATTAAACATTCACCATTGACAATTCACCATTCACCTTATAACATTTTCACTACATTTACAACTATGGGTATTGAAAAAGATATACAACAACAGCATTTCAGGAACGAGTACCAGAAGGCTTCTGTGAATATCATTTATTCTGCCAACTGGCTGAATGAAAAAATCAAAACCATGCTCGACCCGGACGATATTACACCACAGCAATACAATATCCTTCGAATCCTGAGAGGTTGCCAGCAGCCATTGAGTACATTACAGATCCGCTCACGTATGCTCGATAAAATGAGTGATACCAGCCGGATCGTTGAACGCTTGCTGAAGAAAGGGCTGGTAGAAAAGAAAGTATGTTCTGCCGACAAACGCCTCGTAGATGTAAGCATCTCCAAAAAAGGGCTGGCCCTGTTGGATAAACTCGATAAAAAAAATACAGAAATAGACCAGTTAATACAAACCCTTTCAGAAACAGAAGCGGCTACTTTAAACAAGTTACTCGACAAAATGCGTGAAGAAACTGTGTAATTGTTAATTTCTGTACCAGATTTCCGAATTCTTCCACATCAACAGCTTTGCCTTACCTGCTGGTTTATCTTTGAACCATGAAAGCATTGCTACAATTCTCTCTTACGCTGTTCCTTTCTGTTATTATCGCCAATGTGTTTGCACAACATTCACCTAATTACGAATTCAGGGCAGCATGGGTAGCAACCGTGGAGAATATTGACTGGCCCAGTAAACGAACACTCTCTGTTGCAGAACAACAGGCAGAATTTATCCGCATGGCCGAAATGCATCGCCGCAATGGCATGAATGCACTGATTGTACAGATACGCCCATCAGCAGATGCTTTCTACCCTTCTTCACTTGAGCCCTGGAGCGAGTACCTCACGGGCAAACAGGGACTTCCTCCCAATCCATATTACGACCCGCTGGAGTTTATGATTACCGAAACACATAAACGCGGAATGGAATTTCATGCATGGCTTAACCCTTACCGCGCCGTATTTAATATTCTTCGTTCTTCTGTAGCACCCAATCATATTACCAGACAACACCCTGAATGGTTTATTAACTATGGCGATAAAAAATATTTCAATCCGGGTTTATCAGAAGCGCGCAGGCATGTGGCAGATGTGGTAAAAGATATTGTAACAAGGTATAAGATTGATGCCATTCATATGGACGACTATTTTTATCCCTATAAAATACCCGGTCGCGAATTCCCGGATCAGGCTGCTTTTTTACAGTATGGAAAAGGAATGGCAAAAGATGAATGGAGAAGAAGTAATTGCGATAGCATTATTGTATTACTCCAGCAAACCATCAGAAAAGCAAATCCTAAAGTGAAATTCGGGATCAGCCCGTTTGGCGTATGGCGCAATAAAAATCAGGATCCAATGGGTAGTGAAACCCGCTCCGGACCTACTAACTACGATGAATTATATGCCGATGTATTACTCTGGTTACAGAAAGGATGGATAGATTATATAGCACCGCAACTCTATTGGGAGAGAGGACATCCACTCGCGAGTTATGATATTTTATTACGCTGGTGGAACGAACACAGTTATGAAAGACATCTTTATATAGGGCATGGTATTTATCGGGCGGGATCAAACACAGCATGGAAAAACAGAAATGAAATACCTGAACAGATAAAAGCTTTGAGGAGTTATGAAAACACCCAGGGCAGCATTTATTATAACAGCAGTGTATTCAACAGAAACCCCAATGGATGGAACGATAGTTTGCAACAGCATTATTATCGCTATCCTGCACTGGTACCGCCAATGTTCTGGATCGACAATACCGTTCCACCTCAGCCATTGGTAGAAAAAACCAATGAACATACTTATAGGCTTGTGTATAAAGGAGAAGAAAAGATCAAAGGTTTTGCAGTGTTTATGAACGATGGCAAAGCAGAACCCGATTTTGGGAACAGCCAGTTGATTGAATTTATTGTTGGAGATAAAACTGCCACTGTTGATCTAAATAAACATCCAGAAACCAAAGGAAAAAAAATACTTGTGGCTTCAGTAGATACAGATAATAATGTTAGCCCTCTAAGACTTTTGTATTGATTAATCGAAAATTACTCTTTTATCCTGTTCAACCGGCCATTTACCAAAACGTTGTTCAACAGCCGTAAAACGATATTCAAAAATTTGCTGAAGTTGACGGCGTACCATGATGGTATTGGCAATATCGCCCAATATCCAGAGCGGTAATTTGTAGTGAACAATATCCGTCATTTCAACCCCACCATCAATAGTTTTAAAATGGTGCTGGTGATGCCAGAGACTGTATGGACCGAAACGTTGTTCATCTACAAAGTATTGACGATCTGCCACATGTGTAATCTCTGTCATCCAGTACAAAGGAATACCTAATATGGGTTTGACTTTGTATTCAATTACCTGCCCAGGGTACATACGCATTCCATGGTGTTTGCTGATGATATTAAATCCAAGATTAGAAGGGGTAATTTCCTTCAGGTTCGCAGGGCTGCTGAAAAAGTCCCAGGCTTCTACCAGTGAAACAGGTATTTGCTGAACCGTTTTTAATGAATATACTTTCGACATGAGGCTGTTTTAGCTAATAACACCTCATCAACTAAAATGTTCAACTCACCCAACCCTCTCTGCTGCGCAAAGAGGGCGAACAGCAATCTCATCTATGTTATTGGTACAATATTCCAAAGCCTCTTCTCTGCTTTGCAGAGAGGGTTAGGGGGTTAGTTGAATATTGGATATTCGACATTCTGCTGTTCTCCTCTTTACTCTATCTTTATTCCATGATTACCCGTGAACAACAACTGGCGCAATTCAAAAAAATATATGACGGTCTAAACGAGCAGCAACAGAAAGCGGTTGATACCCTTGAGGGCCCTGTTATGGTAATTGCCGGTCCGGGTACCGGTAAAACACAGATCTTAGGAGCAAGAATCGGGAAACTCAGACTTGAAACCGATACCCAGCCCGAAAATATTCTTTGCCTAACCTATACCGATGCCGGTGTGGTGGCCATGCGTAAAAGATTATTGGGATTTATTGGTCCTGATGCATACAAAGTAAATATCTGCACTTTTCATGCTTTTTGTAATGATGTAATACAGGATAATCTTTCGCTGTTTGAAAAAACATCGATGGATCCTATATCCGACCTTGAAAGAATTGCTTTACTCAAAGAACTGATTGATGGCTTTTCTAAAAATCATCCACTGAAGAGATACAGGGGTGATGTATATTATGAAATCAATAACCTCCAGCAGTTGTTCAGCACCATGAAAAGAGAAGGCTGGACAGCAGAATATATTCAATCCAGGATTGATGTTTATCTCGCAGATTTGCCCAACAGATCAGATTTTATCTATCAGCGCACCAGTGGGTCCAATAAGAAAGGCGATCTCAAAAAAAATAAAATTGCGGAAGAAACAGAGAAAATGGAAAAGCTACGTGCAGCTGTAGCCGAGTTCGCTCTTTTCCAGCAGATGATGCGCAGAAGGAACAGGTACGATTTTGATGATATGATCAACTGGGTAATCGATGCATTCACCAATAATAAAACCCTGCTTGCCCGTTACCAGGAGCAGTATCAGTATATTTTAGTAGATGAGTTTCAGGATACCAGTGGCACACAAAATGAACTCATTAAATTACTCATCAATTACTGGGAAGTACCCAATGTGTTTGTTGTGGGCGATGATGACCAGAGTATTTACCGCTTTCAGGGAGCAAACGTTGAGAATATGGAAGCGTTTGCACATCAGTTCAGTCAATCCCTATACACAGTTATTCTAACCAATAACTATCGTTCTACCCAGCCTATCCTCGATATTTCCAAAACACTGATCGAGAGAAACAATGAAAGACTGGTAAAAAAACTGGATGGATTGAACAAAGAACTGATTTCCTCAAATACTCAACTCAGTCAACTCAAAGAACTGCCACAAATTTTTGAATACGAGAATCCACGGCAGGAAATGATTCATATTACGCTGCAGGTTGAGTCTTTAATAAAGCAGGGTGTGCAACCTGGTCATATCAGTATTATTTACCGTGAGAATAAATATGGAGAAGAACTGGCTCGTTATTTTCAGCAAAAAAGAATTCCTGTTTACAGCAAACGGAATGTGAATATTCTCCAGGAAACATTGGGTAAACAACTTGTACAGGTATTAAGATACCTGGCTGCAGAACATGATATTCCTTTTGGCGGAGATGAAATGCTGTTTGAAATTTTACACTACAACTGGTTTTCCATTCCCCCTATTGAAATTGCCAAACTGAGTGCTGAAGTAGCCGAAAGAAGATTTGGTGATAAAAAAACATCACTCAGACAACTGATTGCAGAAAGATTACAGGGGCCATTACCCGATTTATTCAGCAAAGAAATACCGGGGTTGAAAAAAGCACAGTCAGCCATTGAACAGCTCATAGAAGATGTACCCAATATTACACTGCAACAGCTTTTTGAAAATATAATTCGTGAAGCAGGTGTGCTCAACTACATCATGCAAAGTGCCGATAAACACTGGCTTTTACAGTTGCTCACCGGCTTATTTGATTTCATCAAGGAAGAAACACATCGTAATCCATTGCTCAGTCTGCAACAACTCATCAATATTTTCGATTTGATGGAAAAAGAAGGACTCTCACTACCGTTGGTAAGGGTAGGAGGTACCGATCAGGCTGTAAATCTCTTAACCGCACACGGCTCCAAGGGGCTTGAGTATGAATATGTTTTCCTTGCGGGTTGTAATTCAACCAACTGGGAAAAGAAAAGAAAACCAGGCGGTGGCTATAGTATGCCCGACACTATTTTTTCTTCGCAACCCGCACACAGTGAAGAAGAAGAATTACGCAGGTTATTCTATGTTGCTATTACAAGGGCAGCCAGACAATTGTGTATTTCTTATGCCAAAACGAATAAGGATGGAAAAGAAATAGAACCATCTATGTTTATTGCCGAGATCAGACAGGAACACCAATTACCTTTTTCAGCTATCAGTCTTGATGGTAATACCATTGCCGATTTCAGCATACTGTCATTCGAAAAAGAACAAAAGCCTGAGATCGAAAGAATTGAAGCCGATTTTATTACAAAGATTCTCGACAAATTCGTGATGAATGTTACAGCACTAAATAACTACCTGAAATGTCCGCTACAGTTTTATTTCAATAATCTTGTACGGGTGCCATCCGGTAAATCAGAAGCTACGGAATTTGGATCTGCTGTACACTATGCCCTTCAGTCGCTTTTCCAGAAAATGCAGCAGCGTGAACAGGTGTTTCCCGGCATACAGGAATTTATGGCCGATTTTAAATGGTATATGAACCGGCATCGGGAGAATTTTACCAAAGAACAGTTTGCACGCAGGATGGAACAGGGCGATCAGGTGCTACCGGAATATTATAACAGGTATATAAACGAGTGGAACAAAGTTGTGGCAGTAGAAACCAATATCCGTAATGTGATTGTTAAAGGTATCCCGCTGAAAGGAAAACTGGATAAGCTGGAATTTGATGGGAAACAGGTTAATGTAGTAGATTATAAAACAGGTGATGCTGAGAAGGGTATTAAAAAATTAAATCCTCCCGGTGAAAAAGAACCCGATGGTGGAGATTATTGGCGGCAGGCTGTTTTTTATAAAATACTGGTTGATAATTACCCCTCAAAAAGCTGGCAGGCTGTGAGCGCCGAGTTCGATTTTATTGAACCTGATAAAAAGAAAGGATACCTGAAAGAAAAAAGGGTGATTACAGACAGTGATATTACCACGGTTACCCAACAAATTGAAACTGTATGGAACAAGATTCAGGCCAGGGAATTTTATACGGGTTGCGGAAAAGAAGAATGCCGCTGGTGCCAGTTTGTAAAAACAAATGAAATAGCCGTGGCATTGCATGATCCTGATGAAGAAGAGGATGATTAACATGATTTTTAAGAAGAACAGATGCCTGCTCCACAGAAAGCCTGTAAGTTTGCAACATTCATGAAAGTAAAACAGCATTTAACCTCATACCTTCAATTACTGGTTGTACTCATAGCAGTTATAACACTGGCGGGATCCTGTGCCAATATTGTTCCGCCGAGTGGAGGCTTCAGGGATAGTTTACCTCCAAGACTGGTAATGGCGCTGCCAAAAGATTCTGCGGTAAATGTAAAATCAAAAAATATCACACTTACATTCGATGAATTTGTTCAGCTTGATAATGTGAGTGAAAATATCATCTATTCACCCGTACTCAAAACAATACCCTCCGCCGATTATAAGCTACGCAATGTTACCATCCGTTTCCGCGATTCACTTGAGCCCAATACTACTTATTCCATTGATTTCGGCAATGCCATACAGGATGTAAATGAAAATAATATCGCCAGGAATTTCCGTTATGTTTTTTCAACCGGACCAACCATTGATTATAACAGTTATGCTGGAAAAGTAATGATTGCAGAAACAGGAAAAGTAGACAGTACTTTATGGGTAGTGCTTCACCGCGATTTATCTGATTCAGCCATTCAAAAACTTCAGCCCCGTTTTTATACCCGGTTGAATGGTAAAGGCGAATTTATATTTAATAATCTTCCTGCCGGTTCTTTTGCTGCATACGTGGTTAATAAGAATAGTTATAATAAGGTATTTGACAGTACCGAATTATTTGCTTTCAGGAATAGTGCCGTAATGATTAATGGAAAGACCACTGGCGATACATTGTATGCTTTCACACAATCTCCGAAACCTACAAAATCATCAGGTGATGCAGGCGCTGTTTTACCACCTTCACTACGCGACGACAGACGTTTACGCTACCTGCCTGTTTTAGACAATGGTCAGCAGGATTTAATGAGCAATCTCCCCTTGTTTTTCAACCGGAAATTATTCGCTGTTGATACCACTAAAATACAGTTAACCGACACCAATTACAGAGCCGTAAATGGTTATACTATTCAACTTGATACGAGCCGCAAAAAACTAATCATCAATTACCCCTGGAAAGAAAATACTGTCTATAAACTGGTTCTACAGAAAGAAGCCTTTGCCGATACCAATGCAGTGATGTTGCCAAAATCTGATACACTTACAATTAATTCACGTAAGGAAACAGAATATGGAACAATCCGTTTCCGGTTCTTAAACCTTGATACCAGCAGGCATCCTATTATTCAACTGGTAAAAAATGATGAGCTTACCGCTTCATATCCTGTTACAGTAAATGATTTCACCATCAAACGATTCAAACCCGGAACTTATGATGTGAGAATATTGTACGATACCAATCAGAACGGCAAATGGGATACCGGTCATTTCTCTACAGGCAAAAAACAACAACCTGAACGCGTTGTAAGTATACCCCGAACACTTACTATCCGTGCCAATTGGGATAACGAAGTTACAATTGCGTTGCAGTAGGAGATAAGCTGCAAGCCTCAAGCTACAAGTTCGGGGTAAAAAAATTGAACTCTTTACTATCGCCCATTTTCCATTCACAACTTTACTGGCAGCTTGAGGCTTGTGGCTTGTCACTTGCCGCTTGAAACTTACCCGCAGGGTTGCTATCTTTGACCCATGCAGCTTCCATCCTCCTTACTTGAAAATGCAGTGGCACAGTTTGCCAAATTGCCGGGTATCGGCAAGAAAACAGCTTTGCGACTGGTATTACATTTACTTAAACAGGATGTAAACGATGTTCAGCATTTTGGTGAAACCATTGCAAGGATGAGGAGAGATATTAAATTCTGCCAGCGATGTCATAATATCAGCGACGGTGATATCTGCTCCATCTGCGCCAACTCCATGCGCAACCAGAAACTCATTTGTGTTGTAGAAAATATCAGGGATGTAATTGCCATAGAAAGTACACAACAATTCAATGGTGCCTATCATGTACTCGGCGGTATTATTTCTCCATTGGATGGTATTGGTCCCGACCAATTGAGTATTGAATCGCTGGTTTCAAGAATAGAAAAAGAAGAAACTGAAGAATTGGTTTTTGCCCTCAATCCAAATATACAGGGCGATACCACTATCTATTATATCCAAAAAAAACTGGCTCACTTGTCATGCAGGGTAACAACCATTGCCAGGGGTATTGCCTTTGGTGGCGAACTGGAATATGCCGATGAAATGACCCTCGCCCGAAGCATTGCCAACCGTCTGCCCGTTCAGCAGTACGTGAAATAACAGAATTTTAATGCTTAAGCAACCTTTGACCAGCGTATCCGTAGTTGTTGGTATCGATGGGAATGTTTAAATTGCAGTTTAAACATTGAATATAGCCGCTATCCTTTTGTACTTTTATAAAGTGCGAACAAAACAGAAGGCTGAGGTATTATTCATCCATTAAATAAAATATTATGGAATTTGCGGGTATTGTTGCTGGACTGATTTGCACAGGCATCATTTGGGTAATTATATTGATCCTGGCTTTGATACAGCTCTTTAAAAGAACAGATCTTGAACAGAACTCAAAAATAGCCTGGCTCGCATTTCTGGTATTAGTACCATTTGCAGGTTTATTTGTTTATATCGTGAGTAACTGGAACAAGTCGAAAAATTTGCTATGGATTTCCGTACTTGGACTGGCATTATCGGTAGCATTGACTGTTTATTTTGTTTACTCACGAGAACATCGTGATGTAGCAGCAGAGAAGGGAATTCAGGTAACAGCCCAGCAATTATTTGAGGCATTTGCAGCAGACGAAGCCAAGGCCAATACCTTATACCTCGACAAAGCCATTGAGATAACAGGTGAAGTGATTAACGTATCTACAAACCAGGATGGCAATATTGTCGTAGATTTTAAGACGAATGATCCTTTTTTTGTGATCAATTGTACATTTAAAACAGATCCCGGTGCTTTAAAAGCGGGTGACAATATAACATTCAAAGGCATTTGTACCGGTTATATACCCGATGCCAATGTAGTCATCAACGAAGGAGTATTAGTAAAATAAGAAAGGATTATAATTATGAAGCAGATTAAAGTTTTAGCCATTATCGTTACATTTCTGTTCATTGGGCAGCAGGCAGAGGCACAAAAAATATTCGGCACACGCAATGGAAGAATCACATTCGAATCGCCGACCGATGGTGATGTGAAAGCAGTAAACAATGAAGTAACGAGCAGAATAGCCGATAATGGTCAGCTTACTTTTAGCCTGCTGATGAAAGGGTTTAAGTTCAAACTGGCGGAAATGCAGGAGCATTTTAACGACCAGTATGCAGAAAGCACCAAATTTCCACGTGCCGATTTTAAAGGAACTATTGCGAACCTGAAAGAGGTGAATTTTTCAAAAGATGGCAGCTATAAAGTGAGTGTGAAAGGCGATCTTACAATGCATGGCGTAACAAAAAATGTAACCGTAAACGGTATTCTGGAAATCAAAGGAGGTAAGCCTGCTGCGCGTGGTTCCTTTGTTATTAATCTAAAAGATTTTAAGATCGATGCCTCATCTGTAACAGAAAAAGTAGATGTTGAGGTAAGCTGCCAATACCAGTAATCATTTTATCAATATAAACCACCTGTATGAAGACCCTGTTACAAAGGTCACTGGCTATTTTATGCCTGACCTGTACTACCCTATTTTCTGATGCACAGCAAGTAGACCTGTTTAAATTACAGGACAGTGCCAGTGCCGCAGAAGATAAAAACAAATCTGAACGTACACTTAACACTTTTTATTCTACCAGACTCGTTACTACACAAACAGTAGAAATTACGGGTAAAGGGAGTATGGACTTCCGTATCAACCACCGCTTTTCACCACTGAACCAGGGATTTTATAACCTGTTCGGGTTAGATTTTGTGGCTGCCCGTATTGGTTTCGATTTTGGTTTGTCGGATAACCTGATGGTTGGAATTGGCAGAACCGGTACCAACAAAGAAGGTGATGCTTTTTTAAAATACCGTGTATTGCGTCAGCAGACCGGTGAAAAAAATGTACCTGTAAGTATTTCACTATTGGGAGCCCTGGCTTATCGTGGTATTCGTTATGCTGATCCTACGCTGAATGTAAAAACAAAAGACAGGATGTATTACACCGCTCAGGTAATGATTGCCCGTAAATTCAATGAAAATACTTCGTTACAGGTATCTCCAACCTATACGCGTTATAACAGAAAACTGTTTTTAACAGGGGGTTCGCAGGACCTGTTTTCAATTGGGTTTCTGGCCAGACAGAAAGTAAGCAAAAAAGTAAGTATCAACGCCGAATATTTTGTGCAGACACAACGTTTTGATGGTACTTATAACCCGTTGTCAATTGGAGTAGATATACAAACCGGCGGGCACGTATTTCAGCTTCATTTCACCAATTCAATTGGCATGAATGAACATACTTTTATTCATGAAACATTTGGTTCATGGGGTAAGGGCGATATCAGGTGGGGTTTTAACATCTCCCGCATCTTCAATATTGGCAGGAAAAAGAAATAAGGATACCTGATATATCAATAAAAAACCCCGGCAGGTATCGCCGGGGTTTTTTATTGATTTTTATCTATCTTTGTGGCCTACACAGGCGGATTTGTTTATTGTTCGGCCTGTAATCCTGCCCAAAGCGGGACAAATCGAACTAATAAACGTACAGGAAAGCACCCTCGAATTTTCTCACTACGTTTTATTGGTTCGGCAAAGTTCATGCAATATTTGTTGCCTTAAAAGAAGCGTATTATGAGCATTCGGAAAGATTTAGAAAAAAGGATTCTTGTTATAGACGGCGCCATGGGTACCATGATACAGCGTCATAAACTTACAGAAGAAGATTACCGTGGTAAGCGGTTTAAAGACTGGCACTGCGATGTAAAAGGCAATAATGACCTTTTATGCATTACACAACCCGAAATCATAAAAGGTATTCATAAACAATACCTGGCTGCCGGTGCCGATATTATTGAAACCAATACTTTCAGCAGTACCACTATTGCCATGGCTGATTACGATATGCAGACGTTGGCATACGAATTAAATGTAGCTGCTGCTAAATGTGCCAAAGATGCCGTTACAGAATTTATGGCTGAAAATCCGGGTACCACGCCGAAATATGTGGCAGGCGCTATTGGTCCGCTCAATAAAACACTTAGTCTTTCTCCCGATGTAAACAACCCGGGCTTCAGGGCCGTTACTTTTGATGAAGTAGTTACAGCATATAAAGAACAGATCAAGGGTTTGATAGATGGTGGTGTTGATATTTTATTGATCGAAACCATTTTTGATACCCTCAATGCCAAGGGAGCCATTTTTGCTGCCAAACAGTTTTTCAGGGAAACAGGTACTCCCGAATTACCTATCATGATCAGTGGTACCATTACCGATGCATCGGGCAGAACACTCAGTGGACAAACCCTCGAAGCATTTTATACCTCAGTCATGCATGCAGAACCCTTAAGTATAGGATTGAATTGTGCTTTGGGAGCTGCAGAAATGCGTGCACATATTGAGGAGCTGAGTCAGATTGCATCCTGTTACACCTCTGCATACCCCAATGCCGGGTTACCTAATGCCATGGGTGAATATGATGAAGCACCACATGAAACAGCTCATTTTATTGAAGAATGGGCCAATCAGGGTTTTGTAAATATTGTAGGCGGCTGTTGCGGAACAACACCCGACCATATTAAACATATTGCCGATCACGTTAAAACAATTACACCAAGAGTACTTCCCGTTGTGGAAACATCTTTGGCTTAATTCAAGACTTATACATGAGTGATACCATTACTATAAAGCCTTATCTCAGGTTATCCGGATTAGAGCCTCTTGTTGTTCGTCCAGAGACAAATTTTGTAAATGTTGGTGAACGTACCAATGTAACAGGTTCTAAAAAATTTGCACGACTTATTCGTGAGAATAAATACGAAGAAGCATTATCCGTTGCACGTCAACAGGTAGAGAGCGGTGCACAGGTATTAGATGTAAACATGGATGATGCCCTCCTTGATGGTGTGAAAGCCATGACCACTTTCTTAAACCTGCTGCAAAGTGAGCCAGATATTGCCCGGATTCCCATCATGATCGACAGTTCAAAATTCGAGATCATTGAAGCAGGATTAAAATGTGTACAGGGTAAATGTATCGTGAACTCTATCTCCATGAAAGAAGGGGAAGAGAAATTTATTGAGCAGGCTTTTATATGCAAGGCCTATGGCGCTGCAGTAATTGTAATGGCTTTTGATGAAGTGGGGCAAGCCGATACCAAAGACAGGAAGATTGAAATTTGTCACCGCGCCTATAAAATCCTAACCGAGAAAGTGGGTTTTCCTCCACAGGATATCATTTTCGATCCCAATATTTTTGCTGTTGCTACAGGTATTGAAGAGCACAATAACTATGCAGTAGATTTTATTGAAGCTACCAGAGAGATTAAAAGATTGATGCCGTTAACCAAAGTAAGTGGTGGCGTATCGAACGTGTCTTTCTCTTTCCGTGGTAATGATCATGTAAGAGAAGCGATTCACTCGGTATTCCTGTTCTATGCTATTAAAGCTGGTATGGATATGGGTATCGTAAATGCAGGTCAGTTAGTGGTGTATGATGAAATTGAGCCAACGCTGCGCCAGCTTTGTGAAGATGTATTACTCAATAAAAACAATGATAACAATGAAGCAACTGAAAAACTGATTGTTTTTGCAGAAACCGTAAAAGCAAAAGGTAAAGTAGAAGTAAAAGATGAAGCCTGGCGAAATGAACCGGTTGAAAAAAGGCTCTCTCATTCATTGATCAATGGTATTACAGATTATATAGAAGCCGATACGGAAGAAGCCCGTTTAAAATATCCTCAGCCACTCGATGTAATTGAAGGCCCCTTAATGGATGGCATGAATATCGTGGGTGATTTATTTGGTGCAGGTAAAATGTTTCTTCCGCAGGTAGTAAAAAGTGCACGTGTGATGAAAAAAAGTGTGGCTGTACTCACACCATTTATTGAGGCTGAAAAAGAAGAAAGGAAGAAAGCCCACCTGGCAGCCGGCACTACTAATACTGAAGCAGCTGGTGCAGCTAAGATTCTTTTAGCCACCGTTAAAGGAGATGTGCATGATATTGGAAAAAACATTGTTGGCGTAGTATTGGGTTGTAATGGTTATGATATTGTTGACCTGGGTGTAATGGTGCCCGCCGATAAAATCTTAGACGCCGCTCAAAGAGAAAATGCTGATATTATTGGTCTGAGCGGACTCATTACCCCTTCACTTGATGAAATGGTACATATTGCCAAAGAAATGAAGCGGAGAAATATGACCCAGCCCTTACTCATAGGTGGTGCCACAACTTCACGTATGCACACCGCAGTAAAGATTGCACCCGAGTACCAGCATGGCGTAGTACATGTACTCGATGCTTCGCGGAGTGTTACGGTGGCGGGCTCATTGCTGAGCAAAGAACAAAAAACTCCCTTTTTACAAACTGTAACTGATGAATATGTAAAGCTGAAAGAAGGATTTGATAACAAAAAAAGTATCAAACAATATCTTTCTTACCAGGAATCATTACAACACAAAGCGAATATTGACTGGGCAAATTTCAATGCCACAAATCCACAATTTACCGGTACTAAAGTATTTGCTGATGTTGACCTGAATGAACTCAGACCATTCATCGACTGGAAACCATTTTTTATTGCCTGGGAAATGCATGGTAATTTTCCTGAAATACTCAGCGATACTATTGTTGGAAAAGAAGCCACCAAATTGTATAACGATGCTAATGCATTACTGGACAAAATCATTACAGAAAAATGGCTCACCGCTAAAGGAACCATTGGTTTCTGGGAAGCTGCCAGCAAAGATGATGATGTAACGGTTAGTCACGAAGGCTCAACTACCACTTTATCATTCCTGCGTCAACAGATAAAAAAAGCACCTGGTCAACCAAACTTATCACTGGCCGATTTTATCGCACCACAAGCAAATGGTAAAAAAGATTTTATAGGTGCTTTCGCTGTAACCATACATGGTATCGATACGCATATTAAAAACTTTGAAGCAGGTCATGATGATTATAATAAAATCATGTTACAGGCATTGGCCGACCGTTTAGCAGAAGCTTTTGCTGAATACCTGCACCTGAAAACAAGAAAAGAATACTGGGGTTATGATCAAAGTGAAAGCCTGAGTAATGAAGAGCTGATCAAAGAAAAATATACTGGTATTCGTCCGGCACCTGGTTATCCTGCCTGTCCCGATCATACAGAAAAATATAAACTCTTTGCACTCTTACAAGCTACAGAAACCATTGGTATTGAGTTAACAGAAAGCCTGGCTATGTATCCTGCTTCCTCTGTGTGTGGTTGGTATTTCTCACATCCGCAAAGCCAATACTACGGTGTAGGAAAAATTCAGCGTGATCAGTTGGAGGATTATGCTAAAAGAAAAAACATGCCCCTTGCAGAAGCCGAAAGATGGCTGAGTCCGGTGTTAGAGTAAGCAACAGATGAACAGAAAAATGTCGAATATCGAATATAGAAGTGGGGTTATTTAAACTACTTTGAAGTTCGATATTCGACATTTTTCTGTTCCTTATTCCTCTATCTTTTTTCAAACAACCACCACAACCTCCTCCTAGGTTTTACTGTATAATTCCTGCGAACATAGGTTTGTATATAATCCATGGCCTCCTCTATATCGTCGGTGAGGAAGATCAGTTTTTTATCTTCCGGTGAAATAGTGCCATGTTGTGCCATTTCATCGATACTGTTTAGTAAAGGCTGGAAATAATCCTTCCCATACAATACAATCGGGAAATCGTTAATTACTTTAGTTTGAGCGAGGGTGAGTGTCTCAAAAAATTCATCCATGGTACCAAAACCACCTGGCATAATTACAAAAGCGTAAGAATATTTTACGAGCAACACTTTCCTGATAAAGAAATAGTCAAATGTGATCCATTTATGCATATATGGATTCGGATATTGCTCAAAAGGCAGTTTAATATTACACCCTACTGATTGTCCGCCATTTTCAAAAGCACCCTTGTTAGCAGCTTCCATAATACCCGGTCCGCCACCTGTCATGGTAGTAAACCCAAGGGCAGCAATGCGTTTTCCAAATTCTACGGCTGCCTGGTAATAAGGATGCTCTTCCTTGAACCTTGCCGAGCCAAATACCGTGATACAGGGTCCTACAAAATGCAGGGTTCTGAATCCTTTTATAAACTGTCTGAAAATTTGCCAGGCAAAACCCAATTCATTGATCCTGGGTTTGGGTCCGTCCAAATACACCGATTCCTGCGCCGGAATGAATCTTTCTGTTTTCTTCATTTCTGTCTTATATTGATAAAAATTCAAATTAGCACAAAATTTGCTGTCATACTGGGTAGCCAACCATAGTTAACCGTTTTATGAGAAAAATCAGCCTCATCATTTTCGTAATTGTTTATTCCCTTTCTGCAAGCGCGCAAAAAAATGTGATACTTGAGCAGGTACGCACTTTTTCCATGCTGGGTCCTGTAATGAACTATTTTTCTCTACCCGATACCCGGAGTACATTTATAAAACAGTTAAACGACCAGTTACTGGCTAAAAAAAATGCCCGGATCAACGATACTATCTTAAGGGTTATCACACTCGAAAATTTAAAACAGTACAATACGGCAAGTGTTTATTTTACCAATGCCGATACAGCTACACATCATTTATACATTGATATTTACGAATACGAACCCAATACTTTTTATTACAGCCAGCCAGATTACCTGCAGGACTCACTCTTATTTAAACGAACAAAATCTGTTTTCCAACTCGGTATACTATTTGTAAATCATGAAAAAAAAATTATTAGAAATGATGTACTTACCATCTGTGTAAGCCCCGGCAGTAGTAATGGTTTTGGGCTTATCCCTTCCAATCTTTCAGTAACACCAAAAGGATTTACCGATTTGCTTAACCTGGGCATCGGTCGTTTACTGGATGAACAGAACAATACAGATATGATTGAAATAAAAGCCCCTCCGGCTTTTTATGCTGATAATTTTATTTTACCTGAAATCAGTAAACACCCGGTTTTACAAACAAGATCGCAGAAAGATATTTTTACCTATCAACGAAACGGCGAATCGGAAATGATCAGGCTGGGTGATACTTTTTATGAAGAGCTGATTGCAAAAGGGAAGAAAAAAAATATTCCAGACAATTCTGAAATAGCAAATGCCATAAACGCAACTGGCAATTTAAATAGTTCCGATTTTGTTCAGCTAAGACAGGAATGCCGGGATGTTCTTCGTGATAAAAATTATACCTTAAAACTGGTTACTGAAATAAATCCCAATTTCAGTTTTATTTCACAGGCAGATGTTTTCACGCAGTTTTTGCCCGGGCTGGTACACACATTATTAAAAGATAAAGATACCATTGCCCGTTTTATTATTCAGAAAAATATTGGGATACCTGAGAAAAAAATTTTTGTAAACAAAATAACGAATGGTTACGACAGCAGCTCCACTGTAACCATCTCGGGCTCGTCTGTACCAAGAAATGTACTTTTTGAGTACCTGGTAATTGGTATAATTGGAGAACAGCCGTTTGTTATTCGTTGTAGCGACAGAAACAGTTTAAAAGAAATCAGGCTTAACGATAAAGAGGTTGCGGTAGCAAAAGGTATTTATTTACCTGAGCGGATTGCCGTTTTTGATGCATCTTTAGAAATGGAAAAACTGAACCAGCTGCTGATGATTGCTTTTTCTAAATTCTATCAATAACAAACCATTATCATGCGTATCATATCATATAATGTCAATGGCATTCGGGCTGCTATGAAAAAAGGATTTACAGACTGGCTGGCCACCAATCCTGCGGATATTATTTGTTTACAGGAAACAAAGGCCAATAAAGAAGATGCGGATGTGGCAGCTATTGAAAAGCTGGGTTATCATACTTTCTGGTTTTCGGCCCAGAAAAAAGGGTACAGCGGTGTGGCCATTTTTACAAAGATTAAGCCCGATAATGTATTGTATGGAAATGGTATTGAACAAAGCGATGCAGAAGGCAGGGTTATCCGTGCCGATTTTGGTGATATTACTCTGATCAATGCCTATTTTCCTTCAGGTACCAGTGGAGATGAAAGACAGACTTACAAATACCAGTGGCTGGATGAGTTTTTTACCTATGTTCAACAACTCCGTAAAACCAGAAAAAAGCTGATTGTAACAGGCGATTATAATATTGCACATACTGAAACTGATATTCATGATCCGAAAGGCAATAAAAAATCATCGGGTTTCTTACCGGAAGAAAGGGCCTGGATGGATCAGTTTCTGGCCAATAAATGGACCGATACTTTCCGTTACCTTAATCCGGATGCAAAAGGTGCTTATTCCTGGTGGAGCCAGCGTTTTCCATCTGTCAGGTTACAAAATAAGGGCTGGCGCATTGATTATATCAGCATTACAGACAACCTCAACGACAGGTTAAAAGCAGCTACCATCTATCCTGATGTAAAACACAGCGATCATTGCCCTATCTATGCCGAATTATCCTGATGCCGTTCAATAAATTGTATAAACATGTATATCTATAATGTTACCATTCAACTCGCATGGTCTATTCACGAGCATTGGGTGGAGTGGATGAAAACAAAACATATACCTGAAGTAATGCAAACAGGATGTTTTTCAGATTTCAGGTTTGTAAGGGTATTGGAGGTTGATGAAACCGAAGGACCTACTTATGCCACACAATACATGGCAGCAACCCGGGAAGATTATGATCGTTATATCAGTGAGTTTGCCGCTGCACTCAGACAGGATGCATTTAATCAATGGGGCGATCAGTTTGCAGGTTTTCGGTCTCTGATGCAGGTTGTGAATTGAGTGTGGATAGTTTTGCAAATTCATTTTGGTAATGACAAAACTTCGCTATATTGCTCTGAAACCCGCTACGGGATTGATTTCCAGCGAATATCTTCTGAAAGCATTGAAAATAAAGGGTTTCAGCGAAATACATCGTTGAAACATCATCCTTTCATTTTGCAATAATCGGCTGAAATCCTTTACGGGGCAGGGTTTTATAGGTTCTTAAAATCAAGGTAAACTTTGAAAAATATTTTGCTGTTTGCTAAAAGCGAATAAATTTGTTTCTCTTATTTAAACACATCTAAAAACACATCTATGAACAAAGCTGAATTAATCGCACAACTCGCAGAAGATGCAGGTATTACAAAAACCCAGGCTAACGCTGCTTTGGATTCTTTTGTAGATACAGTAACCAAAACCCTGAAAAAAGGTGACAAAGTTACCCTGGTAGGTTTCGGTACTTTCTCTGTATCTAAGCGTGCTGCTCGTACTGGTCGCAATCCTCAGACTGGCGAGACCATCAAAATCAAAGCTAAAAAAGTTGCCCGCTTCAAAGCAGGTAAAGAACTGAGCGCTAAGATCTAATCTGGGCGTAAAAAAAGAATTGAACCCCGCTTTCGCGGGGTTTTTCTATTTTTGCACCTCACTATTGTTCATTAACAAAATAACTGTACCATGGGTAGAGGCGATAAAAAAACCGCAAAAGGTAAAAGATTCAAGGGTTCATTTGGCAAAAGCCGCCCTGCTAACGCAAAAGCTACTGCTGTAAAAGCAAAGAAAGCAGCCGCGAAAGCATCATAGAGATGGCAGATGTCAGATCTCAGATATCGGATTTGTTTTTATATCCGATATCTGAGATCTGACATCCTACATTTTCTTCTTAGAGATTTCCTCCAGCGCAAATACCAGCTTATCCAGATCCTGGAGTTTGGTATATACATGTGGCGTTACCCGTACGCAACTGATATTTTCCCATACAATTCCTACCGTATGTATTTTATAGGTATTGAATAATGCCTGATCGAGTTGCGCAGGTGTCATACCATCAACCGATACGCCACAAATAGCACAGGCATATTGCGGCTTAAAGGATGTATGAATTTTTACACCGGGTATTTCTTTTGCTTTACCTGCCCAGTAATTCTTCAGGTAGCGGATGCGCTCTTCTTTTCTTTTTGCACCAATGGCATTGTGAAAATTTAAAGCTTCTCCAATACCCTGTTCTATCGGAAAGCTTCTGGTACCAAGGGTTTCAAATTTTCTGATATCATTACTCCTGGGTTTATCATTACATACCAGCGGCCAAATTTTTTCTATCTTTTCTTTTTTAATCCATAACATACCACTGCCGATAGGCGCACTTAAAAATTTGTGCAGGCTGGTGCCAAAATAATCACATTCAAGATCGGGTATATTGAAATCAAGCAAACCAAAAGAGTGTGCCCCATCTACAATTACTTCAATCCCTCTTTTATGTGCCATCTGCGCAATCTGCTTAACAGGTAATATTTGTCCGATCCAGTTAATGATATGTGTCAGGTGAAGCAGTTTTGTTTTGGGGGTGATGGCTTTTTCAAATGCTGCCACAATTGTATCATCATTTTCAATGGGGAAATCGAAACTAATCTGTGCATAAACAATACCCTCCCTCATTGCTCTTTGGCGCCAGGCCTGTATCATATTGGGGTAGTCTTGTTTGGTGCCAATTACTTCATCACCCGCTTTCAGGTCAAGACCAAAAATTACAGTATTCAACGCTTCAGTGGCATTCCTGTTTACCGCAATTTCTTCCGGTGAACAGCCTGCGAGGGTAGCCAATTTATACCGCAGCGGTTCACGCCCCTGGTCCAGAATACGCCACATATAATAAGAGGGCCCCTCATTCGACATCCTGTTAAAACGTTCCACCGCTTCCTGTACCACCCTCGGGGAAGGGCTTACGCCCCCATTGTTCAGGTTAATCAGGTTAGGGTTAACCGTATAACCCTGTTGAATAACGCTCCAGTAATCCTCATCTGTGGCAGTTTGTTCAGGCGACAAGGATGCTACTCTTTTTTGAGCTGCTTCCCATTCAGCAGCATGTGCCTGCTGAAAAAGACTATTTGCGGAAAATGCTCCCGCCAGTAAACCCATTCGCTGTAGAAACTGTCTGCGTTGCTGCATAGGTAAAAGTTGAACAAGAAAGATAGGAAAAACAGAGGAACAGAGAAATAAGTAATAAGAAATGAGAAAGTGAAATAGCCCTTTTCTTTCTGGTTGCTTATTTCATGTTCTCAAGGGAGTCCTTTGGACCTTATTTCTCTGTTTTATACTCCTATCTTTGCAGAAACTTTCAGGTCATGAAGCAGGTATGTAAGGTGGTGATTTGTGCAGGTGTTTTTCTGCTGATAGGTCAGTTGGCCGGAGCTCAGTGTTCTATTTGTACCAAAACAGCTTCGCAACTGGGTGAGGGGCCAGCAAAAGCTTTAAACTCTGCCATCATTTATCTCGCCGGTGCCCCACTGGCCATTATGGGTTATATTGGATGGAGATGGTGGAAAAAGGAGAAAGAAGTAACCGCTCACGAAAAAGAAAAAAATCAATAATTATTACGGTAGGTCTTCATTAATAAACACCAGATTCTCATGTTGCAAAGCAAAGGAGAAATGATATTTGGTGATGGCTTTAAAAATAGCATTCCCAGCTCCTTTACGCATATGATCATGCACTTCTACAAAAATAGCTTTGGTTCTTGGTAACCAGTAATCAACCCCTTGTTCAAACACTTCCTTTTCCGACCCTTCAATATCTAATTTTAAAATGTCGATGGTAGACCAGCCCTGTTCTTTCATTATATACTCAATTGATACGGCAGGAATGGCTTCCGGATTTTCAGGATAACTTTCTTCCACCATAAAAGCGTTATCGTGATCAGCTTTGTTCACAATTATTAAATGAGCATTCTTATTCCAGATACCAGCACATATTTTTTTAACCTGTGGAAATGCTGCCGTATTTTTTTCTACCATCGCAAAATTTGTTTTGCTGGGTTCTACTGCAATAATCGAAGCATCAGGAAACCGGTGTGCAAAATAAGCAGAAGCCAACCCTATGTTGGCTCCACCATCAAGAATGGTTTTCGGTTCAAAAGGGAGACTGATATTGTACTGATCGTCCAGAAATACCTGTTTGAATGTATATTTATCAGAAAAGTTTTTTCTTAAATAAAATGTGGCACCGTAAAGAGACGAGTGAAAGCTACCATACTTTTTGAATAGCAGGTGTATGTAAAACTTAAGACCGTCTGTAAGACCAAATGCTTTTATCAGTGGTTTGAATCTTGATGCCATTCAATATTATTCAATGAGTAACAAAATAAACGTTATTGGCCGAAAGCAAAAAGAAAACTATGTTTCAGTTGAGAGATAAATGGCAGCTTTCTTTTTTTATACGCAAACAACAGGTTTCTATACCTGAGTAAAAAAAAGAATAAACCCAGACTCCAGCCGCGCGCTAATGATTGCTTCCAGTAATATTCCAGTTGCTGAAAAAATAGCACATCATCCTGTTTCATTCCTTTCACTGTTGAAAATGCATCCAGGTGTTTTACCAGCATTTGCCTGAACCGTTTTCTTAATTCTTTTTCGGGCAGTTGCTGAATTGTTACATTCTGATCGTGGGCTCTCTGGTACACCAGTATTTCAGGCAGAAATTGTACCGATCCATTACACATAGCTACCATGGCAAGCCACCAATCGTAATATATACCTGTTGGTATCGGTAAAGCCAGTGTAAGCAAAGATTTTCTGATCAGCATGGCATGACCGCTGGCGGTATTGAATATGGCGATACATTTCGGATCAGCGCCTTCCAGCTTCCGGTTTTTTTTATTTGGTACAGGATTAGTAGGAAGCTGACCGGTAAAACGTACAGAATCACAATAAATCAATGGCACATCTGCCCGCCATTGATTGAGCATTCTTTCCAGCTTTTGTGGGTGCCAGTAATCATCCTGATCGGCAATAGCAATTATCTCGGCCTTCGCCAGACCCAGCGCTTTTTCGAAATTGGCTGAAAAACCCAGGTTATGGGGGTTTCTGTATACCCTGATTCGCTCATCTCTTCGGGCAAGTTCTTCGATAATCGCACAGGTATCATCGGCTGAAGCATCGTCTACCACAATCAATTCAAGTATGGGATAAGTTTGCGAAAGCACCGACTGAACCTGTTCTTCAATAAAACGAGCCCCGTTATAACTACATAAAACAACTGAAATAGGTAGTGTCATTAACTCTTTTTATTTTTATCGCATCGCATGGCTGTAAATATAGAAAAACATAAGGGCAACACTCATCCCGACTCGGTATTTTCTATTATGATACCCAGCTGGAACAATTTAGCTTATTTGCAATTGTGTATTAACAGTATCCGCAAGCACTCTGCATTGCAGCATGAAATCATTGTACATATCAATGAAGGCAAAGATGGTACACTTGAATGGGTGCAATCGCAGGCAGATATCAGTTATTCCTATAGCAAAGAAAATATTGGAGTCTGTTATGCACTCAACAGTTGCAGAACACTGGCTCAAACCAATTACCTCCTGTACATGAACGACGATATGTATGTTTGTCCAGGTTGGGATAGCCCTTTGTTCAATGAAATTCAGCAGATAGGCCACAACTATTTTTTTCTCTCTTCAACAGCTATTGAAATAAAGGCACAAAGCAGTTGTTCTATTGAGAAAAATTTTGGTAGTTCCATTGATCAGTTCGAGGAAGAAAAATTACTCACTGAATTTTCTGCACTCCCGTTTCACGACTGGCAGGGCGCTACCTGGCCACCAAATGTGGTGCATAAAGATATCTGGGACCTGGCAGGCGGTTATAGTATAGAATTCAGTCCGGGCATGTATTCTGATCCTGATTTCTCAATGAAACTCTGGCAATTGGGTGTACGCTTATTCAAAGGGCTGGAGCAAAGCCGTGTATATCATTTCGGCTCCGTTTCAGTTAAGAGGGTAAAACGCAATAAGGGATATTATACTTTTATTGGAAAATGGGGTATGACTTCAGGTACTTTATCAAAATACTATTTAAGAAGAGGAGATAAATTCGATGGCCCACTTGTTCAGCAGGATATTCCTTTAACAGTCCGCTTAAAAAATATTTTCAAACGTTGCTGGAATGCCCTGGTACAGCACGGTTAAGCGTCTATCTTAAAGAACATTTTTACACAAAACAGTATCCGCATAAATGCCGATTTCTTTTTGTAGGCAAGGATAATATCTCTGTATTGAAGAAAAGTGATCATCCGTTTCCATCGGCTTCCGATGTCACTCTTTTGGTAGGTAACAGCAAGTATTTCGAATACCTGTTTTTGTTCTTTTAGCGTGGCCGGGCATTTTTCATACAGTAACTGCATTCTTTGCCTGGCTATTTTTCTTCTTTCCTCAACAGATGGTTTTTGTTTTCTGGTTCGCTGTGTATTGGCACCGATGGCATTGGCTGTATGCTGCCTGTACTGAACCAAGGCCTCATTTACATAAGCAATGCCTCCATTACAAGCCGCCACAAAACCAAGCCAGAAATCGTGTGTTACAATACCGGGGAAAGGTTTACAATTTTCAACAAGCTCTTTTCTGAACAGCATGGCATGACCTGGTGCCCAGGCGCCAATGGTGTACATGAGGCAGTTGTTGTAGCTAAGCTGGTTTTTTATATCAGACATTTTCTTACCGGATGAAACTCCATTTTCATTCACAAGTATTGAATCGCTGTATACGGCAATACTGCTGCCCATATTTTTAAATAAGGTTTCTAGTTTATGAGGCACCCATATATCGTCCTGGTCACTTAAAGCAATCAGTGAACAGGTTGCCGCTAACATTCCCCTTTCAAAGCTTCTGATGTACCCGATATTTTTTTCATTGATCAGCAAACGAAATCTTGTATCATTTGCTGCATAGGATTTTAGTATTGCTACCGTACTGTCTGAAGAAGCATCATCTACTATTATAATTTCTTCAGGAGAATGGGTTTGTGCAAGTATACTATCCAGTTGCTGTTTCAGGTATCGTTCTCCATTGTAAGTGGCAATCACTACTGAAATATCAAACAGGGCAAATGACATACAGTAATGTATTATGGATTGATATAAGTTTGAACGAAACCAAAAAGGTTGAACTCTTTATCTTTTCGCAGTGATGCAATTTTTTCTTTCAGCATCTGCTTATTCAGGTCCTTCATCCTTTTTTGTTGAATCAGTTTCCAGGCTCGCTCTGTTAGCAGCCAGTCTTTTCTGTCTGAATGATGTTCTTCTGCCTGGTGCTGTTCAATAGCATTTGCCAGTTCGGGCAAGCCTGTTTTAGCAGTGGCTACTGTTTTAATAACCGGAATCTCAGTTGTTGAATGATGAAAAGCAGGTGCAAGCATCATCCGCAGGTTTTTTACAAATAAATCTGCTTCGGGCCTGTCGCTTTTATTCACTACAAAAATATCAGCAATCTCCATTAATCCTGCTTTCATGGTTTGCACTTCATCGCCAGCTTCTGGTACAACAACCACAACTGTTGTATCGGCCAGACCTGCAATTTCAATTTCACTTTGCCCCACTCCTACTGTTTCCACAATAATATGATCAAACCCCGCCGCCTGCATTAAGGCTGTAATATCGATAATATGCGGATGTAATCCCCCCAAAGCACCACGGGTGGCCAGTGAACGGATAAATACATTCGGGTGGTTATACCATTCACTCATGCGTATCCTGTCGCCCAAAACAGCGCCCAGGTTAAAAGGAGAAGACGGGTCTACACAAAGCACCCCTACTTTTTTATGCTTCGACACCCACTCAGCAATCAATGCATCCACCAAAGTACTTTTCCCGGCACCCGGAGGACCGGTAATACCGGTAACTGCAGCATGTCCGACCGGCAATTGCGACAGGAAACTTTCAAAACCCGGTACTTCATTTTCCACGCATGATATACTGCGTGCCAATGCTCTTTGATCCTGTTCCTGTATACCTGTTAATAATTGCTGCCACATAATGCGATGCTAAGCGTAAATTTAATTCTTGTCTTACAAAAGAAAGTAATTGAAGCCAGAGAATTACAGATTAACCATGATATCATGAAAAAAGAGTGGCTTATTTCTGGATTGTTTATTATTTCACTCGCAGGATTACTGTGGAGCAGGGCCGTTTTATCTGTATCCATGGGATTATGGTTGGTTTTTGCACTCTGGCATTTCCGCAACTGGGCCAGTGGCTGGCGAAACAATGCCTTACTCATTTGGGGAATGACACCAGTTATACTTGGGCTCCTTGGTGTATGGCAATCGCCTCTCGCGGGTGCGGCCTGGGATCATATACTCACATTAGCTACTTACCCGGTTGTTGCCTTGAGTATAACAAGTATTGCATCAATAGAACCCCGTATATTTCGCACACTGAGTTATTGCTGGATCGTAGCAGCTTTACTCGCTGTATTGTATCCATTGGGCTGGTATGTAGTTAACAGCACTGCTGCACTTGAGCGATACAGCAGTGGTCAGACACTCCCTGTATTTATGGACAATGATCATGTACGTTTTTCCATTTTTTTATCTGCCGCTGCCTTACTTGCCTGGTTGAACAGGCACACACAAAAGTGGTTATTACCGGCCTGTATTTTCTTACTCATCAGTATTATTTTTTTATCGGCACGTACCGGGTGGGTTATTGTTCTGATGATGGGCATGATTATAACTATTCATACCCTTTTTAGTAAGCAGCATTTTAAAAAAGGTTTTTTAATGATGGCTTGTTTATTGGCCATCTGTATCGTCACCTGGTTTCTCTTCCCTACGGTACAACATAAAATTGGTTATAGTTTGTACGACTGGCATCAATACACGCCCGGAAAATACGACCCCACTTTGTCTGATAATGCACGATATGCCATCAACAAATCTGCATGGCATGCTATACAATCGGGTGACCAGAATACAGGGTGGGCAAATATTCCAGCTACACTGAATAATCATTTCAAACAGTTATATCCATCTTATACAACCGGTTTTGGCTGGCCCTTCAATCAATGGTTATTCTGGTGGATAGGGAGTGGGTGGTGGGGTATGCTGTTGTTCTCCATCTGGCTTTTTTTTCCGGCTTATATTGGCATACGTCAAAAAAATATCGGAATCATTTGCTGGACCCTTGCTATTGCAGCCTCCTGCTTTGTAGAAGCAAATCTTGGTTACCAGTATGGGGTTTGGTTGCACTGCTGGGGATTGTTAATTTGGAAATTAGTTCCGCTAAAAGCGGGATGAAAATTTGAAAATGAGAGATGTAGTATATGCAAATGCCATTTCAAAAAAAATACAGGCTTCCCATTTTCAAATTTTCAAATTATTCTATAGTTCCTGAAGTCAAATAATCTTATCCCCGTAATTTTTTCAAAGTGGTAAAGTAACCTGTCTTTAAAAGAGAATTTCTTTTTGCTGATGTCGAGTTCTGTTTTCCAGTTTTGACGTGTTATTCTTTCATGCATTACTGCGGGATGGGTGCCGGTAAATTTTTGTAGTGAATCAAATTCATCATAGTTCCAGAAGTCAGGTGCTTTCATCATTTCTTCAAGTACCTGATCGGAGTGCCAGAGTTTGCTGAAATTTTTTATCTTTTTCATCATCTGTTCCGGACTTTTTACCCAGCCATAATGGTATACATAAGCATCAACTGGTTTTACTTGTAGTTTCTGCTTCCCTACCCTGAAACCCTGGGCATCCTTATAGGAAGTGATTTTTTTATCGTTTCTGATGATTCGTACTTCATGATCGTACCATTTGCGGCTGTCGCCTACATAATCATAAGTACCATAGAAATGAAGATATTTAAATACAAGACCCTCTACACGTTTATCGTCTTTATACGCCAAACAAGTCTGGCGGATGGTTTGATGGTATTGTTCATGAACGGCTTCATCGCCCTGTATATAAAATGCCCAGTCGCTTTCAGGATCAATTAACTGAAACGCTTTATTGGTTTCAATGGCCAATACCGATCCACCTGTGCGTAATGCAGGGTCCCAAACAGAATGATGGATTTTGATTTTGGGGTCACTGATAGACTGCATCAGTCCAATTGTATCATCTTCAGAGTTACCTACGAGAATAATCATTTCGTCTACCACCGGAAGAATGGAGCGAATGGCTTCCACGATCGGATAATCATTTAGTACCGCATTTCTAATGATAGTAAACCCTGAGATTTTCATATGGCAAAGTAAACACGAAAAAAGCATACTGAATGCCCATTCAACTTTTCTGTTGTTGATTTGTTCACGGCTTTTATTTACTTCGTAGCTGTATTATTTTTACCATGACCAATTTTATTCCCATTTTTCCATTAGGTATCGTAGTGTTTCCCGGCGAGGAGGTGAACCTGCACATTTTTGAACCACGCTATAAACAACTCATCAACGATTGTTATGCTTCGAAAAAAGCATTTGGCATTCCCGTTGTTCTAAAAAACACGGTTGCTGAACGGGGTACCCTTGTTCATATTACTGAGATGGTGCAGGTTCATGCCGATGGCAAAATGGATATCCGTACCCGAGGTGAAAAAATTTTCCGTACGCTGGAACTGGTGAAATCTATTCCGGATAAATTATACAGCGGTGCCATTGTGCATTATCCTGATAATGACCAGCGGCAGCAACCCAAATTGCTTCAGCAGGTAATAAATGGCATTCGTGAATTACACCAGGCCATCGGTGTTTCAAAAGATTTTAAAAAACCTGATCATACTCTTTTTAGTTACGATCTTGCGCATCATGCCGGCCTCTCTTTAGAAGAAGAGTATGAGTTTTTTGGCCTGATGCATGAGTTACAGCGACTGGAATACCTGAAAAGACATCTTGGAAAAATACTTCCGGTTGTATCGGGTATAGAATCGCTTAAGGAAAGGATTCAACTGAATGGTCATTTCAGGGAACTGAAAGGCTTTAACTTTAATGTATAACTACGTTTATGCAAACCAGTTTATGTTTCGATTTTGGCAATACGCGCATGAAATGTGCTGTTTTTTCGGGTCGCGACCTGAAAGAAGTGTTGGTATTGGATGATGACAGCAGTACAACCATTTCAGGTTTAATAGACCGTTACCAACCAAATCAATCCATTCTATCTTCTGTTATCAAGCATAATCCGGAGATGGAAACAGTTTTATCAGAGAAAACTGCATTTCACAAGCTGGGGCATACCAGTAAACTGCCATTTACCACGCCGGTGGGCAAACCAGAAACTATTGGTGCCGACCGACTGGCTATTTGTGCGGCTTCTGTTGATCTTTTTCCCAATCAGCATAACCTGGCTATCGGCTTGGGTACCTGTATTACCTACAATTACATCAATAAGGCGCATGAATTTTTGGGGGGAAGCATCTCTCCGGGTATGACCATGCGGTTCAGGGCCATGCATGAGCAAACGGCTTTATTGCCCATGGTAGAGCCCGATCATCACTTTCCACTGATTGGTTACGATACCAAAACCAACCTTCAAAGCGGTGTAATCATGGGAATGGCCAAGGAAATTGATGGAATTATTGACGCTTATGCCTTGAAATTCAACAACTTTAACGTGCTGTTAACCGGGGGTGATATGGCTTTTTTTGTACCACATCTAAAAAACAGGATATTTGCCGACCCTTACTTAATATTTAAAGGCCTGTATGCGATCTGTGAGTTCAACACTAATCAGACTTAGTCTGTGTTTTCTGGTTACCGGATTTACCCTGCTTAATGCTAACGCACAGGAAAATTCTCCCTTTACCCGTTATGGTTTGGGTGATTTCTATAATGGAAGTCATGCCATTAGTAGGGCCATGGGTGGTTTAGGCGTTGCCTATTCAGATGGAACCAATAATAATGTGGGTCAGGCCATCAATTTCATGAATCCTGCCACCTACAGCAATTTTTTCATGGTTTCTTATGATTTGGGGCTAACCATCGATACAAGAAACCTAAGAAGCGAAAACCCTGCCGGTAAATTCAGGTCCAATTATTTTTATCCTTCTTATCTCGGTGTTGGTTTACCACTTAACAGGTTGAAGGGTCTGGGTCTGGCATTTGGATTAAGACCTTTAAGCCGTATCAGTTATTCAGTAGTAAACCGCGAAAGAGTGGCGGGAGATAGCCTGGCCACCATATATGAGGGTTCTGGCGGGTTAAACCAGGCGTATGTGGGTATTGGAAAAAAGTGGAAGAACCTGAGTGTTGGTTTTAATACCGGTTTTAATTTTGGAAGAAGAGAAATTTCTACCAAGAAAATTTTCATCAGCGATAGTACTTTTTACTATCAGTCTAACTCATCAACCCTAACCAATTTCAATGGTCTGTTTTTTAATCCGGGTTTTCAATATGAGTTTTCTGTAGGTAAAAAAGTCAATGAACAAACCAAAACAACCAGTAACTATATGGTACGTTTAGGTGGTTCAGCTATGTTGGCGCAAGGTTTGTCTGCATCGCAGGACCAGAAAAGAGAAACCTATACGGAGTCGCAGGCGGGCGATATTACCATTGACAGTGTTTCGTATGTAGATGGTATTAAAGGCACTATTCAAATGCCTTCTACCTATTCGGGAGGTATTACTTTACATAAAACAGCCAGCAATAATCGCGGTACTTTTGAAATGTGGTCTATCGGTGCAGAATATACCACTACACAATGGAACAAATACCGTTTCTATAACCAGACAGATCAGCTCGTAAACAGCTGGCAGTTAAAAATAGGTGCTCAACTTTGTCCTGATCCATTGGCTGGCCGTAGTTACTGGAGTAATGTAAATTATCGTGTGGGTGCTTTTATAGGAAAAGATTATGTGGATGTGGATGGTAATGGATTAAAGCATATTGGGTTTTCTGTTGGAGCAGGTTTACCAATTAAAAAATGGAATAATTACGATCGTCAGTTTACAGTATTGAATACTGCTTTGCAATTTGGCAAGAGAGGATCGGGTGTTAATAATATTACCGAAAGTTATGTTCAGTTTACGCTGGGTATCAGTTTAACTGATGTATGGTTTCAGAAACGCAGGTATGACTAATTCTTCTTTTCATATAAAAACTTTAATGGCAGCCTGTTTAGTGGGCTGCTTTTTTATGTGGGGCTGTGAAAATGATGTGAACGATGTTAAAGAACTAGGCAGAAGAGCACCGGGAATTGAGGAAGGAAAAAACATTGAAAGTTATATCAGCCAGAACGGGCGCATTACCGCCAAGCTAACTGCCCCATTGCTCCTGCGCTACCAGGGCGATAGTCTGCGTAAAGCAGAATTCCCGAATAGTCTGCATGTTGATTTTTTTGATTCTTCTATGCGCGTAGAGAGTCAGTTATTTGCAAAATATGGCCGCTACCTTCAGAATGAGAGCAAGGTTTTTCTGAGAGACAGTGTAGTGATCTTTAATACCAAAGGCGATACGCTTTACAGCAATGAACTCTATTGGGATCAGTCGCTTGGGCAATTCTATACCAATACACCCGTTACATTGGTTCAAAATTATCCTTATAAGCAAAAAGGACGTTATGCAAATGGTTTTCGCTCCAATCAGGATCTGACTGATATTACTTTCTTCAACATCCAACCTGGTAGTTTTGCCATTTTACCAGATAGTACATTGAATTAATAATTGCACAAAAAAAGCTGTTAAAGCAACGATTTCCCTTCTGTCTGTGTCTGTACAGCAACCCCTTACTACTGCTTACGAAAACAGTTTGCCTTCTTCTGTATACATGCCCATAAAATCAATGTTTTATGCGTATCAACAAGCAATTTATGTATGTATTAACTGCCGCTATCGGTTTAGCGGCTTGTAATGTGGCCAAACAATCGGCACATGTAATCGTGAACAATGAAAGCAATGAAGAAATTTCTATGCAACTGGTATTCAGCAATCAGGGGGATGGAAAGACAAGAGAGAACCTCAGTTATTCATTAAAACCCGGATTACAGCATGTACCTGTACGGAAATTTCCAAAAGGGTCTTATGCCATTCAGGTAAATGCCAATAATGGCACTGTTTGTAAAAAGTATCCGCTGGCACTCGATACTGACAGGTGGATCATGGTTACCTATATGCAGGATGACTCACTCCGATTACAAAAAAAGTACGGATATGTAGATACCAGTGAACTCAAAAAAATCAATGGTAAATATGCGGGTCTTAACCTTTATGTAGAGAACAGAAGACCACCTAATTTATAATTGTAAAGAATTATTTATGCTAAAGATGCACATTTGCCCGAGGCAGGTGTGCATCTTTAGCATTTTTTTTATGCAAATATCCATTCATTCAAATTTTACCTCCCTCAATCGAAATAATTAAATAAATTCATAGCTCCATTGCTTATCCAACCAATAACCAACAGATTGCTATGAAATGAGCCATAACAAAGGTCGATACAAACCAGCATGTTTATTGGCGAATTGCATGTGACAAAAATCAATAAAACAACCACATGAAAAAGAAAGACCTGAACAAGAAACAGGAAACAAATCTTACCGACGATTCAAGGAGAAAATTTCTCCGGAACAGCATGACCGCCTTGGCCGGTTTTTATATTGTACCCCGACATGTTTTAGGACGAGGTTATATTGCACCCAGTGATAAACTGCGGGTAGCAGGTATTGGTGCGGGCGGAAAAGGTGAAAGCGATTTGTACAGCTTCTTCATGAGTGGTAAAGCCGATATTGCTTTTTTGTGTGATGTAGACTCTCGTCAGTCTGCCAAAAGCCGTGAGCGTTATCCAAAGGCAAAAGTATATGAAGACTATCGTGAAATGCTGGATAAAGAGCATAAGAGCATTGATGCGGTATCTGTATCTACCCCCGATCATATGCACGCCGTTCAGGCCATGGCAGCTATGCAACTCGGGAAACATGTATATGTTCAAAAACCACTTTCACACGATATTTATGAGGCCCGTGTAATGACGGAAGCTGCGCATCGTTATAAAGTAGTTACTCAAATGGGTAACCAGGGTGCTTCCGGTGATGGTGTACGTCAACTGGTTGATTGGTACAATGCCGGACTGATTGGAGATGTGCATACTGTTTATTGTTATACAGACCGGCCAGTATGGCCTCAGGGCATTCAGTGGTCGAAAAATACATTACCTGTTCCCAAAGAACTGAACTGGGATCTATGGTTGGGCACCGCCCCCTATAAAGATTATGTAGACAACCTTGTTCCATTTAACTGGCGTGGCTGGTGGGATTATGGTACGGGTGCCCTTGGCGATATGGCCTGCCATATTATGGCACCTGCATTTGCTGTATTGGGTCTTGGTTACCCCGCTTCTGCAGAGTGCAGTGTAGCCAAGCGTTATGAAAGAAACTGGAATGCGGTATATGCACCCGAATGTGGTCCGCTGGCATCTCATATCATCCTTAAGTTCAAAGGGCAGAATGGTAAACCAGATCTTACCATGCACTGGATGGATGGTGGTATTCAACCCGAACGTCCGGCTGAACTGGGTCCGAATGAAATGATGGGTGATGGTGGTAATGGCACCATCTTTATTGGTACCAAAGGAAAGATGATGTGTGGTACTTATGGTGCCATTCCCAACCTCCTGCCTACCAGTCTTACAAAGACAACACAGGTTCCACAAACAATTAAACGTGTACCCAATGGCGATAATGGTCACTATGCAGCATGGGTAGAAGCTGCCATTGCGGGTTATGGTTCTGAAGCAGCTAAAACACTCAGTTCTAATTTCGATGTGGCCGGTCCACTTACAGAAAGCGTATTGATGGGTAACCTGGCCATCCGCAGTTACGACCTGCAGAAGAAAATGGAAACAGGCCGTATCACATACCCCGGCAGAAATATCAGGCTGGTATGGGATGGTCCTAATATGAAGATCACCAACTTCGATGAAGCCAATCAGTTCGTAAAAAGACAATACAGAGAAGGCTGGAGTTTGGGAGTGTAAAACAGAAGAATAATGAACAGAGAAATGTCCAATATCCAATTTTAATTCGAAGTTGGGTATTGGACATTTCTCTGTTGGATATTCGAATATATTCGCTGCTATATCTGAAACCGACTCATATATCCTGCATTTGCCTGTGCACTTTCCATAGGGTTGGTACCGGTGAATGCTTCCTGTTCTACGATAAAGTTGTTCAGCCCGTATTTAGCACCTTCACCCAGAATAGATTTGAAGTCAATAGTACCTTTACCAATCTGGCACGACTCATTTCCTTTGGCTGTTTTAGTCAGGTCTTTTACATGACATAAACGGAAACGGTTGGGATATTTTTTGAACCAGGCTTTAGGATCTTCACCTGCTGCTACAACCCAGTAAATATCCATTTCAAAATCAACCAGGTTTTTATCCGTTCCTTCCATCATTACTACCTGTGGCACCTGGCCGTCAAGTACCTTGAATGAATAGTCGTGGTTATGATAGGCAAACCGTATTCCATTCTTTTTGGCTATTTCGCCCGATTTATTGAATTCATCATTAAAGCGTTTGAAATCATCAATTGACTTTTGAGGACCTTTCCATGGGCAGATCAGGTACGACATTCCGATCTCTGCTGCTTCAGCCGATTTACGTTCAAATTCAACAGTATTGTTACAGTGTGATGATACGATTTTCATACCCAGATCATCCATCAGTTTTTTGAATTCGGTATTCTTCATACCCCAGAAAAACCCTTTAGGACCTTCAAAGCTTTCTATTTGCTTATAGCCATAGGAAGACAGTTTGGTAAGGGTATCTTTTGCGTCAGCAAACATGGCTTCTTTTACTGTCCATAGCTGAATACCAAATGAGCCGATCGGTTTATATGCCAGCTCATCCAGTATAGACGATTTACCCGCAAAAGGAAGAGATACTGCTGCTGCCGCAAAACCTGTATTACGAAGAAAGTCTCTGCGATTGATTGACATGGTTTGTAAGATTATAGATTAGAAAGAAAATTAAAAAGCTAAAAGTCTCCAAAGGAGTCCTTTAACTTTTTAATTTTGATTTTATACTTATCCCCAGGCTTTATCGCCTTTATTATAAGGAATACAACCTTCATATTTACCAGGTATAGCTACATAACGCAGTGCTTTCGTAGCCCCTACTTCCGATGTAAAGAACCCGAAAAGGGTAAGCTCTTTATACATCCTGAAATAATGATTTGGATCTTCCTGCTTTTTGTTTTTCTGGTATTCTTTTGCTTCTTTATCTATATCAACCAGTAAAGCATTTCTTTCTGCCGGGGTACTTTCCAGGAAGGTTTTATTGTTTTTCTTTTTACTGGCTTCATCCAGTTTTTTGAATCCTTCTTTGAAAATTACCTGGTCTTTGGCTTCGTAACAATCTGTAACATATACCGACATAAATTCGCCTACTTTGGCTTCTTTGGCGCCGGGTGTAGTGGTTGCCGGTAAAATAGTTTCTCCTACTTCATTCAGGAAATTAATTTCTTCCGGAGAAAAGCTGATACCACTATCTGTGCCACTGGTTTTACAACCGGTTAGAAAAGCGGTAGAACCGATTAATGTTCCCCCAAGCAGCAATGCTACGCTGGAAAGGGCTTCTCTTCTATTCATGGTAATGAGTTTTGAGTGTTCGTGAATGGTGAACGGTGAATGGTGAATCTTGGTTTCTATTGACCATTCACCATTGACTATTCACCTTTCTCTTATAAATTTTGTTTCTTCAATTCAGTCACTGCATGGTCTGCTGCGCGGGCAGTAAAGGCCATATAGGTGAGTGATGGGTTTACACAGGCTCCTGATGTCATAAATGCGCCATCGGTAATGTATACATTGGGTGCATCCCAAACCTGGTTGAATTTATTAACAACCGAAGTCTTTGGATCATGTCCCATACGAGCCGTGCCCATTTCATGGATACCACGACCCAGAATGCCATTACCCTCATAACCATTTACATCTTTCACACCTGCATTGGTGAGTATTTCAATGGCGTCCTTCTGCATGTCTTTTCTCATTTTGATTTCGTTCTCTTTCAGTTCACAATCAAACGACAGTACTGGCAGCCCCCATTTATCTTTTACATTTTTATCGAGGGTTATTTTGTTGTTGTGGTCTGGTAATACTTCTCCAAAGCCCATCATACCAAAGGTCCAACCACCTGGTTCTGTAAGGGCATCTTTAAAGTCTGCTCCAATACTCAATTCAGCCACATCGCGTCCCCATCCCTGGCGTGAAGCACTTCCCTGATAACCAAAGCCACGCAAATAATCGCGCTTATCTCCATTGATATTCTGGAAACGTGGTACATAGATACCATTCGCCCTGCGACCGAAATAGTATTTGTCTTCATAACCTTCTACACGTCCGCCTGCACCTACGCCTAAATGGTGGTCCATCACATTATGTCCCAGCTCTCCGCTGCTGCTACCCAAACCATCGGGCCATACATCGGTTGCAGAATTCATCAGTATCCATGAAGTATTCAATGCAGAAGCATTCAGGAAAACGATCTTCGCATTGAAGGTGTATGTTTTATTGGTTTCGGCATCAATGATTTCTACACCTGTTGCACGCTTCTTATCCTTATCGTATAGAACCCTTGTTACAATAGACCATGGGCGCAGTGTAAGGTTACCTGTTTTCATGGCAGCCGGCAAGGTAGAAGATTGTGTGCTGAAATAAGCACCAAACGGACATCCCAGCCAGCATTTATTTCTGTACTGACAGTTGGTACGTCCTTCATGCTCCTGTGTAAGATTGGCTACACGACCAATGATCATTTGGCGCTGATTCTTATAATACTCCTTGATTCGCTTGGCCAGGTCTTTTTCCACACAGTTGAGTTCCATGGGCGGAAGAAAGTCGCTGTCGGGTAAATGTGGCAATCCTTCCTTGCTGCCACTGATACCTGCAAATCTTTCTACGTATGTGTACCATTTTTCAATGTCTTTGTAACGAACAGGCCAGTCAACAGCCACCCCGTCTTTTGCATTGGCTTCAAAATCCAGATCGCTCCAGCGATAGCTTTGTCTGCCCCACATCAGTGAACGACCTCCTACATGATAACCACGGAACCAGTCGAACCTTTTTACTTCCGTGTAAGGGCTTTCCTTTTCATTCACCCAGAAATCAAGGTTGGTTTCATTCAAAGGATAATCGCGTTTCAGTACCGGATAATCATTGATCATCTGTTGGGTTCTTCTGCCACGATGCGGGTAATCCCATGATTCCTTGTTGGCGTTAACATAGTCTTTAATGTGCTCAATGTTTCGCCCACGTTCAAGCAGGAGTACTTTAAGCCCCTTTTCGGTAAGCTCTTTGGCGGCCCAACCGCCACTGATTCCTGAGCCTACAACGATTGCGTCATAATTTTGATCGGCCATGGTCTGTTTGTTTATGAAGGTTTGTGGTTTGTATATCAGTCCATGGACCATAGTCGATGGACCATAGTTTATTTTTCTTCTTTCCATGGACTATGGACCATGGATAACCTCACTATTATCACACATCACATATCTGAATCGCTTTACGGAGCGAGCCTAATTTATCATTGCCTGTCGGAATAAACTCCTGTGCTACATATTGTTTAAATCCAGTTTCTACAATCGCTTTCATAATAGCCGGATAATACAGTTCCTGCGACTCATCTATTTCATGACGACCCGGAACACCTGCTGTATGATAATGCCCGAAATACTGGTGATCTTTTTTTATGGTTCTGATGATATCACCTTCATTGATCTGCATATGATAGATATCATACAACAGTTTGAAATTAGGAGAACCCAGTCTTTTACATAATTCAACACCCCAGGCAGAACTATCGCACATATAATCTTTATGATCAACCTTGCTGTTAAAAAGCTCCATCTGAATAACCACTCCTTTCTTTTCTGCCAGCGACATAATCTGTTTCAAGCCTTCCACACAGTTTTTTAAACCTGTTTCTTCATCCATACCATTCCTGTTACCACTGAAACAAATAAGATTGGTATAACCAGCTTTAGCCACCAGTTCAATGTGATCCGTATAATTTTTTATCAGGGTTGAATGGTACTGTGGGTCATTCCATCCCTTAACTAGACCAATCTCCGCACCATTACACATGGTAGAGATAAGGTTATGCTTTTTCAGAGTACCCCAGTCTTTGGGACCTACCAGATCAATACCTACCAGTCCCAATTCTTTTACAATGCTGCACAACTCATCCAGTGGAATATAATCGTAGCACCATCTGCAGACAGAGTGATTGATATTACCTTTTAATGGTTGCATGGATAAATCTTTGGATGATTCGGTTGATGTAAAAGAAGATATTGTTGTTCCGGTTGCCAATAAAGCAGAACCGGTAAGCAATTGTTTGATTGTTTTTCTTCTGTTAGAATCTGTTCCCATAGTAAGCCATTTCGCAGGTAATAAATGTAAGCATTAATGTTTAACCAATGTTTGCTGTCGGTGAATTTGCCTTGCTTTTATTCCGCATATAAATCAATAATCCGGCAAAAGCCACGGATAAAATTATAGGTATTACAAGCGTTGCATTTAATACTTCCGGGCCTGCCAGTTTTTTAGCTTCGCCCAATACATTCGCCATTTCTGTACCCGCCGCTGCATTGGAATAGTCGGCCAGGCTGGCACCTGCAGGAAGTTTGGCGGCCAGTAGATTATCATAATACCCGCTCATAAAAATCATATACACCGAAACGGCAAACATGCCTGCACCACCCATAAGGTTCAGCCCTACTGCACCTGTTTTAGGCAGGTTCTCCGATACAAAACCCAGCATAGTTGGCCAGAAATAGCAAACACCCATACCAAATACAATCGCCCCTACAAACAGCATATTTCCTGTGGTATGTCCCATAAGGTATAAACCTGCTGCCGATAAAACTGCGGAAATCAGCAAAACACCTACAGGAGAAAAGCGGTGTACAACAGGTTCTGCAAATGCGCGGCCCAATACCATGATACCGGTTTCTATGGTAAGTAAAAGAATGGCATTATCTGAAACATTTTTAAGCAGTACATCTATCCACTGCCCCGTAAAAAGCTCAGTGATAGCTGTACCAAACATGAGAATGATCATAAAAATAAACAGCGGGTTCAATAAAGATTTATACATCTCGGCTGTTGATACACCACTGGCAACCCTTTCTGTAACAGGGAAACTGAGTTTACTGAACAGGTAGCCATAAAGAATGGTAGGAATAAGCATCAACCCTACCTGTATCTGCCATCCGATACCTGCTTTATCCAGGAAATAAACAATCAGTGTACCAATTACAATACCACCGGGAAACCATAAATGGAAATGGTTGAGTTTGGTGGTTTTATTATCGGAGTAAATAGTAGCTACCAAAGGATTACAGGCTGCTTCTACTGTTCCGTTGGCAATACCAACACAGAGTGTTGATATGAAGAGTGTCCAGTAACCCCCTGCAAAAACGGTGAGTACAATACCTGCCAGGTGAAACAGGAATGCTACAATGAGCAGTCGTTTCATACCAATAATATCAACTACAAAACCTCCTATAACCACTGCCAGCGGGAAACCCCAGAAAGCGGTGGCAGCAATGGTGCCTAACTGAGCCGCATTTAATTCAAATTCTACACCAAGGCGACCAAGTATGCCTGCACGAATACCAAATGAAAGAGAAGTTACCAATAACGCCAGGCAGCTGGCAACAAATAATTGTTGACGTTGGGGAGTGGCTTGCATATCGTTTAAGTTGTTAGTTGAAATAAGCCATTAAATGTAATTTTATTTTCAAACAAAGAGTGAAAAAATTTTTACCGATTTGCGGGTTATTTCAGCGGTTTTTCCGCAAACGTTTGTGTTGATTTAACTATCTCAAAATGATAAAATTTCTCTGGCGTCTATTTTTTTAATAACCTTACATCCCTGAAACGATTTCAGTAATAACCTGAACCTATAAAATAAAATCACATGAACCGAAAACTCAGGATGGGAATGGTTGGTGGAGGTAAAGATGCATTCATCGGTGCCATTCATCGCCTGGCCGCCAATATGGATGGGTTGATAGAAGTATGCTGCGGCGCACTCAGTATTAACCCCGACATAGCAAAAGACTCAGGTCGTTCATTGTTTCTTCCCGAAGACAGGACTTACCTGAATTATGAAGAGATGATCAGCAAAGAGAGCCAGTTACCGGCAGATAAGCGTATGGATTTTGTAACAATTGTTACCCCCAATTTCGCACACTTTGCACCAGCCATGATGGCACTGGATCATGGTTTTCATGTGGTAATTGAAAAACCGATCGCTTTTACACTCGATGAAGCCAGACAGCTTCACCAGAAAGTACAGGAAACAGGTTTGATACTTTGTTTAACGCATACTTATTCCGGTTATCCAATGGTAAAACAAGCCCGTGCCATGGTAGCGGGTGGAGTGCTGGGCAAAATCCGAAAAGTATGGGTTGAATATCCGCAGGGATGGCTGAGCAAATTATCGGAAAGAGAAGGCAATGCTCAGGCCGCCTGGAGAACCGATCCTAAAAAGTCGGGTAAAGCAGGTGCTATGGGAGATATAGGTACACATGCTGCACATCTTGCAGAATATATAACCGGTGCAGAGATTACACATTTATGCGCCGATCTCAATGCATTGGTAGAAGGTCGTTTACTCGATGACGATGGTAACGTATTGCTCCGTATGAGCAATGGAGCACGTGGTGTACTGATGGCTTCGCAGGTAGCAGCCGGTGAAGAAAATGCTCTTAAAATTCGGGTGTATGGAGAAAAGGGCGGAATTGAATGGGCACAGCATGAACCCAATACCTTACTGGTAAAATGGCTCGATCAGCCCACACAGATTTTACGCGCCGGGGGTAATTATGGCGACAGGCTTAGTTCATTTGCCACACATAATTGCAGAACACCGGGTGGACATCCGGAAGGATACCTTGAAGCTTTTGCCAATATCTATCGCAATTTTGCTTTAACATTATCTGCCCGTATCGACGGTACTACAGCAACCGCAGAAATGCTCGACTTCCCCAATACCAATGATGGATTAAGAGGAATGGCATTTATTGACAATGTAGTAGCATCTGCCGCATCGGATGTAAAATGGACGGAATACAGGATATAATTAAAAATTCAAAAGCCAAAATTCAAAAACTAAAATACCCCCTCTGAATTTTGACTTTTGAATTTTGATTTTTTAATCTTTTACTCTCATTATTATGACCACCATCAAAGGTCCCGGTATTTTTCTTGCACAATTTCTGGGAGATACTGCCCCATTCAATTCTTTGGAGAGTATCTGTAAATGGGCTGCCTCATTGGGTTTTACGGGTGTGCAGATACCTACCTGGGATGCCCGTTGTATTGACCTGAAAAAAGCTGCCGAAAGTAAAACCTATGCCGACGAGTTGAAAGGTATAGTAGAAGCCGCAGGTTTACAGATCACCGAATTATCTACTCATTTACAGGGGCAACTGGTAGCTGTTCATCCTGCCTATGATGTAATGTTTGATGGTTTTGCGCCTGAAAATGTACGTGGTAATGCCAAAGCCAGAACCGAATGGGCCGTTCAGCAATTAAAATATGCCGCCAAAGCTTCTGCCAATCTTGGATTGGATGCACACGCTACTTTTAGTGGTGCCTTATTGTGGCACACAGTTTATCCATGGCCACAACGTCCGGCCGGACTCGTTGAAACAGGTTTTACAGAACTCGCCAACAGATGGAAGCCCATACTGGATGTATTTGATGAGAATGGTGTAGATCTTTGTTATGAAATACATCCCGGTGAAGACCTTCATGATGGTATCAGTTATGAAATGTTCCTGGAGAAAGTAAACAATCATCCGCGAGCCTGTTTGCTTTTCGATCCCTCACATTTTGTTTTACAGTGCCTGGATTATCTCAGTTATATTGACCATTACCATGAACGTATCCGTATGTTTCATGTAAAAGACGCAGAGTTTAATCCGAGCGGTAAACAGGGGGTGTATGGTGGGTATCAAAGCTGGATCAACCGTGCAGGACGTTTTCGTTCATTGGGTGATGGACAGGTAGATTTTGGTGCCATCTTCAGTAAACTGGCAGCATATAATTATAAAGGCTGGGCCGTAATGGAATGGGAATGTGCTATTAAACACCCTGAAACAGGTGCTGCAGAAGGTGCTCCCTTTATTAAAAAACACATTATTAAAGTAACCGACAAAGCTTTTGATGATTTCGCAGGAACAGGTTCTGATGAAAATTTCAATCGCCGTATTCTGGGAATCAATGAATAACTTAGCGTGAATGGTGAATGGTCAATTGCGGATCTATGACTACTCATTAACGATTCACCATTCACAAATAACCAAACCACAAAACCATAAACCGTGAAAAAGTACTTAGTATCCCTTTCCCTGCTGGCCCTGATGGCGGCATGCGGAGGTAACGAAGAGAAAAAAGACACCGCAGCCGCACCTGCTGTCACTGCTTCAGATGATTTAAGCAGTAATCCAGATTATGTAAAAGGATTGGAACTGATTGGCAAATCAGACTGTCTTACTTGTCACAAAGTAAGTGATAAACTCATCGGACCATCTTATAAAGAAGTGGCTGAGAAATATGAAAATACAGATGAAAATATAACCATGCTGGCTGGCAAAATTATCAAAGGCGGACAGGGTGTTTGGGGTGCTGTGCCTATGACTGGGCATCCCGGTATCACTGAAGATGATGCCAAAGCCATGGTAAAATATATTTTCCTCTTAAAGAAATAAATGATGTTCCAAAACTGGTTTATAACAGCCATTATCAGTGTGCTGGTATTGGGAAATACTACGACAGAAAAAAAAACAACATCCTCCTTGCGTAACACTCCACAAAAAAGAGGCTGGATTTCTCTGTTCGACGGTAAAACAGCTAAAGGCTGGACTACTTATGGCAAAGACACACTTGGCGGCTCCTGGAAAGTAGAAGACGGTACCCTTCACCTGGATGCATCAGACAAATCGGGGCGTGGTGATATTATTCATGAGCTGGAGCTGGAGAATTTTCACCTCAAACTAGACTGGAAGATTGCTAAAAATGGCAACAGTGGTATTATTTTCTGGGTACAGAATGATCCGGCGAAATATAAATATGTCTGGTATACCGGTCCGGAAATGCAGGTACTGGATAATGATGGTCATGCTGATGCAAAAATCAATAAACACCGTTCTGGTAACCTGTACGACTTGGTAGCCGGTAAAGAAGGTGTTACCAAACCAGTAGGAGAATGGAACACCGCCGAAATCATCAGCAATGCCGGTAAATTGGAGTTTAAGCTGAATGGCGAATCTATTCTCACCACTACTTATGGTGATGAACAATGGAACCAGATGATCGCCAACAGCAAATTTAAATCGATGCCTGCTTTTGGTAAAAATTTTAAAGGTCATATTGCCTTACAGGATCATGGTGATCATGTCTGGTATAGGAATATTGTGGTAAAGAAACTGTGAGAATAAGAAACAGAAAATCAGTAAATAAAACCGCTTCATTCAGAGGCGGTTTTTATTTTTCCTGCTATTCTTCATCTTTCAGTTTTTCAAATCTTCTGCCTACTTTAGCTCATGCCTCTTACAGATCCACGCATAGATGCTTATATCAGCAAAGCAGAGGTATTTGCAAAACCCATACTCCAGCATATACGCAAACTGGTGCATAAAGCCTGTCCGGATATTACTGAAACCATGAAATGGAGTTTCCCGCATTTTGAATACAAAGGTGTGGTTTGCAGTATGGCTTCTTTTAAACATCACTGTGCTTTTGGGTTTTGGAAAGCTTCTATAATGAAGGACCCTGATAAAATTCTGCAAACCAAAGACAGGGGTGCCATGGGGCATTTCGACAGGATTACCAGTATTAAAGATCTTCCTGCAGCTAAGATCATGATCGCTTATATAAAAGAAGCTGTTGCGCTGAATGAAGCAGGCATTAAACTACCCGCTAAACCAAAGGCAGATCCTAAAAAACTGGATATTCCTTCTTATATCACCAATGCGCTGAAGAAAAATAAAAGAGCAGCTACTACTTTTGAATCCTTCCCTTACTCACATAAAAAAGAATATGTTGAATGGATTACCGAAGCCAAAACCGAACCTACCCGTGAAAAGCGCATCGCTACCATGTTGCAATGGCTGGAGGAAGGAAAAGACAGGAACTGGAAATACAGATAGATGGCAGATGTCTGATCGCAGATGTAGGATTTTATGTTTGATTTGCTGATCTTTGATTTTTGATCTCTTTTTGAATTTTGGCTTTTGACTTTTGACTTTTGACCCCTATGCATCCCGAAACCCACGAATACTACATGCAACAGGCATTAAAAGAAGCACAACTGGCATTTGATGCAGATGAAGTGCCTGTAGGAGCTGTTGTAGTAATGAATAATAAGATTATTTCACGCGGACATAACCAGGTAGAATTATTGAACGACTCTACCGCACATGCAGAAATACTCGCCTTAACTTCTGCCTATAGTAGTATGGGTACCAAATACCTTCCCGATGCCACACTTTATGTAACCCTCGAACCCTGTTTAATGTGTTGTGGCGCCCTTTATTGGGGTAAAATTGGTTCTATTGTTTATGGTGCAGGTGATGAAAAGAATGGTTTCAGAAAACATATCAGGGAACAACAAAGCCCCTTTCATCCAAAGACAGCAATTATCAGTGGTATTTTACAAGATGAATGTGCCTGGCTGATGAAGAATTTTTTTCAGCAGAAACGCTGAAAAAAAGTTACAAGCCACAAGCTACAAGCTTTAAGAAATGAGTTATTTCAACTTGAAGCTTGAAACTTGTAGCTTGCTGCTTATGGCTTTCTTTCGAATTAAGAAACAATTCATCTTCATTCAAAAGAAGCACAGTAAATTTGTTGACTACACTTTAATCATATAAAAATATAGTTATGGCATTTACATTAGCAGCTTTACCCTATGCACACGATGCACTGGAACCGCATATCGATACTGCTACCATGCAGATTCATCATGGTAAGCACCATCAGGCCTATGTAGACAACCTCAATAAAGCCATTGCCGGAACAGAACATGAAGGCAAGAGTCTGGAACAACTGGTTGCTGTAGCAGGTTCTATCAGCCCTGCTGTACGAAATAATGGTGGGGGTCACTGGAACCATACATTTTTCTGGGAGAGTCTGGCACCTAATGCAGGCGGAGCTCCTACCGGTGCTTTGGCCGATGCTATCAACAGTGCTTTTGGTTCTTTTGATGTATTCAAAGAAAAATTTGCCAACGCCGGCATGACCCGCTTCGGAAGTGGCTGGGCATGGTTGATTGTGAAAGACGGCAAACTGGAAGTAAGTTCTACTCCCAATCAGGATAACCCTTTAATGGATGTAGCCGAAGTAAAAGGAACACCCATTTTAGGAGCCGATGTTTGGGAACATGCTTATTACCTCAAATACCAGAACCGTCGTGCCGATTACCTTGCAGCATTCTGGAATGTGGTGAACTGGAATAAAGTAGCGGAGCGTTTTGCAAAATAATTTTAGCCAAGAGCTTGTAGCTTCAAGCCACAGGCTTCAAGCTACAAGCATATTTCTTCTTGCAGCTTGATGCTTGCAGCTTGAAGTTTAATTTTATTTACTTTATTAACTACTACTTATGAAATCAATCATCTCCTGTTTAACTGCCATCCTGCTGCTCGCATCCTGCTCGTCAGATCAGAAAAGAGTGGTGATATTTAGCAAGGGCTCGGTTGACGTGAATACCGATACCAAAACCATTAAAGCAACTGATGGCGCCGGACATGAAGATAAAACAGTTGATTTTGTAGGGAAGAATGTGGAACTAACGCTCAATACCCCATCTGGTGAAGCCAAAGTTACACTTACCGAAAATGGATATTATATCGTGAATGTAAAAAACGATACCATCATCGGCAGCCAGGTTAATTATACCGATCCACAACTGAGTAATCAGGTAATTACACAGGAAGCTTTACGTTTCAAAATTGATTCATTACATAACCTGGTGAACAATAAAAATGTAAGCAAGGCCAATCGTAATTTTTATATCCTGCCCAATTCAACCGCACATATCACCGATAATTTCGAGGCCATCATTGTTGGACCTTTTCATAATATGCGTTCCGCAGAAAGCAAAGACGGTAAAGCTCCTGAAGTATACCGTTTCTACAGCATCAAAGAAATCCGCGAAACCATTGCCAGATTGGAGGGGATGACAGGAGGGAAGAAAACAGAAGAATAACAAACAGAGGAATGTCGAATGTCCAACTACTTCTTAATTGGACATTCGACATTCCTCTGTTTCTCCGTTTCTCTGTTTCTCAGGGCACCGGATCATAGCCATGTCCGCCGCCGGGTCTGCATTTGCTGATGCGTTTAATAGCCAGCCAGCCTCCTTTAAATAATCCATGCTTTTGTAAAGCTGTTACAGCATATTCAGAACAGGTAGGGGTAAACCTGCATTTTGGACCCATTGCTGGCGAGATCACGTATTGGTAAAAACGGATCAACAGAATGAAGGGGTAGCCGAGTATTTGTAGCAGGAATTTCATCAGTTGTGAATAGTGAGTAATGAGTTATTTTTCGGGGCTCAATTTTTTTTGAAGTTTTGCTATACAATCTTTCATTCTGTCTCTGATTATTTCAAAAGCCGGCATTTCTTTGTCGATGTATAAAAAGAAAACAGCTATCTGTTTTTGCTGGTCACTGAGTTGCTCGTGCAGGTTTTGTTTTTCGAGCCGATAGGCTTCTCTCAATAATCTTTTGATCCTGTTTCGATGCACGGCTTTTTTAAAATGCCGGGCACTTACCCCTACACCTGCTTTTACCCTTTCTGTTTGAGTAGCAGCTGTCTCCAGAAAAAATACTTTCAGCGGAAATACCGAAAAGGTTTTACCGGAACTGAAAATGGCTTCCAGTTGTGTTCTGCTTTTCAGCTTTTCCTTTTTGTTATAACTAAATGGTTTCATTGCCTGCCACTAAACTAAAAAAGTCCCGCCGTAAAGCGGGACTTTATATTTTTCTTCATTCTCCTCCGCCATCGAAGGCGGCTGAGATGGGAATGATTTATTTTAATCCTTTCTCGCTGGAAACAGTCAGTTTCTTGCGGCCTTTCGCTCTGCGGCTGGCCAATACTTTACGACCGTTGGCAGTTTGCATACGCTTACGAAATCCGTGAACAGATTTACGGCGGCGTTTATGCGGTTGAAATGTACGTTTCATAATTACGTTTTTTTAGCTAACCCAATAATCTTGTTTCATTTCATTACGGCAGTCACCATACTGCTGTCTGTGAAAGGACGGCAAAACTAAGGAAAAGCAATGAAAAATAGTGAAAAAAACCGTTTTGATTTTTTAAACCATTGATTATCAGTGCAAAAAAAGTTTATCTGGAAAGTTCTACATGTTCAGAAGCGACCGGTTCCCCAAAAAATATGCTCGCATGGCTATCAAAATCTGTTACTGAATCGGTTGTAAAAAAACGGCGTTCCCCTTTTTGTGTACAATGATTGGCAATATGTGGGTGTCGTTCCAGGTAATCTTTTAAACTACGGGCTACAATTTCGCCCTGAGATAATATGGTGGTTCCTGCCGGTGCAAATCTTTTTATTTTATTTATCAGTAGCGGATAATGTGTACACGCAAGCAACAGGGTATCAATATCAGCAGAGCGCTTAAACAACTGCTGAAGGTGTTGCTGGATAAAATAATCGGCCCCGGGTTTATCGTATTCATTGTTTTCAACCAGGGGTACCCACATAGGACATGCTTCCTGAAACACTTTAATGGAAGGAAAGAATCTGGCTATTTCTATGGGGTAGCTTTCGCTCACTACAGTACCTGTTGTACCTAAAATTCCTACCGATCCTGTTTTACTGTATTCCCCTATCACTTCAGTAGTGGGCCGTATAACACCCAATACTCTTTTATCCGGGTGCATCAAAGGCAGGTCGTTTTGCTGAATGGTTCTTAAGGCTTTTGCAGATGCCGTATTGCAGGCCAGTATAACCAGCTCGCAGCCCTGTGCAAAAAACCACTGTACGCATTGAAGGGTATACTGGTATACCGTATCAAATGAACGGGGGCCATAAGGCGCACGCGCATTATCACCTAAATAGAGATAATCGTATTGAGGTAATGTTTTTACCATTTCCTTCAACACTGTAAGACCTCCGTAACCGCTGTCAAAAACCCCGATGGGCTTTGTTTCTGTCATGTAACAAAGTTAAGGCATCTATTGTGAGGGTTTATCCGGTTCTGTTTGCAGTTATTCCAGCGGTGAGGTTTTATTTAGTTATGATGTGCGATGCCTGCAAACAAAAATCCCAGCCGTAAACAGCTGGGATTTTCCTGGTTGTATATCAATTATTTTATTGCTTGGGCTTTGGGGCCGGAGGTTTGGCACCTGTTGCTCCAGGTACAGTTCCACCAGCTGCTTTCCAGGCGTCTGTCCATTCCTTAGGCAGTTCCAGTTTCAATTTGATAGCTGTACGAATGGTCAGGTTATCAAGTATGCTTAAACTTGGATCTATATAAGGAGAAATAGCTTCTGCTTTTAATACAAGTGTGTACTTATTTTCGGCAACCACCTGTTGTAATGCTGCCACCATTTGCTGTCTGTAAGGCAACAACAAACGATCCATTTTATCCTGCTGCATTTCCTGGGCGTATTGCTGCCAGTTGGCTATTTTGTAGTATAACCTGTTTAATTCACCTACTGCCATTTCTCTTGCTTTGGCAGGCATGGTTGCAGAATCTTTTTTGAAAAGGCTGTCTCTGCGCTGGTATTCTACTACTGAATACTGGTATTCTACATTCAATGAATCTCTAACATAGGAATTCATCAGTGTATCAACTTTGTCGATACCGGGAAACAGGCTCAACAGGGTTTGCTCATCAAAATATCCGATCTTAACCTGAGATTGAGCATTGTTGGAGAACAGTAAGCTGGCCGCTACAGTCACACACACAAGTAATAATTTCTTCATTGTAGAGAGGGTTTGTGAAAATTTGGTTTTAGTTGTTCTTATTTAATCCCCAGTTCTTTCAGGATATCATCGCTTTTATCCAGTTTGGGGTCGGCAAATATAACGGTAATTCCTTCACTTTTATCGAGTACAAAGTCGTAGGAACGGGCCAGTGCCATTTTCTGAACGGCATTGTATACCCTGTCCTGAACCGGCTTTATCAGACGCTGGCGTTCCTTAAACAGGTCGCCTTCATATCCAAAACGTTTTTTCTGCAGGTCGCGGATCTCTTTTTCCCTTACAAACAATTCATCCTCCCTTTTCTTTCTCAGGTCTTCGGTAAGCATAAATTGCTCAGCCTCATAGTTCTTATACATTTTATCGAGCTGTACCTGTTTATCATCGATCTCTTTTTGCCATTGCTCGCCTACCTGCTGCAGTTTTTTATCAGCATCGCGATACTCCGGAATACGCTCCAGGATATATTTTGTATCGATGATGGCATAACGCTGTTGTGCTTGTGTTGCGAAGACCATACATACCAATACCAGTGCAATGAGTAAGGTTTTTTTCATAAACTTTTTTTTAGGGTTCAGGTTTATTCCGGTTCAAAGCCCAACATAAAGGTAAACCTTGCTGCATCTTTCATGGAACCGTTTGGTGAAAACCTATCCAATCCTATGCCATAATCAAATCCGAGCAGTCCAAACATAGGCAGGAAGAAGCGCATACCCAGTCCAACAGACCTCCGGAGCTTAAATGGATTATAATCTTTGATATTAAACCAACCGTTTGCAGCCTCATAGAATGCAAGCCCATAGATGGTACTGCTCGGATTCAGACTCAGGGGGTACCTGAGCTCCATGGTGTATTTGTTAAAAATTGTAAAATATTGTCTGGCAGTCTGCTGATCGGGGTTCACTTTGGGGTTTGAGTTATCATAAACAGGATAACCACGGTGTGCAATGATATCGTAACCCAGTAAAGCAAACTGGTTACTCAAGCCCGCATCACCTACCTGGAAACGCTCAAAAGGAGAAATCTGCAGTTTCTTATTGAACTTACCCAGGAAACCAAATTTGGCAGAGGCGCGCAGTACAAATTGTTTGTTCCTGTCTTCACCATGTGGTCTTCCCAACGGTACAAACCATTCGCCATTAAAGCGCCATTTATGATATTCTACCCAACGATAAGGATTGGCTGCAGTAGTAATATTCGGGTTGATGAGTGAATAAGGTGGAGTTACCGCCAGACTCAGCATAAAGTTTGAACCCGAACGCGGAAACAATGGCTGATCTACCGATGAACGCTGTAATGCTATCCTGAAATTGAAGTTGTGTACATTACCATTATCAAAGCCAGGCAGGTTAATTGGATCGATGGCATAATTGCTCAGTTTATACCGGGTAAAGTTTAAACCCATCGACAAAGAGAAAAAGTCATCAGGCCATTTCAATTGTTTGGCCAGGCTGATGGTTGCTCCGGTTGTAGATATAAAACTGGTATTTGCATAATTCGGATCAAAGAGACCGGTTCTTGGATCAAATGTTTGTCCGAAACGGGTATTATAAATACTGAAAGTAAGTGCATTTCTTTTCTTGCCACCTAACCAGGGTTCGGTAAAAGAGAAGTTATAAGAGCGGAATGCTTTACCATTGCTCTGTACACGCAAACTCAGTTTTTGTCCATCACCCATTGGCAATGGATCCCAGGCCGATTTCTTCCAGATATTTCTGATGGAGAAATTGTTGAACGATACACCCAGTGTTCCCGTTAAACCAATTACACCGCCCCAGCCTGCACTCAGTTCTAACTGATCGCTCGACTTTTCTTCCACGCTGTAATTAATATCCACGGTTCCGTCTTCGGGATTGGGGATGGGGTTAATACCAATTTTTTCCTGGTTGAAATAATTCAACTGCGCAATCTCACGCTGTGAGCGGATTAAATCACTCCGGCTGAATTTTTCACCCGGTATGGTTCTCAGTTCCCGACGAATTACGTGTTCCTTGGTTCTGTCGTTACCACTGATGCGGATATTTTTAATAGTAGCCTGCGGGCCTTCAATGATTCTGATTTCAAAATCGATGGTATCATTGTACACGGCTGTTTCTACAGGATCGGTACGGAAAAACAGGTAACCATCATCCTGGTAAATACCACTGATATCGCCCCCTTCAGGTGAAGCTGATTTTCCGAGTTTTTTATTGAGTACATCAAGGTTATAGATATCACCTTTTCTGATACCCATGATTGCTGTAAGAACTGAATCGGAATACTTGGTATTACCTCTCCAGGTGATGTTACCAAAGTAATAACGACGTCCTTCATTTACTTTCAGGTCGATATTCAGGTTGCCGGCTTTATTAAAATACACGGTATCTTTTTCAATCACCGCGTCACGATAACCAAGTGAGTTATAATAAGACAACAGACTCTCTTTGTCTTCACTGAATTTTATCTGATCGAATTTGGCAGATGACAATTTAAAACGTGCGTATGGATCAAGCACTTTTTTGGTCTTGCTGAGTGTAAGAAACCCTTTCTCCTTCCAGTATTGTTCAAAATCGTAACGCTGTACTGTTACAATCTGGCCGCTGTCGAAAGACGGGTTAAGTGTAAATCTCGACTTCTCTTTGGTGCCTTTGAATTGTTTTTTCAGCTTGGCAGCTTCCACCGTATTGCCACCAAAGTTTATATTATTGATCTTTACTTTAGTGCCTTTATTCACCACAAATTCGAGGATCAGTGTATTGTCGAAAGTAGTATCAGGTCTTTCATCAATTCTTACAGTAGCGTTCTGGTATCCTTTTTCGCCGTAGAATTTCTTGATGGCTTCAATCGCAGAAATTTTCATATTCTCCGTAATCACACGGTTACGTACCAGACCCGATTTACCGGTGAGGTCTTCCGATTCACCCTTACGCACACCTCTGAAAAGAAAATTAGATAATCGTGGCCTTTCGGTTACGGCTATTTCAATTTCAATTTCTTTATCTACCAGTTTGGTGATATAGATCTCTACATCGCTGAAATATTTCTGGTCCCATAATTTAGTAATGGCTTTCGAAAAAGCATCACCACCCGGAATACCAATTTCATCTCCTACATTAATATTGGCAATAGATATCAAGAGATTCTCATCAAAGAATTTATTTCCCGTTACCCTAATAGCTGCTACTTTATATTTTTTGGGTGTTCGCTGATTGAAAATATTCAGCAGCTCTGCATCTACGGAAGTGATGACCGTATCTTTTTTTGCTTCCTGTGCATAAGCAAAATTGCCTGCCAGAGATGATACTAACACCAACACTAAAAATTTGTACACTTTCTGCATCCGGATTCTGTTTTTCATCAACTGGCTGGTCTCTTATTCAGCAGTCTCTGCAATGGTTTTGGGTTATCTAAGCGGGGCAAATTAACGGGAATTATTAAAAGTCTTTGTTAAATCAACCACCTTATTTTACTATTGGAAAGGATTTAAGACTTTTATGAGGCCAATGTGGTTTCATTCTGTATCTGGTGGCCTGTTTTTCCAAACCTGCGCTCCCTCATCTGAAAGTCGAGAATAGCTTCGTATAAATGATCCTTTCTGAAATCGGGCCAGCGGGTATTGGTAAAATATAATTCTGCATACGCCAGCTGGTATAAAAGAAAATTACTGATCCTGTATTCACCGCTGGTACGTATCATGAGTTCCGGATCGGGAAACTGGCTGGTAGACAGGTATTGCTGCAACGTATCCTGGTTAATGGTTTCAGGGTCAACTTTTCCTGCTTTTACATCCAGTCCAATCTGTTTTACCGCATTCATCAGTTCCCAGCGGCTGCTATAACTCAATGCCATCACAAGGTTCAGGCCTGTATTAGCTGCTGTCATTTCAAGTGCTTCATTCAACTCTTTGCGGGCAAATTCGGGTAACATCTGCATATCGCCAATCACATGTAAACGTATATTGTTCTTATTGAGTGTTGGCACTTCTTTGCGGATGGTATCTACCAACAGGGCCATTAAACCTTCTACTTCCTGTACCGGGCGATCCCAGTTTTCGGTGCTGAATGCATACAGTGTGAGATAACCAATACCCAATTCGGCACAGCCTTCTACAATATTTCGTACACTCTCCACACCATGAAAATGGCCATATAATCTTTCCTGCCCCTTTTCTTCTGCCCAACGTCCATTACCATCCATAATGATGGCAATATGTTTAGGCAGACGATCTTTATCGATTTGTGCAATGAGTGATGACTCCATGGTCGTTCCCTACGGTATTAAGGCTGCGAAATTAACAAAATCAATGGGTTAGAGGGATTTAATTGACAGAAATATAGCCCCAAAGCCCTTTTTCAGCCTAAAATTAGCTTAACGGGTACTAACTGTGGGGCATTTATAAGATTGGAGACTAAACGACACCCCTACTTTAAAAGTGGCGAAAGCGTCTTTTTGTGGGCTATTACCCCGCTGACGCCCCTTGATACCGATGGAAGCCCCGGTTTCATAACTTCTGTCCTGCAACAGGAAGGCCGGTGAAGGTGAGCCATCGGGTAAAGGAGGAAAAGCATCGGGTGCATATAAACCGCTTACATCGTCGAGGTAGTCGGTATTGGTAAAACGGTAGGTAAGCTCTCCAAACAGGTTCATCTGTTCGTTAAGGGCATACTTAAAGCCTACTGTAAAGGGTATACTGATGGCAATAGGATTATAAGGTTTGAGATCGGGGTACAAAGAACTTCCCTGACCTTCTGTACCCAATGGGCGCAGTTGTATCTTTTCGCCATTCAGGTAAGCATAGGGATCATGAGAAAACACACCCACACCAATGCCTACATATGGCGTGTAATGGTAACCTTTGAATCCGGGTTGAAAACGAAAAAAATTGAAATCACCAGCCACAGACAGCTCCCACACGTTACTGTTAAAACTCAGGTTACGTCTGCGTTGTGCGGCATTATCGCTGTAGATATCTGAATAACCCAGCATGGCATAATCGGCCGACACACGCACACCGATATAATTACTGATCTGTTTACGGAAAAACAAGCCGGCAGCAATTTTGGGACGGTTTACCTTTATATTCGGATTCAGGTCACCAAAATAATGAGCGGCACCAACGGATACACCTACTTCACCCTGGTGAACAAAGCTCTCCATCAGTTGTGCGTTTGCTTCTTGCAAACCCAGGAATAATGCTGCGGTAACGATTGCTTTTTTAAACATAGAATCTATCGGGTGCTTACATCCCTGTAAAATAGCACCAAAAAATGTTACTATAAAAGTTAATTTCTCTCTATTTCAATGAAAGATATCACTACAAACAGCCGGCCAAATCACCGTTACCAGTCAAAATCTTTAAAAATATCTTTCTTTCACAGGAACAGATAAATAAATAATGGGCAGCGTTGCCTGAATTCTATCCTATTTTGGGCTGTGAGCTATGAGCCTTGTGTGTGTCTTGGGGTTACAGACAAATTTTAGCAACTATTCTTCACCCATCAACCCACAGCTCGTGGCTCAAGGCTCGTTGCTTTTTTAAATCTTCCCCTGACAATAATTAGTTTCTCTTATCCAGCCCCCAGGTAAGTTTGCTGCGCAGGGTAGAAAGAAAACTATTTTCATTGAGCCGTACCAGGTTTACGGCGAATTTTTCTCTGCGTACTGCCAGTTGTACTGTTTTATCTACTATTTCTCTTCTCGCATCGAGGGCACAGATAAACTGGTCAGCCCTGCCTTCCACTTCAAAAGAAATAACGTTATTATCGGGTACAATAATGGGACGTACGTTCAGGTTATGCGGTGCCACCGGTGTAATTACAAAGCTCGCCGACTCCGGAAAGAGTATCGGACCATTACAACTCAGGTTATACCCGCTGGAACCCGTTGGGGTAGAAACAATCAATCCATCGGCCCAGTAACTGTTCAGGAACTCACCATTCAGGTAAGTATGAATTTTAATCATGGGTGAGATATCCCTTTTATGAATAGCAAACTCATTCAGTGCAAAAGGTGCATCTCCAAAAAGGGGTTGATTCGAATCGAGATGAATAAGGGTTCGTTTATCTACTACAAAAGTGCGGTTGATGAGTGCATCAACGGCACTGCTCAGTTCTTCCGGACTAATACTCGCCAGAAAACCCAGCCTGCCGAAGTTGATACCAAGTATAGGAATACCGGTATCTCGTACAAGCGTTACCGCATCGAGTATGGTACCATCGCCACCGAGACTTATCAGACAGTCGATCTCACCATTCAGGTCATCGGAGCTGTAAAACGGAGTCATTTTTTCCGCCTTCTGCAAAGGAATATGCATGGTGGCGATCAAGGGCTGATAAATATATATCTGGGTTTCGTATCGTTCCAGTTCATCGAGCAATACCAGTAATGGATTGCCCATATCGGCATCGAGTCCACGGCTATAAATAGCAATTTTCATATTGGTTCATTTAAACTGTGGTTTATCTCCCCTGTCATCATTCACATTTCATAACAAACCGCTTAAACAGGATACCTGTTTTAAAAATCGTTCCTGCTCTGTAAATATAAGCCATTGCGGCCCAGTTGGTTAAAGCTGTATTCAATTTTAAACACAAAATCATAGATCGAAACAATATCGAGTCCAAGTCCCCAGGTGCGTAAAAGTTTATTGTTCAGTGTGTTTGATGATATTGGATTACTGTTATAACCATAGCCCAGATCGCCATAGGCTTTCAGGAAGAAACGGATGGGTATTTTATCATGTGTTTTACTCGGAAACGGATTACGCAGAATAAATCCGAATATTTTTTTATGTACACTCGTTTTTAAAATCCCGGCAGCCACTCCGTCTACTACATTGTATTCCAGCCCACGCATCTGGTTAAAACCATAACCAATCAGTCGCTGATTAAAATAGACATTATTAAAAGGCAGTTTTAAAATGCCCAATCCTTCCAGGTGTAAAAAACTATTTTTTGAAATAGGTTTTGCATATACGGCTCTGGCACTGGTAAGCCAGAGGTTGGTGTTTTTGGTAGTGCCCCTTTTATACAAACTTGCTTCTAACTGAAACCCTTTGGTTGGATATGGTATATAATCAACATTATAATATTTATACTGGTAATTAAAGTCTACATACTGAAACCTTGTTACCCCACCCGGAAAATAAAGCGGATTAAGTTTTAGAATGGTATCGGCTACCTCTTCATTGTTATAGGCCACCCTGAAATAATGCCTGTTTCGAACATCGGGGCGATAAGAATAGGTAAGATCTACGCGGGTAAATTTTCTTACGATATAATCCTGCCGGCTAAACAACTGTTTATTATTGCCGGTAGCATAATTCAGTTCTTTTTGTGTAGCGCGGATAACACCTACATTTAAGCCCTGTTTTAATTTTCTGTCTATAAAAGGTCTGTCGTACCTGACAGTAAACTGCTGCGTATATCCATTAATAAACCAGATATCGAGGTTGTCGTTTCGTCCACTCACATTATTCTGAATAAACTTCAGTCCATAGTTTACCCGTTCAAGACTTCTTTTCTGCTCCACCCACCACTGGTTAAAATTACGGTCTACCAGTCTGAAATAAGGCAGGGGGAAAAAATACCATCGTTCTTTTACATCTATATTAATCAGTACTACATTCCCTTTTTTGGCAGCCACATATACATTTACATCTACAAAGAGTAGCGTATTCATTACCTGTTGTTTGGCCAGTTCCAATAATTTATCCAGATTGCCCGCTGGTATGCGGTCTCCTTTTTTAAAAGGCGTTTCGCGGAGAATAATGTATTCTTTGGTTTTTTTATTGCCATTCACTTTCACTTCACCAATCAGTTGAAAGATACTTTTTGAGGCAACCAGTTCCGAGAGGCTTCTTCCGGTTATGAGAGAATCCTGATCCTGTGCCAATAGTGAACCGGTCAGTAATATCCAGCAAAAAAAGAAAAATAGCCTCATGCGCATCCCCGGTTATTTCGATCAGAATTTGTAAAAATAGGGGAATCGCTTCTGAATTGTGCCCGGGTTGCTTTGTTTAACAGCCTTCTGCTACACAAAAGGTTGATCAATTGCTGGAGCCGGCTGTGAAAACCATTTGGGTCCGCTTTCTGTCATGTATACACAGTCTTCATGCCTCACACCAAATTCACCAACAATCGAAATATTAGGTTCAATACTAAAACACATACCTGCCTGCAAGCGTAACTTGTTTCCTTTTACCATATTACCCCACTCATGGCCATCCATACCAATACCATGGCCTGTGCGGTGTGGCAAACCGGGCAACTGGTAGCCGGGGCCGAAACCGGCATCAGTAATTACTTTACGCGCTGCCGCATCAACATTTTCACAAGCTGTTCCAATCTGTGCGGCTTTATAACCTGCGGTTTGTGCCGCTTTTTCCAGGTTCCATATTTCCTGCTGGCGTGCAGTGGGTGCAGCACCAAATACAATGGTGCGACTGATATCGGATGAATACCCCTCTACCCTGCAACCGCAGTCCATCAACACAATATCTCCTTTCTTAAGTTGCTGCGGCTGGGTACTTCCGTGCGGAAATGCCGATGCTTCTGCAAAATTTACCATGGCAAAATCGCTGCTGCCACCAAACCTGTTCTGAGCCGTTGTAACAATATCAGAAAATTCTTTGGGCGACATCCCTTCGTGTAAACTGCTGATACCAATTTTCATCGCGGCTATGGTAATATCTGTTGCTTTCTGCATTAATGCAATTTCTGCGGGCGATTTAATGAGTCTGCAGGGAATAGTAACAGGATCGCCACTTACAAAACTGAATTGTGGTGCCAGTTTACGTACGCCATCCATGATAAAAAAGCGGATCGATTCTTCCACCGCCAATGCCCCTCCTGTAATACCCACAGCCTGCAGGGATTGAACGATTAACTGGTATGGACTTTCATCTTCCTGCCATGCATATACCTGTTTACCAATTTTTATCAGTTCGCGTAAACGGTTTTCTTCAAAACCGGGGCATATATAAAATACTTCGCCTGCCGCAGGAATAACAGCTACCATGGTTCTTTCGCTTCTGCCCCAGCGGATACCGGTATAATACACCATGGCGGTTCCTGCATCGAGTATCAACGCCTTCATATTGTTTTCAGTGAGCAACTGTTGCGCTTTTTTAATCCTGGCCCCTCGTTCTTCCGATGTAATAGGCTGAATATCTTTTGTCATAGGTTGCAGCGCTGCCAATATGTTAGCAGGATCCTTACTGTCTGACGCTTTTGTTGAACAGGCATTTAGCCCAATGACTGCGCCGGTACCGGCAGTTACTACAGACAGGTTGATAAAAGCTCTTCTTTTCATAATAGTGTATTAGGAAAAATCAAGTTAGCAGAAGAGCAGTAATACTGTGCCCAGAATATTGATCGAAGGTTCTTATATCTTATCCAAAAAAGGGCAGGAATACTTACTGCCTCTTACATATTCAGGTAGGCCAGTAAATGGTTATAGTTTTCTTTTAATTCATTGGCATACTGTTCTTCACCAAAATAATACCGTACCACATAATCGTAGCGCTGGAAAGTGGCCACAATATCTGATACTTCAATTTTATTGATCTTGATGGTTACAATTACCAGCCCTGTATCGCTCTCAGGGTAAGTATTAAGCTGCGTTATATAAGCATCATTGGTTTCTACCAGGCGGCTGATTTCACCAAAAGAAAAATGTCGTTTATCTGTTTCAAGTACAATTACACCGCCTTTTTCATTGTTTCCCAGAAAATGCGACACATGGGTAAATAAAGATTTAGCAGGAATAATGCCCTGTAATTCATGTTGCTCATTAATAACCGGCAGCATACTCAGTTCATTTTCTGCCACCTGTTTAACAGCTGCCAGAAAATGTTCTTCGCCTTTTACAAAAAGTTTTTTAAGTGATTGTTCGAGCGATGCCAGTAATCCATCTTCGTCTGCATCAAGCAGGTCGGCTTTTTCAATAATACCGGCAAATTTTTCTTCACTCAGTACGGGCAGGTGCAGCAAATCGTAGTCTTCCATTAACTGAAGTGCAAAAGATACCTTATCGAAAAGATTAACTGCGGGAAATCCGGTATTGATTAACTGCGATGCGAGCATGATAAATCCTCCTCTTACTAAATATACGCTTCAATAGTTATTAAGGTTGCGGGGCAACACTTAATTTATGCAAAAAATCATCCAGTATACGATTGAACTCTCCTGGTACTTCCATCATAGGCGCATGACCACATTTATCTACAAAATGCAACTCACTGTTTGGAATCAGTCGATTAAATTCTTTTCCTACAAATGGTGGTGTGATGGTATCGTTATTACCCCAGATGAGTAAAGTAGGTTGTTTAATCTGGTTCAGTTCTTCTCCCAGGTTATTACGGATGGCGCTTTTAGCCAGTGCAATAATTTTAATGACTTTAATACGGTTATTGGTAATTTCAAAAACCTCATCTACCAGTTCTTTGGTAGCCGTATTGGGATCGAAAAAAGTAAGCTGTGTTTTCTTTTTAATGTACTCATAATCGCCACGCTTGGGATAACTATCGCCCATTCCATTTTCAAACAAACCACTGCTTCCGGTCAGGATCAATGACTTGATTCTTTCAGGATGCTTCAGTATATGCACCAATGCCACATGACCACCCAATGAATTACCCAGTAAATGAATACCGGTGTAATCACGTGCCTCAATAAATTTCTGTACGTGTTTTTCAAGTCCACCCACAGAAGTATGAAAAATATCAAGGTCAAAAAGTGGCAACATAGGTACCACTACTTTGTATTTAGGTTTGAAATACTCTATAAGGTCCACGAAATTGCTCAGTGCCCCGAATAACCCATGCAGCAATAACAAAGGTTCTCCTTCTCCTTCTTCGATGAACTTAAATTTATCCTGGTGTTTGATCTCGTAATTCATGGGGCTTATTTCTTATGCAAGCATTATGACCGGTACAAATAAAAGAAAAACCATTTACAAATTCAGTAACGTTTAAATCTGGCTTCAGATTGTATTCAGTCTTAGCTAAAATACTGATTTAACGGCAAAAACGAATGTTTAAATACTTACAGATATTACTTGCCCGTTTCCTGTGTCTTACCAACGCTTTCGAAAAAGGAAGATAAACGCTCAAACATATCGCTAAATAAAGGAATAAGTTTACCAATTCCGTCAATTGTTTTCGGTCCCCATGGCTGTACAAAGCCGTATACTTTTGATGTTGCAATTGTATTGGCATCCACTAAATGAAGCTTTTCAGCAAAAAACAACAATACACTCATCACTAATATATATAGAATGGCATACAGTGCAATTCCTGCGAGTTTATTCAGCCATCCCAGTAAAACAAGTTCCGCCATTTTTTGAACTGCAGTAGCACCTAATCTTACCAGGATCACTACTGTTATCATTACCAGTGCAAATGAAAGAAAGGGTAACCATGATTGCGATACCGATGTGTATTCACCCAACTGCTTTGCAACATATACCGATAATTTCATGGCAGCAGCCAAACCAATAATAATGGCCAGCAATGAAAATACCGCCACAATTAATCCATTGCGGTAGCCCTTGAAAATGGCGAAAACCATACAGATGATGAAGAGGATGTCGATAAGCATAGAAGTGAGTAGTCAGCAGTGAATAGTGAGTAATTAATATCTTTTAGAATTTATAGCAATTATTAAATGTATAAATAATGTTTATTTATACATTCTCTATATGTGAATGATAAGCCAGCCATCCTCTCTACTCACTACTGACTATTGACGACTCCCTTAGCTCCCCGCTAATAATTCCTTTACCACTGCCGAAATAGTTTTACCATCGGCTTGTCCGGCGAGTTGTTTGCTTGCTGTACCCATTACTTTACCCATATCCTGTGGACCTGAAGCGCCAACAGTAGCAATTATTTCGGCTACTATTTTTTTCAGTTCTTCTGCATCTAATTGTTTGGGCAGAAACTGCTCTATTACAGTAATTTCTTCCTGTTCTTTCTGTGCCAGATCGGTACGGTTTTGTTGCTGAAATATTTCGAGCGAATCTTTTCTTTGCTTCACCAGTTTCTGCAGCAGCTTCAATTCGCCATCTTCTGAAACCTGGCCATTGGCACCGGGTTCTGTTTTGGCTTTAATGATTTCTGCTTTTATGGCACGAAGACCACGTAACAATGCTTCATTTTTCGATTTCATGGCTTCTTTCATCCCCGCCATTACTTTTTCTTCTAAGCTCATATCAGTAATTTTTATTGGTTTTCTTTTACCTGACTGTCACGGAATTTTTTGTAGAAGTCTTTGGCAAATTTTTTCATGTCATCCACCAATTCTGTTTGCTGGGTAGCACGCATATAAGTGTCGGCCATACCCATCAGTGTCTGGTAATAAAAATCGGCCATTTCATCCACCATCATATCTTTTGTCCAGAGATCAATACGAAGGGCCGATTTATCAGCTGCATCCCAAAAAGCTACCATCATAGCCCTGGCCTGCTGAGCCATGTCGGCGGTACTGTCGCTGGCTTTCCACTCAATATTCTGTGGCACTTTATTTTCATCCAGGTGAACGTCGATCGTAATCGTTGACTGATGCATAGTATCAAATATAAATGAGGCGCAAAAATAGGATTAATCGGAGAGATATAAGTGCTGTGGCTTTACTATTGAGGTAAAACAGCCTGTTTCAGTTCCTTATAAACAGCAGCAGCAGTTATATCCCAACTAAAGGATTGAACCCTTTGCAAACCCTTTTCAATAAAAGCATTACGAATACCTTCGCTGCGATACAGTGCCAGCATTTCTTTTCCGATTGCATCATGGCTGGCCGGATCTATAAGTAAGGCTGCATCTCCTGCCACTTCGGGCATACTACTGGTATTGGAGCAGATAACGGGTACTCCTGCCTGCATAGATTCAAGTATGGGCAATCCAAACCCTTCAAACCAGGATGGGTATACCAATGCATAAGCAGCACCCACCACTTTTTGCAATTGCGCTTCTGGCAGGTAACCAAGTAATACCACATCATCGCGGTATTTATAGGTTTTCATTTTTTCAAGCAGGTCATCGTACTGCCATGCCAGTCTGCCCGCCACCAGTAATTTCATATTACTGTGCTGCCATTTTTTGAAATGGGAAAACGCTTTGAGCAGGTTCAGCAGGTTTTTACGCGGATGAACACCTCCTACAAACAAAAAATATTCTCTCCCGTCTGCATATCCATTTTTTACTGCCAGTTTCTCTTCCCAGTCAAGCGGTATAAAACCTTTTCTGGCGGCTCCCGGAATCACTGCTATTTTATTTTCAGGAGTACGGTAGTTTTTGATGATATCATTTTTTGAAAAATCTGAAACTGTGATAAGTTTTTTCGCTTTACGGATAAAAGAAGGTGTAAACCAGCGGTAATACAAACGCTGGTACCAGCTTATATACTGCGGGTAATGTTTAAAAGACAGGTCATGTATCATTAATACCTGTGGTACACTGCTGGTTAAACTGCAAAAACCATAAGGCTGAAACCATACATCAGCCTTCCACCTTTTTACTGCAGCACTTGCCTTTATATCGTACCAGTATTTAAAACTTAATGGATGACGGGCAGCAGGTGTTACGAGCAGATGAGTAACATTGGGTTTATTGATAAAATCCTTGTCCCATGAACGGTCATAGACCAATAAAAAATCATCTTCCGGATGTGCTTCTATCATTCGCTGAACCACTTCGGCAGTATAATGACCATAGCCTTCCATTGGATTGTTCTGCAGAAATATAGCGTTGATAGCGATGCGCATGTGGGGGCAAAATTAGCGGCATTAATTGTTAAAATACACTTTCACCTTCACAGATGACTCATTTTTATATATTATTGTATTCATCTATGCGAAGTTTTTTATTATTGCTCGTTTGTCTTGCTGGCTTTACTATTGGCCATGCTGCCGATTCATTGATGGTAGACATCAATAAAACAAGTTTTAAAAAAGGCGATACGATTGATTTCAGTTGTATCATTCCCAATTTCGAGCAACAGAAACTCAATGCCGCTTCCCTGCATGTATGGATAGATAATATTACTACAGGTACAAGATGGAAATTTCGCTACCCCTTTATCAATGGTGAAGCGCAGGCTTCGATTGTGGTCGGAAAAGAAATTCCGAACGGACATTATGCCGTTAATTTTCTGGTGCAGAAAGGTTATTTCAGGATGACGGGTGAAATAAAGAACCATCTGGAATCGGAGAAGCAGATCAACTATATGATGATCCCAAAAAACAAACGTACTTATTTTGAAACCATATCGCTGAACCCCGATGGACAGTTCAGGCTCAAAAGTACCCTGTTTGAAGACTCGGCCTATTTTGTTTTTACACCGGTAAAAAAGACGACAAAAAATACATTACATATTGGTATTGAAACACCACTTGATTCTTCTTTTATACCCATTATGGAAAGCAGGGTTTGGGTTACGGTAGGTAACACATCTGCCAGAATCAATAAAAACGATTCGTCGGGTTATGTATTTAATATGGAAACAACTGCCGGTACCGATCTCTTGCCAGGAGTTACAGTAGTAGGTAAATACAAGAAAAAAATTGAACAGTACGATGAGTATTATTCCAGTGGTCTTTTTCAAAAACCCGAGGCCCTGGTATTTGATGGTATTGAAGATGAAACTATGTCCCGTTCCATGAGCATTCTTCGTTTCCTTGAAGGAAAAGTACCTGGCCTGATTGTAGAGAAAGACCAGGAAACCATGACTGAGTTGGCAAGATGGAGGGGCGAGCCTGTAGAAATTTATTTAGATGAATTCAGGGTTTCTACACAGGATATATGGGTGGTTTCGCCATCAGATGTGGCCATGGTAAAAGTATACAGGCCACCGGCCATGCTTTCACCTTTATCGGGTTCTGCAGGTGCCATTGCTATTTATACCAAACGAGGTGAGTTTAGTACTAAAAACAGGTTCAGACATAGTTTTACGGTTAAGGGATACACTTCTGCACTAAGTACATGGCAATAATTTTTTCCTTGCCCGGTATTTAAATACCGGGCAAGGAAAAAATTATTGTTTAGTGGCCCACAAATCCATTTTCTTTTCGAGCACTTCCAGTGGCAGTGCCCCGTCTTTCAGTATTGCATCATGAAAAACATGCACTTTAAATTTATCGCCCAACTGCTGTTCATATTTAGTTCTCAATGCCCTTATTTTTAAAGCCCCCATTTTATAGCCCAATGCCTGTGCAGGTATTACCATATACCTTTCTATTTCCGCAACAGCACCAGCTTCGCTGATCTGTTCATTCTCCATCATATACCTGATGGCTTCTTCTCTTGTCATATTTTTTGCATGCATACCCACATCTACTACCAAACGTATAGCCCTATGCATTTCATCGCCCAATGCACCAATGTACTGATAGGGATCTTTATACAAACCCAGTTCATTCCCTAAACTTTCACAATACAATGCCCAGCCTTCTACGTATGCATTATTACCTCCAAAACGTCTGAATTTAGGCAGTTTGTTATTCTCCTGTTGCAGACTTATCTGGTAATGATGTCCCGGTATGGCTTCATGCAAAAACAGGCTCTGCATACCACTGGTAATATTGAATGTAGTGGCATCGAGTATGGGCACGTAAAAAACACCGGGTCTGCTTCCATCGGGTGTACCCTGCTGGTACTCGGCACTGGCACTCGCCGCACGAAAGGCTTCGGTTTGCCTGATCTCAAATGCCGTTTTCGGTGTTTTACTAAACAGCTTTTCCAGATTGGGTTGTATAAGTTCCTGTATCGACTGAAAAGCGGCAATTACTTCTGCGGCTGTTTTATACGGTGTAAATTTTTTATCGGTATTGATGTATGCAAAGAAAGCTTTCAAATCGCCTTTGAAACCAACAGCTTCTTTTGTCTTTTCCATTTCTGCCCGTATGCGTTTTACTTCTGCCAAACCTGTTTCATAAATCTCATCGGGTGTAAATGTGGTAGTGGTTTGTTGTTTTACCAGGAAACGATAATATTTTTCTCCATCAGGAATAGCTGCAATACCGGTTGAAGTTCTGGCTACCGGCAAATATTCATGCTGCAGAAAATCGGCTATTCTTCTGAAAGCTGGCGTTAACTGTTGCAGGATAAGGGTATTGAATTCACCCGCCAGTCTTTTTTTCTCTGCTATATCGAATGAAACCGGCATCAGGTTTACCGGACCATAAAACAAACTGGCTGCAGCCGTATCTGTAACAACTGAACGAAACTGCGGAATCATTCGCTCTACCAGTATTTTAGGTAACACATGACCCGAGCTCATTCCTTTTCTAAAATATACAATGGCACTATCGAGATAAGCCGGGAAAACAGTCGCACGTTTTAACCAGTTATCATAATCCTGTACGGTTTTAAATGGCTGGTATACCTGTCCACTACCCATTTGCATAAATATCAGGTGGGTACTGGAAAACTGATTCAAAGGCATATAATTATCCTTGAACCCTAATGCTTCGATGTTCACTTCGAGTTCTCTCTTCAATACATCATAACTCAACTGATCGTTGGTATTCAGGTACTCCCGGTCGAACTTGCTGAGATAAGTGAGTTGTTCTTTATAAAACTTTTTCAGTGTTGAACGATGTTCATCCGTAAAATCAATCAGCAAACGGTCATTGTATCTTTCATCGCCATTGATCGTAGCTTCAATAGGATAAAATTTTAACCGCTCCTCATAGTAAGTGTCGAGAAACACTGCCAGTTCTTTATTGTCTTCACCTGTAACATTACTATTACTTAACTGGCAGGCCGATAAGAGCAGGAGAAAACCCAACCCAAGAAAAAAATATTTCATATAAATTAATTTTGCGGACACGACGATAGACTATAGTCCATGGACCATGGTCTATTAACTAATAACTATAAAATCCTTTCCCTGTTTTTCTACCCAACTCTCCTGCCTCCACTTTTTCACGTTGTACAGACGATGGCGTTAATCGGGATGGTTTACCCAATGCTTCCCAAACAATATTACTTACACTATAATTTATATCCATCCCTATCAGGTCCATCAGTTTAAACGGACCCATTTTAAAACCACTGGCTTCCATTAGCTGATCTATGTCTTCAACAACCGCCTGTTCTTTCTCTACAAAACGCATGGCTTCGAGGTAAAAATGACGGGCCACACGGTTTACAATAAAACCGGGTGCGTCTTTACAAAGCACCGGTGTTTTCTGCATTTGTTTTGTTACCGCCATCGTTTGTTCAATGGTTGTGGCTGAGCTTTTATGGGTGCTGATTATTTCCACCAGTTTCATCAATGGCGCCGGATTAAAAAAATGCATCCCTACCACTCTTTCAGGATTCGGGAGTGCCTCAGCAATTTCCGTAACCGCAATGGAAGAGGTATTGGTAGCCAGTATGGTTTCACTGTTATTAATAGCTGCCAATTCCTGAAACAGGCTGATCTTGGCTTCTTTTTTTTCAATGATGGCTTCAATAATCATATCCGCCTTACACTCTTTCGCATCGGTGGTAAATAATATCCGGTTCATGATGCCAGCCTGTTCATCAGCAGTTAATCTTCCTTTCTCTACCAGTTTGGCCAAACCAGCATTGATTGATTGTTTGCTTTTGGCAACCATTTCGGGGTTCAGGTCGAACTGAATGGTTTGGAAACCTGCCTGAGCAGCCACTTGTGCAATACCACTACCCATGGTTCCGGCACCACAAACGCAGATGGTTTTAGTATTGGTCATATGACTCTTACTTAAGATGATTGCAAGATACTTACATCTTTTCCACTTTAACTAACCCACATAAGTTACTGCTTTACAGATGCATTACTTTTATGGTATGCAAAAACCTCTTCAACAGCTCGATTTGTTTGGCATGCCCATTGAACCGGTGGTTAAAAAAAAGCCGGTAGTGAAGGAAAAAGCGGCCGAACCTTTGCCTGTTGTTGCTGCTGAACCCGAAATGGTAGCTACTCCCATAGTACCTGTTACTGAAACAATAGTTCCGGCAACAGACCCTATTGTGTTTGCAGATGAGCGTATTGTAGTAAAGATTAAAGCCAAAATTCCAGAACCCCCTGTTGTTATTGAAAAGCAGCAAACGGAAGAGCCTGTTATTACTGTGGAAAACAGTATGCGCCAGCCAGGCAAACGTGGACGGAAATCGTTTCGTGAAATGGATACAGAAGTTGACCTGATTGATATACCTGATGAAGAAGTACTCAAACAAAAATTATATTATTCCATCAGTGAAGTGGCGGGATGGTTTAAAGTGAATACTTCTTTGCTTCGTTACTGGGAAAATGAATTCGAGGTTTTACAGCCCCGTAAAACACGCAAGGGCGACAGGTTATTCAGGGTTGAGGATATTAAAAATTTACAGCTCATTTATTTTCTCCTGCGCCAACGAAAGTTTTCCATTGAAGGAGCCCGTAATTACCTCAAACAAAACAAGGGCCAGGCCGATGTACAGTTACAATTAGTACAGTCGCTTACCAAATTCAAATCTTTTTTACTGGAACTCAAAGCCGGGCTGGGTAATTAATTTTTTTTCTTGCCCGGATTTAAATCCGGGCAAGAAAAAAGGATGATTATACTTGTTTTACTGTAACAGATGTATTAGATGCAGCCATGGCAACTTCATGTTGTTCCATCCAGTTGATGATGTGCAGGTTTACCTCCTGCCTCAGCTGGTTAAATGCTTCTATCGGTTGCTCGGCATTGGTAAAAAATTCTATTGTTATAATGTGTGCATTTTTTCCTGTTTCGCCCAGGAAAACCACTTTATTTTCAATATCCGGCACGGTAAGTATTTGTTTGATGGCATCGGTTAAAGCCTGTAATTGCAAAGCAGTAGCGGCCAGATCGATTTCCAGTCTGAGTTCTGCTTTTCTTTGTGTGCGCAAACTCATATTGTCTACAATACTGTCTACCATTTGCTTGTTAGGTACCGAAATATAGGTTTTATCTGTTGTTCGTATTCTGGTACTTCTCAATCCTATCTTCTCAATATTACCTGTAAAGCCGTTTACTTTTACCAGGTCTCCCACCACAAAGGGTTTGTCGAAGAAAATAATAAAAGAAGCAATCAGGTTTTCCATGCTTTCCCTAGTAGCGAGCGCGATGGCCGCACCCACAATACTCAAACCTGTAAGCAGGTTACCAATGCTTTTGTTGAAAGCAAATTTCATCATGAGCAATATGCCAATAATCACCAGAATTACTTTAAAAAAGTCTTTGAAGAAAATGATGAGCTGGTTATCGGTCTGGTCCTTTGTAAGGTTGGCTTTTTCTTCCAGTACAGTTGCAATAAAATCAATGATCCGTAAACAAAGCCTGATAAATACGATCACCATAATTGCATTGGCAATAGATTCTATCAGTTGTTTAGATGTGATGCGGTATATTTTAAAATCGAGTATACCCGGAAACCTCAGCTTATCGATAGCGATGATAGAAATAGAGAGCACTAAAAATAACCCCAGCGGCTGCACCACCAGATCGAGAAAAGATTTCCGCGCGGTCTGGTTCTTTTTATTGGCAATCATTTTAAATAACTGCTGCGCGAGGTATTTCGAGATGAGCTTTTTCAGCAATAGCATCAGCAGTATGGTACCCAATACATAGAGATACGATTCAACCGTATTATCAAATACTTTCTGTTGTAAAAAACGATCCATCATTACAATTTAAAAGTGTTACTGCTCCCATTTATGCAACTGCATATTAGTGCCATCAAAACTGGCATAGGTATAGTTTCGTATCCAGTCGCCCAGGTTAATATAACGACTTTGTGCTGTCAGTGCAAAATCAATCGGGTAATGGCGATGACCAAAAACCAAATAATCGTATTGTTCATGCTGTAACAGCTCTTTACAATAAACAATCAGCCATTCCTTATCTTCTCCTAAAAAATGTTCGTCGGCTGAACCGGTTTTCTCCCTGCTCTTCCGGCTGAAATAGTTGGCCAAACCAATACCCCATGTAGGATGTAACTGACCGAAGAGCCACTGGCAAAATGGGTTCCTGAATATTTTCTTCAAAAATTTATAGCCATGGTCACCCGGGCCAAGTCCATCTCCATGACCAATATAAAACCGTTTACCATTCCATTCAAAAACTTTGGGATGATGGTACACGGGTATATTGAGTTCTTTTTCAAAATACCCACTCATCCACATATCGTGGTTGCCAATGAATACGCGAACATCTATTCCGCTATCAGTAAGTTCAGCCAGTTTACCCAACAGTCTTACATAACCTTTGGGTACTACTTTTTTATACTCATACCAGAAATCAAAAATATCACCTACAATAAATACGATAGCTGCATCTTTCTTCACCTGATCCAGGAATGCCACTATTTTTTTTTCACGAACAAGACTGCTTGCATAATCGGGTGCACCCAGATGAAAATCGGATAAAAAATATATTTTCTTTTGTGGTGTAATCAATTGCATCCGCCGTATAAAAGGGGTTATGATTTTTTTTGTTGCTGCATGTAAAGCAGAAGATCGCCACAGTCAATTTTCGGTTTTCCTTCCACTGATCCATTGAACCAATATATCCATGCTTCTACTGATTGTCCGTTCAGATGAACCGTTGTTTTATCTCTTCGGTAAAGTTGTGGCTCGTCTGGTTCTCCGTTAATGCCTTCATAATCGTCTAACTGACCAATGGCCCATGAAAATTCTTCTTCCCGCTGAATAGCATACAATTCGCCAGTAATCAATTTTTCTCCAGTTGAAGGAATAGCAGCGGGGTATTCGCCCATATCATACAATTCTCCTTGAGCTGTTGCAGTACCCAGTAAAGTAAAATAACGGCTTATATAGGCATAGGCCGGATGCTGAAAACCACTTCTCAGCGAGCCATATACAAACAAGGGTAAAATTTCAGTTGGCATATACAGATCATCCGTTTCGTTGTACTAAAAAACAAAATACTTCTTTAGGCCCATGCACACCCACTACCAGCGTTTTTTCAATATCGGCTGTACGGCTCGGACCGGTAGCCAGTGTAATCATGGAAGGCAGTTGTTCGCCATATTCTTCTTTCAGCAATACGAGTGCCTCTTCCACATCGTACACCAGTTGATCGGTATAAGCAATACAAATATGAACCGGTGCATACACACTTACCGTTCTGCCGCTTTCCTGTCCACTCGACATTACCATGCTGCCCGTTCTTGCTATCAGGTACTCACAGCCGGTAACTGAAGCGTCGCAGCTTTCTACATCAATGGCTGTCATGGCTTTAAATCCAGCCTGCTGAAGGTTTTGTTTCAATTCTTCTTCCCTGCAATAAAGCGCTTTCCACTCTCGTTTGATAAATAGCATATTCAATTGCGATGCCAGCTCTTTTTCATTTTCACAAAAAGCGAACCGACCCTGCAATTGAGTAAAATGCTGTGCAAAGAGTACGTCGAGATCATCTGATACCGGTTGAAATACCGAACCTGTTTCCTTAACTCTTTCAGGAAAGGGAACAGGCACTGGTTGAGTCAGTGCCTGTTTTATTTTTTTCAAGATATTTTCTCTTGCTGTTTGTGACATTATGCAATGACGGTTGAATCTGTTGCTGTATCATTATCTCCTGCCTGTTCAACTGGTACAGAGCTTACAGTTTCTGTAACCGGTTCTGCTGCTACTTCTGTTTCTACTTCCAGTATTTTCTTTTCTTCAAACGGGCGTTTTCCAATCAACTCTTCCACATCGCTTTTGTGTAAGACTTCTTTATCAAGTAACTCTTTTGCGAGTTTTTCAACCTGTTCTTTTTTCTCAGTCAGTAATTGAATAGTACGTTGGTATGCTTCATCAATAATACCTCTTACTTCTTCATCAATAATTTTTCCGGTTTCTTCACTAAAAGGTTTTGTGAATGTATTTTCCTGGGTAGGATCATAAAAACTCACATTACCTACCTTACTATTCATGCCATATGCAGTTACCATACTATAGGCAATACGGGTAATCTGTTGCAGGTCATTCGCAGCTCCGGTTGATATCTTACCAAAGAATATCTGCTCTGCGGCACGGCCACCTAATGTCATACAGATCTGATCCATTAACTGATCGGTATTGTACAGGTATTGTTCTGTAGGCGTGTATTGTGCATACCCCAGCGCTGCAGTACCTCTTGGCACGATGGTTACTTTCAGCAATGGATAAGCATGTTCGAGGAACCAGCCACATACAGCATGTCCGGCTTCGTGATAAGCGATCACTGCTTTTTCATGTGGTGCGATGATTTTATTTTTCTTTTCCAGACCACCAATCACACGGTCAATGGCATCCTGAAAATCGCTCATGTCTACCGCTTCTTTTCCTTTACGTGCAGCAATCAGCGCCGCTTCATTACATACATTGGCAATATCGGCACCGGCAAATCCGGGTGTTTGTTCAGCGAGTTTATGCAGATCGAGTGTTTCGGAAATTTTAATTGGCATCAGGTGTACTTTAAAAATCGCTTCACGACCTTTTACATCCGGACGATCAATTGAAATTTGTCTGTCGAAACGACCCGGGCGTAATAAAGCACTATCCAATACATCGGGTCTGTTGGTGGCAGCAAGTATAATAATACCGGTATCTCCACCAAAACCATCCATTTCTACCAGTAACTGGTTCAATGTATTTTCTCTTTCATCATTGCTCATGATGGCGTTTCTGCCGCGGGCACGACCGATGGCATCTATCTCATCAATAAAAATAATACAAGGTGCTTTTTCTCTTGCCTGTTTAAACAGATCACGTACGCGACTGGCGCCCACACCCACAAACATTTCCACGAAATCGCTACCACTCAGACTGAAGAACGGCACCTGCGCCTCACCAGCCATGGCCTTGGCCAATAATGTTTTACCAGTACCCGGAGGACCTACCAGTAATGCTCCTTTTGGTATTTTTCCACCAAGCGAGGTGTATTTTTTAGGATTCTTGAGGAAATCAACAATCTCCATCACTTCTACTTTGGCTTCATCGAGTCCGGCTACATCGGCAAAAGTGATATTTACTTTTGCACCTTTATCAAATAAAGTAGCTTTTGATTTACCAATATTGAAGATGCCACCCGGACCACCACCGCTGGATGGGCCGCCCATTTTGCGCATGAGTAATACCCATGCTACAATGATGATGAGCAATGTAAATACCGTATTCAGCAATGGACCAAACCATTCCGGTGCTTTTACCACACGCATATCTACTTCAGCAATATTGTTGGCTTTACAGAATACATCCAGTCTTTCTTCAAATGCTTTCCAGTCTACCACTTCAAAAGAAAAAATGGGTGAATTCCCTATTTTCTTGGGATCAAGTCTGCTTTTGAATTGCTTAACATAAAAATCTTTATTCAGTCTGTCCTTGTATACATATACATGCACCTGTTCTTTGTTTTTGACCAGGTCAAGTTTTTGTACATCACCCTGAACTAAAATATTATCCCTGAACTGTTTTTCAGTAATCACTTTTAATTCGGGAGAAAAATTAAAGACCTGTGCAGATATCAGAACGATGATAATGATACCGTATATCCAGTAAATATTGAATTTGGGGCCTTTACGTTGGCCATCACCTTTTTCCATGTTTAATTTCGGTTGCTTGTTTTCCTGTGACATATTCCTCTCAGTATAATGACGTTTCAGGTTCCTGTATATTCAGAGATCCTGTAATTTTTTCTTTATTCGTGTATTTGTGAGGCCGCATCGCTCCACATTTCTTCCAGTTTATAAAACTTGCGTGCATCCGGATGCATGACGTGTACCACAATATTTACATAATCAATCAGTACCCATTGTAATGCCTGTCTGCCCTCATGCTTATAAGGCGCTTCACCGCAAACTTTTTTTACTTCATCTTCCACCGAATCGCAAATAGCCCTGATCTGGGTAGTACTGGATGCCTGGCAAACCACAAAAAAATCGGCCGCGGCTTCCGGTATTTTTCGCAGGTCAAGACTTATAATATGTTCTGCTTTTTTATCCTGAACAGCTTTAATAATGGCCTTGAAAATTTTCGAGTTGCGTGAAAGTCTCGTTACCGAGCTTTTAGTACGGCTTTGTAAAACAGAAAGCGGTTCCAATAATAGATATGATTTAAAATTTAATAATGACTCCTGACATCCGTACCCGCAATAAACATCGGGTGTTTAACGGTCTCGGTGGTAACTTCGTCAAAAATAGTAATTCTTTGGCATCAGAGAACGTTAAAGCACCAATCGGACAGCCGTTCGTGGAATTATCCGAGACTGATAGTACCAACATTTATGCCATGACCCATATTCAACACAATATGGCAACACATGGTTCAGTTTTTTTTGCGCATCGCCAATGGGCAGGCAAGGGACAACATGGAAAAAGCTGGATAACGGAATCGGGGCAAAACCTGATCATGTCGGTGGTAATTGACCCCCAACCACTGGTTCAGGGTCAGCAATTCAGGCTAAGCGTTGCCGTTGCATTGGCCTGCTATGATTTTTTTTACCGGTATGCGGGAGATGAAACATCCATTAAATGGCCCAATGATATTTACTGGCGTGACAGAAAGGCAGGGGGTATTTTGATTGAAAACCAGCTACGCGGTCAGAAATGGCAGTGGGCCGTGGCTGGAATAGGCATTAATATCAATCAGGTATTATTTGATGCTGCTTTACTAAACCCTGTTTCGCTCAAACAAATAACCGGTAAAACCTTTGATCCTGTTCAACTGGCCAGGGAATTATGTACACATATCGATGTTCGGCTGAGGCAGTTACAAGAGGCCTCTTTTGATGAATTGCTCACCGCATACAATGAACATCTATACAAAAAAGGAGCCCTTATTCATCTAAAAAAAGCCAATAGTCGTTTCTCCTGTAGCTTACTGGGTGTAAATGAACAGGGTGATTTGCTGGTTGAAAACGGGCCTTCCGATCGTTTTCAGTTTGGTGAAATCAGTTGGATCATTGAGTAACTTATCTTGCAACTCTATGGAACCTGTTAAACTCACTCAATTTTCGCATGGTGCCGGTTGTGGTTGTAAAATAGCACCTGCTGTATTAGATACCATTCTTAAAACAGACCAGCCCGCAGCTATATTTCCGCAACTGCTGGTAGGTAATGCCAGTAAAGATGATGCGGCAGCTTATGATTTAGGAAACGGACAGGCACTTATTAGTACCACAGATTTTTTTATGCCGATTGTTGATGATGCTTTTGCTTTTGGAAAAATAGCAGGCGCCAATGCCATCAGCGATGTATATGCCATGGGGGGCAGCCCGATTATGGCCATTGCTATTTTGGGATGGCCCGTTGATAAACTTTCTCCCGAACTGGCACAACAGGTAATTGAAGGAGCCAGGGCTATTTGCATGGAAGCTGGTATTCCGTTGGCGGGCGGACACTCCATTGATTCACCTGAACCCATTTTTGGCTTGTCGGTTAATGGACTGGTGAATAAAGATCAACTCAAACAAAACAATACTGCCAAAGAAGGCGATCTTCTTTTTCTCACCAAACCTTTGGGTGTGGGTATTCTTTCAACAGCACAGAAAAGAAATGTACTGGCAGATGAAGACCAGATATTATTATTGAAACAATTGATGCAATTGAATAGTGTTGGAGCAGCACTTGGTAAAACAGAAGGAGTACATGCCATGACCGACGTTACCGGTTTTGGATTACTTGGTCACCTTATTGAAATGGCAGAGGGTAGTGGTTTATCGGCTGAAATCGGTTATTCAAAACTACCCATCATTACAGCCGCAAAAACTTATCTGGCTCAAAGAATTGTACCCGATGCTACTTACCGTAACTGGAACAGTTATAGCAGTAAAACCGGTTTTGGAACAGGCGTAAATGTAATGGAAGCGTTTAATATATTACCCGATCCTCAAACCAATGGCGGCTTACTCATTGCAGTTGCCCCTGAAGCTGTAAGTATTGTTCAGTCAATTCTTGAACAGCACCAGCTACAAAATTTTATTGAGCCTGTTGGAAGAATGATTCCCAAAACGGATAAGACGGTGTTGGTGAATGCCTGATGTTATTTAGCCTGTAACCATACAGGTGCCAGCATAGCATTTAACCCCGCATCGCCGGCTGCTTCAATGGGTTCGAGTGCTACCGGAATAACCTGCACCTGTTTACCGATTAGTTTTTTTTGCTCTTTGGTTAATGACGCTACAGCGGCTTCACCCATCAGCAATAAAGACTCCCCCTTTTTGTTTTTACATGAAAAACTGTTCCCCATAAATAAAGTCAACTGATCGAGGCTGAAAGGAATAATTCGATAGCCGGTAGACAAGAGCAATTGTTTTACAGCAATCAGGTCTATATCATCTGTGAAAGCTTCTTCACAAAGCAATGCAAAATCTTCCCCGAAATGCATGAGCATATTGGTATGTAGTGGCGTTTTACCAAATGCATCTCTTGCGCTGAAGGTTATGGCTTTGTATTTATGCGCTGTCGAAAATTTTTCAAGGATGGCAGGATGTGTTCTCGGAGAAAGTGCGGCATAGATCAATTTGTGTTTATGATCGATTACCATACTGGCTGTACCTTCCAGGAAAAAGCCTTCTACTTCATATTCACTCCAGTCTTCCACATCTTTCAGTAAATATTTTTGCTGAAGTGTATTAAGAATATCGTCTCTTTTCTCCTCTCTTCTTTCTCTTCTGTGTATGGGCAATACCAATACTACTCCATCAGGTAAAGTGGTGAGCCAACAAGCGGGGTAGAGAGCTCCCACTGTGCTATTGTCAGACTGGTTAAACAATACAATTTCTATGCCTTGTTCTTCCAATAAATTGTACAAAGATTGAAATGTTTTTACAATGGGCTTCCCCATTTTTGCATTGGGTTTAATCAGCATAACCGTTGTGGGAAGTGTTGCCATACTATACCAGTTTATCAATTCTTTTCGCGAGCTGATGATCAAGATCGGTTACCACATCTCCTGCATCATGGGTATTCAGCCATATTTCAACAGTATTCCATACATTGCTCCAATAGGGGTGATGATTCATTTTTTCGGCTTCCATGGCAACCCTTGTCATAAAAGCAAATGCCTCCGAAAAATTGGCAAACTGAAATTTTCTGTACAGCTTATTATTCTCTTCTATCCACATAAAACATCATTTAAATAATGAATATCGAAATCGGACATTCCTCTGTTTCTCTGTTCCTCTGTTCCTCTGTTTTAAAACACCATATTCCCTTTGTTCTTAATCTGCTCATTGGTAAGTTCGGCTACTAATTGCACACCCGCAAGGTTTTTGACCGATTGTTTGATCCAGTTGCATTTGTTATCGTCGACCAAATCACCTTTCATGAGCCATAAAAAATCCATGTGTTTGAATTCGGGTAGTAAATATTCACCATCGAACTGGTTATGATAGAGATAATGTACCAGAAAACTATTGGGTTCTCTCGATTCATAAATGCTGAAATAATAACTCCTTTCTTTTCTGCGGAGGTGTATTTCCAGTCCCGGATTGAGTCTGAACTGGTAACCCAACAGGTTATTCAACTGCAAACAGAACTGGTAATTTTTTACCGGTGCCGTTATACCCAGGAGGCGGGTATCATCAAAGAAGTCTTCGTTGAGTTCTTCAATGTTCAGTCTTAGTTTGGTTGTTGCCATGGCGGTAGTCTATTGTCCATCGTCTATGGTCCATGGACTATGGACAACAGACGCTCTTTTAAAATTGTACGTCAAATTCCTTCTCTTCTGTTCCTCTTTTGATACGCAGTTTGGTTTTATCGCCTGCTTTAAACCCATTTAATGCCTGCATATAACTCATTACATCTACAAATTTATATTCACCAAGCTGTATCAGTACATCTCCTGCCTTTAGCCCAATTTTTTCACCCATTTTCCCAGGGGTTGCTCCATCAATACGCATACCGGTACCTGTATAACCATAATCAGGTATTACACCCAACGACACCGTGAACCTGCGTGTTTGTCCCATTTGTGGTTCACTTGTTTTAGCAAATGCAAGTTTCCCTTTTGTATCGGTTTGTGTAATCAGTTCATAAATCAGTTTTACAATATCGCGTTGTGCATTGTAGTTTATTTTATCGGCATCGTCACTGACTTTATGATAATCTGCATGGCTACCCGTAAAGAAAAACTGTACCGGAATACTGGCACGGTAAAAACTGGCATGGTCACTGGGGCCACTGCCGGTACTATCGAATCGGGTAATTAAACTTGTTTTTAGTCCTTTCCAAACCTCACCCCATACCGGAGAAGTACCATAACCACCAACAGTTAATTTATGCGCTGTATCATACCTTCCTACCATATCCATGTTGATCATGTAATTGGGCGCTACTTTCACCGTAGGGTTTTCGAGCCAGTATTTACTACCCAGTAAACCCAGCTCTTCACCAGAGAAGTGCATGAGAAGATAGTTATTATTAACGGGCGATTTTTCTTTCAGCAGGCGTGCCAGTTCCAGTAAAGCTGCTGTTCCGCTGGCATTATCATCTGCTCCATTATGAATGGCATGAAAAGTATCCAATGCCGTTTTATCTTCTCCATAACCCAGGTGATCATAATGTGCGCCAATGATTACGGTGTTGGCCGCATTGTTATCTATAAAGGCAATGATATTTCTTCCTTTTCTTTTCTTCTCCGATAATGACACACTCAAAGCAACATCCATACTCGCTTCTTCATCAGAGAAATATTTTTTCCATCCTTCTTTGGTAATATAAATAACAGGAACAGGCAATAGTGCAGAACGATCATTTTTATTGAACTGAATATTATCTGTAAGTGTGGAGCTGTTGTACACAAACAAAGCTGTTGCACCTTTTGCTACTACAATTTCTACCTGCTTCTTAATAGCAGCTTCAAGATCAAAATGAGGATTATTTTTTTGTTCTTCCAGTATTTCTTTTACATCATAAAACCAGGGCTGGCCTTTCTCACTCAAAATCATGGCCGGCTTTCCTTTCAGTTTTTTATTCGGACTATAGGGTAGCGGAAAATAATCTTTACGGATAGTCAGTGTTTTATCATCAATAACAAGACTGGTTGCAGCATCAATCTGTTTGCCTTCATTGATATCAAATACCTGCTCGTATCCTTTTGTTCCTTTTGGGGTAATACCGAGTTGTTCGTATTGTTTAATGATGTATTGCGCCGCCAGTTCTTCTCCTTTACTGCCTGTTAAACGGCCTTCTAACTGGTCATCGGCCAGGTAATTCACATGGGTTTTAAGATTGGTTACCAATACGGCATTGGCTTTTTCTTCGGCAATTCTCTTTTTCCGTTTACTCTGCGACCAGGAAAGAACAGGCACCAGTAACAACAAAAACAACAGTTTCTTCATAATATCTGCTTAGCTGAAGCAAAAGTACGTTGCACAACATGAGTATAACAAGTTGTTTTGGAAATAATGTTTATTTTTGGGATATGCCTGATAAGGTTTTACATAAAGACGAGATTTTTAAACAACTAAGACTTCATAAAGATGTCCTAAGGGCTTTTGGTGTTCAGGAAATCGGCTTGTTTGGTTCTTATAGTAAAAATCAGGCCACAAAGGAAAGCGATATAGATTTTTTAGTTGAGTTTATTAAAGGCAAAAAAAACTTACACAATCTGGTTTATTTAGCAGATTATCTGGAAAAATTATTTGATAAAAAGGTTGATCTTATTACCCCTCAAGGGTTGAGTAAACATATTGGAAAATACATTTTGGAGGATACAGAATATGCAACCCTCTGATATTGATTTTCTCAACCATATTCTAGATGAGACCAAGTATTGTCTTTTTGAGTTAAAATCAACGACTTATGATGAAATGATTTCCGATGAGCGATTAAGTCGTGCTATTGTTCGTAGTCTTGAAATTATTGGAGAAGCAAGTAAAAGAATTCATCCTGATGTAAAATCCCGTTATCCATTTGTAGATTGGTTCAAAATGACTGGGTTAAGAAACCGTCTAGCACATGAATATTTTGGTATAGACTATGAAATCGTTTGGCAGGTTCTTGAATTTGAGATCGCACCTTTAAAAGAATCCATCGAATTAATCATTCAACAGGAATCAGCCCAATAACCATTCTGTTCCCGATCTCGTAACTACTCACTACCCTTTGCCACTACTTTTGCATCTAATCATTTGAATCATAAGAATATTCATATTGCCCTTGTAGGTAACCCCAATAGCGGAAAAAGCTCCCTGTTTAACAGTCTTACGGGGCTGAATCAGAAAGTGGGTAATTTCCCCGGTGTTACTGTTGATAAAAAGACAGGCACTATTTCACTTGATGACCGTACCAATGCAGAGCTGATCGATTTACCCGGAACTTATAGTCTTTACCCACGTCGCGCAGATGAATGGGTGGCTTATAAAGTATTGATGGGTGCTGATACAGAAATGAAAGCCGACGTTGTATTGCTGGTAGCCGATGCCAGTAACCTGAAACGCAATCTCCTGTTCTGCAGCCAGATCATCGACCTGAAAATACCGGTGGTGATGGCACTCACCATGAATGATATTGCGGCTAAAAAAGACATCAAAATAGATATCAGTGGTCTGGAAGCCGATCTGGGTATTCCGGTAGTGCCGGTTAACCCCCGCAAGAATAAGGGACTGGCTGAACTGAAAAAAGTATTGGCACAAGTGGCCGCCCGGCAGGGTACCCATGCACCATCACGCGATTTTATTGAGAATAAAAAACTGGCCCCACAGGCCATAACTGCCATACAGGAACTCGATGAACAATTGAGTGATTATGCGGCCGTTCATTTTCTCATTAACCATGAACATTTCCCTTTGAGTAACAGTCTCCAGAATAAAATGGAGCAGATTGAGAAAGACCACCATTTCAATCCCACCAAAACCCAGGCAGAGGAAATCATGCAGCGATACACCCGTATCAGGCAAATCATGAAACAGAATGTGCTGGAGCCGGGACCATTAGAGAAAAAATTATTTACCGATAAATTAGATAACCTGCTGCTCCATCATGTTTGGGGTTACGTGATTTTGTTGTCGGTATTATTCCTGCTCTTCCAGAGTATTTTCTGGCTCGCCGTGTTCCCGATGGATGGCATTGAATGGGGTTTCGCCGAAGTAAGCGGCTGGTTAAGCGCTCATTTACCCGAAGCCTGGTGGAGCGATCTCATCATCAACGGACTTGTAGCGGGCTTAAGTGGTATACTCGTGTTTGTGCCACAGATCATGATTCTGTTTGGACTCATCACAATCCTGGAAGACACGGGTTATATGGCACGTATCAGTTTTCTGAGCGACAGGCTGATGCGTAAAGTGGGATTGAATGGCAAAAGTGTGATGCCTATGGTAAGTGGTTTTGCCTGTGCTGTACCAGCCATCATGAGTGCCAGAAATATTGAGAACAGAAAAGAAAGATTATTGACAATACTGGTAACGCCTTTAATGAGTTGCAGTGCCCGTTTACCGGTATTTACCATTTTAATTTCACTTGTTATTGATGATACTTACTATTTAGGCTTTCTGAGTTTACAGGGTCTGGTAATGATGGCGCTTTATTTACTCGGTACTGTAATGGCACTCATTGTGAGCTATATCATGAAATGGTTTATTAAAATCAGTGAAAAGAGTTTCTTTATTCTTGAGTTACCCATTTACCGTGCACCACGCTGGAAGAATGTAGGTATTACCATGGTAGAAAAAGCCCGGATATTTGTTACCGATGCGGGTAAAGTAATCATGGTAATCAGTTTACTGCTTTGGTTTATGAGCAGTTATGGACCCGGAGATCGTATTGAACAGACAGAAGCCAAATATGCTACGCTGATTCAGCAGTCGCCTGAAAAAACAGATTCCCTCAAAAGACTGGCTTCAACTGAAAAACTGCAAAACTCCTATGCAGGTATTTTAGGTCAGTGGATTGAACCTGCTATTAAACCATTGGGTTACGACTGGAAAATTGGTATCGCACTTATTACTTCATTTGCCGCAAGAGAAGTATTTGTAGGTACCATGGCTACTTTATATAGCGTAGAAGAAAGCGATGACAGTTCTTTACGTGAGAAATTACAATCGGCCAAACATGCAAACGGCACTAAAGTATATACACTTGCTGCGGCCCTCTCATTGATGGTGTTCTATGTACTGGCCATGCAGTGTATGAGTACACTCGCCGTAGTAAAACGTGAAACCAAAACCTGGAAATGGCCTATATTCCAACTCGTGTACATGACCGTTCTGGCTTATGCCATGAGCTGGATTACTTACATTGTTTTCAACTAACCTCCGCGCAAACTCTCTGTTCTCCTTTCTCTGCGGTGAATAATCTACTTGTAATAGTCCCACAATAACCCAGACAGTTTTCTCGTCAACACCCATGCTTCATTATTCTTTCCCCAACCCTGGTCTTTATTGTTTTTAGTACAGATACAAAATACATATCGGGCCCTATCTCCCTTCACATATATCACTTCGCTCCTGCTCGCATTCACCGCTCCATTTTTACTCGCCACAAAAACACCTGCGGGTATAGATGCCAGGCCTTCTTCATCCCAATAATTTCTGCTTAACAGTTTAAGCATTTTTTCACTGGCAGTATCGCTGAGTATTTGTTTGGCGGCGATTCGTTCAAACAACTGCGCCATTTCTTTGGCCGTGGTTTGTCCCCACCCATATTGTGTTCTGTAGGCTTCTCTGCCTGGTGTTCTGCTATTGACCCTGGTATCTTTAAAACCCAGGCTATCCATGATCTCATTGATTCGTGTACCCGTACCCGCAAGACCTTGCAACCACAGGCTGGCTGTATTATCGCTGGTGGTAAGCATCAGCATCAACACTTTACTGAGTTCTATCTTTTCATCATTTTTAAAAGAGCCCAGTATATCAACACCTGCATACAGTAGAGAGTCTTTATAAGTAAGTGTCTGGTGATAATCCAATTCGGCCTTACCTATTTTATCCATAACACCTACCAGTATCGGAACTTTTACCATACTGGCTGTAGGGAAAATACTGTCGGCATTAATGGCAACGGTTTTATTTCTCTTCAGGTCATGAACATAAATACCTATATCGCCATTATAACCCTGTATAAGTTGGGAGATTTTTTGTTGAAGTCTTTTATCAGTTTTCTGTGCGTTTGATTGAACACAACAAATAAGTAAACAAATAAAGAGAATGCGTTGCATAAAGGGATATTGATGCAACAAGATAGAAAAATTCCTTCCTTTATCCCTGCCCCGGATTTAAATCCGGGGCAGGGATAAAGGAAGGAACTTATGCTTCACCCCATGCAGCCAAGACCTCTTCTGCATGTTTTTTAGAAACAGGTTTCTGGATAATCTTCCTGATCTTTCCATTTTCATCAATGAGGAAAGTGGTTCTGATGGTGCCCATGAATTCGCGGCCCATAAATTTTTTAAGTTGCCACACACCATATTGCTCGTGAATTTTTAGTTTTTCATCGGCAATCAGGGGGAAAGGCAGCTTGTATTTGGTTTCAAATTTTTTGTGCGATTTAATATCATCGCTGCTCACCCCAATTACCTGGAAACCATGATTCTTCAGTAAAGAATAATTATCTCTCAGGTTACAGGCCTGGTCGGTGCAGGTTGGGGTATTATCGTGCGGATAGAAATACAGGACTATTTTTTGTCCTTTGAAATCCGTCAAAGCAATTTTCTCTCCATTCTGATCAACCCCTTTAAAAACAGGTGCTTTTTTCCCTTCCACTGGTAATGCCATCTCTCAAATTTTGCGCAAAGGTAGGGGGAGAAAGCTGCAAGCGTCAAGCTACAAGCGGCAAGTTTTTATAGATTGAATATTTTCTTTCACTATTTCTCTGCTTGTGGCTTGTGGCCTGACGCTTGCAGCTTAATACCTCACTAACTGCTGTTAGTCTTCAAAAAATAATCCCCCCATAACCCTTCCTTCCTTACATTTGCACAATTTATTTTTTTGTCGCTATGCCCAAAGATCAATCCATCAAATCCGTTCTTATTGTAGGTTCCGGGCCCATTATTATCGGGCAGGCCTGCGAATTCGATTATTCAGGTTCTCAGGCAGCCAGGAGCTTACGTGAGGAAGGTATTAAAGTCATTCTCATTAACAGTAACCCTGCCACCATCATGACCGACCCAATGATGGCAGATAAAGTGTACCTGCTTCCATTAACAGTTGAAAGTATTGAACAGATACTGGAAGAAAACCAGATTGATGCAGTATTGCCTACCATGGGTGGACAAACAGCATTGAACCTCTGTAAAGAAGCAGATGAACTGGGCGTTTGGGAGAAATACGGTGTTCGGATGATTGGTGTGGATGTTGCCGCTATTGATACCGCGGAGGATCGTGAGCAGTTTCGTCAGCTGATGGTGAAAATTGGTATGGCCGTTGCGCCGAGCAGGGTGGCCAATAGTTTTCTCGAAGGAAAAGAATTTGCACAGGAAATTGGTTTCCCATTGGTAATCCGTCCTTCTTTTACCCTTGGTGGTACCGGTGGAGGATTTGTTCATACCAAAGACGATCTGGATGCAGCGCTGGAACGTGGTTTAAAAGCTTCACCCATCCATGAAGTACTGGTAGAGAAAGCCGTGTTGGGCTGGAAAGAATACGAACTGGAACTCTTACGCGATGTAAATGATAATGTGGTCATCATCTGTACCGTTGAAAACGTCGACCCCATGGGAGTGCATACCGGTGATTCTATTACCGTGGCGCCTGCCATGACACTCAGCGACACCGCTTTCCAGGAAATGCGTAACAAAGCCATGCTGATGATGCGTTCGCTGGGTAATTTCGCAGGTGGATGCAATGTTCAGTTTGCCCTGAACCCTGAAACAGAAGAACTGATTGCCGTAGAAATCAATCCGCGTGTAAGCCGTTCATCGGCACTGGCATCAAAAGCTACCGGTTATCCCATTGCAAAAATTGCCGCTAAACTGGCTATCGGTTATACATTGGATGAACTGCAAAATCAGATCACCAAAACTACTTCCGCTTATTTTGAACCGGCTTTAGACTATGTAATTGTAAAAGTACCTCGCTGGAACTTCGATAAGTTTAAAGGTGCCAATGATACATTGGGCTTACAGATGAAAAGTGTAGGTGAAGTAATGGCCATCGGCCGCAGCTTTACCGAAGCCATTCAGAAAGCCTGTCAGAGCCTCGAAAATGAAGCAGTTGGACTCGGTTATTATGGAAAGAGTCTGATGAAGAGTGAGGAACTGGTAGAATACATCAAGACCCCGAAATGGGATCGTATTTTCCGTATTAAAGATGCGTTGATGCAGGGTTCTACCGTAAAATCTATTTCACAGGCAACCGGTATCGACCGTTGGTTCATTTACCAAATTCAACAGATTTGTGTGATGGAAAAAGAGATCGCCAAATACAGCATCGATACTATCCCGGAAGACTTATTAAAAGAAGCCAAGAAAAATGGTTTCGGCGATGCACAGATTGCGCATATACTTCATGGCGACTGTACCGATGAACAGGTATATGAAAAAAGAAAAGCACTCGGTATTACCCGTGTTTATAAAATGGTAGATACCTGCAGCGCCGAATTCGAAGCTAAAACACCTTATTTCTATAGCACGTTTGAGGGGTGAGTAAGTGAGTAGTGAGTAGTCAGTAGTGAGTATGTAATCATTTTACTCACTACTGACT